>JBFXEV010000001.1:9993-1525295 GCA_050179755.1 Candidatus Babeliales bacterium | reverse complement strand
TGATCTTAACAATACATTAACTACTTGTTGTGCGCAAACACAAAGTAATTTTGAATTCACCTGGAGCTTGATAGAGAATTTAGCCACCGGTTCAGTAGGATTTTGCTGTAATGAAATATTAAATACGCTCAGTCGTGACTTTAGTCAAACATTTAGCTTAATAGATGATCTTAACAATACATTAACTACTTGTTGTGCGCAAACACAAAGTAATTTTGAATTCACCTGGAGCTTGATAGAGAATTTAGCCACCGGTTCGATAGGATTTTGCTGTAATGAAATATTAAATACGCTCAGTCGTGACTTTAGTCAAACATTTAGCTTAATTATTGATCTTAACAACACATTAACTACTTGTTGTGCGCAAACGCAAAGTAATTTTGAATTCACCTGGAGCTTGATAGAGAATTTAGCCACCGGTTCAGTAGGATTTTGCTGTAATGAAATATTAAATACGCTCAGTCGTGACTTTAGTCAAACATTTAGCTTAATTATTGATCTTAATAACACCTTGACTAGCTGCTGTGCACAGACACAAAGTAATTTTGAATTTACTTGGAGTTTAATTGAAAGAATATGTACTGGTTCAGGCGCTTTTTGTTGTGATGAAATACTTGATACGTTAAGTCGTGATTTTGCAATAACGTGGTCTAAGATAGATGCATGTTGCCTTTCAACGCAAAGTAACTTTATATATACGTTTAGTTTGCTCGAAGATCTTAATAACACGTTAACAACCTGTTGTGCGCAAACACAAAGTAATTTTGAATTTACCTGGAGTTTGATAGAACGTATTTGTACTGGTTCTGGTGCATTCTGTTGCGATGAAATACTTGATACGTTAAGTCGTGACTTTGCAATTACGTGGTCTAAGATAGATGCGTGCTGCCTTAATACTCAAAGTAATTTTATACGGACCTTTAGTTTATTAGAAGATCTTAATAATACGCTTACTACATGCTGTGCAATAACGCAAAGTAACTTTGAATTTACCTGGAGTCTCATAGAAAATATTTGTACTGGCTCTGGTGGGGGCATTGGTTGTTGTAATGAAATCTTGCAATCATTGAGTGCAATACGTTGTAGTTTGGGGTGCTTTAGTGATTGCGCAATTTGCAATAATACGTGCGAGCTTTGTTCAATTACGGGTACTTGTGTGGTAGATTGCCCTAATTGCCCTACATTTAGAAATGCTTCTGATGGAATAAGTACCGTATTTTGTGAGATCAAGGCGGTTGAGCAGCTTATTAATAGAAGATTTGATGAGTTGCTTGAGATTTTGAGCAGGATTTTCTGTAGAACATCCTGCGGTTGCCCTTAAGTTATATGTTGATTTTTTAATTATTATTGTTTACAAGCCGTACACTCAATTTTTCATTTAATATAACGAGGCGCTGCCCGCGCAGGGCAAATGCTTTTTTTGCCAAAAACCATTTGATTCAAAAGGGCAGCGCCTCAAAAATGACGATGATAAAATGAATGTCTGGCTTGTAAATAGATATAAAATTAGAACGTAGATATTAACTTTTTGGAAAAACCCCTCTCATCATATATACTAAACATACAAATTAAAGTTAATTTATTCCAAGGATCACCCTCGTATGGTACGCCCAAAAAATAGCTATTACGTTACAACTCCTATTTATTATGTCACCGCAAAACCTCATGTAGGCTCCCTTTATTCAATGGTCCTTGCAGACGTTGCAGCTCGCTGGCAAAAACTCAAAGGTATGAATACCTATTTTTTAACGGGTACCGATGAACATGGGCAAAAAATAGCGCAAGCTGCCGAGCGTGCAGGTAAAGACCCCAAAGTATTTGTAGATAGCTTTATAGATGACTATAAAAAGATTTGGCGTGAATATCATATTGCCTATGATCAATTTATAAGGACCACTGACCAGTTTCATGTAAAAGCTGTGCAAAAATGGTTACAAGATCTTATTAAGAAGGGTGATATTTATAAAGGTAGTTATCATGGGTGGTATTGCACGCCGTGTGAAACGTTTTTGACCGATAAAGAAGTGCAAGATCAATTAAAGAATGGGTTACAAGTTCCGTTGTGCCCTTCATGTGAACGGCCTACCATTATGCTTGCTGAAGAAACGTATTTTTTTAAGTTATCAGCATATCAGGATAAATTATTACAATTTTATAAAGAAAATCCCAATTTCATAACACCGCGTGAAAAATTGCAGGAAGTGCTTCGCTTTGTGGAAGGCGGCCTTAAAGATCTGAGCATGTCTCGCACTACTATAACGTGGGGTATTCCTTTCCCCGGTGATGATAAGCACGTGACCTACGTGTGGGCTGATGCGCTTAATAATTATATAACGGCAGTTGGCTATGGCCAAGAAGGTCGTGAAAAAGAATTTAAAGAATGGTGGCCTGCAGATTTGCACGTGATGGGTAAAGACATTGTGCGCTTTCACGCAGTATACTGGCCAGCGTTTTTAATGGCATCTGGGTTGCCATTACCTAAAAAATTACTTGTACATGGTTGGATATTAATGGGCGATAAAAAAATGTCTAAATCATTGGGCAACGTTGCAGACCCTGAAGCCTTGTGTACACAATATGGGGCGGATGCGGTTCGCTTTTATTTAACGCGCCATATGGCAATCACTCAAGATTCATCATTCACTATTGACGATTTAGAGCAAAAAATCACCAGTGAGCTTGCAAATGATCTGGGGAATTTACTTAATCGTATGTTGCTATTAGCGCAAAAACACAATTTAAAGGAAGTGCATCCTCCTGCTCAATGGTCATCAGCCGCACAAGCATTACGTGCGCAATGTATTCACGAAATTGAATCGTATAGTAAAGCTATGAATGAGTATATGTATCATGTAGCTCTGAGTCATTTGTGGCGATTCATTAATCAAGTGAATGCTTATTTTCATGCGCAAGAACCATGGAAAGTTGTAGTAAAAGATAAAGAAGCGTTTCAAGAAATCATTTCGGCAGTGTGCCATAGTTTGCATACGGTGGGCATACTTGCTTGGCCGGTGATGCCTGAGAAGATGGGGTATCTGCTTGCTGCACTTGGCTATACGATCGAGCGCAAAGATATGATCACACCTCTTAGTGAAGATCAATGGGATAAAGAGTATATATTGCACGATACGCCACCGCTATTTATTAAACCTGAAGCACGAAAACAAGGCATGCAAGAAGAAAAACCAAATTTTGTGCAACCTCTGAATGAACTTGTTGCACAAGCAGATGTTATCTCAATTGAAGACGTGGTAAAAGTACATTTAATGGTAGGCACCATTACTGACTATCAAGAAGTGCCTAAGTCGGATAAGCTTGCACAGTTGCAAGTTGATTTTGGACCTCTTGGCAAGCGCCAGATTTTGGCAGGTATTAGGCCGCATTTGACTGCTGCTGAATTGCTTGGCAAGCAGTGCGTGTTTGTAGTTAATCTTAAACCGCGTACGCTTATGGGCCTGGAGTCTCACGGCATGATGCTTGTTGGCAAAAGTGATCAAGGCAAGCCATCTCCGGTGATGGTAAATGGTCATGTAGCAAATGGAACGCGTTTGCAATAAGATGCATTTTTAATTCTATTAGTAATCATGCTTGGGGGTTTGGCCACTTAATAGAGTATGTTTTGATTGGCGTAATTGACTTGCTGCAATAAATAAATAAAATAAAAATATGTTTATTTATTTATTGCGATATTAAAGCTAAGGGAATACATGTCTTTTACCAAAGTTCAAATTACTAAATATATTCTTATAGTGGCTCTACTACTAGGGGTTATCACTACCGTTGGCATTTCTTATCAAAATGCACCTATTCCTAAAAAAGATGAGGAAGAGTTGCGAAGGATGCAGGTCCTTGCTGAGTACACCTGTGCGCCTCTTGCAGAATCCCCTGAACATAAGGAGAAGCTTATTAAGCAGTTTATGCAGCTGTATGAAACTCGGATTAAAGAGTCTAAGGACGAGGCCGATCTTCGTGAGGCAAGCTTTGATGCAAAACTTAACGCGCTTACTAACGAAGAGCTTTGCAAAGAGATGAGCTATTCTTTAAGTATATATTATAAGATCCTGGGTAAACAAATTGATTTTGTAACTAAACCAGGTAATTTAGAGCGTCTTTCACAGCAAGAGCTTCGTTTACTGGCTGCAGAGATACAACTTTATGAAATGCTTTACTTAGATACTCTTATTGCTGATCAGATTATAGGGCGAATTGAACGTGCTCCTCAAACAAAGGAAATGTTCAAACCGTATGAACATATTCTGACAGGCTTAAAAGGCGATTGTGTTAAACTATTGAAACGTATTCAGGCTTTCACTTTATAACTTCTTTTTTCATGTATGTGGCATTGTAGATAATGCGTTTAAATATACGCTGGCGATAAGTTAGTTGGAATCATTGTTATCGGTTATTCCATTAGGGTATCTTGTAAAAAGGATACTAACCAAAAAGGAATGCCATGAAATTTGTAAAATTAATAGTTTGTAGCGCACTTATGCTTAATATGCTAGCAGTTCGCTGTGAATATACAGAAGAAAATTTAACGCGTCTTAATGCCGTTCCCTCCCGGGGACTTACTACACGTATAAAAGCTTATGTACGTGAACATGCAGTGTGCTTGTTTGCTCTTGGTGCTGCGCTTAGTTATATTGCAATTAATTCTTATTTAGATGCAATGAGACCCAATCCTTATGAAGGTCCGCTTAAAGAAGCTCACGCAAAGATTGCAGAACTTGAAAAAGCACTTATACAGTTTGATCAACTCTATAGAGTTTTAGGGCCTGTTCTTAGGATGCGCGGATAAAGAGGGCATCGCCCCAGGTTTCATGATGAAAAGCTTCTTGGTTGAGTTTAAAGCCGCGTGCATTGAGGAATGTGATTATATCATCATAGAGCGGTGCATGCTTATATCGTTCAGTTCTGTTTACTTCTACTTGAATAACTTGAACAGTGTTCAGCATGTGTTCGGCACCTTTGAGTGCAAGAAGCTCAGCCCCTTGTAAATCGAGCCATAAAAAATCTAACTTTGCAACGTTATAGTGAGCAGCCCATGCATCAATGGTAGTAACAGGCACCATGATAGTTTCATGAAATGTAATGAGTGGCCGTTCTTCAAGGCACAGATGTGGCGCAAGTAATGAGCTGCATGCATCTGATTGCCCGCTACTGACATGCAATTCCAGGGTGCCTATTTTGTCTGCTAGCGCCATATTATAGCACGTTACATTTGGCAAAGTTTGTGAAAGCTCAAAAAGTTGTTTGTACAATGCAGGTACCGGTTCAAAGGTGTGTATATGACCTTGTGGCCATAATAAGCTCATGCGTTTGGTATCTTTACCAAAACGAGCACCTGCTTCTAATACAATGGGATTGTTTGGCAATAATGATGCTATGTATTCTTTGCTAATTTTTGCATTCATGCACAACTACTTTGTATAACCGCAGTCTTTATTAGGACATGTTACGGTAACATCACCAGTTTCTTTGTTTACGCGTTTAAGCAAATAGGGTGATTTACATTTAGGGCACGCAGTTTCTTCTATGTCACCGGAAATAGTGAATTTACATTTAGGATAATTAGAACATCCCCAGAAGATGCTGCCTTTCCAGTTCTTTTTGGATAATTGACCGCCGTCATTTGGGCAGGGGAACTTTGCAATATCTTGATGAATATATTTACATTCAGGATACCCTGAGCATGCAGTGAATGGGCCAAATCTGCCAATTACTTGGCGCAATTGTTTGCCGCACTTAGGGCATTTTTCTGTAAGTAATTCAGGTTCTTGAGTTTTAACCAATTCAATACTCCCATCTTCAAGTCGTTTAAAGTTACTCGTAAATTTACATTCTGGGTAATTAGGGCATCCAACAAAGTGACCAGATTTGCCAAAGCGTATAACTAATTTTGCCTTGCCACATTCAGGGCACGTAATAGTAGTTTCTTCAGTTATTTTTTTGATATCTTTGCCACGGAATGTGTCTAAATCCTTGCTAAATTGATCATAAAATTCATGGAGCAACTTATCACGGTCAAGCGCTCCCGCAGCAATTTTATCAAGATCCTCTTCCATGAGTGCGGTAAATTTAACATCCATAATATGAGGTAAATTGTCTGTAAGCATTTTTACTACAGTTACACCCAATTCAGTAGGCACAAATCGTTTCTTTGCATCAAGTTCAGTGTATGCGCGGCCGCGAATGGTTTCAAGAATAGTGGCATAGGTACTTGGTCTACCAATGCCTTCTTCTTTCATCTCTTTGACCAAAGAAGCTTCAGTATAACGCGGCGGTGGTTGGGTGAAATGTTGCTTAGGCTCAATTTTTTCAAGTGTAAGTAAATCTTTTGGTGCAAGCTCTAGTGGTATTACTACCGTTTGTTCGTCGGTATCGTCATCTGCTTTATACAGTTTTAAAAAACCGTCAAATATAAGTGTTGATCCGGTTACTTTGAACGTGTATTGGCCACCAATGATAACTACTTGGCGTTGAGCATAAATGGCAGGGGTCATTTGGCACGCCACAAACCGTTTCCAAATAAGTTCATATAATCTTGCTTGATCGCGGCCAACAAACTTTTTAACATAGTCAGGCGTTATGGTTACATCAATGGGCCGTATTGCTTCGTGGGCATCTTGACCTTTTTCTTTGGCAGCATAGATATTTGCTTTGCTTGGCAAGTAATCTTTGCCAAAATTTTTGCTAATATAGTCACGTGATTGCGCGAGTGCTGAGTCAGAAATACGCAATGAATCCGTACGCATATACGTAATTAATGCTACGGGACTTTGTTCATTTTCAAGTGGCACACCTTCATAAAGATTTTGTGCTACTTGCATAGTTTTCTTGACTGAAAATCCAAGACTATTATAGGCAGCTTGTTGCAAAGTGCTTGTCATAAAAGGTGGGTTAGCACTTTTTTTGCGTTCTTTATCGGTAATTGAATCAATGCTATAAGAAACTCTATTGAGTTCTTTTACCACAGCATCAGCTTCATCTTTGTTTTTTAATTCAGCTTTCTTCTTGCCAATGTGGGAAAGAACAGCAGTTACTTTTGTTTTGGGATTTTTGGCAAAAAGGCCATCAATGGTCCAAGATTCTTCGGGTTTAAAATTTTTTATAGCACTCTCGCGATCCACAATTAGACGTAATGCAACAGATTGCACGCGGCCTGCAGAAAGACCTTTTGATATTTTTCTCCAGAGAATTGGCGAGACTTCATATCCCACCCAACGATCAAGAACTCTGCGTGCTTGTTGAGCGTGCACCTTTTGCATATCTACTGTTGAAGGGTTTTCAATTGCTTCTAAAATGGCAGGTTTGGTGATTTCATTAAAGGTTATACGTTTAATTAAACCACCTTTTTTAAGAACTTTTTTGATTTCCTCGCCAATGTGCCAGGCAATAATTTCTCCCTCACGGTCAGGATCGGGTGCAAGATATACTTCGTCAGTACCAGAAGCAACTTTACAAATATCGGCAATAACTTTGGCCTTTTTATCCATCACTACATAATCAATGATGATTTGGCCATCTTCAAATTCAACGCCAATTTTTTTGGGCGGTAAGTCCTTGATATGCCCAACAGTAGACATTATCGTAAAATCCTTACCCAGGAATTTACCAATAGTTTTAATTTTGGCGGGAGACTCAACAATTAGTAGTTTTTTCATGAATCCTTATTCTCTTGCAAATCAACTATAACCTCGATTTAACTATAAAAGCAGTACTATAGGTTAAACCATTCTTGAAGTATTTGTAAAGCTTAAAGGTGGCATTTGCTCCCTTTACCACTCATATTACACGAAAAATTTTCAAAATGTCAAATAATATTCCATTTGTATCCTTTTCTTATTCATAAATGGGATTTCTTACCCAAAGATTGCTAGCATTGACTGATATGATGTGGCTGTGCTAGAGTGATAAGGGTCATTTTTCAGGTTAAAATTTCTATAAAGAAAGGAGTAATATGCATGAGTTAGTGCGTTCTTGGGTCGAATCATTAGGGTATTTAAAGCCCAGTTCTTTAAAGCAATGGGGCCTTCTGACCCTTAAAAAGTCAGCGGCAGCTTATGTTACTCTAGGAGTCAATTCTTGGTTGTTACTTATAGTGGTAGGGGCTTTTTTGCTCTTACTGGTACCGGTGGTTGGTGTTAATACCGCTCTTTCATGGACTTGGCTTTTTTTTCTTATGGCATGGGTTGTGGCCGCTGTTCTTGCCGTAAGACCTTCATTAGAAAAAAAAAGTTACTCTTATTTTGTAAAATATCTTGGTCACAGTTTGGTTGCATTAGTTCTGCTTGTTTTTTTTACCCTGGTTGCGATAGTAGGCGTTTTTACCTGGATTGTGATAGTAGGCGATTGGTTTTCCCATAGAGAGTGGGATAGCTATTTTGCGCAGTGCATTCATTCAATACTTTCACAAATTGCCTTGTTTCTGTGGACCCATTTATGTTACATGGTATTTTTCTTTTTTTACTTACCTGTTATTTTCAGCCTGTTCTTTCTTTTTGATAATGCATTATCGCTTAAATCAGTCTTTAAAAGTATATGGTGGGGTATAAAATTACTGGCATATATGTTGCCATTATGTCTTGTCGTTTCGCTCGTTGCTCAGATTATTGTAGAGGCCATTTCTTGGTTTCGCTCTCGATTGAATGTAGTGCCAGTGGAATATGAGACTCTTTTTCTTTGTCTTATGTTGCCGTTTTATTTTTCGTTTCTTATCTATATATATATAACACAGGTGCATAGTCATCCAGAAAAATATGAAGGAATGGTATGGTAGCATTACTACGTTCATGGGGCGATTCTTTAAGATTATTAACACCGAGCGGGCTGAAACAATGGGGCTTAGTTACCTTAAAGCGCTCATTAGATGCTTATCGCATTTTACTCAAAAACTTTTGGTGGCTTATTCTGGCACTCATTGGGGTGGTGAGCGCGGTATTTTATTATGAATATCTCCTGTGGAAATTACAATCGCATGTGACATCAAGAGCAATAGCCGAAGGATGGTCATCTTTTGCTGAGTTTAACGCTCTAGTTGCCTATTATACTTCACTCAACAGATTTTTAGGTATTTCCGCTTTCTTGCTGATTGCCATTTGGTTTTATTGCTGCCTCTTGGCTGTAAGACCTTCGTTAATAAAAAAGGATTTTGGATATTTTGTAAGTTACTGGGCTCATGTGCTTGCCAGTATGGTGGTGGTGGTGCTTATGTTCTTAGTGCTTATGGCAATAGCATTTTTTTGTTTGCTCTTATGGCCACATCTACCTTTACAACAAAATCCCGCATACTATTCAGTAATAGCGGGTTCTTTTATATTTTTACAATTTGTAATGACATATATGCTGTTCTTTTTATTTGATACCAAGGCGCCATTTAGATCATTGTTTACTAGTATGTGGAATGGAATTAAATTAGCAGTGTATCAATTCCCGATTGCATTATTAGTTTGTTCAATGATTTATATTCTCAGTTATCCAACGGCATATATTAGAGAGTTGTTGGCCAGTTATGGCTTTGTGGTGGATGTTTTTGTTTGTTTATTGTGCCCAGTTTATCTTGCAATGCTTCTTTATATATATGTAACAGAGATTCATAGTCATCCAGAAAGATATTAAGGAGATGCTATGTTGCGCTTGTGTGTGCTGTTTGGCGGATTAAGCGTGATACTACCGTTATCAGCTATGGAGTCTGTAGTTGCGCTTCCTGAGGATTATAGCAACGTACTTGGCGGTATTTCTATAACGGCCAAGACAGTTGATATTATTGTGCATCAAGATCAATTGATTGCATGTAAAGAAGTTATGCGTGCGGTGATGCATGGTATGGAGCTTAAGGGTAACGAATTAATGTTACGTGAGCTTAATGTATGCATTCCTCTAGAAACTGCTAGTTCTTGGATTGACCAAATGTTTCAATTGGCAGAAAGAATTGATAATGAAGGTACAGCGTTTGTAACAAGTAGTCATCCTAGCATACGAGCATGCCAAGCAATGCTTGAAAAGCTTTGGCGTTTTGCCACGTGTGTTGATTTACAGGATATGGAAAGTGAAGAAGCGCAACATATGTATAATAATCGTATAATAAGAATTACTGCATTAATTAACCTTGATTTACAGTGGCTTAAAGAATATGCGCAAGTTCCGGTAATTTTGCCTAAAGCCGAGCCTGCGTCGGTTGCAAAAGATATCGATTTTCAATTTCAACAATCTCAAGTCCGTTTAAGACAAGTTCCTGCACTAGCAGAGAGAGCCAATCGTTGTTTTGCTTGTCTTGTGCGTAAGAAAAATACCTGATTTTTAATTTTCTCATTGTTTACAGTATACTAGTAGAGTACTTCCAAGTACTACCGAGGTATTAGTAATTTAGGGAAAATGCATGAATCTTTTTTTTGATGTTATACGCACGCTGTTTGGGTATTTTATTGTAGGTATTTTGGCAGTTATTTGTTTTCCACCTTGTTTATTAATTGCTTGTTTGCCAGAGCGATGGCGCCGTGATAATCCTATTTATTTTTTCTTTGTAGCGCTCTTTTTTAAAGGCGTGTGCTGGGCAACTATGCTGCCCATTACGTATCAAGGGCTGGAGAATATTCCTGATGGGCCGGTAATTTTTGCACCAAACCATCTTTCGTCGCTTGATATTCCCATGGTAGGTTCTTTGCTAGGATTTCATCCTCATGCATGGTTATTTTTAAAACGATTTGCAGATATTCCTGTTTTTGGATTTATCGCGCGCCGTATGAATGTGGTGGTAGATTTGGCAAGCCCGCAAACAATGATGTCTTCTTTAAAAAATGGCATTCGGCTTGTAAAAGGAACGGGGCGGCACTTGATATTATTTCCTGAAGGAGGCAGAGCCGTTGATGGCAACTTGCAACGATTTTTCCCTGGGGTTTCAGTTATTGCGCAAGCTACCAACTTGCAAGTGGTGCCTGTTTATTTGCATGGTCTTGACAAAGCATACCCGATCGGTAGCTTTTTAGTGCGGCAGTATCCAATTACGATACGCGTAGGAAAACCTATGCGCATGCAAGAAGGGCAAACACGCGATCAATTTATGGAACAAATATATCAATGGTTTCTTGAACAAACGGCACAATAAGATATGGAATCATTTTTGTTTGGTAATCTCAATGCGTTCTATATAGGCATTCCCGTGCTTATTCTAGCTATTATGTATCGAAAGCTGTGGTATAAGCCAAGTACCTATCAATTTCCCTTAGCTGGTTTTCTGAAAGAATGCGGTGTATCTCAGTCATATGCACGGCCTGTGCTTTTTTTTCTGCGCAGTGCAGTACTTGCAGGGTGTTTATTCTTAATTGCGCGCCCGCAGTTGGTTGATACCAATTCGCAAGTAACTGTTGAGGGGATTGATATCATGATAGTATTGGATGTTTCTGGT
Organism: Candidatus Babeliales bacterium; assembly: GCA_050179755.1. GTDB lineage: Bacteria > Babelota > Babeliae > Babelales > JBFXEV01 > JBFXEV01. The sequence goes on along the minus strand of JBFXEV010000001.1, from coordinate 1,513,891 downwards.
AGCATGCGATTATTTGATGACTTGCAAGATCAAAGATCTCGCATAGAAGTTGCCAAAGAAGAAGCAATTAAATTTGTGGATAAACGTCAGCATGATCCTATGGGGCTTGTTATTTTTGGCGCATATGCAGTGTCTCGTTGCCCACTTACGCTCGATAAAAAGATGCTTAAAAATATTATTAATGATTTAAAAATTGACACTATTGATGCAAGTGGTACTGCTCTTTCCGTGGCCCTTATTACTGCGGCAAATCGTTTGCGCAGTTCTAAGGCAAAGAGTAAAATTATTATTTTATTAACTGATGGTGAACCTACACCAGGATATGATACAGATCCAGAAGAAGCAGTTGCGATTGCCAATAAGCTTGGCATTAAAGTATATACGGTAGGTATTGGTTCAGAAGATGGTGGTTTTGTGCAAGATCCGCGATTTGGTATCGGTAAATTTGGTTCAGCAATTAACAAACGATTGCTTACCATGATTGCCCAAAAAACGGGTGGCGCATTTTTTCAAGCACAAAAGCCAGAAGATATGGCACGCGTATATGAAACTATTGATCAACTTGAAAAGACTGATGTAGAAGCCACCATATTTACCAAATATCATGATTTGTTGTTTCCTTTTATATGGCTTTTGCTTGCACTATGCTTTATTGAGCTTTTTGTTCGTACGTTTGTGTGGTCTGGAGTATCGGCATGATTATGGCGGGAATTACGTGGGCTGCCTGGCATAATATAGTATGGTTTGCCGCTTTTTTTATAGCAACAATGCTTTTGGTATATAGTTATTATAGAACAAGCCAGCGTATTACTCAGCTCGTTATCCCTGTGCGGCGTTCATTATTGCTTTCTGGCGCGCAACCCTGGTTGCGCTTGGTAAAATTAGCATTGTGGGTTCTTGCCTTGCTGTTTCTCTTTATAGCGCTTCTTGGCCCGCAATGGAATGAAAAAGAAGAACTGATTGACCAGCAAGGGCGAGACGTGCTTATTGCGCTTGATGTTTCACGCAGTATGCTTGCAGAAGACATTAAACCAAATCGGCTCAGCTTTGCCAAAGAAAAAATTAAACAACTTATTACGCAATTAAAAACTGAACGTGTAGGGCTTATTTTATTTGCGGGTGATGCTTTTGTGCATTGTCCTTTAACTCACGACATACATGCGTTTGGTCAATTTTTAGATCAAGTAGATGCCAATACTATTTCATCAGGAACCACCGCTATTGATAAAGCCTTATCTAAAGCAATACAAGTATATGAGTCTATGCCAAACCGTAAGCATGGACTTGTTGTAGCGTTTACTGATGGTGAAGATTATTCGTCTAATCTTTCTGCTATAAAAGCACGCGCAAGTAATTTAGGTATGCACGTGTTTACCGTGGGTGTAGGCTCGCTTGAAGGTGCGCCAGTCCCCATAGTTGATAAAGAGGGCAAAAAAAATGGGTATGAAAAAGAAACTAGTGGGCAAGTAGTAATGTCTCGCTTGAATGAAGGCATTCTGGAAACACTTGCTCGCGATGTGGGTGGCGTATACGTACATGCGACGCCCGGTTCTGATGCTGACATACAAAAAATAGTGCATCACGTTGTGCAATTTGAAAAAGAGGCGTTTGATCAAACGCGCGTTGCAAGCTTAGAAGAAAAATATTATTATTTTGTGGCAATGAGCTTTATGTGCTTTTTACTTGAATGGTTGTTATGAGATTTTCATTATTATTCTTAGGGCTGTGCTTAAGTTATTGTGCTTTTCTTGAAGCATTTTTTGATTTTTACAAGGCAGTTGGTACGTATCGAACGCAAGATTATGCGAGTGCTCTTGAGCAGTTTGAAGCATTGCTTACTGAAAACCCCGATGATGGTGAGCTTAATTATAATGCCGGCAAAGCAGCATATCAACAACACGAATATCAAGCTGCAGCATCTTATTTTACTCAAGCTGCAAAGGCTCAGGATGTTGACCCATCGCTTGCATTGCAAGCATGGTTTGATTTAGGCAATACATACGTTAAACAAAAAAAGTGGCAAGAAGCAATAGAAAGCTATGAACAAGTATTGAAATATGATCCTGAGCATAAAGAAGCTCGCCAAATGATTGAAAAAATTAAAAAGCTACTTGAACAACAGCAAAATCAAAAGCAAGATCAAGAGCAAAAACAAGATCAAGATACTCAAGAACAGCAAGATCAAAAAAAGAATAACAATCAAAACAAACAAGATAAACAATCAAACGAAAAAAATAACCAGAATCAAGAAAAGAATAAGTCAGACGCTAGTGAATCGCAGGAACAACAAGAAAATGGTGCTGATAACGAGCAAAATGAAAATCAGCAAGATTCGTCAGCGCAACAAAATGATTCATCAAAAGATAGTAAAAAAAGCAAAGATGCTTCTCAATCGAGTGAGCAACAGGAGCAAGGTGAGCAAGATAATGAATCCGAATCAGATAAGAATGCACAAGATGGAAAATCCAGTCAAAATGATAGAAAAAAACAAGACTTTAACAATAAAAAGACTAAACAAGGTGGGCAAGAAGTAGGGCAAGAAAGTAAGCCCGATAATGCTGATAAAAACTCTGAGCAACGTGGAGGGGATGATCTTGAAAACTCGATACCCGAGATACAAGATCACGAACGAAAAGATGGTGGCCTCGATCATGCTGCTTCTCCAAATCAAAAGCAATCAAACTCTACTAAACAAGATACTCCTGTTAGTGGCAAAGCACAAGGCGTTAAAGCTGACCCGTTTGCTGTGGATGATGGCATAGATAAGAATAGTCGGGAAGGTAAAATATTACAGTTTATTGAAGCGCGTGATGCACAAGCTGCACAACAATTACTAAAAATGAACGTTCAAGCGCAAAGGAAGCCTGGTGAAAAAAATTGGTAACCTTATATTTTTAATAGCATGCTGTTTGACTAGTTATTATGTGTTTGGTCAAGATCCTGTGTCAGTACAATTAAGTATAAAAACTGGGCAAGGACTGCCTCTTCATGAAGCGGCGCTTAACAAGCCTTTTATTGCCACGGTCACAATTAATACAAATACTTCAGCAGGTAAAGTGTTTCTTGAATCTCCATCGGTATTTGATGTGCGCAATCAAGGCACTACAACGAGCATGAATTCAATTAATGGCGTTACGTCGCAGCAAACAAGTTTTCAATATGTTGTTCGAGCGAAAGAAGTAGGAACTTTTACGCTTGGCCCTGCAACAGTTACCATTAATGGTGATTTGTATTCTTCTAATGCTGTGCAAATAAAAGTGGAGCAAGAGCCAGTAGAGCGAGTTACTCGCACAGAACCATGGCTTGAATTACGCATGCCAGAAGAGCAAATAGTTGTTGGGCAAACAATTGCTCTTACGCTTCGATTTTATCATCTGGGTTTATCTCAGCTTTCTTCAATTGAACCGCCAAAAATTGAAGGCTTTTTGGTAAGCCCATTAGTTGGACCCACACGAGGATCACAGGAGATTGAGGGTGCACTCTACGAGTATATTGAATGGCAAGGAGATATGCTTGCAAAAGAAGTAGGCACGTTTACTATAGGTCCTGCGCATGCCGTTTATACTATGAAAGCGCGAGAACGCACGCATATTTTTCAATTATTATCGGATCATTTTGCGTTTGGCATGCAACAATATGAAACTGATTCAAATGCAGTAAAGCTTAAAGTAACCGACTTGCCGTTACACAAAGGCGAAGTTAATGCGGTAGGCACATTTACACAACTTGAAGCATCGGTTAATCAAACAACGGCAAAACAGGGTGAGGGCATAGTCTATACGTTGGCACTTGATGGTAATGCTGCTCTTAAGGAACTTGCTCATCCAGCACTTAAGTTGCCACCCTCGCTGACCTCATATGATTCAAAAAGCACGTTAGCACAGAATAAAAATCAATTGGTGAGCACGCAGCGTAAAAGTTTTGAGTATATTATACAATCACGCGAGCCCGGCACGCTTACAATTCCTGCCCAAACATTTACCTTTTATGATCCACACGATAAGCAATTTAAAGAGTTAACATCAGAACCGATTACGCTTACTATTATGTCTGACAATGCTGCAAACGGAGCTCAAAAACCAGCTGCACGTGTAGACCAACCAGCACAACTTAATAATGCTGTGCCCGCAGCACTATTTCCGCTTTATGCGCAAGGATCTGCCGAGTTTCGCGTGGATACTGGTTTTTCTGATTTTGTATTCTGGATGGTTATTTTATTGATACTGTTAGGCATTGCAATGCAATGGGGATTATATTGGTGGCGTAATTATAAACTACGTAATCAAAATTATTTGCGTTCGCGAGCATCATTTCATAGAGCGCAAAAAAGATTAATTATGGCACGGCGGGAACGCAATGCACGTGAGCTTTATAGTATTTTTATTGATTTATTTGCTGATCGCCGTGGTATTGCATCTTCGCAAGTGTTGGATTCTGATATGCAAGTTTGGTTAAAAGAAACACACATTCCAGAAGATACGGTTAGACAATGGCAACAGTATAGTACTACTTTACAGACATATGCTTTTTTTGATGCGGCGCAAATTCCACCTGCCGATATTTTTAATCAAGCTGAACGATGGCTTGCACTATTTGAGAAAACGTTATGATGAACTGGTTTATGGTAAGAAGAATATATCCCGCTCACCCTGCCGCGCCCGCCGTCCTTCAACTCGCTATGCTCGCTCAGGATGAGCGGACTTTATGCGTAAGCTGGGAGTGTTCTACCAAGCTTCAGCTAAGTAGAATGAATCGAAGGGTCTATGAGCTGATAGTGCTATTTATTTCTATTGTTTTTATTGGATCGTTATTTGGTGAACCTCCTGCTCAAGAACGATACCTGCAAGCAAATAAATTATATGAACAAGGTGATATTAAAAAAGCATATGAGTTATATAAAAGTATTTCAACGCGTAATCCAGAGCTACTTATTAATAAAGGTAATGCAGCATATGCGCTTGGATTATTTCCTGAAGCGTTAGTGAATTGGCGCCGTGCGCAGCGTTTTGTTACATTGCGTGATTATACTATGCTTCAAGAGCGTGTTGCTAGCGTGCAGCAAGAGCATGGCGGAGTTTTCCATGAAACAAGAGTATACGCTTTTCTTAAACGTATTGATTTATATATGCGTTTTATTCCTTTCAAAATTTGGCAACTAGTATTTTTTGTGGTGCTTGCGTTGGGACTATTCTTAGTTACCTGGTATAAGCGGCGCAATTGGATATTTATTATGGCTTGGTCCGTTTTGCTACTTGTGGTAGCAGCCCTTTTGATGGTACGCTATACAGAGCAAAATCGCTTAATGGGTTTTGTTCTGCGTGATACAGCGGTATTCGTAAATAAAAATTCTCAAGCACGAGTGAAGGCCGCCTTGCAAAGAGGCCAAGAAGTTGAGATTCGTGCAATTCATGATACTTGGTATCTTGTTACCGATGGTAGTGTCACCGGTTGGTTGCTGGGCAATGATGTGCAGCTTGTGTGATTAATTAATGTGATAATTGGTACCGTATGGTATATTTGGCAGGAGTGCAGTGAAAAATTTAATGTACTATATGCAAATTGCATTGGTGTGTGCAATGTTCATAATGACCATACAATTGTATAGGACATATAACTATTTCTTGAATGAAGTAAAACAGTTGGATCAAATAAAATCTGAGTATCAATCTCATTGTGCCGCATATTACTATTTTAGAATTCTTGCGCAAGAAGAGATGGAGCAATCTGCTTGCAAAGAAATGGCAGGCGAATTTGAAGATGGGCTATTTTGCCAAGAGTGTTTGCAGCAGTTTATGCCGCCAAAACCAAAAGAAGAAGTTACTGCGCCAACGCTCATGGCAACCGCACCAACCAAAAGGCGTCAGCGTAAAAAAGATCATCCGCTTGCGCAAAAGTTTAAAGCAGCCTGGCCGATTGATCGTTCGCAATTTTGGATAAGTTCACCGTTTGGCCCGCGCAAAAAGAAAAATGGTTCATTAGGTTTTCATTATGGCCTTGATCTGGCAGCATTAAAAGGCACGCCCGTGCATGCAGTGGCATCTGGCAAAATTATTGAAGCGTCGTTTTCTCCTAAAGGATATGGCAAATCTATTGTGATTGCACATGCAGATGGCATTACCACGCGATATGCACATTTGGATAAGATGTATGTTAAGCGTGGGCAAATGATAAAATCAGGTGATTGCATTGGGTGCGTAGGGTCTACTGGTCATGTGCGTGGTAAAAATGCATCACATTTACATTTAGAGGTTATGGCAAGCGGCAAGCATGTGGACCCACTCTATGTGTTAGGATAATACTAAGGAAGTACGCGATTGTTACTAAATTTAAAAAATAAAATATATGAATTAATAAAAACACTTATTATTTTTGTACCGCTCATTTTTTTTGTGCGAACTTTTTTGTTTGGCTTATATCAAGTGCCAACCGGTTCCATGGAAAAAACTATGCTTGTTGGCGATCGATTTCTGGCTGAGAAATTGACAATGTGGTTTTATGGCCCAGAGCGCGGTGATATTATAACATTTAATGATGCTTGGCAGCATACCTATTCTAATAACCCAGTAATACGTTTGTTTGAGCATTATGTATGGGGCCCGAGTAATTGGACAAAACGTGTTATCGGAAAGCCTGGTGATCATGTGCAAGGTATTATTGAAGATGGCAGTCCGGTAATTTATTTAAATGGTGAAAAATTGAATGAGCCATATATAAATCCCTACCCACTTATTGCAGTTTATACTGCGGCAAGCAGTATTGATAGTGATCGTTATTGTATGCGTTCATATGATCCAAAAGTTTCATTTGAAGATCAACCATTCTATCACATGAATCCCAATGATGTGCAACATGCAAAACAAAAATTTGCTCATATTGGTAAACCAAATATTTTATTGCCAGGAACGCCTGTGCAAGCACGCATAGGAGAGCGATTAGTAGATGAATTTGATGTATATTTAGGGCCTACGCAATATTGGGTAATGGGTGATAATAGATTAGGAAGTGCCGATTCTCGTTTTTACGGACCGCTTGATGCGTCATTTATACATGGAAAAATAATCTTTCGCCTATGGTCTCTCGATAGTTATGAATCATGGTGGTTTTGGGATTTCATTAAACACCCCATTGATTTTTGGAAAAGAGTACGTTGGTCACGGTTTTTTCAAACCTTATAGAAAAGAATTTAATTGATCCTGATCGAAGTTCCTGGGGAATGTAAGTTGAGGGATAGTAGAGTGTTAGGGTAAAAATGAATAAGTTTATTGTAGTGGCAACATGTGCATTAGGTGTTTTATTAGCAGGATGTTTTGGTCCAGAGAAAAAAGATGGAGCCTCCACACAGCGCGCTGAAGGTTTGGTGATTGTGAACGTGCTTGAACCAAAATACCATGAAGATTGCGCAATCAAAGGTTCTATTAACGTGCCATTTGATAACTTAATGGAGTATGCAGAAAAAAATTGGGATAAAGAAAAAACACATATAGTGCTTTATTGCGGCAATTATGCATGCACCTCTTCTGGAGCAGGAGCTCGCCAATTAAAAGACCGTGGTTATAAGAATGTGTGGGCATATGAGGGCGGCACTGCAGAATGGCAACATAAGGGTGCTCCTATAGTAGGCAAATGTGAATCAGGCTTTCTGAAGAACTTTGAAGTTCCCGAAGGATATGCAGAAAGAATGGCTCATGATGCAGATATCATAATTTCTTTTGACGATTTGCAAAAAAAGATTGCCGAATCTGCAACAAAATAGTAATATAGTGCTTAATAAGAGGGCGGCATAGCCAAGTGGTAAGGCATGGGACTGCAAATCCTTGACCCCCGGTTCAAATCCGGGTGCCGCCTCCAACCTGCGCCAAGGCTCCGGTTGGCAGGCCAGCCTCTTTAAGGAAATATCCTTAATAATTATGGTTGTTTACCTTCACGGTAAGGTGCGGGTTGCGTGTCGGAGCTAGCCAAGCGAACGTAGTGAGCCTGGATTAGCGTAGGCGGGCCGCAAGCAAGTCAAATATAAAAATCGAAATTTTCATACCCGCTCTTTCTCTCAAAAAGGGCGCATCATCTCTGCCGAGGTGGCGAAATAGGTAGACGCAAAGGACTTAAAATCCTTCGGGGTTTTCCCCGTGCCGGTTCGAGTCCGGCCCTCGGCACCAACCTGCGCTAAAGCTCCGGTTGGCAGGCCATCTTCTTCACGGAATTTTTCATTATTAGGAAAGAAAATTACTACACGAAAGCGCAGGTTGCGCTTCGGAGCTAGCCAAGCGAACGTTTAGTGAGCCTGGATTAGCGTAGGAGGGCAGTCTTTGCTCCTACGTCGCAAATTCTGGCAAGCCAGTCACTTCCCTTCCCATTCGAGTTTCTCTTCATATTTTGTTACACTAAATACCATGTTTAACGCTTAATTAAATTTAATACTCCAAAATCACTTAAAGGAAAGTGTGAGATACATTCGTGCACTATTAAAAGGCATATTTTGCATTTTTGCAATCTTAGGATTTGTTACAGCGGTTCAATTGATCCGACGCACTGTACGTACACAAATGACTCCGTCGGCTGAACTCTCAGTAAGTTCCCAAAAAGTACATCCTGTAGTAATAATAGGTTCAGGTTCTGCAGGGCTAGCTGCAGCAAAAACAATTTTAGAAGAAGATATTCCCGTTGTTGTGCTTGAGGGCAAACAAGCAGGCGGAGCATTGAATATCTTTACCCCAGTTGCTAATTGGCCTGGTCTTTCGACCACTTCTGGTACGCTTATTCTATCTGACTTACGTGCAGAAGTGGCTGCACATAAAGAAGTAAGGTTTATTGCGCGTTCAGTAGATTCATTTGATTTTTCTGGGCCAATACATATTTTGCATTTGGATAATGGTGAAACTATTCAGGCACAAACAGTTGTGATTGCAATGGGAACTCGTTTACGTTGGCTTACTGTTCCAGGGGCTCAAGAGTATGCGTCATTTATTTCATATGATCAAAAGCCTGATAGTGCACAAAAAAGTGGCACGTGCGTGGTTATTGGTGGCGGTGTTGATGCGTTACGTAAGGCAGTGTTCCGTTTAAATGCTGGTGCGCGGGTTGTTCTGGTGGTACGAGGCAATCGTCTTGGCGAAGGTATTGTATTAAAATGGTTTTCACTGTATGGTGGCAAAGATCGTGCGAAATTATTAGATGATTATAGTGCTCAAGGAAAACTTACCATTTTATTTAACAGCGAAGTTGCTGAATTTATTGGAGATGGCAGCAAGCTTACGGGGGTACGCTTATCAACAGGTGACATTATATCTGCTGATTGTGTGGCTGTTGGTATTGGCAGGGTGCCCAATACTGAATTATTTAAAATACAATTAGATCTTGATGCCGATGGTTATATTATGCTCAAAAATCATTCACAGCAAACAAGCCGACCAGGCGTTTTTGCAGCAGGCGATATCACTAGTGCTTTATATGCAGAGGGCGCTATTGCTGCAGGTGATGGCATGAAAGCGGCAAAAGATGTGATGCGTTATTTAGTAAATTAATATTTGTTTAAGTTTTGCATAAAATTCTGGTAGACTATAAATAAATTAATTTAGTGTAGGCGGAATACTCATGGAACATTCACACAATAAAACTCATAACAAATTTAGCATTATTAAAACGCTCCAACAAAAAGAGAGCACACTGACTTTTTATGCATTCGCGCCACACACACATATAAAGGTGCCACTTTTGCAAGAAAAAGTTCCTGCTGGGTTTCCATCGCTTGCGCATGAAAATCCTGGCAAATCACTCGATTTAAATGAATATTTGATTAAGCATCCTGCTGCAACGTATTTTGTGCGTGTTGAAGGAACTTCTATGGTAGATGCCGGTATTAATTCTGGTGATTTGCTTATTGTAGATCGTGCGCTTGAACCAAAAGATGGCAGCATTGTGGTTGCTGCAATTAATGGAGAATTTACGGTTAAGCGTGTAAAAAATCGTTTAGGTTCTTTATATTTAGTTTCTGAAAATGCATCATTTGCGCCTATCAAAATTACAGAAGACATGGATTTTGAAATTTGGGGCGTAGTGACGCATGCAATTCATTCTGTTTCATGACCAATAAACTTTTTGCGCTTATTGATTGTAATAATTTCTTTGTTTCATGTGAGCGTGTTTTTAATCCTAGGCTGCGTGGCGTGCCGGTAATGGTGCTCTCTAATAATGATGGTTGTGTGGTGGCACGCTCTCAAGAAGTAAAAGATCTTGGTATTGCCATGGGCATTCCTGTGTTTAAATGTGAAGCGTTAATTAAGCGCCATAACATTCGCGTGTTCTCATCTAACTTTAATTTATATGGCGATATGTCAGCGCGTGTTATGAGCGTGCTCCATGAGCATGTGCCAGAAATTGAAGTATATTCTATTGATGAAGCATTTTTACGTTTTGATAGCATGGCTTGTGATCCTTTAGAGCTTGGAAGGCTGTTGCGCAAGCGTGTTTTGCAATGTACGGGTATTCCTATTTCTATTGGTATTGCGCCAACTAAAACACTTGCAAAAGTAGCAAATCACATTGCCAAAAAGCAAATTCAGCATAAAGGCGTATTTGATATTACGCGTGCACCAAATATAGATGAAATTTTGGAGCAATTTAAAGTTGAAGATATCTGGGGCGTTGGTAGGCAATATACAAAAAAATTAAAACGGTACCGCATTACAAGTGCGCGGCAATTAAAATATGCACAAGATGCTTGGATTAAAAAGAATATGACTATTGTGGGCTTGCGTACCGTGCATGAACTGCGTGGAATTCCATGCTTGAGTATTGTCACACAACCACAAGATAAGCAATCAATTGCGCATACGCGTTCATTTGGTAAAAAAGTAACGGAGCTTCAAGAATTAAAAGAAGCGATTGCAAATTATGCCGTGCAGTTAGCGCGTAAATTGCGAGAAGAAAAAATGCTTGCCTGTTCACTCTACGTATTTATTATGACAAGCTATCATACTGAATATAAATATTATAATAGTAGAGCAATAGAACTTTTAAAACCAACTTCCTATACGCCAGATATTATTACTGCTGCAAGCTCGGCGCTAGAAGAAATTTTTTATGCTGGTTATTCATATAAACGAGCTGGTATTATTGCAACAGAATTACTTCCTGAAGATCAAGAACAAATTCATGCGTTTCTTTCGCAAGAACAACAAGATAAGCAACGTGTGATTATGCAAGAAATTGATTTGCTTAATCATAAATGGGGATCTGGCACGGTTGGGTTTGCAGCGCAAGGGAGCACAAAAGAATGGTGCTCAAAACGAGCACATAAATCTCCGTCATTTACCACTAAGTGGGATGAGTTGCTTATAATAAAATTGTGAACAAAGTAAAAAAAAATAAAAATATTTTAAAATATTTTTTTGTAAGTCTAAAAATATTTTTCTGTACGGTATAGTTGATTGTCAGCTTCTTTTTGAGTATATTGATTACACAGAAATTGAAAATAACAATAATTATCGTCCAAGAAAATGCTTGACAAAAATTCAGAAAAATCTAGTGTTACCTATAGTACGGGTTTTATTAGCAGGTTTGGTTTGGGTGAGTAATTTGAAGGACTTAATGAAGGATAACCCATGAACAAATCGATCTTAGTAGAACAAATGGCAAAATCAACAAAAGAATCAAAAGCGACTTGCAAGCGTGTGCTTGAAGCGTTTATGGATGTAGTTGGCGATGCTATGAAAAAAAATAAGCAAGTTGTGTTAACTGGCTTTGGTACTTTTTCAGTAATGAAACGCAAAGCTCGTACTGGTGTAAACCCAGCTACTGGCAAAAAAATGCAAATCGCTGCTAAAAAGGTTCCTAAGTTTAAACCTGGTAAAGCACTTCGCGAATTAGTTGCCTAAGAAAGCTTCTAAAGCTATTAGAAAGAGGTCCCGTAGTGGACCTCTTTCTATTTAGAGAGTCACACCTGTAATATTGCCTTTTCTCTGCTTGATTCGGTATACTTATAAGTAAGAAGATGGAATATTAAATCAATTTTAAAATTACGTCATAACACTTTTAGGTGCAAAGGCGGAAAGGGAAGAGAGCATGGTGTCACCAGAAACACAATCTACTGTAAAAGGTTGGTTAGAATCACTTAAAGATATATTACATCTTGATGAACTTGCACAAAAATTAAATATTTCAGTAGATACTCTTGGTCAAACCTTACTTTTTTTTGGCATTGGCTTGATCACTGGTTTTTTATATAAGCGTATTGGTAGGCAATTTATTTATGCTGTGCTTATTAGCGTGGTAGCCTTAAGCATATTATCATATTTTGATTTAGTAACCGTTCATACTGATAATTTCAAACAATTATTTGGGTTTTCAACTCATGATACCGTTGGTAATGTTTTTGAAATGTTTGGTGCATGGGTTAAAGAACATGTAGCCCAAGTAATTGCCGGTATTCTAGGTGTATGGCTTGGTTCTAAAATAGGTTAAAAAAAGGAAGCGCCATGAAACAAGGAGAAACATTTGTAGAAGGATTAACACGAATCCTTATGTTGCATAATGTTATTAAAGAAGATGAAGCACAAGCTCTTGTAAAAGGGTTTAAAGAAAGTGGCAAAGCAAATTTTGATCAATTTTTGCTTGATGAAGGCCTTGTTTCTCGTACTGATTTATTAAATGCATTAAGCACCTATTATAATGTGCCATCATTTGACGTATTAGGTCATTTTTTTGATCATCAAGCTTTGCATATGTTCCCTAAAGATTTCTTGCACAGAAATGTGATTATTCCTCTTGAGCATGATGATAATATTATGCTTATGATTGCAGGTAATCCGCAAGATCCTGAGTTGCTACCGCGCATTGGTGAGTATGTTTCTTATGATATTGTGTTTAATGTTGGCCTTGACCAAGATATTACCGATGCAATATCAGAGTTTTATGATAAATCGCCTGCAGATGTTCGTGATCCTAATGAACCGGAAGAAACTCCCGAAGAGGAATATGGCCAGGAACATGAACAAGAGCCTAACTTCTATAAAACAAATAAAGATGAAAACTCATAAACTCTTTTTTTTCATTTCATGATTATGCTACTACTTAGGTGTAAGTAGGAGAATAGCTCATGAGTCATTCGGCAGTCACATTAGTAGATACCATTATTGCACAAGCACTTGAGAAAAACGCGTCAGACATTCATATTGAGCCAGATGCTCGTGGACTGCGCGTGCGATTTCGCATTGATGGGCTTTTATATCATCATACCTATATTCCCGAAAATCTTGCAGATTCTTTGATCACTCGTCTTAAAATTTTAGCCCATATTAACATTGCGCAAAAACGAATTCCTCAAGATGGCAAATTTACCATACAAGTGGCAGGTCATCCGCCTCTTGATGTGCGTGTTTCTACATTCCCTTCTATAGAAGGCGAAAAAGTGGTCTTGCGGTTACTTCAGCGCAATAATCAGTTTCATACATTTGATCAACTTGGCATGTCGCCACAATTATTTGAAAAATTTAACGATCTTATTCAACGCGCCAGTGGTTTCATTCTGGTAACTGGCCCTACAGGCTCTGGCAAAACAAGCACGTTATATGCAGCGCTTGCAACACTCAATAATACTGAACAACATATTGTAACACTTGAGGATCCGGTTGAATATCAAATTGAAGGTTTAGTGCAAGGAAATATTCACCCCGAGGCCGGGTTTACGTTTGAAAAAGGCGTGCGTGCTATTTTACGCCAAGACCCTGATATTGTTATGGTGGGTGAAATTCGTGATGCACAAACTGCGCAAGTGGCAATTGAAGCAGCGCTTGCAGGACATATGATGTTTAGCACATTGCATACTGCTCATGCACCTGGCGCGCTCACGCGCCTTGTTGATATGGGTATTGAACCGTTTTTACTCAATGCTGCCGTGAGCGGGATTATGGCACAACGATTAGTAAGAAAAATTTGTGAGCACTGCAAAGAAAGTTATGCTCCCGATACTCATGAGCACCGCATGCTTGAAAAATTACATCTTTCGTGCGATATGCTGTATCGTGGCGTTGGCTGCAAAGAGTGCCATGGCTTAGGGCATAAAGGGCGAACCGGTATTTTTGAATTACTTGAAATGTCTAATGCCATGCGGGAGCTTTTAATGCAACGTGCCATACGTGATACGTTATATGATCAAGCATGTAAAGATGGCATGCGCCCCATGGTGAGCGATGGCATGCATAAAGTTTCAATGGGCTTGGTGAGTTTGCAAGAAGTTATTAAAGCAGTGTCATAGTTCTGCTTTATTAATCCATTGAGACAACAACAATGTTAGACTCGCACCAAGTGCAAGAGAAACAAAAATAGTTGTTTTGGGATTGCGTTGTGTTATTGATAGTTTTTCACTATCTTCTTTTCGTGCAGCATGAATGGCTTGTCCTTGTGCAACTTTAGCCGCATGATCATCAAGTTTCTTTTGTGCCTCCCACTTTTTGTATAATTCGGCTTTTATGACAGTTTCAAGAGGACCAATATCAAGTACAGGAAATTCACTGAAATTTGATGTTATATCAGTTGGATTATCAGCGTTAGCATGACTAACTTGTGTTATTTGCAAGGTTGTAATGGTTTGTACGACACTGCTCTTATAGCCATCTTCTTCAGTAATACTAGAAGTGACTTTTGGAATAATTAAATAATTGGGTTTAAAAGCATTAGCTTTCAGAGTCGTTTGATAGTTACCACTTTGTAAAATTAATTTACCAGTCCCTGGAGTCGTTTCCATTGCCTTTAAGGACATATTCACTGATGACAGAATTAAAATCAGTAACGTAATAGAGTGTGTAAGCATAAGAGTTTCCAATCAACAGTAGTATGATATATGCTTCTAGATGAGCATTCACCTATATTTTGAATATCTTTTTTCAGGCTGTCAAACAATGGATATTAAAAATTTGCGTCTCATGTATCATACTTTATGTTTTTTTGCTTTTTAATGTAAATGTAGTATAACTTATTTGCAATAAGCGATAAGGAGCGACTATGCAGTATGTTAAAGCATTGGGTGTTGCGGTTGCATCTATTTTTGCATTTTTTGCATTGTTTGTATGTTCCACTATAAGATGTGAACTCAATAGATTATTGCCAGAATATTTTAGTCCTCCGATATCTTATTTTGAGCGGGATGTACCATCTGAGCCATCTTCTGTAGATACTTCTCGAGAACATTCTTCACATTCAATAAGACCTTCTTGGGAATCTTCTTCTTACTATGATCCATATGATAATATTGACAGAGATCCACGCGGGCATGCGTCGGAGTCTGCAGCGTATTATCCGGATGAACGCAGATCAAATGAAAATGCAACTAGTAGGGTGCACATTCCTGAGATAATTGATAATATAAGTTCAGCAAATAAGCAGTTAGATACATTTAAAGAAATATGGCCTGATACTCTTGCCTTGGCAGATCAATTTGATCTTTGGCAGGAAGAAGTTGAGTTGTTCTTGAAGGGATCTCAAAACGACGCTTATGCGCGTTATAATGCGCGTAAGCTGGCATATGAATCAACCAAAGATAATGCATCTTTTTTTATAGAGCGTAAGTATCAATTATCTCATGATGTAGATGCATTATTATATTCCAATAAAGTAGATACACAATTATTTCGCAATGGTTTGTATAATCCACTGCAGCATCAATTGCATATTGAACTTATAGATATTCTTGAGCAAACATCGAAGCTATTGAAACATTCTGCCTATATCAAAGAATATCGATCTTCTACAAATTACATTGTAAGTATGGCAGCACGCGGCGCTCAATTTAATAAAATTGGTGATATTATTGCCACGGTTCATATTGCTGATTTTTGTTGGGGACTAATGGATTGTGGGCAAGCAGTGCTTGAAGGTATTCAAGATGCTGCAATTAATGTAGCTGAATATGCTCTAAATCATAAAACTGAGATGGTTTTGTTTGGGTTGTTTCCAGTAGTTATGGGTAAATATTATACTGCTAAGTTTGCGCTTAATGTTGGATTGGTTGTCTTGGATTATGCAGCAGCTGGGGTTGCAAAATTAGCAGGGAATAACGAAAAATTTGAAGAGAAGCAAAAAGAACTTGAAGCAGCAATGGCAAATGTCACGGTGCATGGTTGTTTGAGGGCAGCAAGCTCAATTGCAGCAAGTATGTATTTTAATGGTAAAGTTGATAAATACGCAATTAAACTTGTTGGTGCGGGCACACATACAATTGATAAAGTCATACTTAACAATAATTCTGTGTCCGTGTCTACACTTAAAGATGTTAAGACAAATCGCATGCAACGAGCAGCTGATAGAAGAGCATGTAAAGTGAAGGGACGGCAAAAAAAAGAAGATAAAGAGTTTGTAAAAATGTTTAAACCAGAGCCAAAAGATATTTATAAAGTAGTAAAGGGCACTGGAGAAAAGTGTAGAATTGTAAGGCCATTGGATGATTATAAAGCTTTTGAATGGGCTGAGAAAGAGTATGTCAGAATACAGGGGCTACTAGATGATGTTGAAAAAATATCTAAAAATACAGGGATGTCTTTATCGAAAATTCAAACTATAAAAGATCATCTATTTAAAGACATGCATGTCTTACGCACAAAAATTTCTCGATTTGATCCTAACATAGAAATCGCAGCAGCGTGGAATAGGCTGTATAAGGGTGATTACATAAAAAATGATATTCAATTATTGCAACATGAATATGCAGAATCCAAATATGAAAAAATTTTTAAAACCAACTATGATACAGCTCATGATAGAATTCAAACAAGATGGTACTGGAACGAACCTAAATTTTTGGAGAAATAATGTATTTAAAACTTGATAAGATATCTGAAGATGCTGAATCTGTTAGTTATAGGATAGAAAGTACTATATATGAGGAAACTCCAACAAAGATTATAAAGACAGTTGTAAAAGCCCTGTGCATATTTGATAAGAAATTGGAAACTATAACTTTCGATAATGAAAAGACTGATGCTTATTATTTTAATTGCCAATGGGAACCGATATATATATTGCACCATTTAAAAAAGCTCAATAGAATTGGAGAGCCTTTTCCAGATATGTATGATATAGTAACAGGTGGGTAATTTGAAAGTAATATTATGTTTTTGGATTTACATATAGCCTCAGAAGATGAAGCAAGGGTGTGCTACTGGGTTGAGACAGATTATTGGGATCAAAGTTTTATGCCGGAAATAAAATGGGTAAAAGTTAAAGGACTTTGTATATTTGATAAAAATACAAAAACCATATCTTTTGATTCTGAACAAACAGATTCTTTTTTTGTTGATCGTTCTTGGGAACCTTTAATGATAGAAGCTCATTTGAAAAAAATTGATAAAAAGCAAAATGGATTTCCAGAGGAGTATCATATTGCTACTGGGGGATAATGTTTTATCTCAAAAATTTGGGTGTTGGCTATAAAAAAGCCTACAATTTACCCTAGTGTATTATGTTTTCAATTTTTGACGACAAACGGACGCCTTCCTGCTGATGTTGAAATTGCCGTTGCATGGGATAGATTATGGAAAGGAAAATTAATGAATATAGATTTTTATAAAGTATTTGAGGATGCAACAACTGTAAACTACTTGATAGAAACAAAATCATATGAAAAAATAACTACAGGAGTTACAAAAAAGTTAGTAAAAGCACTTTGCATATTTGATAAAATTGAACAAAAAATAAAATTTGATCCTGAAAAAACGGATACATTTTTTTTTGAACGCATAAATGAACCCTTAATGATAGAGGCTCATTTAAAAAGATTTAGCAAGAAACAGCAAGGATTTCCTGATACATATAATCTTTGTACTGGTGGTTAAGAATTGAATAATCATAATAATTCAACTAAAACATAGGTTGTTTTGGAATATCTTACTGCTTACTTAAAAATTCTCGTGCAGCCTGTGAAAACGCTGCATTCGATCCTAACGTGCTATGCTTACCTTTTTGGCAAGACCAACTTGTGACTCGATGACCGGCAGATTGCAACTTATCAATAAGCATGCGCGTGCCGGCAGCAGGCACCGTTTTATCAGCTTCTGAATATGCAATTAAGAACGGAACATCTACTTTAATTTTTGAAATCATTTCAATAGGCTGTATGCCATCTGGTTTATATGAAGGTAACCAATCAATTAATTTGCGCATAATAGTTGCTTTAAATGGCACAAAGAACATATAAGAACTTGCAATTTGTTCTGCCATGGCACTCACATTGGCGTAGGGCGATTCAAGAATAACTCCTTTTGTTCGTTGCCAATCAAGCTCAGGGTGTAATGCCATGGTATTTAAAATGGTCACGGCACCTCTTGAAAGACCAATAAGTATAATGTGTGCATCATGATGTTTTTCAAGTACTTGAGCATAGGCGCTTGCAAATAAGGCGCAGTCTGGCTCTTGACCCAAGTTAATGGTTCTGAGCCCATCACCAAAGTCAAATGTGTAACAAGTGTTCATGATAATATTGCTCTCAATATATGTTTGAGCTTGTTTTATTGCCGTGTCTGAGCTCCGGGTGATACCATGTGCAAATAAAAAAACGGTAGTAGGCTGCACTGCGCGATCATTAAGGCATATTAGTTTGGCCGCTCGTGCTTGCGTGGTAGTAAAAGTTCCCACGCAAAATAAAAAAAATGAGGAAAGATACAGAGATTTTTTGTTCATAGCTATACTCCTTTGGTATTGCTCCATGTGCTTCTAGTAGCGGCTTTGCGCCATTTCTGCTACGCTAGGTAGCAATGTAATAAGTATAGTATAACACTCAAGGAACTTTTGAATATGGAAATTAGTTCGCTTTCTGTCACGATACAAGAAAAGCTAGTGTTAGAAGATATTAATCTTGTAGTGCAGCCGGGCACCGTACATGCGCTTCTGGGCCCTAACGGATCGGGCAAAAGTTCTCTTGCCCTTACACTTATTGGCCATCCACAGTATCAGGCAATAAAGGGCAGCGTTGTTATTAATAATCAGAACATTTTAGATCTTTCAGTTGAAAAACGAGCAAGATTGGGCCTTTTCTTGGCATTTCAGCATCCTATGCTTGTTCAAGGTGTTACCGTTTTGCAGTTTTTACATGAAGCGTATCGTGCACTATGCAACTCTGATTCTACGATTGGTGATTTCTATGCACAACTCATCGAGGCCATGGATCTTCTTGAAATTCCGTATGAATTTGCAGAGCGTCATGTACATGATGGATTTTCTGGCGGGCAAAAGAAAAAGCTTGAATTGTTGCAACTTTTAGTTTTAAAACCAAAAATAGCTATTCTTGATGAGTTAGATTCAGGGCTTGATGTTGATGCTATAAAAGTAGTAACGCGTGCATTGCATATCGTGCGGGAGCAAAATCCCACAATGGCACTTATTTGTATTACTCATTATCAGCCATTTTTAGAAACTCTCTCGCCTGATGTGGTGCATATATTAAAACAAGGCAAGATTGTGTGTGCTGGCAATGTTTCATTACTTTCTATTATTAAAGAACGGGGTTATGATGCAATCGGTTAATTATGCATATAAGAGCCGTAAAGGCCTGGATGCATCTATGATTAGTCTGATTGGTGAACAAAAAAATGAACCACTATGGATGCGTGAGTTTCGCGCAAAAGCATTTGAACGATTTTTAAGCATGCCAATGCCAGCGTGGGGTGCAGATTTATCTGAGCTTAATCATCATGATATTCATTATTATGTTAAGCCGGTTCAAGAAACAAGAACATCATGGGATGATGTGCCTGATTCTATGAAGAATACGTTTGAAAAGTTGGGCATTCCGCAAGCCGAGCGTGCTTATTTGGCTGGTGTTGGCGCACAACTTGAATCAGAATTGATCTATAAAAAATTAAAAGACGAATGGGAGCAAAAGGGTGTTATATTTTGTGATATTACTCAAGCTTTAGAGCGTTGCCCTGATTTAGTTAAAAAATATTTTGCAAGCGTGGTGCCTGCGCATGATAATAAATTTGCTGCGTTAAATTCGGCTGTTTGGAGTGGAGGAAGCTTTGTATATGTACCTGAAGGTGTGCATATAGATTTGCCTTTGCAAGCATACTTTAGAATGAATCAACAAGAAATGGGGCAATTTGAGCGCACTCTTATTATTGCTGATAAAGGTAGCTTTGTGCACTATGTAGAAGGCTGTAGTGCGCCTGTGTATCGAACAAGCTCCCTGCATAGCGCAGTGGTAGAAATTATAGCACTTGAAGGTGCGCATGTGCGTTATACCACCATACAAAATTGGTCAACCAACGTATATAATTTAGTAACCAAACGAGCTGTTGCCTATCAGGATGCTAAAGTTGAATGGATCGATGGTAATTTTGGCAGCAAAGTTACTATGAAATATCCTGCTATTATTCTTAAAGAGCGTGGCGCCAAAGGGCATGTCACGTCTATTGCTGTTGCCGGCAAAGGGCAGCATCAAGATTCTGGTGCAAAAATGATTCATTTGGCACCGCACACTAGCTCTACGGTGGTTGCAAAATCTATTTCAAAAAATGGTGGCAGATCTAGTTACCGTGGCTTATTAAAAGTTATTAAAGGCGCGCATCACGTGAAGGCACGTGTGCAATGCGATGCGCTTATAATGGATGATCGTTCGCGCTCTGATACCTATCCTACGGTTGATGTGCGGGAAGAACAGGTAGATATTGGCCACGAGGCGTCTGTAAGCAAAATTTCTGATGAACAGCTTGTGTATGTAATGAGCCGAGGTTTGACGCAAACACAAGCAAGCACTCTTATTGTAAATGGTTTTATTGAAGCATTTGTTAAATTCTTGCCTATGGAATATGCCGTAGAGATTAATCGATTGATTGCGCTTGAAATGGAGAATTCAATTGGATAACGCAACCGAATTAGAGCCTTCCCTTTTGGAAGTTCCATTGGTAGAAATAATTGTGCGTGATTGTGAGCGCCTTGACTATGTGCTTACGTTAGATTCCGCTCGCGCGCATACTTCTTCTAGATATCGTTTTGTGTGTAAACGAGATGGTAATCTCAAACTCACGTTTATTGCAATAGGTCCGTGCGCGCGTGAAATTAGTATAGAAGTTATTTTAGAAGAGGAAGGGGCACAAGCAACTATTCACGGTTGCTATGCACTAAATGGTACCATGCAACATCACATTACTCTTGTGCAAGATCATCAAGCTCCGCATACAAAAAGTTATAGCATGGTGCAATGTGCTTTGGCAGGCGAAGCGCTATTTAACTATCATGGCATTATTAACATTGCTCAACGTGCACACGGAACTGATGCTGCACTTTATAATAAAAATGTATTGCTTTCACATACTGCGCGAGCAGTAGCTATGCCAAGCTTAGAAGTGCATACTAATTCAGTGCAATGTAAACATGGTACAGCCACCAGTAGTTTTAACGACGATCAAGTAGTGTATCTGAAATCACGCGGTATAGACGAACAAAAAGCAAAAGAATTATTAATCAGGGGTTTTTTTAGTGATGAATTTAATTTGACTCAAGAACAGTTTGCGCGTATTACGCATGAATTACTAATATGCCAGTAAGGTTCATGATGAGATCGCTCTATCCAGCTTTGTTATGTTTGATGTGTACGCTGCCAGTACATGGTATGAAAAAAAGTAAGGCGCTTGTTGTGCCTAATTCTCATAGTCCGAGCAAAGATCTACTGACGGCGCGCTCGGCTTTAGAAAATGTTTTAATTACAACAGGTCCGGCCTTAGATAAGCATTTAAAAATTGCTTTGCGAGCAACAAAACGAGCACTTAATGATAATCCAAATGGTTCTACTGCAGAACTTGCTTCATTTAAAGCTTTTATTATGGGTTTACAGGCAGACATTGCATTGAAAGAGTCAGATCTCGTTTTTAAATATCTTGATGACGTTATAAAAGGTCCTAGAGACACCCCTCTTTTACTAAGAATGCGGCAAGAAGCAATTGGCCGTGTAAGGATTCTTGCTGACGAAAAGGATCATCCACTTTCTAAATTTTATCTGGTGAAGCAATTAATTAACAGTCCCTTATTGTCCAATGTTGATCAAGGGCTTGAACGCTTTGAGGATCTCATTACACTTAAAGAAACTGATCAAAAGGAAAAAAACTATAGAGAGCATTCCCTGGTATTTAATGAAAATAGTGAGATTTTAGATGATATAGAACGGCTTGCGCAGGCAAATAATAATGCGCATGCGCAGTATGTTCTGGCAAAACATCATTTCTTTTTAGCAATTAGTGATCAAGAAGAGAATGCTGCAGATCCTTCTCATGAATTAAAACGAGCTCTTGCTTACGCTGAAAAATCTGTTGTAGGATCATATGAACCAAGCAAAGCATTGTTTGAAGAGATTCAAAAAAACTTAGCAGCATATGAGCCTAAACAGAGGTCTCAAGAAGATATTCAAGCGCAGGTGCTTCTTGGCCCGTGCCTGGCTGATCAAGAGAGCGTTTTAGTTTCAAGTGCCCTAGAAATGGAAGCAGCTGCTGATCAATCAGTTGCAGTACAAGTTGATTATCAAAAGGTGCAAGATCTGTATTTGAAGGGTAAAAAATTAATAGTAGAGGAAGATGATGAATTATACTTTGAAGGGCTAGAGTGTCTTAAACACGCGGCACGATTGGGCAATCCATTTGCGGCAGAACGAGTTGGAGACGAACTACGAGAAATTGAACCTGATCTTGCATTTGTGTTTTATACTATGGCTTTAGAAAAATTTAGAAATGCTCCTCCTAATTCTTTGTATAGACTTGCAGGTTGTTTTAAGCTAAGTGCACTTGAGTGGAATTTACACGTACTTTCACAAGATATGAGTAAAGTTCATTCATCTAATGGTGTTGTTATGTATCAACATGCTCTTGCATGTGGTAAAGAAGCTGCTTTTGAAATTGAAGTATATAACGATGACGAGTATAAAAAATACATTGCTGCATTGGCAGGTACAGTGCATAGTCTCGAAAAATATTTTGTGAGTAATAAGCATACGATTGATACTTTCTATTTAGAATTTCTTAATACGTCTGGCGTTTTGCGCTATATGGAGCGTTTTAGGAAAGATATAAGCATTCAAAATGTATTGATCAACGTATTTGGATTAAGGGCTCATCTTGGCCGTGGATTTTTGCTTAAAGAAAGAACCGCATTAGCACATCAAAAGAAGGCTTTACAATTTATTTTATATCCTGTGCAAGCTGGTAATGATGCGTTTGATGATCCGGTTAAAGATGATTTGTTGCTTAAAGAAATAGCTATAGATAGTTTGCCAGAGCAGCATCGTATTATTTATTTGGATGCTTTGCTTGGAGTAATTGAACATTGGGTGCAACAAGAACATCTTACGCAGCAAAATGCTGATTATGTATGCAAATTATTTTCACTAGTGGATCAGGCATTGCGTAGCACCAAAGATATGCATTTAAAAAATTTGCATCACGGGAAATATAGGGCACTCTTTCCTACCATATTAAAAGCTGCTCGAACTGCTCAATCAGGAGAACATCTTTTAATGGTGGGTTGTTGCTATAGAGAGGCAGGGATGAATCAAGATTTTTTAGATCTAACGATTGAAGCGGATCCCTTATTAACAAGAGCATTGCAAGAACAGGGCGGCAAAACTGCTGAGCGCCAAAAACAACTTGCATTGGTTAAAGTAACGCAAGCCCGCGCTCTTGATAAAGAAGTAAACATGGAACAAGTACGATTGCTTTATAAACGAGCGTTGGAATTGAATCCTACTATTGATGTGAAATATGAATTTGCTCGGGTTCTTATGGATAGTGGGCAAAGTGCATTGCGGCAAGAGGGGGTTGCTTTGATGGAGCAATTATCACGTTCAGGCAAGCATCGCCCTTCATTGCAGTTTATGGCAGACTGTTATGCTGGTTTTAAAATTCATCTTATGAAAGAAGATCTTGCAAAGGCAGTTGATTACTTGCAAAAATTGATTATAGATGATTCTAAAGATTTCCCAAATAATCGCGCAAAACTTGCAAATATTTATATGGCTCAGGCTCGGGCAGTGATGGGCCATGAGAGAAACTTATTGCTTGCAAAGGCAAGAGATCTGATTAAATCATATAAAGATACTGAGCCTGCAATTCATTGCATGTATATTGATATACTTGTGCTTCAAGATAAGTCACAAGAAATTTTTCATGAAGTAACGCAGTATGTTCTGCGTGAGCAAGCAACAGTTGAGGAGATTTTAGAAGTTGCACGAATGTACATTAATTACAGTACAAACCGTACTTTTAAAAATAAACTTTCAAAAAAGTTGCGAGAACGCGGTCTGGAGCTGCTGGAACGTATTAAAGATAGTTCAGAGGAAGCGCATAGATTATTGCTTTCTGTGTTATTTGCAGATAAACACTATGCTCAATTATCCCAAGAAATTGCCACTTATAAAGGCGCGGATATGGAATGTATACATGAATCATATAAAGCACGAGCATTGTTGGATCAACAAGGTTTCTTGCAGCTTACTGAAGTGGTAGAACATTGCCAAAGAGCGTTTGACGCTTTTGATAGATTATTCGTTCGGCAAGAAGTCGATCGCGTACAAACAATTGTCAATCTAATACAAGCAGCGGGTGCAGGAGAGGTTGTTCCATTAGCAAATAATATGAAGCAACCTTCACTTGAACAACTTGAAAAAATGCTTGCATTACTGCACGTAGTAATAATGCAGAGTGAGGATATTGATGTGATGAAACGAGCTCTTGCGTATCATAGTTATTTTAGTGTTAAGCTAACGTTATTATGGTTAGGAACAAAAAATGCCAACTTTGATAATGTGGTCACCATTTTAACAAAAGCTGCAGAAAATGTTCAAGCAGTCGATGATTTAGTGTGTAAAGAAAGAATAATGAAAGTAGCGCAAGATCAAGTTATCTATTGGCTGAACGGTCAATATGGCCAAACTTTAGCAGTACGAGCTCATATGGCCACCAAGCTTGTTTTTATATGCGCAAATGTTGCTAAAAATTCTAAAGAAGCAAATATTTCTAATTTATTGTATTCTATAGTACAGACTACCAATACGGCTTTAGAAGCGTTGCAAGTAAGTTCTTGTTCAGAAGAAGATAAAAACATAATAAAGAGACAACAACAGGTGCTTACTCTTTTACAAAATAAATTACGTAGAGCGCAATAAAGGATACTGTGGCTGGTATAAAGAAATATGCTTATAGTATGTCACATTTTACATATGTAACATGTCTTACTTTGGGCTTATTAACATGCACAAGTGATGTTCTTGCAATGTTGCCTGAGTCCGCTCATACTGCTATGCCCGCCGTCCTTCGACCTGCTCAGGATGGGCGGCCTTTATGCGCAGGCTGGGAGCAAGCGAAGCGAGTCGAAGGATCCTTTGGCACAAAAATGACCCCTTCTTTGTTTGGTAGTGAAGTGGCTCCTTTATTACCGCAGCTTACTACGGTTATACAACGGCCTATTCCTTGTTATGGCATGCATAGTGGTACAAGTGTTCATGATGCGCTCTTTGAATGTAAATTCCAGGCAGCATTGCAAAGTGATGATCCTATAATCGCTTTAGAAAAAGCTGCAGAGCCTTTAGCGTCACAACGTACGGAATTAATTGCAGGTTCTTTAGTAACAAAAAAGGGCACGCAATATTTCCCTCTTATTGATTTTGCACGTGGCATAAAATTGCTTGAGGCAAGTCAGGTTTTTGAAGCTGAAAATGCATTACGTCAAGCAGTACTTACATGCAATGAATATAGATCTCATGAAGAACCTATTTTCTATGCTTCGCAATGCACACGTTATTGGTCGCAAGAGCAATATCAACAAGCGTTTAGTAATTTACTCTTGTTACAAAATAAAGCACTATTATATCCCTGTTGGCAGCCTGTAGCGCACCTATTGTGTACGGCACTTGCAGCTGATGGGCATTTGCCTGCAATTAAACAGCTTGCAGATGCAGGTGATGTTGAAGCGCAGCAGGCTATGGTGAACGCATTGTTTGAACAAGCACTTGAAAAGAAAATAAAAAAGCAACTGGCTGCCATAAGGCCGCTCGCGGCATATTGTGCATCGTTAGTACAAGATCCAACGCATAGTGATTTAGGCAAAGCACTTACCTGTTATATGGCAGCTATAGGTGCATACGAAGAACAAAACCTTGATCTTGCATCAGCTTGTTTAATTGAGTTATTAGCAAGCTCTTCTAATGTACCCGTAATTTTGCACGTGCAGCAATTGG
Organism: Candidatus Babeliales bacterium; assembly: GCA_050179755.1. Taxonomy (GTDB): domain Bacteria; phylum Babelota; class Babeliae; order Babelales; family JBFXEV01; genus JBFXEV01. The sequence continues at coordinate 1,487,691 of JBFXEV010000001.1, read as the reverse complement.
GTAGGCAGTTGCTGGATAAACTTGCAACAATTGGCGATTTACGCGCAACATGCTTTGGAGTCCAACAGCAACTATCTTCCAAAAATAAGACTAGAAAAGCGCAAGCTGTTGTACAAGCAGAAGCTCTGGTCCGTACATGCATGCAGCAAAATGATAGATGTATGGAGCAACAACTCAAAGAATTTGGCCTGCTTGATAGCCTTGTTCGCATGGCCGAGCAAAATCAGCCCACTGTATGCACATTTTGGGCAGAATGGGCCTGCAAAAATGCGCTGAGCGATGAAGCATTGGTAGATGATACTCAGCAAAGAGAAGCATATAAGCGTATACTGCGCTATGCAAAAAGTGGTTTGATGGTAGAAAGCGAATTTAAAAATACCTTGCAAATTATACAAAGTTTTGCTCAAGCGGTCTTTGATTTTTATGCACAAAAACCAACAGCGGCGCGCCAACTTATTGATATTGTTAATTTAGTTTTTGGTGGTGATCAATTAACTTGTGCAATGCGTGATCGTGCCGAGCAACTGCTTGAAAGACTAGTTGAACAAAAACAGGTTGATGCTTGCTGTGTTAAAGTGCAGCGCATGCATACAGAACAAGAAGTGCTTTCAGAAGAAACGATCGCATATGGTATACAAATAGGTGAACTTTATTTGGCACAACGAACGCCCAGTGCAGCAGATGATACCTGTTTGCGCATACGCACGGCGCTCGATGATATTGCAAGGCGGAGTAACAATGCACAAGCCAAATATTTATTAAGTAGGCTTTTGTTTAGATTATATCATGAAGGGTGTGAACAAACTGGGTTGGCTGTAGAGAATAGAAGTCTTTTAGATGATGTAGTGAAATTGGCAGGTGAAGTTATAAAAAGTAACCAAGATCCAAATGCAGCACAGCAAGGGTCTGAAAAAAAGCAAGTACAGGAATTCACTAGAGCAGTGATGTTGTATCGTGGTATTTTGGCATTACTTGAACAAGCTGATGCTCCAAAAAAAGCTGATGTTATAGTAAAACAATTATTGGATTTATTGACGGTTCAATTGCCATCTGCTGAAAGAAAATTAGTGCAGGCTTTTGCAAAATATCAGATGATGCACTATGTGCAAGCGAATCATCAAATTGCAGGGCCTTGGTATATAGCAGATTTGTTATGTTCAGATGACAAACAAAAAGTTGATCATGCTGTTCATATATGTACAGAACTGTTTGAAGCTTTTCTTGGTGTAGATTATTCTCAAATACGTGATTTTAAAACATCATTTGAACCTTTCAGGCAATTTTCTATTGTTGCCAAAATTGAAAAAACATTAGAAAACAGTAAATATAAAGGTTTGCATAATCCTATAGCTTATTTATTAGCACATTGTTATGTGGTGCAAGCATTGGTGCCCTGTCGCTTTATTGACGATAATCAAAGTACTGAAACTCAGTTGCTTGAAAAAGCGACTGCTTATTGTAAAAAAGCTTTTCAAGATGGTGTTCCTGCTCCAAGGGCTGTGAGAGCTTGGAAATTATTAGATAAGATAAATTATGTGCGCAGTCAAGCGTATTTGCGCAATGGCCAAATAGAAAAAGCGAAATCGTTGTTAGCTGAAAGCGCAGGTTTGGAATACCCTACCTGTATGCGTGCATGTGCAATGCTAGCGTTAGAACAACCTCGAGAAGCTGCTGTTTGCTTAGATAAGCAAACATTCGATGCTCATGTTCTCATGCTTGAACGTGCCTATGAATTGGGTGATAAGCAAGCTGGTGCAATTTTAGCAGAACATTATTATGATGGCCGCTTGACTCGTTTTGCGTGTGGTAATCATATTGAAAAAGATTTAAAGCGAGCACTTGAACTAGCAGTTGCACTGGGTGACGTATATCCCCAAACGGCGCGCATTTTAGGATTTTTAGAATTTTATAAAGTGGTGCAAAATCCAAAAAATAAAGGGAGAAGAGTTGATCTTTCTCGTGCGGTAACGCTTTTAATGCAATCAGCACGTGATGGGCAAAAACATGCATATCGCCATTTAGAAGAAATAGTATTATCTGAATGGATTACGCAAGAAGTTGCCCAAATAGCAAACGATTTTATAGTAGAAAAAGCGGCAGAACATATACCGGAAGCGTTATGTGCTCTTGCTGGCATATTTCTTGCAGATCGAGACCAAAGACGTATTGAATATGCAATTCAAAGTTATGAAGATGCAATACGCTATAGTGACGGTCGTTTAGGCCATATGGAGCTTGCGAATTTATATTGTAGACGCAACGCGTGCAAAGCAGCACAACATTGCCTTGCCATGATTGAACTAGGCGCACGAGATGGAGGTGCTCCTATGGAACAATCGCAGGTGATAGGTAATGTGCTGGGTGCGCTTTTGGGCTATCAGGGAGCTCAGGATGATAAAGCTGTGGCAGATACGTTGCGAGAAGAAATTATTACAAAATTAGCGCGCCTTGGTATTGAGATTACAACAAGTGTGCAAGCAGCAGCAGAAAGCCCGGCCGCACTTGAAGCTACTGCTTTATCGATGACTGTTGATATTGCACAAGCTATGGAAACTGATCCAAATGCATTTTCTCGTATGCAGGATTTTGCAGAAAGTAATCCATATGCGCAGCATACGCTTAGTTTATTTTATTTAAAAAAAGCTAAGAATGGATCAGCACAACCCGAAGCGCAACAACAACGCTGTGATGATTTTTTACAAGCAATTCACTATGCTTCGCGAGCACTAACGGCCGATGTAAAGAATGAAAATTATAAGAATCAACTTATTGCAAGTTATTATGAATTATATCACTATTATAGAACCGTATTAATACCACAAGTAGCGTTTGATCAAGAATCTTTGAATGGTGGTTTGGGAGTTATAAATAAAACTCTTGAAGTCTTACTTGTATGTAATTTACCAGAACAAGAAATAATGAGTATTAAACAAGAAGCGGCGCATTGCATTCGCAATTTGGCCTCTTGTGGGTGCGTGCAAGCAATGAAATTAGTGCTTGCAACGCAATTTAAAGATGTTGTGCCAGAAGTGCAACAAGAATCAGTGCAAGTAGTCTTTAGAGGCTGCCATGCGCTATCACAAATGCGCGAAGAAGAATGGGAAAGTAGCGGTGTGGAAGCGTGTTTGGATTCTCATATTGAAGATATTAACAAAATTGCAACTACAGGCAACGGCCATGCTTCTTTTATTGTGGCATGTTGGATGGAACATAAAGCAAAAAAACTAGATAAAAATAATAATCAAAGATATTCGTTGGTTTACCTTGAGCAATCGGTGCGGCAAGGTTGCATTGAAGCACAACCGATATTGCATATGACGTATCTTTTAAGAGACTCCACATTATCAGCAAAGCAGTGTGCTGAACTCATTGCGCAGCTTGAATGTTATGTGCGCAATCACGGTCTTACAGATAGTCCTAGCTACGGAGTGATTCATTTTGTGATAAAAATGTATAGAGATGGCATGGTGTTACCTTGTAGATTTAGGGTTAGTAAAGACATGGCGCGTGCAAAAGAATTAGCGCTCAGATGGAAAAATAATAGTGGCGCTGCATTAATGACGCTTGCTACTCTTGCTCAAGAAGAAAATGACTTGGATGCATTTTTTGATTATGCGTTTAGGCTGTATCAGATTGGTTTATTTACGCTTGATGATATGTTGAAATTTTGTGTGGAATATAAACGATTTCCGAAAAAACTAGAAGAATACGCACAAGTTGAATCTAAAAAGGGCAAAGTCACCATGCTGCGTGCTTTGTGTGGTGTGTGGGTAGCGCGTCAAGAATATGAAAAAGCTATAGCCTGGTGTACAGATCTTTTGGCAGATGGTTTTGCGCAGGCAAGTATGGAATTGGTAGAAATTTATTTGAATCCTCAATTTGCAGGGCTTGATATAGAACGCGCATTAACATATCTTGCAATATGTATGAACCATATAAAGGAAATGCGGTTTGAGATACAAACTGTTGCAAATGTTGTTAACCAATGTACCCATCGATTGCTTGAACTTGAAAAATTTGCCCAATCACAACGTCATGAAAAGCTTAAAATACAGGTGAGTAGGGCAATGGATACGTTGGTAAGATATGGAGAAGAATTTATTACAGATGGTTATGAATCGGTTGAATTCCTTTGCATTCACATAATTAATCAATGTGCAATGAGTACTTTTGATTTTAAAAAAATAGTAGATACGTTTGAGCGGGTTTTTGAGTTCCACAAAATACAGCCTCATGAAGGCGATGTATATTATATAACAAATGCTCTTAAATTATTATTGGCAAAACATACAAGTGTATTACAAGGGTTGGATCCTTCAGAACGCGCGCAAATAGCAGAAAGTAATCTGCAAATGAAGCGACTCAATACATTAGTACTAGGCTCAGATATTAAATTAAAAATGACGTTATTTACCGATAAAAAGAAAAAATGAAACACTCTATTTATTTTGATAATGCAGCATCTAGCCCAACGCCAAAACCGGTGGTGGATGCCATTTCCCACTTTTATCTGCATGAATATGCGCCGGTGCATCGTGGTATTTATCAACTTGCCGAGCAAGCAACCGCGCGCTACGAAGGCGTGCGCGCGCAGATAGCGCGGTTTTTGCATGCACGACATGTTGCTGAAATTGTGTTTACACAGGGAGCTACTGAATCAATTAATTTAGTAGCTAGCACGTGGGCAATGGCACATCTTAAAAAGGGCGATGAGATTTTATTGACAGAAATGGAGCATCACTCGAATTTGCTCCCTTGGCAGCGTGTTGCTGAGCGTACGGGTGCGATTCTAAAATTTATACCCATTTTATCTGATGGCACGCTTGAATATAAAGCGCTTGAAACTCTCGTTACTGAGCGTACTAAATTAATTGCGGTGGTACATGTTTCTAACGGCTTGGGTACGCGCAATGATATAGGGCAAATTACCAAGCATGCTCAGCGTGTTGGTGCTAAAATGCTGATTGATGCATGCCAATCGGTGCCACATCAGCAAATAAACGTACAAAAGCTACAATGTGACTTTTTAGTGTTTTCAGCGCATAAAATGCTGGGGCCTACAGGTGTTGGTATACTTTATATTAAAAAAGAATTGCATGATGAAACGCCACCCTATGAACTTGGTGGTGGCATGGTATACCGTGCTGATTGGCACAGCGCAACGTATTTGCCCGCACCACGCAAGTTTGAAGCCGGAACGCCACCCATTGCGCAAGTGATTGGCTTGGGTGCAGCAATAACGCTTATAGAATCAACAGATCGTAGTGTGCAGCAGCAACTTGAAGCATCGTTGTGCCGTGCAACACTTGAAGGCCTTAAAAAGATCCCTGGCGTTCATATATATGGACCCCACCAAGAACTTGCACAGCACGGTCATTTGGTCAGTTTTAACATTGATGGCTTTCATCCTCATGACATTGCGGCATTTCTTGATACGAAAAATATTTGTGTGCGCGCAGGAGATTTTTGCTTGCAACCAATGTGGCGCAAATGGGGCATTGCTGGCGCAGTGCGTGTAAGTTTTTATTATGGTAATACTATGGCACAAGTTGAACAATTTGTGCAAGCACTTTTTATGTTAGTAGGTCGCTAATATATTTTCAACATTTTATTTAAAAGAATTACATGAACAACACATCTTGGTATTTAACACTTCTCTTGGTACTATGTAATAATAGTTTTGGTATGGATCAGCAAACAGACGCTACGGTGCAGCACCGTGATGCGTTTTATAGGGTTTTGCCACAACTTACTACTAATGTTCAGCGACCTTTTCCAAAATATGGCATGCATAGCGGCACAAGTTATCTTGATGCACTGCATGAAGTAAAGTTTAAGTCTGCATTTTTAGGTGAAGATGTTAATGGTGCATTAGAAGAACTTGCAAAGCCAGTTGCATTGCTGCGGCAAGATATTAAAGATGGTAAAGTCATTACACGCAAAAGTTTGTATCGTGATGCGCGATCACTGTATGCGCTTGGTGCATTGGCGATGGAAGATGGCAATAAAGAAGAAGCAATTGAATTTTTTAAAGCCACAGAACGTGCGGTGTTGTATAAGCCACATGAAGTCCCTTATGAACATGCAGCTTCATTTGCTCGATTTATGCTTGAAGGTCAACATTGTCTTGCCTATGATCAATTACAAGCTTTGCAAAAACTGGTTTCCTATTATCCCTCCTTTAAAGATTTAGCGCATTTAGAGCGTACGATGCTTGTGGATGTACATTATATGCCTTTACTGGAACAGTTGGCCCAAGAAGGTTCTGTTGATGCGCAATATCGCCTGCTTCAAGAAGCGTGCAAGCGAGCAGTCCTTGAAAAAACGCTCGATAGTCAAAGTGCTCAATTTGAGCGATGTCAAAAATATTTTACGGCTCTTGACGTGCATCCGGAGTTTAGACCCCTGGTTGAAGCCGTTTCTGTTTACATGCAGGGTGTTGAAGCATGTAAAAGAACCTATGATCAAGAAACAATAACAAATCTTTTAGGATTACTTACTCAAAGCTCGCAAGATAATTCTCTTGTGCAGGTAAAACAACTTGCTCATGCGGTACTTGAACGAATTGGTCAGAATGGCGCGTTAAGAGCGCGTGCTTATTTGGTAGCACAGGATTTAAAAAATAGTGATAAGAGAGAGAGAACAAAAGGTTTGCAAGCTATTGTTGCTATTCTCCATGAACAACGAGCTTCAGAAACAGATGCGGTAAAGCATGCGTTCGCTGAATTTGGGATTCAAGATCTTGTTGCAGGCATGGTTAAAAATAATAATACACTTGCCTGCTGTATTTGGGCGCATCTGACAAGCATTGAATTACTGCGACGAATGACCAGCTTTTTACTAGCGCCCGATGCCAAAATGGCTTTTGAAGACCTTAAAAAATGTGCGCAAACGGGTAATACGCAAACGTGTATAGAAAAAGAACTGATGCAAGCAATCAGTAGTTTTGCGGATATTATTGATAGTTATCATCAGGGCAATTTGGCATTGGTTATCAAAAAATGCGGTGAGCTTCTGGTTGCTAATCGGCAGGAATCTTATGTGGAGCGTTTGATTGGTGAGCGAGCAAAAGACTTGCTGGAACATCTTGCGCGGGATGGCCAATTAGATGCTTGCATATGGAACGTTCAAGAGCGTATTAAAAAAGATGGCGATGCGCTAACCGCAGAAACTGCAGCGTATTGTTGCGAAATTGCAACTCGATTTTTGGAAGCATCCGCAGATGTATTTACTCAAAAAGACAAATGTCAGTGCATATCGGATGCACTCACAAAATTAAGTACGCAACAAAATGATCCCAAAGCAAAATATCTTTTGAGCAGGTTGTTGTTTCGTTTAGCCTATACAGGCCAAGAGCAACAAAATATTCCCGTGGCGCAACGTGATTTATTGGAACAGTCATTCAAAAATGCAATGTTAGCTTTTAAAGGCGGTATTAAAGAGGCTGAGCCTTTTTGCAAGGCGCTGGTGCTTTATCGCGGGATTCTGAGTTTTATCGACCAAAAAAAATATACTGAGGCTGTTGATAAATTTATAGAGCTTGAATCTCTATCGCTACCAGTGCAAGAAAGAGATCTTTTAATAAGATTTGTTGAGTATGGTATGGGTTTGGCAACAGGAGCAGGCGACATAAGAGCGATTAATTGGGGTGCGCGTTTGTTTCTGAGCTCTTCGAGTTCAATTCAAGGGTATCAGCGAGCACTGCACTTAACTACTACGCTCTGTATTGAATGTTTAAAATTTGATTATGATACTGAACCAATTGCAACGTGGGAGCGTATTTTAAGTGTATTTAAAGAGCCTACGACTCTTACTCGTATTTTCTCGTTGAATGGAGCTGATTATTCACTACGGGCACAAACACAACTTGCTTTTATTAAATGTATGATTCATATGGTGCATGTTCTCACGCCGTGCAAATTACTTTCTGATCAAACTGATACGCAAGAAGCACATTTGCAAACAGCTGTACAGTATGCGCAACAAGCATATGATCTTTCTTGCGCACATAAAGAGTTGGCGGATTTACAGAGATTATGTAAAGCAACGCTTTCAAGCGCGTATTTTTATTTAAGTAGATACCTATTATATGAAGATCGAGAAGAAGAATCCGAGGCAGCTTTAGAAAAAGGTGCTCAGTTAGATCACCCCAATTGCATGCGAGCAATAGTGCTTAACGCGGTGGATGTTCCGCGCAAACTAAAACCGATGAGTAAACAAGAATTTGAAGCGCATATGAAAAGATTATTACGTGCATATAACATGGGCGATTCTTACGCAGGCGTTATCCTTGCACAGCATTATTTTGATGGTTCTGAAAGGACGTTTGCTTGTGGTTATTCTCTAGGTCAAGATAGGAAAACAGCTTATTATCTTGCGCAAAAATTGAAGGAGTTTAAAGAAACAAAGCGTATTCTTGCGCAAGAAGAACTTGATAAAGCAAGCAATGATCGCGCACATGAAGAGATGCACGTGCGTAACGCTGTGACGCTTTTGCAAGAAGCTGTATCAGCAGGCTGTGAAGAATCTTGTGCGCAATTGGCGCGATTGATAGATTCACCTCTTTGTTCATCTGCTCAAGTAGAAGAAATATATGAATTTATAAAGCAAAAAGCGAAAGTTAAATTACCGTCTGCATTACGAGCGTTAGGTACTTTGCATGCACGTTATCCTGAATCAACTGCGCAGGCAATTGAGTGTTTTAAAGAAGCCATTGAATTGAGTGATGGCAAACATGGTGTGTATGAATTACTTGAAATATTTTGTAAAACACCTGAAGTTCACTTATGCGGCAATAACTTATTTTTCGCCGCGGATCTTTGCTTATTGCTTGTACATGATATTACGCATTTAGAAAATATAGAATCGCATGGCTTACCCTTTGTATTGCAAGTACTTCCCTTACTTGATCTTGTTGATGCAGATGCAGATTATAAAACTGAAGCTGCCACTCATTATGATGAACTAGTTGTTGCATTACGTACATTGGGCATTGTAGCATCAACAGAAGTAGTAAAAAAGGAAGAAGAAACTGAGGAAATGAAGAAGTGGCGCGTGCTTAATGGGGGTGAATTTCAAAATGAGCAAGGCGCTTGCGTGACTTTTAGAACGCTGGTAAAAGAGCCAACGCTGGCCACAGAAGAATTTTTGAAGAATCTTTGCCTTATTGATGTAGTTTTTGAAGATATGGCAAGTGAAAAAGCGCAGGCCATTTGCAAAGATGCGCTTTTGATGCGAACCCTGGATGCAGCAGCAGCTCAAGGTAGTGCGCAGGCACAATTTTTGCTGAGCAAAATGTTAAGTTATGAAGCAGAGCATGATAAAGCTCTTCAAGCTGATAGGGAATCAAAACGAAGGCATTTGCAACAGGCTCTTAAGTGTAGTGGTGAGGCTGCAACAAGTGAGCCTGAGCAAGCGCGGCATGTTGCACAATTTGAAAGAAACTTTGAATCCTTGTTTTTGTTTGATCAAACTATATATATTCCTTACGTTCAAGGTAACAGAGAAGCGCTGGCAGTTGTGTTTCATGAGTTGCAACCAACTTTGGAACATACTAATGCGGGCACGATACCAGGTATTAATAGTGATAAATTACGGTCATTAGCGCTTCAATCGGTACGCATATTAGCCTTCAATGGGTGTGTGCCGGCACTTGATAATTTTGTAGAAAAAAATCTATTGAGCAAAAATAAAAAAGAGATGAATGACGCTCTCGAGGCCATTATTAGATGTATGTCTTTTCACGAGCTTACTCTGAGCGATTTACAAGCAAGCGGTTTTTATGATGTCATTACTAAACATATTGAGTATATTAAGCGTCTTGCAGATACCACGAATAATGGCCGTGCAGCGTGTATAATGATGCTCTGGTGTTCTGCGCACTATGGGGGCGCGGATGCATCTAATGAGGACTTAGCTGCTGTAATGAGCTATGGCGATAAAGCTAAAGATTCTGGTTATAGCACCGGGATTTATCATTGGTGGAAAGATAGATTATATTGCAATGCGCAGATGAGCGATCAAATGTTCAGTGCAGCGCTTAAAGCACTTGAAGGTATTGCCGAGCAAGAAGCCGCTGCAGGAGAATTATTACTCAGATTATATGGTGGTAGCACGTTGCCATGTGGGAAAGAAGTAATCCCTGATAGGAAACGGTCAAAAAAACTTGCTTTAAGCTTAAAAGATAGAAGTACTTGTGCGCTTAAGCGTTTAGTTTCTTTTGCGCGTGAGGACGGTGATTTTAAAAAAGCGATCGCCTATAAATTTGAACTAATACAACGCACTCATAATGCGTCAGATGATCTTTATCTAGAGCTATCACAACTTTGCGCTGGCGGTTATATGTATCCAGATGATCTTATTTTGTTTTTAGAGCATAAAGCGAAAAATGGCCATATTGCTGCTATGCAAGCACTTGGAGGTTTGAAAGCGGTGCAAAAAAAATATGATGAAGCAATAAAGTTATTTGATAGAGTGATAGCAGATGGGGGTAGGTTAAGTGCACTTGCACATCTTGAAATGGCTTTTGTGCATATTAGCAAAGATTCTAATGTTTTAAAAGCCCTTGAGCATATAGAGCGTGGCATAGAAGCTACTGTTGCAAAACAATTTAGCAAAGATATTGCAATTGGTACTGTTCAAACTTTTGGTATGCGCTTAATAAAGTTTATGCTTGACTGTTTATTGACGCAAAAACTTGAACAGAGAGAACAGGCTAATAAAGTGTTTGAACAATTAATTGATTGTATGAAGCAGCATAATTTTTATCAGTCTCATTCGGTTGAATGGCGCCTCATGATAGCAACAATGCATTGCATCAACGGCAGTGATTACCCGCTTTTATTGCAGCATTATGAACCATTGTTTTTGCTTCTAACTAATGTAAAAAATATGAAATCGTATTGTGGTTTTATAGGTAATGCAATTAGTCTGGTAGTATCCCGCCTTCATGAAGACGCTCAGGCATGTAAAACAACTAATCCGCAGCGATCACACGACATAATAAAAGCTGTTAGTAAGATTACGCATTCATTGCAAAAGGCCAATATTCAGTATTATATGGTGGTGCCAGAGGCTACTTTCCAAAAAAGCATAACTGGCGCAAAGTGATTTGTCCCCTGTATTTGCCTGTATTTGACCAAAAGAGCGCTTTATGGTACTCTATTAATACAAATAGATAAGAAATCGTTATCTGGAGGTTATAAAGATGAAACGATTATTTTCAATCTTATTCCTAGTTTTGGCTATTTCTCCTCTTTATGGGATGGAGAATGAGCGGGTATCTATCCCTGCCTTACAGGTGAAATCAAGCATTTTTGATCGTATTCCCAAGCAAATTGCAGGGTATCTTTATGGCTTGCCTGAATTTTTCTCGGTAAAGCAGCAACTTGCAGCCTACGGCATACCTACTGCTACCGAAGGTTATTTAGAACTTGACCCTGCAGTATACGCAGAAATAGCGCCACTCCTTAAAGAAGCGGATCTTGATCCTGCAGATATTTTTATGCTGCAATTAGATAAAGAAAAAGCGCAAGAAGCACCAGGATTTATAGTAACCAACGGTGGTATTTTTATAGATCAAGCATGGTGGCTTTCTCTTAAAACGCATGAAAATGCTTTAGAAATTAAAAAATTTTTTAGTGCTCTTATGGTTGAGCAGTATGCACAAGGTCAATATCGCAAGAAGTTGGCCGTCAAAATGGTGGTTGATGGCATCTTAGTAAGCACGGTGATTGGTATTGTAAGCTACACGCTTGCACCATCATTATGCTCGTGGATGGCAGAATCGGTGCCAGGAACTGCATGGCTTGAAACCATTTCAACAGGTATTGCAACAACAGCTAATCAAACATGTGATCAATTTTATTCGCCGTCGTTGTGTATAATGGCTGGCAAAACTGCCTGGTCGTCATTGCTTACGCCGGGCGTGGGACCTTTGGTGAATGCGGTTATTACTGCACCGGTAGCGCGTTATTTGGCCGAGCAAGCACGTGCAAAAGCATTAGAAAAAATAAGTTTATCGCATTTATCTGATACAGAAAGTGATGAAGGCGATCATTCCAGTGAAACTGAAGTTATTGAATAAAAATGGAGAATCTTATGAAAAGAATAGTATTATTTTTAGCATTAATTGGCGCAAGCGCGCCGCTTGCTGCCATGGATCAACAAGGATATACGCCCATACATGAAGCGCATCGTGGCTATTCAGATTATATTCCTTTTGATATTGCCTATATACCAAGTTTGCTTTCAGTACGGCATCAAATGGCAAAATATGGTATTGCAAAACAAGATGGCACTGGCTATGAATTTGCACAACTTTCAAATCCTGTGTATCAAGAAGTTAAGTCTCTCTTGAAAGAACTTAATTTTGAAGATAGTTCAATCTATATTTTAAAATTAAACCCTCAAGTTTCAGGCAATGCCACGTCGGTGCTTATAACCAACTCTTGTATTTTTATTGATGAAGCTGAATGGCTTACATTGAATACGCCAGAAATGCGTGCGCACTTTGAAAATATAGCTCAAGAACAAGGGCGGTATGTTGCGGATCCAGTACGTACTATTAAAAAGTATATTCTTAAACGAGCGATTACTCATTTTAATAATGGAACGTACCGCACAAAAGTAGCATCAAAGCTTATTGTTGGCGCAGTACTTGCCGTGATCGTGCATAAAACAATGGCACACGTGACTGATTTTGCAGCACAGCAAGATCAATCTCTTGGTGTTACGCAAGCAGTCTGTAATGCAGCTCCTGCGCTGGCTAGCGCGTGCTCTGCAGTATGCATTCCAGGGTTGTTAAAATTTGCAGGATCTCTGACGCTTTCCTCAATAATTGGCGATCAATTACGCGGCATTATGCATAGTATTGTTACAAGGCCATTTTGGAGGCAGCTTGATACGTCAGCAGAGCAAGAAGTGATAGCTGCAGAACCTGAAGTTGCTAAGAAGTTTCTTGTTTCCTATAATAAACACCAAGCTACATTGAAAGCAAATAATCCTGTTTTGTCTGCAGAATATGATTGGCGAGCTCAATTTATTACGGGTGCGCTTAAGCATCAATAAAAAAAATAGAAAGCATTAAAAAAGCCAGCAAGTTAACTAACTTGCTGGCCTTTATTTTTTAGAAGTAGCTATTTGGTTGATTGCCAAGCAGGTGCATATTTTTTCATGTTAACATGGTACGTGAGCGTGTCGTGTGCATCAGGCACTTTAATAGTAACAGGAAATACTGATCGATAATCATCTTCAGCAACAAACAAGCAATACATTGCTCTGCTATGAGCACTAATAATAACCGGTTCGCTTAAGAGTAATGAATCAAGTAGTTCATTAATTGCTATATTGTGATGAGTTTTTTGATGAGCTTCTTCCTGCAATATATTAGAAAATTGTTTAGCTTGTAATGCATTAATCGTTTCGTTAACAGCATCTTTTGTATAGACGCTATTTCTTGCAGTATGCAACGAGTCAGCTGCGGAAAATTCATTTAAAAAGATGCCAATGTTATTCCAAGTAGTGTCTTGATGTAATCGTTTAGTAATGACTTGGCGCTTTACTGTTGGCAATGCGATGGAATCAGGAGATATAACCACATTTTTGCTGCAATTATTATCAATAACAAACAATACAGGGTAAATTGGCTTGTTACTTGCTAACAATGCGTCTGAACCAAAAAGGCGTTTACATTCAATTCTGTTGAGCGTTTTGACGGTAAGTCCAATGTTGTTTTGTTCTTCAAAATATCTGCAATCCACAGATCTGCGTGTTTTATCAGGTAACGGGGTTGCGCCGCCACAGCCAACTAAAATTGCCATAAGGCCAATAAGGCAAAAACTAAATATGTAACGAGAATTCATTTTGAAAAGAACCTTCATTTTTAAATTAAACCAATCCATCAATATATTCATACTACTAAATATCGGCACAACTGTATATATTAAAAGTGTTTAAAATACAATCTTTTTATATATATATTTTATATTTGAAATAATCAGATAAGAAGAGGTCATCTTTTGCCCATTCATTGAGGATTCGCTTTGTAAACTCTTGCGCCTTTATGCTGTAAAACGGTACAGTAAAGTAAAGACAAGGGGGCAGCATGGCGCACTATGATTATGATTTCTTGGTTATTGGTGGCGGGGGCGCTGGGCTTGTATCTGCTAAATTAGCGCGGGGATTGGGCAAAAAGGTTTTACTTGTTGAAAAAGATAAGTTGGGTGGCGAGTGTACATGGACTGGTTGTGTGCCCAGTAAAGCAATTATAAAATCAGGTTATGCAGCGCTTATTGCCAAAAGACTTTCGTGCTATGGCGTGGCAACGCAAGAGCCAATTACTTTTGATACTTCAAACGTTATGCCACATGTGCGTGCGGTAGTGCAAGAAATATATCAAACTCATACCCCAGAAACGTTACGTGCTTTAGGTATAGACGTGCAATTTGGGTTGCCAAAGTTTCTTGATAATCATCATATTATCTTAGATGGCAAAGCTATTTCATTTAATAAAGCTATCATTACCACGGGTACTCACGCTTTTATTCCGCCCATTGAAGGGCTCAAAGATGTGCCCTATCTTACTAATAAATCATTATTTGCACTGCACACACTACCCGAATCACTCATAATTGTGGGTGGTGGCCCAATTGGTTGTGAAATGGCATCATCGCTTAATCGCTTGGGCGTTAAAATCACACTTATAGAATCGCATGAGCGTTTGCTTGTGCAAGAAGACCCTGAACTTGTTGAGCGCATACAGCATATTTTGCGTGAAGAAGGGGTGATTATTCACACGAGCTGGCGTGCCAATTCTGTTTCTCGCATTGGGGATACTATCACGTTTGATTGTACCGACGCTCAGGGCAAACCCCATACGTTGGCTGCAAAAGCAATACTTATTGCCGTTGGTAGGCGCCCCAACGTGGAAGGTCTTGATCTTGAAAAAGCTGGCGTGCACTACACTAATAAATCAATTACGGTAGATAGCACGTTGCGCACTACTGCCAAAAATATTTGGGCGGCAGGTGACGTGGTGGGCCCCTATCTATTTAGTCACGTGGCATTCTTTCAAGCAAATCTTGCAACACAGAATGCTTTGTTACCGTTCTGGCGTAAAAAGATTTCATATACTAATGTAATGTGGGTTACCTTTACTGAACCAGAGCTTGCAAATTGTGGTATGACAGAGCCAGAAGCACGCAAAAAATATGGTGACGCTATCCGCATTTATCGCAGAGAATATACATTTGATCGTGCCGTAATTGATCGTGAAAAACATGGTCTTTGTAAAATTATTTGCGATAAACATGGCTCTATTTTAGGGGCACAAATTTTGGGTGCACGAGCTGGCGATATTATACATGAAATGCAAGTTGCTAAAGTATTTGGTAAAAAACTGACAGATCTTTTTAAAGTTATGCACGCATATCCAGCCTATTCAGAAGTTATTTGGCATACGGCAAAAGATGCGTACATTGATAACATACAACATAATCCCTTTGTGCGTTTTGGTAAGTGGTTATTGGGTTTGAAAGGAAAAATCTAATGAATGTCTCCATCAAGCGTGTTGTTATTGCGGTTGGACTAATTTTGTTTATGATACTGCTCCGTTTTATGCATATTGGTGACTATATTAATTTTGATTTTTTCTTGCAGCATAAACAACATGTGGCTGATTTTATTGCGTCGTGGCCAATTGGTTCTCGCCTTATATATATGCTGGCATACATACTCGTTGTTGCATTTGCCATTCCTATTTCTATTATTCTTACCGTAGTCGGCGGTTATTTTTTTGGTGCAATACAGGCAACTCTTTTTACCGTGTTTAGCGCAACAGTTGGCGCATTTATTTCATTTTTAGTGTTTCGTTATTTGCTGTATGACACTATGCAAGCAAAATATGGCAAGCAACTTGAACCGCTTACCAAAAATATTACGCAACATGGTTCAAATTACATTTTATTTTTGCAGCTCTTGCCAATTACCCCGTTTGGGTTTATCGTAATTGCTGCAAGTTTAGCAGGAATTGCGAGCTGGACTTTTATTTGGGCAACGGCGGTTGGTATTTTACCGGGCTCATTTATTTATGCATATGCAGGGCAAGAACTTGGCAGTCTTGATTCTTTTGCAGGTATTTTTGCACCAAAGTTTGTGATTCCGTTGGTGCTTCTTGCGTTACTTGCGCTTGTACCGATCATCTTGCGCCATTTTAAAATCATAAAGTGAATTAATTACTTACTGTTCCTATTGCGTATTTTTTCGAGTAACGAAAAAATGTATCGCGGTAGATGGTGAGTTGAATGTATCTTATGCACATATTTAAAAAACGTCTTATTATTCTATTCTTTTTATTACTTATAGTCGCCGTGAGTTGGTATTTCAATTTTATGAAATATCTTAATCTTGAATGGGTGCAAACACACCAAGGTTATTTGCTTGCATTAGTGCGTGATCATTACTGGTATACGGTGTTCTGTTATATAGCTTTGTATATCCTAGCAGTAGCTCTTGCTCTACCAGGGGCATTTATTATTACCATGTTAGGAGGATATCTTTTTAATGTATTTCCGGGCGTGATATATATTAACATTGGTGCAACGCTGGGTGCAACAATTGCTTTTATTGCAGCACGTTATTTGGTTGGTATGTGGGTGCAGCGTACGTATCAAGTGCAATTGCGGGCTATAAATCAAGCCATAAAAGAAAATGGTTTTTATTATTTATTATTTGCAAGGCTTGCAGCAATTTTCCCCTTTTTTTTAGTTAATCTTTTGGCGGGGCTCACGCGAGTAAAGCTCAGCACGTTTATATGGACAACTTCGCTCGGGATTATTCCGGGTTCACTTGTTTTTGCTTATGCAGGAAAACAATTGATGTATATACGTTCAGCTTCTGATATACTTAGTTTCCCTATAATTCTTGCTTTTTTTCTTTTGAGCTTGCTAGTCTTGATACCGGTATTAATAAAAAAATTGTGGTAAGAAGGTCTGGCAATGAAAATAACTAAACGGCATTTTATGCGTGTTTGCATAGCAATAGTTTTTCTAGCGCTTATTGGTGTTGTTAAAGGATTAGGGTTAACTGATTATCTATCGCTTACATGGCTTCAAGAACATTTGCATGAATTACATACGTATATTGATGCGCATTATGCACTTTCAGTGGGTGCGTTTATTGCAAGTTACGTAACCGTTTCTGCATTATCAATTCCTGGTTCCACCTTGTTTATAACAGCTAGTGGGCTATTGTTTGGCAAAATAGGTTTTTTGTATGCCATTGTGGGAGCAACACTTGGTGCGATGGTACTTTTTTTTGTGTCACGGTATTTGATAGGTGCTTGGGTACAAAAAAAATATGTTCATAAGCTTGCAAAATTTAACCATGCCTTTGAGCAGCGAGGTGTTTACTATTTATTGTTCGTGCGCTTACTTGCATTATTACCTTTTGGTATGATTAATGCACTTTCTGGCATAACTCTTGTAAGGCCAACAACATTTTTACTCACAACTCTGTTTGGCATGTTGCCGTATATTTTCTTATATACGTTTGCTGGGATGCAATTAAATAATGTTACTGCCGATCAAGGATGGTTTTCTCCGCCAGTACTAGCCTTTGCAGGCAGCGTGGGATTGCGCATGATACTCTTGCCATTTGCCGTGCAGCACGTACTTGCAATTAGGCGTGAGTATAAGGTATAACGCCGTGAGTAATGAATGCTCGTTTTAACTGTATGCCTGGACCATATGTTATAGCGGTAATACCCAGTTGAACGGCAGCTTTAGTATTTTCTGGTGCATCATCAATAAAAATTGAATTACTCGGGTGCAACATATGCAAGGCAAGCAAATGTTCAAACATACGTTTATCAGGCTTTGCATATCCTGCATGCGTGGGGATAACTATTCCTTCAAATGGCTCAAAGACGTGTGGATACGCAACATAGAGTTCTTCAAGCAAGTTTAATTTACAATTGGAGAGAACAAATAATCGATGAATTGGTTTTCCTAATTCATTGATAAGGCTTGCGCATTCGGCCAGTAATGCGATATTTTCTTCTATTGGAATAAATTGGCTTTCGCCGTTTATGCGCGGTTGCAGCGGATCCCAATGAAAAAGTACGCCAAAGATATCAAAAATAATGTTAGAAGGAATTGGTTGTTGTGTGTTCATTCATCTCCAATATGGTGATATCGTAATTTTCTTAAAAGTATATCATATTTTTTAATTTTCTTGCTTTAGTAGGTCAATAAGGCGTATCATCTAAGCAAAGAATTTAATCATGGAAAGGGAATTTATGAAAAAATATATATTAGCTATTGTTGTTTGTGGATATAGTTTTTTAGTAGGGGCAATGGAACCGGGGAAGAAATTAGATTTAGTAATATTTGCTGCAGCAAGACCAGAATCAATACAGTTAGTTGATACATTAGCTGATGCAGGTTCACCTTCTATGCAACGAAATGCAATACAAAGTTTTGCAAAATCATTGCCGGAAGTAATTACACCTCGCGAGGATGGTAATTTTAACGTTAATGTAAAAGATTTTAGGCGTTTGCTTATAAGTACTGGGGCTGCTTTACCAGCTGAACAATTAGATTTAAAAGGTTCTATTGTAGGTGTTCTGCTGCAGCAAGGAAAAAGAACTTATCAAAATATGGCAGGTATGGGGAAACTAGCGCTTGTTGGAGTTGGTGTTGCAGCAATTTTTTATAGCGGGGTTATATATGGTTGGTGGAAAACAAAAGAGATGCATGGTCATGGTGGTGGTGGAAATTAGTTTTTTTTGTTTCAAGGTATTGTAGAAGTTCCATTTAATATTTACAAGCATTATTACTGGTGCCCTTACGCAGGGCGGCGCATGCCTTTTTTTGTGCAAAAAAAGGACGCAAAAAAGCACCAGCATTCTGCTGGACCATTCCGCTCGATCGCCTAATGTTATACCTCGCGTCGTTTCACGACGAGGTATACATGATGCGCGCATAGGAGCTATTAATAAGATTTAATTGTGAGCCAGTGGGTATTCATCCCCCCACACAGAAACATGCATAGAAAATAGAAAATATGGACGGCGAGATTTAACCGAGTTGATATCATAATCTGTTTGATAAGGTATGGGGTTGTTAGGGATAGCATGCCCTAACTGGTTTTTGCACCCTTTTTGGCACCAAAAAGGCGTGCGCCAGCCGCGGCGGGAGCGGCCGAAAGATAATGCCTATAAATATTCAGTGGAACTTCTCAATTTTATAACATGGTAAAATAACTATTTACTATTTTCAAATACATATATTTAACGTATATTATAATAATACTCTTCGCTCATATTCAAGGAACATTAATGTCCACCATATTACTTAGTATTCGTGACGTCTATAAAATTTATAAAGATAAAAAACGCTTAGTCAACGCACTTGACGGAGTCAGTCTTGATATCTACGAAGGCGAAATACTTTCATTACTTGGCGTAAACGGTGCAGGCAAAACAACATTATCTTCTATTATTGCTACGTTGCATCCTTTAACATCTGGCACCGTTCTTTATAAAAATAAGTCTATTTACGATAATATTATTTCCTATCGGCAATCACTTGGTTTTTGCCCACAATCACCCAATTTGGATCCTGATTTATCGGTGCGGGATAATTTAGTTTTTGCTGGTCGTTATTTTTTAATGCCAGAAGTATACGTGCAAGAACGTACTGACACCTTGCTTGAGCAGTTTAATTTGACCCGCTATAAAGATTTTTCTGTTAACGCTCTTTCAGGTGGATATAAGCAACGTTTATTAATAGCCCGTGCCATTGTGCATAATCCTAAGTTGCTCATTTTAGATGAACCTACCGTTGGCCTTGATCCTGATATTCGCCATAACATGTGGGAAGTTATTAAAGGGCTTAATAAACAGGGCATGACCATTTTGCTTACAACTCATTACCTTGAAGAAGCTGAAATATTAGCTGATCGTGTGTGTATTTTAGGCAGAGGTAAGATTGTGATGATGGCAACGGTGCAAGACTTAAAACAGAAACATAAAAAAGAATCGCTGGAAGAAGTGTTTCTAGAATTGCTTAAAGAACAGGAAGGATAATGCATTTTCTACATACTCTCCGTGTTATCCTAGTTATGCTCAGGCGTGAGTGCATGATCCTAAAAAAAAATGCCCGCGATCCCATTATTAATGCAATGCTGCGAGTTCTTTCAGTCTATTTAGGCATGGGTATGCTTGGATATTTAATGGGTTTTGAGTTTTCTATTTCTGCCGATGTGGTCACTGGAGCCATGGTCTCTGTGTATTTAAATCGTGGGTTTAATGCTTCAATTGCCGATAGTTACGATCGTCGATTTTCTCGTTTTATTGACTACAGACGCTTATTGCCTATTTCCACACGCGGGCTACTTCTTTCATATATACTTAGGTATATGATGTATATTGCTGTGAGTGTAATTCCTTTAATTCTCACTGCACGTATAGTGCTAGGCAGTGAACAGATTCAATTTTCTGCCATTAACCCGTTTGCATTTATTGGTGTACTTTTGTTAAGCTTGCTGTTTTTGAGTGTTGCATTTGTATCCTTTATTTTTATAGCATCATTTGATTGGCTTCGTTTTAATTTATGGCAGCGTATACTTACTCCCTCTATTGTATTAGGGTGCAATTTATATTCTTGGTACAAAGTATATGCCTTTAACCCTATGATAGGCCGAATATTTTTAATAAGTCCGGTGGTATATATGACAGAAGGATTACGCACAACGTTACTTTCCAGTGGCACGTTTATTCCTGCTGGCTATTGTATGTTAGGGCTTGGTATTTGGGCAACGATTCTTCTTTTTGTTGTTATGGGGCCTATTGCGCGTCGCATTGATGAGGGGCAAGTATGAATAGTATCTGGTTGTATGTGCGCATTTTTGGGCAATTATTATACCGTGATATATATGCTTTTCGTAAACAAATAAAATCGTTTGCAATAAATTATATGCTTGTGGCACCGCTGGTATATTCAATCAATTATGGCTATTTGATGCCTAATAGTGGCATGATCAATCCAACCCCAGAGGCAGGTACTATATTCTTTTTGGGCTCGCTTTTGCAAGTATTAATTTCCCCTTCACTTGGATTGGCCTTTGGAGTGTTTTTTGATACACAACATACTAAATTACTGCAATACCAAATGACGTTTGCGCCACTGTCTTTAATTATTCTTGAACGTATTTTCTTTTTTTCGATTGTCACCTTTGTATTTATAGGGCCATATTATGTGATTGCCAAATGGTTGCTTGGCAGCTATCTTGCAACAGCACATGCGCAGTGGTGGTTAATCATGTTGGTTATGTATCTTGGCATGCTCTTTTTTTCTGCGTTTTCCTTGTTTTTTATTTTCTATATCGAGGGAGTGCATCAGGTTGGAAATTTATTTGATCGTTTTATTTTTCCTATGTTGCAGCTTGGCGGCCTTCGTATGCCATTTTCTGTTTTCTTAGAATACAGTCTTGTGCTTGGCATCTTAGTTGCTTTTAATCCTATGATGCATTTGACTGAAGCATTGCGCAAAGCAATGCTTGGTGGTGATACGTTTATGCCATATTATGTGAGTATTACCGGAATTCTCTTTGCAAGTGCCTTGTTTGCTTTTCTTGCAATACGATATGCCTATAAGCGATTGGACGCTGTGTAATCTTATGCTGCTTTAATATGTATTATTAAACTGCCTAATATGCAAAGTGATCCTGCAAGTTCCCAACGCGTAATGGGGTCATCAAAGAATAAAAAAGTAAGTATAACTACCCAAACCGGTGTCATGCTATAAATAATATAGGCTGCCATATCGGGGCCTATTTGCTCAATTGATTTTGCATAGAGAAAATAACCTAAGCCAGTTCCGATTAATGCAATATAACCAATTAAAAGCCATTGCATGTTGGTTAAGTGCGTAAGTGTTGTGGTTAAGCTATTATCTTGTAGTGTTATAGGAACGAGCAATAAGGTGCCGATAATAAGTGCACCAAAGGTAAAGGCAGTGCAAGGAAGAGTTTCACTTTTTTGTTTTGCAGAAATGCTATACACTACCCAGCAAAGAATACTAAGCAGCATTAATAAGTTACCAGTACTATTAAATAATGTTTCCCAATTAAATGTGCCATCCATCGTAATGAGCAATACGCCAAGCAAGGCTAGAGAGAATGAAATCATTTGCTCAAGAGTGGGTAGTTTTCTAAAATAAAAACACGTGCACATAAGCATAAGCCCAGGCGTCAGAGCATTGATGAGTGCTGCATGGAGAGCAGAACTTATTGCAAGGCCTTGGAAGTACAATACGTTGGAAAGAAAAATGCCAAAGAATCCTGCAAGTACTAAAACTCCAAAATCTTTTTTGGTCAGTTTTTTTAATGATAGTGTGCGTGCATAGGGTAAAAAGCATAAACTTGCAAGGCTTACTCGTAATAATGTTAGGTCTGCGGAAGGCAAATCAGTAGCAAGAAATTTACCTGCAATGGCAATGCCTGCACTCATAAGTGCTGCAACAAGCGCTAATGCCAAATGGCATGGTGCGATCATAGGAGTTCCTTACTCTGCAAGTAACCCAACCTTTTGCAATGTCGCACGCAGTGCAGCAATATTGCCGTCTTGGCAGAGGGCATGCTTAAGTCTTTTACTTTCTAATGGAGCAATATAACTTGGCTCTGTTTCAATACAAAAACAGTGCTCGGGTTTAATGCCATTATTTTTTTCAAGAAAAGATTCAAGAAGTGCAGTAGTTTTAGTAGATTTTACGGCGCCTTCTTTGCCAGAGACGAATAATTTGCCATTAATAGTTTCAAACAAAGTTTTGTGCGATTCTAGAAGGCAATCGAATGTCTCACCATTCCAATTATCAACAACATGAACAGTATGGCCTCGCGCCTTAAGTTCTTTAACTATGTTTAAGGCATCAGCGTTTGGAGTGAATGTAGCGGCATTTTTTGTAGGATCGAGCATAATTCTTGCGGAGGCTTCAAGACTTGCTCGCTCTCCACTACCAGCATTTTTTTGTATATGTGAGAGTACTGTTTGCATTAGATCAGAGCATCTATTATTGCCTTGCAAATAGCCATGCACCACAATATGAGGGGTTTTAAGGCCTTGCCAACAGACTTCAGGAGCGCTCTTTGCCTCTACACATGGTTGATATTCAATAGTGTTTAATAAAGCAAACAATTTAGTAGCAAGCGTTTTTTGATCGGGGCCTTTGCCACTGGCTACGCCTAAGATATTTGAAAAGCTGCTGCGCCATCCTGCCGTCCATGCTGCTGAAACTGCTCCTGCAACACCTAATTCTGAAATTGCTGCTGCGGTATTTACTTGAAAAAGAAAGCCGTCCAGTGGCACTAGTACGTGTCGCTTTGCGTCCATTGCTTTGAGTGAACTTAATAATAGACATATGGTAATTATGATCGACATTAGTATTGTTTTCATACTTTCCCCTCCTTTTGTTAAGGTTAAGCATACCTAATTTAGCATATTTGAAGGAGAGAAAAAAAGAGTTTTGCGATTGAGAGCGCTTTGTTGCTCAGTCTGGTCAATTACGGTATAGTATTTCAAGAGGTAAAAACTATGTTACAAGCTGTCTATCAAGCACAATTACTTGATCATTACCGTAATCCCCGTAATAAAGGATTAGTGTCTGATCCTGATTTTCTCACTGACGAACTTAATCCTTCCTGTGGGGATAGAGTGACGCTTTCGGGCAAAATTGCGGACGGAAAAATAGTGCAGCTCGGCTTTGAAGGTTCAGGCTGCGTGATCAGCCAAGCAGCAGCCTCATTGCTCTATGAGTATGCTTTAAATAAATCATGTGCTGATTTGCTTGCGCTTAATGCAGATGCTATGCAAAAACTAATCGGTGTAGAACTTGGCCCGGTGCGGCTTAAATGCGCTTTGCTGCCGCTTGAAGCGTTGCAAAAGGGCATTTATCAGTGTGCTGCTAAAAAGAATTAGGGGTATTAATGCTCAACCCTTCGATATATCCGTCATTTGACCTTTTACCGATACTCTATTTATTATCGAGAAACTTATTATGCACTTCATACACGACGGACTACTCAGGATGAGCGATGTTAGATAGGGCAAAACTCTTTAAAGCATTAGAGCAAGTTGAGAATGAGCTGTTCTTTGATACAAGTCACGAAATTTTAAAAGCTCGAGCTGTTTGGCAAGAGATTATAAAAGATCCGCTTTTTCAGCCAAAAGTAAGAAAAAGTGGCAGTCCATTATATCCGCCCTCATGGTTTGAAGATCTTGGCACCGTTTATCCCGTGCAGCCTACCATTGAGCATTATGCTGCCTTATCAGTAGACGGCTCTCAAGTATATCCTGATCGCCACCAAGGCACTTCATGCTTTCTTATTAATATCGGCACCGTGGCAATTGTCTATGGCAAAGAATCAACTATCGCGTTAAGCTCACTGCCTCTTGTGTTTACTGGTCAGCAAAATGAAGATATGCCGGACTTGTCGCGCGATACGGTCAACTGCCTGCGCCAGGCGCATGAATTTACCCATGGCAAAGAACTTTGTGCATTTTATAAACAACAACATAATGCTATTCCAATGCTTTTGCTCTTTGATGGCTCGCTTATATTTTGGCATTTGGCAGCAAAAGAAGCTGAAATTAAGGAACAGTATGCAGCGCAGCATATTGCAGTGTTTGAAGATCTGTATAAAGAACAAACGCTGCTTACAGGGTATATTAGTTTGCCGCGTTCTAAAGAGCTTGTAAGCTTGGTTCGCTTGAAAATGGCTAATTTTAATGCTCAAGATGCGTTAGCGCTCAGCGATATTGATCATGTGGTGGATAGCACGCTTGTCGCAGGCTTTTTACAGCCTTTTGAGCGCACGATCGTATTTCAAAGCAATACGCCTATTTGTGGAGTATATCCTGAACATTTAAGGCCTTATTTCTTTTATATGCACATGGGGGAAGAAATTGCCCGTGTAGAGATAGTGGCCTGGATAGCCCAGCAAAAAGAATTTGTGGACCTGGTGGCAAGTATTATAGCAGACCAGGCTCGTAAAGGCAGGGGGTATCCTGTAGTTATTGCTGAAGCTCATGAGCAGGCCGTGGTAAAAGGGGCCGATAGGGACTATTTTTATCAGGTTATAGAGCATATGGGCACTGGCAGGGGTAGGCATCAGCCTGGATCGCAGAAAAGCTTTAAGAAAAGGATTGTTGGTTTTTAATTGATTTGACTAACTGTATTTTTCCTGGTATGCTAGATTCGAATGGAAGGTCTTATCCCAAAGGATATCAAGATGAAAATTAATCATTATATTTTGGCATTTACCCTGCTTTTTGCGGGGAGCTATGCGTTACCTGCTCAAGCGGCTTGGTCTAGCTTGTTTACAGCTCCTTTATATTCTGCAGCTTCTTACCTCTGGTCATTTTGCCCTATCACAAAAGCTGGACTTGCTGAATTTGAAAAAAAAGAAAAATTAGAAACGACTCAGGCAGCTGATGCTTTGATTGCGCGTGAAAATCAAAGTAAACAAGAAATTAATGCTAAATTTACTGCTATAAATAAAAGACAAGATACTCTTGCAGAAAATGCTACTTTGATGCAAGGCACTGCAATAAGTTTAAATGAGCAAACACGGAAACTTAAGACTCAGTTGGAAGAAATTAAGCAAAACCATGAAACTGAATTGCCCAAAGTCAAAAAAACATTAGAAGAAATGTTGCTAGAGCTAGGTCTAATAACTTTTGCCCGTGCGACATTAATGGAAAAAATACAGCGTCTTGGTGAAATGACAATAGATCTTGATCAAAAAGTTGGTTTAATGGATGCAGAAATGCGTGAAATTAATTCGAATATAGAAACATACAAAAAGCAATCTCTTGCTCGCGATGAAAGAATTAGTCGCATAAAAGAAATGTTGCAGCCAAAGAAAAATGGTTTTGCAAATACAATGCTATCATCGGTGAATTATAACATACATTCAAATTCCAGTGATATGCAAGTGCGAGAAACTAAAATTTAATTTTCTAAAAATAGTACTAAATGGAATGTAATTGGAGGTTTCAAAATGTTATTTATGAAAAAATATATGTTAAGATTGTTCGTTGTATTATCTTTTGTAGCCATGCCAGCAATGACATGTGCTATGGATGACTTAGATAATGAGCCAAAAACGGTTGTTTCTTATCCGCGTTATGCACTTGCTAAAATTAAAGATGCTAGTCTTATGGTAGTTGAAACTGCATGGGACCACCCTAAATCAACGTTAGTTATTGGAGCAGTAGTTGGTGGTATTGTTATAAGCAAATATTTATTTGCAAGCCAAAGAGATCTTAATGCAACGGCGGGTCGTTTGCGTAAGCATCGCACTGCTGAAATGGCGCGCGTGGTTGAAGTAAAAGATGTACATGATAGAGACACCCAAGAAAATTTCGATCAATTTGGCCAACGCCAAGAAGCTCTTGTTGCAGTAATTGGTAAAGCTCAAGGTAATCTTAATGCAACGCAAGAAACTTTTTATGCCCTATTGGTGAATGCAGAAGCTTTAGGTTTACAACAATCTGCAATATTTGGTGCACTGAAGACGGCAATGTCTAATGCAGCACAAACAGCGCAACAAGAAGCACAAGGCATTAATGAAATACAACATTCTGCCGATGTTATAGTAGCAAGGCAAGGCGCAACTACTAAGTTATCGGCTATTCTTTTAAGTAACATGGGTTCTGCAAAAGCTGATTTGCAAAGCTTGCTGGAGCAATTACGTCAGTGTGGTGAAAATACTGAAGAAATTGAAGAACGAGTAAGGCAACTTCTTGCGCAGCTACAAGCACGTAATCCGCAGCTTATTGCAGCCAGACAAGATAATACAATAGTTCAACTGCTAGAAGAAGATCAGGTTAGTGGAAAATAATTTTCACTATTTATAAAAAATTAACCCCGGTTTACCACTAAGGTACCGGGGTTTTTCTTTTGTTTACAAATCTAATCTATCCCAAAAATTTCTTAAAGAAACCAATAATAGAATTATCACCATCGGTCACGCCGGTTCCAATAAGCTCTGAGTATTTAGTCAATGCATCTTTGGCTTCGCTAGAAAGCTTGGTTGGTATATGGCATTGTGTAGTGACAACTAAATTACCCACTGCATTTGAGCGCAGGTCTTTAAACCCTTTGCCGGCAACGGTAATCTTACTGCCAACCGCCGTTCCTTTTGGAATCTTAATGGTATGCTTAGTGCCATCAATACTTTCAATTTCCATTTGAGCACCTAGCACTAATTGTGGGTAGGTAAGCATGAGCGTGGTTGCCAAATCGTTGCCAACGCGTTGGAACTTTTTGTCTTGAGACACGCGAATGGTTATATAAAGATCGCCTGCAGGGCCGCCAAACACGCCAGCATCACCTTTTCCTGCAATGCGCAGTTCTGTGCCATCGGTAATTCCTTTAGGGATCGTAACGGTAAATTTATCATATTTTTGTACGCGTGATGCGCCACTGCACCCTTTGCAAGGTGAAGGGATCACATAGCCTTGGCCTCGGCACGTAGGGCATGGTTGGCTTACCGTGAAAAAGCCTTGGCGGAATAATTGCTGGCCCGCACCTTTGCATGTTTCACACACTTGGTACGTAGTACCTTTTTCAAGCCCTTTACCATTACATTCCTCGCATGTTACAAAATGATAAAAGCTCATTTCGTGCTTGGTGCCAAGAAATGCTTCTTTGAGCGTTATTAAAAGTTCACGGCCTAAGTCGTGCCCACGTTGTGGCGTAGGTTGCGTTTTTCTTGGTTCTGCTCGAGGGCCTCCACGGCCTCGTTGCGGGCCGCCACCGAACATAGTCTCAAATATATCCCCAAAATTAGAGAATATATCTTCCATATTAATGTCTTGGGCATTAAAGCCGCCCTGGCCGCCAACGCCTGCATGGCCAAACTGGTCATATTGTCGGCGTTTATTTTCATCAGACAGAACTTGATAGGCAGCAGAAGCCTCTTTAAATTTTTCTTCAGCTTCTTTGTTGCCGGGGTTCCGGTCAGGGTGATATTGCATTGCGAGCTTGCGATATGCTTTTTTTATCTCGTCTTGGCTTGCTGTTTTTGAAACGCCAAGGACTTGGTAGAAATCTTTTTGTGCCATTAATGCCTGAAATAGTTAAGTGAGATACAGTGATATTTAGAAATTAAGGATAACTATACAAAAATAGTATAGCACAAGGCTTTTTGCTTTACTATAAGGACTTTTAAAAGTCTGGCTGAGCTACGCTTTTAAATTTGGTGCAATCTGCCGTAGAATGCTGGATGTCGCCTGCGCGTGCTGCTTGATAGCATGGTTCGTGTGTATAGTCAGGAAACTCTACTTTAAGCCTTTTAAATAATTCATTGATGGTAATACTGGTGCCAGTGCCAATATTAAATACTTGGCCATTGAGTTCACTTATGGGTAACGCACCAAGTTGTAAGTTTGCTTGCGCAACATTTTCAACTTTAATAAAATCTCGTGTTTGTGATCCATCGCCAAAGAGTGTAATGGGCTGATTTTTTTGCATCGCATCTTTAAATTTTGCAACAACTGCTGCATAAGCACCTTGGGGATTTTGCCGATCGCCATAGACATTAAAATAACGCAAGCATACGGTGCCTACGCCAAGGGTTTGTGCATACTGCTTGCACAGTTCTTCGCCCAGTAACTTACTGTGCCCATAAGGTGATGAGGGGTTGCATGGAGCAGTTTCAGAACATGCGCCTTTTTGCACGCCATAGACTGCCGATGATGATGAGAATACTACGCGGTTTATTTTATTCTTGCGAGCAGCTTCTAATATGTTGGCAGTTCCCATAACGTTAGTGAGGTAGCAATGTTGAGGGTCTTCAAGCGATGCGGGCACGCTTACGTCTGCAGCCAAATGAAAAACTATATCCTTTTCTCGTGATGCAGAAAGGCATGTGGCAAGATTAGTTATATCGCCAGTGATGAATGCAATTTTATTTCGATGTGGTTGTATGTTTTCATATGCGCCAGTACTTAAATTATCAAGCACAGTTACATAGGCGCCTTTTTGCAGCAATGCTTCTACCACATACGATCCAATAAATCCTGCACCGCCAGTCACCAGCGCGCGTTTGCCTTGATAAAAATGCATTATTGGAGCTCCTTGCTGCCAGATTTTTTTTGTACCGGTATGTTTTGATAGAATGTTTTTTGTGCCGGCAAAATTGTAATATGCTCTGCTACTTTTTTGCCATCAAGTAC
Organism: Candidatus Babeliales bacterium; assembly: GCA_050179755.1. Lineage (GTDB taxonomy): Bacteria > Babelota > Babeliae > Babelales > JBFXEV01 > JBFXEV01. The sequence goes on along the minus strand of JBFXEV010000001.1, from coordinate 1,458,452 downwards.
CGCTTCTTGCATGCTGGAATATTTCCATTCACCATAACGACCAACTGAATGTATATCATGTTCTTGAAGCCGCTTGTGTAATTTTGCTAAATTCTTTTCACGCCATGGTGTATACAGCACATAGGCATGCTGTATGTTGAGCACTGCTTCGGTGGCTATTTCTTGGTTAGTTACCTTAAATAATTTTTTAATTTGGTCTTTGGTAGCTTGCAATTTTTGCTGTATATAGCGCGGTGATTTTTTAACATGTGCAAATTCTGCATAGAGCGAGCTGCAGCCTTGTGGTGCCATGTTGTCGGCAAAGTTGTGCGGGAATCCTATGCGGTAAAAGGGATAGTGTTCTTCAGGAAAGTAGATCCAATGTTTTTGTGAAATGTCTGGTCTTGTGAATCCCCAGTTTAAATTAATGACAGAATTGCAATCAAGGTTATCAGCAACTTTATTCAAATTGGTGTCCGGTGCATCTTTAGTCATCTTAAGCAATATATCAAGTGGCATAGTGGTGATTAATGTTTCATAATATTCACGATGGCCGTTTGCAAATTCTACATATTTTTCTTTTACGTTAACTTGAGTGACCGTACATTCAGTATAAATTTCTTGCGATACAGCGTGAGCCAATTGTTCTATCCAAAACTGTATGCCACCAAATTTGGGGTAATAAAAGTTTGCATTATAGCCAATACTTTGATCTGCTGGGGCTTTTATGGCGCCTTCTATCATTTGCTTGAGTGACGTGCTTGGCACAAACCTGCCCATCCAAGAGGTACTTATTTGTTTAATATCATAAGCAAATATTTTTTCTTGATAGGGGTAAAAGAAATGTTTTGCAATGCCCGCACCAAAGTTAACGTGTGCCCATTCATAAAAATTTTTAGGATTTTTTTTGCTCTGTGGTCGCTGTGCATAGCCTTCAATGCATTCAACAATAACTTCTGTGGGCAAACCGTATAAATTTACTTGGTAAGGATAGTTAGTATAGGTATCATGAGAATAAATGTATGATCTGCGAGTGATAGAATTAAAGTTATTTAATCCAACAACATTGCCAAGGAGTTCTCTAAAATAGTCATCGCTTGCGTGGAGTAAATGGCCAGTGTAATCAAAAGTAAAACCATCTTGGTAGACTGATCTACATAAACCACCAACATCAGATTCTTTTTCAAATAATTTGTAATCGGTAAAACCGCGTTGTTCTAGGTGATATGCGGCGGAAAGACCGGTGAGGCCCGCGCCGATGATAACTACTTTTGCCATACACTTTCTCCTTGAATAAGCATAGTTGTTCTATGTATAGTTTTAGGCGAAAACAGAAAAATGTCCAGTTTGGTAGTTTTATTATACTTTGTTTTGAGACTGCACATTCATATTGTTATTTAATATTACGACAAAGCACTAGTTTTTGCGCATTCATTAAACGTCAAAACAGCACTTTGATTTTCAAGCATCTCTTTAATTTGATCCGGTAAATAATCTGCTTCTACTTTAAGTGAACCATTTTTAAGTTTGTCTTGCATATCTTGCGGAACGGTAAGCACTAAACGTAATTCAGTTAATACATCAAGAGAAAGAGGCTGCAAGAATTTAAAGATAAGTTTTTGGCCAGATTGTTGCCAATTGCTATCGCATATTAAATTCTGTTCAATGGGCATAAAATCTTTATTAGGTTTGCGTTGATAGAGCGAACCAATTAAATGCTCAAGTTCTTCACCTTGCCAACTTAAAATAAGATGTGTCATATTGATGGATTCACGAGTTTTTTTCCTGAGCGTAATCACACCAGCTTCAATCCACGCACCGCCAAATTCTTCACAGCGTTCTTCATTTTGATCGAGGTTATGCCATTGAGGAACAATATTAAGCTCAATATCTTTAGATACGGTTTTAATGCTTTCAATAGGCTCTTGTGCAAAAAGATGGCCGATGCCAAGTAGTGCCAGTAATATGCTCATGTGCTTCATGATTTTCTCCTCATCCTTGCGTGCTTCGCCTATTTTTAATTAAGCGTACCACGGTGTGTGAGGAACTTAAAGAGTTCATGTGAAATTTAGAAGTTGACTACGTATGAGCTCTCATTTGGTTGAATATTTCTAAATACCCATGTTTGCACAAGCATGTCTTGCGCCCAATGATCAGGAATTGGCGGTAGCGGAAACGCGTCTTTGATTGTAGTTACTATAAATGAATCAAGTTCTTGGTGGCCAGTGCCAGAAAGCACATCAAGTTTTTCAAGCTCGCCGCTTTTTGCAATATAGAACGTACATTCGAGTCTATTAAATTCTGGGGATGGTGTGATAAATTTAGTTCGTCGTGCTGCACGTTTGAAAGCAGCTTGCAAATTCCAGGCCATTTTTTCGCGATAACTTGCTTGCTTTAATTGTTCAATGCCCGGGCGTATGTTTGGATTGCCGCGTTGGTTGATCGCATCTTTGCCGCCACTTTGTAAATTTTCTAGAAAGCCGTTTGCAAGATCGGCAAATGTAAACTTTTTATTAGTAGGGCCGGCGCTGCGTTGTGAATTGCCTTCATTAAGTGCGGTGGTGGTGTCACTTTTTTTGGAGGGCGTACGGCGCCGCCTAGTCCGTTTTTTGGTGATCTGCTCTTGCCGTTCCTGAGCGTTCTTATTTTCCAGTGCTTCAATAGTTTCTTGAAGAAGATTTTCGCTTACAGTAAACGAGGTGCCATCGCTGGCTTGCGATGCTCTATTTTTTGCAAGCGCAAGATCTTTTTCAACCTGTTGTTTGGGGGATGCTTTTTGTGCCACCACAACGGCTTCCTGTTTTTTTGTGGTAGCATCAGGCTGATCTTCCACAAGCTCCTGTTCTTCGTCGCCAGGGCCATCGTGATCTTTGTTCACGGCGAGCGTTGGTACTGATTCGGGCATGTCCTCAAACACTACTGGAGCCCCAAAGGCCGACTGCCGGGCCTTCAACTCAGCCAATTCTTGGCTTGCTTTTTTTTCTTCTTCTTTGGGATCTTGCGGTTTATCCGGTTGGGTGCCGGGTGCCGGAGCAGGCTGTGAAGAACCTTGATTAGGGTCTTTTTGAGCATCAGAGCGTGGATCTACTACGGTTTTATTGGAATTGTGATATGATATACATAAGAAGAACAGATAAAGCAGTAATAAATGCACAAGCAATGAAAGCAGAAAGAACATTTTTTTGTTTTCTGGTTCTCTGTATTGCTGCATGCTGCTCCTTGCTCTCTATAGTACTGCACCTGCCTCTAGTGTAATAGACAGTAGGCTATAAAGTAAACTATTAATAGAATTATTCTCTTTTTGTTTGTCTCTATTTGAATAATTTTGTCTGAGAGCATTGTTTTGACACTATTTTTAATAATTAAATGATAACCTGATTTATGGAGTTTTTTATGGCCCAGGCCACTACATTAGTAAAATATTTGGCAGCTCATGCTGGGCATTCACGCCGTACCGTGACTGATCTTATTAAAGAAGGTAAGGTAACTGTGAATGGTTCAATTATTAAAGAGCCATGGTTAGAAGTATCACCTGGTGATGATATACGCCTTGAGGGTAAAAAGATTGTTGAAGGTAAAAAAGTATATTTTTTACTTAATAAGCCTACTGGATTTATTACCACGATGGAAGATAATTTGGGCCGGGAAGATGTTTCTTTGCTTATGAAGGGTGCCACCCGCGAGCGAATTTTCCCAATAGGGCGTCTTGATCGCGATACTACTGGCCTTTTGGTATTCACCAATGATGGTGAACTTGCCCAACAACTTTCGCACCCAAGATTTAATATGAAAAAAGAGTACATGGTTACTCTTGATAAACCGGTGAACCCTGAGCATTTAAAATTAATGTTTAAAGGTCTCTTTCTAAAAGATGGTAAGGCACGAGCTGATCGCGCGGTGCTTGTACCGGGTAAAAGAAAATATGTTGCCATCATAGAAATTCATAGTGGTAAAAAGCATATTATACGGCGCATGTTTGAGCATTTTGGTTATGAAGTGCGGCAACTTGATCGTATTGATTATGCAGGGCTAAATAAAAAGGGTCTTGCTCTTGGTAAATGGCGCGCTTTAACTGAAGAAGAAATTACGTCATTAAAAACTATGGCACAAGAAGCTGCAAAGAAAGCTAGAAAACCAAGAACTGGTGCAAAAAGACCAGCGTTTAATGACAAGCAGCGCAAACCGAGCGGGCGTTCTTTTGGTGCGGGTTTAGAAAAAAAATCTCGCTTTAAGCGTACTGATCGTCCTGATATAAGAAAAAAGAAAGAACGTATTATTGGGACCGAAGAGTGGTTTAATCAAGATGATGTAAAGCCACAAGAACCAACTAGGCGAGAACGTAGCGATTCAAAAGCTGGCTTTAGACGTTCAGATTCTCATGTAAAAGATGATTATAGTCCTAAGCGCCCTACACGATCGCATAAAGATCGCCAAGAACGCGCAAGTTGGCAAGAAAAACCAGAACGCTTTGATATTGAAAGTTGGTTTAATGAAGGCGATGATGAACGGCCAACACGGTCACGCACAAGGTTTGATGCAATTGACACAAAGCCGCGCACGCGATCAAAGCCCACAACACCTCGCAAAAAATCAACCGCAGTGAGTACTAAGCCAGCGTTTAAGCGAACTAAGCCTGGTGGCGGTGGTAAAAGTAAATCGCGAACTAGTGGTAAATCTCGCTCAGGAACAAAAAGAAAATAGTTAAAAAAAGGAGAGAGCAATGTTAGATCTAAAAGAAATGTGGGCATCTATTCAAGAAACAGTCTTTAATAAAGAAGTATTATTTACTGGCATAAAAGTACTTTTAATATTAGTGCTTGGGTATATTGGCTTAAAGCTTGCCATTCGTTTTGCGCGCAGAGCGTTAGAGCATCATGGCACCGAGCATGTGCGCACGCTGCTATTACGGGCATTGTATTATGCTGGCGTGTTAATAATACTTTTCTTAGTTCTTCATGCACTTAATTTCCAAATGGGTGCACTACTTGGCGCTGCTGGTATTTTTACTGCCGCAATTGGTTTTGCATCTCAAACTAGTGTTTCTAACATTATTAGCGGTCTTTTTTTAATTAGTGAAAGTTCATTTAAGATTGGTGATTATATTGAAGTTGCAGGCGTTGCAGGCACCGTAGATTCTATAGATTTACTTTCAGTGAAATTGCGCCAAGCAAATGGCACCTTTGTGCGCGTGCCCCACGCCACTATTATTGCAAGCAATGTGGTGAATACTAGTTATTTTGAAGAGCGAAGATTTGATTTTAAAATTGCGGTATCACATAAAGAAGATGTGCGCAGGGTGTGTGATGTGATACACGCAGTAGCAAAAGCGAATCAGTTTTCTTTGAAAGATAAAGAACCATTACTTTTTTGTGAAGAATTTAATGAGTCAACATTAAAAATTCAAGTTGGTGTTTGGTCTAATCAAAAGAATTGGCAAAATTTAAAAGATACTATTATAGCTGAGATTCAAGAACGGTTTGCAAAAGAACATATCATTATGCCTTTGCCTATGTATGTTTCTTTTGAGCAATTGGAGAAGTATTAATTTTTTTGTACAAGCCGTACACTCATATTGTTATCTTTTATTTTGCGGCGCTGCCCGCGCAGGGCAAATGCTTTTTTTGCCAAAAACCATTTGATTCAAAAGGGCATACAAGGATAGCCATCCTTGTATATCCTGCGTTTTGGCTTTTCCTCCAGCGAACTTTTTTAAAGTTCTAAGAGTCAAATCAAAACGGTCAAGGATGTTCTTGTATCAATTTAAAATTATGCATTTCGAATGTGTTATATTGGCCTGTCAGTCATTACGTTAGTAAGGGCTGGATGTACTGGCAAGTATTTTTTTGAATAATGTAGTTCCTACACGAAACGGTGGAGCCGAGTGAGAATTTCATTAAAGGAAATTCGAGATTAGGCGTCTACACCGGGAGAGAGGGTTTTAGGGAGCGGATGCTTCCCTAATTATGGTTTTCTGCATACTCTTTTTACTAAAAAAAAGAGTATGTGCATGCCCCGGCATGAGGGGCCTCGTGAATATCAATGGTAAAGATAAAGATTTTTTCTAAAGCAACATTGATAGTAAAAATACTATTTATTGTTCTAACTATTATAACTACTCAACCATCTTAGTAGCACGAGCAAAATGCCATTTGCCACCATTCCCCATCCACTATCAATAAACACAATAGCCAGTGGCCACTGCTCAAGAATAGCATAATTAGTTAGATTATACGTGCCATAGACTACAAGCCCATACAAAGCACCCCAGCAAAAGCTGTATACAAGGCCGGTGTTTACTGCACGCGGAAGCACAAAGATAATTGCACCAAGAACAATTAATGCCCAGACAATTATTGCAGCTGGCCAACGACTTTGCAGTGTATGGCCAATTGTGCGAGAAATAGGCTCAAGATAATGCTTATACGTGTCTTGCATTAATACACCAAACCAAATAAAGTCTATTAGTAGGTATATCGGATAACTGATTACAAATAATTTGATGATATGAGATGCGTTCATTTTTCCTCTTTTGTTTTTAAAAACTTATTAACGTATATAAGTATGTAACATATTTAATAATACCATAAAGATTGCATTGAGTAACATGCCCCAGGCAATATCAATAAGAGTAATGGTTAACGGCCAGTTTTTAAATATTGCTAAATTATTAAGATTAGAGAATCCATAGATTACCAATCCATAGAAGGCACCCCAAGCCAAACTAACAGCGATACCGCGTCCCATTGTTTGAGGTAATACAAGTGCAATAGCGCCAGCTACAATCAATAGCCACGCTGAAAATGCTGCTATTTTATTAAGTTGCATTTCTCCATTAATAATATGGAACATATAGCCAATATAGTTGTGATATGTTTCGCTCATTAAATATGCAACCCAAAAAAGATCCATAAGAATAAAAATTGGATAGCTTATAATAAATAATTTCAAGAAAAGTGGTATGTTCATTGTTGCTCCTTTTTTTGTTGTTATAGTTTTTCTATAAAGATTACATTCTTTTTCTTAACAATCGACCACCGCTCGTGGAGCGTATGCGTTTTACTTCCCGATTGCTCGATGAATCGTATGATCTCATCTAAAAAGCTTTCAGTTGGCACAAATGAGACATTGTTTTTAATAAGCCACATTAATAAAATGCGATGTTGCATATAAGGGTGTAGCGTAAGCAGTTTATCACTTTGCAGCATCCAGCAATCATGTTCATGTTGCGCGATTCTATCAAAAACTTCTTGCGTATGCGTCTTTAAGTAATCTTCTGTTTCTTGCAAAGATGTAAGCGTGCGCTTGAAATTATGGTCAAAGCGATCATCAACTTGGCGCAATGCAGGAATTACATATTTTCTAATTTTATTTCGTAAATAGGCATCGTGCTCATTGCTTGGATCTTTAATATAGGTAATACCTTGTTTATCAAGGTGGGTGAGTACTTCTTTTTTCATTAATGAAAGTAATGGTCTGATATACATGCCTTCCTGCGGCTTGATGCCGGTAAGGCCAGAGAGCGTGCTCCCGCGAATGAGACGAATAAAGAAGGTTTCTTCTTGATCATCAAAATGTTGACCAAGAGCAATGGAGTTTGCGTTATGTTCATGCGCCACTTGTTCTAGCAAGAATCTGCGCGCATGGCGCCCAACTTCTTCTTTGGAGCCTTTTAATTTTTCTGGTGGTAATGGTAATTCGTTTAAGCGTGCGCTTAGAAATGCAATATCTAATTTATCACACACCTCTTTACAAAATACTGCTTCCGAAGCAGAGCTTTCTCGCCAGCCATGATCAAGATGCACCGCTAGCAATGAAAGATTGTGCGTGTGTTTAATTGAATTAAGGAAATAAAGCAGCAGCATAGAATCTGGGCCGCCAGAAAAGCCGACCACAATCTTACTACCAGGAGTAATAAGATTGTGGTCGATACAAAATTGTTGGATTTTAGTAAATAATGTTTGCATTTAATGTTAATTTTCCGCTTTATACTATGATACATTTTTTTCATTCTTCAAAAAACACTCAGTATGAGCGGTATGTATATACTTTAAAACACCGCTCACCCTGAGTGATTCGCGAAGCGAATCGTATCGAAGGGTTCGTGCGAGCGGTTCTTATACATCCAAGTTTTTAACAAACTGCCCATTATCTTCAATAAACAATTTGCGGCCAAGCACATCATCACCCATAAGTGTGGTAAACCAGGTATCAGCTTCCACTTCATCAGGCACGTTTACTTTAAGCATGTTTCTGCGCGCAGGATCCATAGCCGTTTCCCACAATTGCTCAGGGTTCATTTCACCAAGACCTTTATAACGTTGCACGTTCATATATGGTTTTGAAATAGTAGAAACTGCTTCTACTAACTGCATAATGCCCACATCGGTAATGCTACGCTCTTTGCCGATCATATTAAGTGACCATGCTTTAAGATCAATGTCTTCTAGGGGTTCATAAAGTTTTAAAAGCGCTGTCATGGTGGCCGAGTGCATAAATGAGAGCGGCGCTCGCCATTTTTTGTTGCCTATTTGAAACTCAACAAAATGTTCTTCTGGTAGTGCAAGATCTTCTAGATTATCCAGTTCTTCTCGCGCAGCAGATGTTTTTTCAAGCGATACTGCATAACGCGTGAAGTGGGTTTGTAATAATTTAAGAAGTTCTTCAGTGCTTTCAGATTCGCCACGCGGGTATTGATCACGGAATGCAACAAGTTCATGTATTTGTTCAGGCGCCACTTTAATTTGAATGGTGGTTTCATTAATGCGTTGGTCATACGTATCAACGTCGCTTAATATCTTGTTCCACGCTTCTTGCCCAATTTCTTTATTGTTCATAATGAGCATAGTATTTTCGCGTGCCCAGTTAAACAAGAAATCTTTAAAAGATTTGTTGTCTTTAATATATTGCTCTGATCTGCCAATTTTTACTTTATAGAGTGGTGGTTGCGCAATATATAAATAGCCGGCTTCAATAAGTGGTGCCATGTAACGATAGAAGAATGTAAGGAGCAGCGTGCGAATATGCGCACCGTCCACATCAGCATCAGTCATAAGAATAATTTTATGATACCGTGCTTTGGTTGCATCAAAATCATCGCCCACGCCAGCACCGATGGCAGAAATGAGCGCTTGAATTTCAGTGTTTGCAAGCATTTTATCAAGGCGTGCTTTTTCTACGTTCAAGATTTTACCGCGTAACGGTAAGATTGCTTGGTTCATACGGTCACGCGCTTGCTTTGCAGAGCCGCCCGCAGAATCCCCCTCAACAATAAATAGTTCGGTCAATTGCGGATTTTCTTCGGTGCAGTCAGCAAGTTTTCCGGGTAATACAGAAACATCAAGTGCTGTTTTTCTGCGTGTTAAATCACGGGCTTTCTTGGCAGCTTCACGAGCGCGTTGCGCAAGGAGTGCTTTTTGCAAAATAATTTTTGCAATGTTGGGATTTTCTTCAAAATAGCTTGTTAACTTTGCAAAGGTCCAAGAATCAACAATACCTTTTACTTCACTGTTACCCAGTTTAGTTTTTGTTTGACCCTCAAATTGCGGCTCTGGCACTTTAATGCTAATAACTGCTACAAGGCCTTCACGCACATCATCGCTGGAGAGACTTTCACCCGATTTAATGATATTCATTTCAAGTGCACGTTTATTGCACACTTTGGTGAGCGCTGATTTAAAACCAGATACGTGTGTGCCGCCTTCAACAGTGTTAATGTTGTTTACAAATGAAAATAGTTGTTCATTGTAGCCATCATTATATTGGAGCGCAATTTCAAGCATGTATTGGTCATCAGCTTGCTCAATGTGTAGCACTTCAGGAAACAATGCAATTTTTTTGGCGTTAATATGTTTTACAAAAGAAACAATACCACCTTCAAAATAAAATTCGTGTTTTTTGTTATTAATTTCATCTTCAAGTGTGATGCGTAACGCTTTATTTAAGAAAGCAAGTTCACGTAAGCGCGTTGCCAGCGTTTCAAAATTAAATTCAACTGATTCTTTAAAAATTTCAGGATCAGGCGTAAAACGAACGAGTGTACCACGCTTTGTTGTAGATCCAGTAATTTCTAAAAGACCAAGCGGTTTGCCGCGTTCATACGATTGTTTATAAATATTGCCATCGCGGTAAATTTCAAGATCAAGTTTTTTTGATAAAGCGTTTACTACCGAGATACCTACACCATGTAAACCACCAGAGTATTTATAGGAATCTTTATCAAATTTACCCCCCGCATGGAGTTTGGTGAGTACTACTTGAGCAGAGGATACGCCTTCACTCGGGTGAATTTCGGTGGGAATACCGCGACCGTTATCTTCTACTGAGCAAGAACCGTCAGGATGCAGAATTACATGAATTTTTGTACAGTGACCCGCTAAAGCTTCGTCAACAGAGTTATCAACAACTTCGTAAACTAAATGGTGCAAACCACCTGGCCCAGTTGAGCCAATATACATGGCTGGGCGTTTGCGCACGGCCTCAAGGCCTTCCATAATCTGGATTGCTTTGGCACCATACGTTGAATTGGAGGATTTATCCGCCATGTGCGTCTCCTGAGACATGATCTTGTTCTCGCATTTAAATTTTATTTATCTTGATTGATTCACCGTTAACATTATACTTGAAAAAGCAAAATTTTTCTAGGGCTACCATTTGTATACTATGTTAAAAAACTTTACCACACAAGACCACACGCGCTACATGAAATTGGCCTTAAAGCAGGCTCAAAAAGCATATGATTTTGAAGAAGTGCCTGTAGGGGCTGTTGTGGTAAGTCCAGATGGCGTAGTAATAGGTCGTGGCTATAATAAAGTAGAAAAAGAGCAGTGTCAGACGGCTCATGCAGAAATTATCGCCATTGAAAAGGCATGCAGAAAGCTAGGCACGTGGCGTTTGATAAATTGCGTAATATATGTGACACTTGAGCCATGCACTATGTGTATGAGCTTGATTCAGCTATCGCGCATGGCAGGGCTCGTATTTGGAGCTGCTTCGCCATTATATGGGTTTCGGCTTAAAGAAACTACGCTTGAAGCAGTAAGCCGTAAAAATGAATTTATGGTGCTTGAGGGAATAGAGGGCAAGAAGGCAGCAGACATGTTAAAACAATTCTTTCAAGATAAAAGAAAGGTCGAACAGTGAATGAAGTAAAAAAGGTATCTTTTGATGCAAATCAATTGAACGCCGCACGTAAAAAGCTTTTGGAGCGCAAGGCAGAGCTTGAGGAGCAACTTGCTCAACTCTATGAAGATAAAGGGGGTCTTGAACTTGGCCAAGATGTGGGGGATCAGGTGCAGTCTTTATCTTTAGAAAACCTTAAAATTTCGTTACAAGACGCTGAAATTGAGGAGTATAACCGCATAAGGAAGGCCTTGGCAATGATTGACGAGGGCACGTATGGCCATTGTACTGATTGTGGTGGGGCGATCCCTGAAAAAAGGCTTATGCTCTATCCTGACGCCACCCGATGCCTTGTTTGTCAGGAAAAATTTGAAGATCAATAGGATTTAGGGCTCCTGGCCGGTCACTTTTTTGACAAAAGGTCAGGAGTAGTTTAAAATGAATGCGTTGATATAAACGTATTATAGAAAAAATGTTAAGGAAGAAACTTTCATATGGCAACCGAACGCAAAGCTACACAAAAAGCTGCTCCAGCGACAGCCACTAAGGCAAAAGCACCAAAGGCTAAGAAACCAACGTCAGTCCCACTCTCTCATGGAGTAGGTCGGCGTAAATCGTCTGTTGCGCGTGTTTGGCTCCGTAAAGGAAGCGGAAAAGTAGTAGTTAATGGCAAAACTCACAGCGCTTATTTTGATACCGATCTTTCTCGGTTAGAAGCATTAAGCCCACTTCTTGTAATCCCGAATGTTTCACATTATGATGCCTATGCAAATGTAGAAGGTGGCGGTTTGCATTCTCAAGCTGGTGCAACCAAGCTTGGTATTGCTCGTGCACTCGTTGCATTTGATGAAGCATTACGTTCGCCATTGCGCCAACATGGTTTCTTGACTGTTGATTCTCGCTTGAAAGAGCGTAAAAAATACGGTCAACGTGGTGCACGTCGTAAATTCCAATTCGTTAAACGATAAATTAGAACTGCTAAGCTGCCTAAAGGAGAGCATATGTGCAGTGTGGTTGGTTACATTGGTAACAAGTTAGCGCGCGCAATTGTTCTTAAGGGTCTTGAGCGTCTTGAATATCGAGGCTATGATTCGGCAGGGTTTGCTTGCCTGGATCAATCAAGTAACTCCTTGCAACTTGTACGGGCAGCTGGCGCACTTTCTAATTTATATGAAAAAGTTTCCACAACTCCTATTGATGGTTCGGTAGGCATTGGCCATACGCGTTGGGCAACCCACGGGCCTGCAACAGAGCAAAATGCTCACCCGCATGTTGATTGCACGCATTCAATTTGTGTGGTGCATAATGGCATTATTGAAAATCATCATCATTTACGTGAGCAATTGCGCTCTACCCATAAAATTATTTCCCAAACTGATACAGAGCTTATTGCACATCTTTATGAGGCTGCCTTAAGTGAGCATACTGATATAGTCAAAGCAGTATGCGAAGTTGCACAGCAACTTGAAGGTGCATACGCCTTTGTGGCTATTGCACAGCAACATCCTGATACTATAGTGGCAGTGCGCAAAGGTTCGCCATTGTGTGTGGGCATGGATAATGAGCAAACATATGTTGCTTCAGATATATTTGCATTTGCTGATTATACGCACCGGGTTGCTTATTTGCCAGAAAAATCGTTTGCGATTGTGCATAAAGATACGTTTGAAGTGTATGACTTTCAGGGCAAATCTCTTTATATTCCTGTGACAGAAATTGAAAAAATGCCAGATACCGGCTCCAAAGCGGGGTATGAGCATTACATGCTCAAAGAGATTTATGAGCAAAAACGAGCTATTCGCGATACTATTGCTGACCTTGAAGCACGCACCGATAGTATTTGGCAACAACTTGGTGTAACGGCGCAGTTTATACAAGAGCTTGAATCATTGCATTTTATAGGCAGTGGCACATCATGGAATGCTGGCCGCATTGCACAGTTTTTTTTTGAATCGGTGTGCAATCTGCCTGTCAGTGTTGCGCTTTCATCTGAATATTGTTATATGCCTTTTTTTGCTAAAGGTAAATCGCTCTATCTTGCCATATCGCAATCGGGTGAAACGGCTGATACGTTGCAAGTGCTCAGAAAAATTAAAGAATATAAGTTGCCTACTGCAGTGCTCACGAATGTGGCAACAAGTTCTATGGTGCGGGAAACAGATGGTGCATTATTTACTAAAGCAGGGCAAGAAATTGCCGTAGCATCAACTAAAGCCTTTTCCACACAACTTGCTGCATTATTTTGGTTAAGTCATCGCATTGCAGTTGAAAAAAAATTGATCACTGAAGTTCAGATGACGCAAGCTCTTGAACAATTGATTATGTGTAGTGAGCTTATGGAAAACAGTATTGAACAATATAAACACCAGATTATTACCGATTATGCACCACGTTATGCACAATATAAACGCTTTATCTTTTTAGGTCGGCATATTAGTTATCCCTTTGCGCTGGAAGCATCGCTTAAATTAAAAGAAATTTCTTATCTTTTTTCACAGTGTTATCCTGCTGGCGAATTAAAGCACGGCCCGATAGCGCTTGTGGATGAAGAAACTCCCATCTTTATTTTTTCATCACTTGATGATCTTATTTATCAAAAGTTGTTATCAAACGCGCAAGAAGTAAAAGCGCGTAAAGGGCATATTGTAGCATTTGCGTTTGAAGGGCAAGATGAATTGATTGGCCTTGCAGATTGCGTGATAGTATTACCGCGTGTGCATGCATTACTTGCGCCGCTTGTGATGACGAGCGTTATGCAGTTCTTTGTGTATCAAATTGCAAAAGAACTTGGTTGTCCGATTGATAAGCCGAGAAACTTGGCAAAATCAGTGACTGTTGAATAACTTTTTGTAGATGCGTTATCCTTAAAGTAGTTACTTTATTTTAAGGAGCGTTGTGAAAAAAAAGATATTTATTCCGTATCCTTCTGCGCGTGATATACGCGAACTTACATTACTTGAGCAAAAATTACCGTATACCATTGTGTTTGATGCATGCACTCGCGGCAATCTTGAACATGCAATCAGTATGGCGCCGTCAGCGCAAGCAGTTCACGATCTGCTAGAGAAAAGTATTACTGAGCGAGTGGCATTATGCAAAAGGAAAAACATTGCGGGTATTGGGTATTCAAATGATTATCCAACTAATCCATTGAGCGTATGCATTGCGCAGCATGCAGGTTTAGTTGCGCCTGATTTGGCAGTATTACTTTCTATTCATCATAAATATTATTCTCGTATATTGCAGCAACAATATGTGCCGGAAGCAGTACCATCGTTTGATATTATTGCATGTGATGTTCAAGCGCAAAAGAAGCTGCAATTTGACTATCCGTTTTTTATTAAGCCAGTAAAGTCATATCTTTCCATGGGTGCATATCACGTAGCAACAGACGATCATCTTTTAAATATTCTTAAAAAAAAGCACGTACCACGTCATTTTATAGAACCATTTAATTATTTGTTAGCGCAGTATACAAAACATGAACATAATGGTAATTATATGATTGTTGAAGGAGTGCTTACGGGTGATCAAGTAACGCTTGAAGGATATGTATTTAATGGTGCATGTCATATTATGGGGATTACTGACTCTATTATGTATCCTGGCACTCAAAGTTTTGAGAGATTTGAATATCCAACAGCATTATCACCAAAGGTGATTAATCGGTTGGAAGATATAACATATAGATTGATAAAAGGGATCGGTCTTGATAACACTATGTTTAACATTGAGTTTATCTATGATAAAGAAAAAGATTTGATCTCAATCATTGAAATTAATCCACGTATGGCGCATCAATTTGCTGATCTATATGAAAAAGTAGATGGTATTAATGGGTATCAGATAATGCTTGATATTGCAGCGGGTCATGAGCCGATCTTTAAAAAAGGGCAGGGTGCATATGCTCGGGCGGCAAGTTGTGTATTGCGCACCTTTGAAAATAAGCGTGTAAAAAAGACGCCAACGCCACATGAGCTTCATGAAATTCAAAGATCATCTCCCGATATACGTATAGAGTTGTACGCGGTGGAAGGTTCTTGTTTGCACGAACAAGACCAAGACACGGCAAGTTATCGCTATGCTATCATTAATATTGGCGGCCACGATCATGCTGATCTTATGAATCGCTTTAGAGAGTGTAAAGACAGTTTGAATTTTGTGTTTGAATCTATCTGAGATTTTCGGTAACCACCATTTCTGAACTGTCTTGTTGTTGCTCTGCCTCTTCGTGGCAGGTGAGCATAAAAATAAAGAGGAAACAGGCCCCAGAAATAACGGTAGTTCTAATGCGACATTTTGATTTTTTAGTCATATGATTCCAACGTGCCTTATATCAAAGGTTTTTTGAATATATAACAATCAAGCTACTCTATCACACAGTAATGTCAAGAGTAGCTTGATTGTATACTTTAATTATATTGTGATTTCTTCCATTTCAAGCTTGTCGCTTGGATTGAATCTCTTTTTAAGGAATTCTACTGCCTTTTCATGAGTGCTTACGTCTTTGGGATACGCTTTATAGCTTAAATCAAGCATTTCAAGCAGGCGCAGGGTAGATAGTAATTGAAAATCTTGGCCTAAACGCTCTTTTTTACGTTCTTGCCAGGTTTTGTGCTTTTCTGAGTCATTGTCTTCTTTTTTGTCCTCAGGTTCTTTTTTCTCATCTTTGCCATTTGGCTTTATGCTGTTTTTGAGCGAGCTTTCATGGCCAAAGAACTGTTTGAACCATTTTAGTTCTTCAGTAGGTGGCATTTTAGGCTCAATCTCAAAATCAGGTGTAATTCCTTTACCTTGGACAGTGGTGTCATTTGGCAGGTAATAGAGTGCGGTGGTTATTTTTAGGGCACTATCATTGCTTAATGGTATTACTTCTTGTACTGATCCTTTACCAAATGTTTTAGTACCAACAATAAAGACGGGCAAGTTATTAGAGGCATGTGAGCGCAATGCTCCTGCTAAAATTTCAGCAGCTGAGGCAGTATAATTATTTACAAGCACAAATATAGGAATTTTTGAGTTTGCAATAGGAGTGCCCGATGTAGAATAGGATTGTTGTACTTTGCCGCTACGATCCTTGGTAGTGACTACCACCGAATTGGCTGGTAAAAAGAGACTTGCAATGTCTACCGCAGAGTCAAGAAGGCCACCCGAGTTGCTGCGCAAGTCTAAGATAAAACCACGTGCTTTTATTTGCTGACTTTTTTTAAGGAGTTGCTCAAGTTGTTTGATGGCATTGCGCGTAAACATGCTCAGGGCAAGATAAAGCACGTTATGTTCTTTAAAGTAAAAACACGTTGCATTGTGATCCTTAACAACATCACGCATAATGGTGAATGGCATCATTTTAGGTTCACCTTTGCGCAAGATCTTAATGTGCACCGGAGTATTACGCTCACCTTTTATTTTAGCTATTGCTTCATCAACCGACATTCCTTTGAGTGATTCCTCATTTATTTGCACTATTTTATCATCAGGCAGTAATCCTGCCTGATCGGCAGGACCACCGGGTATGGTATCAATCACACTTAAGTATTCAGCTTTTGGTTCTTTAAGACTATCAATGATTACGCCAATACCATAGAACTCGCCCTTAGTTGTTTTTAAAATTTCTTTGTATGCTTCTGGGTCAAGCAAGCTCGAATGCGGATCTTGGCTTACAAATGCATTAATTGCTTCAAGCATAGCTTTTTCTGGGTTAATTTCTTGGTAATATTTTGTTTTAATATAATGAATTGCTTCGGCAAATGTTTTTGAAAATGAGAATACGCCTTGATCATATTTCTCTTGGTATGGTTGTTTGTCTGTTTGTGTATTTGCCATCAGTGAGAATGCTTGTGCTATAAAGATAAGGAGTGCTAGTTTGCGCATGGGATTCCTTTTTTTTAACCAACTTATTCCGGCATTATTCTACTTAATGCGGAGCATGAAGGTCAAGAGAATGTCAATTACTGTTTGCTTGACGCGTGCCAGTCTTATATGGTATTACAAAAAGAGAGATTAAATGACGCAAAACATGAGTAAAAGAGGTGATAATGAAAAAGATGAAGCGCATAGTGTTGCGTATATTTTTTGTAACAGAATTGGTAGTATTTTCATTTTTCTATATATTCGGAGCCCAGGGCATGCGCTCGCTTGCTTGTATTAAAGCAGAAAATGAACAACTTGCTTTAGAGGTAGATGCTTTGCGAGCAGAAGCAAAAAAATTAGAGTTGCAAATTGCATTGTGGCAAACAAATGACTTTTACAAAGAAAAAAAAGCGCGTGAGCAATTACAAATGGCTCATACGGATGATATTGTCTATTACTTGAATAACTAAAGGAACCTAACATGGCATTTAAATTACCACCGCTCCCTTATGATTTTGGAGCACTTGAACCATACATTGATGCGCAAACGATGGAAATTCATCATGATAAACATCATAAAAAATATGTTGATGAACTAAATGCTGCTCTGGAAAAACATCCTGAGTTACAAAAAAAATCACTGGTTGATTTAATTTCAAACTTAGATGCAGTCCCCGAAGATATTCGCACTGCCGTGCGTAATAATGGTGGAGGCACGTATAACCATGATGTATTTTGGTTGCTTATGAGCCCTAATGGAGGCAAGCCAAAAGGCAAAGCTGTAGATGCAATTAAGAAAAAGTTTGGCACATTTGAAGCATTTCAGGAAAAGTTTAATAATGAGGCCAAAACACGATTTGGCAGTGGTTGGGCATGGTTATCACTTGACAAAAATGGTGATTTAGTGGTGAGTTCTACGCCAAATCAAGATACGCCCGTTATGCAAGGCCTAAAACCGATCATGGGTCTTGACGTGTGGGAGCATGCTTACTATTTGAAATACCAAAATAGACGCCCTGATTATATCTCTGCATGGTGGCATGTCGTTGATTGGGAGTATGTTGAAGAGCGGTATACTATGCTTGTTGGCTAATATTTTAGATTTTCATAAACGTATCATTCGATTTGAATGTAAGCATTGCATGTGCGCCACCTTGCAATGCTTACATAAATAAGCTCCATTTTGCATTACATTATAAGTATCATTGAAGATCGTTTATAGTATGCGCGTGGGGTTAATCCTGTAAAAAACGCTCTATAGCCTCCCGAGCTATGAATGCTGCGCATTGCCTCGCGCAAGTTTTTGATTTCATTACTTTGATAATCAGTGTGAACCTGTTAACTATTTATTTACCAATATATTATTTTGATTAGTTTCGCTTATAATATTTCATGATTTTTCCTTTATGCTGGTAAAAACAAAAACCCCAGCGTTTGGTTGTGCTGGGGTTACTTTGTGATTACATAGTTATGGTTTTAAGGCAGTAGTTCCCCAGCAGATATTTTTTTAAGCTGTTTAAGGGAACGTTTAGAGATAACTAAAGAGAGGGCGCGGTCAATCACACGAGTAGAAATGCTGTTTGTCTGTTCATGATTTTGAATAGTAATGGCTATTTGCATACTAGAGTGCCGCTTTACGTTATAAATGAATCTACGTTAAGAATACCATAACACGAATAATTACAAATAGAAAGTATATGTTAGCTGAAGTCGGCTTTGCTTTAGCGCATTACATGCAAATCAGGGATACTTTTTGGGTATAGATTGGTTTAAATTAAGCCATTTTACGGTATACTGGGGAAATGTTATATTTTTCATTTTACCTACAAAGAAATTAGCCATGACAAAAAAATTAGAATCAACAACTCCAGTGCATGAAGAGCATAGTGGCCAAGAACATGAAATGCGGGTTGAGAAAGTAAAGAAACTGCGCGCTATGGGCATTGAGCCGTGGCCGGCAGCAAAAGAGGTGAATGCAACGTGCGCTCAAATGATTGCCGAATTTTCTGATGAAAAAGAATCTCGTGAATATTTGCTTTCGGGCAGAGTGGTAGCAAAGCGGGAGCACGGCAAAACAAGCTTTGCAACTATACAAGACCGCACGGGCCGTGTGCAACTTTACATTCGTCAAGATGTGCTTGGTGAAAAAGCATATGACCTTTTTGATCATTATATTGATCTTGGTGATATTATATGGTGTAAAGGAACTTCGTTTCGCACTAAAATGGGTGAAATTACTTTAAAAGTGACGGACTTTACGTTGCTTTCAAAAAGCTTACATCCATTACCTGAAAAGTTCCATGGACTTACTGATACAGAAACTAAATATCGCCAACGCTATCTAGATTTAATCAGCAATGAAGAAAGCCGTGCAAAGTTTATCGCTCGCTCACGCATCATCAAAAGTATACGTCAGTATCTCAATGATCACGATTTTCTTGAAGTAGAAACGCCAATGTTGCATCCTATTGCCGGTGGTGCTGCTGCGCGCCCTTTCATTACGCATCACAACGCGCTTGATAGTAACTTTTATTTACGCATTGCGCCAGAATTATACTTAAAGCGATTAGTGGTCGGCGGCCTTGAGCGTGTGTATGAAATTAACCGTAATTTCCGTAATGAAGGTATTTCAACACGGCATAATCCTGAATTTACAATGCTAGAGTTTTATATGGCGCATCAGGAATATCATTATATTATGGGGTTTGTGGAAGAACTTTTACGTACTGTTGTGCGTGAAGGTTCTGGTAAACTTCAAGTGCAATATGGTGAGCATGTTATTGATTTTGAAAAGCCATTTGAGCGCATTAGCGTGACTGATGCAGTACTTAAATATACTGATCTCACTCCAAAAGATATCTCAGAAAGTTCTATTGATGCAACAATTAAAAAACATGAGGTTCCGCTAGCGCATGCTAAAGCAACTCTCAGTGAAAAAATATATGCTATCTTTGAAGAGCTTGTTGAAAGTAAATTAATACAACCAACGTTTGTAATAGATTATCCTATTGAAGTTTCACCACTTTCAAAACGTGATTTTCAAAATCCAGCTATTGCTGCACGCTTTGAATTATTTATTGGTGGTATGGAAATTAGCAACGGATTTAATGAGCTTAATGATCCTATTGATCAGGCAGGCAGATTCAAGCAACAATTAGAAGCTCATGCAGCTGGCGATGAAGAAGCGCATCAATATGATGCAGACTTTGTGTTAGCACTTGAACATGCACTCCCGCCAACGGTGGGCGTGGGCATTGGTATTGACCGTTTGACCATGCTTGTGACTAACACAACATCAATCAAAGATGTTATTTTATTTCCTACGCTTAAGAAAAAAGAATCATAAACGTTTGTTGCTTTAGGAGTTTACTTGCAATGGAACATGCACCTTATGCACAAGGTTTAAAGTATCTTTGGCAATTGCCTGCTGCCGATCAAGAAGCAATACATGCGATTGCCATGAAATATAATTTGGCAGTTCCTGTGGCTCAAGTACTTGCAGCACGTGGCTTTACCACAGAAGAGGCAATCGATTCTTTTTTATTTAGTTCTTTGGAGCGTGACGTGCCGCATCCAGCTCTTTTAAAAGATGCAGGCCGTGCAGTTGAGCGTATTCTTAAAGCAATTGAGAATAAAGAAAAAATTCTCATATGCGGTGACTACGATGTTGATGGTATCACGTCATCATCACTTATGCTGTTGTGCTTAATGCCATTGGGCGCACAGATTAATTTCTTTTTGCCTCATCGGGTGAAAGATGGGTATGGACTTTCTGAAAAAGTAATTAAGCGTGCGCACCAAAATGGTTATAAATTGGTCATCACTGTTGATAATGGTATTACAGCATTTGGTGCAGCCGAGCTTGCCAAAAAATTGGGCATTGATTTGGTGATCACCGATCACCATAGGCCTCACGATCACGTGCCAGAAGCTTTTGCTATTATTAATCCTCATCAAAACGATTGTGCATACCCCTATAAATATTTGGCGGGTGTGGGTGTTTCTTTTAAAATACTTTCACTCCTTTATGAAAAATTGGGCAAGCCGTTACCGGCTAAAGTATATGAGTTGTTGATGCTTGGCACTATTGCAGACGTGGTGCCGCTTACTGGTGAAAATAGATATTGGGTGCGGTATGGGTTGCAGTATGTTAATAAAGTTGAAAGCTATGCTTTTAAAGTGCTCAAACAAAATGGCAATGTAACCAAATCGCTTCTTAATGCTTCTGATATTGGTTTTTCTATTGCACCACAGTTAAATGCACTTGGTCGTCTTGAAGATGCGCGTGATGGCGTACGGTTTTTAATTGGTTCTGATCAAGGCAACGTTAATCAAGTTGGCAAAGTGCTTTTTGAATTGAATCAAGCGCGCAAAGAAATTGAGCGTGGCATTTACCAAGAAATTGTGCAGCAAGTAGAAAGCGGTAAAATAAATTTAGCGCATGAAAATATTATTATTGCAGCAAGTCATTCGTGGCCCCCGGGTGTTATTGGGCTGGTAGCCTCACGCATTGTAGGTAAATATGGCAGACCTACTATATTGTTTCATGCAACAAAAGATGGTCTGGTGAAAGGCTCATGCCGATCAATTCCAGGCTTTAATATGTTTGATGCTTTGCATGATAATAAAGAGTTACTCAAAAGTTTTGGTGGTCATGCAATGGCCGCAGGACTTGCGTTAACACTTGAAAATTTGCCTGAACTCAAACGACGCCTTGAAAAATTAATTATTGAGCAATTGAAACCGGAAGATTTGGTTCAAAAGCTCGAGCTTGATGCAGAGGTTAAATTATCTGAACTTAATGGTAAGTTGGTGGCTGATATGCGGCATTTAGAACCGTTTGGTAATAGTAACGTGGAGCCTACATTCTATGTGCGTGAGGTTACACAAGTTTCGCCCCCAACGCTTATGAAAGATCAGCATGTAAAATGTCAGGTATTTGCAAGTGGCGTTATTAAACCTCTTGTCTTTTTTAATAGACCTGAATTATTTGAGTCCCTTCTTGAAATGAATAATAAAACATTTGATGTTGCGGTGAAAATTTCAGAAAATCATTGGAATGGCCGCGTGTCGGTAGAAATGATTGGTGTGGATATTAAGATTTAGGGGGACTGCATAAAGTGGTTATTACCATTGACGGCCCAACAGCAAGCGGCAAATCAACAATTGCTGCAAGACTTGCGCAACAATTGGGTTATTATTATTTAAATAGCGGTTATTTGTATCGCGGTATTAGTTATTTACTGCTGACCAAGTATAACTATACGATTGATCAGTTGATCAATCCAATAAAAGAGCATGTTCACGAAATTCTTGATCCCTCACGCTTTGTGTATAGTTATTATAATGGTATTGCATATGTTAGTTATGATGGTGTTGATATTACTTCTTTTTTAAAGACAAAAGAGAATGATCAAGCTTCCTCAATTGTTTCAGCAAATTCTATGGTTCGAGATGCGACTCTTGATTATCAACGCCATATCACTAAAAATTATAGCGTCGTGGCCGAAGGGCGTGATACAGGCACCATAGTCTTTCCTTGTGCTGAAGTTAAATTTTTTTTAACTGCGTCTCCAGAAATACGGGCCAAGCGGTGGCAACAAATGCAAGCTCAAAAAGGCAAAGACTATAGCCTTGAGCAAGCTATCAAAGTGCTTGCTGAACGGGATGCGCGTGATAGTGAACGTGCCATTGCGCCATTAATTGTTCCTGAAGGCGCTTATGTGCTTGATAGCTCTAATCTTAGCCAAGATCAAGTCATAGAGGCTATTATTGCTCGTATTTCCCGCTAATTCTTGAAAAAAACCCTTTACTTGCGCTATAATACAAATAGAGAGTGGGGATATCAGTAAGGAAGCATATGAATGTTTATCGTATTGTTATAGGGTTTATTGCGTTTGTTATTGCCTTATCGATTGTGCGTTATGCATGGCCAGCGCGTCAAGATGATGTTGCTCGGCGGGTAATTAAGGCAATTGATGGTCTTGCAAGTCAATCAAAAATGAGAACTGAGGATGAAGTTTTTAATATAACCAAAATTGCTATTGAAAATGAGGGACTAGACCCTGATTATGTTGATAGGGGAACTGGCCTTTCCTTGCTTATGTATGCGGCACGTACGGGATCCTATAAATTAACGCGTTATTTGGTTGACCGCGGCGCAAGTCCGCACTATGTTAACCCTCTTCTTGAAACACCACTTATGTATGCGGCATTAAGCGGCGATATGCGTGTTATTAAATATTTTGTAGAAGAACTTGATGCAGACGTTAATGCTATGAGCAAAGGTTGGCCTGTACTCAAATGGGGTAAAGACTTTGATCAATCAAAGCGAGTTGCTGATTATTTGCGTAGCAAAGGCGCTGTTGCAGGTTCCTATGAATGGGGACCACAAAAACGCCAGCCAACACATTATCGCTAATCTTACGTAGCTTTTGAAGTCTTCTTTTTGGAGCCAGTTTTTGTTTTTTTCTGTGCTTTCTTTTGAGCACCTTTGGCAAAAGGGTCTTGCTCAAGTGCATATTTGAGCACTTCATCCATATGGGCTACAAACTTAATATCTAAGTCTTTTTTTACTTCTTCAGTAAGCTCTTCTATGTCGTCGCGATTTTCAAGCGGCACAATGATTGTTTTAAAACCATGTTGTTTTGCTGCAAGCAATTTTTCCTTAAGGCCGCCAATTGCAAGCACTCTACCGCGTAATGTTATTTCACCGGTCATAGCAACTTCAGGCCGCGTTGGATTTTTGGTCAAAGCAGAAATTAATGCAGTACACATGGTAATACCCGCCGATGGACCATCTTTTGGTGTGGATCCTTCAGGAATATGCACATGAATATCGTTTGTAGTATTAAACGATGTTTTGAGTCCTAATTGGCTTGCGCGAGAACGAATATAACTTAACGCAGCTTGTGCGGATTCTTGCATTACTTCACCAAGTTGCCCGGTGAGCATTAAGCCGCCTTTGCCAGGAATTATTGATGTTTCAATTTCAAGTACGTCGCCGCCAACCTCTGTCCATGCAAGGCCAATGGCAATACCAATGCGATCTTGACTTTGACCAAGTGATGTTTTTTTGAATTTAGGATAGCCAAGCCATTTTTGTACCAATTCTTCAGAGATAGTAACGGATTTCAAATCAGGTTCTTTAAGCAGCAGTTGAATTGCTTTACGCATTAGTTTTGCAACCACGCGATCTAGCTGACGAACTCCTGATTCTCTGGTGTATTCACTGATTAATTTCCGTATAATGTCATCAGGAATTTTAAATTGGCGAGCAGTAAGACTATGTTCTTTAAGATTTTTAGGAACTAAGAACTTACGGGTAATTTGTACCTTCTCATAATCAGTGTATCCAGACAGCGTGATAAGTTCCATCCGATCAAAGAGCGCATAGGGAATACCATCTATGCTATTGGCAGTTGCCACAAACATAACGTTTGATAAATCATATTCTGTTTCTAAAAAGTGATCAGTGAACGTGTGATTTTGTTCCGGGTCTAGCACTTCAAGTAAAGCCGCTGCCGGATCACCATGAATATCACGCGACATTTTATCAATTTCATCAAGCAAAATAACGGGGTTAGTTGTTTTTGCTTTGCGCATAGCCTGTATTATTTTACCTGGCAATGCACCAATATACGTTCTGCGATGACCACGAATTTCTGCTTCGTCGCGCACGCCACCAAGTGAAATACGCACGAATTCACGCCCCATACTTTCGGCGATTGACTTACCCAGTGACGTTTTACCAACGCCGGGAGGGCCAACCAAGCAGATGATGGGAGATCGCTTAAACGTTTTGGAGAATTTTTTTGCTGCCAAGAATTCAATAATACGTTCTTTGGGTTTTTCAAGGCCAGCATGGCTTTCTTCTAATATTTTTTCAGCTTGCTTCATGCTGATGGTATCTTTGCTTGCTTTACTCCAAGGAAGCGCCAGTATCCAATCTACATAATTACGAGAAACACTGGCTTCAGACGAAAGAGGCGGCATTTGCTCAAGCCGTTTAAGTTCTTTTTCCACTTTTTCCATGGCATCGGCAGGCAAGCCTAATTTTTTTGCTTTTTTACGAAGTAAGGTAATTTCACCTTGCTGATCTTCTCGGCCTAACTCTTTCTGAATAGCTTTTATTTGCTCGGTAAGGTAATATTCCTTTTGGCTTTTCTCAACCTGGCTTTGCACGCGGCTTTGAATACGGCGATCAGTTTCCATGATCTCCACTTCTTTGCTTAAAATACGGGTGAGCATAACCAATCGCTCTTTTACGTCAGGAGTTTTTAAGAATTCAAGGCGTTGATCAAAATTCAAATTTATGTGAATTGCCAAGGTATCGGCAATAGTATCAATTTCTTCAAGAGAGTTTGCATTAGTCATTAAGTCGGCAGGAACTTTTTCTTTACGTGCCAAGCTTAAATTAACATATTGAGCATAGAGCGTTTTAAGATGTCGCCATAATGCTTCAATTTCTATAGTTTTTTCGGTTGGCATTGTAGGCAAAGCGCGGTAATAAACGCCAAGAAAACCTTCGCGTGGTTCATGGCGCTCAATAATGCCTCTTTCAAGACCCTCTACAAGAATTTTATAACCATTTTTGGGCGTATGCGAGGTATCGGTATGATGGCCGTCATTGGCTACCACGTCTAGAATTATCGCGCGTGTTCCATATTCGAAAACATCTTCGCCGGTAGGGTGCTCAACATCAACGTTTTTCTGCGTGGAAATAAAGAGAGTTTTGTTATGCTTTAAGGCATACTGAACTGCTTTAATAGATTGTGGACGGCCTACTACGATAGGCAAAACGCTTTTGGGTAAGATAATGACGTTTTTAAGGGGTAATAAGGGCAAAAAACCCTCATCTGGCCCTTGGTCCAGCGTTTCTATCTCTGGTGTAATAGCTTGTTCTTCAATCGTCATGTTCTTTTATATTCCTGCTTTGGTACTTTTTTAGTCTAAAATCGGGTAAAAACGAGGAGCAAATTTATGCGAATAACCTAGACTTAGTGTAGCAAAAGGCTTTGGATTAGTAAAATTGAATATTTGGCGGTACATTAGCTGGCCTGCTTCAGATAAGCTGCTCCTTTGCCCATAAAAATTCAGGCAGAATTGGTCGCGGCAGAGGCCAAGGAGCATAGGATGCTTTTTTTTACGTAAAAAATTTATACAAATTTCCAATTGTCTGTTATAATCGTTCTCAAGTGTTCGCCTTCACCCAAAGGTGTAATGGCGTGACACTACGCCTTAGCGCTGCGCGCGGCGGGTGACTCTTGATAAGTCAGAGACTAGGCCAAAAATAGTTGTTAGTAGTAAATTACCTATGGCTTTGTAAAAATGACCATAGGTGTTCAATGCAGGGGATAACATGGCGTTTGGGTTGCGGGCGTTGTTTAAATCAGGAGAAGCAGGGCGTTATGAAGCAATTAAAGTACTCATCTTATCTGTAGTTTATTTTCTAGTTATCGTGACGTACACGCTGGTTAGAAATATGAAAAATTCCATTTTTATAGGCGTAGTTGGTAAAGAGTATATTCCCATTGCCAAAATAGCCGCAATTTTTATCTTAGTTCCTGCACTTCTTTTTTATGCTTATCTTGTAGATAACGTTCGTCGCTATCAATTATTAATGATATATAGTGCCTTTTTTGGCTTAGCATTGCTTTTGAGTGCCTTTTATATTGGTAATCCAGAAAATGGGCTTGCAAATACTGATACGAGCCCCTATCGTATATTTGGCTGGATATTTTATTTTTTACTTGAAGGATATTCTCCTTTTGTATTAAGTGTTTTTTGGGCATATGTTAACTCAGTTAATAGTCCAACATCGGCAAAGAAACATTACGGCATCATGATTGCAAGTTCCAAGTTGGGCGGCATAGTGGCTGCAGGGCTTTCGTGGCTCTTCTTGCAATTGACTACTAGCACTGGCTCGCAATTATATTCGGATGTAGTAAATCATCAGATATTGCTTATAGCATCTGCCGGGTCTGTACTTTGTATTCCGGTACTTATATACATACTTAATAGAAAAGTGCCCAAGCAATATCTCCATGGTTATGAGGCGGTCTATCAATTTGAGAAAGAGCGTAAAGAACATCACGAAGAAAAACCCGGGATATTTGATGGATTGACCATGTTTTTAAAATGGCCGTATTTATTTGGCATTTTTGGTATGGTGTTTTTCTATGAAGTGGTGACTACTATTTTAAGCTATCAAAGTTTATGTATAGCACAGGATAGCGCCAAAGGACTTACCGAAGTAAGTTCATTCCTCTTGCAGCTTGATTTATGGATGCATCTGGCAGGATTATTTATTTCATTGCTTGGCACGAGCTATATGATGAGTAGATTTGGTGAGAGAATTTGCTTATTACTTATTCCTATTTTGACCGGTGTTGTTTTAACAGTTTTCTTAATGAGCTATTCATCCTGGTCAATAATGCTTGCTTTTGTATTCTTACGTTCAATTAACTATGCATTTGCATTGCCGGTACGAGAAAGCCTTTATATCCCAACGGTAAAAGAAATGAAGTTTAAATCCAAATCGTGGATTGATGCCTTCGGCTCAAAGCTTTCTAAGGGTACTGGTTCTGGGTTTAATGTGCTTGCAGGTATTATAGAGCGAGTGTATCCAGTGTTTGTCTTTCCGTTCTTTGTGGCAGTTTTTGCAGTTATTACTGCTTTGTGGACCCTTACTGCGTATTTGATGGGCAAACGCTTTGATCAGGCTATAAAAAATAAAGAGGCGATTGGTGGAGAAGTCCAAGAGCATGGGCATGTTAGTTAAAAATTGGATTGTTAATTAAGCAGTATTTGCTATACTAAAAAAGTATTATATAAACGCTTGTATGCCTTATGTGGGTGGTTAAAAGGTACTAAGTATCTTGTACCGGCATACAATGGAAATAACCCAGAAAGGTATATTATGTCAATTGACATTAAAGATTTAGTTAAAGCTCGGGTGCATTTTGGTCACCGTACCACTAAATGGAATCCGCGTATGGCCCCATTTATTTGGGGTACCAAGAACAATATTCATCTTATTAATGTTTCTAAAACAGCCGTACTCCTTGAGCAAGCGGCACAGTTTCTAGAAAAAGTAGCAGGTGAAGGCAAAACAATTCTTTGGGTAGGTACTAAAAAACCTGCTCAAGCAAAAATTGCTGAAGTTGCACAAAAACTTGAATCACCCTATGTGGTACATCGTTGGATTGGTGGTTCTTTAACAAATTTCCCTCAAGTTAAAAAATCTGTTACCAAAATGCTTCATTATGAAGATATTTTAGAAAAAGCAGATCGTGAGCGATATACTAAAAAAGAATTAAATAGATTCTCTAAAATTGCTTCAAAATTGCAAAATAATATTGGCGGTATTCGCGCGTTACGCCTTCCTGTTGGCGCATTAGTGGTTGTGGACGTTATGAAAGAAAAAGCTGCTATTAAAGAAGCTTTAAATGAAGGCGTACCAGTAGTTGCACTTATTGATACTAATGGTGATCCATCAGGCATTCAATTTGTTGTGCCTTGTAACGACGATGCAGTAAGCTCTATTAATATTGTAACAGATTATTTAGCTGATGCAGCTGGTCGTGGTGTTCAAAAAGCATCCCAAGAACGTGCAAAAGCTCGTGAAGCAGAAGCTCTTAAAAAACAGGAAGCAGCAAAACTTGCTAAATCTCAAGCGCAAGCTCCTGAAGCTAAAGAAGAGTCTGCCTCTGCAAAAGAAACAACCGAAAAATCAAAGGTTGAAGTTAAAGTAAAACCAGCAGAAGCAAAAGCAGCAAAAAAAGAAGTTGTTAAAGAAGTGGTAGAAGTTGCGCAAGCTGCTGAACCAGTAAAAAAAGAAACAGCTAAAACTGCAGCGCCTAAAAAAGTTGCGCCTAAAAAGGCAACGCCTGCTGCAAAAGCTAAAAAACCAGCAACAAAATCTGCTAAAGCGAAAGCTTAAATTAAATTTTGATTTGAAATTAGGGGTGGGTTGAGATTTTCTCAACCCATTTTTTATGGGAGAGATGTCCGAGTGGTTGAAGGAGCACGATTGGAAATCGTGTATACTTTGAAAAAGGTATCGAGGGTTCGAATCCCTCTCTCTCCACCAGTCTTTGCTCATGCGTCGCAAATTCTGGTAAACCAGTCTTCTTCAAGGAAGTTTACTTTATAATGAAGGTAACTTTCTATGGAAAGAGCAAAGACTGCCCGAATTTGCGTTAATAAAGACGAGCTACAGTTCAACGAAGGGCAGCCATTTACACAAATAAACAATAACAAAGACAAAGAAAAAATTATGAACATCAAGACAATAAAAAACGAACTAATCTTGCCGCGGTTAAAACCCGGTGAGGAAATGATTGGTTATTTTCATGCAATGAAGAAGCCATCTATTCTTGATCAAATAAAAGTTGGTTTCCTTTGTGGGTTTGTAGTTGTTTTAGGTTTATGGGGTTCACAGTCTTTTTGGATGGTAGTATTTGGCGCTGCTGTGTGCGGGCTGGTAAGTGCTTTATTTGGTAAAGATTTTCCTAAAAGTTATTGTATTGCAGTAACCAATAAAGGTATTCACCGAGCATCGCAAGCACTTGGTATTCCTTATGTTGGTACAGCTAGATCCTATTACTTTTATTCATTTGATGAAATTACTCAATTCTATATGAAAGAAGGGTATATTTCTACTACTTTGGCATTGCAGGTAAAACGAGATAAAGATGTTTCATTCATAATTAGTAACTATCCTGGTATGGCTGCAAAAACAAAAGAATATTTGCTTTCAAAAGTTGGGTAACATAAGCTCTATTTATGCACACTAAATTTACTTTCATAAATGTACATTCGCCTTTGAGTCAATCGATACTCAAAGAATATGAAAAGTTGGTACGTGCAATTATTGTGATGCCAGAAAAAGATTTTTTTAAGAAAAAAATGCAGGGTACTGGTGGCCTTGTAAGCGCAGCGGATATTCTGGCTTATCAAATAGGATGGGGTAAGTTATTAATTGGTTGGTATGTAGCAGGTATTAATCAGGTAACAGTGGAAATGCCGGGTGAAGGTTTTAGTACATGGGATTATACTGCTATTGCTCAGTATTTTTATCATAAATATGCAGATTGGGATAAGTCTCGATTTATAAAAGAGTTTGAAAAAGTAATAACCAAAATTATTGATATCACAGAAAAAGAATATGCATCGGGTAATTTAAATAATGTTGGTGTTTGGTCCTGGTGTACTTTAAAATCTGGTAAAGCGTGGCCACTCTCTAAATGGATTACTGTAAATACAATTGCTCCCTATAAAAGAGCTCGCTCACTGTTAAAAAAATCATTCTCTTTTTCCTGAATTGCAGTATACTATATATACTTTCTAGAATTAAAAATAAGGGAAGCTCATAAAAACATATTGCTTAATCTGTCAGGTCCGAAAGGAAGCAGCAGGAGTAGTCACTGTTTTGTATAAGCTTCCCGTTTTGTTAGGTACCTCATGGCACATGGTCAATTGAACTTAGCTCGTAAATGGCGCTCGCAGACATTCAAAGAAATTGTTGGGCAGCCGCTTGTGGTGAGTATGCTTCAAAACAGTCTTTACTCTGGCCATATTTTTCCTGTCTATTTACTCTCTGGTCAGCGTGGATGTGGCAAAACGTCTACCGCGCGTGTGTTTGCTGCAGCAGTCAATTGCCAAAAATTAGCTATATTTCGTGCAAAACCAAAAGAACAGGTTTTGCCGTGCCTTGCATGTGGGTCGTGCCGCGCAATGCAAGCGGGCAATCATCCCGATGTTATAGAAATGGATGCAGCTTCGCACACTGGCGTAGACAATGTGCGTCAAATTATAGAGGCAGCTTCATTCTTGCCGCTCCTTGGTGCGCATAAGGTATATTTAATTGATGAAGCTCATATGCTCAGCAAGGCTGCCTTTAATGCGCTTCTAAAAATTTTAGAAGAACCACCAGCATCGGTTATTTTTTTACTTGCAACAACCGATCCTCATAAAATTATTGAAACGGTAACTTCGCGTTGCTTTAGATTATTTTTTGCACCAATTGATACTACCATTTTAGAACAACATTTAGAAAAAATTTGCAAGCAAGAAAGCATTGCCTATGAGCTTGATGGCCTTCAAGCCATTGTTGCAGAAAGCGAAGGCTCATGCCGAGATGCCATTAACCTTCTTGAGCAAGTACGATTTGCCACCGACGTGGTTAATAAAGCAGGCGTGCAGCGTGTGCTTGGCCACCTTGATGATGAGCGCTTAGTAGAGCTTATAAGTACCATATTGCTTGGTGAGCCTGCTTTGCTTATTACCTTGCTTGATAAGCTTTCGCTTGCGCATTATTCTGCACCCTTTATTTGGCATACTTTTATTTTAATGTTGCGTGCAGCACTTTGGCACACATGTAATGTTCCAGCGCAATGTTATGCTGCTGAAGGCGCGCGCATTGTGCGTGCAACAGGAGTTTCTTCAGCAATGCTTATTAAAGTATTACGTACGTTATATGAGCAAGAAAAATTGTTTACAAAAACAACTGCGCAGCATGGCATGCTTGAAATGATGTTCATTACGCTCTGTTCAAATATTGGTAACCAAACAAATCAAGCTGGGCATAATAAGATTGTAATGCCGGCACAAACTCAATCAGCATCAGTAGTTCAGCCAGTCATTGAAATGCAGTCTCAACAAGTGCCTGAGCAAGTTGTTGCAACGCATGTGCCGGAGACAATTCGCGTTGCACCACAGAAAGATGCTGGGTGGGATTTATTTTTGCAAGCCCTTGCAGGGGGTGGTTACGACCCGCTTATAGTTTCTATTTTTACACAAGGGCATTATAAAGTATTTGATACGAACGCAAACGTGGTGCAAGTAACATTTCCAAAATCATTTGAGATGTTTCAAGATATGCTTGTGGGAGCACAACATTTATGGCAACCACTTCTTCAACAAGCCTTTGGCAAAGAAGTAACATTGCAACCAGCATTTTCCGTTGATATGCAAACGGCACCACAGCCACCAAAAACTATGGTGACTATTCAAGTGCCGGTGCGTCAAACGCCGCAAGCAGCAGCGCAAAAACCAGCATATAAATCTCATGCAGGTTCCAGTGCGAGTAGAACATCGTCAACACCGAAAAAGAATGAACAAAAAGTAGATATTTCTGACGCCTCAACATGGCAAAAAGCCCATGAATTAGTGCAAGCATTTGATGGAATAGTGACTCAAGAAGAGGATGGACCGCATGAGTAATTATGCAAAGGTTGTACTGGCAGGGCGTAAAAACGTGGGGAAATCTACGCTATTTAATCGCTTATCTGAAAATGTAAAAAGCATTACGCTTGATTATGAAGGCGTAACACGCGATTTTTTGTCTGATATTGTCAGTTGGCAAGATACAGCATTCCAATTAATTGATAGTGGCGGTATAGAATTGAAAAAAACATCTGATCAAATGGATCAGAAAGTGCAGCAAATAGCCCAAAATCTCATAGCGAGTGCGGACATTGTTCTGTTTGTAGTAGATGGTACCGTAGGCCTGGTGCAGCAAGATGCTCAAATTGCAAAATTACTTCACAAATTAGGAAAGCAAGTAATTTTAGTGATTAACAAAATTGATACTAAAATTGCACGTGAACATGAACACGAATTTGCTCAATTTGGATTTAAAGACGTGTGCCCTCTATCAGCTGAACATAGTATTGGGATTGGGGAGCTTTTAGAAAGCATTGCCGATAAATTACGTGGTAAAACATTTAAGCATAAAGAAGAAAAGCCAGCATATCGTGTTGCATTACTTGGTAAGCCAAATGTGGGCAAATCATCGCTTATGAATTTGCTGCTTGAGCAAGAGCGTTCTATTGTTGCTGATATGCCAGGAACCACACGAGAAGCAATAACAGAGCCTTTCTCATTTTATAAAGACACTATTGCGCTCACTGATACGCCTGGCGTGCGTAGGAAAAGACGCGTTGATGAAACACTTGAATCATTGATGGTCAAAAGTACGTTTCGTGCGGTTGAAAATAGTGATATTGTACTTTTAATGATTGATGGAAGCGAGGGCACGTTAAGTGACCAAGAGCGTAAGCTGGCATTTCACGTTTTGCAAGAACAAAAATGTTTGATTCTTCTTATTAATAAAGAGGATCTCATGGATGAAGGCCATCAAGCAACGCTTGAAAATGATTTTGAATTGCACGAATATTTGCTTAAGAAGATTCCTGTACTTACTATTTCATGTAAGACCGGAAAAAATATTGGCAAAATTATGCCTCTTGTTAAAAAAGTCTGGGAGCGTTATACGCAAAAATTTGATGAGCGCGAGCTTAATGAATTATTAAAAGAAGCCTTTGCGCACCGACCGCATTATCATAAAGGTGAAATGTTAGTCTTTCACTCGATAAAACAAGTTAAAGCAGGCCCACCAACATTAGTGCTTAAGGTTAATCATGCTGAATGGTTTGGTGATAGCCAATTGGCTTTTATAGAAAACATTTTGCGTAAGTATTATGATCTTCTTGGCGTGCCTCTTGTATTACTTGCTCGCACTAAAAAACGCCGACCCAGATAGCACTTTTTGCCTTATCTATATATTTTAGTGTAGACTATCCAATGCTAGATATACTAACTTGATTTACAAACAGATGGTGAGCATTATGAAGACAGATATTAATTTTAAAGGAATAGAGCTTTCTATTGAATTGGTAGATCATGTTTATAAACGGCTTCAAGCAGTAGAAGCATTGTTGAAAGAAGATCCTCGTAATCGTTTTATTAAAGCTGAATTTACTATTGATAAAACGAGCGCCGATTACACGGTTAAATTTGATCTAAAAACTCATAAGCATACTTTACTTATGTCTCGTCATGGGATTGATATTAAAGAAGAACTTGATTATGTAATTGATGTTATGTATCAATTGCTTGAGAAAGCGGAGGCAGAAAGTAAGCGAAAAGTAAGTTAATGCAGTTATTATAAATGAGAAGGATTTAATATGCATAAACGTATTACGTTCCGGGGGATGGAGCATTCGGCACCTATGGAAGATTATGTAAATCAACAGCTTGCCAAAGTTGAAGAATTTTTAAGTCACGAAAGAGATCCACGATTTCTTGATGTTGTTTTAGACGGGACTAGAATTCACAATGACAATAGTGTAGAAGTACGCGTTAAAACACCAAATTATGATTTAGTTTCAAATTATAAAGGCCCAAAGATATATGATGTTATTGATCGCGTGATTGACGTTATGTATAATGAGCTTTGTGAAGCAAAAAGAAAAAGAATCGATGAAGAAAAGAAAAAAGATGTATATAAAGGTGCGTAATTTGCCGTGGTGGTTAATAAAACATCTTCCAGTAACATGAGCGTATGAAGCTCAAAGGGAGTAATATGTTATACACGTTAGCAGTCATTTTAATTATTTTATGGCTACTTGGATTTGTAAGTAGCTATACTATGGGTGGGTTCATCCATATTTTACTGGTAATTGCACTTATTATGATATTAGTAAATCTTATTCAAGGGCGTAGAGTACCATAATAGATTTTATGTAACATTTAAGCCCGTTTGCTCAAACTTTTTTGAAAGAGCAAACGGGCTTAATTTTTTAGCGTAGTCTTTTTTGCAATTTCGTAATAAACAACAAAGGATCCATGTTATATATTTTGCTATCCCAGCGTTTTATAACAGTAAGTGTTTCTGGCTCCACAATCATATATGTTGGAAATCCGGTAATAGTAAATTGTTTATGAATAGTAGCATACGGCTCACCAGAAGGTTGTGTACCATTAATTTTTAATGGCACAAACTGAGTGCTTAATACTTCTTCCACGCGTGTATCTTTTAATAATGTTTTATTAATTGTAATACAGATTGAGCAAAAGTCTGCCCATACATCAATAAAAAGTAATTTGTGCTCACGGATTGCACGTTCACGCGCCTCTTGATAATCAGTTAGCCAAATATCAATATGATTCGTTTCCTGTTCGTGAAAAAAATGTGCTTGAATCGCTTGTGCAGCAACGGCAATAGAGCATGCAACTAACGCTATGCCAAGAAATGCATTGCACTTTTTCCAAAACGGGATTACCGATTTACACGAGCTATGTATATAATAAAGACCCATGGCACATAAGAAAAGTGCAATAAGCGCATATAATAGTTCGTGTGGCATAATAGCGCTTAAGTAATAGAAGCTTAATCCAAATAATAAAAAACCAAAGAGCTTTTTAATCTCAACCATCCACATGCCAGCTCGTGGTAATAAATGCAATGATCCTGCAGAAAGCCCTACAATTAAAAGAGGCATACTCAAGCCCACGCCAAATGCAAAAAGAAGCGCAAACCCCATGAGCTTACTACCAAGAGTTGCTACAATGCTTAATATAAGAGCAAGTCCGGGTGATACGCAGGGAGAGGCTAACGTGCCACTTGCCATGCCAAATAAAAAAGCTGCAAGTAGTGAACCCCCGCCATGATTGCTGCGCTGTGTTTGTAAAAGTCGCGGTATATACATATCAATAAAACCAAACATGCATAAGCCAAAATACATAAGTAAAGCGGCAAGAGCAATAACAAAAATAGGTTGCGAGAACATATAGCCACACAACGGCCCGGTGCAACTTGCAAGTAAACCAAAGAGTGCATACGTACTACCCATGCCAAAAGTATAAAGGAGTGCTCGCAACGCATTACTTCCTGTTGAATCGCCAGCTTGTGATTGCAAAATCCCTACGGTAATCGGAATCATGGGGTAAATGCATGGTGTTAAACTCATAAGAATGCCGAGTAAGAAAACAAGAAGTAACCGTATCCAAGGCGATTCGGTAGATTTTACTAGCCCTTTTATATAACTTGAAACGTCAAACCATGCTGATTTTTTTTTAATACTAGATTGATCTGTTACGGATTTGTTGGCAATTTCAGGTTTTTGCACCGTTGCAGCAGCTTGGCTTTCATCAAAAGTAGGCTTGCTTTGAGAAAGAAAGGTAAGGGGTATAATATGCTCATATGGTTGCGGATGTTTGTTGGTGGCATAACTTACATGCAGATGAGCAGTAGTAATTTGTTTTTCAGATGGACGCGTAGCCTGCAGTGTGAGCGTAACTGGCCCTTGCCAACCTCGCTGCGTATCATTTACTTTTTTACCAGACCATTGTTGCAACTCACGATTTGAGCTTGGTTTAGAAATTGTAATCTCTGGATGATCTGCGGTAATAACTAATGACTCTTTAAATAATTTTTCATCAGGAGCATTATCAAAATTGAGTAATATTTCACTCGTGGTTTCATCATTGTGTTTGATGAGAGAAGTCATCGTTGCCAGTGAAAGGTTACTGAATGCTAAAAAGAATACTAGAGCAAGTAAGAGTTTTTGTTTCATCGGGTTCCTTTTTAATTATTACATGAGCCGAAAAACCCGCTGCTTTAGCTGCGGGATGTAAGGCGAGTCCTTTTAAAAAACACATAAAATGGTATAATTAGTCTACCATGAAAATGATTCAAAAGACATTCAGTTTTCGATTAAAACCTACTAAAGAGCAATTAATTTTGTTTGCAAAATTTGCTGGCTCTACACGCTATATATTTAACTATGGGCTTGCTCTTATAAAAGAAGCTATGGAAGGTAAGCAAAAAGTGCCAACTTATACTGATATAGCAAATAAACTTCCTTATCTAAAAAGATCAACTGAAACAGCCTGGCTTAAAGAAATTCATTCACAAGTATTGCAACACTCATTGAAGAATCTTGAAAGCGCATTTAAACATTTCTTTAGACGATTAAAGAATAAAGAAAAACCAGGATTTCCTCGCTTCAAGAAGAAAGGGGACAATGATTCATTTCGTTATCCGCAAGGTGTTTCGTGTGGAAATGCTAAAGTATATTTACCTAAAATTGGTTGGGTTGCATATAGAGATTCCCGGCTAATTGAGGGAATAATAAAACAAGCTACGATTAAGAGAGAAGGTAAACACTGGAATATCCATATTGTTTGCGAAATAGAAATTGATATACAAAAAGTTTCTGTATCTGAAAAGAAGGCGATAGGCATTGATCTTGGTATTAAAAATTTTGCATATCTTTCTGATGGCCAAGTAATTGAAAATCAGAAGATATTAAATACCTACCTAAAGAAGTTAGCATTTTTGCAACGTCATTATGCTCATAAGAAAAAAGGCAGCAATAATCAGAAAAAGATAGCAGTAAAAGTAGCGAAAGTACATAGGCTAATTAAAAACATACGTAAAGATTTTCACCATAAGCTATCTACAAATATTGCCAAGAACCACGGCGTAGTAGCAGTTGAAAATTTAAACATTAAAGGAATGGTGCTTAATAGGCGCCTCTCTCGCGCAATAGCTGACGCTGGTTGGTGTGGATTTGTTAATTATCTTGAATATAAATGTATATGGCTTGGTAAGAATTTTGTTAAAGTAGGGAGATTTCTACCTTCCTCAAAACAATGTTCATCATGTGGCAATGTACAAAATATTTCTTTGCAAACACGAGTGTACACATGCGGTAACTGTGGCTTGCAATTAGACAGAGATTTAAACGCGAGTCTAAATATTAGAGCGGCAGGACTTTCCGCTTTTAAAGCTTGTGGAGAGCTTAGCATTAGCTAACTCGGTGAAGCAAGAATCCACTGGCCTTTAGGCCGTGTGAGTGTCAATGTTCAACTATTTGTATGTTTCCGTACTGCGCTGTTAATTCTATATGTGCACCACCATTACCGAGTAGTCCGGTAAGTTCGGTGCGCACACGCTTCCAGTAATTTCTATCTAGTTTTACTGTTTGAGGAGCAATTGTCACCGACTGTTCAGAAGTAATAGTGCCTTTATGCGTTTTTGCAATTACACGGGCATGAGTTTGTTTTGGTAAGGCAAGGGTGATGTTGCCATTTTCAGTAGTAACTTGCAGGTGGGAATTTAATGGCACGTGGCTGTATGAGGCAGTGATGTTGCCATATGCTGCGTGCGCGTCAAGTGAACGAGTAGCATCTTCTATATCTATGTTGCCTGAATTGGTGCGCACTGAAATAGTACCATGCACTTTTTTTAGTTTAATGGTACCTTCATCTGTATGTAATGTTACATTGGTAAGCTCCGGTATCATGAGTTCATAACTGACTGATCCATTGATTCCTTTCTCATGATATACTGTTGTAATACGAGCATGTTGTTCATTGATATCGGTTACAATAGAAATGGTTGCAAGATCTTTTTCTTTAGCAGACTTGGTGGCTTCTATAACTATTTTTGGAACAGACCACGTTTTAATAGTTATAGGTCCTGAGATATTAGTAAGTTCTAAGGTGGCGTTAAGACCAATAGTTGCCTCTTGGAAAAAAGTTTCTTCTTGCCATGTTGAGAACCAAGAACTTACCGATGATAATGAAATTGCATAGCAGGATGTTGAAATCAGTGCGAGTGCAAGCACGCAACCTATATAGTGTTTGTGTGTAATATGCATAGGTAATTGTCCTTTGAAGCTCATTAAGTTAATTGAGGTAT
Source organism: Candidatus Babeliales bacterium (assembly GCA_050179755.1). Taxonomy (GTDB): domain Bacteria; phylum Babelota; class Babeliae; order Babelales; family JBFXEV01; genus JBFXEV01. The sequence goes on along the minus strand of JBFXEV010000001.1, from coordinate 1,420,009 downwards.
GTATGCAGTATACAAAAATTGATATCACTGTACAAAATTGTTTGCAAAAAACATTAGAAAAATATCCCCAGGTGGTAACTATTGCTGAGGCTTTGCATAAAGCCGGGGGCCAAGTTTTCTTGGTCGGTGGTGCGGTTCGCGATCTACTGATTGGCATTATCCCTAAGGATTTAGATATTGAAGTGCATAATCTTTCGCTGGAAGCGCTTGAATCTGTTCTTAAAAAATTTGGTCCTATTAGCACGGTAGGAAAAAGTTTTGGCGTGATTCGTGTACACGGCATTGACGTGGATTGGTCGCTGCCACGTTCCGATTCTTCGGGCCGTAAACCAATGGTTACGGTAGATCCGCACATGGACGCTCGCACTGCTTTCAAGCGGCGTGATGTTACTATGAATGCAATGGGTATAGATTTGCATACACTTGAATTAGTAGATCCCTTTGATGGTCAGCACGACCTTGCACAAAAAAGATTGCGCGTCACTGATCCGCAGTTATTTATCGAAGATCCCTTGCGTTTTTTTAGAGTGATGCAATTTGTTGCACGGTTTCAGATGCAACCAGATGATCAATTGAATAAGCTGTGCGCGCGTATGGATATTTCAGGCGTTTCTCGTGAACGCATAGAAGAAGAATGCACAAAGTGGCTTCTTAAGTCAAAACGGCCTTCGCTTGCACTTGATTGGCTTGATAAGATTGGCAGGTTAAAAGAGATCTTTCCAGAAGTTGCCGCACTCAAAGGTATTGCGCAGGAGCCGCAGTGGCACCCTGAGGGTGACGTATATGAACACACTAAACAAGCACTTGATGCAGCGGCTGCGTTATCATATGATTCTGATCGCGAAAAATTGATTCTTATGTATGCGGCATTATGTCACGATCTTGGCAAAGTATCAACAACACAAAAAATTGAAGGTGTTATTAAAAGTCATGGCCATGCGCTCGTGAGTAAGCGGCTTGCAACAAAATTATTAAAAAGAATTACGCGTGATGCTGACTTACTGACTTCAGTACAGAAATTAGTAGCATATCATATGCATCCCTTGCAGTTTGTAGATAATGGTGCAAAACTATCTGCATACAAGCGACTTGCACTCAAGCTTGCTCCACAGGTAACGTTGTGTATGCTTGCAAAGCTTGCAACAGCAGATAGACAGGGCAGAAATCCACATGGGCCTAAGCCTCTTACCTGTATTCCTGATGTAGTGCATACATTTTTGGCGCAAGCTGAAAAAGCGCAAGTTATGCACAAAGTTGAAGCACCGATTTTATATGGGCGCGATTTTATTGACGTTGTAGCTCCTGGCCCTCAACTTGGTGCATATGTAAAATTTGCTTATCATTTACAACTTCAACATGGTATAACGAATAAAGAAGAACTTAAACAAATGGTTCTACGTAAGATGCTTAAGTAAAATTTGTAAGTTTTCATTATCTTGCGTTATGAGGTTTTCTGGGTCAATAAGCGCAAGCCGCAGTTGGCCACCTTGCTTATTTATAATGACGGGTACCCATATGTGCGGTTGATCCGGTCTGCCGCGGACGTAATTTTTATCAATAATAAATGTTTGTGTGCCTTGATCTACTTGTGCCATTTTCCGTTTAATATTATCAAAGATCTGAATAATTTCGCGCGTGCGATCAGCGCCTTTGTCCTCTGGCGCTTTGGCGTAGGCAGATTCAGGAGCTTGTTGCTTTAACAGGCCTAGATCAGAAAGAATCATAACTTTTTCTACATCTTTAGTGTTTGCAATGATGAGTGAAGCAAGCTCTTGTGCGCTAAGCCAAGCACCTGAGGCTTCTGCGTCTGCTTGTGTGCCTTCTTGGTGAGGGTATTTAGTATGCAGTGTTTCAAGCACTTCTTTTTTAAGTACTTCAAGTTCGCTTACGTCACGCAAACCCGTGAAATCTTTTAAGGCCTGGTAATTATCTTTGGTAACATCAGGCGCAAGCATAGACCAGGTAATTTTATAGTTAGTTTTGTAACGTGACTCGTTCATGCTTAAAAATTGAGCTATGTCTTTAAATAATTGAGCTCCACTGATTTCTAGTTTGCGATCGCCCAGGGTTCCAGATTTATCATCAAAGTTCACGCGCATAAATTCAGCGGCTGCTACTTTGGCAATATCCGGAATTACGCTGAGAATAATTTCTTTAAAATCTTGCGGTGAAATTCCTGGTACAGGTGAAACGGTAGGAGTAGGTTTTTTTTCTATAAAATCTTGCAAGTCACTGCGAATGCGTGCTTCAGTGGCCTCTAGCAGGCGTTTTTTCTTAATGGCATTTTTACTTGTTAGGAAGAACGATTGACGATCTTGGGCAACATTGACACCTAATTTTTGCAATGCATAATATGCTGCAATGTAGCCTGAATCGCCACGTGCTTGCGGTCCGCTTTGAGGGTATTGAATAATGTTAACAGAAGGGGCTTCAGGTTGTCCTGTTTGTATTAAGGGCTGCGCGTATGAGAATACAACATACACAAGAATGGGCGATGAATACAGCAACAGCTGTTTAATAAGTTTTGAGTTCATTAGTAATCCTTTAATCAAGAGTAATTTTAGTTCTTAGTCTTAGCATAAAGTAACTGTGCTTACAAGGTAAATGGATTGAGTAAAATACTTGTTGTTTCTATGATTTGCGCGGTATACTAGTACCATGCTCTAGAGGATAGTGATTACGAAAATAAATTAAGGAATTGAGATCATGGAAACAAGCATGTTTGGTAACGTGTTATGGCAATTGATTGCGCAATCAGATTATATGACCAAATTGGTCTTGCTCATACTTTTGGTGATGTCTATTACCTGTTGGGCGGTAGTGCTTTATAAGGTGGTACTCTATAGAATTAAAAAACGAGACATGCAAAAAATGCAATCGCGTCTTAAAGAAGTAAAGACATTTGAAGATTTGCGCATTGTGTCCGGGCAATTTGCCGATACGGTGCCAGGATATTTTCTCGCCCAGAATATTTCTTTTTTAAAATCAATTTTGGAAACAAAAAAAGAGGGGCAAGTGCTCACTGAGCGCGATCTTGCTCATATTCAAGATCATCTTGATCAAACGCTTGATGAAATGATTGGCATAGAGCAGTCGATGTTACCTATTTTATTTGCAAGTGCTTCTATTTCACCATTACTTGGATTATTTGGTACCGTATGGGGGTTGGTGCATGCTTTTGTGAGTATTTCACAAAAACAAACTGCCGATATTGTAACGGTTGCACCGGGTATTGCTGAAGCGTTAATTACAACGCTCGTTGGTTTAATTGTGGCAATTCCTGCGCTTGCAGCTTATCATTACTTACAATCACATGTGCACGAAGCTGAGCAGCAGTACGTGCGTCTTGCAGATAAATATTTTTGGTTGGTCAACGTAGTATTTGGCAATAAATAAAAGGAGTAGCGCATGCGTAGAATGAGAAGACGTAAGTCGCGTAGTGGCTATACGCCACCAGAAATTACTTTAACACCCTTAATTGATACAGCCTTAACGTTACTCATTATTTTTATGGTGACGACTCCCATGATTAATAATGCAATACGCGTTGATTTACCACATGGTCAAGCGCAAGAAGGTGGTAAAGAACCAATGCGCTTAGTCGTGGCTATTGATAAAGATGAAAATGTATTTTTTAATAATCTTCCGGTAACGCTTGATCAAGTAGGCACACAAGTTAAAACATATTTGGCAAACTCGGGCACTCAAGATGAACAACGCGTATGGATAAATATTGATAAGACCAATTCCTGTGATACGCTCATCAAAGTTATAGACAGCATTAAGGTAATCGGGGGTGTTAAAGATGTGGCGGTGGCTACGCGTAAAACTGCCTAAACGATTTGGCGTTTTAGGCACGTTATGGTTAATTTCGGGTGCAATGCACGCAATAATTGTTATTGGTGCATTTTTGTTTGGTACTATTTCTGATTCGCGTCAAACATTAGTAGTTTCTGGTGCACGCAGACAAACGGATGCGCGTATAGTATTACTCCCTATGCTTAAAACGGTGAAAGACACACACTACGATAGACCAGTGCGTGGCACTAAGTTTGGCGTTGCCGCAACTCAAAAACCACTGGCGCAAGCATCAAAGGGTGTTGCGAAAAAGCAGGTAGTGCAACAACCAAAAAAACATAAAACCGCTGAAAAGAAAAAAAATAAAACTACGCTAGCAGCTCTAGAGAAAGACAAAAAAATCGAGCCTAAAAAAAATAGAGTTGAAAAGCCAAAACCTAAAGAATCGGTAAAAAAGATAGAGCCAGTAAAGCAGCCAGAAAAAGATCAAGCTGTCGTTGCAAAGAACACTCCCACCGCTCATCATCAAGAACCAGAAGAGAAAGTAGAAAACCTTCTGGGTGATCCAAATGCAACAGAAGATATAATCTATGTGGGGCGAGATGACTTGCGCGAAATGCAAACACAGCATGTGGTTGCCGACGCATTACAAAAACATTGGCAAGCACCATCGGGAATTGCGCAAGATACACTTTGCCACATTTCCTTTGATGTAGACAAAGAAGGGCGGGCCTGCAATATTATAATGAAGCAAAATTCAAAAGTTTTAATTTTTGATGTGGCAGCGCGTACTGCAGTAGTGCATGCGCATTTTAGTCCAGCAGCTCAAGGCAAACAATTTACGGTAGCATTTAAACCATAATGGAACACGCACATGAAATTTTTTACATTATTTTTACCAGGCTTAATAGTTCTAGTTTGTGCGATAACGAATATACCATCGCTGATTCTTGCGAACCCAAATGCAACTAATCAAGCTGAAACGCTCGAGATTAAATCAGCAGTAAAGCAAGCTTATAAAATGAAAGTGCTTATTGGGACTATTGGCATAAGTGATCGCATTGCTGCCATTGCCAAAGTTATAGAAGCAGATTTACGATTGCCACGTGAAAAGCAGACAGGATTTGAGATAATAATAGAGCAATTTGCAAGCGAGCCAAACGGCAAATCAGAAATTAAAAAATTACTTGATCGTGGGTTTTCTTTAGTAGTATTTTTGTCTGCAACGGGTATTGATGATATTAGTTATCGCATTTATGATGCTACCGACGCTACCATGGTAAAAGGGAAAAAATTGGTGCTAACACATTATTCAATTGCTAACACAGGGCACTACCTAGCAGGTATACTTACGCAAGAGTTCTTAGGAAGACCGATTCAGTTTGGGGCCCAACTTGCATTTTGTAAACAAGATTCAAAAAAGGGTGGTAAGCAGTTGTTTGCAACAGATCCACATGCCGAACATGCCTACCAAACATTGGTCAGTTCACAAACACCTAAATTTGGATTGCGCTGGTTTATGCATGATGATCATAAGTTTTTATACTATAGCGAACAATCGCCGGTTAATGTGCGTTTAATGCAATATGATATGGAGCAAAAACGCTCAAAGCTGGTTATGAATTTTGATGGGCTTAATATGCAACCTTCGTTTAACAAAGATGGCAGTAAAGTGGTGGTATGCTGTTCTCAAGCAGGAAGCAGTCAATTATACAGGGGCACTCTTGACCCGCTGCGCAAACAATGGATATTTAAGCGACTTACTCATAATAATGGTAATAATATTTCGCCTTATTTATGTAAAAATGGTGATGTTTTTTTCTGCTCTGATTATCAAACACGGTCACCGCAATTATATTGTTATCGTGACAAAGATGGTTCTATTGATCGACTTACTGATGGCGGATATTGTGCAAGCCCTGCAGTGTGTGAAGAGCAAGGAAAAATTGCCTATATCAAGTTAATTAATAATGTGGCACAAATTTGTATGTACGATATTGCTACTAAAAATCATACGCAAGTAACCTTTGATGCAACACAAAAAGATGAGCCTTCGTGGTCACCCTGTGGCACGTATCTTGCCTATTCGGTAGAGCAAGGTACATATTCACGCATTGCCGTGCGTAATATGATAAGCCAAGAGGCATATTTTGTGACGGCGGCACATGAGCAATGCACCAGCCCTGCATGGGGACCTGGTGTAATGTGCTAATGCATTTTGGTATTGGGCAATAAAATTGTATCTTTAAAGGTAGTAAATTTAATTCATTAAGGAATTTCGCATGAATAATAATAAATATATAGTAATATTGGCAGTAGTATGCAATGTGATGTCTTTTATAACAGCAATGAACCAAGAAAAAATTGTTAATACGCAAGAAATACAAGCACAACTGCACATGGCTCATCAAGCAGTACAATCTCTAGAAAGCGTGCCTACTGCTACTGCGCATGCATGGGCCCATATACATCTAAATACTTGTTATTACCAATTGATATCGCGCGCCTCACGGTGGGAGCCTGCAAAAAGGGATGGCAAACTTTGTTGGGTTATAAAGCCAGAAGAGCATCCGAGCCCTAAAGATGACACGCAATTGTGGCAAGATTTGGCTGATATGGCATCAAAAGCAAAAAGACATATTGATAGTTTACATGAGAGTGTGATTGATTCTGAATTACGGGAAAAAGCAACGTGGGTATGTGCACTTATAAGCAAAGGGTAATGCCAAGAACTTTGCAGGAACTTGCGTTTTGCAAATAAACTCCCTGTTGCTATACAAGCAGAACAAATGGAAGCGATAGTTCAAAAACCTACAGAATATGAGTGGCTTACAGAACAGGCGGATGCCTCGATAGATGGGACTACATCAACATTTGCACAAATTCAGTTGCATTCTTTTAGAGAATGCGCTGCCAAAAAGAGAGAACTTTTGCTTCAACAGTTGCCTGAAATGAATAAATGATATCTGTCATTTTTTGATTTTTTAAGCAATTAATTACTCGTGATGAACATAGATAAAAAAGGAATCTCATGAACAAAAAATTTTATATTTATTTTGTTGTAGGTCTTATAGGTAATATTATAGGAATGTATACGTACCGATATATTCTTAACCCAACATCAAAAGAAACTATATTAAAACAACAAAACACCTATCATTCTTTATGGGATGCTGTGATGTTCGGTTCATATGAAGATGTAGAACAATGCATTGCACAAGGCGCAAGCGTTACAGAATATAATGGAGCCAGCGCTCTTCATGCTGCAGCAGATAGAGGTGATGTACAAATTGCAGAGCTGCTCCTTAAACATGGGGCAGACATCCATGCAAAAAGTTATGAATCTGGTTGGACGCCACTGCATCAGGCAGCGTATGTCGGGCCGGTAGAAATCGCCCAATTCTTCTTGGCACATGGCGCTGATGTTAATGAAAAAAGCAAACCAATCTCCCAAGATGTGTATGACGTTCAAGAGACTGCGCTCCATGTAGCAGCACGCACAGGGCGTCTCTTTATGGTGCAATTCTTGGTGGAACACGGAGCACAGGTGAATGCACACTGTGTAGAAACAGATGCATGCACACCACTCCATCAAGCAGTACTTTCAGGCGACGTACAAATTGTTGCCTATCTTATTGAGCATGGCGCTACCGCAAAAGATATTCCGGGTGCCCAGCCATTGTTAATCACTGCCTGTCTACATGAAGGCACAGAGATGCTCGAGTTGTTAGTGAGCCATGGTTATGATATTAATGAAGAAGGTGAAGAAGGCAATACACCGCTCATGGTAGCAATTCGACATAATCATGAAGAACAAGTAAAATATCTCCTAGAGCAACATGCTGACCCAAATCAAGAGGATTGCCATGGGGACACTCCTTTACACCAGGCTATAGAAGATAACAATTGCGCAATCGCTCAATTATTAATCGACCACGGCGCTGATCTTAATTATACTGACATATTAGACAGAACAGCACTTGATAGAGCATTATATTACGGGCAGGAAGAAATGATTGCACTTCTTACGGCGCATGGGGCAATGCAAAATCAAAATATAAATGCCTAATAAAAATGGATATGCAAGAAATTAAACCACCCTGGCTTACATATCCAGGATTTCCTCCCGGTGACTTTTTTTGGCGCGATGCAGGCGATGCTTACTATGGCTACGTATGGCATCCCTTTTGGCAGCAATTAAATGACCAAGAAAAAAAAGACTATTTAGATCGTTTTAGTGCTCCAGACGAAGGGCGATGGTTTTTGCTTGAATTTGACGCGTGGCTTGAAACTACCGATAATTAAATGGTTAATCTAAGTGCGTCCTATTATTTACTATCAAGTCATTACGTGTAGCATCTGCTTGTTTTGAACTGTTATTTAAAGGAACCTTAGCAATGAAATTCACTATTCCACCACGCTTAAAAAAAGGCGATAAAGTAGCAATTGTAACACCATCATTTGCAGCACCGTATTTGTTTCCTGAAGTTTACGAATTAGGCTTAGAACGGGTACGTACTGTATTTGGCCTTGAACCAATAGCTTTTCCATCAACATGTAAAAGTCCTGAATATTTATCAAAAAATCCACAAGCTCGTGCAGATGATATTAATGCCGCTTTTGCTGATACATCTATAAAGGCAATTATCAGCACCACTGGTGGCAATGATTGTATTCGTATCCTACCCTATCTTAACGCCAAGCTCATTGCAGCAAATCCTAAAATATTTCTTGGATACAGTGATACAACGAATGTCCACCTATTTTTATGGAAACTGGGTTTAATTTCATATTATGGTGGTTCAGTGATGTCTCAATTTGGCATGCAGGGTGCCATGCAAGACTATACTATTGAGTGGATTAAAAATGCATTATTTGAAACTGAACTCAGGCAAGTGACTATATCACCCACATGGACTGATATAGATTTTGATTGGGCTGATGCCAGTATGTTAACAAAACACCGCCCTATGGAGAGTACGCCTGAATTAGAATGGTATAACTGTGGTAACGTAAGCATATCTGGCAAATTGTGGGGAGGTTGTTTGGAAGTTTTAGACTTACAGCTTGCTGTAAATAATCCACAGTATCTTCCTGCTCTTGAAGAGTTTAATAACATTGTCTTATACATAGAAACGTCTGAAGAATTACCAAGCGAAGGCTTTGTGTACCGATTTATTGCGGCACTTGCCGAGCGTACTATATTGCAACGTATTGGGGGGTTATTAGTTGGTTTACCTAAAACGCGATTCTTGCAGAATGTGCCACCAGGAGGAAGCGAACTATTTAGGGCAACTCAACAACAAGCCATTAAGCAAGCACTCTCAGATTATGGCTGCACCGTTCCAGTAGTATTTAATTTTAATTTCGGTCACACAGACCCGCAAATGCTTATTCCAAATGGTGGAACTGTATACATTGATGACAGACAGAAGATTATTACTTTGAGTTATGAGTAACTAATCATTGAGCTGCAGCTTATTTTAGCGCCTAATAACTTTAATTGGTTGATCGGTTTTTTTGCTAAGTATCTTTGTTTAGTTTTGGCATTGTTTTTTATGGTACTCGCAGCACTTGAATGGATAAGTGCTTTTAGTTTGCTCTACTCGAGGAACTTATCACATTGCAACGACGGAGTTTTGCATAAAATTATTATGTTCTTTAATCCTGCTTTGTAATATTATTTTTTATCAAATTTTTTAAGTAATTTAACAATTTCTAAATGTCATTGCTGCTATGCTAACATACAAGCGATTTTTTTCTTCTCAGCATATCTGGCAAATTGTCAGGAGGTTGTTTGGAAGTTTTAGACCCTCAGCTTGCTGTAAAAATAATCCACAGTATCTTCTGCTCTTGAAGAGTTTAAGAACATTGGTATTATACATAGAAACGTCTGAAGAAGTTACCAAGCGAAGGCTTTGTGTGCCGCTTTATTGCGGGCAATGCAAAAATATAAATACATGAAAAAAAAGATATGCAAGAAATTAAACCTCCCTGGCTTGTTTACCCAGGATATCCACCAGGCGATTTTTTTTGGCGCGATGCAGGCGATGCTTATTATGGCTACGTATGGCATCCCTTTTGGCAGCAATTAAATGACCAAGAAAAAAAAGACTATTTAGATCGTTTTAGTGCTCCAGACGAATGGCGATGGTTTCTTCTTGAATTTGATGTGTGGCTTGCCACTACGGATGATTAATATTGCTGAGCTGCTTATTGATAAACAGCTCACCAGGCAATGCTAATAAGGTTTATAGGTTTTCTCGTACTTTTTATAACGATCTAAGGTACTTTGCGAACAACCCTGCTCTGTAAGATATTCTTGTAATGTGCTTCCTTGAGAATTCAAAAATCGATATTGTGGGTTTGCCCATTCTGCTTTTTGTTGTGCTAAAAAGTCACATTGAAGACCTAAAATGTCAAATAACAACCCAAATAGCGATTGATCTGCATAACAGGTTACATTAGTAGCATCATTCTTTCCGTAAAAAATTGTATTAAAAATTTGCGGATCAAACGGAGTTCCTTCGCCAATAAGAGCTATAAGCTTTTTAAAATTACGACGTTGAACCGCGTCAATCACGCACGCATTGTAATAATCTACCACTGCCTTATTCTGCGCAAATGGAGCAAGCATGGTACGGCAGCTCCAGCCCCAATTGAGTACGTTATTAACAACAGTAGGAGCATCAACCGCAAAACCTCGAGCGATGAGTGTTCCTAACCAAACAGGATCTTTTGACGCCAATGCTTCATTAATCACTTGAGTGCAAGCAGTAATTCCCGGTTCTTTTAAAATCAATTGGTCAACCATTGCTTGGTTCGGTTTATAAAATGGACAATTGGTTTTGAGGTTCCAAGGTACTTTTGATAATCCTCTCACTGCAGTAACCACAGATGAGTTATTAGTTACCATATTGCCATGACCACTAATCTTACCTTTTGCAAGAAACCGTGAAAATGCTGTAGAGTATCTTCCTTTTACATTTTCCTGATTTAATAGAGCACCACGATCAAGTAACAGTTGAGTTGTTTCTCTTGCTGCAGGATGATCAAAGCGTGTACTCAAGTAAACTGCTGTTTTTCCCCGTGATCCTTGCTCATGCACGTTGGCACCATTATCAAGAAGAAAACGTACAACAACGGTGCGTCCCATTAATGCTGCCAATTGTAACGGTCTATATTTTTTTTTCCCTTCTTTTTCTAATGATTTTCCATTTTGATGTAGTATCATAAGTGAAGGAAGATGGCCATGTTTGACAGCCTTACACACAGAAGGGTACTTAAAAGCATTTTCTTGCTGCTCGAGTTCTTTCACCCGTTGTACCATTTGCGCCGTCCTATTACCCAGATTCTGGTGTAAAATGGCAAGCGCATTGTGATCTTGCCTTAATTGTTGCTCCGAACCGGCCAAACTATGGTGCGCCAAATTAAGCGCATCATGCTCTTGCCTTAATTGTTGTTCTGAATCAGTAAGTTGCGTACATCTTTGCTGTAATTCTTGCAAACTTACGTGATCATCAGATACTTTTTTCTCAAGATCTTCAACCTGTTTTGCTTGCGCTTGTGTTTTTTCTTGTAATTTTAGCAACTCTTTGACCGTTTCTTCACTCTCTACCTTACCCATTGTTGAATTACCAAATAAACCCTTTTTTGCCGGCTTCATACAAAGAGCTGATTGACTTGCCAAAAGAATACACAGTAAATATTTATAGGAAGACATATAAAAAACCTTAATGAGAAAAAAATGATTTAAAAATATTTGAACAATAACACAAATGCTAGTATCTAATTATAGCTTAGAAATTAAAAATTGCTCCTGTTAAGTGCATCTCACGCCAGGAGTACCCGTTTTACCATAAGCAACTTGGGTTTTATTCTCAATAATATCTATGACCCAAAACTTATCAGAGTTATTGTCTTTATATATAAAATATCTTTTCATGGGCGTATATCATTCATTATGAGTCCATGTGATCAAAATTCGAATACCTCTTCATAGCCCTTATTAATTTTTTCTTTAATCAATTTTTCAGCAGCTTTGTAAGCTTCCGCTTTATCTTTAAATTCTTTTGTTTTAGTAACGCCAGTAGTTCCGCTTTTGCCAAACGTAACACTCATAGTGCTTCCTGTTACTTCTATGTTCCAAAACTTGTTAGAAGTGCTATCAACGTACTCAAAGGTTCTTTTTAGAGTAGTTGGTATATTGTTCTTTTGTTTATACCAAAATTCAAGCTCACTTATTACTTCTTGAATATCTTCTTCTTGGGCAATCATATAAGGAGTCATGCCATCACTATCTTCAACCTGCATATCAGCACCACAAAGGAGTAATACATTAACTGTTATTGTATTGCCACTCTCAACTGCATAATGTAAGGCCGTGCGTTGATAACTATCTTGTATATTGGCGTCGGCTTTGCTGGAAAGTAATAGTTTAACTATTTGGTCATAGCCTGCTCGAGATGCCATATGTAAGGCAGTAACGCCATCGTTATTTTGTGCATTTATAGCCACATCGCGCTCAAGTAATAGAGCAACAACATCCCTATAGCCGTTTAATGCAGCATAATGTAAGGCCGTCCATCCCTCTTGGTCTTTTGCATCTACTACAGCACCATTCGCCAACAATAGTTCAACTATCTCTATAAGGTCATGTTCTGCTGGATTAAATAGTGCAGTCTTGCCATCTAGCCTTCTTGCATTCACTTCAGCACCATTTGCTATTAATATTTTTACAATATTTTTTAATGCAGCAAAATGTAATGGCGTATTACCATATGCATCATGTATATTTACGTCTGCACCATACTCTATTGCTAGTTGCACTATTTTTTCTTGACTATAACTTGAAGCAATGTGTAATAGAGTAGAACCATCTTCTGTTCTTGTAGTTACATCCACGCCATTTTCTAGTAATAATGCTACAATCCCATCAAAACCTTCGCGCGCAGCTATTTCTAACGCTGTTTTATCCTCATCAGTTTTTGCATGCAAATCTGCTCCATTTTCTATCAATAATCCCATAAGTGCTTGATTACCATTTACTGCAGCATAATGTATGGCAGCCGCACCATTAAAAGGATGTTGGCTATTTACATTAATACCCTGTAAAAGGAATGTTTTTACTTGTTGAATGTCATTATTTTTTATGGCATTAAACCAATCATACTGCTTTTTTATCTGCGCATCTGCACCATGATCAATAAGCAGCTCGGCTATTTGAATATCTTCTACTGCCATTGCATAATCTAATGGTGTAAAATTATATGTATCATTTGCATGTACATCAGCACCTGCTTCTAATAACAATTGAACTATTTCTAGACAGCCATATTCTGCAGCATAGTGCAGAGCCGTCTTTAATTCACAAGAATCTTGTATGTGAACATCAAAGTCTTGATCTAGGAGCATGTTTACTTTTGTTATGTCATTATCTCGTATGGCAGTAAGCCATTCTGGTGTAGGGTTTAGTTGCATAAAAAAGTCTTTCAGTTAAATGTATTCTTTAATTCTATTCTTACATCGCATGCATTATGCCAACGTACGTTTTTCGTACTCTTCTAGCATTTGAACAATTTCTATGTGCTCTTGCTGCAATGCTAACATACAAGCCGTTTTACCTTCTGCATCCATTATTTTATTATCAGCCCCATATGCAATAAGCATTGCAACCGCTTCTTTATTTCCGTTTGCTGATGCCAAATGAAGCGCTGTATTAGTGTCATTATTTAGTATGTTTGGATTTGCGTGATGCTGTAATAATAATTGTACTATCTTTTCACCTGCAAAATTCATAGACGCTCGATGCAAAATTGTATTACCATAGCTATTTTGCACATTTGGATCAGCACCATATATGAGCAATAATTCAATCATTCTGAGAAGATCTGATTCAAGGTCTTCTTCTAGTTCTATAAGCGATTCATAGTAAAGAGAAAATGCTTTATCTAGAAGCGTTATTCCTTCAGCATTTTTGATATTTGTGCAGGCACCATTTTGAAGCAATAATTCAATAACTTCATTGTTGGGATAAAAACATGTTGCCTTAAACAATGGCGTTTCTTGAGATTCATCTTGCGCATGCACATCTGCACCATGCTCAAGTAATATTTTGCATATTCCAACATCATTCGTTGCCGTATGTAAAGGGGTAGAGCCGTCCTTAGTTGTTGCATGAATATTGGCACCTAAGGATATTAAAAATAATATCATTTCCTGACTGTGGCCTGCAGCAGCATAATGAAGCACATTCTTTCCATAATCATCTTGAGCATGAATATCAGCGCCACGATCTATAAGCTGCTGAAGTATTCCTTTATTTTCTATCCATCTTGCACAATGCAACGCAATTCGACCAAAGTCATCTTTTCTTTGAACATCGGCTTTATTATCCAGTAATAATTGAACGATTTCTGTATGTTTAGGCAAAGCTTCATGCAAAGGAGTTTGTCCATGCAAACCTTTTGCATTTATATGTGCGCCATGCGTTACTAATAATTGAACAATTTCTAGATAACCATGGTCACAAGCATAGTGAAGTGCCGTATTTTCATTTCTGTTTTGAATATGCACGTTAGCACCATGTGCTAGTAATAACGCTACTATTTTGGTAAAACCTCTACATACTGCATAATGCAAAGGCACAATACCACAATTATCGATACTCGCTTGTATATTTGGATCAGCTTTATGCTTCAGTAATAATTCAACGATCTCTGTATAACCCCAATATGCTGCTATGTGTAAAGCTGTCTCGTTATAAAGATAGACTGTGTCTACAGCAAAGCCTTGATCAATGATTTTTTTTACTGCAGCGACATCATTTGCATGAATTGCATCTATCAACTTTTCATCGTTATTTTTTTGCATATTAAAAAGCACTATCGCTTGCTATTGAAGCTTTTTCTCATATTCTTCAAGCATCTGAGCAATTTCACTATGCCCTTTTTCAAGCGCGATCATATGTGGCGTTTTGCCATCTTTATTTTGTGCTGCGCGATCGGCGCCGTATTCTAATAATAATGTAACTACTTCTTTGAGCCCATAATGCATTTCAAAACAAGATTTATAATTCTCATGTTCATAGGGAAGCGGATGTAAAGTATATTGACGTTCATTTTTTGACGCAGTCCATCGAACTTCTTCTTTTGACCTTTCAAAGGAATCAAAACTAACTGCAATGTGAAGTGGTGTTATCAGGTTGCAATCTTTTACATTCACCTGAGCTCCAGCTTCTAAGAGCAGTTTGACTATTTTTAAATTACTTTGCGCCACTGCCATATGCAATGGAGTCTCACCTGTATTATTTTTAATATTAATATCTGCACCGTGCGCAAGCAGTAACGGTATCATTCGTGCATGATTGCGATAGGCTATAAAATGTAATGGGGCCCAACCATTGTGCTTTTCTTGTACATTTACATTTGCATTGGCAGCGAGCAATAATTTGATAATGGCAATGTTTGGATCATCTTCTTGAGGGTTGATCCAATTTTCTGAATCAGCACTGCTTATAGCATCGAACAAAGGAGTTGAATAAGCATTGTTTACTGCATGAGGATCGGCACCTCGCTCAAGCAATGTTGCCACTACTTTTACAAGATTAGGAGCATCTGTTCGTTCCGCATTTTCACCAGAAGCTATTGCGTGCAAAGGAGTGTTGCCATAGTCATCTTGTGCTTTAATATCAGCTCCATAAGAGAGTAATAGATCAAGAGAATTTTTATTAGTTACCATGTGCAAGGCAGTTTTGCCCTCATAGTCTTGGGCATGAATATCAGCACCTGCTGCAAGAAGTAATTTAATTATTTCTATTGTTCCCTTGCATGCCGCCCAATGCAAAGCGGTGCGTTGCATAAAGTCTTGCGCATGCACATTAGCACCATACTCTAAGAGCAATTTTATAGTTTCTTGAGAACCCCAGCGTGCGGCCATGTGCAAGGCACTACCATGGTTGGTTTTAGCATTGGCATCAACTCCTTGCAAGAGTAATTCATTGATAACAATAAGATTATTGTCTTCTAATGCATCAAACAATTCTGTGTATAAATCTTGCATTAAAGACCTTTTTGTTCCTGCGCGCCATGGGCTCTCAAAAGATCTGCTATCTTATCAAAATGTTCTTCATTAGAAAAACGGTCTAAAACGCAATCTAAAGCAGTTTCATTGGATCTGTTGCGGGCATTCACATTTATATTGCAGTGCAGTAGCCATTCAACAATACCAATGTGCCCATATTTACAAGCAATATGTAGTAACGTTTCTTCCCTTCGCGTTGGTATGTGCATATCAACGCCGTGCTCGATTAAAAGCTCTGCAATTTCCTTATGCCCGCATCTGACTGCGCAATGCAAGACAGTTTCACCTTGCGTAGTCTTAACATGCACATCTGCGCCATGATTAAGAAATAATTCAATGAGAGTTGTATTCCCACTAGTTATCACTTCATAAAAAGCAGTTTCCCCAAAATGGTTTTTTATATTTGTATCAAAACCACTCACAAGAAACAGTTTGATAATTTCAATATGTTTCCATCTTACTGCCACACGTAAACCAAAATCTTTCATGTCCTCACTGATTACTTCTTGAAGTAGCATTTTTACTTGTTCAATATCATTTTTTGCAATTGCAGTGCCCCATTCTTCTTGCTGTAAAATTTGGGCAATCTCGGTGTGACCATGCTCTAAAGCAAGCATGCGCGCTGTTTTGCCGTTGTTATTGAGTGCAAGAAGATCAAGCGCAATATCCATATGTTTGACCAACTCAGCATCTACACCATAATCAATAAGAGATTGCATTATTACTTGGTGCCCATTCAGCGCTGCCACATGCAGTGCATTATTACCACGATTGTCTTTTATATGCACATTCATTTTAGAAATTATGAGCACATACACTAATTCATCATGAGCCTGTTGAGCTGCCAAGTGCAATGCAGTTTGACCATCGCTATTTTGCGTATTTACGTCAATTCCTTGCTCAATAAGCATTTCTACTTCTGGCAAGTTATTTTCAAGTATGGCATTAAACCATACGTGCTTTTTTGTGTGTTCCATTAACATTTCCTTGTGGTTTGCCATTTTCCTACTTTTTCCCAAAACTCTTCCACTTCCTTGAGTATTTCTTTAGTCTTGGAGCCCATGTATATTTTGGCAATTTCCAACTGCTTGTGACTGAGACTTTCTAAAATGTGATATGCAAGTATTTCTGACACTCTAATATCAGAACTTTGTGACATACTTTCAAGATATGCAAATAATCGCTTGCCAAGTAGATTTGGGTGTGGTTGCTCTGAATCCAGAAATGTTCTTAAAAACGGACAAAATACATATATAAAATGAAGACCAGCAGATACACCCTCAAGATCCTGTTGACGCTCAGCAAATCGTGGTTCTAATTCCGGGAATAATTTTTTCATAACAGGAATGAGGTTAGTTACAGTAAGTTGCTCTTGCGCACTCAATACCATGGTTGAGGTTATCCTTTACCAAAATGGTCATACAGATCAGGTTTGTTTTCCCAATAAATCTCGTCTGCTTCAACAACAATATCATTGAACTCATCAAGTAATGGATTTACTGGTATTGTGCTCCACTCGATAAAAAAATGCACTTTTGTGCCTTTAATAGAAAAATCTAATATGCGGCTGCTTTTTGTAGCATGCGTAACCAATTTTCCTATAAAAGCCTGCTCGTCAACGTATATACTCTTTATTCTCTTAAGATGTAAAATACCTTTTAGCGAGCTATGCTCTGAAAGGGTGATATCTTCAGTCAGATCATCACGTGATAGTTCAGCACTCTCCATTGAAATTAAAAGTTCAGTATTTTTATGCTGAATCGCAATAATTGATCCATCATGAAAGTAAGAAGTATAGTGGCTAATATTCACAAGAGTACCGTTTAGTTATATAATTTCTATTATGAATTTTTTATAGAAACTAGATATATTATACTATTATATCTTATTTAACTGTTTGCTCAAGCAACATGCAGGCTCGTACTTGGCCTTTCGTTACAGATTGTATAAAAATCTTATTTTGATAAGATTGATCTAGTTTTATTTGTAAAAGATAGCATAGAAAATTTGCAAGGTTCCTTTGCATGATCAATCCTTTAATTACCCTCTATACATTAATTAAAGATAAAGAGCTCAATGAGCAAAGCTTAAGTGAGCTTATCAAAAATGGTATTGATCTTAATTTTTATGCCACGCATTGTACACCGCTTTCTTATGCTTGCAAGCTAGATTCATCTATTGAGATTATCCGTTTATTACTTGATCATGGCGCTGATGTAAGAGCTCGCAAGGATGAAAGTGATAGAACTCCACTATTATGGGCTTGTGAATATACAACTGATATCAAAGTGCTCGAACTGCTTCTTGAAAGAGGCGCAAATCCCAATGATGCGTATTTTCCAACTCATCGTGATGAGCATACTACGCTCACTGTTCTGAGTATCAATGATAAACCTGCTGCATATACGGAACTCTTGCTCAAATATGGGGCAGATCCAAATGGTCCAAAGTCTATTAAAACATCATTTGCTTATTGTTTTGGGTATGCAGATTATTCTATGGACCATGAAGTAAAAACCACATTTAAAAACAGTGTCGCCAACGGCGAGTTATTGATTATGGCAGGAGCTACCACTGACAATTTTAATTTATCAATACCGCTTGCAGCTCGGGCGCCTAATGAAGTCTTAGTATTTTTGCTTGGTGAATGCAATATAGAAGCAACACCTGAAGATTTTTACCTTTTTTGTGCATATGCAGTTCCCTCGATAGAACTTGTTGATCTTTTTATGGCCAAAGGAGCAGCACTTGCTGATTTATGCCGCATTGTTGGCTTGCTGATTTATCAAGAACATTCATATAACGCGATCAAGCATATTATTGAATTTGTAAACAATCCTCATTACTGTAGCACCGTTTTTGCTATTGATCCTAACTATGGCTATGAAGGCACTGTTTTACATTATGCTTGCCATAACAACCGGCAGGATATTGTTAAACTATTGCTTGCTGCTGGAGTATCTACGAATATTAAAGATACTGGTTGTCACATTGTGTACAAAGTATATCCACCACCTCCTTTAAAAAGCGGCTATGCCTATTCACTCATAGAAGCAGGCAAATTAATTGTGATTTATCGTGACCTATCAAGTGAATTTGAACGATATATAGTTATGGCTCGCGATACGCACGGAAACGTATTTAACAAATTATGGAATTTTACGCCGCCTGAAAGACATTATTTTCAAGAAACCGTACCACTTGGCAAAGATTATGTGCCGAAATTAAAAGAAGTAGAATTTACAGGTCCTGCGGTAGCAAACTATATCTTAAAAAGCTCTACAATTTCTTGATGGCCTTCTGCTTGCGCAATCATAGCTGCTGTCTTGCTATCTCTATCGAGTAGTGTTATATCAGCACCATGTGAGAGCAGTAACTGGACTATTTCTTTGTATCCTTCAAATGCTGCAAGGTGCAAAGCAGTGCCAGCATCACTGGCTATATTCACATCAGCACCATGCACCAGCAGTAATTCAACCACATCTGTATGCCCATGGGATGCTGCCATTTGTAACGCTGTCCAATCAAGGCCATCTTTTGCATTCATCTGTGCTCCATGTGCCAATAATGCTGCAATGACTTCCTTATGACCAGCCTGTGCTGCAAAAGATAAAGAAGTCCATCCACCGGCGGTTTTTGCATGTACATCAGCACCATGCTTTAGCAGTAATTTAACAACTTCCGTGTGACCACGCCAAGCTGCACATTGTAATGGCGTAAAACCACCATCTATAGCGTCTTTGGCATTAACATCTGCTCCCTGTGCAAGCAACAAAGTAACTATCTCTAAATAACCACGTTCTGCTGCATGATGCAAAGCGGTCCTATTCTTTGTATCTTTTGCATTAACATGAGCACCATGCGCCAAGAGCGTTTTTACTTGGGCGATATCATTTTTTGATGCTGCTTTATGCAATACTAGTTTGGGGAATTTTTGCACACTTGGCCTTACTGTTTATAACGCTACCAATTTTTTTTAGTATTGAAGTTGCTTTGCCAAATCTCAAAGCTTATTTTGTATTTTCATATTGCACAATCAAATGTGCAATTTCTACGTAACCTTCCCTCAGCGCAATCATATCGGCAGTAAGATCAGTTTCGTCTTTAATGGTGGTATCTGCTCCACTGGTTAGTAACATCTCTACGACTTCTATGTGGCCATAGGCTGCTGCAAACTGCAATGCTGTTCTTCCTTTAGACTTTGCATTCACCTTGGCACCATGCATGAGAAGTAAGGCAACAATTTCACGGTGACCTCGCGCAGATGCAAGTTCTAAAGCGGTAAGATCTTTTACACTTTCCTGCACCTCCATATCAGCGTTATGTGCCAACAATAATGCAACTACTTCTTGATGGCCATTCAATGTGGCCATATGTAGAGGAGTAATATTCTTATCTGCTTTTGCGTTTACATGTGCACCATGGTCAATTAGTACTTGAACAATCTTTTTTTGGCCACTAGCAGATGCATCATGTAGAGGTGTTGAATGAGAGTTATTTGTTGCATGTACAGCAGCGCCACTTTTGATTAATAAAAGAATAATTTCGATGTGCCCACAACTTGCTGCAAGTTCAAAGGCTGTCATACCTTCTATATTTTTGGCATTAAGATCTGCTCCCTCAGCAAGTAATGATTGAACGAGTGAGATATTATTTTGTTCAATTGCTTTATGTAGCTCAAATGTTGATGAACTTTTCATAGATAGTCCTAGTCGTTCTTTACATACTGATTTAATAGTTTCAGAATTTCTGTATGGCCTTCTTCTTGCGCAATCATGGCAGCTGTCTTGTTATCTCTATCGAGTAGTGTTATATCAGCCCCATGTGAGAGCAGTAATGCGACTATTTCTTTGTATCCTTCAAATGCTGCCAAGTGCAAAGCAGTGCCAGCACCACTGACTATATTAACATCTGCAGCACCAGCTATAAGCAATTCAGCTACCGCTCCGTGTCCATTTTGTGAAACAACATGTAATGCAGTCCAATTGTCTATACTTTTGGCATTAACATCTGCAGCAAAAGCTATGAGTAATTCTACAACTTTTTTATGCCCGGAGAGGCAAGCCAGCATTAACACAGTCCAGCCATCATCATTTTTTGCATTCACGTCAGCACCATGCTCTAGTAATAGTTGCACTATTTTTTCATAACCATAAAGAGAAGCCTTCTGTAATGGCGTCTGCTTATCTATAACATCATTCACTTGAGCGCCGCTCGCTATTAATAATGCTACAATTTTTTCTAAGCCATTCTGAATTGCAAGGTGTAATGCAGTCCAATTATATTCAGTCCTTGCGTCCACTACAGCACCACTCATTATTAATAATTCAGCTATGTTTCCAAAATTTTCCGCGGCTGCATAATGTAATGGACTATAATTATCTAAATCTTTTGCATGTACATCTGCACCATGTGCTATTAATATGTGGGCACTTTTTAGAGATCCATATTGCGAGGCAGTATGTAATGGAGTCCAGTTTTGTTTATTTTTTGCATGTATATCAGCGCCACTCGCAATTAATAATTCAACCAGTTCTTGATAATCATAATTGGCTGCATAATGTAATGCCGTACCATGGGTATCTTTACTATTAAGGTCAATACCTTGTGCAAGCAATGTTTTTACTTGTGGAATATTATTCTTTGATACTGCATCAATCCATGCTTCAATAGAAAAATTTTGCATTTATCGCCCCTAAATTAAATTTTATTTTTTCCGTGCTGCTCAAGTAACTGCACAATTTCTGTATGGCCTTCTTCTTGCGCAAGCATGGCAGCTGTATTACCATCTTGATCTGTTATTTGAACATCAGCCCCATGTGCAAGCAGCAATTCTACCATTTCCTTGTGACCTTCAAATGCAGCACGCAGCAACGGCCTTGCATCATCAGTTTTTGCGTTAATAGAAACACCTTGTGATAGCAAATAAGCGACCTGTTCTTTGTTATCTTCATAAGCAGCATCATTTATTTGGAATGCTTGCTGTTCAAGAAACAAATCGACTACCGCTTGATTGCCATGAGCTTGTGCGACTTTTAAAGGAGTATGGCCTTGCATATTTTCTTTAAGGTACATGTTTGCATCACGTGCAAGCAAAAATGCAACAACATCAACATTTCCACCCTGTGCTGCCATATGGAGCGGTGTTCTACCAATTTGATCTTGAGCATCCACCCACGCATCATGCGCTAGCAACACCATAACAACTTCAGATTGCCCGGTAAGTGACGCCAAATGGAGTGGCGTAATATCACAAGTACCTTTATTTTGAATTTGAGCACCATGGCTGAGCAACAATTCCACAAGCTCTTTTTGCCCACATTGTGCAGCAAGATGTAACGCCGTCCAGCCATGCACATTTTTATCATTTACATCAATGCCTTGTGCAAGCAGAGCTGTTGCTCGTGATACATCATTATGCAGTACAGCATCTACTAATGATTCTTTTGAAAAAGTTTGCATTCATATTCCTGCAATGTAAGTAAATTTAATTGGCACCAGAAGGCTGGTACGTCCACGTATCACCGGGACCAATGGTTAATACCATGTCTTCAGGCGTAAATAACAACCATTGATCTTCATCTTCAGTGCTGGTATTAAATAACGTGAGCGTTATATGATCATCAAAATACCATTTAGTATCCAATGAAGGATTTAACAATTCCCATTTTGTAAGAACAGTGTCAAAAAGTTCTTTTATTATTTGAGCAATTTTTGTGCGATCATCAGATGAAGCAATATATGGCTTTCCATTTTTATCAATTCGCCAAGCACACATATATACCCACAGATGCCATTCCCCAAACGTATGAATCAGTTCTTTTCCTGTTTTGGTTTTTGTAAGTTTTGTATGCAACTGGCCAAAATCAAGAGTTAAAAAACTGCCAACGCCTAATTTAATAGCGCTGACTTTTTGCCCAATTAGATTTTTGCTTATTTCAGCAAAAGTTTGTTGCACTTGATTCACGTCGTTTATTTACTATTAGTAAAATTTTATAGATATAATATAGCCACTACTATTAACATAAAGCATACCATTATTACCCCTTGTTTACAAAATTGGTCCTTGGCCAAAGGGGACTTAAATCCATTACGTATTGGTTGCATACTGTTCAAGTATATGTGCAATTTCTGTATAACCAGCTTGTAATGCCATATTTTTTGCAGTCTCGCCATACATCCCTTTTGCATGCACATCAGCCCCCTGCGCAAGTAACAACTCAACTACTGCTAGGTGACCGGTAACTGCTGCATAATGGAGCGGCGTACTGCCCAGACTATTTTTTGCTTGTATGTTAGCACCATGAGATAACAATACTTTAACTGTATCATGATGCCCTTGGCCACATGCCAAATGTAACGCACTCACGCGATCTTTGCTTAGAGTATTCACATCCGCACCATGATTAATGAGCGCAATAACAACGGGCGTATGGCCATAACATGCTCCAAGTTCTAACGCCGTAAATTTATCAGCAGTATCTTTTGTTGATACGGTAGCTCCATGTGCAAGTAACAGCTTCACTACCTCAAGGTGCCCATCAAGAGCTGCAATATGGAGCGCGGTTCTTCCATGCACATCCTTTGCATGTACATCAGCTCCTTGCTCAAGCAAAGCTTTTACTTTTTCAATTTTATTTTGCTTAGAAGCTTTGTGTAATGGTAACAAGGTTTTCATGATTATGTTTACTTTTGTATAAAATGCTTGGCAAACTGGGCAACTTCCTGAGGATCACGATCAAGATGTTGCACGAGCACATGATATAAAGAATTATGCGTTTTTAACATATATATTATTTTTTGATGTAACCAACCTTTATTAAACACCAACTCAGGATTCTTAAAGCTGATTGCAAGGCCCACAAGTTCTTCACCCGGTATATTTAAAGGATTACTAATCCATTTTTCAAGATGCTCCACGTTCTCCCAAGGAATAAGACCAAAATTTTCCAGACATAAACCTTCATCGTTAAGAACAACAGCAGGAGCCCTCGTTACATAACGCCAAAAAAGCCTACAAAAAATGACGGTCAAACGTACTAGAAATATTAGCAATGCGAACGTAAGCACCCATTTAATATAACGCGCGCCGGCAAGAGCGTTAAGCACTGACCAATCAGAAATATAGGAAAATATATCAAACGCGAGCCAGCCAAAAAAGGGCAATAATAGAAGTGATAACTTTCTTGCTTGGTTACTATGCACTATCAGTTCTTTTTTACTTTTGCGCTGCATGAAGATCTCTCCAATATTGTTGTATATCTTTTAGAATTTCCTTGGTCTTTGGCCCCATATACTGGCGTGCAACTTCCAATTGGTGAGGACTAAGATGCTCAAGTATCACCACAGCCAAAACATTAACTACCGTCCACTCAGGGCTGCGTGCCATTCTTTCTAAATAATGGAATATTCGCTTACCCAGTTGGTTAGGGTGTTTTTGTTTGGATTGTAAAAACTCCTGTAAATATGGATTAAAAATATAGGAAAAATAACCTTGATCATATTCGCCAGTTTGCAGTAAATCATCTTGATATTCGTTAAAAGCGGCTTCTAGTTCTGGCAACGATTCTTTCATTGCCAGAATAAGGTTTGAGAGAATAAGTGGCTCTCTAAAATGTAAGAGTGCTTTGTTATTTTGATTATGTTTGCTCAACTTTGCTCCAATCTTTGAGATTCCTTTAGAAGTGTTAATAAATGTTAATGATATCATAATTGAAAATACAAAATATTTCAATTTGTTACTATTTAATCCTGTTGAAATTATAATCATTATTAATATTATAAGGCCCTAGGGCGCTAGGTAAGTTTATTAATAAGATGTTAATTAACGTTGAATGAGATGTTGAATATAGTTACTTAAGTAATATATGTGCTATAGTAATTATGTAAGGGACATTAACAATCAACTAAAGGGAAACCACACATGAACAATAAATTTTTTGCTGCTCTCATAATTTGTGCAATTGCTACACAAGTGGAATGTTCTGTAAAAAACAGAATTGCGCAAGCAAATTCTGCTATAGCAAACATAAAACAGAATATTAAAGCTGATCATGCATCTGATGTTTCTGGTAGCCATCCTATTAATGTTGTGCCTGTTTGTGATCTTGAAGGTTGTAATGGTTGCGGTGGCGGAGATTAAACTTTTGCCTTTTACAACGAATTAATTTACTAAGAGCTGTAGTATTATCTGCAGCTCTTTTGCTATGTAAAGATACAAATTAACATGAATATAAAAAATTTGACGCTTATTGTATTTTCAACTTTGCTCGTAATGTGCTTTACGTACTTAAAGGCTTACCTTTCCAAACCAAGTAAAGAGCAGATAATAACTGGCATAATGAATTATCCCATGGAGCATATGACCAAACGATGCCAAAAAGATTTTGGTTATAGTGATGAAGATATTGTTATTTTAGAACGAGAACTCAAGCGCTATCTTATACTTTGTGCACTTAATAAAAACAAAGAGAACATTGGTATGTATAGCCGTGATGTAGATAATCTTTGGCATTCATTCATATTATTTACCAAAGAATATGCTCAATTTGGTACTACATATGCTGGTCATTTTATGCATCATAATCCAGAAATTGATACGCCTTCTCCTTCAAAAGAGAAAACGCAAGCGTTTTATGCTTTTCTTAAAAACTATGAGAACACTTTTGCTGAAGAAGCACATGATATTTGGTTTTTGGATATAGTTGAAAAGTCGCAGGCGAATTCTAAGGTGACAGCTTAGTCCTGGAAAACAGTGAGGGCTTTGCTCAACACTTGTAATTATATTAAAAGCTTCCTTTCTAGCGGCTTGAGTGATTTCTTATGGCTATTGTCCTATTAGAATATATCTTTTTATGCTATACTGGCAGAGAGTAGGGCTTACGGAGGTATTCTCTCTGCTTGATCCAGCTATTTTTATACGAACTTAACAAATAGGATATGAATGAAAAAGAAGTTTTCCAATTTGAACCCTAAAGGCTTTAATGGCGGTCCTCGCAATCTGGTGGTTATGGTAGTGCTGCTCGTGGGATCTCTTATTATATTATCGCAGCTTGGCCATATTATTCTTAACACTACTGTTATCTCATATTCAGAATTTGTCAGTGCAGTTAACCAGGATAAGGTAAAGGCGGTTACAGTTTCGGGTAAGAGTATTCATGGGGTTTATAAGCAAGGCACTCAAAAGTTTGAGACTAATATCCCTGAAAATTCAACGATTATGGACCAGCTCATTGCGCATGATGTGTACGTGCATATTGTAGAGCCTTCGGGCTTTCAAACCTGGCATTTCTTTTTATTTGGCGCGTTTTTGTTATCATTACTTGCAGCATGGTATTTTTTCCGTCAGATGAAAGGCCAGAATGGCGGCGGCGGTGGTGCTAATATTTTTGGCATGGGTAAAAACCGCGCTCGTATGTTTATGCCTTCTACTATTAAAACCACGTTTGCAGATGTTGCGGGAGCAGATACTGCCAAAGAAGCCCTGAAGGACTTTGTAGATTTTTTAAGAAATCCAGAAAAATATCGCCGTTTAGGCGCGCAAATGACGAGCGGCATATTGCTTGTTGGTGACCCGGGTAATGGTAAAACGTTGCTTGCAAAAGCAGTGGCAGGGGAGGCAAATTGCCCATTTTTTAGCGTGAGCGGCTCAGATTTTATAGAAGTATTTGTGGGTGTGGGTGCAGCGCGCGTGCGTGATCTTTTTGCGCAGGCACGCAAACATGCGCCTTGCATAATTTTTATTGATGAAATTGATGCAATTGGCCGACATCGTGGTGGCGGTATTGGTGGCGGAAACGATGAGCGTGAGCAAACACTCAATCAGCTTCTTGCAGAAATGGACGGTTTTTCAAGCAAACAACAAAATATTATTATTATAGCAGCAACCAATCGCCCAGAAGTTCTTGATAAGGCGCTGGTGCGCCGGGGCCGCTTTGACCGTCACATAGTTGTGCCGTATCCAGAAGAGAAAGATAGAGAAACAATTTTGCGTCTTCATGCAAGCAAAGTAAAATTAGATTCAGCTATTGATCTTGCACAAGTTGCCAAAGATACAGCAGGCTTTACCGGCTCTGATTTGGCCAACTTAGTCAATCAAGCAGCTATCATTGCATCGCGTGAATCGGGCCGCGATATTGTTACCAAAGGTGATTTTGATAAAGCAGTCAAACAAGTAACGAGCACTAAAGGCAATGAAGAGTCTGGTGGTGGCGGTGAAAGTGCTGCGGGCATGACCAAGAGTCATGTAAAAATGATTATGCCTTCTATGGTAAAAGTTAAATTTGCCGATGTGGCGGGCGCTCATGAAGCCAAAGAAGAACTTCAAGATTTTGTTTCTTTCTTGAAAGAGCCTCAAAAATTTAAACGTCTTGGCGCTCATATGAACCGCGGAATCTTGCTAGAAGGTGAGCCAGGAAATGGTAAAACCTTGCTTGCAAAAGCAGTGGCTGGCGAGGCGGGAAGACCATTCTTTGCAGTGAGTGGCTCTGAATTTGTGGAAGTGTTTGTGGGTGTGGGAGCAGCGCGCGTGCGTGATCTTTTTGCACAAGCCCGCAAGCATGCGCCATCTATTGTATTTATTGATGAAATTGATACGATTGGCCGGGCTCGCTCGCATGGGCCGTATGGCTCACAAGAGCAAGAGCAAACGTTAAATCAGTTGCTTACAGAAATGGATGGATTTTCTACAAAAGATAGCGATGTAATTATTATTGCTGCAACCAACAGAGCGGATATGCTTGATAAGGCACTCGTGCGCCCTGGTAGATTTGATAAAACGATTCACGTGCCATACCCAGATTTAAAAAGCCGTGAGCAAATTTTAAACATTCATGCTGCTAAAATCAAAATGGGTGAAGATGCAGATCTTTCAAAAGTTGCCCGCGGTACTGCAGGGTGGACTGGCGCTCATTTGGCAGGGCTCGTTAATGAAGCTGCCATGATCGCCACTAAAAAAGAAGAACGAGCGGCAGTGACTATGGCAGATCTTGATGAAGCACGTGATAAGATTATTATTGGGCAAGAATCAAAAAGTGTATTTCCAACTAAACAAGAATTATGGCTTACCGCTTATCATGAGGCAGGGCACGCGTTGGTAGGGCTCTTAATGCCTCATGAGCATATTGACCCGCTTTATAAAGTAACTATTGTTCCTCGTGGGCCTGCGTTAGGGGTGACGTTTCACTTGCCTGATCGTGAAAAATATACACGCAGCAAAGAAATGTGCCTTGCCTATATTGCAATGTGCATGGGTGGCAGAGCTGCCGAGCACTTGGCTTGTAATACGTTGGGTGCAGGAGCAGAAAGTGATTTTACGTCGGCCACTTCTATGGCGCGAGCAATGGTATGCCAATGGGGCATGTCTGAAAAGCTTGGGCCGGTTATCTATAATCCTCGGGCAAATCCGCATGATTATTCAGAACGCACGCGTTCATTAATTGATGAGGAAGTGCAGGCTATTTTAGAGGGCTCATTAAAGAGGGCAATGACTCTCTTGGCCGAGCATCGGGATAAACTTGAAAAAATTGCTGCTGCTCTGATGGAAAAAGAGACCATGTCTGCTCAAGAAGTCTATGAGCTGCTTGGCATGGAGCCTCGCCCTGAACCTGAACAGCCATACGTAAGGGGCCAGGCATAAGGTTTTGTGCGAAGGTACAGGCAGGAATAGCGTAACTAACTTGTCCGCCGCCGCGCAAAGCGCTAAGGCGTGACAACCACGCCTTAGCCTTTTTATGTAACAAAAAAGCGACGGCGGGTTGTAAAACAGCCCATTTTAGCTATACTAGTACTATATATTTTAGAAATTTTAAGAAGGATTCTCTCTCATGGCACGGATTTGTTCAATTTGTGATAAACGCCCTAGAACAGCCAATAACGTGAGCCACGCGAAAAACCGCACTGGCCGTTGGTTGTACCCTAATGTACATACTATGCGCTTTACCGTTATTGCCGGTGGCTCTAACAGGGTACATCGTGGAGCGGTATGTACTAAGTGTGTAAAAGCTGGTAAAATCCAGAAAGTTATTTAAATAATAGGGTTATAAACAATGGCAAATATCAAATCAGCAAAAAAACGTGCAATTCAGGCAGTAAAACGCCGCCACCAAAATTTGGCTCGTAAAACTGCAATCAAAACTGCGATCAAAAAAGTACAAGTTGCAATCGAGGCAGAGCCAGAAAAAGCACTTGAACTTCTTAAAGATGTGCAAGCACAATTAGGTCGTGCTAAAAGCAAAGACGTAATGCATGCAAACACTGCTGCTCGTAAATTAAGCCGCTTGGCAAAAAAAGTAGCAGCAGCTAATCGCTAAATTAAAAGCTGTATATTTCACCGCTCACCCTGAGCTTGTCGCAGGATATGAACGGAATAAATTTTAAGATGGAATAGATTTTATATCTATTCCATCTTTTTTTTGCTCAAAATAAAAACTGGTTTAATTTAATTCAAATCAACTTTTTGATAGCCTAGTTTATTGAGTGCTGGCTCTATGATTGATACTGGGTCTATTCTTTTAAATGCTGCAACATCAATTTTTTCTATAACACTTGAATCAACTTTGGCGTTATAATCTTTTTTATATAATGTAAATACAAGAGCATTATTAGCTAATGCATCAAAGAGCATGTCTTGGAAGGTGGTAAATATATCAGAAGCAAGCATGGCATAATAGTGTTCAGAAATTGGCACATCCTTAACTATAGTAGCTTTAGTATAATATTGATGAGGTAGCGTATCCAGTCCTAGGAAGAAATTGGGAGTATATCCGCGTGTTGCTCTCGATGTTCGAGCCAATTCAATTAATTCTTGTTGTGCATTTTTTAGCAAATCCATGGTTTTAGGTGATTGATCAAGATTGAGGCGTGTAAGATCGAGTTGATAGAGTTGGATCGGCTTATTTCTAGGTAAGAATGCATAGGTGTGATTATAAAGTTGACTATCTACTGGGTCTTTGAAGGTAAATCTAATAGCATTTGCAAGCGATGGAAAGTTTGGAATAATGTCTGGCCTTTCGATTTCCACATCAACCATTACAAGCACGTTGGTTCGCTCATATGCATATTGTTTTGTTTTATCTATGTATTCATAAGCATTATTATAAACATGGGTTTCAACCGCAACCGTTCTGCCTGACTGAGCATATACTTGGGATGCATCGCTCAGTAGCTTTAATCTTAGGAGTTCAATTTGTTCTGGATATATGAGCATGTATTTCGTGATAAAATTAGTATGAAGAACTTCAAGATTCTGCAAATCACGTAATCGCCAAGCATCAGGGTAATATAAATCAATCAAATTGAGATGAATATTGTTATATCCCGCCCAAATTAATGCTTGGATAACTAAATAGTCCTGCAATAATCCACCTGATGCCATGGTTGTATAGACCAGCGGTTCTGTTTTATCGGAAAATTGTTTGAATATGTCGTAAAGCAGAGCTATGTTGAAGGCTATTCGCTTGGCAAGCGGGATGCAATTGCAGGTAGTTAAAGCTGTTGGTATAGCGACTTCTTTACCTTTTACTGTTCTTTTTTCTTCAAAATCCGCAAGTTTTTCAAAAAAACCACTGGTGAGCATGCGAGTAAGAATTTCTGTGAATTGAACTGTACTTTTTGGCGATGAACTTACTAAAATAGAAGGCAGTTTTTGTCTGTTTGCATTGATATATTCGAGTATGCGATTTTCAAGTGAGTTTCTAAACGTATCAAGCCCTTCGGGGGAGCGATTTTTTGGAGCAGCGATTTTACTCAACAATTGCTCAGAGAGAGGCTTGATGAAATTAATAAGAGCTTCCGTATTGATTGTTGGCAATTGGTTGATGAGAACAGGCTTTGACGGGATTTGTTGTTTTTGTTCTAAGCGTTTTTGGAGCGTGCGGAGGGATGTAGTCAAATTATTAAGCGTTACATCAAGCTCCATTGCATAAGTGTCAGAATATAGTAACAGCAACGCTGCAGTAATTTTACTAACGTACTTCATAACCTCTCCGTTTTTTATCCATAAGTTTTACATTATTAGTTTATGTTAAGAAAGACCGAAAAGTAAAGATCCAGGTATTACGCAACCACTCGTTCTTGCTCCCTTTTCCAATTTCTATATTTGACCAAAAATTGTTTGGCAACGCGTGTTGCAGCGCTAGAAGAACCTGCTGATTCAATCATAATCACGATGGTGAGTGGTTTTTCATTTTTGTAGGTAAAGTAACCGCCAAGCCACGCGTGAGCGCAATACTGTTTGCCTTCAAGCCCAGTATCAAGCGCACATGTTTGTGCTGTTCCCGTTTTTGCATATACCGTAAGATCATCAATAGTATTGAGCGTTTTAGCTTTACCTTCTTTAACTACCTCACGCATGCCTTTTTGCAAGAATCTGCAGGTAACCGAGCTAATGCCGAGTGGTTTAATTTCAACAGGTTCTTGTGGCAGCAAACGAGGGCGCACTAACTTATGCGTGCAAATGCTTGATATCATGCGGGCCATTTGCAGTGGTGTGACAAGAGTATAACTTTGACCAATCGATGCAGAAAGAGTTTCTCCCGGCCACCAGCGCTCTCCAAGTTGTGCGCGTTTCCATTTGGTGGTGGGCACTAAACCCTGCTTTTCAGGAAATAGAATGCCCGTTGGCTGGCCAAGACCAAATGCTTGAGCATAGTGCGCTAGTTTATCAATATGCAATTTTTTGGCAATTTCATAAAATGGGATATTGCATGAATGTGCAATAGCTTCTTTTACATCAAGCCAGCCGTGTTGCTTGTTACATTTTGTTTTTCTACCAAATTGTATATAGCCTTTGCATAACCACGCAGTGTCTGTGCTGATAATGCCTTCTTCCAGTGCTGCTGCAATAGTCACCATTTTAAAAAGTGAGGCAGGCGGGTAGCACGCGCCAAGCGCTCGATTTACAAATGGCTTTTTTTCAGAAAGTTGCTGCCATTCTTCTTGATTAAGGCCTTCAATAAATACGGTAGGGTCAAACGTGGGGCGAGAAACAAGGGTGAGAATAGCGCCATTGCTGGGATCCATTACAATAAACGTGCCAGATTCATCCGGCGGGAATAATGCTTCTGCCATGTGCTGAATATCTATATTAATGGTAGTGGTAACATCGGCACCACGAATGGCATTGTGTAGCGTGTAGGCAGATAGAGGTCGGCCAGTTGAATTTATAGTTTTAACAAACGTACCGTGCTCCCCGCGCAAGGCATCATCAAATACGCGCTCAATGCCCATTTGCCCAGTATCTTGCAAATGATTAATATATCCTACGACGTGGCATGCAGTATCATTGTAGGGGTAATGACGTTTAAATGTATTTTGAATAAGTATATTAGGGTGCTCAGGAAATTGCTCTGCAATTTTTGATAATTGTTCAAGCGTTATATCATCAATAATAAGTTGTTGCGTGCTCATGCGCTCTGCACGTTTGACCAGTTGCAGCAATTCATCATCAAATGTTTTATTTTCTATTTCTTGCACTATTTCAAGAATAGCAAGTTGTTCATGCGTGAGCGGGCGATTGCCGGTACCTTGCCAATAGAGATCGGTGGCAGGGCGATTGGTGACCAGCAAATTGCCATTACAGTCAAGAATGTTACCTCGTTGAGGCCAGATAGTTTCATGCCGCAGAAAGTTTTTTCGGCTTTTTGCAAGGAGCGTTTGATAATGATAAAGTTGCAAATGTACAAGGCGCCCCATAATGCCAAACAGGCATAAGAGCACGCCAACTTGTAATGCATTGCGTTTATACCGAGGAATAATAAGGGGAGAGTTCACGTTTACTATTTATCCTTCTTGTCTGCCCCTCGAGGCTTAGTACTTTGCTCTGAAGATTGTCCTTTATATGCATCTCTGTCCTCCGGCTTGTCCGACGCAGTGGCGACGTAGTCGGAAACATTAGTGTAGGAGGATAATGGATGTATAGTATCACATAAATTACTTAATTTCGAAAGTGAAACATGCGTGTAACGTTCGGTGCTTGAAAGTGTTTTATGACCTAATAATTCTTGCACCAAGCGCAAATCTGCGCCCTGATTTAATAAATGTGTGGCAAAGGAGTGCCGTATTTTATGTGGTGTGAGCGCGCGATCAAGTTGCAAAAATTGACGAAACATTTTAATAATGCGTTGCACTGACCGAGTGGTTAGTTCTGTGGTGCGATTATTCACAAATAAGGGTTCTTTACCGTCGCTTGTTCTTGGGCGCTCCGCAGATAAGTAATGCTCAATACGCTCTTTTGCTTTTGCGCCAAAAAGTACCATTCGTTCTTTGCGCCCTTTACCCAAAATTACAATAGTTTTTTCTTGCAAGTTAATATGTTCAAGTTTAATATGCACAAGCTCAGAGCAGCGTATGCCAGTGGCATAAAGTAATTCAAGAATTGCTTTATCTCTCAGGGGCCGGGCGGTTGGAAGATCTTGATCTTGAATGGTATCAAGTAAATGAAACAATTCGTCTACGCTTAAAAATTGAGGGATCTTGCGCTCAACACGTGGTCGCTCAAGTTGTAAGCTTAATTGAATGCCCTGTTTTGCTACATACTCTTGAAATGAATGAAAGCAAGAAACTTTGCGGGCTATAGAGCTATTGCAGGTTTTCTTATGATACAAAGAAACTAGATATCGCTCAAAAGCGCGCGATAATGGTATTTCTATTTTTTCACGCACAATAATGCCATGCCAAAACGTTGCAAATAAAGCAAGATCACTGGTATAGGCGCGCAGCGTGTGCTCAGAAAGATTACGCTCAACTTCTAAATGTATGATAAATTCAGAGCTGTGATCTTTAAATTCTTTGTGGGTCATAAAAATTTTCCTCTTTTTTGTTCTTGCATCAACATACAGTATAGCCTGGATTTACGCAATAGTAGCAATTTGAACCTTAAAAAAGCTTATATTTTCGCCTATTGCGTGAGTGAGTTTCGTATGTTATAACTGTATACTAATAAGCACGATAGGACATAATATGCAACGATTTTGGCCATATATTTTCTGTTTGTTCTTTATTGGTGCAATAGGGCTTTATATAGGCCATGCATCGCGCAGTGAAGAAATTTCATTATTAAAACA
This sequence comes from Candidatus Babeliales bacterium, assembly GCA_050179755.1. Lineage (GTDB taxonomy): Bacteria > Babelota > Babeliae > Babelales > JBFXEV01 > JBFXEV01. The sequence continues at coordinate 1,386,068 of JBFXEV010000001.1, read as the reverse complement.
ATTGATAATGTATATGCCATATACGGTAGAAAAGAATGTTATTGTATATAATGTTGATCCGCAAGTAACAGATCAAGAGGTAGCTGAAAATTCAGCCGCTCTTGATCTTAAAGATCATATGAAGCAGATTGCTCACGTGCACGTTCCTCAAGTTTCTCAAGAATCTCGCGTGAGCAAGCCTTCTTTAAATGATGCCCAGCATGAAAATGATGAGCATGAGAAATTGGCTACAGCATACAAACAACATTTGGAGCATGCATGCACAGTATTGCGTGCTATTAATCATAAAGAAAAGACAGTGCGTATTTTTGCTCGTCTTGAACTTGGTGATCTTCGTGTGGCGGGGCCACTTTGCAAATATATGCAAGAATTAATCAATTCGCTTTTGGTAAGATATTGCGATGATGCTGGTAAATTGCAACATAGTGATTCTGATGAGCACGTGGTTGCGGATGTTGAGAAAGCAGTTGCTTTACTTGAGCAAGAATTGGCAGTTACGAGCATTGCAGTTGCCGTTGATGCTCTTGAACGGGTTGATTTTACACAGGTGCAGCGACGAGTGCAACGGCATGCGTATAATGGCGCACTTAAGAAAATGTTTTCAAAAGCAGCTTAATTTAAATTATATTCCTTGCAGCGGCGATTCACTGAAGAACGGTTAACGTTCAAAAACGAAGCAATCTGATTCTGATTCTTAAATTTATCCCACAGGAGTGACATTAATCTGCGATCTTGGAGTGCTTTTTTGCCAAGGCGAGCCGCTTCCATGAGAGACGGATCGTCTATTGTGTAAGCGGGATCAAACTGAATTTCTTGATAAATATTATTTTTCTTTGATTTTTCAACGAGTAACTTTTGAATTTTTGATTTTAATTCATATAAACTGACTGGTTTAAGATCGATCAACTTAGATTTTTCTTTGTCGGTCAATTGGAGAATATTTTTAAATGTTTCGGTTTGGAGTGCTTGTTCAGTAAAGCCTTCGGCAAGTGCGCTTAATTCTTCTTGCGATAATTTAAAGAGTGGAGGCATAGAAAGGGTAGTGTAGCGCAGTTCATTAAAGAGTGCGCGTAAGAACGTGCCTTCTTGCACAAGCGTTTGCAGATTACGGTCAGTTGAGCAAATAATACGCACGTTAGCACTTACTTTTTTATCGCTGTGGAATATGTGGTAGTAGCCATACTTAATAAATTCTGCAAGATATTGCTGTGTTTCTAAACTTAATAAATGAATGTTTTGAATAAAGAGTGTGCCAGTGTTATTAAGCTTTTCAAGCAAAGCTGGTTGCTTATTGTTGCCAGCAAATAATGGGTTCATCCCAAACAACTTGATGGCTGTCTCATGATTTTGTTCAGGAGCTTGAATTTTGAGTATATGAAGCTGCTCGCGCAAACTAATGTGGTTTAATATCTCAACGGTTGGCTGCAAGTCTTCATCGGGCATTTCAAGCAATAATGCCTTTTTGCTGAGCGCTGTTTTTAAAAGTTCAATTTTAAAGTTTAATAGCTGTTCACCAGAGCCAGGGATCAATTGGTTAATAAGTTTACCTGATTCGGTGGTTTCTAAATAAAGAAGATAATCCCACTCGCTTGGATTACGTAAGAGATCAATTTGCTTTTTAATAATGTCGGCAATTTCAGGATAATACACGGTAATGATAATACTATTATTTTCCAAACTTGGTATTGCAGAAAGTACCAACTTATTACCTTTGCCATCATCCACAATATTTGTTTGCGGGGCTCTATATTCTTCTACTTGGCGGGCAATATTTTTGAGTGCTAATGCAAGCGGATGGCCGGCCTGAGTTTGAGGATTAATGCCAATTAAATCTTTGGCTGCTTTATCGCCAAACACAAAGCGCCTGCTTTTATAAAATATAATGCCAATCTTGCGGTGATCAGTGGCACGTATAAACGATCTGATACTTTCTTTATATTGATTTACTTCTTGGTGCTTGTGATACAGCTCTTCACGCAAGTCTTTTTCGCGTTCAGTGAGCACTGCTAGGTTTTGATTTTGCTGCAGATTAATGATATTACTTAAATAGCTTGCAAATACAAGCATTTCATCTTGTTCAACATCAGAATAGAAATTTTCAAGCCGTGCATCACGCTCCACAATAACGTAGGCTATAATACGGGTTTTTTCATACACGGGTAAAAAGACGTCTGCATTAATTTGCTCTAAAAATTGCAGGATTTCATTACGGTTTATATCTTCTTCATAGAAGTTACTAAATGCTATTTCGTCGTAAATAAGAATTTTCTTTTGCCGCAAGTATTGTATTACGCCGCAATTGGTGTTCTCATGCCGGTTAATAAAGTTTTCTACAATACTTTCGATTGCTGTAACTTCAAATCGTTCATCTTCACGATACATATCTACATTGCGTAAATAGAGCTGTGTTCTGCTTGGTGGTATATGAAGCGTATCTTTATAAAATTGTTGCGTAATGTGCCCTAACTCTTTGGGGCTGCTTACAAGACTGAATTGCTCAAGCACGCTTTTAAAGTCATTCACAAAGCTTAATCGTGGTTTTGCTTGCACGTGTGTGCTGAAGTTTAAGAAGCGTAAGCCCATCATCTTGCGGCCACAATAAAATAAAGCATAAGTAAGGAGTGATGTTGAAATACCAACAATTGCCAGGTTATTTGCAATAAACGTCGGACTTGCGTTGAAGGGGTATGTTTGTATAAAGTCTGAAGCAATATATGGGAATACAATTCCGTAAACGAGGACTTTAAGTTGCTTTTTTAGAATTTTTGGTAAATTATACGAACGAATATTTCTGAAGGCAACAAATAAACTTACGCCAATGATAGAAAACAGATACATTGTCATATAGCCAATAAATTTCAACTCAAATTCACGCTTGGCGTCCGATATTTCATTGAATTGAAAAATTGCTAAATAGAGCAAGTAGCAAACGCAACTTGTGCTTATAATGAGCAATATTTTATGTAGGCGATTTATTTTATGATCATTATTTATTAAGGATTCGATGAATAAACCTAAAGAATGATAGAGGAGAAGATAAAATGCCCATGATGTTCTAACGGCTAATATTGCTAAGTGACCATCTAAGGTTGGGAAAATTGTATTTTTTAGTGTGTAGATTATCCAAGTCACATCCGTCATCATCGCGCCTGAGAAAATCAATAGCAATAAAATCCATGATCGTTCAATTTTATTGGTTTTTAATCCACGAATGATAACAAAAAGCAAAAAAATGCTTTTTAAGATAAGAGAAATGACAGAAACACAACCTAAGAAATACCAATTATTAACATAGGAATAAAGAAGTTGAATTAAATTTCCCATAATCTCTTGCTATTGTTTAGCGGACTTATTATACTTTTTACTGTAATTAATATTGTTTAATTAAATCTATCTTTACTAGGGGGTATACTATGCCTAAATTAGTTGACATTGCAAAGTTGTTCTCAGTATTAGTATCTGTAATAACTATACTTGCTGACATGCCGCCCTATGCATAGTTAAATTAATTAACTATAAATATAGCATAGATCAGGCTTTGCGACAATGGGTACGCGGTGCATAAACATGGCGTACGAGGGTGACAATTAATCTAAAAATTAAAAAATCACCTGCAGAGCTCCAAAAAAGAGCTGTAGCGATTATCAGCCTTCTTGAAGCTCACACCAAGGGCATGACACCCCCAATGAGTTTCACCATTGTCCAAAAATTTGGCAGAGATCCGTTTTTGGTACTTATAAGCTGTCTTTTAAGCTTACGGACCAGAGATACAGAGACTTTGCCAGCATCTTTAAGACTTTTCAAGCAAGCAGTAACTCCCCACGAGTTGCTAGAACTTAGTACCCTCGAAATTGAACATCTAATTTACCCTGTAGGTTTTTATCGCCGTAAGGCTGTGCTTTTGCATGAGGTTAGTCATGCCATAATAGAGCGATTTGGCGGCAAAGTGCCTAATTCTTTACCCGAGTTGCTATCAATACGTGGAATTGGGCTTAAAACAGCAAATTTGGTGCTTGCCGAAGGGTTTGGGATTCCAGCCATTTGTGTGGACGTGCATGTGCATAGAATATCTAATCGTCTTGGGTTGGTTCAAACAAAGACCCCTGAACAAACAGAAGCGGCCTTGAGGGGGCTTTTGCCCCAAGAGTATTGGATTCGGTATAATCGGCTTATGGTTATGTGGGGGCAGAATATATGTGTGCCGGTTTCACCTAAGTGCTCAGAATGCGCGGTGTTTACGCTGTGCGAAAGAGTTGGCGTTACAAAAAGCAGATAACGATATCAACAGGTTCCCAATTAATTTTTATGAGGAATTCTTATGCGCGCTGCGTGCATACCTCGTCGTGAAACGACGTGAGGTATAGCGCTCAGCGATTGAGCGGAATGGTCCAGCGGCACGCTGGTGCTTTTTTGCGTCCTTTTTTTGCACAAAAAAAGGCATGCGCCGCCGGGCGGAGCGGCACCAGTGATATATCCGGTAAGTATTCAGTGGAACTTCTAAGTTAATTTAGAAAATTAGATTGTAAATTATTTTAAATGAGAATTTATTGTAGAAATAATACAGAGGACACTACGCTTTGGCAATATCCTCTGTATAGAAGGTGTTGTTGATTACAACTTATGCATTGAGCTTAGCGCGACGTACACGGCGTTTAGCCATGCGGCGCTTACCATTTCTCAATACTGCATTTCTAGCTACTTTACGACGAACAGCGCGTTTTGCAACGCCACGTTTAACAGCTCGTTTAACACCACGTTTTGCAACGCCGCGTTTTACAGCACGTTTTGCAACGCCACGTTTAACAGCTCGTTTAACGCCACGTTTTGCAACGCCACGTTTAACAGCTCGTTTAACGCCACGTTTTGCTGCGCCACGTTTAACAGCGCGTTTTGCTGCGCCACGTTTTGCAGTACGTTTAACCGCTCTTTTTGCTACACCGCGTTTTGCAGTACGTTTAACAGCGCGTTTTGCTGCGCCACGTTTTGCAGTACGTTTAGCTGTTGAACGTTTAGCTGTTGAACGCTTAGCTGTTGAACGCTTAGCTGTTGAACGCTTAGCTGTTTTACGCTTAGCCGTTCCTTTTTTAGCAGCTGATTTTTTCGCAGTGCTACGTTTAGCTGTTTTACGTTTTGCTGTAGCGCCCTTAGTTGTTTTACGCTTAGCTGTAGCGCCTTTAGCTGTTTTACGTTTAGCTGCTGCGGTTTTAGTTGTTTTACGCTTAGCAGTTTTACGTTTTGCTCCTGCTTTTTTTGCAGTTGAGCGTTTTTTTCTTGTGCCTGTTGAAGAACCGTTTTCTTCTTCTTCATCTTCTAGGCCCATTTTAGCCATTAAAGAACGTTGGCCTGCTTTTGCAGTTCCACGTCTTCCAGCTTTTGCTTTAGTTGCCATTGTAACTCTCCTTTTGAGATGGATACGGTACACTACCTTTACACTTTCATACTACATTTTCAGCAGATCAGAAGTCAATACTTTTTACATTTCATAATGTCATTTTTTAAGAAATCTTTATAGTTTTTTATTAAAAATTAATCTATTTTATGAAATTGAATCGTTCGAATTTAGCGATCTGATGCTCTAATGCAGATTTTTACTTGAATTTGAATTTTTTTTAATTTTTTTTCTTATTTTTGTGTTTTATTATATAAAAAGTCCACAGTTTCTTATCCTTTTTTTTAAAAAACGTTTGGCCGTATGAACATTGACTAAAAATAGACAAAAAGACCATTAGGTCGTTATTTGGGCCGTATATAATAGGTTTTGTCTAAAACTATTTACTCTGTCAAATAGGCATTAGGCGTGATATTATTCCTTAATGCTATGGTGTTTATGGGCATTGCTAGCTTTAATGTTCTAGAGCTGTTGCTTTTTATCTAGCAGGGATTACCCTGGTAATGATATAAAAATAGTAAATAAAGGAATATAATGAAGCTATTTTGTCCTCGCAGTTTTATGCTGGTTAGTTGTATTTTTTTTCATTGTGCCGCACAAACTTCACACGAAAAAGCTATAAACCAGGGTATATTTGAATATACTGCTGATTATATAATAGTAGGAGCGGGAGCTGCTGGGTCAGTCATTGCAGCACGTCTTGCTCATGCGGGGTATTCAGTTATAGTTATTGAGGCTGGCCCTAATACTGGCAAAGATTCCTTTGATCCGTTAGTGCAATTTGATAAAGGCTTAATACAGACACCCATATATTACTCATTTCTTTTTAATCGTTTTAATCAAAATCCTTTCTCTGTTCAGTGTGGTCAATGGAATGCCACACAGACATTAGCAGATTTTGTATCTATTGATCAGAATGGTATTTACTATGCTTATCCTCGTGGAGTCGGCGCAGGAGGCTGCACATCACATCATAACATGCAAGATGGAGTAGGGTCATTACAAGTGTATGATAATATTGCGATTGTGGTAGGCGATGATTATTGGAATGGTAGTAATATTAAACGACTTTTTAAGAAGATGGAAAACGTTTTATATGCAAAACCAGGCGATGCCTGTGCCGGCACCAACGGATGGCTCTCGGTGCAACATACGACAGTTGAACCATTGCTGCAATCTATTTCTGATGTTGTGGTAGATACGATCAAAATTCCGTATCGTGAAAATTTTTGTAATCCATTTGATGTTGCAGGGGTTGGAAATGCCGATGTACAGATTGGCAAAGACGGCAATAAATCGTATGCGTATCAAGATTTATTACTACCGACACAACAAAAAACTGGACTTATTAAAGTTGAATTTAATACGTTGGCTGCAGAAATCTTACTTAAAAAGAATGAAGACGTCACTGCAAAAAATCAATACAATGCATACGGCGTAAAAGCATATAATAAAGCTTATTTGCAGGAAGTTCAGCCCGGCGGAGCACATGAGTTTACTTGCAGTGTTCCAAATAATTGCCCTGATCCCAAAGTATGTGTTGCAAGAAGGGTTGATAATTCGCTTCCTCAGATGGCAAATCATTATTTGGCGCGGAAAGAGGTTATTATTTGTTGCGGTGCGATTCAAAGCCCTCAACTCCTTATGCTTTCTGGTATAGGGCCTAAAGAACATTTGGAACAAATTGGAATCGATACAAAAATTGATTTGCCTGGAGTAGGAAGCGATTTGCTTGATCATTGTGAAGTTTCTATTATTTATGAAATAAATCCGAAAGTGTTTATACCAACATGGCAAGCACATTTATTATTAGAGCAACATGGCTCAAAATTACCGTCGGATATTTATGCAAGAGCCTTGCAAGCTGCCGCCGCATTTCCTGAATATGCTAATCAAAATACCGGCGCAATACAATGGGATTGGTATAGTAAAGGCAAAGCCCCATTAATGCAAGAAGGTGCTTATCCATTTCCTGATATCCATGCGGTTCCTTATCAATCATTTTATTTTAATTTTGACTTAACTTTAATCAGTCCATTATATCCTGATAATTATTTTAATTTTTCTAGGAATCAGTTAGTGCCAGATTATAACAAACCTTTAAATCAGCAAGGTATGGCTCAAAAAGGTACGCTTAATAGCGCCCAATTTGCTGCAAACCCGCGTGTTTATTTGACTTGGTTAATTGAAAACTTAATACCGGGCAACAGTAAAGGAACCATACGTCTTGCAAGTAATGATCCAAGGAAATCTCCCATCATTCGTGAACAATTATATGAAGATGATCAAGGTATTGAAAACATGGCACGGATGATTTTGCAAGTGCGCGATGTCATGAATGAACCGCGTATAAAAAATACATATAGTATTCCCGATAAACCGTGGGAAATTATTCCCGGCCCAAGAGCTGCTACCTTACAAGACTTAAAAACGTATATTAAAAATTGGAGCTCGTTTGGTCATCACATGTCAGGAACTTGTCAGATGGGAGCAGTTGATGCCACTACTGGTAAAGCTAAAAATAAAAATACCGTGTTAGATTCACGCTGCCGTGTGCTGGGCGTTGACAATTTGCGTGTGGCCGATACGAGTGTGTACGTAACCCCATGGCTTCATGCTTTCAACACGTCGCGTGCGGCATATGTGGTGGGAGAAGCAGTTTCTGAATTTATTGTTAACCCTCGCGTCTAATACGTGCCATAGTACGGCCGGTGAGCGCAGATTTTTTCTGTGTATTTACCGGCTTTCGCTTTTTGCTTGCATATTTATCCTTTCGTTTAATAAGAAGCCATTCTTTTTGGCCATCTTCAAAGTTAGGCTTGATAAGAACGAATGAGCCTTGTAGTTTGGTGCCGTGCAAAAAAAATTCAAGGTAGCCATCTTCTAAGCCTTGATGCAAAGGCACTGGTTTTTTGTTGCGGATGTTTTTATTTTCAAATGTGCCTGTGTCCCACACCATTACTGGACCAGCGCCATACATGCCTTTAGGAATTACGCCTTCAAAACCTGCATATTCAATCGGATGATCTTCAGTCATTATAGCAATGCGTCTAATTGCAGGATTTAAAGAAGGACCTTTGGGGATCGCCCATGAGACTAATACGCCTTTTATTTCTAATCTTAAATCCCAATGAATCCGAGAAGCATGATGTTCTTGTATAACAAAAATGGGCTCGTCGGGCTTTTTGCGAGCCTTTTTACCTTTTGGTTCAGGTGTGCGTTTAAATTTTCGTCTTTCTTTGTATTGCGCGAGCGAGAATTTCTTTTTTGGCATTGCTAACCCTTTGTGGTTATTTTATTACTGATTTAAATATACTCAAGGCTGAATCTTTCTTACAAGAAAATCTTAATAACGCTTTATTTATTGCAAATTCGCTCTGCTTTTATTACTTTTTTTTAAAAAACTAGGTACAGTGATCTCTAATCGGTTCATGCTATCTGAAGAAAGGAAAATTTGAAAACTAGGTGCTTGAAAAAAATTGTATTCTAAAAATGTAAGGAACTTTCATGAAACAAAAAGGTTTATTAATTTTACTCGTTTCGTTATTTATTTTTAGTGGGTGTAATTTATTTAATAATGGCACCAAAGATGAAGTTTGTGTTAAAGAATCAACCAAACTTAGAAGCACTATGCTTGCTCATTGGCAAGACCATATTACCTATCTTCGTAATTTTATTATAAGCTCTCTTGCTCATTTGGAAGATAAAGATGCAATTCATAAGCGATTTTTAAAAAATCAAGAAGATATAGGAAATGAATTTAAACCCTTCTATGGTGAGCAAGCTGGCAATGAACTAACGCGCTTACTTAAAGAACATGAAGCTATTGGTGGAGACATAATAAAAGCTGCAATGGTACAAAATAAACAACTTGTTGAAGAAAATAAAGCAAAATGGCGAGCGAATGCAGACCAAATAGCGCAATTTATCAGCGGATTAAATCCGTATTGGTCAATGCATGAGATTAAAGATATGATGTATATTCATCTTGATACGACTGATGGTCAATTGACCTCTCGTTTAAAAAAAGATTGGAATGGTGATATTGCCGCTTTTGACGAAGGTCATAAGCATATGGTGGAATTTGCAAACATTCTTACTTCTGGCATTATCAAACAGTTTCCAGACAAATTCAAATGTTACTGTAATACTAAGTAAATTATTGATTCCATTTTAGAATTTGAGCATCGTTATTCTGTGTAACTTCAATTTGTGAAGTGCCATAGTGAGTGACGATGCTTGAATTTGTAATTAATCCATAAAGTTTATCTTTTGCGTTAATATAAGCAGTGCTAGCCCCAGAAGCATGTATTGAGCATTCAAGCGATGTGAGATTTTGCGCCTCATACCTGGAAGCGCCATGTAATTCCAGATGCTGCTCTAAAGCTGTTCCCGAGAGTTTAACTGTGCTTGCGCCATAGCTTTGCACGTCAAGTTCCTTAGTGTTAATTGTGGCGGTAATGTTGCTATTTCCCTGTGCATTTATATCAAGTGAGTCTACTTGAAGAGTATTTTTAGTAATAATCTGGGCATGGCCAGAAAGAGTAATTGCTGCAATATCCGATGTTACCAGGTAAAACTGTGGTTTTGGGATTTTGTCTAAACTATAGTTTCCTTGTTTTAAGCGTAATGTCGCCGTTGCGTTGTGAAGCGTTATATCAATAAAAGGCAAGAGTACTTGATCTGCTTCAACGTGTAACGTAGGAGATCCTTCTTCTTGGTGCACATATAAAATGCCTTCATCGTGCATATCTATGTAGAGAATCTTGTCTGGTGTATAAAGTGTTGAGCAAATAATGTTACTTGCTGTCAGCGGTTTGGTTTGAAAAGGGGCCCTGCGTTCATAGAGCATGTACAGGGCGCCCAAAAATAGCCCAAAGCAAATTATTGCAACATAACGAGCAATCATTAGATCGCCTGTAAATCTCGCGCTTTGGTTATAATGTTATCAATGGTTAAACCAAATTCTTGTTTGCCGTCTTGATAGCGCAAAGTTACTGTATCTTGTGTAACTTCTTTTGCACCAATCACGAGCATCCACGGGATTTTATCAAGTTGTGCCGTTTTGATTTTTGCAGAAATTTGATCATTACTTTCATCAACTACCACGCGTAATCCTTGCGCTTGTAATTGTTTTGCAACTTTATGTGCATAATCAAGTTGACCATCGGTGATGGTAAGCACTTTTATTTGCACGGGAGAAAGCCAAAACGGCAAATGACCTTTATGATGTTCAAGCAAAATAGCAAAGAATCGTTCAAGTGATCCGTAAATGGCGCGGTGAATCACCACGGGTCGTTCCTTGGTGCCTTGGCTTGAAACATAGGTCATGTCAAACTTTTCCGGTAGGAAAAAGTCTACTTGCACGGTGCCACATTGCCAGCTTCTGCCCATAGAATCATGAATAATAAATTCAATCTTAGGGCCATAGAAAGCGCCTTCGCCTTCTTGTAGAGTATACGGCAACTTCATGGTATCAAGCGCGGAGCAAAGAGTGTCAGTTGCTTTTTTCCATAACTCGTCACTACCCATAGCATTTTTTGATTTTGTTGAAACTGCAACGGTCAATTTGTTAAAACCAAACTTTTTATATACTTGTGTAGTTAGCTCTATGCAATGCAAAATTTCATGCTCAATTTGTTGCGGCGTACAGATAATATGGGCATCATCTTGCGTGAATGCACGCACCCGCATAAGGCCATGGAGCACGCCAGAAAGTTCATGTCGGTGCACGTGGCCAAACTCAGAAAGCCGCATAGGCAGTTCACGGTAGGAGTGAGGGCGATCATTATACACCAAGAATGCACCAGGGCAGTTCATGGGTTTGATAGCATAGCTTTGCTCATCAATAGTAGTAAAGTACATGTTATGTTTATAATGGTCCCAATGGCCAGAGCGTTTCCACAATTGGTCAGAAAGTGCTGTTGGCGTGCTTATTTCTTGGTACTGTTCTTTTTGTTGCAGCCCGCGCAAATAGGAGACAAGCAAGTTATAAATTAATTTTCCTTTAGGGTGAAAAAATGGAAACCCTACGCCTTCAGGTTGGAATGAAAAATAATCAAGCTGTTTGCCAAGCCTGCGGTGATCATACATTGCAGCTTCTTCTTTACGCTTTTGGTCTGCATCCATATCTTCTTGGCTTAAGAATGCGGTGCCAGAAATGCGTAGTAACGGTTGCTTTTCTTTATCTGCTCGCCAATATGCACCAGAAAGAGTGGTGAGTTTAAAGAATTTAATATCACCTGTTGTTTCCACGTGGCCGCCGCGGCACAAGTCATAAAAGTCGCCTTGGCGAGAGATCCCCACCGTTTCACCAGGGATTTCATTAATAAGCTCCATCTTAAATGGATTTTTGGCAAAAATTTTACGCGCTTTATCTTTATCCATTTGTTCATGGGTTAAGGGCAAATTGCGCTGTGCAATTTCATGCATTCGTTGTTCAAAAAGCGCTAAATCTTCTTCTTTAAAGTTTTTTGCAGGAAGCATATCATAAAAGAAGCCTTCTTTCGTGGCAGGGCCGATGGTCAAAATGGTACCAGGGTGCAGTTCTTGCACCGCGTGTGCCAATAAATGGGCTGCCGAATGACGTAGAATGCTTAGCTCTTTTTCTTTCTTGCTCATGCAAATTCCTTATAAAATAATACAGGTTAAATCTCCTTAATAGGGTAGCAGAATGTGCGTAATTTTCCACTTTAACTTTGATTTAACTCCAAGAACTACCTGCATGAGGCGTTTCCAGCACAATTTCGGGCTATCTATTGTAAACTTTTTGGTGGTATGGTAATTTGCAAGAAGAGCAGGAGAAACAGTTTGAAATAAGGAGAAGTATGTCACAGCGTATATACGTTCTTGATACAAATGTCTTAGTACACGATCCAAATGCCTTCAACACATTTGAAAATGCTCAAGTTGGTATTCCTATCACCGTACTTGAAGAATTAGATGCCTTTAAATCAGAAAATTCAGAGCGCGGCTACAGCGCACGGGAGACAATAAGAAAATTAGATGCGCTGCGTGAAAAAGGGTCACTCCGCGAGGGTGTGCAACTTGATAATGGCGCAACGTTACGCGTTTTATTTTTACCAGAATCAGTGCCAACCTCTATGCCGTTTGGTGTGGATAAACATGATAATTTAATTCTTGCAACCGTTCTTGCTCTTAAAGACATTGGTGAAGACGTTGAATTCATAACAAAAGATATCAATGCGCGTGTAAAAGCTGACGTATTAAAGATATCAACAGAAGATTACTTAAAAGATGATATTTCGCGTACACATTTTTATAAAGGATGGGTACAAATTTCGGTGCCGGCAGTTTCTCTCAAAAATGATGTGCCCAAGGAACTTATTGATTTAGAACGAGAAACCAAATTATTAGTAAATCAATTTGTGCTGGTAAGTAGTAACAATAATCCATTTAATTATGTATTGTTCCGTTATTTAGGCGATAAACGCTTTTTGCGAGTAGCACCTCCCGATTTTAGATGGCCAATTCAAGCGCGTAATCCACAACAATTAATGGCTCTTAACTTGCTATGTGACCCCAAAGTGCAATTTGTGACGCTCTTTGGCCCAGCGGGTACTGGTAAAACCTTCTTGGCCTTGCTTGCAGGATTGCATCAAGTACTTATTCAAGACGAATATCGAAAAATGCTTGTATCTCGCCCAGTAGTTCCTCTTGGCAAAGATATTGGTTATTTGCCTGGAACGGTGGAAGAAAAGCTTCATAGTTGGATGTTGCCTATTTATGACAATATGGAACTTATTATGCATGCGGCGCAAATTAGCAAACAAGTGCGCCCGTATGAAGAATCGTTTGGCAAAAAAGAAAAAGGGGATCATAAAGATCATAAGGGCTACAAAGATCATAAAGATGATAAACATAGCAAACGCAAAGCTCATGCAGTGGCAACGCTTGATGATTTAATTGAGAAGGGCAAACTAAGTTTAGAAGCAATTACCTATATGCGCGGTCGCTCTATACCATATCAATATATTCTTATTGATGAAGTACAGAACTTAACACCGCATGAAGTTAAAACGCTCGTGAGCCGTGTGGGTGAAGGTAGTAAAATCATCTTGGCTGGTGACCCATATCAAATTGATTCCCCGTATTTAGATTTTGGTAATAATGGTTTGACGGTAGCAAGTGATCTTTTTAAAGGACACGCAATTTTTGGTACCGTGTATATGGATCATAGTGAGCGGAGTGAATTGAGTCAACTTGTTAGTGATCTTTGGGATTAGAATTAGAAACTCTTTTAGGGTGTGATAAGATAATATCACACCCCTTGTAAGGAGATTGCCATGCAAGTTATTTTGACATTGTTATTTCTTTTTTCTTTTTCTAGTTATGCAATGAAACGTTCACCAGATACATCAAAAATCGCGCAAGCGGGACAATCAGTTGTTGATTTTCTTAAAGGAATTCCAAAAGCTGTACAAGATTTGGTAGCATGTGATGATGAGTTTTCATCAAGTCCCAGTTCAAGTTCTGAATCGGCCGTAGAGCAACAAACATCTTCGCCATCTTTGACTGACTCTCCTCCTAAAACATATTTGAAAGAAGAAGTAGAAATTGTTCCAAAAATTCCTAAACTGCCTACAATGTTTAAAATTCAAAATGATTCTCAAGAGATGGTGCAGTTAGTAGCGGTACTTACTGCAGAATTAGCGCCAAAAAAATATATGCTAGTACCAGGTCATTGTATGGATATTCTCGCGCCAAATCATACAGAGTTTCAAGAAGTGCAAGTTCCGTCATCACATGATGGAGTTCGGCATTTGGCAAGGTATCACTTTAAAGATGGCTTGCCTGTACATTTGGCAATTATGCGTTCTTTAAGCCGTGCAAATCAGCTGGTCATTACAAAGAAAAAAAAGTGTTAGATCATTAAGTCTTCGCGTGTGCGCGCGCCGGGTGCGCATGAAATAACGCGGCGTAGAATACGCCAAAGGGCTTTATGGAGTGGCAGTTCTTTGAGTTGCTTGCGTGCAAAAGGCATGCAAGATAAACCATATTTGCATTCGGCAGGGCCCAAAAGAGGGCGTAGAAGAGTAAGTAAGGAGGCAAAAAGAAAATTAAGCATTTTTAGCGCTTGTTTCTGATAAAGCCTGAGCCATGATCCCTTTAAGATCATCAAAATTCAGTTCAATCCCTTCCTTTTTGACCATTATAATCCAGTCAAAAGGCTGCTCATAGTATTTATGCTCATAAAAGATTGATTTAAGCCGGCGCCTAATGCGGTTCCGTTTAGGGGCATTGCCGCATGCGCGGGGGGTGATGATTAAAAGCCGTGCCAAGGGCAAAAATTTAGGGGCCAGACGAATCTCTAGCCCCTGAATTTTATAACGTGCGATAGTGGCCTTAAATAGCGCATCTACCTCATTTTGCCTAAAACTGGTCATGGCGTGGAATACACTGGCCATGGGTTTTCCATTATACGGTAAGGCGTTTGCGGCCTTTAGCTCTGCGGCGCTTGATCACATCGCGGCCTGCACGAGTTGCCATACGAGCGCGAAAACCATGTTTACGGCTACGTTTAATTCTACTTGGTTTATAGGTTATTGACATAATGCCTCCTTCAAAATCTAGATTTTATCTATGTTGTGGCTTCCTTGCCCGCCGGAGCTCGCCCAGTTGAAAACCCGGATAAGCATAGGAGGATTAAGAGCCTTTAGTTCTTCTAGTATAGGGCAGATCCAGGGTTTTTTCAAATATTATTTTGGTTGACTTTGAGCTTCGATTTTTTGTTCAATGTGGGCAAGCAGCATTTTTAAACCATGCAATTGTAGATAATTCTGGATATTCTCACATCCAGGAGCAAGAGCTGGGGCTATGCTGCCGTTTTTGCAATTTGTAAGATTAGTTTTTATGTGGTGTATTTGTGCGCTAAGCTCAGTTTTGGCGGTTTCTAATTCTTCCACCGTCAATGCTTGGGCGTCAAATAAAGTGATAATTGCAGTTTTTTGCTTGAGCACTTCTACTTGCGCTTGTTGATATAATTTTTGATATTGTTCGGGGGTTATTTGGCTGAAGGCAGGGCAAGAAATAGCTGTACACGCAATTAAAAGCAATGCCTGTTTTTTTAGAGTGAATATAGAAGTTTTCATGAGGCTCCTCAAGGAAATATTTTAGTACAAATTATTGTTTTATAGTATGGCAAATACCATTATGAGTCAATTGAACAAGTAACGATGCAATTGTTTCAATGTCTCTTCATGGGCTCGCTGCCCTTCATTGAGATATAATAGAGCCATTTTTTTTTGTACTAACTCATGATAAAGGTCTTTAACGTCGCATTGTGCCTTATTGGCTGGGGAAATAGTTCCTTGCGTGCATTGAAAGATCAGCATTTCAAGTAACGCTACATCCTTTATTAGAGTTTTATAGAGTTGTGTTTCTTTAATAGTGAATGCAGAAGCTTTGTCGTGCTCAGGAATAACATAGTTTTTGCTTGTGCCTTCCATCTCACTTTGAGTAAGATGTATCCATATGTCACTTTCTCTAAGCGCCTCTGCAAACATACTTTTATAACGTTCAGTATGCTCTTGCGAAGTACTTTGTTCTTGTGGGCAAGCTGTTAGGTAAGGTGTGAGTATTAAGAGAGACAATGCCGTAAAGATCGATGCGTAATTTTTCATGAAATCCCAATAAATAGAAATAATAATAATATCAGATTTAAATAGTAGCCAAATTGAGCTATTTGTCAATTTGAGTCTGATAATAAAGCTTTAGTCTATACCAATCGACTTAAGATAACGCTCGGCATCAAGCGCCGCCATGCAGCCATCGCCAGCGCTTGTTATTGTTAGGAGTTTGTTTTTGTTTTTATAATCAGCATACCCTAGAACCGGAAGTTTTTACTTTGCAAATTATAGGAAATTATTATTTGCTTTAACATGATTTATTTAGGTAAAAATAAGCTGCCAGGCGAGATCAGTCATAATAAAACGCTGTAGGGAGTTAGGGGAAAAACAGTTAATTGCAAACAGCGAGAGTTTGTAGTATAACTATACAGACTTTTTATTGCATACAAGGAGTACATCATGGCATTCATCCGAGCTGGCAATCAAACAGTATCTTTTTCTCATCTCAGTTTCTTTTTATTAGTTATGCTTTTTAATACTACACATTTTGCCCATAACTATTACGGTCAGTTTAGTCATGAAGAAGCTTCTTCATTAGCGCATGATCATGCCCCGCAACTTGCAAGACCAAGAGAAACAGTCCAAGTTGCTACAGATACTGGGGAAGTAATTGAAGTTATATTGCCTCATGAGAATTTTAGTGGATCTGCAAATACCATTCCTACCAAGCCAACTAAAAGTGGCGAACACCAACAATCACTAATAGGTAGAACTAAAGATTCAGCTTCAAATAAAGTTGCAGAGGCTAAGAAGAAGTTGCAATTTATAAGCGATGAAAATATTAATTTGACTAAAGAACGTGGTCAAATTGCCAAGCAAGAATGCATCAAATTAGTAATGCAAGGAGAAGGTTCAGAGATAGCAAAAAAAGGAATATCTAATGAGCCAGAATTATCTTCGACGCAATTTACAGCTGAAGAATTAGAATTTCTTGCCCAATTTAAACCTGAACCAAAAGATATTTATAAAACCGTTGTTGATACCAGAGAACAATGCAGAATAGTAAGACCGAGATGTGACTATAAAGCGGTCGATTGGACACTCGAGGAATATGATAAAATAAGATCCTGCACTAATGATATTGATGTCATTGCAAAAAACACTGGCTGGCCATTAAGAAAGATTAAACTAATAAAAGAACATTTATTTATAAATGAACATATTTTACCAGACAATGTAGTCGATCGGTTTGCACCCGATGAAGAAATAGCTGCTGCGTGGGATCGATTATTCAAGGGTGATTATATAAAAAATGATATAAAATTATTACGTCATGAACTTGCAGAAGCTCTTTTTGAAAAAAAATTTAAAATCGATTATCAAAGAGCTCATGATATAATTAATAAGACGTGGTACTGGTATAATCCTAACTTTAAAGAATAAAATGTATATAAAATTTAATAAACTTTCAGAGAATGATACGACTGTTACCTACTTACTAGAAACAGAAATATTAGATGAATCATCCAAGTCCATTAATCATATATTTGTCAAAGCAATAGGTATTTTTGATAAAGAAACTGAAACATTAATCTATGATGAAAATAATACGGATCCTTATTATTTGAAAAAACATAGAGAATATTTTCACGTCTTATATTATTTGAGAAAATTTCATCGCTCAGGCAATTCTTTCCCTCAAGTATATAATATTATAACAAGTTAATCGGGTAAAAAAGAGATTTGACAATATACAATGAACAATATAAATCTGATATATACAAATGGGGGTACCGCGTTTATCAAGTTTGTTAGCAATTTTAAAAAATTGCACCTTATGAGTACTATGATGAAGAATATCCATTAGAAGTTATCGAAGAGAGAATATTAGTCTATAACTTAACAAATACAATAAAGGAAGCAGGCTGCGACCTGCGCTACCACCATTTGATAAATTCCTTGATTTAATCCGGCAATGGAAATTAATAATTCTCAATAAACCAAAAATAATAAGGCTTTATATTGATGATACATATAACTTTAGGCTCGTTCCAGCTTAAGCTATGGTATGAAGTCAGTCAAAGTCAATTATTCAATACCAATCGACTTAAGATAACGCTCGGCATCAAGTGCCGCCATGCAGCCATCACCAGCGCTTGTTATTGCTTGGCGGTACGTATAATCTGCCACGTCGCCTGCAGCGAACACGCCTTCAACGGATGTTTTAGTTTTGCCAAACAGTTTAATGTGGCCAGATTTAAGAAGTTCAATATGATCTTTAAAGGCTTGAGTGTTTGGCGTTAAGCCAATAGAGACGAACACGGCATCGGTGCGCAGTTCTTGTGTATCACCAGTTTTATTGTTTTTCACCACAACGTGCGTGGGTTTCTGAGCGTCACCTTTAATTTCGGTGACAGAACTTTGATAGATAATCTTAATGTTAGGGTTATTGATCACACGTTCTTGCATGGCAACAGAAGCACTGAGTTTATCATGAATTTGAATGATGGTAATTTGTTTGGTGAAGTTGAGCATAAAAGAAGCTCCCTCCATTGCAGAATCGCCACCACCCACAATCACCACTGGTTGATTTTGAAAAAATGCACCGTCGCATACCGTGCACGTGGTCACTCCTTTGCCCCAATACTGATCTTCGCCGGGCACGCCAAGCCGCTTAGGCGTAGCGCCTGTTGCAATAATTACGGCATGGGCTTGGAGTTGTTCATTTTTATTGGTGGTGAGTGTAAAAGGTTTCTGAGAAAAATCGACTGACGCAATATCACCTGTTTGGAACGTGCAGCCTGCTTTTTTTGCGTGTTCTCGCATATTTTGCATTAATTGTGGTCCAAGAATTGAAGTTTCACCGGGCCAGTTTTCTACTTTGGTAGTTCCCATAAGTTGACCACCGGGCTTCGTGCCTTCAATAATGGTTGGTTCTAAATTAGCGCGTGAAGAATATATGCCTGCAGTAAGGCCAGCAGGGCCGGAGCCAATAATAAGTAGCTTATGTATTTTTGCCATGCAAGATGCTTTCTACTTTTTAGTTAAATGATAAATAATATGATTTAATGTTTTTTCGCGTAAACAATGCTTGCGCATGAGTGCGTTGGAAATGGGTACTTCTTGGCCACGCTGCTTGGTAACAGGTGGCGTGAAATAGATAAATTCTTTCATGCGAGGCCGTTGTAATAAATTAATATAAGATTTTACATCTTTAGGGGTTACTACAATGCGTTCTCTATGGCATAGTTGATCAATTAAGATTTGTTCTTGCGCTTGTTTATTGGCAAGTGATTCAAGATAATCATTGAACGAATTTTCTGCACGATATACTTGGTAATCGGGGTTGTCCTGCACTTCACTGAGTACTTGCTCAAGTTGGCGTAGCAAAATATGGCGCGGCACTTGCAACGGATGCTTTGAAATTAAAAGTGCGAGCGCTTCTTCTGCCATAACTCTGCGTTGTGATATATCGTTTCTGAATGAGAAAACTTCAATGAGTTTTTTTTGCATATCACGATTAGTTTTAATACGGAAATGCCGTTTAAATAATTCAAGATCAAAAAACGCTTCATACAGAATATCTTTTATGGTGACTTCAAATGAAAATGCTGTATCAAGATGTGTGCAAAAATAATCTTGGAAACATATTTGGCTTGCTACAAACGTTTGGCCAAGGTTTTTGCCTACAAAGGCTTCTTGTGCTGGTATGTCTGCTTCTTCAGTGCCAATTTTTATCCATAATGTTTCAACTATTTGTTTGAAAAGTGGCATTTGTTTTTCATCAACTGGGGTTATGTCAAAGCACACCCAGTCACCTATAGAAATACTTTTATTAGTATGTTTGTCTTCAGCAGCCTGCTCATCTTGCATAAGCGTGATAACTTGGCGATCAATATCTTTATATTTCTTGCGCTTTGGTGCTTTAAAAGCAAAGACTTTCCATTCTTTAAACGTAATGGGTGGCACAAGCGAAAGATCAAACACAAACTTGGCGCCTTTGCCCGGTTCAAGTTCAATATCGCGTAAGCGTGGTTCGCCTGCAACTGGCAATTTTTTTTCTTGAATTTTATTAAGCAAACAATGGAGCACCATGTACTTGAAAATAAATTCTTTGCTTTGCTCTGCAATGTCGGTTTTATAGTGTTTTACAATATATTCCATTGGCGTGGTACCTTTGGCAAATCCATAGGTATCTAAAAAACCCTTTTGGCAGCGAGATACTTCAATAAACACGGGGTCTACTAGTTTTGAGGGGATTGTGATTAAGGCTTGGTGAATATGCGGTTGGATTTGCTTTAAATTAAAGCCTATTAATTGGCTTGTTATACTACTCATAGAATGCTCCTTTTTTTGGTGCAAGAGGAGGGAGTTGAACCCACACCCCTTTCGGGACTGGATCCTAAGTCCAGCGCGTCTGCCAATTTCGCCACTCTTGCATTATGCTCTTCTATTACTCTGAGTCTATCATATCATATTTGGCAACGATATGATAGTTGTTTTTGGCTTGAGGATGTCAAAAAGTTGGGGAAAGAAACTTTCGCCTTCGCTTTTTAAGCTACGGCGTAACTCCGTCAGCTTCAGCTGACTTCGGGCTTGCTTCATCACGCCATAGCGCTTCGCGCGACGGCGGATGGTGGGCCGTATAGGAATCGAACCTATAACATTCAGATTAAGAGTCTGCTACTCTACCAATTGAGTTAACGGCCCTAATCTCCATTTACTATACCAGAAAGCTCACGCTGTTCAAGTAGGATTAACCCTTAAGATCTTTTTCTTTAGTCTTTAATTTGGCATCAATATCTGCAATATATTTATCAGTAATTTTTTGCAAAATATCGTTTAAACGCCGTGCATGGTCTTCTGATATTTCTTTATTTTTCTGCGCGTCGCGCGTCATGTTATGGAAATCTTTGCGCACATTGCGCACTGCAATGCGAGAATCTTCAGCCTTTTTGCCAAGAATTTTCACCAGTTCGTCACGGCGCTCAGAAGACATTTGAGGAAGTCTTACAAAAATTACTGCCCCATCAGTTTCTGGGTTAACACCAAGTTCAGATGAGCCCAGCGCTTTAACAATATCATTAACAATTGCTTTATCCCAAGGATCAATGGTTAAAAGGTGTGATTCTGGGGAGGCAATGGTTGCCACTTGGCGCAATGGCATAGTGTTTGCGCCACCGTAGCATGCAATTTTTATTGATTCCACAAGGGCAGGGTGCGCTCGGCCGGTACGGATAGTAAGTAATTCACTTTCAAAATGTTTAATTACCTTGTCCAGTTCGCCCGACATGGATTTTTCAAATTCTTTGATGTTATTATCATTAAACATAAGTTTTACGGTCATGCCAATTTCCTTATTTGCCAAAGCCTTTATTTAATTGCCAAGCTCGTAGCGGCTAAATCGTCTAATTTTGATCTTTTCACCAGTTTTTGCCATTAAATCTTCAATGACTTGCTGTACTGTTTGTTGATCATTTTTTACATACGTCTGGTTCAAAAGGCAGATATCTTCATATAGTTTATTGATTTTTGCTTCTGCAATTTGATCAATCATTTTTTCAGGTTTACCTGAATTTTTTAATTGCTCTTTAATAATAGAGCGTTCGTGCTCAAGAAATTCAGGAGCCACATCCTCTGGCTTTAAATACAGAGGTTTCATTGCCGTAATATGGAGGCAAAGATCTTGCGCGAGGTTTTTAATATCGTCTGTGCGAGCTACAAAGTCTGTTTCGCAGTTAATCTCAATAAGCACGCCAATACGGTTGCCAGGGTGAATATAAGCGTGCACCACACCTTCGCCGGTTTCTTTGTCCGCGCGTTTTGCAGCCACTGCAGCGCCTTTTTTACGCAAAATAGTAATGGCTTCTTCTATGTTGCCACCTGTTTCTTCTAAGGCTTTTTTGCAGTCCATCATACCAAGGCCGGTACGGGTGCGTAGTTCTTGAATCAGTTTAATATCGATTTTTTCCATGAATTCTCCGTTGTATATAATCAGGATCTTAAGCTATTAGTTTAAAGAAAACCGTTGTTTTAGCAATAAGTGGGCATTCATTCTTGCAAGTGCTGTCGGGAATTCAGTATAGTTAAGTTATAACTGAGCTTATTAATTTTAGAAGGAGATTTTATGAACCACTATGCACTTATAATGTTGTTGTTGCCCACCGCAGGGTGGTGTATGGTAAAGCAAGATCCCCCAACTCGCGCAAAAAAGGAGGCCCTTTTTAATTTAAAGCAGGTGCTTACTGCTGGTAAATATGTATATGGTCATCATGTGGCCATTCATAGTGATGCCAAAAGAAGATCAAAGGAGATATTAACTCTCTGGGAGCTTGAAGGGTCACGTAAAGTAGGTGGAGCGCCAAGAGCTGCTATTGCACAAAAGATGGCTGAATGGCAAGCGCTTTTGGAGAGTGTAAAAGAGCTTTACAAACAAGAGGTAAGTCCTGTTGATGAAGATACTCGGTGCCAATTAGAACAGTCATGTGCATCATGTGCAACATGGGTAGCATTGCTACAAAGTAATCAAGAAATAGACCCGCTAAGATGGAATGTTTTTGCAGCCCACCTTACACATAAAAAAGATTTTGCAGAAAAAAATAAACAAGATGCTGTCCATACGCAAGAAAGATTTGAGAGAAACGAACAGAAGGATGAACGTTTGCCTTTAACGCCTGCGGTTATTGCATGGTATATATACTTGCCACCATTGACTAAAGATTAATATCATTATCTGATAAAATGAGTGCATAAGGACGATATGAAAAGAATATTAATGGCGATCTTCATACTGCTTCCGGGTATTGTATGCGGTATGGAGCAGCACCATGAACGGCTTGGGAATAAGTTAAGGTTAATTTTGACAGCTGGCAGATATGTATATAATGAGCATATTACCGTGCAGTCTGATGCAAGAGACCACGCTGCGCAGATTGATTTGTGCATTGACTATGATCGGAATAAACTGATTATTGATATTGACCGGCAAAAGCTTGCTGGCTATCTGGATGAATATATTGAGCTGCTAGATCTTGTTTCTCATATGTATCACTCGTATTCTCCACAAAGAGAAGAAGATGTTGAACAAGAATTGGAAGCCACTACACAAAGTTATATTAAGTGGTTTCAAGCTCTTGGTTCTGATCATGAAATTTCAGGCCGCTCACTAGGGGCATTTTTGAGTGCTTTTTATAATAAAAAACGAGAAGCGGCTGCGCGTGTGCTGAATGCGCATAATGCTGAAGATGATTTTCATTCGGCACGCGAATTATGTGCACTGCTTCCTGTAAGATCTGCAGTTACTGCCTGGTGCGTAAAGCTACCTGATCCAGAGTTCATTATGGCAGATGATATTGTTTCAGGGTCATCTGAAGAATATTCTTTTTCTTCGAGTGAGTAAATGTTTATTTGGTGCAAGTGTTGTTGCTTGTACATTCTTTCACTACTACATGTCGTTGCTCGTTCATCCTGACCTTTCGTCTTGTAAAGCTCGCTCAAGATGCAGCCTTTCTCAAGACAGGTTTAAGCCCTGAGCAAACGCAATGCGTTGAAGGGCGTAGAACAGGCAGGCAATTTAGAGTTACATCCGTTCAGGCAAATTGAGGCCAAGTAAAGTCAAACACGTATGCATAGTATCATGCACGAGCTTTACCATCAGCAATCTGCCGCGGCTTGCGGGGATGTTTTCAGCATCAATCACTTTATTCTTTGCATAATACTTGTGGAATAATTGCGCAAGTTCATGCACATAATACGTGAGCAAATGTGTTTGATTATTTGCAGCAATTGCAGCAAGTAGCGATTGCAATGAAAGTATCTTTTTAAGAAGCAATTGTTCTGAATCATCAAGATAGTGTGCATCATCGGCAGTAATGTTACGCAATGCCACAACTTCTTGTGATTTATCCAAAATACTATTTGTTCTCACATAAGCGTATTGAATATAGTAAACGGGGTTTTCTTCTGTTTTTTTGAGCGCAAGCCCAAGATCAAAATCCAAATGCGCATCTGCTTTACGATTTAAATAAAAAAATCGCGCAACGTCTGAACCAACCGTATCAATAATATCTTGGAGCGTTACGCCAGTTCCTGCACGCTTGGACATCCTGAGTTGCTCGCCATCTTGCTTGATGGTAACCAGTTGATAGAGAATTACATCAAGATCATTTGCATTATAGCCAAGTGCTTGCAAAATGCCTTTTAAGCGCACTACATAGCTGTGGTGATCTTGGCCAAGAACTAAAATAAGTTTATCAGCACCACGAGAAAGTTTATTTTGCATGTAGGCAATGTCTGCTGCCACATAGGTAAGAGAACCATCTGATTTTTTGAGTACGCGGTCTTTATCATCACCAAACTGTTGGGAAGTGAACCATACGGCACCATCTTGTTCATAGGTAAAACCGTTATCAGTCAGTACTTGCATAGCTTTTGTTATAGCGCCATCTTCATGGAGTGATCGTTCAGAAAACCATACGTCAAAGGAAATGCCGTAAGCAGCAAGTGTTTGCTTAATCTGTTCGAGCATGTGTTTTTCTGCGTATCGAGAAAAAAAGGTATCTGGCTCAGTGCGCAATGCCGTGCCGTATTTGGTGTAACATTCTTGTGCTAAATCAATAAGATAGTCACCGCGGTAGCCGTCTTCTGGAATATCCATTTGCTCACCCATTACTTGTAAGCAACGAATTTTAAATGATTGGCCTAAGCGCTCCATTTGATTGCCTGCATCATTAATATAATATTCTTTGGTTACTGAATGACCTACAAAGCGCAAAATGTTGCCGAGCACGTCACCAATAATGCCGCCTCGCCCGTGGCCTAAATGCAAAGGGCCTGTAGGGTTTGCGCTGACAAATTCTAAATTATAATGGTGTTTTGTGAAATGTATCGGTTTAAAGCATTCTTCTTTTTTGATGAATAGTTCTTGTGCGATAGACGCAAATGCTTTTTTGGTAAGAAACACATTTAAAAAACCAGGCCCAGCAATTTCGAGTTTTGCAATGTTTTCATTCTTGAAATTGGCGGCAATGTGTTGCGCAATATCGCGCGGTGATTTGCCAAGAGGTTTTGCAAGGATCATGGCAGCGTTGCAACTTATATCACCAAAGACTTGTTTTGATTCGTCGGTGTTAAGAGTAAAGTCAATGCCAGCCCCTTGCTCGGGAGTTACAGAAAAAGCTTCGGTAATAAAGGCTAAAAGGGCTTCTTGTAATTGGTTTATCTGCATGAGAATAATTTTCTAGGCTTAAAGTTTTACATATGTATAGGTAAAGTGTAACAAAAGATATGGAAAAGAGTAGTTTACATCGCAGTAACATACTCATATTCTTATTTTGTGATAATTATAAATAAAGTAGAAGTTCCACAGAAAATTTACATGCTTCACCACTGGTGCCACTCCGCGTGGCGGCGCACGCCTTTTTGGTGGCAAAAAGGGTGCAAAAACCAATTAAGGGCATGCTATCCCTTAATGATCCCCATACCTTATCATCCAGCTTATAATATCCACAGGGTTAATTCTAGCCGTCGCATATTGTTATTCTTCTATGTGTATTGTTGTGTGGGTGGATGGATATCAACTGGCTCACAACAAAATTATGAATGGTTCCTACGCGCTGCGTGCATACTTCGTCGTGAAACGACGTGAAGTATAGCGCTCAGCGATCGAGCGGAATGGTCCAGCGGCACGTTGGTGCTTTTTGCGTCCTTTTTCGCATGAAAAAGGCATGCGCCGCCACGCGCAGTGGCACCAGGGATAATGAAGGCAGAAAGTCAGTGGCACTTCTACATAAGCTTAATAATGGTAGGGAATTGAAATCATTCAGAGATGATAGGAATGCTCGAAAGCCTTGTTTTGTTGCGAATCGTATGAAGAATGAACCCAAGGCTTAACGAGACATATCTAGTATAGGTAAATTTTTTATTTGTTGCAATAAGAAAATGGAGCCTTTATATATGCACTTTTGGCAATAAATTAATAATTTGCTATTATAAAATATGAATAATGAGCCCCTCGATATTAATCGCTACGCGATTCACTCGGGGTTAATAGTAAGTGAGTTAGGGATAGAACATGAATATTGCAGTACTGGTTTCTGGGGGCGTAGATAGCTCAGTTGCCTTGAGGCTTCTCAAGGATTCGGGGCATAATGTCACTGCCTTTTATCTTAAAATCTGGCTAGAAGACGAGCTTTCGTACCTAGGGCACTGCCCTTGGCAAGAAGATCTGGCCTTTGTGCGCGCAGTTTGTGAGCAAGCAGGGGTGCCGCTTGAAGTGGTATCTTTGCAAGATGCTTATTGGTCTCGCGTGGTAAGCTACACTATTGCCGAAATTAAAGCCGGCAGAACGCCAAACCCTGATATTATGTGCAATAAACGAGTAAAGTTCGGAGCTTTTTTTGAAGCTATTGCAAATCATCCCATTAAGTTTGATAAAATTGCTACCGGTCATTATGCCCGCGTGGAAGAAAAAGATGGTAGGGTGACTCTCCATGCAGCGCCGGACGATATAAAAGACCAAACCTACTTTTTATCAGGACTATCGCAAGAACAATTAAAACTGCTTACGTTTCCTTTGGGTAATTTAAATAAGTCTCAAGTGCGTGAACTTGCCCAAAAGTATGAGTTGCCCAATAAAGATCGCAAGGATAGCCAAGGTATTTGCTTTTTGGGCAAAATTAAATTTGCTGACTTTGTGCGCCATCACATGGGTGATGTTCCTGGTGATTTGGTGGAATATGAAACGGGCAAAGTATGGGGCAAGCATAACGGCTTTTGGTATTATACTATTGGCCAACGCCAAGGCATAGGTTTATCCCATGGTCCTTGGTATGTGGTGGCAAAAGATACCCAAAAGAATATTGTCTATATATCGGCTAAATACTATTCAGAAGAAAAAGAGCGCAATAATTTTGAGATTGTTGATATTAACTGGCTTTCTGGAAAACCAAATTCTTTTGATAATCTAGAAATAAAACTTCGCCATGGCGCAAATCGCCATGCATGTGTAATTTCTGTGCATAATGACAATGCAGCACTCATTACACTCAAAGAACGTGATCAAGGAATTGCCGCAGGGCAATTTGCGGTGCTCTATAATGGTGATCAATGTTTGGGTGGTGGAATAATCACATAAAATTTTAAAAAATTTTGTGTGCGGGTTATATGAGTTGTACCTATAAAAATATTTTTGTACTATTCTTGCAATAATCAATTTCCCCGTATATAGTATTCTCTATTGTGAATGACCCATTACATTGATAGTGAACTATGCCTAAAACAGTTTCTCAATTACTCCGCAAGCTCTCGCGAGAGCGATTCCGCATAACATTCCCTACTGCATTAACGATACTCAGATTAGTGCTTACACCTTTTATAGTTGTTGCTATGGCTTTTCAATTATGGGGTGCAGCATTTGGTTTATTTTTGGTGGCATCTATTACCGATTTGTTAGATGGTTTCTTGGCACGCCGTTGGAACCAACGAACATTCTTTGGTGCATGTCTTGATCCGATTGCCGATAAAGTACTTATACTTTCTGTGTTTTTTACGTTAGCATTTGTGCATACGCCATTATTTAGCATTCCGCGTTGGTTTTGTTGGTTTGTATTAGCAAAAGAATTATTACAAGTTTTTGGCGCGATTGCTATATACAAGTTTAAAGGTAATTTAGAAATTCGGCCTACCATTCTTGGCAAATTGACCACTGTAGTGCAAATGTGCTTTATTCTTTGGTTATTTACTTGTTACTTTTTCCATTGGATGCCAGTAAAAACATATTCTCTGATGCTGAGTATATTATTTATGCTAGTTCTTGCGACTTTTATACATTATGGCACGATTGGTTTTAAATTTTTGAAAGGAGCAACATGAACAATTATATGCGTTGGAGCGTGCTGTCTATTTGTTTGGTAGCGGGCACCATGTTAGGTAATGAATTTATTAAAGAAAAGCGACCAAAAAAGGTTTCGGTAGCGCGGCTTAAAGAAGAGGTTGGTGAACTTCTAGGTGATAGCTTATTGTATTCAACAACACTTGTTGAGGGTATGGGCAAACTGCAAAAAGAACTTATGCAGATGATGGCAGCGCTTATGGAGCAGCAAGCAACGTCAAAATTAACAAATGCAGATCGTCTTGCTCTTGATAAAACAATTGATGCATTAAAAGTTATTGAATGTGATTTGGCAGCAATGGGCAAGCGGCTGGCGCATCATACAGAAGTTATTAAACAACAATATTAATAAAAAATTTTATAGAGAAAGGGCTCGTTGTGGCTGGATATAATAGAATAGTAATGATTGGTAATTTAACTCGTGATCCTGAGTATAAGCAGTTGCCTTCAGGGCAAGCAGTTGCTCGTTTGGGTTTGGCAACAAACCGTCAATATCGCAATAAACAATCAGGCGCAATGGTGCAAGAAGTATGTTTTATTGATATTGACGTATTTGGACCACAAGCAGAAAGTTGCCGCCAGTACTTGCAAAAAGGGCGCTCTGTACTTATTGAAGGTCGTTTAAAATTTGATACGTGGGAAACAGCAGAAGGCCAAACGCGCAGCAAACATAGTATTGTAGCAGATCGCGTGGTGTTTTTATCATCGCAAGGTGAAGCATCTGAAGATGCGCAAGAAGAATCTCGCCCAGCTCCTGCTGCACGTAAAGTTGCTGTGGCGCCAGAGGCTGCAGCGCCTCGAGCACGAAAAGTTGCTCCTAAGATAAATGTTGATAATTATGATCAAGCGCCATCAGCAGGTGAATTGAGTTTTCAAGATGAGCCGCCGTTCCAAGATGATCTTCCATTCTAGCTTACATTAAAGATATTGTGCCCCAATTAATGCTTTATGCAGTGATTGGGGCTTTTTGCTGGAACAAAACCTGAATCATTGACAATCTGAATATAAAACCTGTATCGTTAAAATAGGGAATAAAGGGAGATTGCCGTGATAGTTTCTATAAAGCACGTCTTATTTGTAGTAGTTTTGATACATGCTCAGAATGTATTCTGTGCATCAGAGCAAGCAAACATAATCTCTTTCTCATTTGATAATTTATACCCCAGAACATCTCTTTCTCGTGCGCTCAATGCATTACGCTCAGCATGGTCACTTTCTACAGATTTAGAATCGCAGCAGTTTGAAGCTGATATGGCACGGCACGTATGGCTAGATTTATATAACGCCTGTGCAGAGCTTGCGCGTGATCAGCAGACCTATGGCTTATTACATAATGGATCCCATGCAAGTTTGATTAAAGATGATATGCGTGAATATATTATGAATATGTGGCAGCTTATTGGTGCTGAGTATGATCATATTCAATATAACGATGCCAGTTTTGGCGCTTTTATGCAGCATCTGCGCACAGCCACGAGCCAAGTAATAGACCTCTTATAGAAGAAGAGCGTTATACGCTCTTATCAGTAACACCATGCAGCATCAAATCCGATATACGAGTATTTAAGATCAGCATCAAAAATGCGTTTTCCTTTAAACACATGATTATAGAATATGCCAAGACGTGGACCAATATCAGATAATTGCGCTGCATGATCGTATTCTAGGCCAAATTGCATACTATGCATGCGCCAGCTATGGTAAGAAAGATCGCTGCGTACAGCACCACTATCAATTGTTGAACCATTTCTAAGAGCGATTGATGTTGGTTCGCGATAATTAAAGTGATAGACAAGATATGCAGAAATACCATTGGTCACATGATCTGCTTTTGCATAAAGCTGCAGATTTAACAATGATCCAGGATCAACTTTAGCATTTTCAAGCGCAAAGCGAATAAGGCCGCTTTGCACCGTATCGGTTTTAATACGAATATCAATATTTTTATCAACCAAAAATAAAGCACTTATATGGAACCCTGCAGTTAACCAATCCCATATACCAAGCGATGCATTAAACGTGAGTGGTACACCCCAATGTTTATTATAGCCAAGCGGTAAACTGAATACTCGATTTTCATTTTTTGGAGCGCCGGTGGGGAAAAGTACACCAACCCGCGCATCAATGTCTATAAAATCTAACGTTTCAGTATTTTCATAATTTCGTGCCCAGCCTGCAGTAAAGGTAAAATCGCCAAGGCCCATTTTATTAAAAGGCGCAATACTTATATTTTGCCGTTCAAGAATTGCAGAAAAGTTTCGCTTAAATTCTTGCCATACTGGTATATTTTCTTCACGACGCGGGGTTAAATCTTTTGAGCGAATACTGTTTATTTTTAGTTTTCGTATGGGCAGCATGAGGTGCAAAAAGAAACCACTGACTATGTTTTGATACGCTTCTAATAATATTTCAAATGAATGAAATTTCCCTTCAAAACTAAATACGCCAAATGTTGGCGAAACATTGGTAACATTATTCAGGTCTATGACTATACGGTCAAGGGGATTTTGCGGATCAAGGGTGCTTACATTGCTGCCCACATTATGCATATTATAGGGGCCGTAAATATTAAGAATATTCGTTTTTTTGCCATCGCTGTTTCTACCGTTTTTTGCAAATGACCAACCAAAATATGCTTGCCACGTTGAAAGCTTACTACGTTCATAGCGTGGTTCACCCCAGAAATAGGGAGAGCGATAAAAATGTGCGTTGTCCCATGCAAAGTGGGTGCGTGGCATGCAGAATAAGATGATGATATATACTATTTTTCTATATAAACGGTACTTCAACGAGTTCCTTTTCTTTCAAATTAACCTTCTTAGTTATAGCGGATTTTAGTAAAAAAAGATAGAAAGCGTAGGTTTAAAATTATGACTAGCATATGTAGAAATTGTATTGTTTTTATTTCAAAGCCGCTCACTCATATTCTTATCTTATATCACGAGCGCCTGTCCCGCCTTCGCTTATCCGGGCCTTCAGGGCTCGGCAAGCTACGTCGGGCTTGCGTCGGCGAGAACAAACTATTTTGCTTGCCCCAAAACAGTTTGACCAAAAGGGCATATTAAGGACGGCCGTCCTTAAAAATCCGGCGTTTAGATCCTCCTCCTGCGCACTTTTTCGGAACGCAAAAAAGTGCTAAAAGTCCGGGCTAAACGGTCAAGGAGCTATTTTATAATTTTTAAATGTGGTTCCTATGCGCGCTGTGTGCATACTGGTCGTGAAACGCGTGAAGTATAGCGCTCAGCGCTCACGCGGAATGGTCCAGCGGCACGCTGGTGCTTTTTTGCGTCCTTTTTTTGCACAAAAAAAGGCATGCGCCGCCCTGCGTAAGGGCACCAGGGATTTTTAAGATATAAAATCAGTGGAATTTCTACATAAACTTAATTGAAAAATATATTTTTTAGGACACTTAATTTTGTAGCATGCCAAACCTCTGCTATACTAAAAATACCGTATTTTAAGCAATACTCACAAATTTTAAGGATCTTTATGTCAGACGAAACTAAATTAAATCAAGAACTAGAAGAGCAAGCAGCAAGCGAATTACAAGAAGAACAAACCGAGCTTCAAAAAGTCACTCAAGAGCGTGATGAATGGAAAGATAAATGCCTACGCCTTGCAGCAGATTATGACAATTTTAAAAAACGAACCGCCAAAGAACGCATTCAATGGCAACAATTAATTACCGGCAAAGTGCTTCAAGACGTACTCTCATTACTTGATGACGTCGACCGCGCAACTTCAGCAAAAGCAGATCCTCAACAAGCACTGCAAGTGCTGCATAAACAATTATCATCACTATTGCAATCACATAACGTAAAGGAAATGACAGATATTAAGCATTTTGATCCTTTATTTCATGAAGCAGTAGCACATGTGCCCTCAGATAAGCATACTTCTGGTGACATTATAGAAGTATTACAAAAAGGGTATTATATTGGTAATGAAGTATTGCGACCTGCAAAGGTGGCAGTTGCTCAATAGTTTTTCTAACTACCAGTTGCCATTCCCCATTTCTTTTGTGTATGCTTTATGCACTATGGTAGGGAGTGGAGTTGATGCAAAAGCGATTCTTGAGTTTCATTTTTCTTATTGGCTTGATGAGCACCGTATTATGCATGGACTCATTTCGCAAACCAGAGCCAGTCGATCATCGCTCTTTTAGTGCACGGTATACAGCACATTTGCCTATTCTTGATCTTACGGGCAGCGAAAAGCCGAGATGCCAGGCGCTGCAAGAAGCAGGCATTATTGACGGAGAAAAATATTTTGCTCAACTTAAGTCAGCTGTTGAAGAACCAGAGGCTCAGCAACCAACTCAGAAAAAAAATAAAGTGGATGCGATTCTTGCAGCGAGTGATGCTCCGATGCCACCTGATTGTTTTAGAATTACAGCGGGAGGCTTACCACAACCAGTGCCTCAAGCAGTGGCGTCTCAAACTGAATTTGCTTTTGACGATGATTTTTGGAACCGAGGGTATTTAGATTGGGAAGGGCTTCAGTTATTGGATACTCCTTCTTATAATGATCAATTATCTGCTGCGCCACCCGCACTTCCTTCAATTTACTGTATGGCAGCATATAATTATATGACTAAAAATGTGCGTATATTCTCTGCAGATAGCAAGCCTGACTTGCTAAAAAATATTCTTATTTATTGTATTAATGAAGTAAATGCAGAAACTTGGCGCCATGCGCAGGCTCATTTGCATAAAAAAGTAAATACGCTACCTCTATTTATGCAGGGAACCGAGTATGCAATTAAATGTAGCGCGGGTGGCTTGTTATGTAGCCATACTGAAGTTGCACCATGTGCAAAAGATTTGATAGTTCAGTTATTTGCACATTTTGTGGTAACGCATTGCAAAAATTCAGAGTGGTATCAAAACGTATCTGCAGGCATTTGCACGTCACCTGAAGAAGCTTTAAAGAAATTATACGGAATAACATAATTTTTATTGAGAGGTATGAGACTTTCGCATGTATAAGAGAACAACGGCAGTAGTGCTTTTTTTTAATGTACATACGCATTTATTTTGCATGCAGAGAGATTGTAACGCATCTATCGAGCCAGCACAAAAAAGATTAATTCTGCGTATACCGTGGGAGGCAGCAAAAAAATGCCAGCAAACAGTTGCGCCAATGGCGCCATTTGTAAAGGCAAGTAATGTTTTTCAACCCATCTATAGGCTTCCTGAGCCACCTCCCGTTCTTGTAATGCCTGAGCTCAGCCCACAAGACGAACTTACTAATGCTGCAGCATCCTCAAATGGCATTGGTCTACCTTTAGTAAGAAGTTCATTTGATAAGGAGTTAGATGCGCTTGGACTTGATGATCCTAAGCTAGATGCTTTGCTTGCGGAGTGGCATGCACAAATCAGCAATCAACCTTTATATCTAGTGTGTTTTGAGCCAAAACTGCACAGGCACTTGGCTTTTATTGATTATTCTCGTGCAGCGCTTATTGCAAAATATCTATCATACGTGGTAGATAATGCCACTTCACAAGAATATGCAACTTTACGTGCAAAAAGTGAAACAGTAGTGAATGAACATATAGTACAAAACGGTAATGAATATAGTATAAATTGCCCACATTGTAATCATGTGGAATTGCAATTGTCAGTTACGCAATTACGCGTTAAAATAGTATTGCATCAGTTAATAGAGCATGCGCAAGACTCTGATTACTATCAACAAATTGAAAAACGTATTGCAGCTAGTTTTGAGGAAGCTTTGGCAAAATTACAAGCCTTAAAATAATTTATTTGATGCTTTACTAAAGAGCAAGGATGATGCATGTCAAACAAAATCTTAAGAATATGGTTAATTTTTTGTATGGTTCCAATTTCAGCTTTTAGCATGTGGCATGCAGTTGATCCAGAAGATTCTACAGAGATTATTACATACGGATACAAAGGTGCATTATTGCAAAAAGTCATGTTGAATACAGTATTGCACGCTTCTGAATTAGATGTTGATAGTGAGAGGGCAAAAATTCAAAAATATTGTAACAAGCATGGAAGGCAAAGTATAGCGGCAAGTAAATGGCTTATTACTTGCCCTGATTCTCAATGTACTTCAAAATTAACATCTGGAAAAAATAAAAAGCAAGGGTTAACATCCACCCTTCTGGCGCATTGGTATACTACAGCTAGACATCAGCCAGATCTTCATGCATATGCAACGGCATTATTGGCAGAAACCCATGCTGAAGCCAAGCGTAAGCATAAAGAGAGAAAATCGTTTAAGGTTGTTTCATTTCCAAGTGATCATGAAGAATCTGAAAAGCAAGAGCCTTTGTTATTTGAGAAAAAGCGTGATCGCAATGTAGCAGATAATGAAGATGAAGAAATAGAAGAGTCGGAGCATTTGCAATCAGAAGAACCAACAAGAAATGTTCGCGCAAAATTAAAAGCGTCACCTGAACGTTGCTTTATTGTAACGCCTCCTCTAAAAGAGGGTATATATGATTTTTATTTTGCAGACTCTCGTGAAGAAGTGCTACAAGCATATTTAAACAGTAAAAAAATAGAAGGCCACTTAGACGCTTTTAAACCAATAGAAGAAGATTTAGTTTTAAAAACAAAAAAACAATGCATGGTCCAAGGGAGTATAATTACAAGCTTGGTGTGCCCAGCGCAAGGTTGTATGTATCAAGTAGGTGCACCGAATTTTGAGAGCATAGTGCAAGAATTACTCGTGCATTATGCAGCATTTCATAAACAAGATAGCCCCTGCCTTCAAACTCTGGTTGGTTCGATTGCACCCGATTTTGAACAAGCGCGCAAAAAAATTGAACAAGGAAACTAGCATGATTAAATATTTATGTACATTGTTGTTGTTGTTGTTGCTTGTGGTTCCTTATTGTCATGCGATGGATAGTGATGGTGATGAAGAATATATTCTTGGTGGCAAAAGAGGCCGTCCGATAAGCCCTGTTGAACAATCAGCTGCCTCAGCTGATGAAGATGGCCCTAAATATTCTAGAGTTATGACTCAAAACAGTGTACAAAAAAATATGTACTATGCAGTAAATCCTATAGACAGTACCACAATAAATGCTTCAGTTGACCGCACAGCTTTTATGTTAACGTATATGAGTCAACTAGTACGAAGTCGTGGGGTTACACTTCCCACTGTCGCTGCTGAAATTAAAGCGTTAATGCAAGCGCAGGATAATGATGCATTGCGTGAACGCAAAACTGACTTAATGCCTTATTGTATGCAATGCCCCGATTGTGACGTGGTGCTTCAAAGTGAAGTCAGTGAAAAAAAGCTTTTGAGTAATATGTTTAAGCATTGGTTTTTAGGCGCAAAACACCAACCATTATTATATGAACATATGACCAAACTTATTGCAAGAAGTAAAGAAACAGCGCGTAAGCTTTTTGATAAATATCAGTTGCCTCAAGCTGCTGTGGTGCCCTTGCCTCAAGCAGTTTCTGCAGTACATGAAAATAACGCACGGCAAACACAGGGTGTGCAACATGAGCCTGCACGAGCATGGTATATTGTTTCACCGCATCCTGAAAATTCTAATATGGCAACGCTATTTAGATCTGAATCAAGAGAAGAAGTGGTTGCACTGTATCTTTCTACAAAGATTCCACATTTAACACCTGAGTGTGCTGATGTGCAAGCGCAAGGGCAATTATTAAGAATGCAGGATGAGCTGCTCAAGCAAATGATGGTGCAAATTAACAACCAGCGCAAAAATGTAATCTGCCCTCACGACTCTTGTGAGCATATGCTTACTCTAGAGGAAGATGTTACAGAACGCAGCATATCGGCTTTATTTGCACAACTAGCATTACACCATATGCAATCTCATCCAATAGAATCAACCAATGTGCTTGCCAAAAAAGCAAAACTTCGTGCTGCAACAAGTTTTGACAAAGCAGAAGCAAAGGCTAAGTTGAAGTAGGTTATTTACCGTTGCCCCATAAGAGCAACAACCACTTCTATGGTAATCAATATAATAATAAGCACCGTTAAGATATCCTCGCGCACGGCATCGGTTTTATGCCGGTAGATCATGTGAATATCTTCAATAATGCTTAGTTTACTATTGATGGAAGCGCGCCAGCTATCAAGTTCTAGCTTGGTATTAAGCATCGAATACGTTTCAGAAATATACGTTTCACCAGCAAGCTTAATACTGCTTTCTAAGCGCTCAATGATTGCTGAAATATCAACTTTGAGCATGGCAAGTTGAGAGACGGGGTCTTTCATTGCAGTACCAATAATTGGTAAATATGTTTTGAGCGGTGTTTTGCGCACTTCTTGTTGATATGCTGAATATAATTGGTTATCAAGCACACGGTCAAAGTATTGCAATTGAAGTTGTTGTATATTTACAAATTCAAAGAGTGGTAGTAATTCTTCATATTCTTCATCATAAATAAAAGCAGCTTCAGTATCGATGACTGAAAGATCACCGCGGTAATACCCATGAGCACCTTCTAAAATATCATTCTTTTGATATTCAGAAAGTGATTCTTTTTCAAATCGTAACAGTGAGGCAATTACGCCACCAAACTTTTCTTTTAATTGTGAAACGTCAAGCGTGTTTGGCTGTTGATCAACTTGAATGACCACATATGACGTTCTTAAGTTGAAAAAGTTAGGTTGTTTAACGTATTTTTTAATTACTTTAAAAACAGCTTGTGCATCTTCCACGCTTTGTTCTTGATAATCATGATCGATTTCCAAAAGTTCGTTTTTTAGATTTTCCAAGGTATCTTCAAATGGAATTTTATACATAAGTGAAATTACACCAAACGTATGAAGATTTACACTTATGCATTTGCCGCTTGAATGAGGGTGAGGTAATTCAATGGAAAGTGGTAAATGATAATTCTTAAAATATTTTGCTATATTGAGGGGGCGGGTAAAAATTGGTTCCAATTTCTCAACCGCCGCTAAATTAATTTCATCACCAACGTCAAAAGCATAAAAAATATAAATATTCCCCTCAAAAACATGCAGTTGAGGTGTTAATTTATTTGTTTCTTGACTCATGGTTTGTGCTCCTTTATTCACCTTTTTTAAGAATTGCCATGAACGCTTCTTGTGGCACGCGAACCGTACCCACTTGCTTCATTTTCTTTTTACCTTCTTTTTGTTTTTCTAGTAATTTACGTTTACGTGTAATATCACCACCATAGCATTTTGCAATAACGTCTTTGCGCAAGGCGCTGATTGATTCACGTGCAATAACTTTTGCGCCAATGGCAGCCTGAATTGCCACTTCAAATAATTGGCGGGGGATAACTTTGCGCAAACGCTGTGTGAGCTCTCGGCCCATATAATAGGCTTTATCATCATGCACAATAGTAGAAAGCGCATCAACGGGCTGGCCATTGAGCAAGATATCAAGTTTAACCAAATCAGCAATTTGAAACCCTGCTTCTTCATAGTCAAAGCTTGCATAGCCAGAGCTAAGCGATTTTAGTTCGTCATAAAAATCTGAGGCCACTTCATTAAGCGGTAGCCGATATTTCAAAATGAGCCGCTCTTCAGAAAGATAACTCATTTCTATTTGTTCGCCACGTTTTTCTTTGCACAGCGTTAAAATGAGACCAAGATATTGTTGCGGTACAATAATGGTAGCATTAATAATAGGTTCTTCCACAAATTCAATGCGCCCAGCATCAGGAAAGTCTGACGGGCTTTCAATGTTAAGCACTTCCCCACTTTTTAAAGTAACTTTATATAATACACTTGGCGCGGTGGATATGCATGAAATATTATATTCTTGCTCAAGCCGCTGCTTAAATACGTCCATATGCAAAAGACCCAAAAAACCGCAGCGAAAGCCAATGCCAAGCGCTGTAGATGATTTTTTTTCAACGGTCACGCTAGCATCATTCAGTGTTAATTTTTCAATAGCATCACGCAATAATTCAAACTCAGAACTTTCAACAGGGTAAATACCTGCAAAGACCATGGGTTTTGCTTTTTTAAAGCCAGGAAACGGCGTTCCTTTTTGCTTGCGATGGAATATGGTATCACCAACTTGTGCTTCTTTGACCGTTTTCATACCGGTGATTACATAACCTACTTGACCTGCATAGAGAGCTTGCATAGGAACTTGATCTGGGTACATAAGGCCGCATTCAAGCACTTCATACTCGTTACCGGTATGCGCAAGTTCAATCATGTCGCCTTTTGCAAGTGAGCCGTTGTGCACCGCTACTAAACAAATAACTCCTTTATATTCGTCATACCATGAGTCAAAAAGAAGGGCTTTGAGCGGCGTATCGTTAGTACTTTTGGGGGCAGGCATGCGTTCAATGATTGCATCTAAAATTTCGGTTATGCCAATCCCTTTTTTGGCAGAAGCCATAATAAGTTCTTTTTTTTCAAAGTCAAAGATCTGGAACATTTCCTTGGAAACACGCTCGACTTGTGCAGTGGGAAGGTCAATTTTATTAATAACGGGTACAATGCTAAGATCTTGTTCAAAAGCTAAATAGAAATTTGCCATTGTTTGGGCTTGCACGCCTTGGCCAGCATCTACTAACAGAAGGGCTCCTTGGCAAGCGTAGAGTGAACGAGAAACTTCATAACTAAAGTCTACGTGGCCTGGGGTGTCAATGAGATTCAATAAATACTGTTGCCCCTTGTAGGTATACACCATTGATGCAGTTTGAGCTTTTACGGTAATGCCGCGCTCTTGCTCAACTTGGAGTTTATCCAAAAATTGATCTTTTTTTGTTCTATCTGATAATGTGCCAGTAAATTCAAGTAATCTATCAGAAAGCGTAGATTTACCATGGTCTATGTGTGCAACTATAGAAAAATTGCGTATTTTATCAGGAGTAAATTGTTTTAAATCCAGCTGTTTGGGATCCATAATGCTCAATGCTGCCTTTCGTCAAATGGTATGGTTTAAGTCTAGCAAATTAAGGTAAATAGTCCAATGCAATGCTAGAAATGCCCTATTCAAGCGACAGCATGCCATGTTATACTAGAACTCTGCAGCGCTATTGTTACTTTAGGGAAATTAATATGTCATTCAAAAAAAGTATATGTATGTTGATGCTTAGTGCTATTTCTATGCAAGCCATGGATCGTAGTTCGCGCCATGTTTTTTCAGCAAAAAAGGTGCTTGCATCACAAAAAGAAAAAGATGAGGCCCGCGCACAACTGTGGCAGGGCTGGGTGCGTGAAGCCCCGCGCTCTTTTAAAGGGCAGCCTGAAGAAACGTTGACTTTTCTTGAAAAGATTACTGTTGATGTTATTAGCAATGTAGGTTGTATTGATGATTATCGTGCTCAACGCTTGTTTAAATTAGCGCTTTTTTGTCAAACGGATAATACGCTTGTAGAAAGTAGTCGAAGATCAGTAACCTTGTGGCAAGTTCTTGCTGAAATGAAGAAAAATGTTGATACGTTGCAAGGTAGCTCTATCACAAGCCAAAATATTGAGCACGTGTATGCTCTGTCTAAAGATCTTGCAGTGGGGGCAACTCATCAAGGCCAACAATGCCTTATCGCCTCAGGAATATGCCGAAGCTGTAAGAGGCTTATAGAAATAAGAGTCACAAATGGCATATTAGAGCGTTGCTGCAAAGATACCGTTTTTTGTGCAACTCCTGAACATGTCGGGCATGCGTGTGACTGTTGCACCACAAAATTACGCGATCATCTTTACGTACAGTTAAAGCAGATTGCAATCGGTTTAGGTGAAAACGCAATAACCCCACAAACACAAGAAGAAAAAGCACTTTTAAAATGGGCAATTTTTTATGGCAATAATAAATCGAATAATAAATAAAAAAAGATTATCTATGTTTAAAAAAATGGTTTTTGTTTTGATAATTACTCTAAGCAATCTTGTTGCCATGGATAGAGTTGGCATGAGCGCATCTTGTAATGGAGTTGCAACAACTTCACGTAACGTTGGGGTTTTAGCACGTTCGGTTGATGCCATGGTGCAAAATGAAGGTCTTCATTCGCAAGCCGATCAGAATCGATCTTGGGATGGGTTACTAAAACGAGCAACTAGTGTGTTGAATAAAGGATCAATTGAACAGCAACACAAGTTTTTTGGAGATGTGCTTGCGCAAACATTTACTTCTATACAGCAGCAAACCATTTTAGGAAAACCAAGGTTAATAAATAAACTATTAAACATGGCGTTATTTTTTCGACATAATAATTGCCTGACCAACCCTTTATCTGTATGGCAATGTCTTGGCGAATGTAAGGTGCGTATTGATAAATTGACGCCGCATGATATGTCAGATGAAGATTGGGCGTTAACGGCTTGTTTATTTAAAGTTAAAGCGCTCCCCGTAAATATTTCAATGAAACACAAAAAATTTGTAGCATTACCGATAACTCCGGATTCTTGTCATGCATGTTCTCGTAATAATGCATGTTTCTCAAACAATATAATGTGCGGTGGCTGCAAAGCAAACGTGAAAACATTTGTAAGAGAGTCTCTTATGGATATTTGTTGCGAAAATGAACATACGGAAAAAGGTCCATGTGAATCTTGTGGGAGAATTTTGCAGTGGGCCCTGCTTGTGTATGTAAAAGAATTAACTCTGGCGTTTCATCAGTTTGGTTATTCTCTTGAAAGGCCTGAGCACAGAGCGCTTGTTACATGGGCTATTATGTATAAAAGTTCTAAAAAAAAATAAATTTAATAGAAACTTAAATGTAAGAGGCAGTATATGTATATGATTTATTTGTTGTTGTTACTTTGTTTTGTTCGTCATGTTATTGGCCCAATTCTTAAAAAGCAGGAACATACAGAATTAGTCATGGGCATATCTTACTAAGTAACTTACGTGTTTTCCTTTGCGCCTTGCAAGAAGGTAGTGAATGACTGAATTTTTGCAGTACATTCATTTTTTGCAGCATTAAGATATTCGAGTTCTGCTTTGGCGTTAGCAAGCCAGAGATGATGTAATACGCTCATTTTTGCAAGTTCTGGTACTTCCAGTACGCCAGCTTCAGTATGTATTTGATTTTGTAATTCGATGAATCGTTTCTCTCTTAGAGGTTTCTCTCTGGGTAATTGATGACCAAAAAAAGTTTCGATAAAAGGTTGGTGTGTTTGCTTTTGTTTTACAAGAGAAAAGATATCTGCTAGTGCAAATTCCTTTTCCATAGCATTGATGTTGCATAAGAAGCTCGTAGCAGCATAGATTACTATATAGATAGGTGCTTTCATTATTTTTTTTGCTTTCTCTTTTCAAGCTGTGCAGCGGCAGCAAGAATTTCTTGTGATAATCGGTTGGCTATAGCTTGATGATCGGTACGTTGCTCTTTTAAGTCGTTTATATCTACTTGAACTCGCTCGTTATAACACGCAAGAATTTCTGTAGATAATCTATTGGCTGTAGATTGACGATAATGATGTTCTCTTTTTAAATAAACAATATGTTCCTCAAGTGCTTGTATCTCAGTGCGATTCATGGCTTGTGCGGTAAAGGTAGTTGCGCCTAGCATAATGAATAGATAGTTTTTTATCATGGTAATTCCTTGTTTGATCATTATCACTATGCCAGCCTACCGTTATCTTTGCAACCCCTTAGTGTTGTGCCTCATCTGAGTGTCGGCAGTGCTTATATTTTGCAAGGTAGGTGGATGATATGTTTGACTATGCAGCTTGTGAAAATAAGTAAATTTAGGTATACTAAGAGCATCTTAAAATTGCAATTTTAAAGGAATAAAAACCATGTCGGCGACCAAAGATCAAATAAACAATAAGCGGGTAGAACCAATACTTATTGAAGATGAATTAAAGAATTCGTTTTTAGACTATGCTATGTCGGTTATTGTGAGTCGTGCGCTCCCGGACGTGCGAGATGGTTTAAAGCCAGTACACCGCCGGATTCTCTATTCCATGAACCAATCTGGGTTTCATTATAATAGACCTTATCATAAATCGGTGCGTATTGTGGGTGACGTGCTTGGTAAGTATCATCCCCATGGTGATAGTGCTGTTTATAACTCTATGGTAGGTATGGTCCAAGATTTCTCAAAACGCTATCCATTGCTTGATGGGCAAGGTAACTGGGGTTCGGTAGATGGAGACAGTCCAGCTGCCATGCGTTATACGGAAATCCGCATGCAAAAAATTTCCCAAGAAATTTTGGCCGATTTAGATAAAGCGACTGTGCCGTTTGTACCTAACTTTGATGAGTCAACGGTTGAGCCGGTTATTTTGCCAAGCCGTTTGCCAAACTTGTTGGTCAACGGTACTACTGGTATTGCAGTGGGTATGGCAACCTCTATTCCTCCTCATAATTTACGGGAAATTATTGATGCCTGTTTGGCGTTCCTTGAAAATGAAGATGTGTCTGATGATGAAATATTAAGAATTGTGCAAGCCCCAGACTTTCCTACGGGTGGCATTATTTGTGGGCGTGCGGGCATTGTAAAGGCCTATAAAACAGGGCGAGGTTCATTAACCTTGCGTGGTGTTGCCCAAACTGAAGAAACTAAAAAAGGTTCTGCAATTGTTATTACGGAGCTTCCGTTTC
This sequence comes from Candidatus Babeliales bacterium, assembly GCA_050179755.1. Lineage (GTDB taxonomy): Bacteria > Babelota > Babeliae > Babelales > JBFXEV01 > JBFXEV01. Next base: position 1,343,694 of record JBFXEV010000001.1, on the reverse strand, counting down.
AAGTAAATAAAGCCGAACTTATAATAAAAATTGCTGATCTTGTTAAAAATAAAGTTATAGAAGGTATTTCTAACCTTCGAGACGAATCTGATAAAAAAGGTATGCGCTTAGTGATTGAACTAAAGCGTGGTGAGATTCCTCAAGTTACCTTAAATCAGCTGTATAAATTTACTACTTTGCAACAAAACGTTACTATTTTGATGCTTGGCCTGCTTGACAATAAGCCTATTATATTTTCACTCAGAGAGCTTATTCGTGAGTTTGTGTATCATCGTCAGGAAGTAGTATATAAGCGCACTATTTATGATCTTGAAAAAGCAAAGCAACGTGAGCATATATTGCACGGTTTTGTGATAGCGCTTGATAATATTGATGAGTTAGTGGCTCTTATTAAAAAATCTGAATCGCCTGAAATTGCTATTGAAGCAATGAATATGCGGTTTAAACTTAGTACAGAGCAAGCCAAAGCAATTCTTGAAATGAGATTGCAACGCCTTACTGGCCTTGAGCAAGAAAAGATACGTAGTGAACTTGGTGAAATTAAAGTACAAATTGCGTTCTTAAATTCTATCATTCAAGATAAAGCAGTATTAATTGGTGAAGTTAAAAAAGAATTAAACGAAGTGCGTGAGCTTTATGGCGATGAGCGCAGAACGCGTATTGAAGGTCCAATTGATATTCTTACTGAAGCTGACTTGATTCCAGAAGAAGACGTGGTGGTAACACTCACACGTAAAGGATATATCAAACGCGTGCAGTTAAGCACTTATGGCGTGCAACATCGTGGTGGCAAAGGCAAGATGGCAATGACAGCGCTTGATGAAGGCGATGACATGGTGCTTGATGTGTTTGTTGCATTGACTCATGATGATCTTTTGTTCTTCACTAACTTGGGCCGTGTATATAACTTGCGCGTATTTGAAGTGCCAGAAGCATCCCGTATGGCAAAAGGCCGTGCAATTGTTAACTTATTGCCGCTTCAAGAAGGTGAGCAAGTAGTTAAGTTATTGCGTGCGCGTGATCTTGCTGGCAAGAGCTTGGTAATGCTTTCTAAAAATGGCGTGATTAAGCGTACTGAAGCAGATCAATTTGAAAAAATTAGAACTACCGGAATTCGCGCTTGTTCGCTTAAAGAAGGTGATGAATTAGTATTCTGTGCATTAAGCTCTGGTACGGATACTATTGTGATTGCTACCGCTAAAGGAGCAGGTATTCGCTTTAAAGAAGATGAAGTGCGTGTTATGGGCAGGCAAGCTGCCGGCGTGCGAGGTATTCGTTTGCGTAAAGATGACTATGTTATTGGTATGCAAATTATTCCTGCAGATGATACGCGTGATATTTTATTTGCAACGTCTGGTGGTTATGGTAAGCGTGTAAAACCAGAAGATTTCCGCGTAGCGCATCGTGGTGGTTATGGCGTGCGTACTATTCCAACGGATACGCGTAACGGCCTGGTGATTGGGCTTGCTGCAGTTTCAGAAGAATCAAATATATTGCTCATTGATGAAGCTGGTAAGATGATTCGTTTATCACCAGCAGAAATTCGCACGATGGGCCGTCAAGCAAAAGGTGTTCGCTTAATTAAACTTGATAAAGATCAAAAGCTTGCAGCAATTGTGGCATTTGAAGAAGAAGCGCCTAATCATGATAATGAAAATAATGATCAACATGACGGTTCTGGCACCAAGCATGTTACCGGTGCAGTAAAAGCAGATGCTGTTGATGACTCGGTGCAGCCACTGGAACTTGATCCGGTGCGTGAAGATGATATTAAAGTTGTCTTTGATGAACCAGGTTATGATGATGATTATGACGATGAAGATGAAGAGGCTGAGGAAGAAGAAGTTGAAGACGATGTACTAGAAGATGATGATACTATGGTGTTCTAAGGCGCCATATGCCCGAGTCAATTTTACTTCATCTTAATCTCATTGATGGTCTAGGCCCTGCTATAGCAAAGCGCTTGATTGCGTGCTTGGGGCCAGATAAACTTCAAGAAATATATACATATACTGCGCATGATTTTAAAGAGCGCTGTGCTTTTAGTGAACAAACAGCACAGCGCCTTGTAGAAGGGTTATCAGTTCATGCTGTGCTTGAGCGTGAATTACAACTTTTAAAAGATAATAACATATCTTGGGTGTCATTTGTGCATCCCCATTTTCCTGAACATCTTAAAGAAATTCATTTGCCGCCTATTGGGCTCTATGTGCGTGGCACCTTACCAACTATGCCTTCATCGCTTGCTGTAGTGGGTTCACGGGATGGGCATAAGTATGCACAACGCGTGATTGACCGCGTGATTCCTCCGCTTTGTGAGCGGGGCATGGTAATTGTGAGTGGCGGTGCGCGTGGCGTGGACACAATGGCGCATAATGCTGCTGTTGCGTGTACTACTCCTACCATTGCCGTTATGGGTTGCGGGTTATTGCGCATAACGCGCCAAGATAATATTGAATTGTTTCCCCATATTGTACGCACGGGCGGGGCTATTGTGAGCGTATATCCCTTGCTCATGAACGCTAATGCAGGGCATTTTCCGGCACGAAATCGTATAATTTCGGGCCTTGCGCAAGGCACGTTGGTGGTGCAAGCTGCCAAAAAGAGCGGTGCGCTTATCACGGCAAATTATGCCTTGGAGCAGGGCAGAGAGGTTTTTGCAATTCCTGGGCCTATTGATGATTTACTGTCTGCAGGGTGCAATAACTTGTTGCGCCAGGGTGCAACGCTTGTGGAATCGCATGAGGATATTTTGAACGTGTTGCCAATATTTAGCTATGCGCCTACTCAAATGACTATTGACGCTCAAATGGCTCAAGAGGAAGGCCTCCTGGCCATGCCGGTAAAAAAAGCTGACCCGCAAACAGATAGTTTGGTGGCATTATGTGCCAAGCCAGTTTCAGTTGACGAGCTTTCTCATAAACTCTCAATTGATATATTTGAGGTTCAAACAAGGCTCTTTGAGTTGCAAATGGCCGGGCGGGTGCAGCAAAACTACGCTGGATTATGGCATATATAGATTAAGCTTCATTTCACCGCTCATCCTGAGTGGTTCTCCCTCCGTTCGTCCTGAGCTTGTCGAAGGATAGCCAAGTAGAATTGTATCGAGGGACGGCAGGACCTAGCTTTTTATGTAAAAAATCGTTGCTCATATGCCCTCTCCATGCTATACTAAACGGGTATAAAAACTTAAGAAAATACGTATTTTTACTGAATTTCGGAGATTATTTACTATGCCAGTACCTAAACGGAAGCGCTCCCGGGCGCGTAGAGACTCAAGACATGCAAATTGGGGCCTTGAAGTTACTTCATTTGCAACGTGTGGCGAATGCAGCCAAGCTGTAGCGCCGCATACTGCATGTAAAAACTGTGGCTTTTATAAAGGTGCAAAAGTTATTAGAACTAAAACCGATCGTGGTGCGGTTCGACAAGTAGCACAATCTGCACTTGCACAAAGACAAGCTGCACAATCGCCAGAAGCTGACGCATCAGAGTAAATCTTTGAGCGTGCAGTTGCGTTTGAAAAATGAAAAATGCCACTACGGCTTTATACTGTGGTGGCATACTTTTTTAGTATTTTTTTTCTTGCGCAAATTGTTAAGCTATGGTACCTTTCCTTCAGTATCTGTTAATCAAATGTAAATAAAGGACTACGGAGTTTCTCATGACAGGCATTGATCAAAATTTTTCACTAGACCACATTCAAGATATTCTTGAGCGTAATATGAAATCATTGGTAGCAGCAGCTCTTGTTGGTGCAATACTTATTGGCGCATATTATTATGTGCGCGTTTACCGTGTTGAACAAGATGCAAGAGCGCATACTACGCTTACAGAAGTGCTTGCAGAGGTCACCCGCGCTGGAACAAGGCCAGAAGCATGGCAAGACGTAGAGGTAGCTGCGCGCACGGCATACCACCAACACAGCAGTTCAGATCTTGCTCCTTATTTTTTGGCAATTGAAGCAGGCGCATTTATTGAGCAAGGTAAAATTGATCAAGGTAGAGAGCAATTAAAGAATGCGTTGGCAAGCATGCCTAAAAAAGCACCGCTCACTGATTTTTATGCTCTTAAACTTGCTCGCTTAGAGTTAAATACGCAAGATGACGCTATTCGCAAAGAAGGCCTTGCATCACTTGAAAAATTGGCTCAAGATTCAAAATCATTAGTGCATGATGAAGCATTATATCGTCTAGGTAAAGCATATGCGCAAGAACGTAAAACCGATCAAGCGCGTAAAGTATTTGATCAATTAGTTACTACCTATAAAGAAAGCAAAGAGCCGGTAGCGCAGTCGGTGTGGGCAGGTCTTGCTCAAGAACAAATTGATCGTCTTGCTTAATATACTATCATAAAGGTTGCAAACAAATGTCATCTTTACCACAATCTTCTATCCGTGTGCGTTTTGCACCATCACCAACGGGGCATTTACACATTGGGGGCTTGCGGACTGCATTGTTTAATTTCTTATTTGCACGTCATAATAATGGTCAGTTTTTGCTTCGTATTGAAGATACTGATCTTGAGCGTTCACGTAAAGAATATACAGATGCAATTTTAGAAGCATTGCGTTGGACAGATATAACGCCCGACGAGCCAGTAGTTATTCAATCTGAGCGTATTAAGCATCATCAAAAAATGATTAATGATCTTGTAGAACGAGGTAAAGCGTATCGTTGCTATTGCTCTATAGGTCTTGGTGCTTCTAAAGAAACGTATATGAAATATGATGGCGCTTGCCGAGCTCAGAAATTTACTTTTGATGTCACGGGTAAGCCGTATGTGGTACGCATTAAATTGCCAATTGAGCATCAAGAAGCGATTACGTTTGAAGATCTTATTCGTGGGCCGATCACCATTTCTCTTGAGCAGCTTGATGATTTTATTATCGCGCGATCTGATGGAGCGCCCGTGTATAATTTTGTGGTAGTTGTTGATGATCATGATATGGAAATTACGCATATTATTCGCGGAGAGGATCACATCTCAAATACCCCAAAACAGATAGTGCTGTATCAAGCGTTTGGATGGCAACCTCCTCAGTTTGCTCATTTGCCGCTTATTATGGGAGCATCTGGTGGTAGATTGAGTAAGCGTGATGCTGCAACATCGGTGCTTGATTATCAAACCAATGGTTATTTACCTGAGGCGTTATGCAATTATTTGGCGCGACTTGGTTGGTCTCATGGTAACCAAGAAATATTCACCAGGCAAGAGCTTATAGAGTTATTTAGTATTAAAGGTATTGGCAAAAGCGCAGCTGTTTTTGATCCGGAAAAATTAGATTCTATTAATGGCATTTATATGCGCGCTGCTGATAATGAATTGCTGCTTGCCTATATAGTGCAGTACATTCAAAAAGATCTTTTTGATCGTGTTCCTTGGACCAAACAACAACTTGTAGTGCTTATTGGTCTTTATAAAGAGCGTGCTTCAACGCTGCGAGCTTTAGTTGATGAGATCATATTGCTTGCACAGGGGCCGTTGCCGCTTACTGATGTTGATCGCGCGCAGTATATTACGCCAAAAACGGCACTAGTACTTTCTCAATTTATAGATGAAATAAAAGCAAGTGCAATTTTTGATGCACAGCATGTACAAAGTATTTGTAAACAGCTTGCAAAAGAGGCAGATGTAAAAATGCCTGAAATTGCGCAACCCATAAGGCTAGCTCTTTTGGGTAAAACACAAAGTCCAGGCGTTTTTGACTTATTGAGTGTTTTAGGTAAAGAAACTTCAATTAAGCGAATACAAGAGTTTGCGTCATCGTTATAGGTTGGTAAAGCCAAAAGAAAAGAGAGATGAGCATCATGAAAGTAGGATTATTATTTCCGGAGTTCGGCAGTCAACACGTGGGGATGGGCAAGGAATTATATGATAGTTCACGGCTCATGCAAGAGTATTTTGAAGAAGCGTCTCACTGTCTTAATACCAATTTTGTAAAATTATGTTTTGCCTCTTCTGATCATGAACTTGCACGTATAGAGCATGCTTATGCTTCGCTATTCCTTATGAGTTCTGCTATTGGATCGCTTGTCAGGCAGCAAGGAATCAAGCCAGTAGCTGTTGCAGGATTTGGTCTGGGCGAATTTGCTGCACTTCAATATGCAGGGAGTCTTAGTTTTCCAGATGGCCTTTATTTTCTTACTAAATATGCGCAGCTCTATCAATCGATCTTGAATACGCATACATTACGCTGTATCTATGTAGAGCACGGTGATGTTCGCTCACTTAAGCAATACTGCAAAGAAGCATCATCTGGCAAGCAGCAAGCAAACATAACCGCATATATAAGTCCTACTGCAGCAATCATTGCAGGGCATAAAATAGCAGTTGATGCTGTTGGTATGCTTGCAAAAGAAGCTGGCGCAAAAGTAACTGACCGCGCTCTTGATGGTGGCATGCATTCGGCAATTATGCAACCAATTACTGATACGCTTGAAATGTATGGTGAAAAAGTTGATATTAAAGATGCACAGATACCGCTTATTTCTTGCGTTGACGGCGTTGCTCGCGTGAAAGGTGATTTATTGGCTTCTGCCCTATTCGATCAAATAACAAGCCCTGTGCGTTGGGATAAACTTATGGTGCATGTTGCGCTCTGGGACGTGGTGCTTGAAATAGGCCCTGGCAGTACACTTACTCATTTAATCAAGGCTGTATGGCCACACAAACAAATATACACTATTAATAAACAAGACGATATTGATGAACTTGCGATCATTGTTTTGGCGCAACAACCTGAGAAATTAAAGGAAACATATGGGTCTTTCACGTCAAGAAACCACCGATAAAATACGCGCACTTGTTGCCGAAGTGCTTAAAGTTGATGCTCACAATATAAATCCTGACGCATCATTTAAAGCTATGGGCGCAGATTCTCTTGATTTGATGGAGATATTAATGAAGGTTGAAGATGCATTTGATATTACCATTCCTGAACAGGCGACCATGAATATTGATACGGTCAATCAGGCGGCTGATGCATTAATGAAAGTTAAGTAAATAAACATTGTTCCCCAGAACTTGCAATAAGTTCGGGGGAACAACATAAGTCTAGATCGAAACCGGGATTAGTAGCCTTTTGTGCCTTCCAAGCCGCGGTTAGCAGCTGATGCTGCTTCTTCAGATGCAAATTCTTGACAGTTAGGTGGGCAAACCCAGTGGCAGCGAACAATCTTTTGCTCTGTGCAAACCTGTTTAGGTTCTGAACAAACGATAGTACGACAAACCGGTTTAGGTTCACATTGTCTTACTGTTTCTAAAACTTGAGTTTCGCAAGCTGGAGCACATACTGTCTCACATGGAGCTGCACAACGTGTTTCACATGCTGGAGCACATGAACGACGACCGCAGCGACCACCGAAAGCATCAAAAGATGCAAGTAATGCTAAAACTGCTACAAGAGATAAAAGCTTTTTCATGGCTTCTCCTTTTGATTATTGTTATTACTATTTCCTTACATTGATCATGGCGCTCATGTTCACTATCAATATCGCACAAATAGTAATTAAATATCAAGGGTTTAACCTTGTTTTTTCATAAAACCGCACTGGATCATGTTTTTGCTATGCATGGAAGCGTATTGTTTTTTATGAATTTTATATTACAGATAGGGTTGTTTTTGAATAAGGCCCCCTGTGGCTTTGTAGAATAACAGGTTGTGTTCCCTGTCTGTTACGTTACGCGTAACTAAATCCGGCTTTAAACCATATACTAAACTGTTCAAGTGCCTTATTGGAGAACGCCGATAGTTCAAGCTCGCCTCCAATGCCCACAAACGGCTCAAGAGGATTGTTTTTCCAGGTTCGGGATGCATGTGCAAAAAGCATATATGAGGTTGCAGTGGGTGTTTTGGCCGAATCAAGATTAATGCTGGCAGTTCCTATAAAAACAGGAAACCCTAAAGGATCAAACATATTTGCATTTTGCCCGTTGATGAGCGTTTGGCTGGCTGTTTGATTGGCGTTGCTATTGGTATTGCCTTGAATGCCGAACGTACGAGCAGGAATGTCTTGTTTGAGGGTGATGTGTTCTTTTGATTGTATCCATGCATTGGCCCCAACATTAAATTGCCATTTGTACCAATCATAGGTTGCCATCATGGTAGCTTCTGCAACGGCGCCTACGCTCACATTACAATCAAGGGTGGTTACGTTTGGTCCAAAAACAATTTCTCCCGTAGGAGTGCCAGTGTCTGGGTTGAAGCGTTTGAATAATAAGTATCTACTGCCAATCCCGTTGGCATTTAAATCAAAGGTTCTGCGTTGGCTTGCGCCAAAAAAGTGATATGCGCGAATATCAAAAACACCGGTGAGAGCAGTATCGTCGCCGGTAAATACGTTATGATACGTATGCAGCGCGCCACCAATAGCATTATGCTTGCCATTACCTACTTGTGCATTAAAAAAATAGCGCGGTTCTGGTCGTTTGCCAGCAGGCGCTATATACAGAAGTTGCAAATCAACTTGCCAATCTGGTTTTTTTATTATCGTGTAACCTAATCCTAAATAAACATCTGCCAGCGCTATTTCTGATCTTTTTCCATTGACGGTGGCAAAGTCCATGTCGTTTCGTACGGCAGGGAACGTGTTTACATCTATGGTGTCACCTTGCCATGCACGAATAATAGTTTTTAAGAATGAATTTTCTCGAGTAGCATTGCCGAGTTTATTTGCTTCAACAAAAGTTCCTGAAGAACGCACACGTTCTTCCATATGCAAATCCCATTGGGACCATGTTACAGGAATATATGTTTCTAAATAAAGGCCGCATGCTATTTTATTAAGGCTTATGCGAAACTGCAGATCAAGCACCATGCTTTGTATATCAGGCTTAATGGTCACATTGCCGCGAAAGTCATCATTCAATAAAAAGTTACGTGCAAAAACGTCTGTCTCGCGATCGCCTAATGGTCCAAACGTCATGGTATTAGTGCCGTTAAAGAAAAGATATTGTTCAAGATTATCATCGGAGAATGATTGAGAGAATGCGGGTGTTATGCCAAAATAGAAACAAGGAAATCCGTCCTTTAGGCAATAATCATAAGGTTCCATGCCTACCATGTTGCGTGGCATATTCATGCCTTGTGAACGAATGGTAAATTGAGAACGACCAGTTACTGCCAAGAGCGTTGTTGACAATAAGCAGGTAATGCTCAACAAGGTGAGTATGCGAATGGGTTGGGCTATCATGAGTTACTAATCTCCTTATGCTGCATTACAATTATTTATCTTTTTAATGTTGTACCATAATTACTTAGGTTTGTCAGTAGACTACATAAACGCAAAGCCTAATTTACCCCAAACGCCCCATTGATTAAACGCATTATTTCTTATGCCTGAAAATTCTACCTCGCCACCTATTCCCATAAATACTGCATAATAACAACCTTCAAAGGTGTATCCTAAATGAGCAAATATTTTGTTGGTGAGTGCAGCTGGCGCTTGAGCAGCTCTTGAATCAAGATCGCATGTACGCAGAAAAACTGGATCTGGGACATCACCAGAAGTCGAGTAGCCTATGCCATTGATCCTTGCTTCACTATTTGTTCGATTTGCAGCACCTGGAACATTGTTATCAATTGGTGTGCCGCCCAATATGCCAAACGTGTTTTCGGGGATTTCGTCAGTGATGGTAATACTTTCTTGGCTTCTACCCCAGAGGTTATAGCCAATATCAAATGATACGTTTGACCATTGATAATCAAAGAGCACCACAAATTCGCCCATAACGTTAATAGCTACATCTGCATTAAGAGTGGTTGCGTTGGGGCCAGGAACAAACGCGTTGGCAAATGTACCATCGGGATTAAATCGCTTGAGGAGTAAATATCTGCTGCCAATATTGCGAGTTTGCTCATTCAGCGGGTCACACATGCCTTCACGCGGTCTTAGATCAAAAGTTCGGCGTTGTTTTGTTTTAAAAAGATGATAAATGACGCCTTCAAGCCAAATGTTCATAGCACGATCTGGGCAATCCCGTTGCCATAAAGTAGTGTGTGCAGACATACCACCACCAACACCCACATGATGGCCGTTACCAACAATTGGTTCAAATACAAATCTGCCTTCTGGTCTTGTGCCAGTAGGTGCAATTACACGTAAGTCTACTGCCATATGGCTATATTCGGTGCATACAAAATTTCTGCCCAGAGCAAAATGTACGTCAGCAATCCCACGTTTTTTCTGGCGCCCGTTTATTCTTGCAAAGAGCATTGGCTCTATGGTGATATCAATGGGGGCTTGACCTGCTGTGGTACTTTCAAATGTGAGAGTGGTATCAGTTTGGCCTCGCCACGCATCAATTATAGTTGTCACAGGAGCAGGCGCCTCAAACGGTTCTACTAAAACGGCCGAAGCGGGTATTATTATATTACCTGGTTGTGGGCCCGTGATTTCTTCAAGGTGCATATTCCATCGTGTCCATACAACTGGAACACCCACATCTATATATAATCCTTCACGAAGACCTTCTAAATTCATGCGCCAATTAAAATCTAAAATGACGTTGGTTACTTTAGGTTTTAGTATGACTTCGCCGTTAAATGTACTTGCTAGTAGAAAGTTTTCTGCAATTACATCGGTATTTTCTGGCGAGGGCTCAGGATCGGTAAACAATCCTCTAAAAAACATTCTATTAGTATCAGGCTGCTCAATGCTTGTACTGTTTCTAGACGTGCTGTCGGGTGCGCAAAGATCATCGCATGGGCAAAGTTCAGGGATAGGTGGACGGAATGAAAAATACCTGCCAATAGCATTGTCATGAAAGGTTTCAGTATATTCTGCGGTAATTGAAAGTACGCCATTCATGCCGCAAAAACAAGGCACTAATTCATTTACTTCACCAACTAATCTACGTGCTAAATTATCACCTTGTGATCTTGCTGCAAAAAAAGGTTTGCCATACGTATCTCTTTTATTAAAGGGACTTGAGTAAATGCTCATTACATTCGCAATGAGCGCAAGTGTAAGAAGTTGTTTTAATAGTTTATTCACGTTGTTATCCTTTATTATTGGCTCGCTTTATATTTCGATACATTCTTCTTAGCCATCCTTCGACAAGCTCAGGATGAGCGGGCGAAGAACAATCAAGATGCTTGTGCGCCGGAGCCTTGGCATAGGCGTAAGCGGTCTGTTTATTCTCATTGATCATACTCAATGTAAATTGCTTTATCCCGCTCTTCCTGAGCCTGTCGAAGGATATGAGCGATAAATAGACTAAAACCATGCTAACCCCATTTTCATCCACACGCTCCACATATTCAATGCATTGTTTTGTTTTCCAGAAAGCTCAACTTGTCCACCAACGCCAATAAGCGGTGTAATATGGCGTTTTCGCCATGCATATGAAACATGTGCAAAAAGAATATGGGAACATGCTGCAGGAGATTCTGCGCTTGCAATATCAATGCTTGCATTAGAGAGTGTGTGCGGACTTGGCATATCAAATACGGGATTAGTGGCCGTCACAAAATTAACACCATTAATAGTTGTTTGGCTATTTGTGCGATTTGCTGCATCTGGTATTAAATTATCAATGGGCGTGCCACCCCAAATGCCGTACGTGCCTTGCACAATATTTTGTGCAAGGGTAATTTTTTCTTTTTCTCTACCCCAAATGCTGTAGCCAAAGTCTACAGTAAGCCCTCCACGTTGGTAATCTGCCAAAAGTACTGCTTGGCCAGTTAATCCTATTTTCACGTCTGCATCAAGCGTGGTAATATTTGGACCTGGCATAAAAGCATTATCAAAATTGCCGGCAGCATCAAATCGTTTCAATAATAAATATCTGCTACCAATGCCGCTGCCTTGTATATCAAATGTGCGTTTTTGGCGTGTGCTGCATGCATAGTAAAGGGCGCTATCAAACCAAATGCGCCATGATCTATCACAACCATTATGCCACACAACTGCGTGTGCATTTATGCCGCCACCGATTTGTAGATGATGACCATTTCCCAGTATTGGTTCAAATACGTATACTGCTTCGGGACGATTTCCGGTTGGCACCGTCAAGCGTGCGTTGACTGCAAAATGATATTTTTCTTTGCAAAGTAGGTTATATCCTGCCACAAGTTCAACGTCTGCAACACCACTTTTAGTTTGTTTGTCGTTAATGCGTGCAAAGTTTAAATTTTCTATGGTGATTGTTATTGGATCAACGCCAGGGCTTGTGAAGATGAATTCTTGTTGTTCATGAATTCCATTATATGCTTCTGTTATGGTAAAAAAAGGAGCAGGTGTTTCAAATGGTGCGTTGATAGGGTTGTTAGATGCAAGTATTGCTAAATTGGTTCCAGGATTTGCCGGTGGCGTTTCTTTAAGTTCAACGTGTGCGCGAGTCCAGGTGATAGGAACGCCAATTTCAAAATAGAGACCTGGTAATCTATTATAGAGATTCAAGCGCATGTTAATATCGGTAACAAAATTTTCAATATGTGGGTGCAACGTTACATTGCCAGAAAAATTACTTGCAAGCAAAAAGTATTCAGCGAGTACGTTGGTGTTTTCTGGGCTGAATGGCGGATTTTCTGCTCGGCTGCCGCGAAAGTTCATGCTGTTTGCCTGATTTCTTGCGCTCGGTCGTAAAGAAAAATAAGTTCCTAATCCATTTGTATTAAAATTTTGGCTCCATTCAGGAGTTATAGAAATGATGCCATTCCTGCATGTGTTACCACAATGCAGCAATTCATGAATTTCACCTACAAGACGGCGCACTAAATTATTGCCTTGAGAGCGCGTTGCTAAAAATGGTTTACCAACAGTAGTACATTTAATTGTCTGTGGTACATGAAAAAGAATGGCATAGAGTGAGAAAATGCCACACATTAATACTCTATTTTGTTTCATGTTGTTCGCGTTGCTTTCTTACTAGTTTTTTAATTCTCACTTTATTGTACCGTAAATATTTCTTTAGAAGAAGGGGCCTGTCATTTCTTTAAAGATGACAAAGCCCCTTCTGGTTTTTCATTTGTTTTCTTTTATAAAGAATACAAATGCATTAAGTAACTATTATGAGAATGCAAAGCCACCTTTAGCCCACACGCCCCACTGATTGAATGCACTGTTGTGTTTACCAGAGAATTCAACTTCACCACCTACACCAAAGAATGGCGAGTAATCACAGCCTTCCCACGTATAACCAAGGTGGGTAAATACTTTGTGAGAAAGAGCTGATGGTGCAGCACCGCGCGCAAGATCAAGATCTGCAACAGATATAAATACTGGTACTGCTGGAGCATCTGCTGGTCCATCGCCAACTGCTGAAGCATTTTGCCCATTGATTCTTACCGTACTGTTGGTGCGATTTGCCGGTAAATTTGGATTTGGATCGTCTGAATTAGGAACGTCATTATCAATTGGGGTGCCGCCAAGAAGACCAAATGTTCTTGGTTCGATACTGCTTGTTGCCGTGATCTTTTCTTTTGATCTTCCCCAAATGCCGTAACCCACATCAAAGGTAAAGCCACAGCGTTGATAATCAAACATTAATACTGCTTCACCAGCAACATTTATTTTTACTTTGGTTTCAATAGTGGTAACATTTGGTCCAGGCACCAAGGTTCCTGTGAATTGTGGCACATCATCTTCATCTGGCGCAAAGCGTTTAAAGAGCAAATATCTGCTACCAACACCATTGCCAATTAAATCAAACGTACGCGTTTGTTTTGCATTAAATAAATGATATACCGCACTGTCAAACCATAAGCTAAACGATTGGTCACATCCATTTTCCCATAAGATTGCATGACCGTTTAATCCTAAGCCCAGCGTTGTGTGCCGCCCGTTACCAACTATTGGTTCAAATAAATACTTGGCGTCTGGCCGTGTTCCGGTAGGCGCAGTGGCGCGTAGATTTGCACCAAAGTGGTAGCAGTCGTTGCAGAAAAAGTTGTAGCCAAGAATAAAGTTTAAATCAGCAACACCAGCCTTACTTTGTGATCCATCAAGTTTACCATAGATCATCTCTTGAATGGTAATACTTATTGGATTGGGAGCAAGGGTGGTTGTAGAAGATAAAAAGCTTAATTGCCCGTTTGTGTTGCCTCTCCATGCCTCAATAATTGTTTCTACTGGTGCTTCCGCTACAAATGGGGCTACTGGGGTAACAGTAAATGAAGCGACAATCTCTATATCGCCTGGTTGTGGCGCTGTAGGGCGTTCTTCTAAATGCATATTCCAGCGCGTCCAGTTTATAGGAATATCTATTTCAAAATAAAGACCACACAGCCATTCGTCTAAGTTAAGGCGAAAGTTAATATCTGCAATAAAGTCTTGTTTTTGAGGTTTGAGCGTTGCTATGCCATCAAACGTACTTGGCAGTAAAAAGTTTTCTGCAAGCACATCGGTATTGGCGGGTGCATATGGCGGATTGGTAGCTAAGCTGCCACGAAAACTCATGCTATTTGCATTAGGAACTGTTGGTACGCGGAATGAGAAAAATTCTCCCAGCTCATCACGATTAGAGGTTTGGCTCCATTCTGGAATAATTGCAAGCACACCGTTAATGCAATCAAAATCGCAGCGATAGAGTTCGTGCGCGTTGCCTACTAATCTACGCGCTAAGTTTTCGCCTTGTGAACGACCTTGAAAATAAGGGTGTCCGTATATGCGCCTATTTGTGGTATCCATTGCGTGCATTGCAAATACGCTTGTTACAAGCGCAATGCTTAACAGCTGTTTTAAAAATTGTTTCATGTGGTACTCCTGATCACAAAAACTTATATTAATATTATGAATATGATTGATGTTGTAAGCCATGATCATGGCAAGTGTGTGCTTGTTGCTCCTTTCGTTGTACTAATAAGTTGAGTGCATTTTTTGCATCTTTCTGCTCAAGGCACGTTGTAAAGTTTTACCAGGTCTTAGCTTACTTGTAAAGTATCTTTTGGAATATTTTAAACTGCTCGCGCATTAGTTTTGTTTTTGTTATGCTACGTAGAAAGTTCAAGAAAATTATTAAGTATGGAGATGCTTTTGATGTTATCATTTTATCGAATATGTGCTACGGTACTACCAATTGCGCTCGAAGGTTTGCCTGTCAGTAGCTCTGGTCACGTGTTGTTATGTGCAGCGATTTTACAAAAAGTATGTAACGTATCTTTTGTAGAAACTGTACCTGCAGCATTGGATCACGTAGTGCATTTGCCCATAGCACTACTTGTTGCATTATTTTTTTTGCCACGTTGGTGGTATTTGCTTACGCACATTACACGTTTGTGGAAGCAATTTTTTAAAATGTTATTTCTTGGTTTTATCACGGTGAGCGTTACTGCAGTTCTTTATTTTTTAGTGAGTGCGCTAGGCACTGCATGGTTTCCGCTATGGCTTGGTTATGCAATTACTACGGCATTATTATTTTCTTTGCGGTATGCACCACGTAATTATATGGGCGGGTGGTCAATTACCACCGCGCCAGCACTTGGTTTTGTGCAAGGGCTTGCATTACTTCCTGGTATTTCACGTCTTGGCATTACGTATACCACTGCACGATGGCTTGGTATGCGGCCACAAAAAGCATTTGAGCTTTCATTTTTAATTGAATGGCCTATTAGCGTTGCAGGTTTTATAAAAGGATTCTATGATTTGCAAAAATCAGATGGCATGCGCATGATAACAATAGGTGATAGCTCTCTTATGATTATTGCAAGCATAGTTGGCTTTTTTGGGTTATGGTTAATGCAGTATTTGGTGAGAACAGATCGTGTGTGGATGCTTGGGTGGTACGCTTTAGCTTTGAGTATTGTTGCGTTTTTTTGAAGTCCGGCTTCGCCTTAATAGGACTACGGCGTGACACTACGCCATAGCTCTCTTTTTGAGAGCGACGGCGAGTGGTATACCATGTGCCTTGCAATGATTGCATTCATTTTTTCTGTGATATCGATATACTAAATAATACTATTAAAAAAAGTGTGAGTGGTAGTAAAAATAGTGTCATGAGGTACATACATGAAGTTATATGAAAAACAAAATAGTTCTATACGTATTGCAAGTTACTCGCTTAGTGCGCTTTTGATAGCAGGAACATTGTTATGTGCAGCAATTATTATTGCGTTGTCATTATTTTCATATGATAGCAAAGACGCCTCTTGGTTTTTTGTGCGTTCTCAAGTCACTCAGCGACATAATATGCTTGGTGCGTTTGGTGCACAACTTGCCGCTCTTTTAATGTATTTTTTTGGCTCTGCTTCTTTTCTTATCCCTTTCGTTTTTTGTTTTGTTGCGTATTTTTTTTTAACGAGCGTTGCCTGGCGTACAGAATTTGATCGCTTTGTTGCCGCGGGCATGTTGCTTGTTTGTACTAGCGCATTGCTTCATAGTTATGCACTTGATCCTTTCTATGTAGTAGCGCCAGGTGGTATTTGTGGCAGAATGTCTTATAAATTATTTTTGCTGATTGCTGATCCTACAATTGTTTTTCTTTCGTTACATGTGTTTATATTCATAAGTTGCGTATTGCTTTCGCGCCTTGCATGGGTGGGGCCACTACGTAAAGTAGGCCATGCGTTAAGTTATGTGGTTAACGATACAACAGTAGGATATGCCGAGCAGTATTGCGCGCGGGTTGTGCGTTTTTTATTTGCGTGTTTGAGCGGTTGCTGCGCAGCAATTAGAAAATGTTTGCAGCGCATAGGCAGCATGCTCTCAGGAAAACTTATTGATGAACAACGCGATACGGTGCCACTTGAATTTGGCGAGCTTGTAGAGCACGTGGTGAATGATACCACCGATAATCAATTTTGGCGCACGGTGCAAGGGCAACCTTATGATGAGCAAACTGAACTTTTTGAGCGAGCGATTATTCCGCCTGCAATGCCCGCGCTTAAAGAACTAAGAAAAGAAATTCAAACGCCCTTGGTGCATATTGCGCGAGATACAAAAGTGCAGCATCAAGAACAAACAAAATATATTATGCCAAATCCTGTGCATTTTGGCACTTCAAAGCAAGAAAAGCAATCGGCAGATGATGAAGCGCTCCACGAGCACCGTGCGCGCATGCTCGAACAAAAATTAGCACGCTTTGGCATTACGGGGCACGTGGTTGCTATTAAACCCGGTCCGGTAATTACATTGTTTGAATATGAGCCGGATATAGATTCTAAAGTAAGTAAAATTTTGGCGCTTGAAGATGATCTTGCCATGGCGCTTGAGGCAGTTAGTATTCGTATTATTGCACCCATTCCAGGAAGATCTGTGGTAGGTTTTGAAGTTGCCAATAAAGATCGAGCAACCGTGCACATGTCTGCCATTACACAATCTAAAGCATACGCACAATTTGCCGGTCATTTGCCACTCATTCTTGGTCACGGCATAGTGGGCAATCCGGTAATTGTTGATCTTGCTGATATGCCCCATTTGCTTGTTGCAGGATCAACGGGCTCTGGTAAATCAGTAGCATTAAACACTATGCTCATGAGTTTGCTGTTTCGGTGTACGCCGCAGCAGTTACGATTGATATTAATTGATCCTAAACGTTTAGAATTTGCATCATACGCAGACATTGGCCATCTTATTTTCCCCATAGTTACTGACCCAAGAACAGCAAGTCCCGTTTTGCAATGGGTAGTGCGTACTATGGAAGATCGCTATGAAATTATGGCGAGCGTGGGCGTGCGCAATCATCTTGCCTATCAAAAATTATGTACCATGCAAGATGATCTTGAACCAATGCCCTATATTGTAGTAATGATTGATGAGCTTTCTGACTTAATGATGACTGCAGGAAAAGAAGTTGAAGCGCTTATTGCACGCATTGCACAAATGGCACGTGCAGCGGGAATTCATATGATAGTGGCAACTCAACGACCATCGGTAGACGTTATTACAGGGTTGATTAAAGTTAATTTCCCGAGTAGAATTTCATTTCGCGTGATATCCAAAGTTGACTCGCGAACTATTTTAGATTGCGTAGGCGCTGAAAAGTTACTTGGAAAAGGTGATATGCTATTTTTGAGCGCATCGTCATCACTTATGCGTGTACATGGCGCATATGTGGGCCATGCAGAGGTAAGTAAATTAGTTGAGTATATTCGTGCGCAACAACCTGCACACTATCTTGATATTCAAGAAGAGCTCCCATTAAAAAAAGGCTCGCTTCTTGAAGCAGATGATGCATTATACGAAGAAGTGCTTGGTTTTGTAAAATCAACAGATCAGATTTCTATATCCTTACTTCAGCGACGCTTTAGAATAGGATATAATAGATCAGCACGCATTATGGAAACTTTAGAAGCCGATGGCCTTATTATGCCTTCTGATGGCTCTAAAATGAGAAAAGTTATTAAGAATTAATTAAAGATATAAGCTAGCACAAAAACATTAGGGAACATGCATGCATTTGAATGAGGAATTTATTGTTAAAGCGGTACCGGGTATAAATTTTTTGTATCAACCAGTTCCAATTTTAAAAACATTTGGCGTAGATTCCCGTAAAATAAGTGCGGGAGAAATTTTTATTGCACTTAAAGGTGCAAAGGTTGATGGCCATGATTTTATTGAGCAAGCTATTGCGCAGGGTGCGGCTGGCCTAATGATTGAGCAATCAAAAAAAGATTGTTTAAAAAAAATTGATGCAAGCATCTTAAAAAAATTATGTGTTATGGTGGTGCCAAATACGCTAGAAGCATTACTTGCTCTGGCAACTGCATGGCGTGCGCAATTTAACATTCCAGTAGTTTGTATTACGGGATCGTTTGGTAAAACATCGGTAAAAGAACGTGTTGCGCATATTCTTTCACTTGCTGGTAAAAATTATCTTGCTTCCTATGGTAATCAAAATACAGTTATCGGTGTTTCATTAAATATATTACGTATGCGCTCTGAGCATGAAGTTGCCGTTTTTGAGCTTGGTATTAATAAACGTGGTGAAATGCGGCGTCTTGTTGCCATTGCACAACCAACAATTGCGGTAATTACTGCTATAGGCCACTGTCATATGGAAGGCCTTGGTTCTCTTTCTGATATTGCGTCTGAAAAGCGTGAAATATTTGCATTCTTTAAAGAGCACAATATTGGCATAGTGAATGGTGATCAGAAATTGCTTTCACATGTAGCATATAATCATCCAGTAATTAAGTTTGGCCAAAAAACAACTAATCAAGTGCAAGCTCGTAAAGTAAATCAAAGCGGCCAGCATATTAATTTTGTGCTTAAATTATATAAAGAGAAATATCAGGTAAAATTAACGTCACATCTTAAGGGTGTGGTAGATAATGCGCTTGCAGCAACTGCTTGTGCATATTTGCTTAATATTCCAGCACCTATTATTGTACAAGGTATTCAAGAAAACATTTCTATTTCTGGTCGTTTTGATCCATGCCCGCTTATAGGCAACAAAGGCATGATGATTAATGATTCTTATAATGCAAGCCCTGAAAGCATGAAGGCTGCATTGCTTGCCTTTGAACGCTATGACACGCTTGCTACAAAAATTGCAGTATTAGGTGATATGACAGAGCTTGGAGCAACTAGCCCCTTTTGGCACCGTCAACTTGGCAGATTCTTGCGCAAAATACCATCACTTCAATCAGTAGTTTTGGTGGGTACGCAAGTTGCTTGGACCAAAAAAACAATACCAGTTGGTGTGAACGTGGAGCTTGTGCCTAATTGGCAAGAAGCAAAGCAGGTTCTTTTAAAGCAGCTTGACGGTAATTCGTTAGTGCTGGTTAAAGGCTCACGCGCTATTGAGTTGGATCAGCTTGTAAAAGAAGTTTGCCTGTCCGCCGGAGTAAGCAAAGACACGCAGGTGGGTTTAAATAAGTAAATTGAGTCGCTCAAGACTTCAATACAATCCTACTTTACTATCCTTCGACAAGCTCAGGACGAGCGGGGGGAGAACCACTAGGGGTGAGCGGAATTAAAAACGTCTTAGAACCGCTCGCCTTGAGTGTTCTTCGAGCCTCGAGGCGAAGAAGAATGTATCGAAAGGTATATCGAGCGGATAGTTCGGGAGGGTTCTTGAACAAGAATCCTCGCCTTTTTATGCTTCTCTGGTACACTAAAAAATATGAATACATCAGCACAAACCTATCACATTCCCGTTTTAGTAGAAGAAGTACTTACCTATCTTAATCCTCAACCCAATGGTATATATGTAGACTGTACGTTTGGTGGTGGCGGGCACACGCGCGCGATCCTTCTAAAAGAGCCAACCTGCAGAGTAATTGCAATGGATTGGGATTTGAAAGCATTTGAATTAAATGGAGAACAACTGCAAGAAGAGTTTGGAGATAGGCTGGAATTTGTGTGGAGTAATTTTGCACAGATTGAGCAAAAATTAAAACCGTTGGCATTGCCGCATATTGATGGTATTTTGGCAGATTTTGGCACTTCACAGTATCAAATTAAAAGCAGGCCAGGATTTTCATTTTCAATAGACACGCCGCTTGATATGCGCATGTCGCCTTCTCACCAGAAGACTACTGCTGCTATGATAATAAATCATGCGAGTGAAAAAGAATTGCAACATATATTTACCGTGTATGGCGAAGAATATAAATCAAGGCATATAGTAGATGCTATTTTGAAAGAACGAGTAAAAAAGCCGTTTAAAACAACCAAGCAGCTTGCAGACTTGCTTGAGAAAATTACGCCACGGGCAGGGCGTAAAATTCACCCGGCTACTAAAATTTTTCAGGCGCTGCGGATCGCGGTTAATCATGAGCTTGAACAAATTGAGGCTCTTTTGCCTGCTGCACTTCGGTTACTTGCCCCTGGAGGCAGGCTCGTGTGCATTAGCTTTCATTCACTTGAAGATAGGCTGGTAAAACAGTACTTTAGAGAGAGAGAAAAAGAGCAAAATTCAGAGTTTGTGGTCTTGACTGAGCGCGTGGTGGTGGCAGGGGAAAAAGAGCTTGCAGAAAACCCCAGCTCGCGGTCAGCTAAATTACGGGCGATTGAAAAGATTAAACCTTAAAAAAAGTTTGACAAACCCTTTTTCAATTAGTACATTAAATGGCGAAAGAGGGGGGATTTTAATATTCCCGCTCATCCCGATTTGACGTAGTAAATTCTTGGATGGTCAGAGTAGGAACTAAAGCCAAAGGTAGCAGTCATGGAAATAACTGAAGTAAAGGTCTACCCGGTACGCGATACTGGAAGGCTTAAAGGCTATGCAACGTTTGTAATTGGCAGTAGCGGGGAACCAAATCTTCGGATTATTGTACGCGATGTGAAAATTATTGAGGGAGAAAAAGGCTTATTTATATCGATGCCTTCCCGCAAAAAGCAAGATGGTTCATTCCGTGATATTGTACATCCGTTAAACGCAGAAACCCGTACGCTTATTGAAAAAATGGTGGTAGAGGAATTTGATAAGTTAGAAAAAGCCCCGAGTAAGTAATAAGCATCTTGAAAAATTTTGTTGGGGCGTAGCCAAGTGGTAAGGCATCCGGTTTTGGTCCGGACATTCGGAGGTTCGATCCCTTCCGCCCCAGCCACATTGATTTTATTAGAGGCATTATCAATTTTGATAGTGACTCTTTTTTTTGCTTCTTTTCCAAATTTTGTAACACGTAATCTTTTGTGAATGCTCACATAACATATATGAAGGCGTTTGCCTTTTTATATGTTTTTGCCTACCTTAGGATTGAGGTCATTAATTCGAAAAAGTTTCGTTTAAAAATCAAATCAAACACAGTATCGTATTTTCCCTGATTTTCCAGGGCAAACGCATTTAAAATTGCGTAGATAAAGGTAATTCGCTTTTTTAAAATTCGATTGTTTCTTGATATCGAACATTTGACTAATATCTTATAAAAACCGCTCACCCTGAGTGTTTTTCCGTTAGGAAAAATGTATCGAAGGGTTTAAAGAGCGCATTGTTAATTTAATTTTTATTAAGTTTTCAGGGCTATAACATTTTCCCGCGTTGACCCTTCGATACTATTCTGAATCGCTAACGCTTAGCAGAATCACTCAGGGTGAGCGGTATGAATAATCCCTTAAATAAACGCTTTTAAATGCGTTTGCCCTGCTGATTTTCACAAGACTGTTGATGTCACTATTCTATTTGTGTTAAATTATGATAGAGAAGGGCAAAAAGCCCTATCTCTGATATTTTAACCTGGTTTTTATGGAGAAGTAATATGAATAAAAAATATATATTAGCTTTAGCTAGCATACTATTAATTGAGACCGGCAGCGTTCTTGCAATGGAAAAGCCTGCGCAGCCTAGTAAAAAAAGCGAAACGATTAGTAAAGAGATTATTGATCGAATGGTTCAAGCAATCGATCAAGACAATGCAGATAAGTTAGCAAAAGTGCTTGATGAATACCCTGGATTACTCAAAATGAAATTTGATCCTCACCTTACAAATGCATTATTTATTGCGGCGGATAGAGGTGCTGTAAACACGGGAAAATTATTGCTTAAAAAAGGTGTTGATAGAAATCAAGTAAATCAATCTGGTGCAAATGTCATGGATATTGCTGCACTTAATAATAAAGTACCTTTTTTACAGCTACTTATTGATGAAGGTTTTGATGTAAATAAACTCAATGCAAATGGCCAAGCACCCTTATATCAGGCTATAGCGTTTGATAATGTGGAAGCGACTGATTTTTTACTTAAACATGGCGCAAAAACTGGTCCTATCTCTATGAAGCAAGGACAATTTTCCTTATTGTCATCTGCAGTCTTTTATGGTGCTGAGCATGTGGTTAAGTTATTAATTGAAAAATATAAGAATGATGTTAATGCTAAAACGTTTATTGCGGGTGTTGAAATAACGCCAAATGACTTGGCTGTTATGAATTCACAATGGCGCATTGCGCAATACTTAAAAGAACATGGAGCTGATTCGACAAGTCATTATCAGCATATGAAGATAACTGTGAGAAACAAACCATAGACTGATTCGTTGCCCCGTAATATTCGTGCTCTGAGACTAGATTATTTGCAACTCCAAGTGTTATAGATATAAGAGTCATTATCAATTTTGATAGTGACTCTTTTTTTTTGCTTCTTTTCCAAATTTTTTTAATACGCACTGCGCAATGGTAGCTCGAGTCATTTCCATGAGAATGTATTATTAACTATAGAGAAATAACTAGACAAGTTTGTTCTTTAGTGGAATAATTTTAGTATTTATAGTTAATCACGTCATTAGATATGCATAGACAGAGTTAGAATGATGAAAATAGATTTTAGATATTTAACGTCTTTGTTAATGATTATTTTTTTAACAGCGAAATCTTATGAGAACGAGATGGATCAATCTGTGTCAAATAATAATATTACTTTGCAATCATACGAATCTCGCGTTGATGAGTATCAGAACGGAACTACTAATTAAGTAACTGGTTGTTTTAAAGATTGGATGGATACAACGGTGAGTTTTTTGAGACCTGGAGCAGCTATTCTTGAAATTGGGTCAGCCTTTGGGCGTGATGCCAACTATCTAGAATCATTTGGATTTATGGTAGATCGCACTGATGCTACTCAAGGATTTGTTGATTTGTTATGTAAAAATGGATATTCCGCGCGCTTATTTAATATTCTCACAGACCAATTTGATGAAACATATGATTTAATTTTTGCTAATGCTGTATTTTTACACTTTCAGCCTAGTGAAATGGCTGAAGTACTTGCAAAAATACATCAAAGTCTTAAACGTAATGGCATTTTATCTTTTTCTGTAAAATATGGAGAAGGGGAAGAATGGTCGACTGAAAAAGTGGGTTTGCCAAGATATTATTGTTATTGGAATGAAGAAAAAATTAGGGCCTTATTGGTAAAACAAGGATATGAGATTTTGTTTCTTTCTTGTGATGAAACATGGCTGCAGATCATTGCCAGGCCAATAGAGGAACTAAGTTTTAGCTAAAACCCACCCATTTTATTATAAATCCAATCAGGGCAAATAGTCAGCAACCAACCAATTAATTTCCAACGCCGCGTAACATACGCAACTTTTTCATTATTATGAATTGATTCAACAATTTGCGGTGCAATAACTTCTGGCGTAGAAACCCAGTATGCTTCTGGCCCCATTTCAAATGATGTTTGCACCCAACCTGGTCTAATTTCAGTGACATTAATCGGCGTATTTGTTTGAATAAATTTATTGCGCAATCCTTCAAGGTATATAGACATAAAGCTTTTGCATGCACAGTATATTGGGATTGCCGCACAACCGCGGATCGCATCAACAGATGAAATGCCAACCAAATGCCCATACCCTTGTTTTCTAAATTGATCTAAGATCGTTTCAGTAAGCCCTACAAAACCTGCAACATTTACATCCATCATTCGTTGCAAACAATTCCAATTAATTTCTTTATCTTCGGTTAAATCTTGTGGGCCTTTTGGCCATGTTGCGCTGTTGAATACAAACACGTTTACCGTGCCTAATTGAGTAATAAGATTACTAAGTTGCATGCGCGCGAGGTCAACTTGCTCCACATCCATTTCTTGTATAATAATCTGATCTGGGGAAGTCTGTTTGAGTTCTTCAAGTAAGCCTACTCGTCTGCCAGTTACTCCCACAATATAATTATTTTTAACTAGTTCTTGCGCAATGGCTTTGCCAATGCCTGAAGTTGCACCAATGACGATTGCTTTTTTTTGTGGTTGTGCGGTGTTTGTTTGGATTATAAAAGAGAATAGGGTGAAAAGAAAAAAATAATTTTTTGTTTGCATGATAACCTCCTATGCTTAAATGTAGTTCTTATCTTTAGTTTTGCATAAGGGGTGATGATGAAGCAATATTTTACGCTCGTATAAATCAATTTTATGGGCGCTACCTGCGAAGGGCAATTTGTTGACATTGGTTCCTCGGTTATGTATATACTAACAATAGTCTAAGTAATAGTAAGTTTATTAAAGAAAGGAATTTATTTTGAAGTATTCTAATTTTTTAAGCACCCCGCTTATGTTGTGTAATCTTATATTCAGTGTAACTTTTCTACCTATGCAATCAAAAACGACGGAGAGTTGGCGCGATAGAAGCAGCTGTTGTACATCAAAATGCCGCAATGCCGATACGGTACTCATTAATGGATTTATTTATACTGGTGTAAACAATGAAGTAGTGCAAAGTGTTGCAATCAAGGATGGCAAGATTTGTGCTGTTGGTTCAAATAAATGTACGAGAAAGTTTATTGGAAAAGATACGCAAGTTATAGATTTAGATGGCAGGATGACGTTGCCTGGTTTTGTAGAATCTCATTCGCACCCCAGTTATGTTGCTACAGTTGTATCGGTGGGTGTAGATGTTTTGGTTAATGAAGATGGCTCTACAGCAACGAGCGGGGCAGAAATGCTTGCAAACATCAAGAGATTTGCAGATGAAAATCCGGAGCTAGATTTTATTTTAGGATATAATTATAATCGTGCGCTCTTTCAAGCAGATACTGGGAATGTGCTTTCGCCTACCGCTTTAGATTTAGATGCCGCTGTGCCAGATCGACCATCGGCAATATTTGAACAGAATGGACACAGTTATTGGATAAATTCTCAATTTATTGCATTGCTCGATCTAAATACACTGTATCCTTTTCCAACGCAACCGGTAAATGGCTTGATTGAGCGCTATCCTGCAGGTGATCCACTGGAAAATTTGGCAACCGGTCAGTTAAATGAAAATGCTCTCACGTTAGTAACAAATGCATTGCCTCTTGTTGATAAAGAATTATTTAAAGAAGTTTATCTCAGTTTATTGGCATTTTATAATTCTCTGGGAGTTACTACACTATTTGATGCAATGAATACTGCATATGGAACTATATCCTTGCAAAAAACGTATCAGGATTATGTGAATGAATTGGCACAGACTGAACTTTTGCCATGCAGAGTACGTGCTTCGTGGTATATCAACCCTGCAGATTTATCTCAAGCTGCGTTGACTCCAGCGCAACAAATTGCTTTGGCCGCACAGTTTAAAATTGAATACAATGATCCAAATGCATTATTTAGAGTGAATACGGTTAAATTTTTTGTTGACGGTATTCTTGAAGGTGGTGAAGTAGGGACTGCGCTCTTGGTTGAGCCGTATTGTGACACTTTTTTTCCACCATCTCCTTGTTGTAATTGTACTACAAATTATCGTGGGCTTGATTTCTGGGCTAATTCAGATCTTACTGCATCAATGGCGCAAGCAAATAATGCTCAATTTCAAATACACGTTCATACTATTGGTGATGGTGCTGCAAAGCGCGCAGTAGATTCATTGCAAAGTGCTGGGGTATCAAAGAATATGCGGCCTGCAATGGCACATTTGCAATTAATTAGCGATGAGTATGTTGCCAAAATGGCGCAACTTGGAGTTACTGCAAGTATAACACCTATTTGGCCAGTGGTAGACATTTTTACGAGTGCATTTTATTATCCTCGCCTAGGTTTTAATAGAATGTACCATGAACAATATCCATTCCAAAGCATGTTTGATCTTGGTATTAATGTGGCGACTGGCAGTGACTTTCCAGTAGCGCTACCAGAATATAATCAACATACTTTTACGGGGATGACACGTTTATTGTCACAAAGCGTATATGATTCAAATTATGGTGATGAAGTTAAATTCCCCTATACTACCGATCTTGCTCATACCTATTCTTATACTGATTTTCCACAAGATTTGGTTACTGAGCCAATTCCAGTCGGCCCATTAAAGCCTAATTTGGGAGATCTAGACGATGAGCGTATTTACCCGCTTGATAGATTGATAGCATCTTATACGCGAAATACTGCAAAACAGATTCTGCTTGAACGTGAGATTGGCACTATAGAAGTTGGTAAATCTGCCGATATAGTGGTGTGGGATACTAATTGGTTCCCGTTTGCCAAACGGTTTAAAGCAACCAATGATGTACTAGATTTAGAGCCAGTAGCAAATTCAGCAGTCGAGTTGACTATTTTCCGCGGCGCCGTGGTTTATTCAACTTTGCCAGACGTGCCATCAACTGTATCTTTGCCAACAGCGAAAGTGGATTATACTAAATTGAAAATGCATGCTTGTTAGTTATTTTAATAGCTTGTAAAGAATTAGTGACCGGGAAACATTGTTATAATGTTTTCCGGTTTTTGCTTTGAATATAAACATAATGTGGATTGCGAAATGCAAAAACTATTTAATTTACTGTTTAAATTGCTATTCTACTTATATATCTAACAAAATTTAACGAGATTTTTTATGCCACATACACTTTTTTTAGGCTCAACATCAGCCGCTCGCCAGCAACTTTTAAAAGAAGCGCAAATTCCATTTATATTAGTTACTCAATCAGCCGATGAAACACAATGTGATTGGAACTTGCCGTGGCAAGAAGTGATAGAAAAAATATCACTTTATAAAATGGAGCATGTTATTTTGCCAGAAGATGCTCAGCAACAAAAGCATTGCTTTGTGTTAACTGCTGATACCATGGGTGTTGATATCGATGGCGTTATTCATGGCAAACCGAGTGACACGCAAGACGCTATTAAAAAAATTAAAGCACTGCGTAGAGGTGGGTATGTGGGAACTGCATTTTGCTTGGATCGTAAAAAACAGCAAAATGGTGCGTGGGTTACTGAAGAACGTGTAATGCAATTTGTGAGTGCTACGTATGAATTTGATATGCCCGATGAATGGATTCCGAAATATTTTAAAGAAGTGCCGCATTATCTGAAAATTGCTGGCGCCATTACCATAGAAGGATATGGCGCACAGTTTCTTAAGTCATTAAACGGTTCGTATACAACAATTCTTGGCTTACCCATGTTTGAAGTGCGTGAGGCACTCGAAAGATTAGGATTTTTTTGAACCGTTCATGTCCTTCGACAAGTTCAGAATGAACGGAGATAATAGGTTTTATTTATTTATCAATTTGCCAAAGTTTGCTCGTCCGGCTCCCATTGCTGCAACAGCTTTTTATGAAGAACATCCTTTGCATTTTGCTCAGGGTGAGCATCAAGATGCGCAGTTGTTTCCTCCACCGTCGATTGTAACGTGTCTGTGTCACAAATCGCTGAATCAATTTGATTGAGAGAAGGCAATAAGTTCTTTTGTGTTGCTTTATGTACTGATTCTTCTTCTACTGCTTCATAGAGCAATGCATCAAGGACGGCAAAAAAATCTACAATGTTCTGTTGCAGTTCATCGTCTTGTGTATAGTATACGTGCTCCTTTTGATGGCGCTCGGCTGCTTGTTGGCGCCGCACCGCCTCTTGTATAAATACCTTTAAAGTTTCTTGTTCGTTTTCAATTATCCATTGTAATAGGTACAGTAGTTCATACGACAATGTTAATTGCTCAGGTGGTGTGTCAAAAGGATCGTTGCCAGGCATAGGAATCCTCCTCGCGTGTTTGGCTGATTTTCTATTCCTCTTAAGTGTATACTGTTTTCTTATCTAATTAAAATCTTTTTCGTGACATTTCTCTCAAACGAGCGATTCTTTGGGCCATTGGCGGGTGCGTTGAGAACAAATTCATGATCGCGCCGCCCAAAAAGGGGTTTACAATAAAGAGGCTTGCAGTAGAAGCTTTACCCATATCATTTGGATTAAGATGTGCAAAAGACTTATTTTGCTCAAGTTTTTCAAGAGCAGAAGCTAGTGCAAGTGGCTCATGAGTGGTGTCAGCACCAGTTTCATCTGCCAAATATTCGCGTGAGCGGGAAATGGCAAGTTGCACGAGTGATGCGGCAATAGGCATAAGTACAATAGCGGCAAGTGTGCCAAGAGGATTTACTCTGTCTTTAGTATCATCAGAGGGGCCATAAAAAGCAGTAAAACGCATCATTTGGGCAACGTAGCCAATGGTGCTCGCAAGAGTTGCTGCAATAGTGCTTACTAAAATGTCTCGATTAATCACATGAGAAAGCTCGTGTGCAAGCACGCCGCGTAATTCATCTTCATCAAGAATATTTAAAATACCGCTCGTTACCGCAACAGAGGCATTGCTCGGGTTTCTGCCGGTAGCAAAGGCGTTGGCCATAGGAGTGTCTATGATCCAGAGTTTGGGCATAGGAATTTTCATTGATTTTGCAAGTTCATCTACCATTGCATAGATGTTTTGGTAACGGCTCGGATCTAGCTTTTTGGCGCGATACATGCTGAGTACTATTTTATCGGAGAAAAAGTAGGTAATGCCGTTAATAATAAGAGAAAGTAAAAAGGCCATTGTCATGCCTTCTGTCCCGCCTACTAGATTACCGAGGAACATGAGCATAGCGCTCAAGCTAGCCAGCAATACGGCCGTTTTAAATTGATTCTTCCACATAGTACTCCTTTTATTATTGATCGTACTCTATTTTCCAACCTTCGGTATCAATCTCAATATCAATAGGCTCAGATACGGGTTCGTCGGCTTTTTTAGGCTTCTTGATGGCAACTTGCTTCATTTCCATAAGTTGTTTAGCCGTAGTAGTGGCAAGTCGTTTTGAAATTCCACTTTCTTGTTCAAGTTCTTCGTGTGTTGCATCTAAGATTTTATTCATCTGTTTTTGAAGCTTTTTAACTTTATCCTGAAGTTTTAAGACCATTTCTACCCCTGCAAGGTTAATGCCGAGCTGATGGGTTAGATAGATGATTTGCTCGAGTTGATTGATGTCTTCTTCAGAGAAAAGGCGCGTATTACCGTCAGAACGCTTAGGGGTAATGAGGCCTTCTTTTTCATAGAGTCTAATAGTTTGCTGGTGCACTGAAAACATCTGTGCAACGGCTGAGATTGAAAAAAAGCCTTTTTTGCGGCGCATGCTATAATTCCTTATATCCATAATATTAGATAGTTTTAGTATAGCATATTTTATGGAGGAGAACACAAGGGAGTGGCGGGTTGCAGGGTATAGTATTGTTTTTGTACAAGTCGTACACTCATACTGTTTTTCCATCTTGCACGGCGCTCCACGCAGGCAAAAGCCTTTTTCTTGCTCCTCCTACGTCAAATCCAGGCCATCAGGCTTGGCTGACTACGAAGGACAGGCAAAAAGTCGTGCGCCCCGCCGCGGCCCTTCGACAAGCTCAGGGTAAACTCACTCCGTAATGTAAGTCCGGCGTATTGTGCCGAGCCTGTCCTTCGACAAGCTCAGGATGAGCGTGCGCGGATACACGTAGACGGAGTAAGCGGCCACGTGATAATGCCTTGAAACTTTTAGTCGAGCTTCTGTTTTAGGCATATATATATTGATTATTGTCTTTCGAACTTCCAGGTGTCTATACTTAAACTAGAAATAAATTTTTAAGGAGAAAACATAAAGCACTATGTACTAGTAAGTCTTTTTTTTTGGGTATCAGCTAGCCTTGGCATGATGCAAGATAGGTTAAAAGATCGGCTTGAGTCTTTAGTAAGAAACTTACAGACTTTAGAAAATAATTTGGCTGGCAAGCCAGCGGCTGCTCCAAAGCCGCCAAAAGTAAAAGATCCTATTAAACAATTAATGGCACAATTTTTGGCTAGTTTAACGCCCGATGAGCGTGCAGCATTCCAAATTCTTTCTGATGATGAAAAACGTGCACGCTTAGCACAAATTTTTGAGCAACCAAAAACTGCACAACCTGGCACTCCTTCATCGGTAACAAGTCCTGCGTCAGAACCAACTGAGCCAATTGAGCCGACTGAGCCAAGCGATATTCCAGCGCCTCCAACTCCGTCAGCTGCTCCGATTGCGCCGCCACCGGCGCCCGGTTTGCCGCCTGCGTTTATCGGCACAAAACCAAAACCCGTTGCAGCTCCCGTATTGCCAGTACTTACTCCAGAGCAACTTGCGCAAAAAACGGATGATGAGAAAAATCGATCAGATGCAGTATTTTTAGAAATGCTTAAAGATCTTGCAACAACAGAATATCTTAATAGCAACCGTTTTAAAGAAATAGTTGGTAAAGCATTAAAAGATTTGCGTAATAAGGAACAATTTTTAAAGCGTGCAGAGCTTGATGCGCTTATGCAGGAAAAAACGGGTCTTTTTGCACTGCTTCAAAAGGACTTTTCAGTTGATAAGGCAAATGCAAATGCACGTTTGCAAGAACTCTATGAAACGTTTACGGGAATGATATTGCGGCCTGATGCGCTTTTTAAGACTATTATAACGCCTCTTGCAGCTTGTTTGTTTGCGCCGCAAAGGCTTTCAGTCCGTGATATAGAGTTATTGGTGGTTTCAAGCATTGTGGCTCAGCGACAAGCGCCGGCTGTTAAAGGATCAGAGAACGTAACTGAAGCAGCGCAGCAATCCTCTGATGCGGCATTCCTTGCAGTATGGGATCAATTCACTAAAGATAAAGCGGCCACGCTTGCACCTGAGAATGCCTTAAATGCACTTGCGCGATCACTTAACTTTTTGCGTATACAGCCTGCATTTATACTCTTTGGTGATATGTTATGGAAAGGCTTAGAGGGCACCACGCAACGTGGCGTGCAAAAAGGCAAGAAAATATCACCATTACTTGTATTCCTTTTTAATCCTCGTGAATTTGTAACGCAACCTGCAACCGGTGCAGTAGAAATAAAACGTAATGCAGCGCGCCACATATTTGATTTAACACTTTTTGAAAATGAGATACATAATGATTCACTTAAATCTGCACTTACATGGCAGCTTGCAAATACTAAGCCGGTCATCACTATGAGCTTGCCTGATTTTGTGCGAGATAGATTACAAAAAGTAGCATCGCTAACGCAATTACAAACTCTTTTAAAATCTGTTACTAATGTATATCAAGGGCAATTGGGTGAGCGCGAATCATCGGTGCTCCAAGGTTTACAAACAGAGCTTGCAAAATCGTCTCTTGATGCTGCCAAGATTGTAAGTGGACTTACAGAGCTTGCACCAAACATGCCGCAAGATTTGTTAAATCGGCTGAGAGATTTAGTTGAATCAGATGCGCAAGATAAACAAGTTATTGCGATCGTTGTTGATGCGCGAAAAGTGCCAACGCAATTTAAGGAGCGTATCTTAGTTGCATCAGAATCAATGCCAGTATTACATGATCAATTAGTACAAGTTTTGGGTAGTTTGTATCGTACACCACGCGATGTGTATTTGGCCATTAATAGGGCAGTAAAAAATAAAAAGTCTCTTATTGATAATGGCATAACTGTTGAATCAATGTATGAGCTTATAAAACCGTATGGTATTTTGTTACGGATTTTTGACTATTTTGCAGCACGGTATCAGCTTATTAAAGAGGATCCTGATAAAGTGAAGCAGAATCTTGCGATGCTTATTGAGTCACTCAATGCGGTTACTAGTCCAATGAAATATTATTCACCCAAAGGTTCAGCCGCAAAAACGGTGAGTGCTTTAAAAGCGACGGCAGCAAGTTCAAGTGAGGCTGGAAGGGCGCTACTTGATCTATCGCTTGCTCCTGTGCTTCTTGATGTTGAAACGAATGAGCAGCTTTTAGGAGTTGCAAAAGCGGGTTATTATTCAGAACAACTCAGTGCAACGCGCCGTGGTTCTTCATCTATGGGTATTTATGAAAGTCTTGCTCCGCTTACTAATTTAATCAATGAGCGTAATGCAGCAGGTGTTATTAATTATTTAACTGATTTTGTGCGCAAAGCTCAAGGCATTGATGTGCAGAGTGCACCGTTTATTGAATTGATGCAGCGCGTACAAGCGGCGCTTGAAGGATCTTTTGCGCAACCACAATAGTTAAATTGAGGTAATTAAACCGCCTATGAAGTACTTCTTTGTAGGCGGTATTTCCTTTTATTGTCTGTTTACTGTCTTTCTACTAGTTTACTCTGTAGAAAATCTATATATTTTCAAATAGAAATAAATTGTGGCATTATTAGGGCCTTTTTTGCTATACTAATTGTATGGGGAAAGGCAATTAGAGCCCACTTATTATAAATTAACTAGGGATTATAGGAGGATTAACTCATGCAATCGTATATCCAGAAATTAGGGCTGGCATTATTACTAGCAAACACTGGCATTTTTACGGCTTTTGCGATGGAGCGGTTCACTACGTGGTTGCGATCTATGTCAAAATCTGCTGCTGAGCAGCGCGCCGAGCGACAGCGCGAACAGAATGATTTAACCGATTTAAGATTTGCAAGTTTTGAGGGAGATGTGGATACGGTAAAAAAACTTATGTCGCAGGGAGTTGATGCAAGTAAACCTAATGAGTTTGGTCAAACTCCTTTGCAGTTTGCGTACAATCAACGTTTACTTAATGCTATTAGGGAAGGTACTGCAGAAACGCTGGCTCAAGTATTGCAAGAGGGTGGCTATCAGTTAGAAGCAAGATCGAGCATGGATAAAACGCCTTTGCAGGAAGCGGCAAGTTTGGGAAAAGGAACAATGGTAAAAATGCTTTTAGATAACGGTGCCAAGACAGAAACTCCCAATACATATGGTGCTACCGCACTTCACTTTGCTGCAAATTTTAATCCCGAAAAGGATTATCGTGGAGAATGGAATGATCTAGATCCAATGGATGTTCTTTTAAGCGCCGGAGCAGATGTTGATGCGACAACCCAGCGGAGCGGATTTATTGAAGGAGGCAGAACTCCTCTATTTAATGCACTTGATGGTGGCTATATTCCGCATATCCAAAAGCTTATTGAAGCTGGTGCTGATGTAAATGCTGCGAGGGATGATGGTAAAACTGCTCTACAATATCCTATAATTCAAGAAAAGCCAGATAGATTTAATGCGCTTATTTTTACTGTGACACCTAAAGAGATTCAGCATATTTTCCCCTCAATCAGAGTTTTTGCACAAAGAAAACATACTGGTCAAAGCAAAGATGTGGGAAGGCTTATTATACAGGAATTGTTTAAACAATTAGTAACAGGCAAAGTGGCGCGGGCCAAACTATATAATCCGCAAATAACAGAGCAGCAATTAGAAGCGGGGATAAAGTTGTTACGTCAAAGTTTTAATAGGGTTTGGAACAAAACTTTAGGATTACAAAAAGGCGTGAAAGAAGAGGCAAAGGACGTAGGGTTAGCCGACGTTCAAGAATCTGATGCTCGGTAAAACCAATGGATACTACTCATTCATAGTATCCATGAATTACATTTTTGAATAAGATAGCTGTAATTTTTATACGTTAAATTTTATATTTAACAGATCGCCGTCTTTCACCAAATAATCCTGGCCTTCAGTTTTAATCTTGCCAACCTCTTTAAGCTTTACTTCAGAACCATGCGTAAATAAATCTTGGCAATTAAACACTTCTGCACAAATAAAACCACGCTCTAAATCAGAGTGAATTTCACCAGCCGCTTGTCGCACCGTAATGCCTTTTCTAATTGGCCACGCATGAGCTTCTTTAGGGCCACACGTAAAAAACGTAATAAGGCCAAGTTGATCGTAAGTTGCACGGATCACTTTATCTAATGCATGTTCTTTAAGGCCCGCCATTTGCATAATCTCTTTTGCCTCTTCTTCACTAGCTTGCGAAAGCTCGGATGCCAAGCGCACACATACAGGAATCACTTTATCTTTGCCAAAGCGCTCTACCACTTTTTGGTAGTGAGGATTTTTAGTATACGCGTCATTTTCTATATCTTCTTCAGAAATGTTTGCAATAATTAAATAGTTTTTTGAAGATAATAATGGCAAGCTATCGCTCGGCGCTCCAATCATGAGCTCCCGCACTTTTTTTTCATCGCCCGAGTCAATGGCAGTTTTTACTTTGGTAAGCAATGCTTGTTCTGCTTCTAAGCTTTTTTTAAGCTTAACGTCATTTTGCGCAGCTTTCATTTGAGTTGCAATTTTTTGCAAACGCTTGTCAATCGACTCTAAATCTTTGAGCATAAGTTCGGCAATAATAGTTTCATAATCTGAAACAGGATCAATTTTGCCGGTGGTATGCAAAATAGTAGGATGTTCAAAGCAACGCAGTACGTGCAAGATTAAATCTACTTCACGAATATTGCTTAAAAACTGATTGCCAAGACCTTCACCACTTGCAGCGCCTTTAACAAGCCCTGCAATATCCACAAATGAAACGGTGGAGGGAATAATTTTTTTGCTGCCGTAAATGTTTGCAAGTTTTTGTAATCGCGGATCTGGCACTTCAGTGATTGCCGTATGCGGATCAATGGTGCAAAATGGGTAATTTTCAGCAGGGATTGAAGATTTGGTGAGTGCATTAAATAATGTTGATTTTCCTACGTTGGGGAGCCCTACAAGGCCTGCGGCAATACTCATGAGTGGGTGTTTCCTTGAATTTATAAGATATATTTCTCAGTTTGCTTTAAAAAAAGATATCGTGCAACTAGTTTCTTGTCTATAAAAAAACCTTATGAAAAGGCTTATCAGTCAGTTAGATAAATTTTTTTTGTTCAAACTATTGCATTTATTGCAAAAATATGCAAAATTTTGATTAGATGTGGTATTGTCGTTCAATTTTTTACTTAAAAGGGAGAATTTTTATGATGAATAAATCTCCAGTCCTTAGATTAGTGGGTATGGTAACGTGGGTTGTAACAGGCCTTGCAGCGCTTAACTACGGGCTTGCAGCTCGTGGTCACGACTTAATGGGTTACTTGCCAGCAGGTCTTCATGACGCTGCAGTGTGGTTGGTTGCACTTTCTGGTCTTGTAAGCCTTGCAATGTTCGTTTGGGCAATGGTTGGCTGCGATTCTTGCGACGTTTGCTAAGATATCCAGTAAAAATGTTATACAGACCCGTCATTTTCTTGGAAAGTGACGGGTCTGTTATTTGAATACCGCTCAAAGACCCTTCGATACAATTCTACTTCGCTTTGCTACGTAGAATCACTCAGGGTGAGCGGTGAAAAAAGTTATAGTAAAAAATTATTCAATGTATTATTATACAACCCACTCCCTGAGTAGTCCATCATTTATGTGTTGTACTTTAAGTTTCCATGACCGTGATTATATTATGGGCAATAGGCAAATGACGGATGTATCGAAGGGTTCTGAGCGGGACAATTAAAAGTTATTAAAATGAAATTATTACTCCTTCTTCTTTCTTACGCGTTTATTGCCATTAGTTTTACGCTTGCAAAAGCGGTCCTTGCATATTCCGCACCTATTTTTTTTGTGGCATTTCGCATGATCCTAGCAGGAGCCGTATTGCTTGCTTATTGCTACTGGCGCAATCCATATATGCTTGCAGTGCGCAAAAAAGAGTACGGCAAATTTGCACTCATTGTGCTTATGCATATTTATTTTTCGTATGTATTTGATTTGCTTGCGCTGCAGTATATGAGTTCATTTAGAGGTGCTTTTATTTATAATCTATCACCATTTATTACTGCGTTATTTTCCTATTTCTATTTTAGCGAGCATATGACGCCTAAAAAATGGCTAGGGTTACTTATTGGATTTGTAGGATTTGTGCCAGAATTGTTAGTGCAAGCGCCCGGTGATTCTTTATGCTGTATATCGTGGGGTGAATTTTTGATGATATGTTCGGTATTTGCTGCCGTAGTTGGTTGGATTGTAATGCGAATGCTAGTTAAAGATGGTTATTCACCGCTTGCTATCAATGGCATTGGTATGATGGGTGGTGGATTGCTTGCATTAGTGACTTCGGGCGTGTTTGAAGCATGGAATCCGGTACCCGTGAGTGACTGGGCGCAGTTTTTAAAAATTACTATAGCAGTCATAATTACAGCTAATTTAATTTATTATAATTTATATGGCTATCTCCTGCGCACGTATACGGCAACTTTTATGTCATTTGCCGGATTTTTATGCCCTTTGTATGCGGCTATTTTTGGGTGGTATTTCTTGGGTGAGCAGGTGACGCTTACCTTTTTCTTTTCACTATTTGTAGTGGTGATTGGCTTGGTGATTTTTTATCAAGAAGAGTTAAAGCAAGGTTATATACGATTTTAAAAAAGTGGACCCTGTGGTCCCCATAAAATTACTCTTTTGAAACTTCTGTGCCATTATTAACATTGATTACTGGCAGTACAATAAAGAAAGAATTCTTATGTGTATATTCTGCAAATCTTCTTGTACATTTTGCAGATCGAACAAACGCTGATTAAGTTGTGCAAGTTTCACGTAAAATGCTTTTATTCTTCTGAATCTTCAGCGTCAATAGGGTTAACTATGGCGTTTTGCTGCTTAAAATTGTTATGCTTTATTATGAGTAGAAGTGATTTTTACCAGAATTTGGTATGAAGCAGAAAATGGAGATTCCGTGAATACATATAGCAAGTTGTTATTAATAGGTCTATTTATTCCATCCGTGCTTGCAATGGCTCCGCAAAGCCCCAAGCCGCTAAAACGACCCATATATACTATTGAGCCATCAGACAAAATACAGTTTGCTAAAGAAACTGGGCATTTTAAAGTTGACGATAAAGAAGGTAACAGCCGTTCTGTAAAACTTTTTTTGGAACATGCAGCCCAAAAAGGTGAAGCTCCTGAAAGCTTAAAAAAAATAGCCAAAGCTCGCTCAATGCTTGACGTAGCTAAAACTGCCCACTGGGCAAATGAACAACTTTTCATGGTTACAAGTGAAAATGGCAATCAGTATATTTTGAAAGAAATTAAATATACCATGAAGCCAAAAGAAGAAATTGCGCGTCTTGAGCGCGCATATAATTCACTTAGGCTAGAGCCGTACATTCATCCAGAGAAAAAGAATAATTTAAGTTTAATACTGGCGCGAACGTATTTAAAATACAATGATGGCAAAAGAGATCATTACTTAGTTCTCATGTCAAAAGCAAAAGGTAATTCATTACAATCGGTAATGGAACAAGTTAAAAGCCAATCTAGTCAAGCAGCAATGGATCTTGCAAGCCAGGCGTATTATGATCTTGGTGCAGCAATGGCCAGATTCTATAAGCAATATGGTGCTCTGAATAAAACAGTTATTCATAAAGATTTGCATGCAGGTAACATTTTTTATGATCCAAAATCTCGCTTAGTTACCCTGATCGATAATGAAGGCTTTGCAAGAAGTCTTGAAGAACCAAGAAGTATCAGTGAGGACTTGTCTAAACTCTTTGTGTTATCACCTCGCATAATGGAACGAGGTAACCCAGATTTCTTTCAAGGCAACAAAGAGCTGCTGAAGCGCTGGTATGCCGTAGCGCTTACAAGCTTTATATTTGGCTTTATTCGTACATATGATAAATCTGAACAGCTTGCTATATTTATGCAGTTGAAAAATGAATTAATGCAGCGCATTGGCCTTGATGATAATGCAACTAAGTTTGCTAACCAAACAGGCATATTCACCATTATTGAAAAAGAAATATTGCCACAACTTGAGCAAAAGTTAATTAAAGAAAAGAAAACGCCCTTGCACATAGCTGCAGGTAATTGTGATTTAACACAGTTGGTAGCTATCTTTATTAATGAAAAAACCAAAACAATCAATCAACCCGACGCATATGGCAACATGCCATTGCACGAGGCTGCTTATTACGGTTGTTTACGCGCTGCTGAATTATTGCTTAAGGCAGGAGCTACGGTAAATGCACCCAATGTTAATAAGGAAACGCCCTTATTCAAAGCTCGCTACAATAAACAAAAGTCATTAGAAGATTTTCTCAAGAGCCAGGGAGCAAAATAATAATAAACCCCCTCTCATACTAGGTAATTGAAGTAAAGGTGGGAATCGAAAGATTCCCACCTTTTTTATGGAATCAAGCTTTATTGTTCGTTTATTTCAGCGTCAATAGGGCCTTCTTTTGGTCCTTCTTCGCTTGCTCCTGCGCTTTGCTCGCCTTGACCTTGCTTATACAAAATCTCAGCAACTTTATGAGAAGCTTTAATAAGTTCATCATGCGCATTCTTGAGCGCTTCTTTATTATCAGCATGCTCTTTGAGTGCTTGTTTTGCCACTTCAAGTGCAGCTTCTACTTTAGAAACCTCTTCTGCGGGGAGTTTGTCTTTGTTTTCAGTAACAGTTTTTTCAACATGCAGGATCATGCCGTCAAGCTTATTGCGTTCTTCAACCACTTCACGAGCTGCTTTATCTTCAGCTTCATGTGCTTTGGCATCATCAACCATTTTCTTAATTTCAGCTTCAGAAAGACCGCTGCCCGCAGTAATAGTGATAGTTTGCTGTTTGCCAGATGCTTTATCTTTTGCAGAAACGTGCAAGATACCATTGGCGTCAATATCAAACGTTACTTCTACTTGTGGTACGCCGCGTGGCGCTGCAGGGATGCCGTCTAGCTTAAATTGGCCAAGCATTTTATTGTCTTTTGCAAATTCACGCTCACCTTGGAACACACGGATTTCCACAGATGTTTGATTATCTTCTGCTGTGGAAAATATTTGTGACTTTTTGGCAGGGATAGTTGTATTGCGCTCAATGAGCTTAGTCACCACGCCACCTAAAGTTTCAATACCTAAAGATAATGGTGTTACATCAAGTAATAATACGTCAGTCACGTCACCGGCAAGTACTGCGCCTTGAATTGCTGCACCGTCTGCCACCACTTCATCAGGGTTTACTGAACGATTTGGTTCTTTGCCAAAGAACTGTTTCACTAGTTCTTGTACTTTAGGCATACGGGTTGAACCACCTACCAAGATTACTTCATCAATTTTATCTACTGAAAGGCCAGCATCTTTGAGTGCTTTTTTGCACGGCTCAAGAAGGCGTGCAAATAAATCACTGCACAATGCTTCAAGCTTTGCACGAGTTATTTTAATATTTAAGTGCTTAGGGCCAGATTGGTCTGCCGTGATGTATGGCAGGTTAATTTCGGTTTCAGAAAGCGTTGAAAGTTCCTTTTTAGCTTTTTCAGCAGCTTCTTTAAGCCGTTGGAGCGCCATAGGATCTTTTTTAAGATCAATGCCTTGTTCTTTTTTGAACTCTTCTACCAAGTAATCAATCAAGCGTTGGTCAATGTCATCACCCCCAAGATGCGTATCGCCATTGGTCGATTTCACTTCCACCACGCCATCAGATACTTCTAAGATAGATACGTCAAACGTACCACCACCAAAGTCAAACACTGCGATAGTGCCTTCTTTCTTTTTGTCAGCACCATAGGCAAGCGCTGCTGCCGTAGGTTCGTTAATAATACGCTTTACGTCAAGGCCTGCAATCCGGCCAGCATCTTTGGTAGCTTGGCGTTGTGAGTCATTAAAGTATGCTGGTACGGTGATTACTGCTTCAGTGATTTTTTCACCGAGGTAGTCTTCTGCTGTTTGCTTGATAAGGCCCAAGATGGCAGCTGCGATTTCTTGCGGCGTATATTCTTTACCTTGTGCAATAATTGCCACATCGCCATTAGGGCGCTTGGTCAGCTTATATGGCATGTTTTTGATTTCATTGGTCACTTCATCATATTTATGACCAATAAAGCGCTTTGCAGAGAAGATGGTATTTTCTGGGTTAGTGACCGCTTGGCGTTTTGCCACGGTGCCTACTAAGCGCTGGCCATCTTTGGTGAAAGCTACTATTGATGGTATAGTATTAGTGCCTTCTTTGCTTGGGATGATTTTTGGCTTGCCGCCTTCCATAAAGGAGACAGCTGAGTTGGTTGTTCCTAAGTCAATTCCTATAATTTTTCCCATACATATCCTTTGATAAAAACATACTGTTTTTTGTTTAGTTTTGTGAGCAATCCCGGACATCCAGCCAAGCCAAGCGTGGAGGGACTTGCAATGCTCTATAATTTATAGCTGTATTGTAAAGAAATGTCAACAACTACTGTAAAAAATCTTATAGTAACTGACTCAGATTTGGTTGATAAAATGCTTATGGCAAGCTCATTATACATGATGGGTTATTTTGGAGATTTTTTAAAGAGAAGGGGGGTTGTTTTGGTTTTGCTTAATTGTCGTGTAATGCGCGCGGAATGCGGCTATTAAATCAAAACAGAAAAGATTATTGATAATTATGATACTAAATTGTTACAATGAGAGTGAGGAATGGCCAAGTCGGGTGATTTTGGCTTATATATAATTACATACAAATGAGGAGTATTTCATGAATAAATTTATGACAGCTGCGCTTGCCGCGTTAACTTTGATTGTAAGCAACTCAATCGTTGCCCAAGAGTTAAAAATTAAGGCTGCAGAAACACGCACCTTTGCGCCAACTACGCACTTAAAAAAGATTGGTTCAATTACGTTTTCTAGCTATGGTGACCCTATTTATACTGAGCATGGTGTATTGACGCTTTATGATCTTAATGATATTGAAGGCAATGCTAAAATTACTGATTCAGTTAAAAAGACGTTACTTCAATTAAAGAAACAAAATCCAGATGCGCAACGCGCACTATTGGGTACGGGCGTTCAAACTGTTGGCACCGTTAAAGGTATGACGGTATTTTATGACACAACATCTGGCAAGCCGGTATTTGATTTAAGCAGAGATATATATTACACAAACTAATTTTTGCTGTTTAAAGGCTTGCATGTTTTTGGTGCAAGCCTTTAAAAAAGGATAATCATGATGAATACTAAATTAAATAGAGCTTTATTTGCTTATGTATTACTGTCTACAGGCTTGCTTTGTGCTATGGTGGGCGATTATGCGCGCGTTGGCACACCAGTAAAACCGAGTACAAAATTTGGCGTTATAGTAACTGATGGCGATAATGCTGAAGTTGTTTATACATTAGTAAATGTTGATCATAATGAAAATTTAACTCCTGCGATTCGCGCGGAAATTGATCGTGTGAAATTGAAATATCCTACGGCTACTACTATGACGCGTGAATATTTCCAAGGTAAATTACAGGGCACTGCATATCATGATGCAAGTGGCAAAGTGGTTGGTTACGGTATGACTTACGGTAATTAATAACTAAGATATTTGTAGAGAAAGCTGGCAGGCGAAAGCTTGCCAGCTTTTGTTCGTGCAGGTTGCACAAATGTCGTGTAATATTTATTTGGACCAGAATCCCTTGAAGAGCCTTGGCCGAATTCGCCGCAGCGGAGACGGCACTTCCAGCCTTCGCGTGAATTTCCGGAGGGTAGCCTTCTTGACTGCGCGCTCCCGGCACTCCGTCAGTCCCCCTCAGCTTTTTCACGGGGGCACGAGCTTTGTAAGCTTTACAAGGGGTTCAAGATGGAGCTGATGGCGCCCGACTCCGTTAAGGGCCACTTGCCCTAGCTACATACTCTCTAATTATTTATATATCGGATTATTTATATATATATATGTATATTATGTATATATAGTTTATATATATGATTATTTGTATGTCTGATTATTAATAGAGTTGATTATTTATATATAAGACATACGTATTATTCTATATACTATTACGATCGCTCTCTACTAAGACTTCTTCCTACTCTTCCTAGCGGCCTATTATGTATAAGAATAGAATAAACATAGATAGTGAGTTATACGTACTCTATATTCCTATGTATATGTATATATATGACTATGCTAAATTCTTATAAAATAGGTTTAGGTTATTGTTTAATTTCAATAATAGAGAGGCATAAAATTCACTACATTAAAAATAGCTCTCTTGAAAACCACATAATAAAACGCGCGTAAACATAAAAACCAATCGCACGTCATGTAAAAATAAAAAAGCGCTCGCACCAAAGCACGCACTAGATTTTGTAATTTTCGTTGATTCTATTTTCTTTTCCTTTTCACTAATGAGTGTTGATTTTTAAGAATATGGTAAATGTATGTAAAAAACGTATTTACCAGTTTCAAGATGCCTAAAACTTTCTCATCATATATTTTTCTCTTCTCTTAAAAGGGAAGAAGGGCGGCCCACTGTTTTGGAACTAGCAATTTTTGCGGCACTATGCGTAAGCGCATTCCTTAAATCACGCAACAGCCCGATCAAGGAAATGCTATGATGCGCGAGGCGAGGTACTATTAGAAATAAAATATTGTCTTACAATATCAATTTATGTTATGTTGTAATTAAGGAAATAGGTAATTATAATAGATTTATTTTTTAAAGGAGCGTTTTGTCATGAAAAAAAGAATAATGTTGATCTTAATTACCTTCATGTGCCTAAAAACTGGATCAGTTACTGCCATGGCCGAAGATGGCCAGCCAAAGACACTAAATCAGCAATTACGCTCTGCCGCTGCTGCCCAGAATATGACAGAAGTGGTGCAACTGGTTAATGCTGGTGCTGATCCTAAAACCTTGACCT
This sequence comes from Candidatus Babeliales bacterium, assembly GCA_050179755.1. Lineage (GTDB taxonomy): Bacteria > Babelota > Babeliae > Babelales > JBFXEV01 > JBFXEV01. The sequence continues at coordinate 1,300,724 of JBFXEV010000001.1, read as the reverse complement.
TGGATATGAGTGGATCAAGTTTCTTATGGCTTGCTATCAGTCGGGATAACTATAATCAACTTAATGCAATACCATTGCTTGTTGCTGCTGGTCTTAGGATTGATCACAAAAATAATGTAGGCGATATGCCATTGCATCATGCTGCCAATCAATTGGCAACTAATGCCATTGTACAATTGATAGAATTGGGTGCTGATAAAAATGTGAGAAATAGCTTTGGCAAAACGCCATTGGATAATATTTTAGAACATTCGCAACATGAAGAACCACAAATTATTGCTCCCGCCTTAAAGGCAATGCTCACAACAGCTTCTCCTGCCGAAATTCAACACGTAATACCAGGAATTATTGCATTTAAAATAAGACGAACAGGGGGAGTTGTGAAAGATGTGGGTGCGTTTATTGCAGCTCAATTAGTGCCACAGGTTGTTGCCGAAAAACTAGCGCTGGCACAGCGTTATTTGCCAAATGTTCCTGAAGCTGAATTGCGTGATGCTATTACCGTAAGCGTTAACAGGGTGATAAAAAATTCTCCTAGGATAAAGGCTGCTGTGCAAGAACAAATTGATTCTCCTACAAAACAATAGTCTAGTAATATTACTTCAGCTCATTACTGTAGAGGTGCCAACTACCTTTAAGAAGCACATCTACTAGTTCATGAGTTTACGTGTGGTGTTGGTAATTATTTCTCGGTGCTGCTCAACCAGCTTTGGATTAAAAGCAACATTAAGAGGCCGAGTTGCGTCTTTCCGGCACTCTATAATAGAGAGAAGTTCTTGCAATAAGATAAGTTGTTGATTAACGCAATCAGTAACATCATTACCAATGAGGAATGGCACTATTTTGTACCGGATAACATCTTTGGTAAGCCAAGAAATTGGTGATTCTGCGCGAAGCTTATGAATTGCAAGTAGTGTACATATACGTTGGGTTTGGCGCATCTTGTAGAATGGATCTACGGTAGGCGTAGTTGCGTTATTGCGCTCTTTATGGAGTTGATAAAAAGGCAGAATGTAAAGCAATTCATCTTTGCACTTTTGTACGCTTTCTTCAGCCCCTTGCCAGCTAAGTATGGGGATCTGTTTAGTAGAACCTGCTTTGTGTTGCATGAGCAAAGGAAAGACGTTAACGTCCTTCCGGCGATGCACGTAACTGTTCCATAATGGTTCAATTGCTTCAAGAAAGTCATGCAATTTGAAAATTAACACGGGCAACGGAATAAAAGGTAACAAGGTGGATTGTGTTAGCATGCGTCGGTCTTGATCGGTTTTGAGATGCCCCATAATTTCTGGTATTGCTTTAATTATACATGTAAGCGATTGCCAATCTTCTTGTAATCCACGATTATCTGGCAAAAATGTGGATTGGGCAAGCATGCGTTGAACTTGTTCGGTTTTAAGATGCCTTACAATTGCTGGTATTGCTTTAATTGTAGATGCAAGCTGTGGCCAATCATCTTGCAATCCAGGATTATCAGGATTATGCCGCACAAGTAACTCGCAAATGTCCATGTGGCCCTTAAGGGCGGCACAAGAAAATGGAGTCTTGCCTCGTTTATTTTGCAGGCTCAGATCCCATTGTATGCCAGTCATAAGAAGAAACTTGCAAAAGGAAAAATAGCCAACACTTGCAGTAAAATGCAGCAATGTTGATTTGTTCTTTTTGGCGCGCCATTCTTCTAGATTAGATGTGGGCAAACGGAATAAACATGCATGTATATTCTTATCCGAAATTGCGGTCGTTAAAGCTAACGGCCATTGGTTGATGCGGGCGGCCACTTGATAGTAATGGCTGCTTACGCCATTGCGATACACGTCTAGAAGTGCATCAACTTCTTGCCCAGGTGTTACCGCTTGTTGCTGCATACAGGTAATCAAGCATGTGTGTAGCAGCATACTAATAATAATGAAGGTCTTAATGTGTGTGTAATGCATCACTAAAAAATTATTGAGTTGGTGTTACTAAGGTGAGAATAAGAAGCGTAATGTAAATCATGGAGTCCTGTAAATTTAAAGTAGAAAATTGTTAAAAAGCTGATGAATACCAGGTATTAGTATATAGCAGCTTAAAAGTAATTAAAGCTGTCGGTGCGCTATTTGCGTGCTGCATCTAATGTTGTCATCAATAATCTTGTGGCTACAATAAAAGAATTTCTGTGTTGCTCAACTTTTTGAGGATCAAGCAAGTCGCTATTATGAAGTCTCATAATGCCAGTTTCATCGAGAATGTCTTTTGGCGTGCGCCCAAGCTTGGTTTTTGCAGAAAGCAGTCTACGTAATAAAACAAGTTGCGTAGTAACCGTTCTATTAAGTAGTCTTCGGCCAAAAGGGCAAATATAGGGAATAATATGTGCACGCACAACGTCTCTTGGTATTCGGCCAATATCCGAACGTGGGTGATATTTGTGTATTAAAAGCACGGTAAGCAGCGTTCTACGTTCATTATAAATTTGATAGGGAATGACGGCATTCGTAAGACTTTTAGTATTAATATTTTTAGAGCGGGCTAGCCTATGCATGGTCGTAACACCATGATCATCAGGTATTTCTGGGCTTAGGCCAAGTTTTCTGAGCGTAGGAAAAATAAAATAGAATATGGGTAAATCAAGATTACTGGCAAGGCTTTCAAAAATACAGCGACCATCTTTTAATGGTTTATCAATAGCAGCGCCATGATGCTTTAGCAGGCCGCATAGAGCAAGAAGTTCGCCAGGTGGCAGTGCGCTGCCATGCGCAAGTACATGATATAATGGTGTTTTATGGCTATTGTCTTCATAATGTGCTGATGCCAGCCTGGTAGTAAGTAATACATGGCAAAGGGGGTAATAGCCTTTCTGCAGTGTTTGAAATAATAAATCTTGTTGACCAACATATGCTAAGCCATTTTGCGCAAGAAGTTCTGCGCATGCTTGTGAGTCTTTCTGTTCAATTGCTGTTGCTAGTTTTGTTTTCCAACTATTCCATATAGTCGCTACCGGTTTATAACAGACGCTGTTTTTTTTGTTTGTATGCGCCTCCATAAGTGCCGTGCAGGCTTCTTGGTGCTGAGCAGGGATTGTGTATGCAGGTTCAGCTCGTTTGGCAGGCTTGGTATTGGCAATACTGAAAATACTGGGAATTTTTATTTTGCCTATTTCATTTTTCTCCATCGCTTTTAATGGGAAGGTGCTTATCATAGTTACAGTGAGCAATGCGTGAAAGCTTATATGCATAAGAAATATCTTTAGTAGCTTTTGCGAGCACATTAAGCAGATGTAGAGTTATACACTCTACATCTGTTATTTAAATAAAAAATATTAGATAACTTTTTCGTGTTTTGTAACAACATAGGTTTTGCCGTTAACCTCAATTACATCACCTTGCTTAAAGCCTGGCTTATCACAGTCACCGTTCAGTGTAGACTCAGCGCTTTTTGTTTCAACTGGTTTATCAAAAGGTTGTTCAACATAACCTTCAATACGTTTATCAATATCAATCATAATAGCTGTGCGAATAACCTCTTTGTTTTGAGGGTCAAGCAATGCAATAAGTTCGTTTGATGCGCCAGCAGCTTTTGCCACTTGTTGCGCGGTTTGGCCTTGCGCATTCTTTGCAAGGCGAATGCTACGTGCTACTGCAAAGCGTGTGTTTATGTGTTTGCCTAGTGTAACTACAAATCGTGCAAGCTTTATACGTGCTTGCTTAACTGCTGGTGATTTTTCATCACGAGCTGTTTCTATTATTTTGGCAGCGGCTACAGGGACTATTTGATCTTTATTTATTGGTCCAGACCAATGTGTTATATGAGCAAGGCAGGCTTCATAATCGCCTGCTCGTGCAGCTTGGTGTAATAGGCTCTCGTTGGCTGCGCGTGCCTTGCATACGGGTTGAACAGTGTGATTACCGCGAAACGTTGTTTCAACGTATTGTATAAGTGCAAAATGTCTATTTTCTGTTGCTGCTTTTAGCAAAAGTGCAGGCTGTTCTATTTCGGTAGCGCTTACTCTCTTGAGCAAACATTCCACAACGGCACCAGTTTGTTCTTGTGGCAATTTTGCAGCATGATATAATGCAATAGCAACTCCCTGGCGATAATAATCCCATGGTTGCACCCAATGCCTTAATTGAGAAAAATGGCTTTCAACTTGGTCTGCATCACCACGATCAACGGCTTTAAGCACATTGTCTTGTAGCACCACTTTTCTTAATGCCGGCGGTAATGAGGTTATATCACAATCAGTTTCTGCAAGATCGCCAGACCCTGCATTCAATGGGATACCATGCGCAAGCAAGACAAAAGATGCTGGCGCTTCAAACGCACTGCATGTGCCGTTCATGGCAGGCGCTGATGGCAAGCTGTTGACCAGCATTGCGTGAGCGTGGTGGCAAGATGCTAAACTAAGAAGAAGAAATGCATAGAACATTGTTGATCCTTAAAAGTTAAAAAAGCTGATGGATACTATAGGTAATATACACCAGCTCATATAAAAAATACAAATCAACAAACGTTAGTTGGAGAATTTACCAAAACTTTGTGCGATCTTGTTCCTCTTTCCATGGTGACCATTCTTCCTCAGGCAATTGTCTATCCATGCTTGAATCCCAGCGTATTGGTTTTTTTTGCTGTTGCGGCTTATCATAATAGGTAATTACGGTATTAGAATCTTTTTTTCTATTCTTTTCTGAACAGCATTCTCCATTAGTAGCCTCAGAAGATTTATCTAGGTACCTTTCTTCTTTTGCTTGAATTAATGCCTTAACCTCACGTAGCCGCTCTTTTACTTTGTATAAGTCGTAGTGTAAAAGTTGCAATTCTTCATTTAGATTTTGCAATGTTGCAGAACCTGCAGGAATAGTTGTAGAGCATAAAGTTCTTGCGACGAGTAATTTAACTGGCAATTGCACCATGCAAAAAATATTGCTCGTTGCGCAGAGAGCAAATCCACATAACAATGTTTTAACGTAAGCATTTTTTGATTTCATAAAAATCCTTTTGTTTGAATTTATAATTAATTATTGTTATTACTCTGTTTTAATTTTACTTAATATACACTAATTGAATATTGTGCGCAAATAAAAAAATGCTACATTTTGATTATTATTGTGTTATTAATAATGCTTTTTTTTATTTGAGAGGTTGTTGTTTTAATGTATAGAGAAGAGGGCATAAATAGGGAAACAGGTTCTTTTGTACCAATTCACTTGGTAGTAATGCAAGTTCTGAATCGTTATAGAAGTGACGTATGGCAAGAACAGTAATTAATCTTTGTTTCTCATTGTTCACTTCAACGATTTGTCTGTTAATAGCTCTTGCAATACTTGCATTCAGAGAAAGTAGAAAACCTAAGTGAGCCATAAAAGGGCAATGCTGCATCAATAATCCTTGTCTCTTGTGTACTAAATTGTTTATAAATACAGGATCGAGTCTCAGTGCAGATTTTATACAAGTTATTTCATTCAAATCAAGCTTATTTTTTTCCGCTAAGATCTTTGGTATTATTGAATTCACTTCTTGAGGAGAAACTGTATGTAGCATAGCTATCAGGATTCTTTCATTTCTTTGTTCAAGAGCCATTTGAAACGGCGTTACTTGCACACGTGTTTGTGCGTTATTTTGTGCAAATGTCTCAAAAGGACAATCCGCGCCAGATTCTATAAGTGTAGAAACTATAGTAGCACTCTGTGCGTAATGCAATGCTGTTTGCCCAGTAGTATTGGTTGCGTTTACGTTCGCTCCTGCAGCAATCAGTTGATGCACTGTTCCATAATTTCTTTCATGGGCTGCGGCACAATGAAGTGCTGTATTACCTTGCGCATCTCGTGCATTCACATTTGCGCCGCCTTCCAGCAATGCAAGCACTAAGTTAATTCGATCTTTCTCGGCCGCCTCGTGGAGTAATGGGCGGCCCTGAGTATCAAGAGCTGCAAGAAATTCGCCGGCTTTTGCGTCGGATAATATTTCAGTATAGGTATCAAACGAATATCTGAAATGCCTTTCTGTGGCAAGATACTCATCTAGCATTGCTCTTTTTGGGTTTCTTTCCATAGCATGTAGTTCATATGCCATGACCAGTATAAAACTAAATAATGTAATGCTACAAGTTCTATATAATCGAGCGTACCTTAAAAGTGCATGCATATTTTCCCAATTACTTAAATTGCAATTTAATTTTTTGACCATTTTCTGTAAATATTTTTTCTAATTTTTTGCCAATAGCCTGCCGAAGTGGCTCGTGCTTATAGGGATCAAGTAAATCAATTAGTTCTTGCGGGGCTTTTGCTGATCGTGCGATATCCTGTGCTGTAAGACCTTGAGCATCTACTTGCAAGCGTTTTCTTTTGGAATGAGCGCATTCTGCTAGCAATTTTTGTGTCATTCTAACGGTAAATGCTGCTATAGTTTGCACAGCATCGTTATATACTTTGGTTTCCTTAAGACTTGCTGTTTTAGTAATAAGTAACGCCTCCCTAGGAAATATATCATCTTTCCGTATTGGATCTTGAAATTCAGTAAGAATTGCCAAACATGCAGCATAATCTTTTTTAGCAGCAGCTTGATGCAATGGACTCATGAAAAATGATGGTTGGCCTTGATTTAAGCCATCTTGTTCAGTGAGCGCCGTGCCCACGGAAGCATCATGTATCGTGGGTGCATCATCACTCATGCACACTCTTGCAGGAATAAGGTACTTTTGTAAAAGACCTACTATTTTATTTTTGGTAAACTCTGGAAGCCCACATAAGCGCGCTTCAAATCCCGCAGGAATAGCAGTGGCGTTAGAAAGTTTAAGCAATCTGTTCAGAATCAAAAGTCGGCCGGAGGTAGTTTCTGCAGTATCGTGGGGATTAAAAGTTTTGAGCGCTCGCTCAAGTGCGGTTGGGCCATTCCTATAAATGAACGTAGATTCGTGATTGACGTCAGCGCTTAAGAGTGCTTGAAAAGCGGGCGCTTTGCCAGTGGCAATGACGCAATCAAGTGCATGGGCTGTTAAATGTTCACCAAACTTTTTTTCAACGTACTTAATAATTCCCGTATGATTATGATCAACTGCATGTGCCAGTAGCGTTTCTGGGTCGGTTATATAACGTGTTTCTACGCGTTTGAGTAAATAGTCTGCGATTGGCCCTGTGTTTTCTGCAGAAAATCGAGCTGCATGGCACAAACAGTCAGCTACCGCTTGGCCATAGTAATGCCAAGGTAAAAGCGTATAACGCCATGCGCGTAAATTAGTTTTAACGGCAGGCAGGTCACCTCGCTCTATCGCGCTAAACTCTGGTTGCCAAAGAACTTTTTGTGATCCAGCATCTGCTAGGGCAGCGGGTGCAGCTTCTGCATTTGGGCGTTGTTGAATTAGTCGATGTGTTACCGTTACATTGTGCGCGCGCGCTACTAACATGGCATATATATTATTATTGCAAGTTAATAATGCTAACGTGGCAATCTGTAAATAAATTAATGTTCGTGTTTTTGGCATAATAATCAATTATTCTTCCTTTGCCTCTTTTGGTGCTTGATTCGCTTGTTCATCTCTTATTTGAGTAAGATAATCAATGATCTCGTTTAATGATTCTTTACGTTCGCTTGCATAAGATGCATCGCGCACTCCTTTTAAACAGCTTATCACGCGCTCATCTACGGTAGCGCCAGCTACAACGAGCGCTTTCACGCTTGCAATATTTGGTGTCATTGCAGCTGTTTGTAGCGCAGAATAGCCAGAAAGATGTGTACGCGTATTAGGATCAGCTTGATGCTCAATAAGCGCGGTAATTTTTGCAGCAGCAGTTGGTTCGCTCGAGCGTGCCCATGCCAATAACTGACCATCGACAAGTATGGTATTAATTAATGCGTGGTAATCTACTGCTTGATGACCAGATACATTGTTTAAAGGCCTAGATCTGCTCAGTTCGCATGATGGCAAAGATTGATTGCGTGTAGGCGCTTGCTCCATTGCATAGAGCCCTTGTTTGCCGCAAATGGCTAGAGATAATAATAAAGGTAAAGTAGTTTTATGCATGTGTGATGACCTTTCATGTTGTCACGCGGTAAACATCAAGTTCAACGCATTCTGGATTAAAGAGATTATCTATACCGTCGTTATTTACCTTCTATTTTTATTTCTGCAGCAGGGTCTTTCTTGCTGCCATTATTAATAACTGATCTTTGATAAAAAACTCAAAAGCTTCCCTTTTGGTAGAAACTTTGTCTGGGTCAAAAAAAGTGCCAATTTCTTGTTTGTCAGGCGCATAATCTTGAGGTAATTTTCCCTGGGTATCTTTTAAACTTAGTAATTCTTTTAAACGTGTGAGCAATTGCTTAATGCATCCCGCTTCATCATTATACATAAGGGGGGCGATATCTGGTAAGATATGGTTTTTTAAGACGTCTCTAGGCAGTCGTGCCCACAATGAGTCATGTCGGTATTTATGCATTGCAGCAACGGTTAATGCGCGCCTTTTTTCATTGAGCTGTTGTTCTACAAATACCATTTTAAGAATGTCAGGCATATGGACTTTAGGTAGCTTTTGTTGCGGTTGATTTACCGTTTTTGCTATATATTTGGCAATATGATGCAGCATGGCTCTGCCAGTGAGATCCTGTTCACTAAGAGATAAACCCAGTGATGCCAAAAAGGGAAATCTCATGCTGAGCATAGAAATATTAGCTGGCGAGAATTCTTTATTACACAGGGTTGTTCTTCTTTCACTTTTCGTTTTACGCAGACCATCTACATCTATTGGTAGTTCATATATAGTCTCAAAAAAATCAAGTTGTGCACCATGTTGTCTCAATAACAGAGCGCATTGTCTATGTTCATCGGTTCTCGGCCGCAGCACTATTTCTTGCAAAGGCGTTCGGCTCGCGCAATTTTGCACACTAACTGATGCGCCGTGCTCTAAAAGCAATGCGCAGGTATCCAGATGCCCATTTACAGCTGCAAGGTGGAGTGGCGTATTCTCATGATTTCTACGATGATTGATTGGTAATATCTGAGCATCGAGTAAAAATAGGCAGAAAGCTGTATAGCCAGATTCTGCTGCCTGATGCAACAACCTTGAGCGACTCTTTTTGGAACATGCCATTTTTAGGCCAAGCGATTGCATGCGTGCATGATCTGCTAGCTGCATACTTTCCCCTAAAAAAACAAGCGCATAGTTGGTATTACGTTCGGCAAATATTACTGAGCGTTCTTTTGTAAACCAAGATGGTGTTGTTTTTGCTTTTGCTTCTTTGTACCAAATACTTTCTTTGCCTTGTAAATAGGCATCTTTTAATTTGTCTGCTTCTGCTTGATATTTTTCAGATATGGGGCGCTTAATAACTTCCATGGCTTGCAATGAAATAGTAAAAAGCAGTGATAATGCAATATTAAGCAATTTTGGTTTCATCTTTTTCTTTTGGTATTGGAGTAAGGGCTATAGATGCATACAGTTTTTTTGTTATTAAATCTTTTAATACGTTTTTATTTTTTGGATCAAGTAATGCTTTTAATTCTTCATTTTTTTCTACTAAATCACCCATTTTTTTTTTGTAAATCACGGGCACGTTTCTACCGGCCATAGGGTTAGGCCGATAGAGCGTTGTGCTTTCTAAAACTTCTGTAAGTAATGGCTCTAAGACTGCTAATTGTGTTTGTATTGCATTAAAAATAATATAATGCACCAAAATATTGCGTAATACTCGAATGTCGATGGGGAATTGTCCTTTTTTTCGGCATAATAATAAGGTTTCTAATGTTGGTTGAATGCTTGGATACAATAATGTTGTAGTAATAGCTAATGATCGTTTGTGCACCGCTGCAAGGTATAATGGCGTTTGTTTAAGTATGTTTTTTGTATTTAGGTGAGCTCCTTGCCTTATTAAAGTTCTGCACGCTTTAAGCGAGTCCGGGGTTGCCGCATTAGCAAAGCGTACTGTCAAATGGAGCCGTGTATTGCCACAGTTATTAGCGGCATCAATGTGAGGTTCTTTTGGAAATATTTGTGAAATCGTATCTCTCAAATGCTTTTCATGATATGCATTATATTCCTCTTGCGTGATCTGCCCTCGTTCCAGCTTGTCTTCAAGTTCATATTCATAGCGGTGTTGAGCTTCAAGTTCTGCTTTAATGGCATCATATCTTGTTGTGGGAAAGACGTCTGGTGTGCTTGCGTGCCCTCTGCTGATAGCAGCGGGCGTTGATTCCATTGCCAAAAGTGAACTTTGCCATAAACAGAGAATAATAATGTAATATATATTGAGCATAGTTTTAAATCGCAAAAAATGAGGTTAGCAGGGTAAGCAACGCGGTTCCGCACGCATACTGCGCTATAAGATGGAATATATAACTTACTATCATACTACATATAAATAGCATAATAATTTTTTTAAGCGGGTATGCAATGCTATATTTACGATGCACTGCATATGCCATAATGCCCATAGAGAGCAATCGAATGCTATATAATGTTATAACAAAGGGAATTAATGAAATATAATTATGCAAGAGCATTTCAAAAAGAGCGCCTAAGCAAACCAGATAAAAAATATACGCATAAGCAAGTTCACAATACTGCGCATATACTTCTAAGATTCGTTCATAGGGGCTCAGCAGCAATTCTACTAGCAAGCCCATTGAAATAATAAAAAAAAGCTGAAATCCAAAGTTTGGGGTATTGCAGCATGATACTTGGCATTGCATGAACCAAATAAGCCCAATCAGGGGGAGCGTTAAATAGGCAAGTTTGCTTGCAAGTTGGGAAAACACTTTGGATAGGTCATTTTTTGCAATGTCAGATTCATTTTTAACATAGGCAAAAAGTGAAGTATCGGTAGTGCCAATAGTTCTAAATACAATGCGCTGAAAAAGCAAAGCAGCCTCTTGGGCAACTTTAAAAATATTACCAAGCAGTGGCCCGAGCGCATAGGTAACCAATGGTACGGTTACATTACGTTCTGAAAAACTTTTGCATATGGTAGCAAGCCACATAAGCCCTGCATGTTTGAGGAATTGATGCATAAATTTTTTTGAGATGGGGCTCGTGCCGGTAGCATGTGTGTTTTTTAATTTTTTCACCAAAAAAAGCCATCCAATGAGCACGCATATAATACTTGCAATTCCTTTGCCAAGCACTATATAAAATACGGTATCAGCAGATGAGGGCCATATATATACAGCGCCCATTACCATAAGCATGTAACTAACTTGTATCACCGCAAGTAGCATATTATATACTCTATGCCATAAATAAGCGTGGAAAATTGTTTGAAAGAGCATTTCAAGGCCATGTCCGAAATAAAGAAGGCCACTTGCAAATAGTAGTTCGCTATTTATAGGTAAATGAACCTGTTCTGCATAGCTTCCTACAAAAGCAAGCGCAAGGGGGCATGTGATGTTTAATACGGCAAAATAGAGACCAATGATTATATAAATAAATGTTTTACGGTTACTATCCTTAATTTGGGGCAAAAAAGTGGGTATGGTTTTACGCATACCCATATCTGCCCAAAGTAATATAAGGTATACCAAGCTATTAATGCCGGTCCATAAAGCAAAATCGCTTGTTGAAAGTTGCTTAAAAAGCACAAAAGTGAGTATGGTACTTGTTATTTTAAAAACGGTGTAAGAAAATGCATTCCATCTCACCGCTTGCGATATTTGCCCATACAGTGCATCAATGTGCATGATTAATTACTTTCTTACTCACTTTTTTTGTTCATTTTCGATTTTTCCCACTCATCAATTAAGCCTTCACGGTTTGTGTAAAGACTTGCTGCAAGTCCTAAGGCCCATGCGCAACCCATGAGTGTAAAACCAAAGCAGTATTCATTAGATTGCTCTAAGTGTGCGTTACGGGGAGCATCGTCGCTCATTATGCATGGTCGTGGCATAAGCCTTTCTTGCACCACTTGTAAAATTTTAGTTTGCAACTTATTAGGTAGTTTTGTAATTCTTGCTCGCGTATAGGCAAGGCAAGGTACTTCGTGATCTGGTAAAGCGTTAAGAAGCATGCGTATTACAAAAAGCCGAGCTTGCTGTGTATCTTCTGTATCGGGACCAGTAACAGAATCTAATTTTTCAAAACCTCGTATGGCAATATCAAATGGGCTATAATTATCAACGCGTGTGCGTAGCGTTGCGCTTGCACCATGTTCTAAAAGAATCCCCACCGCATTATAGTGAGCACGATATGCAGCCATATGTAATGGATATTGTATGCCATGATGCAAAGCAACTTCGCCGCTCTCTTCAACCGCAATAACCTCTTTTTCATGCGGGCCCACGCCAACATTTGGGTCAACGCCAGCCTGGAGCAATGTAGTAAGATGAGCATCTTGTTGATGAGTTATTGCATCTATAAGTTCCCAGCGTGCAATTTCAGGAAAATGTTTATATAAATAGGCTGTTAGGGGCACATGCTTATTATCTAATGCATTTTTTAATAAGCAATCAGGTTGCGGTAGATCTTGCACGCGAACCTTTTGCAGTAAAAGTGCTAAGCAGTTTTCTGTTTGTGCGTGAGGCTTTTGTGCAGCATGGGTAAGTAAGAGAGCCACTTCCTCATGATAATAGTCCCAGGGAAGCACCCAGCTAGTCCATGAATTTAAATAATCAGAAAGCTCACTTGTTGCGTCTTGCTCTATTGCATTAATAGCACGATGCTTTAACGCGCGCTCGCTTGTTCTCAGGCATTTTTTTAAATTTTTGCGTGGGTCTTGTATTTTGGCTACCCGCTCAGATTCTAAAATAGAAAGTGGAGTAGCACCGCCGCGTAAGCGCACAGTATGGCCCATAGATACTTCAATAGGCGCATTAAATGGTTGCGGTGGTGCTTGCTGCACCATAGCATATGAGAAGGAGCTATATGCGGTGCATACAAGAAAAAAAGCAACGTTGTACATAATATCCCTTTTAAAATGAATGTTTATTGAGTTCTTCTCTGGTTTTTATGAGCATTACTTTTTCCTTTTGCTGTTGCAGTAGGAGGAACTTTCCATTGCGTTGGTTTTTCATCTGAATTAGCATCTTTGCAGCATTTTTCATAAATCACTATGCAAGCACCAGTACAAAGTGCTGTAAGTAATGTTGAAGCAGCACAGATTCTTTTTTTATTTTTTTCAAAATGCGCTAATTCTTGAGGTGTGAAATCTTCAATCATTTTTACTTGCGGTGGTGCGGGCGGTAAGAATGATTGAAACACTTCATTAACTTTTGCTCGCACTGTTGTAGGCACTAGCAGCAATTCAGCTTCATGAGGGAGTGGCCGCTTATCTGCTGGCATTGCCTTAAGTAATTCTTTTATAAGAAAGATTCTTTTACTAACAACTTCTTCACTTTCTTGTTCTTTAAATCCATATAACGCAGCTTTAACAGGCGGATTATTATAACAATCAAGGCGCGTGGCGTTTGCATTGTATTTAAGAAGTAAAAGCACCACTTCAGCAGCACCAAGATTTGCTGCAAGATGTAACGGAAAATGTGCAAGATGTTCAGTAATCACTGCAAATTCCTTGTCATCATGTATAATTGTTTGGGATAGTCCTTTTGCTCCAAGACCTTTGTCTACAGATACGCCAGCTGCCAGTAAACTACCAAGGCGCTTTATATTTTGGCTTTTGATTGAGTCGTATAAAGCCCATGCGGTGTAAGGATAGGCAAAATGTGTTGCAATATAACGGATAAGTTCTCTGTGATCATTATCTGTAGCATCGTCAAGTAAGCAGTCAACACGTGCTATATAATGAGGATCTAATTTTGTAAGAAGAAAGGCAATTATTGCCGTTACCTTTTTGGCAGGAAATTTTGCAGCTTGTTCTAAAGAACCTGCTATACTTTGTTGATAATCTGAAACTAAATGAAGACCACGCCAGTTTGAGTAATACTCTATAAGCCCATCTGGTTTATCCCAAGCAAGCGCCGTCTTTAAAGGAAACTGTGGAGGTTGATCTGTGCAAACACGCGGGTAGGGCCGCGTATCAGGGTTTAATTCAACCGTAATTTTAAGTGGCGGCATTTTCAATCTGCGTACGCCGTCTTTTGAAATAAATGTACTGGTAGCCATATCAAAATGTGTTACGCCTGTGGGCGACGTAATGTGAACAACTTGTGCTTGGTATGGCTGCATGCCATACAGATGATTGAAAAACAAAACAAGAACTAAACTAGTTATACGTCTGTGAAGCATAAAATCCTGTTGTGCAATAAACGAACTTGCAAAAAGTGTAGTATAAAAGCCAGGTAAACGCAATATTGCGGCATCTCTTTTCAACAGATATATTCCTATGCTACAACTAAGATGGAATTTAGATGCTTAGTGCAAAGGAGCTTACTATGAAACATCTTACGCTTATGATAGTACTTATTGGTGCAAAATTGTGTGCGATGGATCCTGCTCTGGTAACGGTAAATGAAGATTTTGATGTGCAAGAAGTTGTTGCTCGTTTAGATGAACATATGACCAACGTGGAATCGTGGTATCAAACGAGTAAGCGATGTGCGGTAAAAACTGCGCGTAAACATGCATTTGATATGAGCCTATTGCGCTCGGTAGTGCAAGTTACACATCCGGTCATGATAACTTGTTTTAATGATATGGAGCGTGAGCAAAGCCTCGATCCATTTTTTAGAGTTTGGCATCACTTTAAAAAGTCATATACCCAATCTCCGGAAGATCAGTTATTGTGCAAAGAAGTAGCCTTTCTTGATATGCATTTATATAGTACCATGCTTAGCCAATTGCAACGTTCTACCATGCGCGTGACAGTTGCACAGATGCTTGAATTATATCGGCTCATTGCTGCATTGCCAATTCGAGAGCTGCTTGCATTGCTTGATTCTATTGCGCGCGAAATTATTGAATTACTTGATCAAACATATCAGGGTGAAGATAGCTTTTTTGTATGGCTGTGGCATAACTGGTGGGTGCCGCCGGCAATTATTTCTCATTCAATAAATTCGCTTGTGGAAGGAATAATAACTATTATGACATCTGAAAAGGCTGAAGCGGCTGGCGGTGCAAAAGAAAATAGCAAAGAAAGAGCGATGGTGTGCGCCTAGTGGCGTTAATTCAAATATTGTAATAAAGAGAGTATACTAGTTTTGTACAGGAAACTGCTTTTTGGTATTGGTAATGTGCCGTATCTAAATAAAAGGGTTTGCCATGTTTGAGCAGTATGAAAAAGTAGTCTATCCTGGTCACGGCGTTGCTCTCGTCAACCGAATCATTGTTAAAAAAATGGGAAGTTGTACCAGTTCATTTTATGAATTAAAATTTTTAAGCCAAGAAATGACGTTCCTTGTTCCAACTATTAATGCCCATACTATAGGTTTACGAGCTATCACGCGCGCCGAAACGCTTGAAACTGTTTTTGCAGTACTTGCAAAACCCACGCGTACAAAAGATGCTACAGAGTTAACAGCCGCTAACTGGTCACGCCGTCATAAAGAGTATCAACACAAGTTAATGTCGGGTAAGCTGGAAGATATTTCGGTAATGTATCGAGAATTAAAGCATATTGAGCTTCATAAAGAGCTTTCATATGGTGAAAAAACCTTACTTGACCGTGCCGAAACATTATTGGCAGAAGAAATTGCAATCTCTCAGCAAACACCTCAAGCGAAAGCGCTTGAATATATACGATCAGTTTTCCAAGGCGTGTTTACTTTGCCACTTAAACAAACTTCTATCTAAATTTTCAAACGAGTCCTGTAACATGAGTTTATTACAGGACTAACTCATACTTTACACCTTTTCTTGAGCAGGGTAACCTTAACAGTATACTCAGTTAATGGAAAGCCTTTTTATGCTTAAGCACCCTTATTTTCTTATTATTGCAGGCCCTACTGGCGTGGGTAAGTCTGACTTTGCCGAACATCTTGCACGCGCATTGTCTGCAGAAATTGTAAACGCTGATATGGGGCAATGTTATACGCCTCTTTCTATTGGCACTGCCAAGCCCGATTGGCAAGCAAGTGACATACCACATCATGGGTTTGATACTTTAGATGAACCTCGCGATTTAACGGTAGCGCAATATCGTGATTGTTTAAAAATTATTTTAGAAAATATTTGGCGGCGTGGTAAATTGCCTATTGTGGTAGGGGGATCAAGTTTTTATTTGGCTTCATTATTTTTTCCGCCAAAGGCGGAAGTTGATGCAGTGCCGGTAACGCATGAACCGCCAGGTGAAGATCTTTGGCAGCAGCTTTCTTTTATTGATCCCGAGCGCGCACGCCATATTGACCCTCACGATCACTTTAGAATTAAACGTGCCCTTGAAATTTGGCGCATTACCGGCATTAAGCCGTCTGAATATGTGCCCACGTATGACCCATTGGCGCCATATCATATGATTTTTTTGACGCGAGATACAGAAGAACTTAGTATGCGCATTGCAAAGCGTGTGCGGCAGATGCTTCAGGCAGGATGGATAGATGAAGTAAAAGCATTAAAAGGTACGCCGTGGGAGCCATTTTTGTTGCGTAAAAAAATTATTGGGTATGATGATATATTGAGATTTTTAGAGGTTGCTGATCCGGGGCCAGAAGAGCATGAAATGCTTGAAGAATTCATTGCGCAAAGAACGCGGCAATACGCAAAGCGGCAACGCACATTTTGGCGTATGTTGGAAAAAAAATTAAAAGAGCACAAATATCCAGTAGAAACTATTATTATGTCTGAGCGTAACATGCAAGAATATGCTGAGCAGTTGATCAAAAAATTGCGCGCGTTAATGGTTTAATATAAATGCTGGCAGATGAATAAAAAGATGCTATACTGGTGCCATCCATAGGTTGAATACTGGTTATGATATACCATAAAAAGGATATTTATGATGAAAAAAACATTTGATGGTCCATGCCCGTGTCAAGATACAACAGTACTTGCATTGAATCGTACTTCGGTAAGTCGTATGGTTGCAGCAAGTAGCGTGCTGTGCCTCTTTATTTTTGTAACCGGGTATTTTTGGGGGAAAAAGCACGCAACACAAGCATTTATGACGGCAGTTACTGAAGAGGCACTCGTTGACAAAATGCAAGTTGCATTGAATACTATAGCACCAGCACCAAGTCCGCTTGATTCACTTGCAATGAGTAACGAGACTTCTGAAGATTCTAGTGTGCAAGACGCACAATCAGAAACGCAAGAAGTAGTAACAGCAGAGCAGGTTACAACGCCGGGTGCATCAGATAAGCAGTATGTTGCAAAACTGATTGGTTTTGGTAGTCAACGTAATGCAAATCAGTTTGTTAAAAAACTTGCACATAGTGGCGTATCTGAAGTAGTGGTTGCTCCACAAACAAGCCGCATGGCAGGTGGTAAAAAGAGAACGTGGTATCAAGTAGTCACTAAACCATTTGCTGATCATCAGCAGTTAGTGGCGTTAGTAGATCGTATAAAACAGATAGAAAAATTACATGATGTGCGTATTGTTGCACAAAATGCTTAAATTAAGAGAGGAATGCGATGATTACCCAAACGCGCAAAAGTTTTAAAAAGACTCTTTTGCAAATAGTACTCTGGCTTACTATGATTGCAATGGTTATAGGATACCTACCGGCTATTTTAGAAAGAAGTATGAAATCCACTGCAGCAGTGCAAGTAAATGGAGATGAAGTTAGTTTTACAGATTTTGCTTGGCGTTTACAGCATGAGCGTGATCGCGTGGAATTGTTACGTCAGCGTATGGGGCCACAGGCTGACATGTATTTGAGCATGCTCGGTCTAGATAATCCTGAAAAAAATGCTTATGACGGATTAGTGCAAGATACGCTCATGGATCAAGCGGCACGAGAAACTCACTTGGCTGTTGATCATGGTTTGGTGGCACGTAAGCTGATTGATTCGCAATTTATCATAAACAATTTATTACATGTGATACCAGTAGAAGTTCTTGATTTACGTACTGGACTTATTAATGGTGAAGCGTTGCATCATTATCTTACGCAATTAGGTCTTCATCAAGCTGATTTTGATAGAGCAGTAGAGCGCGCATTGCGTGCAAGCACGCTTATGGGGCTTGTTGCAGGCTCTGTTTATATTGAACCGAATGACTTACAAGAACTTTATGAGCGATCAAGCCTTGGTCGTAAATATGGCATTGTTACATTGCCACTTGAATCATATATAAAGAAAGCAGAAGCTGCTGGTGTACATGATGAACAATTACAAAGCTTTTTCAAGGCAGAAGCTGCGCGTTATATGCAGCCAGAAAAACGCAGTGGTGACGTATGGCAATTTGCACCATCGGCTTTTGGCATTGCCATTTCTGATGATCAAGCAAAAGCCCAATATGAACGAGTAAAACATACGTATGTGGAATCTCCTACACAATTTCAGATTAGATCAATTACGATAGCAAAAGATCCTAAAGAAGGAATCACTGATACTATTCGTGAGAAAGCGCAAAAAGTAGAAGAGCTTGCAAAAAAAGATCCTGCACAATTTGCACAACTTGCAAAAGAATATTCAGATAATAAAAGCCTTGCATCCAAAGGCGGTTTATCAAGTTGGTTAACGCGTGAGCAATTGAGCCCTGAAGTGCGTAAAGCTCTTTTTGCGTTAAAAGAGGATGGCGCTGTTTCTGAAATTTTCAGCACAGATGATGGCTTGGAAATTATTCAGCGAGTTGCACGAAAACCAATCCAATATAAATCATTTGAAGAAGTAAAACCAGCAATCGTTGCACGCCTTGAACGTGCTCAATTTCAAAAAGCATTTGAGCGTGAAGCGCGTCAGATAGCACGCAGTGGCGATGTACAAGCAATTAACCAGTTTATTGCACAAAAAGGTGGCGTAAAGCAAGCGCTCCAAAATGCTGAACGTGGCGAAGAGCCAATCATAAAAGCTTTATTTTCTGGTAAACAAGGAGATTGGCAAACGGCCCTTGCAGGCGATAATGGCGTGTTAGTGCACGTCACCAGCGTAGTCAAGCGCCATGAACCGGCATTAGAAACAGTAAAAGCTCAGGTAAAGAAAGATTTTCTTGCAAAAGAAGCTCAGCGGTTGTTAGATGCAGATCTCAAAAAAGCAACAGGGCTTCTGCAGGAAATGCCTATTGAGCAAGTAGCCCGCATGCTAGGGGGTTCTTATAAGGAAACGCCTTTAATGACCCAAGAAAGCCAGGCTGAAATCGAAAAGCTAACAGCAGCAGGTGTTCCTGCAGAGCGGCTCCTAGGGCTTGCTGGCAAGGGGTCTAGTGATGCATTTGCTCAAGGGCAGCATGGATTTATTATCAAGGTTACAGAAGTTGAGCCGTTTGACCAGGCTCAGTTTGAAGCAAAAAATGAGGCGCTTACTCAGCAATTATACCAAGAGGAAATAGCGCGTAAACAGCGTTCTTTGGTTGCTTCTTTATATAGAAATGCTACACTGAAATTAAGCGATCAGATCAATTTACAACCGAAAGCATAAGCAGCATGAGTCAAAAAATTGTCGAAAAGAAAGCTAGCCCCGGCCTTGCCGTGGCGACTGATCAAGAAATAGTACAAAAAAATAAAGCGTTAGAAGTCACTTTTGCGCAGATTGATAAACAATATGGCAAAGGCTCGGTTATGCGGTTGGGAGATACTCCCAATATGTCAGTTGATACTATTTCTACCGGGTCAATCTTGATAGACCACGCATTAGGAGTAGGCGGTTTTCCGCGAGGCCGTATTATTGAAATTTATGGACCAGAAGCTTCTGGTAAGACAACGCTTGCTATGCATGCTATTGCCCAAGCGCAACGGCGCGGGGGTATTTGTGCATTTATTGATGCAGAGCATGCGCTTGATTCAGTCTATGCTGCAAATTTAGGTATTAATATAGATGATCTTATTATATCGCAACCAGATTATGGTGAGCAGGCGCTTGATATTGCCGAAATGCTTATTCGTTCTGGCGCTATTGATATAGTGGTTATTGACTCGGTGGCAGCATTAGTTCCTAAGGCTGAGCTTGATGGTGAAATGGGTGACGTGCACGTGGGCTTGCAGGCTCGCTTAATGTCACAGGCTTTGCGTAAGTTAACGCCGGTGGTACATAAGTCTAAGACGGTGCTGATCTTTATTAACCAGGTGCGCCAAACTATTAATAGCATGCCGTTTGCACCTAAAGAAACTACCACTGGTGGTAATGCGTTGAAATTTTATTCTTCAATGCGTATTGAAGTACGCCGCATTGCTTCACTTAAAAAAGATGAAGATCATTTTGGAAATCGAGTATGTATTAAAGTGGTTAAAAATAAGGTTGCAGCTCCGTTTAAACGGGTGGAACTTGATTTGATATTTAGCCAAGGAATTAGTAAAGAACTTGATTTGCTTGATGCAGCATTGCACTATGAAGTACTTGGTAAATCAGGTGCTTGGTTCTCATTTGAGGGCAAAAATATAGCGCAAGGGCGAGAGCAAGCATTACAGTATGTACGTGATAATCCTGACATTGCTCGTAAAATAGAAGAGCGAATTCAGATAGTATACCAAGAACGCCAACATAAAGCGTAGAGGAAAGAGCATCATTTTGAACGACACTAGCAGAAAACCACGCCCACAATTGCCGCCGATTAATAATAATATTAAGGCGGACATGGTGCAAGTAATTGGCCAAGATGGAGGAAATCTTGGTGTGCTTCCGTTGCATGAGGCTATTAGCATAGCACGTGCTGCAGAACTTGACTTGGTGCTTATTGCGCCAACTGGTAAAGATGATGTGCCGGTTACCAAAATTATGGATTACGGCAAGCTACTGTATGAAAAGAAAAAGAAGCAAACAGAAGCTAAAAAGCATCAGTCGGTGATTCAGGTTAAAGAAATCAAAGTACGCCCAAAAATAGGTGAACACGATTTTCAGACCAAAATCAAACAGGCTGCAAGTTTTTTAAAAGAAGGCAAGCATGTTAAGATGACGCTTCAATTTCGTGGCCGTGAAATAACTACGCGGCAAGAGCGTGGTACAGACATGTTTGAGCGTGTAGAACAAACGTTTCGTGAACTAGAAGTTGGTAATTTTGCTCATGAAAAAGAAGCCAAACAAGGCCCTTTTTGGTCACGTGTTTATTTTGTTAAAAGTAAGTAAGTATTAATAGGAAATAATATTCATGCCTAAAATAAAAACAAAATCAAGTGCTAAAAAACGCTTTAAGAAAATGAAAAGCGGCTTGATAAAGTATTCACAAGCGTTTCGCCGCCACTTGCTTGGTAAAAAATCAAGTAAGCGCAAACGCGATTTAAGACAAGCTGCCTACTTATGCAAAGCTGATGCTAAAGTAGTTGCATGGTTGTTGCCATATTAATTTATTATAATGAACTGGATTTAGAAGGAATATAAACGATGACACGTGTTAAACGTGGTATTGTGGTAAAGAAACGCCACAAAAGACTACTCGATCAAACTAAAGGCTACTGGGGCCAACGTAAAAATATTTTCAAGCGTGCTCATGAAACGTTAATGCGTGCAATGGCGTATGCTTTTAAAAGCCGTAAATTAATGAAGCGTGATACGCGAGCATTGTTTATTGCTCGTATCAGTGCAGCATGCAAGCAAAATGGCACTAAATATAACAAGTTCATTCACGGATTAAAATTAGCGCAAGTGCCTTTAAATCGCAAAATGCTAAGTCAATTAGCCATTTATGATCCTGCAATATTTACGCAATTGGTAACTTTATCTGGTCAAGGACGCTCTTCTTGACACTCAATTTGCAAGATGAGTATACTGCAAGTGTAAGAAGCTATCTTGAGTTTTGTAAGATAGTTTCTTACCAAACAGGTAAAGAGCTCTAATCGAGCGCTTAAAAAAGGAGATACCATGAATGCATTAACCTTGTTAGAAGAAAAAATCGCCCTACTTGTGGGGTTGGTGAATGACTTAAAAAAAGCAAATGCAGCGCTGGAAGCAGAGAATGCGATGCTTTTAAAAGAAGTTCAAGCTCTTGAATCTTCAGTGCGTCAAGAGACACAAGCGCTTGATCAATTACATCAAGAAAAAGAAGCAACTAAGGCAGTAGTGGATGATTTAATTAGAAATATTAATGCTTTAGTAAGCAATGAAGTGCAACCATGAGTGAAGCAATAAAGCGGTATGATGTGATTGTTTGTGGTCAATCATACTCATTGGTCAGTGATCGCCCCCTTGATTATATTAATCAGGCAGCGGCGCTTGTAGATTCATCCTTAAAAGAAGTGAAAACAAAAACGCCTTTAGTGGATGAAAAGCGTGCCGCCGTGCTTGTGGCCTTACAAATGGCGCATAGGTTTCTTGAAGGGCAAGCATCACAAGAAGTATATGATGATCATGCCTTACAGCTTATAGAATTGATTCAAAAGACATTGCCATCTCAACAAGAGCTATAAAGCAGTATTGCCTTTTTGTTTCGTTCATTTTTTTGTTAAAGGCGTGAGCCGCATGAGCATCGAGCGTGGGAAAACCGCGTGGTATTAAGTATATATGAATGGAAGATAGGCTATGGAAATACTGACAATCTACCAGATAATTGCGATGGTTGGTGGAATGGGTATTCTGCTGAGCATTGGGTTATTATGGCTTGCTAAATCTAAGTGGTCTGCTGCCAGTAAACTTTTGCATGAGGCAAATGATACTTGGGAACGGGCCAAAAAAAGCATTGAACTTGAACGCAAAGACTCGCTCGCGCAATTAAAAGAAGAATTACGCAAACGACGTAGCGAATTTGATACTGAATTAAAGCGTGATCGCCTTGATGCAGAGCGCCAACTTGATAAGGTGAACGCTAAATCTGTTCTCGTTGATCAAAAAGAAATAAGGCTCGAGCAATTGGCGGCTGAGTTGCAGCAAAAGGAGCGCCAAATATCGCATACTGCTGATAAGTTGCGCGTTAATGAGCAAGCTCTCAAAAAACTGTATACAGAACTTATTACTAAGTTAGAAACTGTTGCCAATATGACGCGTGAGGAAGCTCGCAAAGAGCTTTTTGCAACGCTTGATGGTGAAGTAAAACTTTCTAATGAAAAGTGGATTCAAAAAGTAGAAGAAGATTCTCGTCAAATTGCAAAACAAAAATCAATAGATATTATTGTGGGCGCAATGCAGCGTTATACTGCCGATCAAGTATCCACGCATTCATCTAATGTAGTTCATTTGCCAAGCGAGGAAATGAAAGGGCGTATTATCGGCAAAGAAGGCCGTAATATTAAATCCCTTGAAATGGCTACTGGCATGGAATTTGTGATTGGTGAAACGCCGGAAATTATAACTATTTCTGGGTTTAACCCAATACGGCGTGAAGTAGCACGCAGAGCTTTGGAAAAATTAGTACAAGACGGGCGTATCAACCCCACGCGTATTGAAGAAACGGTTATGCAATGCGAGCGCGAGCTTGATGAAAATATTATTGAATACGGTAAAAATGCTATTTTAGAATTTAACTTGCAAGGGATTCATCCTGAGATGGTGACGCTGCTTGGTAAATTACAGTTTAGAACAAGCTTCTCTCAAAATGTGCTTACGCATAGCATGGAAGTTGGCTTTTTTGCACGGATGATTGCGCAAGAGCTTGGCCTTGATGGTGATATTGCAGCACGAGCTGGTTTATTCCATGATATTGGTAAAGCAATTACTGCCGAAGTTGATGGCCCTCATGCTATTCTTGGCGGGGAAATTGCAAAACGTTGTGGCGAAAAAGATATTGTAGTGAATGCAATAGCTGCTCACCATGATGATGTTCCATTTATTTCTGTGTATGCGCCAATTGTGCAGATTGCAGATACCATTTCTGCATCACGGCCTGGAGCGCGGCGTGAAACGCTTTCTGCATATATTAAGCGTCTTGCAAAACTAGAAGAAATAGCTGCAACATTTGATGGCGTTAAAAAAGCATATGCATTACAAGCGGGTAGGGAGTTGCGCATTATTGTACAAGAAGATTTCTTGGATGATGATAAAGCAGCACTTCTTGCACGTGACGTAGCGCGACTTATTGAAAAAGAAATGTCATTTCCAGGGCAAATTAAAGTGAACGTTATTCGCGAGAAGCGTTCAATCGAATACGCGCGGTAAGGTTATTATGAGCACACTCAGGGTTCTTTTTTTTGGTGATTTAGTAGGGGCTCCCGGAAGAGCTGTGTTTCAAAAACATATTAATGCTTTGCGTGAACAGTTTAAAGCTGATGCTGTACTGGTGAACGGTGAAAATAGTGCTCAAGGCAGAGGGATAACTCCTCGGGTTATGAACTTTTTCAAACAACATCACGTTAATGTGGTAACTTCTGGTAACCATATATGGCGTCACAATGAAATTAATGCCTATCTTGATCAGCATGATGATTTAGTGCGGCCTGCAAATTTTCCGCCCGGTTGCCCTGGTAAGGGATACACTACTTTTACCGTTGGTATGCATACTATAGGGGTGATTAATTTGCAAGGCCGCATCTTTATGAAAGAGCTTGTAGATTGCCAATTTAGAACGGTCGAGTCCATACTGCCATTGCTCAAGAAAAAAACTAAAATTATTTTGGTTGATATGCATGCAGAAGCTACTTCAGAAAAATATGGCCTTGGTTATTTTTTAGATGGCAAAGTAAGCGCAGTGGTTGGCACACATACGCACGTGCAAACTGCCGATGAGCGCATATTGCCATTAGGCACTGCTTATATTAGTGATCTTGGCATGGGCGGCGCGCTCAATTCTATGATCGGTATGCAAATAGAGCCTATTATCAAAAACATGCGCATGCAAATGCCGGTCAAGTTTGAAGTTGAAGATAAAGGCCCCATGATTCTGTGTGGCGTGTGCATTAGTATTGATACTACCACTGGTCTTGCAATTGGTATTGAGCGCTTTCGCATTCAAGATAGTTCTGTAAATGTTAGTGAAGCTTCTTAAAAAAATTTCATTGTAAGACTTCGTATAAAATCGTTATACTCATAGTAGACACTATGAGAGGTCTTATGCGTTCCCCTATTATAATTCTTATTACTATCTTGTGCTGCTCACTACTTTATGCCATGGATGTATCAAAAGAACCAATGGTGCTCAGTGATAAAGAATTTGAATCGGTCGCAATATTTATTCGCAAAGGCTGGGATAGCTTTGTAGCAAGTAAGTTAGCTGGTGGCATTATAAGCAAGCCAATTCCGGTTAATGGATGCAATGCTGCCGGTGAAACTTTTTTGCATTATGCAGCAGGAGCAGGTAAACATGAAGTTGTTGCCTTATTATTGGCTCGAGGTGCGAATGTGAACGCATCAACTACACATGGATCTGCTACTCCACTACATTCTGCGATAATCAGCAGTGAGTACGCTCCCAATATTGTAATACAGCTTTTGGAGCATGATGCATCAGTGGTTTTTCCTGCCGCTATATCTCTTAATACCCCATTACATAGTGCAGCCGAATCTGGTTTTGAAAATTTAGTAAAAATTATACTTGTTAAAGCTCGCCATCATATTGATTATAGGCTGCAAGGAACAGATGACTTTGAAGAAGCTGTTAGGTTAATAACCAATTGGCGTATAATGGAGGGCAAAAAACTACTTCAATTAAGAAATAAAAAAGGTTTTACGCCCGGTGAGGTAGTAAAATTTCAACTTGATGTTTTGTGCTTACGCACGGATAAACTAAAAGTGTGTGATCAAGAAACTAAAGAAAAACTTGGCCGTATCATACCATTGCTTTCCGTTGATTTATTTGAAATGAATTTTCAAAACCTCATTGAACGTGATGTGCGAAAAATTTTGTACGCTTCTCAAAAAAAACCACAATAAAAATGGTGGTTATTTTTATTATTTCACCACTGCCTTGATGATTGTGTGTGAATTTATGATCTTGCGCCAAACATCAATTTTATTTGCATTTTAAAAATGATTAAACAAAAATGGCTTTTAATATATTTTTGATATAAAAAAAGCCATCTAAGTTTTTTAATTTTCTACAAGAAATTTGTAGAAAAAATTATGGTCTGTTGAGCGGGCGATTGTCTTTGCCGCGAACAAAATACATAACTATAGAAATTGCAAGTCCGATAAGGAACAAGTAGAAAAAGACTTTAGCAATTGCTGCAAAGCCTACCGCTACTGTTGTAAATCCTAAAACACCCGCAACGAGTGAAAGTATTGCAAAGGCAATAATTAAACCTAACATAGTCATCTCCTTTTTAAGATTGGGACCTATTATCCTACACTTAGCATACCATACCAGCAGGGCTGATTGAAAGAGTACAGGAGTAGAAGGCTAAAAACAGGGTAGAAAAGCAAGTCAATAAATTTGAGTTTATTGACATAGAAAAAGGGGAGAATTATTATTGATTTGCTGTATACTAATACAGGTTTTTAGATAGATGAGCAGCTACTTATGAAAGAAAGTACCATGGCGCGCTTTTGCAAGTAAAAACAGCAGATAAGCGGCTCAGAACTATTGGGGAGCTTTTCTTAACTTTCACCCTCAAGACAAACATTTATTCTCAAAAAAATAATAAGGTTTAAAAATGAAATTACTATCACTATATTTTGTTGCTCTGCTTGCTGTGATTAATCCAAGTTTTGGCATGCAGCAAAAAACAAGCGCGCTTGTCCCAGAAGCAAGGTTTTCAAAATTATCTATTACTATTCCTTTGGAACAAACTGTTAGGCCGCGTGTAGTACATAAAGAGGTTTTTGTGTTACTTCCTGATAATTTAATTGACGCGCATGGGCAGGCTCAGGAGCAAAAACACATACCACCATCGGTTGCGCGCTCGGTAGCTTCTACCTTGCTTGACGTATATACGGAAGAAGCTCGCAAAGAACTGTGCACAATATTTGAGGTATTTCGTAGCCTTATGTTTGATAAAATACGCGGGGATGCAATTCCTGCATTAGAAGATCTGGCCAATGTAGATGAAGAGTTACATACCTTTGTAGCAGCTAAAGGAACTTATTTTATATATCAGCGTGCCGCAAAGCAGCTTCTTTTGCGTTGGGATTTAGGCGAACATGCTGATGGCTGGGCATTTAATAAAATTATTAGTGTCTGTTATGACCCTACCTTGCCGCGCAAAGGTACACGCTCTGATATTATGTTGCAATTTCATAATGTTCAAAAAAATATTCACGGAAAAGTTGCTTTAGCGCAGCTCATTGAATTAGACTTGGCCGCTGGCAGGCAAACAGTGTGGGTTACAGAAAACTCAAAAAAGCGTGCTGAAGTGAAAAGCTTTGATCAATGGACAAATTTACTTGCAACAGATATAGTAGCCATGGCGTTGCATTATGTATCTGATCCCGAAAAACTAAAGGACGCAATAGAAATTAATGTATCCTCAGCTGATAAGGAAATTAGATCAAGCATTTAAAGCAGTATCTAATGAGCAGATTGCTCGAAAAAAATCTGCTTACATGCGTAACCAATTTGCATAGATTCTTATAGAAACAAAATGTCTGATAATCATCAATTCTTGGTGGGATTCAATAGATTCTTTAGCCCCAAATATAGTAGGGTTATTGATTCAAAAACTTGTCCACATGAGTTATCGAAAATCTTCAAAGTAAGCATCTCACACGCGATGACCTCTACCTGTAACATCGCTATAATGCTGGAATAACGCCATTTTTATTGGTTTTATATGTTGACTTGGCTAGCATATGGTGTTATCTTGTGTTTAAGACGTCATGACTCTTATAATCCATATAACGTAAACACTTGTTTACATCACTCTTAAATAACATAAGGATTACTCATTATGAACAACATTTTCAAAATTCTCTGCATTGGTCTTTTCTCTCTTACAGCAAACCCAGTACTATCACGAGAATCTAAACATATATCAATAACTATTGATTCCGTGCACAATTGTGCTGAAGATGAAACATTTAAACAAGAGCTCTTTAAACAAGTATCAACGAGTATGCATGAAATTTGTGAAATAACTTCACATCAATACAGGCTTAGACTTGAAGTAGACGAATCTGCAA
This sequence comes from Candidatus Babeliales bacterium, assembly GCA_050179755.1. GTDB lineage: Bacteria > Babelota > Babeliae > Babelales > JBFXEV01 > JBFXEV01. The sequence continues at coordinate 1,272,861 of JBFXEV010000001.1, read as the reverse complement.
TGACCGTTGATATTTCGCAAGAGTTTAGCAATGAGTTGGAGCACATGCTCTATGTTAATCTCTATTCGTTTGTAGATGCTTGCAATGAGCATGCTACTAAAAATGGCCATAATGTAGATTTCTTAATTGATCATAAAAATGAAAATGATATTGCAATTGTTATTACCTGCAGCGATCCATTATCACCAACATATTGGCAATCAATTAAAAGATCTCTGGGTTACGCAACAGATGTGGTGACTACACAAGCTAAAAATGCGGGCACGTATATTAAGGATAGCACGTATGCTGGTGCTGAAAAAGTATCAGATGCTGCATATACGGTTAAAGAAAAAACAAAGCACGGCATTCATGCTGTAGCTGAAAAAGTAGCTCAACTTACTGAGTAATACAACCCAGGGGATAGAGAGATTCTATCCCCTTTTTTTTATTTTTTAATATGCTTTCCATCAGCCTTATACTGCACATACTCTCCACCGCTTTTTTGCACAAGCGCTGCCATTTTAGCTTCAAAATTATTCCATGCAGCTAAATCTTTGTTCTTATAATCGCCACTATAATACACAATAAGATTAATTTCCATATTACCATACGTTAAAAATGGTTTGACCGCCTCTTCAATTGCTTGCGTGATCCATGAAAGGTCATTCTTAAATACGCCGCCACCAATTAAAGTTAAAAATACTTTCTTTTTACCGTGTGCATATGCACTTTTTAAGCCGCCTTCGTACGCTGCATACAAAAGCATCTGTGCAAGATTTTTAAATCCTGCAGAATTTACATTGTGTTGATACGGGTTCATTGCTGCTGCAAATATTTGATTAATGCGTTGACTTGGATTGCTAACTTTTATTGCTTTATAAGTTGGCAATTCATTTTTAAGTGGTCCCAGGCCACTAGAAACTTGAATATCTTGGTGGAATGCTATATGTACGTTACCTGCAAGCTGCTTTAATTCTATGTCGGATAATTTTGCAAATGCCTCTATGTCTGGCACTTTGCCAATATAGCCATCATGCACAGGAATTTTATGCTGCCCACTAGTAAACTGCTCAAGCAAATTGAGTTGCTCTTGTAGTTGCCCTTGGTATATCTTACCATTTACTTGATGTGGCATATAATACATGCGATAGATAATGCCAGGCATTGCAGAAATTGCTGCCGCCTCTCCTTGCACATACAGATTTGGGTTTAAATAAGGCATAATACCTTCATGTGGAGCACCAGAACCTTCAAGGCCATTAAAATTTGAAGCTACTTGAAACACAGCATCTTTATTGGAGGGATCTGCTTGTAGTGCAGTAACATCAACATATTCTCTAAACCAGTGATTCCATGGCGTATCCACACCTTCAATTACATTAAATACGCTACCCTTGCCATCTTTTTTTGTTTTACGTAATGTCTCAACAGAAGCAATATCAACAGTGCCCATATTCCAGACTGCGTTTGTCTGCTGATTTAAGAAGGCATTTCCTTTTTTAAGTGCGTGCTTTTGGTTTTCACTTAATTTTTTAAAAGAACTTTCAGAAATACCTGTTACATGCATAAACGGATTAAATACTTCTCGCTGTTCTTCAAGAGAGCTTGTTAGACTACTTTTTTTTTGAGCACCGTGCAATGAATCTTGAAGATCTATAAGTTTTGTTTCTAGATTTTTAAGCGCTTGAGAAAGTAATACACTTGAAGGTGTTTGTAGTTTATGTGCGGCTACTGCCACTGCAGCAGGCGATGGAATTTTCTTTTGTCGCAACTCATCGCGCACTTCCATAAGAATGCGACCTAACCAATTTTTGCCATTATAATCAGCACCAGCACCATAAAAGTCATCATTGCCGCCTGCAGCTTCCACAAGAGTTTTAGTGCCAGTAGAGAGTAAAAGATTGGCCAAGCCTTTGTGTTGTGTAAATTTTTCTCGTACGGCTTTTCTCATAGTATCAAGGCTTATTTGTTGCCAATCTGCACGAACAGACGATTTATTTTTTTGAGCAAAATCAAAAGCTTTACGCGGGCCAGAACCTGCAGCATCAGATTTAAATTGGCGTATCTTTTCCTGCAAATTATTATCCGTGAATTTCATTGCTTGGTAATATTGCTCACTTGTGGGCCAAACTTTGCCATCAATTTTTATATCTTGTTCATAGAAATTGGTAAATTCATAATATGGTGCATCTTTTACATAAAAATAAATGGAATCGGCATTGCCTCCCCATTGAGTTCCTTGATTGCCCATTATCTTTGTAGTGGCACCAAGTGGTGTTTGTGTACCAGTTCCTGCTTTTGTGGTGGGTGCAGCTTGTTGTGTAGCCGAAAGTTCATACTGCTTTTTTGGCCAAAGCATTTTAAAAGCATCTACAAAGCTTTCACCAACAGTTGTATTTGTTTTCACTTTATGGGGTTTAATTGTGCCTTTTTGCAAAAGATGTTTTGCGGGGATCCATACAAAGTCAGAAACTGCTTTACTGGTTGCTGAGTTATATAACTTTGATCCTGAAATAAATTCTACTGGTACAAGATGAAAAAACGTGTTGCCTATTTTTTCCCATGGCACTCCAGTAATAGAAATATTGTAGACACCATTTGTTTTGGTATTTAAAGCACGTTGGGCTGCAACATTTGCTTTTTCTCCTTGCTGCAATTGCTCCCGGAATGGCCACCATTGATTATCTTGCTGAAGGCCAAGCAACACAGACCATTCTTGTGCTTGAGGATCAAAAGAGACTGGAATGGCAACGCCATATTCTTGAGCTATTGCTGCAGCATTGCAACACAAGATAAGGATGAAGAAAAATAGTCGTTTAATCACTTGCGGTCCTTTTTGTTTTTACAAAAATTAATGTATTTAATATTGTAAAAAGTCTACCAAAAAGATATCTTGCAGAGCAAGCAATTGCGCGATGCATGCCAAGAATTAATTGTTGTGTTGCCGCTCAGCAGCTTTTATAGCAGGGCATGTGCGAATAAGGCGATTAATACTTGCAAGTATTTCAGGACGAAAACGAATAAACTCTTGAGGAGTGTTTGGTAGATAGGCACGCACTAATTCTAATTTTTGCGCAATAATATGAGGAATTAATGAATCTGCTATAATTTCAGCTGCATTAAGGGGGTATCTACCATTTTTTCTAAGTGCTATTATGTGAGGGATTACCTCTTCTATATCATAAGGGGAAACAGTTGTAATCAATATGCGTATTATATTTTCATTGACTTTTTTTTCTAACAACAATGCGGCATTAATGGCAAGTTGAGAAGGTGTTACTCCGCTTGCATTTGCAATAGTAGTATCGCCACCGGCTTCAATCAACAATTGAATAGCAGGGCATAACTGATTAACGCCAAGCCAAACTGCTCTGTGTAAAGCAGTATTGCCGCCTATTGTTCTTGCATTTACATCGGCACCTGCATCCAATAACATTTTTATTGTAGCAAGAGAAGACAATGATCCTTTTGATACTTCAAAAAATAGAGCCGTTTCGCCGCGTAAGGTTATTTGATTGGGATCAGCGCCAGCCTTTAGCAATGCCTGTAACACTATCTGGTTTTTATAATGAAACAACACAAAGTATGGCAAATCTGTTATATGTTTTTTATCTTCATCACTTAATACTACCATGATATCCTGTGCTGGTAATTTTGGAAGTGTAGGCATTTTGCGTTTAAAAGCGTTTCTAGCGCTGACTGTTAGTAATGCTCTTAATTTATCGGTTGGAAGATCGGGGAGATATTCTTTTGCGAGAGCTAATTTCTCATCAATAATCGTTGGTACTAATAGTTGAGCAATGCGCCGCCGGAGTTCGTCAGGCAGCTCTTTTTCTTCTCCATTTGTTAGAGAAACAGTAATGGGCTTCATTAAGCAAAGAATAATAAACGGCACATGCTGTAACTCATAAGGGGAAACAGTAGTCAATAGCGCTCTCAAAGTAAGATTGCGGAGCCTTTGATTTTCACGTTCTACCCCAGCGGTACTATAGTTTTCTAGATTTTTCACGCGTGCACGCTGCATAAAATAATCAAGTGGTGTGTGCCCAGATTCATCACGAGCATGGGGATTAAAACCAGATGCTAGCATCATTCTTACCCCATCATAGTTGCCATAGGCAATGGCAGTACACAACGATGAATCGCCATGTATATCGACCGCATAAGGATTTGCCCCTGCTTGTAAAAGCACCTGCATGGCACCAATAGCAAGAGAGCCAGAGGCTGCAGCGCAGTGCAATGCGGTACGCCCATCAACATATGCATTTACTTGAGCACCAGTCTCAATGAGTTGTGAGAGTGCCCCAGCGTTATGACTAGCGTTATAGCACAAATCTTCATTAAGTTTCTGTTGAGCCCTGTAGTCAATTGTCGAGCAAGCTGCTGCAAGTTTCATAGCGTGCGCTATGTTGCCTGTACACAAAATAATCGTAGAGAGGAAAAATAGAAATAATTTCATAATAAGCGTTTTAAGGGGGTCTAAAAAAAAATTTAGTGTGCATTGTCGCTCTAGATGACGTTTTTAGTATAGCAAATGAGTGGCTGAAATGCGAATTTAAAATTGATAGGGTTTTGTTAACGATTTATGCCAGATTGAAACTATTTTCAATCTGGCATAGTAAATAGCATATAATTCAGGGAATTGATGCTTGGCATTTAGCCAATAGAAACTGATGTGCCATCAAACTTTTTAAGCGTAAAATGCATATTATTTGTTTTTGCCCAATCTGCAAGCAATGCAAGAGCTATTTTCTCGCCCATTAGCATAGCTTCCACCGCATCACAGCGATAATGCACGCCGGCCATGTTGCGGGCAAAGGCAATGTTCATGGCAAACTTATTCAGTTCATGCCCAATGGTCAACGGCTCACCTTTATAAGCTTCTAAGGCAGAACCATCGGCATTAGGAATCACAGGCTTGGCGAACACAAAATCTTCATTAAAGAATGCCTTTAATATAGTAATGCACCCACCGGCAACCGAACCATGCGCAGAAGGGTAAGATGGATGCAGCGGGCAACCTTCAGGATACATTTGAGGGAGTAAATAGGTGCCTTCGCCATTATTAAGTTGAGAATTCAATGCAAAAATTTCTTGCGCAGCTTGCGAATTAATCACGTCTTCATGTAACCCAGCGTCAAAGATATTTTTAATTTGTTGATCCACTAAATAGGCATATTCCTCTGCACGCAACGAGCGATGTATAAACCATTTTTGGTACCATGCAGCGCGAGAGGTCATTTCGGTGCACAATGATACTAAGCCACCAAGATGCAATTTGCAAAATTCAGTTTGTGCTGGTTGCAATGAAGGGGTAAGTGCTGGCGCTCCTTGCTTTAAGGCTTCTTGCCCAAAACCTAACAAAATAAGTTGGGTGCATAAAAAATGCCATTGAGGCGGGTCCATGTGCACATAATTGCCCAAATCACGCATGGTGCATATATAACGTTTTTTTGGATCATACGTTATCTTACGCACTGGTTGATTGCCTAATTCAATAAAGCGCCATTCCTCAAGCGATGTCATAAACTCGTTAGAAAGAGTAGCTTGCTGCGTAGTATATCTTTGTGATAATTTTGCTTCATCTTCAAGTGGTATATCGTAATAGAAAAATTGTGAAACGTAGGGGCCTTCAAGAACCCCATCAAACGTTGTTCTGAAAAGTGTTTGCGCTGTTACTTTATCATTAACTTTAGGGCCTTTGAAATCTGAACAACGCGAAAGATCTTCAGTGGCTACTGCTACTCGTTCATTTGTGGCATACTGTGTAAAAGGAATATCACGCAGCAACGCATGCCAATATAATTCTACTACTTCACTTGCTTTTTCAGAAGAAGCAACGGTTGGCGGTGGTGGGGTGACTTGAAGCCAAACTTCTTTACCCATTACGTTTTCAGCAATAGCCCAGCGCAACGTATTATATATAATTAGTGGTGGTTGTACGCCCCACGGGATTTTATTAAATTCTTCTATGCTGCGCGTATTAACAGTACGCACTACTTGTGCAAAGGCTTCTGGGTCAACTAAGCCTTCTTTTGTTTTTTTAAGTCCTTTCCCAAAACTACCTCGCTTATCTATATAACGGGTTTCATCGCCATTGGTTGTTTGATTAAGTAGTATTTTTGTTTCAGGTGCTTTATACAATAACTTGAAGGAAATTACGCTTAAGATAATAAGCGGAATAAGAACTACATATTTGAGTGCTTTCTGTGCCATTAACTATCCTTTTTTAAAATTATTATTTGCCTATTTCTCTATTAAAAAGCTTTGCCATAATATTTGTTCCAAATCTAGATATACGTTTTAACTGCGGATTTTGGGGCAGTGCATTATCAAGATTCAATAGACAGCGCCGTTGCGCTGCAAGCATATCTACAACGCTTTGATGGCCATATTGTTGGGCAACATCGCAAGCGGAGAGCCCACTATTATTTAATATATCTTTATGCGCGCCGTATTGTAAAAGGCGAATAATGCCGTAGAGGTTTTCACTCGCTGCGGCATCATGAAGTGCGGTATTGCCATAAAAATCTTGTGCATTTACGTCTACATCGAATTGCAGTAGTTTTTCAGTAGCTGCGTGCGCATGATATTGCATTGCAATATGTAAAGGTGCATGACCAATAATATCGGTAGCTTGTAAGCAAGCTCCGTGCTCATATAATTCTTGAATTTGAATTGCAGCATCTTCTTCGGCATTCATAGCTGCCAGGTGAACGGGTGTGTTACCATCTGAATCTTGTACATTAACGTCGCCTGAAATTGAAAGAAATAATTGCAATAAAACATGACTATGACATTTCACGATTTCATGAAGTGGCGTTGTCTGTAGATTTTGATCTTGAAATATCTTATAAGGATTTGCACCGATTTTTATTAAAATATGTGCCCACCAAGGATTATTCAAAATAGCAGCATCAACAAGTAGTTTTTGCCTGCCATGCAAAAGAAACCCCATTGTAGTGCTACCAACAATAAAAGAGCCAATAAGACCTAAAGAAAGCAGGGAAGATCCAAGAGTTATAGTAGATTTCAGTGGCAATGTAAGTTTTGCGTAATACATATCATAAGGTGGCATTGCAAAAACAGTTTCTGCAACAGCATGCATCATTGCGTTTGTTGGCAAAGGACATATAAGCTCCATTGCGTGTGATTGCATGCTTATAATGAACATTATATAATAAATTATTTTGATGGACATATTCTACTCTCCAAGTATGGCTTGCCAATACTTATGCTCTTAGAATAACTGAGAAACTGGGGTTTATGCAAGGGTGGTAATAGAGAGAAAAAGTAAAAACCCGCTTATGTAGCTTTTTTGCCATACAAACGGGTTTTTACTTTTGTTTATTAATGTTAACTTAGTTTCTTTTTTTATTACCCATAAAGCGTAATACATATAAGAATAAGTTAATAAAATCAAGATACAGTGTTAAAGCACAACGAATAGCAATTTTACTTTCTGACTCTTCATGCATTGCAGCATACGTGCTCATGGTTTTAATCTTTTGTACGTCATACGCTGTCAAAAGAGTAAAGATAATCACGCCACCAATAGAGAGTAAAAAATCAGTTTGTGAGCTGCCAACCCATCTATTAATAAATCCAGCAAGTAGCAGACCAATTAATCCCATAAGGAGAATATTGCCTAAACTGGTAAGATCGTTTTCAGTGTAGTAGCCATAGAGGGCCATTGCGCCAAACATACCGCTCGTTATCAAGAACGTGGTATAGATTGATCCCCACGTATACACCAAGAATATTGGCGATAATGTTATACCAACCAAACTAGCATAGAGAATGAACATCAATGCCGCAGTTACAAAGTTTAATCGTTGCAACGCAGCCGATAGCACCATTACCAAGCCAATTTGCGCTAAAAACAATCCCCAAAAAAGCATCTGATTGGTGAGTATGGCAACCATTATTTGCGGGAAGAAATTGAACAAGCTAAATGATGTTGCTGCAGTTATTGCAAGCCCTGCAAACATCCAACCATATACTTTGTACATAAATTGCTCTATGCGGCGCGCCATATGTGTTGAATAAAAGGTTGAGTTCATGACAATCCCTTTCGATTAGTTTTGAGGTGAATATGTTTAATGGTGAGAAATTTTAATTATTTTTTGAGTAACCATTAAAAATATATCATAATGGCAATTTTTGTCAATATAGAGTTACTATCTGTAATGTTGAAAGATTGGGTTAATTATAAAGAAAAGAGTTACAAAATTAGTAGATAAAAAAAGTATGGGTTGATACCATTTGGCATCAACCCATACGATGCAGTTTCTGTGCTATTAAAATTTTGATAGCATTAAGTTCCCCCACTGTAGATACACATCACCAAGCTCTGCGTTTGCATCATCATAAATGCTTTCAAATTTATATTGCTTACCAGCATCACTAATTGCTTTTAAAGCAGATTGTAAGGCAGGAACATAAGGTGCAGCTGTTTCTGTATATTTTTTTAACAATACTGCTTCTTCTCCACCACTCGCGACCAATTGCGCTATTTCCTGTGGATTAAATATTTCTTTCATCTCTGTTGTTGCTGACGCCCCCAAATTTTTTATTGCGGTATAAAAGGCCATAGTGAGCATAGCCACAGCCTCATCTATATCATTTGTTTTTATGCCTGCTTGGTAAATCGGTTTTAATGCTTGCGCCAATAACGTTGTAAGCTCCTTTGATTTTGGAAGAACTAACTTTGGTAATGGTCTATATAATTTCATATAGGCTTCAAAATCAGACTTAGATACAGTACGGGGTAATCTACCTGTTTGGGCTAATTCAACTAATTTTGCATGGTTTAACATGCCACGTGATTCTCTTATAGCTTTTCTTACTCTCTCAGAACCTTCCTTTAGTCTAGCTTGCAACTGTGCAGCTTGAGTGGGCAGAGCAGTAACTGATGCACTAGTTGCTATTTTTTGTATATCGCTGGCAAGACCAGATAAATAAGATTGCGCAGCTTCTTTGTTACCTTGAGATAACGCCAATTGTTCTATTTGTGCAAGTACGGTTTCTCTGGTGACCTGCGGAGCTTTCATTGCATGCAGATGTATTCCACTAGCCAGTAATAGCACCGCGGCTTTTGCAGTAAATGATACGTTCTTCATGATGGGTCCTTTGTGTAAGTAATAAAATATTGTTCAGGTCGCAGCCTGCTTATTGAAAGAGTATCATGTATGAGATTAATTTTTCAATTGTTTATTGCATGTTTTTAAATATGCATATATTGCATGGCCGTACACTCATTTGTTATCTAATAGTATGAGCGCTTCATGCGTGAGAATATAACAACAGAGAAGTTCCATTGCTTCATTTCAAGATTTATCACTAGTGTCCTTACGCGGGCGGCGCATGACTTTTTTTGTTCATTCTCCTTCGCCAAGGCTACGGCGGACGCAGAAAAAAAGACTCAAAAATAAACGTTTCTTTTTTATTATTTGTTTAGAAAAAGTCTTTACTGTTTAGGTTGCTAATCGCTGGAGCCGCTCACGCCGCGGCCGGCGCATGCCTTTTTTTGTGCAAAAAAAGGACGCAAAAAAGCATCAGCATTCTGCTGGACCACTCCGCTCGATCGCTGAGCGCTATACCTCGCGTCGTTTCACGACGAGGTATGCACGCAGCGCGCATAGGATCTACTAATAAAATTACATTGTGGGCCAATTGATTTCCATCCACAGTAATAACTATAAAAATTAAAAAAGAAAATCTTACACGAAACGGTGGAGTCTAGTGAGAATTTCATGTAGGGAAATTCGAGATAGGCGTCTTCACCGGGAGAGAGGGTTCTTAGGGAGCGGAGCGTCCCTAATTGGTTTTTGCACCCTTTTTGGCACCAAAAAGGCGTGCGCCGGCCGCGGCGAGAGCGGCTCCAGAGACTATGAATAATACATGTTTGAGTGAAATTCTACATAATATTTAACATTATTACCAAATTATCTTATCATTACTTAATTCGCTAGATTTTTTTTAGTAATGCAATAACTTTAATATCTCCTTTATGCTGTGCAGCAGCAATTGCTGCCCCTTGATTCCATTTTTTTTGCTGTAATAGCGCACATGCAGTTCGCCGTTGCTGCCTTGTTGAATTCGGCACTTCCTCTTGCAATACTTGCAATGTATACGCTTTGCGTGCTTTACGTGCGGGCATTCTTTCTAAAAGCGCATCATACATTTCTTGCCGCTTTTGCTTTTTGCTTTTACAACAAGAAAAAAAAGATGCCTTAACGCAACATGCTTGAATAGCAGGCATATGATCATGTATATATACGCTAGCTTCAATAATAGTAAATAAAGTTCCGAGTATGCCAAGAGGTATTACAATATCTCTAAAACAACTGTCGGGGTGCGTTTGGCACACACGAGCGATCGTTTCCATATTTGGTGCATCCATATATTGCATGGCATACAGTGGGGAGTCGCAACCTACGCTACACACTACTATGATGCTCGTTATTATTCTTTTCATGGCAATTTCTCATGCTTTGCTGCCACAAGCGCTAACAATCGTTCTTTGCCCGGGTTTTTTAAAGGTGCTTGAGCGGTAACAGCTTGCTGCTGCGCAACTAGACCAGTAACTTTTTTTTTTAGTCCTGTGCAACAAGATAAAAATGAGGGCATACGAGGGCAACAATAATCTTTAACGGCCAAGCCCGCCAAAACTGTATAACACACAGCTTGAGCTCCTAAAAATGCATAGCATACATAAGGATGCGCATCACATGCTTGTGCTATTTCTGTTAATTCTTGTTGACTAAGTGGCATCATACCGAGCGAGGTAGTTTCGATCAAGCTCACAAGCATGAGTAAGCAACATAAAGTTTTTTTCATTTCGATTCCTAATTTAGCGGCATTCATTCCATCTTTTGTCTTGTTAGTTCTTCTTTTGTGAATAGCGCGGCAAGAAGGCCGTTTTCTTGAGTTTTAATAAATTCATTGCGAGCTATTTCTATTCTTTTGCAGCAATTGCATGAAGAAATTGCTGATTTTACTTGCTGATAAGAAGGCGCTTTTTCAGCAACTTTTATGACTAAATTTAGACCAATAACTGTATAGATAGGACAGCACATAATCATATAAAAAGCTACTGGCTTATCTGCATAAAAATCAGCAACTCTTCTGATTTCATCGGGGTCAGGAATTAACATTCCATGCATATACGATGAACTTACAACTATGCACGCCATTAATGCAACTAATAGTCTTTTTTTCATTAAAATTCCTTTATGTATCCAATAATTGACTCAATTTATGCTCTGGCGCCCCTTCAAGGCGCTTAATCCGTTCAATATCACCAAGATATATTTGCGTGGTACTGGGGGCGGTATGGCGCATGGCAAGTTGCACTTCATGGAGCGAAGCTCCTGCTTGCATAGAGAGTACACCAAACGTATGGCGCAAGCTGTGCGCGGTAACGCGTTTTGTTTTAATGCCAGCTTTTTGGTAATATTGCCGAATTAATCTTGAAATTGAAAAAGTAGTCAGTTTCTTGCCAAAATTTTTGTCACTTACCGACGCAAAAAGGGGCGCTCGAGCGTTTTGCTTGAGATTACGCGCTGCAATATATGCTTGCAACGGAGCAAGCGTTGCTTGCGTAAGAATTACAAATTCATCTTTACCGTGCCTGCCTTTGCCCTGTATCCAAAGCCGGTAGCTACCATGGTGAGACTCAATATCAGAAAATTCACACGATGCCACTTCTTTTATGCGAAGCCCTGTACGCACTAACATATTAATGAGCGCATAATCACGCAGCCCCTGTAAGGTACCTTGATCAATATGAGCAAGCAATGTCTTTATATCAGCAATAGAAAGCGAATCTTTGTGATGGCTTTTTTGCTTGGTGCGAGCGGTTTTAATGCCATGCGCCACGTCAGGATACATATTGTTTTCATGCGTCCACGAAAAAAATCTACGCACAAGAACTATATAGAGCGACTTAGTAAACGCGCTTAATCTTCTACTTTCAAGAAACGCTTTGTATTCCAAGATTGTCATTCGAGTAGGCGTTGTAATTTTTTTATCTTTGCACCATAAGGCAAATTGAGTAAGTACGTGTTTGTAGGTGATCAGTGACGTGGCTGCAATATCTTGCGATGCTAAAAAAGGCTCACAAGTTGCCAAAACATCAAGTTGCGTGTGCGTGAATTGTTGCTGCATATTCTTCCTCTTTATTTTTCCTTGTTAGGATACCCAAAAAAGAATAGTGATGCAAAATGTAGGGGGCAAAAATGCCCCCTACATTATGAGCAAATTAATTACTATCGGCTGCAAGGCTTGCCAGTAAATCATAGATTTGAGCAGTTCCTTGTTCATCTTGTGAATGCAATTTGTCAGTCAATAATTGCAATGCATTAAAGAATTGTGTGCGTTCGCCAAGAAGTGCTGTATATTCTTGTTTTGCAAGTTGCAGCATGTTATAAAAAGCTTGTGTGTGCGCAAAACTTGCATCAATAAATTCACCATATTCATCTTCAAGTAAATCTAATTCTTGATTAGTTTCATCAAGTTGTTTTTGAAGTGCCAAAATTTCTTGATCTGTTTGCTTTTGCAAAGCATACAACTGCTCAGAAAGCGCATTAATAGTCATCAGGTAATCTTGCCCTTGTTGTTCCTGCTGTGAAATTACCTGCTTTAATTGTAAAATGGCACTTTTGACTTGATGAAGTGCTGCTGTTTGCTGCTCGTGATGCACTTGCAACGAGTTTCCAAGATCTACAAGTGAATTATTCCATTGCTGATATAGTTGGCGGTCCGCTGCAAGCGATTCTTTAAAGTGATTTAAATCACAAAAAATTGTTTGTAAAAAAGTATATTGTGTTGCAGTTTGTACCGTATCCGTGCAATTGAGACTTAAGGTCGCTGTTGCCAAAAGATCAGTAGCCTCTTGTGTTGCTTGGGCACCATACACACTGATGAGCATTAACATTAAACTTATTTTTCTTAACATGGTTACTCCTTTGAAAATGTACTATTATTCTATGCGTTGTAAAAATAGTAGATATACTAAACCTCCTCTCATACGATCTACTTTTTTACAATTTCTAATTCTATGACATCACAAAATTCATTTTCAATGCAAGAGTTTGGATAGCATGTTAATTGGCAAACCAATCAAGAATGGTATTACAAACCACACACGTTGTTGTAGCTGGTGGGAACTCGGCTCGATATTTTTCTAACGCAAGCCACAACAAATCAAGATAACTGGGGCTGGTGTAGACATGAGAGGAATAGGCATTTAACTGTATATCAAGGCGTTTACCAACTTTCAGTAAATCAATCAAATTACCTGCTTGCTCGCCGAGAATATGTGCCCCTAAAAGAATGCCATTACTATCATAAACAAATTTGGCCATACCAGTGGGCTTATTATCAATAAGTGCTTTAGATAAATAATTATAACTGATACGATGAATCACAATAGTGCTGCCATATTGCTTGCGTGCTTCCTGCTCGGTAAGCCCGGTAGACGCTATCATTGGTTGAGTGAATGCCACTTTTGCAACATCAGTATACGACGTTTTTTTGTAACTTTGCCACCACTGGCGCGTGGCATTCTGCACTGCAATTCTTGCCTGATAATAGGCAACACGGCTTAAAATATACTGACCAACAACATCGCCACATGCAAAAATATTATCAGCTGTCGTTTGCATATACTTATTTACGGTAATGCCACGATTTGTTATTTCTACGCCGGCTGCTTGCAAATTAAGTTCTTGCACTCGTGCTCTGCGATTAGTTGCCAAAAAAAGAGAGTCAGCAGCATATGTTTCACGCATGCCATTTTTATTTACACAATGCAAAACAATGGTACCATCATCCTGCTCTTCCACTTCATGCGCTTCTACATTGCAACGAATGGTCACACCTTCATCGTGTAAGATTGCCATAAGTAATTCAACAAGTTCAAAGTCGAAAGTCGGCAATATAACACCATATTTCATAATAAGCGTTACTTTTACTCCTAAACGATTAAGAGCTGCAGCAATTTCGGTGCCAAGGGGGCCTGCGCCAACAATTATCATTGAAAGAGGTAGCGTATCGCGGCTAAAAAAAGTATCGGCAGTGAGATACTTAATTGATTTAATGCCGGCAACAGGTGGAATCTTTGGCGTGGAACCGGTAGCAATTATAAATTTATCTGCCGTGATCTGATCAGTACCATCAATACGTATGGTATGGCTATCAACAAATTGCGCAACACCATGAATAACTTTTATTTCACTGCAAATAAAAAAATCTGGCGAGTGAATATCATACACTTTTTGGCACACGCTGCGAATATAGGGAAGAACATGAGAACTATTCACATGCACGTTACGCGTATCGCATAATCCAAATTTATTTGCAGTAACAAGTTCATGCGACATATTAGCTAAATTAATAAGTGTTTTTGAAGGGATGTCGCCCGTCCACGTGTGACTACCGCCAATTCTATCTTCTTTTTCTATAATGGCCACACGCTTTACTTTTTCTGCAGCAGCAATTGCTGCTACCAGGCCAGACGCACCTGCACCTATGACTACCAAATCATAATCGTAGGTAACTGGCTTTGCATGCAGGCCGCAGACAATAAGCAAGCATATTACATGGGCATAGAAAACAGTGCCAGCCATTTTTCATCTCCTTCATCATCCACAATACTAGATTTTTGTGGTGGTACCACAAGTGAAGCTTCAGAAAGCAATTTTTTTGCTTCCCAATTTAGTAATATATGAGTTACAATTGATGCAACGATAAGTGGCGGCGCCCACCAATATTTACGAAACCATGCTCGCCATGAAATATCAGAATCAAATTCATACTTTTCAAGAAGCGGCGGCAAGTCATGCGTAATAATATCTATAACATCAAGTATTTCTTGTAACGGGAGCTTATCAATTACTTGATAGACTGCTATTGCTGTAGAAAGCGCATTTTTTGTTAAAGATGTATTTTTTTGTGCATATTCATTCATGGCATTGGCGTAGATGACTAATACAAGTTGCGCAAATTCATGCATAAACAAATCGTCTTGCACATATTTATACTGCAATACGTCATCCCAAAGTTCAATGAGCGGGTCAACAGCGCGCGATTGCTCCATAACATGCACACATGAAACAATAAGCGGGTGATGCCAAGTTATGTTTTTGCTCATACGCGGATTATAATAGGCAATAATTGGTAAATGAGAACAAGCATTTTTAAGGCGCTTGATTACATAATAACGCATCATAACGTCATTGATATGCGCAAACGTATGAAGATCAACATCGCGATGTTGTTGCATGGCTTGCAAATCGTCGATGGGGAGATTGTTTTCTAACTTATAAATCATATCGGTCATAAAATCTATATCATTGAGCAGTTGCTCGGCAGTAGCAGTAGCGCGAATAGGAGGCACCACAACAAATTCGTCATGCGCGGCTAATGTAATGAGCATGTTGCGAGAAATAATAAATACTTCTTTGGTAAATTCTTCTACAAAAATTTGATCTTTAATAGATGTATAGCTATGAAATTCTTCCCAAATCATAAAGAGCGGCTTGAGGCTTCTTTTTTGCTGCATTCCGTCTACTGATCGCTGAATGCGCATATCTTTAAACTGTGCCGTATCATTAAAATCAAATAAACTATCAAGTTGTATTTTTTTATACTTATTTTTGTTAATGCGATCTTCTACATCCAAAAATAATAGCATGGTAGTCGTCAATCGTTTTACAAAATAATAGCGTCGATATACATAGTTGCAAAACTGATTGCCATCAAGATTATGTTCTTGGGCAAGCAAGTCACGAATAGTGTTTGATACAGGCTTACCATATTGTGGCAGTAATAGCCCTAGCATACAAAGGATACTAAATATTTTTTTCATCTTGGCCTCATATCTTGCTCAGTGCATACCAAGTAACAAAACTGCTACAAGCCAATGCTGCTAACATGCATACTGAAGGTAACGCGGCAACTTTTTTCTCTTTACGTGCATAAGGTTCAAGGTGAGCTGTCATGATATCAATTGACTTTAATAGTTCTTCAACAGAAAGACTTTCAACTGATTTAGAAGAAGCAGTAAAACGTGCATGAGCATCAGGCAAGTGCTGTGGCACAAGAACTTGTTGCTCTACCAGTAAAATTAAATGTAACATTTGATAGATGCTTGCCACATCTTCCAGTCCTTGATAGCATTCAAATTCTTTTAGAAGTGTAAGCAATGGAGCAAACGTGTTACTTTTTTCCATAGCATCGGCACATTGTGCAATCTTTGCGTGCGTAGAATCGGGTAAATAAGCACTGATCGCACAATTAAGTGGCATAAGTTCATATAATTTAAGTAATTGCATGACTTTTCTAAGACGTTTTATAATATAATAACGATAAACAATATCAGGTGAGTTAACTGCTTCGTTTTCATACGTTGCTCGATTAAGCAAGATAGTAAGGGTTTTTTTATCATCGGCAGATAATTTCTCTTGCAATGCAGTAATCAATTGTTGCGCTATAATGCAAACAAGAGAAGAATATTCTTTAATACATTGCTCATCCTCAAGATATTTGTATGCCTTAATTTCCTGCCATACTGCCAAAAGAGGCTCGCATGTGCGGCTAGTTTGTAATTCGTTAATGCATTGTATAATGCGTGGATGCTCGGGCGCAAGATATGATAGAGTTTGAAATTCTTGTGTCAAGATGGGGCACGTACACTGCAGCGTTTTGAGTAGCTCATGTACTTTGCTTAAGCGTGCAATATAATAATAGCGCTGATGCACTGATTGCGTAAGTGAATTTAGAATGATTGTATCTTCTTCATCAATCCACAATGCATCCATACACCATGTTGTTTGCACAAAACATACGAGAGTAATGTATATAAGCCGCTTCATTGGCAGACTTCCTTTTGCTTGGCATTACACATTATTGACGCGAACAAGGTAGCATTATTTAAAAAGCGTAGCTTCTTTTAATTTCTTACGCAACCCCTCAACTTACTTCCCTTTTCTTGAAAATAAGTGCCCGCTCGGGCAAATCGGTTTTAATTAATTCAATTACCAAAAACCGACCACCTCAGGCTGGCACTGGGCAAGAATTTCTCTACCATATTCAACTAACTCCGGAACATGTGGCAAACCATAGCGCTCATAAAATGCATGTACGCATGCAGCATATAAGGGCCCTTGCTCACCCTTAATAAGGCGCCCATGCCGGCCCGCAGACAATTCCAGTAAGTATACGTGCGCATGCCCCGTTCGCTTTAGCGCGGTGTATAATTTGCGTACGCTTGCAATAGGCACTACGTCATCTGAATGTGAACCTACGATAAGTATAGGCACATGACCAGGTATATGCGCAATGAGGTCAACGGGAAAAATACCTTGAGTATCTAGTCTTTCAAATTTGGTGTCAATAAGCATCATGCCAATATCACTAGAATAAGGCATCCAACTCAAATTAAATCTATTAAGCAGATGATTTACCACACTTTTAATGGTATCAAACGGTGATTCTATGACCACCGCTTTGACTCGTTCAGGTTGATGCATTGCTACAAAATTTATGCATGTTGCAGCACCCCGCGAAATACCGGTGAGCACAAAACCCTCGCTTTGAGGTAATTTTTTAATGGCGTATTCGTATGCTAACTTCATACGCTCAATGTCTTCTTCTTGACCAAGATTAACATGCTCGTCTCGGCAATATCCTTTTTTTTCATGTGCATCCGGAAAATCAAATAACATAAACGGTTGTTGAATAATCCACGAATGCTTATTGTAATGATTAGAGAAGAGCGTAAGTCCTTGATTTTGCGATGAGCGTAAGCCATGGGCAAAAAGATAGATTATCTCATCTTGTTTTCTTGCATGTTTATATAACGAAAAACATGCTGGCGACGGTATTGCTTCTATACCATCTTTAAGCGAAGCTAGTAAAAGCAGCGCACTATACAACCTCCTCATTCTCTCTCCTCTAGAATTAATGTATGGCTTGCTCCTTGCTCGTAATGATCAAATTTTTACCTGTTGCTAATTTTCCAGTATAATAATCTTGTTTAAAGATCCTATTTAACTTAATTTTATCGTAAGTAAAGAACTATGAGCAAGACATTACCAGACATATCCACCCATTTTGCTGATTGGTACAATGATGTAGTCTACAAAGCTGAACTGGTTGATTTAGGACCCGTTCGTGGTACTATGGTCATCCGGCCCTATGGGTATGCAATTTGGGAAAATGTAAAACAAGTTCTTGATGAAAAAATTAAAAAGAACGGCACGCAAAATGCTGCATTTCCTTTATTTATTCCTATGTCATTTTTGCAAAAGGAAGCTTCTCACGTGCAAGGCTTTGCACCAGAGCTTGCGGTAGTCACCCATGCAGGAGGCAAAGTACTTGATGAACCACTGGTGGTCCGCCCAACTTCTGAGACAATAATTCATTTTATGTTTGCAAAATGGATCAATTCATGGCGCGATTTACCCATGAAAATTAACCAATGGGCAAACGTAGTGCGTTGGGAACTGCGCACGCGTCCATTTTTGCGCACCACCGAATTTCATTGGCAAGAAGGCCATACCGCGCATGAAACTGCGCAAGAGGCTGATCAAGAGGCTGATACCATGCTCAATGAATATTACGATACCATTTCAAACTATCTTGCAATCCCTGCAGTCAAAGGTTACAAATCAGAAAGTGAAAAATTTGCGGGAGCTGATAGCACACGCACTATTGAAGCCATGATGCCAGATGGCAAAGCGCTTCAAATGTGTACTTCACACGTGATTTCACAAAACTTTGCAAAAGCATTTGATATGAAGTTCCAAGATAGAAATGGTAATATGGCCTATCCACATTTGACCAGTTGGGGCTTTACTACGCGCGTGGTAGGAGCTGCCATTATGGTGCATGGCGATCAAAAGGGACTCATTATCCCACCAAAAGTCGCGCCAATGCAGGTGGTGATTGTACCAATCTTTATTAAGAACGCCAACACAGAAGAAATTAAAGAAGCGGTACGTAAACTCAAAGATACACTTGCAGCCGATGGTGTGCGGGTGCATCTTGATGAAGATGAACAACGCTCACCGGGTGTTAAATTCTATGAATATGAATTAAAAGGTGTACCTCTGCGCATAGAAGTTGGCCCACGAGATGTTGCTGCGGGATCTGGCATGGTGTCTGATCGCTTGGGTATTAAAAAAGAAGCTGTGCAATTTGCTCAGATGAGCACGTATATACAGAACAGACTAACCGAAATTCAGCACACACTATTTGAACGGGCAAATGAACGTTTGCATAGCATGTGGCATAAAGGGGCCAAACTAGCAGAATTTAGTAAAACTCTTTCAGATAGCGGCGGATTTTGGCAAACTGGATGGTGTGGCAAGACTGATTGTGAAAAAAAGTTAAAGGAGCATCAAGCCACTATTAGATGCTTACTTGGCCAAAAAACATTTGCAGAATGCTTTAATTGCGCTGAAAAAAGTAATAAAGATATTCTTGTTGCCAAGTCATACTAGAAGCAAAAAAGGGGAGTACTATGTCTAGAATGGGCCATAACTGGCATCAGCGCCATTTGCAAGAACATCACCATAATTTAGGCGGCAGATTAGCAGATTGCATTGCACAAGCACTGGGTTCTTGGAAGTTTATTATTCTACAAGCAATTATTTTGTGTGCATGGGTTATACTCAACGTATCAGCGCTGGTATTTAAATGGGACGAATATCCGTTTGTGCTACTGAACTTATTACTCGCAACACAAGCAGCTTTTACAGCTCCTATTATTATGATGAGCCAAAATCGCCAGGCAGCACGTGATAGAACCCAGGCTGAGCATGATTATGAAGTGAATGAAAACTCTCTCAAACTTATCAATATCAATAACGATCTCACGGCAGAAATTCATAAATTAACACACGAAATTCATGCGCTCACGCGTAATGTGCATGAACTCATTAAAGCTCATAAAGAATAACAACATTAAATAAAATAGGAGGTTACTATGAAAGCTATTCATGCAGTATGGGGTGTTACCATTGTATTGCCGATGTTACTTATAACAACGGAAAACCTAAAAGGTGAACTTTCTGGAGCTGTTTCCAAAGATAGAATATTAATGGCGCTCACAAGCAACCACACGAGAGTCTTTAGTAAAGATGATTTATTTGGTGAGCCACTTTCCTCGCAAGAATGGTATCGCTTTTTGAATGAACTCAAAAAGTTTGTAGCAGCTCAGGGTAAAGGGGATCAAAAGCTTAACGGTACACTCGAGACTATTTTAGAAAATAATGATCTTATGGTGAATACCATTAAAATTACCTATAATAGTTTATTTGCAAAAGGGGGTTCGTATCAAGAGGCGCTATTCACCAGCTCAATGCAAAAGCTCCAACAAGTAATCGATGCTATGACTGCGGCGCAAAAATCTATTGCTAAAGAAACCTACCTCTATAAAAGCAAAAAAGAAGTGCGTGACGTACTTGAGCAAGTAGCCTTGGTTATTGAATTGACCGCGCAAAAAGCACGTAACGATTTACGTGCGTACAAAACAAAACTTGATGCCAACAATGCCAAAAGCTAAATAGTTAACCTCTGTTACTTTCTTGCCATACCAACCCTAAAATCATGAGGCTCATAACCGCTGCTAAATAGCACCATACGGAAATGAGCCCCGCAGGAGTTACAAAGTAGGTTACTGCAAGTGAAACGAGTGCAAAACTGCCAAGAGCAGTGCCAATAATACGGCTACCAATTAATAAAAAAGGGAGCACGGTGGGTATAAGATACCATGCAAGGCTGCTTTTCCCAGCAAAAAAATTGTGGGGAAAGTAATAGGCAAGATTGCCTCCTTCTACAACTACTAATGGCTTTGCTGCAAATAAAAAAAATGCAGCGGTGAGCGCAAATAGCAAGCCAAGAAGTTGGCAGAGAGACAGCAACATTTTTTTGGTCTCGTGTGATTCATATACTTTAATGGCAAATGGTATCCATAACGGCCAGATAATAAAGGCAAAACTTAGAAATGTATAGATGCTCACTCTATGGAGCATGTTGTTTGGCGTAGTGATCGTTAACCATACTACACCTTCTGCAGCTTGTTGTATGGCAAATCCAAGTGGCATGAGGCACAAGGGAATTAATTTTTTATGCTGTGCTTTGTGTAAAGCCAGTACCGTAGTAAAAAATAAAGAACCTGCCATAATAAAACTACTGGTTGCTGAAAAACACATATTTCTCCTTTTATCATAAGTGCGCTCTGCATATTAACTATACGAATTTTTTGTTGTGGCATGCAATAGTTTTAGTACACTCATACTTGACTTCTTAGCATTCTCAGGTAAAACGAGAGTACTAGTATCAAAGATCGCTTTTAAAAATTTCTAAAAAGGAAAAATATGCACCTCATAGTTGTCTCATTCGAGGCTTATTTACTCACTCAAAAACGCGTTTCGGCTAATACGTTTGCCGCATATAAACAAGATCTTGCGCAATATCTTACCTTTCTTAACCGCAAAAAAATTGCTCTTGAAAAAGCCACTGTGCAAGAAATCAAATCTTTCTTAAAAGTATTGAAGCAAGAAAAATTAAGTGCACGGAGTATGGCACGTAAAATTTCATCACTCAAAATGTTTTATCAATATGCTCACCAAAAAGAAGGGTGGCCTGATAGTGCGCAAGAACTTATTTCTCCGCGCATTACCAAAACGTTGCCCAAATTTTTGACAGAACAAGAAGTAAAAGATTTATTGCAGGTTGCAGGTTCTGATGCAAGTCAACTAGGTGAACGCAATAGATTGCTCTTACATTTGCTCTATGCCTCTGGTATGCGCATTAGCGAACTCATTGCAATCAGATTAGGCCAATTGCACCAAGATACTGGCTTTGTTGCCATAGAAGGCAAAGGCAGCAAACAACGCTTGGTACCACTACCACTAGGCACGTGGGAACTTATACGGGCGTATTTGGCGTCAGCGCATAAACAATTTTGTGATAAATATAATAACGGTGTGGTTGTGGAATATTTGTTTCCGATTTTGTATGCAGATACTATCAAGCACATTACACGCCAGGCGTGCTGGGGCATTGTAAAAAAAATGTGTGAAGCTGCTGGCATCAAGCGCGCGATATCGCCGCATCAATTGCGCCATTCTTTGGCAACACATTTACTTAAAAAAGGAGCAGACTTGCGATCACTCCAATTATGGCTTGGCCATGAGAATGTAAATACGGTGCAAATTTATACGCATGTAGAAACTGATTTTCTACGCCAAATGTATGATAAGAAACACCCACGGTCTTAATGCTAGGCAACCTGCAAGCCCAATAATTGGGCATAATTGGCTGTAATTAAAGGCTTGAGTTCATTAAAATGTATACTATTTAATAAACGCACTGGCGCTGTAAATGGGCGCATGCGGTGTGAGCGATCTTTTGCCAAGGCAAAAGGAGTTTGCCCACGATAATTTTCTGCATTATATGCAAAAAATACGTCAGAAATATGGCGCTTAACAAGAAAGTCTAGCATTACTTTTTTTTGCGCTACAGAATAATATTTAAGATAATAGAGCAGTTCGTGTAATGGTAGCATCTCGAGGAGCTTTTTTGGATCTGGTAGCATATAATTTCGAATTATTCTTCGAATCTCGCGAGGAAAGCTACGATTTTTAAGGGCCTGCATAAAAACTATGGTTGTTTCGCGCGCTCGCTTAAATTCTTGTGTCATACGCACCGGGCTACCTTGTGGGCTTATAAGCACGATCCGCGCAATGTGATGGTTATTATATGCTGCTCTATGCACTGCAGTATCGCCATCCTCATCAACAGCAGTGAGTAATGCGCCGTGCAATAATAATTTTTTAATACCATCTTGATGCGATGCAGAAATAAACCTATGCAAAGGCGTTTCGCCTTTATATATTTCTTGAAGATCTGCACCAGCATCCAACATTTTCTGAATTTCGCTTCCTATCAAATATGCAGCGCCATGGAGTGAAGGTTTACGTTGCTTTGCTTCATGCATTTTTGCAATTTGCCTGCCATAACTTGTTGATTTGGATTGTTTCAATCTCGGTTTTTCAGATCGTTCTTGCGGGGCTATTCTTCCTCTTTCACGTTTCATGCATAACACCATTGGCTGATGCGCAAGCAAAATAAAAAGTACATACACTAACTTAATTGTCATGATCTGTTCCTGCATTTGCCTTGTAAAACCGCCAAAGAGTAATGCCATAAAGCACTGTCATTATAGTAGCTTTACTGCGCGCAGTTACATTCATTTCTGTAAGAAGGCGCGATGAACCAGTGAGTGCAAGTGTGGATCCTGCAAGTGCTAGCACCAACGATTTGGTGTTAGTAATAGGAACAGGTTTATGCCAGTCAATGCCATAGGCGCCTACCGTAAAAGTTGCACAACATAGCGGGACTTTAATTTCTTGGGGAAGTTCAGATTCTTTAATACTTTGTGTGATTCCTACCGCGATTGCAGTAGTGAGTACACGCTCAAAACCTTTTTGCCAAAAAGTGACTTCCATTGCATAGAGATAGGCAATATTACTCCATAGCCATATCATCGCCAACAACTTACTAACTAATGCTCCTGCAATCACCCCATCTCCTTGCGTAGATTATTTTACTGCTTTAAGTATGCAAAAATTCAGTTCTCTACGCAATACTCTTTTTCCCGAAGACTATAATTGCCAACACTGAGTAGGATTTGTATACTTAATATATTAAAATAAGTATATAACGCAGTAATTAATTCATTAGGATGTCAATTCCATGGCGCATACCTTTTCTGTTGAACAAAAAGCCGTGCTTTCGTTGCTTGCCTCAATGCAACCAATTTGCTCAAAGCGCACTACTCTTGATGCCACTACTAATATATTGTTTCATATTGGGCACAAAGAATTAGTGCTTAAAGCAACCGATTTAGAAATTAGCCTGCAAGTGCATTGCCCGCTGCTTACAAGCAACATAGAAGAAGCTCGTTCATTTTTAGTGCATGGAAAGCGCATTTTTGATATTGTCAAAGAATTAGAAGGCGATATCGCTTTTACGCTTACCGATAGCCAACTGACCATTCAAGCGAATGCGGTAAACGTGTCACTTAATATTAAATCTGCCGAAGAATTTCCACCGTTTCCTGAGCGTATTGAAAATCTTATGCAGCTTGATACGCAACTGCTTCTTGGCATGCTTGATAAAGTTTCATTCCTCATTCCTCAAAATAATGCAAACCCTGCTCTTAATGGATTACTTATTGAAATTAATCAACAAGAATTAAAAATGACGTCTACTGACGGCCATTGCCTTGCGCAAGTAACAACAACTGCATGCACGTTGGGCCAAGAACGAGTGTGGTTACTACCACGCAGAGCCATTTTTGAAATGAAAAAACTTACCGAAACAGAAAAGCAAGAAGCAGTTTTTTTGGGTGTTTGTGGTAATCAATTGGTGTTTTCTGGACAAGCATTCAATTTCTTTACTAAATTGCTTGGCGATAAGTTCCCACAATATCAATCTATTATGAATAAAGAAGGCTTTGCACCCGCAACACTTGACCGTTCGCGCTTAATTAAAACATTGCGCCGCTCTGCTTGCTTGCTCTCTGGCCAGTTTTTGGCAACAAGCTTTGGCTTTGGCAAAGATAAGGTACACGTGGCAATGCATAACAAAGAAGTAGGTAAATTAGAAGAAGATGTACCACTTATAGAGTTTAATGGCCAAGAGCTAGATATTAGATTTTATTCGCCTTATTTACTCAATGGGCTCCAAACGTTTTCTGATGATCAAGTAACCTGTTATTTAAATAACCCGTCACGGCCAATCATCTTTGAAATGGATAAAGATCATTACCACGTAACCTATTTGGTTATGCCGGTTTCACCAACAGCACACACGCAGTAACCCATTTGCATATAACACAACTTCTTATTAAAAATCTTCGGTGCTTCAAAGAGTATTCGTTACAACTTGAAGCACCACTTGTATTACTTTGTGGCAGCAATGGCTCGGGCAAAACATCGCTACTTGAAGCAGTTCACTATGGATGTTATTTACGTTCATTCCGCACTCATTTGCCACGTGAGCTTATTAGGCATGGTCAAGACACCTTTTTTATTAATATTCAATTTAAAGATCACCTTGAACGGCATGAACTCCAAGTAGGGTTCTCTCAAAGTAGTAAAAAACGTTTGGTGAAAATTAACCAACGGCCTATCCAAACATATAAAGAACTAACTGATCATTATCGCATTATCACGCTCACAAGTGACGATCTTGCATTGATTCAAGAAGGACCAGAACTAAGGCGTACGTTTATTGATCAAGCAATTGCCTTAGCAGATCCTGATTATAGCGCAGCACTACGCACGTATAAACATATTCATGCAAATAGGAATGCTCTTTTATATAACGGAACTAGTAATGACGAGCTTTATCACACATGGACGCAGCAACTTTGGAATCAGTCATGCGTGGTACAAGCAAAAAGGCAAGAACAATTACACGCACTGCAAGAACGCACCAATGCGTTGCTTGCAGCATTTTTGCCAAACGCTTTACGCATTACTTTTACCTATCGCCCACGCCTGATAGGTAACGCAACGTCATGGCCACAATTTCTTGCTTCACGCCCACAATTGTATGAGCAAGAACGCGCCTTTGGCAGATCTTTATTTGGCGCGCATTTGGATGACATAGCCATTCACTTTCAAGATAAAGGCTCCAAAGCATTTGCTTCACGTGGCCAACAAAAATTAATTGTATTTTTACTTAAAGTAGCGCAGCTGCAAGAGCTTGTTGCAAAGAAAGGGCCGTGCACGTTATTAGTGGATGACTTTATGGCTGATTTTGACACAGAGCGCATAAAAATGCTGCTTGCACTCCTTACTAGCCTTAAATGCCAACTTATTTTAACAAGCCCCACAAGCACAGGAGATCTTCCTGATACCCTTAAAGAACTAGGCGCCCAAATAGCCTGCCTTACTGATTGAAATGAAGTTTAAAATAAATTATGCCTTTTTTAATATATTTGTTGACAGAAGGGTAAATAGGGTATACATTTGTAATTGTTCGTTGAAATATGTGCAAAGATTCAGGTAAAAATAATTTAAATTATTGACATTCACTGAATTTAAGGCATACTTAATACTGAACAGCTCAGGTAGAGTATTTTAATAATACCATACCTAGGCACTTTAATTAAGGCTTCATTACTACTCTCCTTTTTTCCATCGCATTGAACTTGTTTCAATGCGATGGTTTTTTTTAGCCCAATTTACAGGTTAAATCACCTCACGCCAGGGTAGCCAATCAAGCGACTGATTGACAAATAGTAATTTTAATATATACTAATAAAGATTATAAAAGAGTTTGCCCTTTTACCCAAGGAGAGATTCATGACCTTTTCCCCTGTAAAATTATTTTCCTTTGCCTTTTTGGCGTTTCTTGCAAGCTTTGTTTCGGTAACGGCTTTAGGGATGCATCACTTGATTGCTCCTCGTGAAGGCGCCAGACGCACGCCGCAAGAACAAGAACAAGTAAAACAACTATGGCTTACATGCAAAAATGGCAACGAGGCTGAAGCGGCTCAACTTTTAAACGCTGGCGTAAGTTCTAATGTGTTATTGTATTACGAAGATCCGCTTGATGAAGAGGGATGTGATAAAAGCACATGTTTGCATTACGCAGCAAGTGCAGGTCATCTTGGCATAGTCAACTTATTATTAGCTCATGATGCTTATATAAACCCACGCGATCAAAATGGATGGATTCCACTTATTGGTGCTCTTGCCCGGGGCCAGGTGCCAGTAGTAAGACGTTTGATTGCAATGGGGGCACACATCAATGCTGTTGATGATTTGTTAGGGCACAGGCCTATTGCCACGCCAGTGCAATGCTTGAATCCGCAATTAGTGCGCACATTACTTCAGGCAGGGGCAGCAGTGACACCACCCCCTATGACATGGCACAATAATGTACCTTTGCATCATATATATCAAGGTCACGCACTGCACATTCTTTGTGAGCGCTTACAAAGAAAGCCAGACTATGCACCAGAATATGATGCGCAAGAAACGGAAGATCGTGCACTTGAGATTATTGAAATTGTACGTGCACATGGCAATTATATGAGTCATCAGGATAGTGATGGCAATACGGTATATCATGCCGCTGCGCGATTGAATAATAAAAGAATACTAGCTGCTCTCATGGTAAACACAAAATATACTAAGGATTTTAGACTAGCGGCTCGTGCGCAGCTGAAAACAGTACTCCTTATAAATCAAAGACACGGGAATAATTCTGAAAATGATTTACCTGCATTACCACGTGAAATAATTTTGCGTATATTTTCCCACATGCCAATAGAATGCGTGCAAACCGGCAGCGAAAATCTTGCTAAGCTCCTGATGCCACATTATGCTAGTGTTTCGTCAATGAGAAGGCAGTATCTTGATGCCTGCTTACTAGATCTTAAAAAGCATAGTTGTCATACCTCTGATGAAACACTAAATTTGCGTAAAATATTAGGCATTGTAAATAAAGATCAACAACAAGCCTGTGATATAATTCAAGACGCAACATTAAAAGAAGTGCTCAATCCTCTTAATTGGCATTAACATTCGTAACCTTTGTCATCATAGCCTTTTATTTGCTAAACTAGCGGTAAGCTTGAAAGGTAATGATGAAACACAAGGTGTTACTATGCTTGCTCAGCTTCACAAGCATTGCTTGGCCAATGGATAATGATAATCAAAAAAAACGCACACTTGTTCAAGCTCTTGATAGCAAATTGCCCAAGAAAAAAAAGCGTTTTCCCTCTGATGCTCAAAAAGCGTTTGATGAGGCAATTGAGAGAAAAGATATTCAAGCTGGCTATCGAATTCTCAATGATCATAGATATTACCCAAAAGAAATTAGTTTAGAACAAGCAATTCGCAAAAATGATACCACCGATTTTATTTATTGGCTTTGTGCTCTGCGCACTACGCCTAATGACCATTATGGCAATGGATTAATTGCAGCAACAGCCCTTGGCAATACTTTTTTTATGAAACTCCTTTTAGAAGCAGGAGCACCGGTGCATACAGAAAACGAAAATGGCTGGACGCCACTCAGCCTTGCCGTATATCAAAATCATGTTCATGCAATGTTGTTATTACTGGCACATGGTGCGCATGAGAATATACCAAGCACTTTACACGGACGCACACCGCTGTATTATCTTACGCGGTTTTTTAGCCGTGAAGCCGCTGTACCAACACCGGTAATTAATAATCTTATTATTGATTTTATTGCGCATGCGCAGTGGAATGAGCGGCCAGGGCCATTACCTCTAGATGAAGATGCTCAACCACTTTCATTTTCGTTACCCATTATATTTATCAACATTAATAAAGAAGTGAGTAAAAGATGCATTGTTCCTGCATTATTATCCATGTATAGATGCTGCCCAACGCTTCCTCGTAGTATACGACATAAAATTCTTTCTTATATGCCAGAAGATATCTATTCAGAAAAGCTATTTAGATTAATTTTCCCTTTTGTGCAAGATAGCCATCTTGCTCTTGAGCAATTAGTTGAAATTTGCCCATTTACTTGGTTTAAAAACTTAGGAAAAGCAAAGCTTGCAAGCTGCACAGCAGCATCGAGCGAATACGCAGATTATATTCAAACAGTAGCGCCTCTTATTGCAGCATATCGCTTACGCCGCGCACGTGAACTTATGGCTCCGTTACCTGAACCTTGCCAAACGTTTGTAAAAAATTGTATTGATGCACTTAATCACACAGGGAAACACCTTTTGTGCTATGAAGTAATTAACGATCTTACTCAACGATAAACCACTTTTCTAACAAATCACAAACTATACGTGCTTCATTTGCATGCTATACTATTTTTTATGGAGACACAATAATTGAAAAAAAGGTCGCTATGATATACCATTGGTACATTTTTTTATTAATCATGTGTACTATGCATATGAATGCAACAGAATATTTGTATCCCGTAGGGCATATAGCAAAAGAAGGACTAAAATTACTTCTTATCTATCAAAAGTCAGTACATCATGTGGAATTATGGGAGTGGGACGTGCTTACTCAAGAAGCACGCAAAGCATTACTCTCCAGTTATACACCAGCAGGAATTACCTTATTGCCTGATGGCAGTGGCTTCAGTTTTATTGATAATGATACAATACGAATCGCCTACTCTCATAAACGTTCACCCGCACTTATTCCATTGTATGAACCACTCTATGATTTTACTACTCTGAGCTGGTTTGATATGCAGCATTGCATAGTAAGCGCAAAAGAAAAAGAACATTACGGCATTTATATTATCAATAGGGAAGGGGAGTGCTATAACGTATTGGTGGATGGGCCATCTGATTA
The DNA here is from genome assembly GCA_050179755.1 of Candidatus Babeliales bacterium. GTDB lineage: Bacteria > Babelota > Babeliae > Babelales > JBFXEV01 > JBFXEV01. The sequence continues at coordinate 1,243,486 of JBFXEV010000001.1, read as the reverse complement.
TAGATATCCAAATTTACTTACTAATCAATTATTTTATATACACATGCATGGTAACAACTACTCTATCAAACAAACAACTGTTGATCTAACTACACTGACTGCTACAAAAAAAATTACCGCTCAAGACATATTCAATAGAGATACGGCACGAACCACATGCCCCACGCATGACACTGAAACACTACTCACTTACACTGAGCAAGCGATTGCATTTCTTACCATGCGCGATGAATTACATGGCTTCTATGTACTGCATCCTACACGCATTGATCGGCATGACCTATCTATTATTTTTGAATATCATGCTTTGACAAAACTTACGGATACATGGCAAAGCTCTTATTTATTTTCATTTTCACTGCCAATGGCCTATTTACTTGATCCGCATGAGCGTTTACATGAATCAATACTGCCTTTTCTACCAAAAGTTCATGGTGATACTATTTATTACTTTGATTGCATAAGAGGCACCATTGCCACACAACTATTTATGCACAATCTCATAACAAAGTTCACAACGCAAGTAACACATGTACCACAATCTGTCATGGGCATATATTTTGGTCAAACAACTTGTTGGTATGGTGGTACGTTGCAAGAACATACTGCAGATAAAAACGTGCTTCCTGTTGTATGGATACATCCTGATAAGGAATTATGCGTAGATATGCCAAAACTTACGATTTAAAAAAAAAGGACATACTTCATGACACCTCGTTTTCCTACTGATCAAGTGTATAGATATCTACCACCTATGGAGATAGACCAATTAAAAAATGATACACAGTGCGATGTGGTTATTGTTGGTGGCGGAATGGCTGGTATTTGCGCGGCACAAAAATTTAAAGAAAAAGGCTGCTCTGTTATTTTAATTGAAAAAAGCTTTTGTGGAGCAGGAGCCACTGGCAAAAGCTCAGGTTTTATAACGCCCGATTCAGAAATACCACTTCATGCGCTTATTGAAAGATTTGGTAAAGAAAAAGCAAAAAGCATGTGGGAGTTTGTGCAAACAGGCGTGGATACCATAAAAAATAACATAGAGACCCATAACATTGATTGTGATTATCGCATTGAAGACACGTTAGTACTTGCAAGTTCATCAAAAGATTTTGAGACCATGGTCAAAGCAGAGCATGAGGCACGGCTTTCATGCGGATATGATAGTACTCTCTATGAGCAAGATCAATTAACCCGTGTCACTAACGCACAAGGTTTTTATGGCGCCGTGCACTATGGCAAATCATTTGGTATTGATGGATTTAGATACGCGCAAGGGCAAAAAAAGGTGCTACAAGATGCAGGTATACGTATTTACGAAGAAACGCCAGCAATCAAGCTTGAACCAAATCGCGTTATTACGCCTTACGGCGCGATAAAAGCAACATATGTAGTGCTCTGCACCGATCGCTTTATGCCTGAGCTTGATAAACTTACTTATGACATTTTTCCATTACAAACATTCTTAATGATTTCAGCGCCGCTCACTGATACTGAAGTTAAAAATATATTTACACAAGCTCCTATGATGGCCTGGGATACTGCGCTTATTTATACCTATTGGCGCATGACTGGCGATAATAGACTGATGCTTGGCGGCTCTACATTGCTTGGCACGTATGCAGGCTACGCTCAACATGATAATGTGGGCGGCTATAATCGCTTGGCAGATTATTTTAAAAAGCGATTTCCAGGCGTTAAAACGCAATTTGATTATATGTGGCCCGGCCTTATTGGCGTGAGCAAAGATATTTTGCCGCTTGCAGGGCGTGATGCTCATGATGACTCGTTGTATTATGTAGGCGCGTGTGCAGGGCTGCCATGGGCTGCAGCACTAGGGCGTTATGCAGCAGATGCGCTTATTGATGGAAGATCTGACCATGATGATTGTTTTAGCCCGTATCGATCATTTAAATTTGGCAAAACGGTGCAAACTATTTTGGGAAATCGTTTGACATTTGCATTGTCACATGTTACAACTTTGAATAGTTTTTAACAGCTAATTTTAAAATTATAAATTTTGCCATGCTTTCTCCTACTATTTTTATACTACAATTGTTCAAAAATCACTCTACTCAATAGCATATGCTGCGGTCAAGAGTTATTGTTTATAAATTGGCCGTATCATAATACCAATGAATGGTTTGGATTTTACCATTTTTTATTTCTAGCCACTCAACCATAGGAACTGAACCTTTTGGCATTGACATTATACACTCAACCACGGTGCAAGCATCAGTTTCATTAAAAAATTGCTTTTTAATTTCAAAACGATGCACATTCATTAGAAACTGCTTAAGTTTAGAAATAACAGCTTGCTTACCATCAACCCGTGTATGTGGCTCAATAATGCTGATAGTATCTGCAAATGGTAATTTTTCTGTATCAAGTTGTTTAGTTACGCATGCTTGATTTAACGTTGCTTGATATTGCTTAACGACATTTTCTTTTTTACGCTTGCTCCAATAACCTTGAAAAAAGATAAAATCTAAACCCATTGCAAGTAATTGCAATAAATGAAAAACAAAAAGCCACAATTTCTTTAAAAAGAGGAACTTAATCATAATTACTTCTTTGCATATAATTGATACAGTTTAATTCTATGGCCATCAGGATCTTGCGCGGTAAATGTTCTTGCAAAATCCATATCTGTCACTTTTTGTACGATAGTGACTCCTTGTTTGCCCCATTCGTCAAAGAGAGCATCAACATTTTCCACTGCAAAACAAATTTCTGCAGCGCCTGGCTCATTGTGTACCATTGGCTGAGCAGTATAACGCGATATTAGGCATAAAATAGTACCATTGTCTAATTTAAACATGACCCCAAGGGGATCTTGTTTAATTGGTTGTACATTAAAGAATTTACTATAAAAGGCAGCACTAACAGAAGGATTTTTAACAAATAGCGTGAGAAATCCTAAATTAAATGTAATCATGATATTCTTTCTTAAAAATTAAAATAATCTACCGCCAATTGGCACTACACGCTCAGGTTGCACAAGAACCACGTTTTTTTCTTCATCAGGAACGCCAAGAGTGAGCACCTCAGAAATAAATGGCCCAATTTGGCGTGGCGGGAAATTAACCACCCCCATTACTAATTTACCGACAAGTTCATCTTTGGTATAATGCTTCACTATTTGCGCTGATGACCGCTTGATGCCAATTTGTTCACCAAAATCGATGGTTAATTTATAAGCAGGCTTGCGAGCTTCAGGAAAATCTTCTACGCCGATAATCTTGCCTACACGAATGTCTAAATTGTCAAAATCTTGAATAGTTGCCATGCAATATCCTTTACTGTTAAACAGCATTATATTAAAACTCGAAAATGAATACTAAAAATTTTTAAAAGTAACTAGCCAACGTTAGCTGGGGAGTATAGGAGAAGTGAGAGGTGAATGAGGCATTTTAAAAGAACCGAGCAGGGCACTTATTTGGTGAAAGTATGAAAGAGAGGTCATGATAACTCCTAAGATAAAAAACAAAAATCTAGTATGAGAATACCATAAATGGATCACCTTGCAAATTATCTTTTTAGGCTCCAAGTTGAAATAAGAGCTATTTTTTGCTATCCTTATTTCAGCTTAGGCCTTGAAATTGAAACAAGGAGCTCTTTTAAGCCACCTATTTCAGCCTAAGCAAATTTACTAAATATAAAAAAATTTAAGGAAAATATGAAGCGTCAAGCAGGTTATTACGAAAAGCTAGGTAGTATAAATCACTTTATTCCAGCAGATTTACCACCAGAAAACCCGCCTTTTGAGCTTACTCCTCAAATTGCCGAACGTTACGGTGCTGCATTGCAATGGCTAAGTAAATTAGATGAAGCGGCAGGGCGTTTACCAAATAGTAGTAGATTTTTAAAAGCTTATATTATAAAAGAAGCAATGCTTACATCAGATATTGAAGGCATTCATACTACGCTATTAGATGTATACACTCAACCACTCAGCGGTTCAAAAATTAACAAGCCTACTCAACTAGTTCTCAACTATGCAAAAGCACTTGAGGCAGCTCTTGTAATGATGAAAGAACAAGGATTGCCTATTGTAAATCGAGTTATTCTGCGAGCACATGAAATATTAATGACCGTAGGTGATAGCTCCAAAGCAAATCCAGGTCACTTTAGAAAGCAATCAGTTCGTGTGGGCCAATTAATACCACCCCCAGCACACATGGTGCCTGAACTCATGGCAAGTCTTGAAAAGTTTATTAATAAGCAAGTTGAAACCGCTACCACAATTTCTCCGCTTATTAAAGCAGGGCTTGCGCACGTGCAGTTTGAAACCATTCATCCATTTTTAGATGGCAATGGAAGAATAGGCAGATTGCTCATTGTTCTAATGTTCATGGAAGATAATTTACTGCATACACCAATTTTATATCCCTCATATTTTTTTAAGAAACATCAAATGGCATATTATAAACATCTTGATAGCGTACGCACGCAGGGTGATTTTGAAGGCTGGGTATTATTTTATTTGACAGCGATAGAAGAAAGTAGCCGTGATGCTTATCTTCGCGCCAAAGAAATAGAAAAACTGTATCAACAGTTACATGTGATTGTTCAAGAAAATTCATTGTTTGCGCGTAAGCGAGATACAGCTGCTCTGGCACTTGAACAATTGTTTGAATATCCTGTAATTTCAATTGGTCATTTGGCCGACTTAATGGGAAAGAATTATAATACTGCTCATAATATTATTAAGGTCTTTATTGAACTTGGTTGGCTTACCAAGCAAACTAAATATAGCAGAAATAAGTTATATAGTTTTACGCCATATCTTGAAATTTTAGAAAAAGAATTGGATTAATATGAAAAAATGTATCTTAGCAATAAATGTAAGCATTTTATGCTTTCAACCAATTCATACTATGGAATTCTTTAAACCATCATGGTCGCCTGAAAGAGATAATTTTGAACGCGCTATTACTGACCTGATTGTGAAAGAAAGTGATGAAAGTCGTAGCAATTTTGGCACATTGTCTTCCTATTACTTTACTTAAGAACGAATAAACTAAAATAGAAAAAAGCTACTGATAAATATAAGAATAATGTAAGAAATCCAAAATGGAGGCTTATTTTTGGGGTTTCAAAAAAAATTGCTTATTAACATGGCCAAAATAGCTTTAAAAATCTAATGCCCAAGGGCCAAACTCTTAAATGCCATAAAAACGTGCAATCTAGGGCCTAATTTGGACGTCATCTGGTTCAGAAACTATGAATTACGCAAATCGTTCTCTGATACTACTATAGAAGTTTGGCTTTTCACGTATGAATGCTTACGCTTCGCGCCTCTGCGGCGAGCATGATATATTTTGCGTGGCCAAAATATATTAAACAAAAGGCCAAACCAGAGGGCTTGCTGCCCCCTGCTTATACCCCCGCTCTGACTTAAGAAAGCTATGACAATAATTGCTTGTTTACTTGCCCTGATGTAAATGTCGTTACATGCAGGGTAATATCCAAGCAGAATAGCAGGGGGGAATGGGGACGGCAGTCCCCGTTTGCTCTTTTTTGCACCCTTTTTTGAGCATGCAAAAAAGGCGTGTGCAGCCCTGCATAAGGGCACCAGTGATAAGGCATGTAAATGATCAGTGAATCTTCTACGATAATTCGCCTAAATGGCTCGAAAAACACTCCCAGCCTACGTTAAAACTTCGGCGGACAAGCGCGAGATGAGAGATGCCAGTGCTTCGTCCTTCGACTCGCACGATAGTGCACCGCAAAGCATTGCGTGTTTACATAATAGTTATTATCAGATTTTTAAGCTATGCTTGCTCCAAAGCCGCCCCTCAGCCTTCATACAGCAATTTAACAATCGGCATACGGTCAGCAACGCCGCTTGCTTTCATTTGACGGGAAAAAGATTGGTACCATTGTAAGCTACTTAATGATGCAGTCAATTCAATCCACATAAAGTCATAGTCAAATTGATCAAAAAAGTAATTAGCCAAAGCATCGGGCCTATCAAGCGAACCTGAATGAGATAGATCATTAAAAATATCATCAACAGACATAGCATGCGGCGTATTGAATAACGTTAAGCATCCAATAGAATGATAATAATGGAGAGATGATAAACACGCCTCTAATACTTGCCTGCCATGCTCAATATCTTGTACTTTTAAATAATGAATACCATTACACAGCAACGTATCATTTAAATCTAATATATCTAAATCAGTTAATAACTTAGGAACACGGCGATAGACCGCTGCGGACATACTTGTATGTTCACGATCTATAGTGTTTGCATAGGCACAGTTCATATTCTTCATTTGGCGACCCTCCTATTTTGGGGTTTACGCATCCATTTATTTTTAAGATACTGTAAAGCAAAAAAGGAATGCAACAGTTTTGATAGTTTAGAATCTTTTTGTTAATCGATCAGCACTTAAGTTCCCGTTGGCAAGAAAACCATATCATGGTGCAGTGGCTTGAATGAAAAGATTATTTTTTAAAAACAGGCAACCAGCCGTTATACGTGCCGTTTCCTAGTGATAAACAGATAACTAGAGCTACCCAAAATCAACCACTAAATCAATAGCATAGGGCCCACTCTCTTGCACAATATCGCCATCGATCGCATATAATGCAGTCAATTCAATCCACATAAAGTCATAGTCAAATTGATCAAAAAAGTAATTAGCCAAAGCATCGGGCCTATCAAGCGAACCTGAATGAGATAGATCATTAAAAATATCATCAACAGACATAGCATGCGGCGTATTGAATAACGTTAAGCATCCAATAGAATGATAATAATGGAGAGATGATAAACACGCCTCTAATACTTGCCTGCCATGCTCAATATCTTGTACTTTTAAATAATGAATACCATTACACAGCAACGTATCATTTAAATCTAATATATCTAAATCAGTTAATAACTTAGGAACACGGCGATAGACCGCTGCGGACATACTTGTATGTTCACGATCTATAGTGTTTGCATAGGCACAGTTCATATTCTTCATTTGGCGACCCTCCTATTTTGGGGTTTACGCATCCATTTATTTTTAAGATACTGTAAAGCAAAAAAGGAATGCAACAGTTTTGATAGTTTAGAATCTTTTTGTTAATCGATCAGCACTTAAGTTCCCGTTGGCAAGAAAACCATATCATGGTGCAGTGGCTTGAATGAAAAGATTATTTTTTAAAAACAGGCAACCAGCCGTTATACGTGCCGTTTCCTAGTGATAAACAGATAACTAGAGCTACCCAAAATCAACCACTAAATCAATAGCATAGGGCCCACTCTCTTGCACAATATCGCCATCGATCGCATATAAATACATGGCTCCTACAATAGTAACAAAAAATAAGCAATACATAATTGCTCGTTGTAAAAATGATAACATGCTCATAACCTCTTTATAATTTAATAATTCGGAATTAATTAATTTTTAAAATAAAAATTTATTTTTCTATAACACTTTCTACATAGCCTTCAACAACACTTTGCGACGCTTTACCGGCAAGCGCTTCTTGTTGCTTGCGATCTACATAATCCAAGTAATTCTCTTTAGCTCTGAACATGCCCCCAAACGCCAAGGCATCTTGACCTCGGCTATTTTTTGCAAACACATCTGCACCAGCGTTAACAAGCAAGCGCGCTATGGTAACGGCAGCATCCCCTATAGCAAGCACAGCAATCATTAATGGAGTAGCACCATGACCATCGGCAAGATTAGGATCTGCCTTGACATCATCTGAAAGTAAATACTGCACATAACGCACTCTCCCCAAGCGCGCCGCTTCTGATAAAGCAGTAGCTTGCGCAACTTCTCGTTTGAGCGTAGGATTATCTGACCGCGCTTCAATTCTTTTGCCTTGTTTATTAACGTCAGCACCATGTTTCACGAGAAATTTAAAAAGATACCACTTATTATCAAGAACAGCCTGCACTATCGGGGGCACGCCATCTGAATTGGGCGCATTTATATCAACACCGCTGCGAATAAGTGCTTTAAGTTCATTAAAATCTTTGTCGTCTAATTGAGCTTTTTTTGTAAGCTTGTCAAAGCGTGCCTTATAGCCTTTAAGCTTTGTATGATAACGTTTATCAAGTTGAATAATAGACCCATCACTATATTCAATAGTATCGCTGCTACGTTCAAGTCTCAGGCCGCTTGTACGCGCCTTGCCCAAATCTGGCATGGAATAACCATCGCCATCCTGCACTGCACTCAATTCTGGCTCATCATAGCCGCCGGGGCTTTGCAATGACATTGGTGCTGCGCGAGGCGAAAGAGCAGGAGAGATAATTGCTAATTCTTCGTCAGAACTTTCATCTAGTTTTGCAGGCCTCATTACTAATGTTTTTTTATTGTTTTTATAGCCAGGTATGCTTAGTCTTGTTGGCAATGACACAGTAGGCACTGAAACACCATGATCTCGTAGGAAATAAAGAAGTTGCAAATTTTTAGCATTTAACGCATAGTCAAGTGCTGTCTGTCCCGATGAATCTGTGCTGCGCACATCGGCGCCAGAGCGAACCAATAATGATGCTTTCTCAAGATCTCCCTTTTTTATTGCCGCATGAAACGCAGGATTAAGATCTTTTAATTTTGCATGGAACTCTTTATCCAGTTGCAATACGCTGCCACTACTCAACTCCAACACATCCATGGATCTGCGATTAAGTTGGGCGCTATCTGGTTCTTCTTGCACTTTATCTTCTTGAACCGGTTTAGCTTTTTTTAATGTTGCAAACTTACTCTTTTCTTTCAATGATGCTCTGCGCAAGCGAGGAGATACCCATTGCTGTTGCCGCGCAGGCCTTGGTGAAAGCATTGGTGATTCTGTTGGCGTTACATCTATTTTTTCTTCTGGGGATACAGAAGAAGATGATTCTGATGCCTTTTTTCGCATACGCGCTGGAACCCAAACCGTTGTTTGTGCTTTAGTAGATTGAGAAGAGCTCGTTGGTAAAGTAAGGCTATCTTCACTATCACTCTCTTCAATGCCACTATAGGTACTGCTATCACGTGGAAGCCTTACCTCAGTTTTCTTACGTAATGCAAACGGACTTGCCGATGGTTTTTGCGGCTCCATTGCATGTAGCGTGCTCATGAATAAAGTAATACAAATAAGACTAGTAAATCGTTTGTATACTGATGCCGCCATTGCCCTGCTCCTTTTTTTACTTTTAATACTTTATAGTTTAAGCATAACCGATTTACTACAGAAAGAGCGATAGTTTTATATTTTCGTAGAATTATTGTGTATTAGAAACAAAATATGGTAGGATGTATTTGGAAAAGTTTAAGGCCCACTACCTATTTAAAAAGGAGAAGCTATGTCAAAAAAAGATGAAATCATACAACGCAGATTTAACATTGGTGAAATTTGCCCAGAATCGGGCGTGTATCGCATTAATAATGCTGCATGTGGCATTGACAATAAAGGATGTGTTTCTGAAGACCAACGTGAAATACCTCTTGCAAAAGGCGACCGTTTCCCGCCATGCCGTAATTGTAAAGGTGCAGTGCAATGGCATATGGTAAGAAAAGCATAGAAATTATTTTCTGAGAATCATCTGTTTTGATCTCCAAAGACCAGTCAGTGTTACGGCAAGTGCATCGGTAACATCTTCACGCTTTGGCGCATCCATTTTTGGAAACAAATTGAGAATAACACGTGCCACTTGATCTTTAGGCGCAGCGCCCCAACCGGTAATCGCTTGTTTAATTTCACGTGGGGCAAATTCATGAAGCACCAAGTTGTGTTCTATTGCAAGTAAGTATAAAGCACCCCGCACATAACCAAGTTTCATAAAATTTTGAGGATTTTTACCCAAGAATGGCGTTTCAAGCGCTAGATCAGTAACCTTATATTCTATAATCTTTACAAGAAAAAAATCGTAAAGTAATTTTAGGCGCACAGGAATTGGTTCTTTCTGTGGCAAATTTAAACAGCCATAATCAAGCAAAAAAGTTTTTGTTTGTTCTTTTTTGGCAATACCGTAACCAGCATACCGTAAGCCAGGATCTATTCCTAAAATAATCATGCTACAACCCTCTTGTTATCCACAAAAAAGTGTAGCATAAAAATTTAAGATAGAAAGGTTATTAAGTGTAGGCCAGCTTCTCTATTTTTTCTTCTAATTCTTGTGTCATGCGCACGTCTGACGTGCATTCTTTACATGCGCCAGATAAGATAAGTAATTTTACCATCGATGCATCATTTTTTTCTACCGCATAATAAAGTGGCGTATTGCCAGCAACATCTGCTATATTAATAAGTGGCCTGCCAGGTAGTGAAGCTGCCGTTAACAAGTGAACAATATCGCGATGCCCGCGCCGCACTGCATAATGGAGCAACGTGCTGCCATCTTTTGCTCTGCGTAAATGATCAGCGCCGTCATAGAGCGCAAGTGCTACTTTGTTGTAATCACCCTCGCAAACACCCTGAAACAAATCGCGATTTGGCGCATCTTGCCAATATTCAAGATAATAAATAGCCCCTGAAATTACCGTAGCCACGGCAACAGCACCCCAGAGCCTACCCGATTTAAGAGCTTTTGGAATATAGTCCATGCCCAGCGTTGAGCAAGACAGGGAAAGAGTAAGGGCCAACATGCCCCAGGTTGATACTTTTGACATAATCAATCTCCATTAAATAGTTCATATAATTAGTATATACAAATAGAAATTATTTGCAAGTTGCAGGTATACAGGTGCCGCTTAGCCCATCTCTTGTGTACGCTACCTTCCTTTTGCTAGGATAATAAGGCCTAAAAAACCTTAAAGTGTGCTATACTTAAAGAGAGTTACTCATGGAAAAAAAACTTATAATCGCCCTTGCACTACTCTGCATTGCAGAGCTTGCATATTCAAAGGATCATACTGTGCCAAAGCTTGCTCCCGCTCCTGCTACTATTGACCAATTTCACGAAATTGCTACTCGTTATAATGAATCGTTGCCAGATCTTTATAATAGCCTCACACCAGAAGAACGCGTGTTTATGTATTATTTATTCCGTGCAGGATTACCCGGTAATCGCATTATAGCAGATCAATTGCATAGACACGCCAATGCAATCACACAGCTTTGCGAGCATATATATCTGCATAAAAATGATCCTCGCGTGCACGTGTTTGCTCAACATGAACTTTTTTTTGAACAACTTACAACATATCTTGTGTATCTCTGGGCAAATCATGGCCAATATTTCATTCGTGAACATGCCAATGAAAAACGCTCACCTGCTCGCTTGGGCCTTACTAATTTAACACATGAAAATTTTCACCAAGTGCTTCATGCTCTCGATGAACCAAAATATGTTTCATTACTCCAAGAAGTTGAATCTTCACTTTTTGATCACACACATGAACACTCTGTATGCGTGCCAAATAGCATAGAACAAAGCGCGGTAAATATTTATGCACCAGATTTTACTGAAGAAGATTATAATGCATTAAGCGCACAAGATCGTGCACACTTGAATGCCTATTATTCAGTAACTTGCCAAGATGGCATGCGTATACCCACCGTTGAACGCTATAAAATTGGTGGCAAATATTCAGATGAACTTACTGTTGCATGCCATTGGCTTGAAAAAGCATGTGATTATGCGCATAAACATCCTCATATTTTTGATGAATATATTCCAGAAAGTTTAACTCATTTAATTGAGCACGTACGCACAGGGTGTGAAGACGCATTTAAACGGCACTGCATTGCTTGGACTAAAACCAAAAGCCGCCTTGATTATTGTTTTGGGTTTATTGAAAACTATTGTGACCCTAAAGAATTTCGCGGCATGTTCCAAGCGGAAGTTACCATTAAAAGCATTGATATGGATTCACTCAACCGTATATTGCCTAGCATTGAAAGCCAATTGCCATTCCCTGCAGCATGGAAACGCACTAACTTGCATGATCTTGCAAGCATTCCTAATGCATCAATTAATAGCTTGGCAGTAGGTTCAGGTGAATTAGGGCCACTTTCTATAGTTGCTGCGTATTGCTTGCCCAATTATCCTGAAATTAGAGCACAACATGGTTCTAAGCAAATTATTTATCAATCAAGCAAGGGGCTTGGAACTGCATTGAACCCAGTTCTTGCAAAACAACTTTCCTATTTAGCAGATGAAGCTGAATGGCGTGCAATCCATGACCCTGAGCAACAACTATCTGCAGATATTTGGAACGTGCATTGCATTTTGCATGAAACACTTGGGCATGGCAGCGGGCGGCTTGATATGCACACGTTCCGCGCTGGCGACCCAATGACTATTGATGGTGTAACGCATAACATTGGCGATACCATACCAGTCACCAACGCAAACTTAAATGAATTTTTTGCAGGAGCTGGCGCTGCGCTTGAAGAACTGCGTGCAGAAATCTTGGCCCTTTATACAAGTATTTATTCATTTGATGAACTTGCAACAGCAGATCTTTTCAAAGAATGGCCTGCCAAAATTGGTAAAGAAAAGTTAATTGATATGTTGATTTGCGATATGGCAAACACGGCACTCAAGCGGCTGCAAAACTTGCCAGATGGTGCAACCAAAGTGTTGGGCGCTCATGCGCAAGCCAATACTACCATTGCCAATTGGTTACAAGATCATGGCGGCGTTACCTTGCAAGAAGAAAAAAAGAATATTAATGGCACTGAATATACGGTACTTGGGTATGTCATTAAAGACCGTGCAAAAACATTGCAACTTATTAAAGACCTTGCAATAGAAGTGCAGCGCATACATTCCACTGCAGATGGGCAAAGTTTACAACAACTGCTTGATACGTATGCACGAAACGTACGTGTGCCTGAACATGTAAGCATACTTAAACGTAATCAACAAGCAATTATTGGCAATTTAAAAGTAACTGCATATATTTTCCCGCATTTTGAGCCAATATTTGATGCACACGGCAACGTGGCAGATATTAATGCTTCGTGGCCAGAAAATATTGTGGAGCAATGGTTGGAGTATCGTGAACTTGCAATGAAAACAATATAATAATCTTACAAAGATAACCATGCACCATTATGATAAAATTCGTCGTGATGCTCAGTTTTCTATTTCAGTTCGTGCTGAATTCTATCAGGATAATCTGAAAATATGCCATCAACGCCAATCTCAAGCAGCTTTTTGATAATATGTGGATCATTGGCTGTATATATAAATACCTTAAGCCCTGCTTTATGCGCCGCAGCCACAAATTGTTGAGTAGCATATTCATAACATGTTGCCACGGCATTAAAGCCGTGCTTTTTTGCATAGAGAGGATATTCAAGTGGCATACCATATACAGTTGCGCAACGCTTAATCTCAGGTAAATATTCATGGAATTCTTGAAGTTGCAGATGATCAAATGAGAGAATATAAAAATTATCCGAGTGCCACCCCTTATCTAAATACTCTTGCACAATACGCGCGACGGGCTGCGCGGTACCAGGTCCTTTTAATTCAATGGCAATCATTGCTGCGTGACCAATAGTATCAAGAACTTCGTTAAGCGTTGGAATACGCTCTTTTGAATTTTTTATGTTAACCGCGTTATTTAGTTGATCTAAGGTAAAATCTTTTATATAACCTGTGGTGTTTGTTGTACGGTCGAGCGTATTATCATGGATCACCATAAGTTCGCCTGATGCACAACAATGCACATCAAACTCTATCATGTCTACACCAAGCTCAACCGCTTTTTTAAAAGATGAAAGCGTATTTTCTGGTACATAGCCACAGGCGCCACGGTGCCCTATAACTAAAAACTCTTCTTTACTAAAAACCATTACTGACAGCCCTAACATGCTTATACCTACTAATGCATATAACATTTTCATAACACACAACCCTCTGCAATAATTTTATTACTATTCGAGGGTAGTATAACAAAGTGCACAGAAGCATTAAAAGAAATTGATCCGCAAATACCGTTTACTTAAATAAATTAGCTTAATTATACTGCAATATTATACTTACACCGCCAAATAATTACGGACTTATCTGACTGGCAAATTGGCAAACTTTCAATATACTATGTTCTTGTTGAAATACATGTGAGGAAAAATAGAGTAACATAACAGCCTCCTCGTAAACTCTTAAATTTGCCAGCATAGTATTGGTTGCATTGACAATTCACAACTCAGCCGGACATTAACCAATTTTAAAGCAACATATGCGCTTATAATTAATAGGAAAATAATATGCTTCATATAACACAAGTTATTTTTACGCTTGTATGTATTTTTTCAAAGGCACAAGCTATGGAAGCTGTATACGTACCAGACGAGAGAACTCCTCTGTTTGCACAGAGCAAACCACAAGCCGCGCAAAGCCTAGGCGCAGCACAAACACACGAGCAATCAGAAGAGAATGCACAAAATTTGCTCAATGAATTTCTGATTGAGAGCGCTGCTCAAAATTCATTGAAATCAGTCAAAGCATGCCTTGCACAGGGCGCTCAAATTAATGGGGCTAACAAATGGGGCCAAACCGCTTTGCATGAAGCATGCTCCTTTGCAGGAAATAGCACGCAATTGGTTGCCTATCTTCTTGCACAAGGCGCTGATGTGCATGCGCCAAACTGGTATCTTGCTACTCCTTTCTATGAGGCAGCATCTCGTGATAATATTCCCGTTCTTGAATTACTTAAAAAAGCTGGTGCAAATCCAGATGCGCAGACTAATGATGGTTGCACTGCAGCCTCTATAGCCGTAGAATGGCGTGCACTCAGAACGCTTGCATGGTTGCACAGTGCCGGCGCGAACATGAATTGTATTGATAAATTTGGCGGCGCACCGGTACATTGGGCAATTGTAGATAATCATGGAGCGTTTCATGGCGGGCATGAAAATGCTGACACGTTACATACAGTTTTATCACATGGTGGGCAGCTTGATATCACAACACAAGCTCCCAAAATCGAACGATCTAAATTAAGATTAGGCTTGCCATTTGCCACAGGAGCAACACCATTTCATGTAGCAGCCTTTCATGACAGAGTTGCCATGAAAAAAGTTTTATTGTGCCATGCGCTCCTTTTTGACCCTTGGAATAAAGATCCACAGAGAGTTTCTTTTGTAGATATGCTTATTAGTCGCGACCAACAAACACGCGCACAAGCACGTTCATTATTAACTCGACGAGCAAATCGCTTACGCGAGATTTTGGTGGTAGAAGATAGCGCTAAAAATACCGCTGCAGCAATTGAAAGCAAAACGCACAAAGGTAATGTATCACACGTCTATTTCTCTCCTGAAATAGTGCAAACGGATATGGAAAATTTTATTACTGCGCTTGAGCAAGGCACTCTAGATAAAATTGCTCGCAACAATATGTTTAAAGCTGCTTATGATGAAATGCTCAACCGAAGTGGATCAAAATGCGTGATTTGTTAATACTATGGCTAATCTGTACGTTAAGCTCGAGCAATGCACAAGCAATGGCTAAAGAAATTGATCCCGTAAAACAAACTCAACTCAATGAAAGTCTTATTACTTATGCTTCTTTAAACGACGTAAATGGAGTTACTCAGTGTTTAAACCAAGGTGCACAAGTGAATGCTCGAAATGAGCTGGGGCAGGCTGCATTGCACGCTGTTATTATTGCAAACTCCAGGAATGATAATCCCAAATTAAGTTATTTCAAAGATCCGCGGCAGGTTCCTTCTCATGGCAAAGATGACTTAGTTGCCATATTACTTGCGCACGGAGCCGATCCTAACGCTAGAGATAACTCACAGCAAACACCCATACACTATGCAGCACAGTATGATCGTGTTCATGCTCTTGAATTACTTAAAAATGCACAGGGTGATCTTAATGCACGAAATTACCGTGATTGGACTCCGTGTCATAAAGCAGCGAATAACAACTGCGTAAGGTGTATTACTTGGCTTGGCAATGCTGGAGCAGATATGAATTGCCTTGAACGATCTGGCATGTCACCACTTCATCTTGCAGTGTACTTGGAAAAACCTAAAGCTGCTGCAGTGCTGTTAACACATGGAGCGAGGCTTGATACAAGCACTACAGAAATAGTAGATGCTACCGCATCAACTTTAATTCTAGCTGGTTCTACCGTTTTTCATCTTGTGGCACAACCAACAAAGAATTCACAAGCACTTCAACGCGTTCTTTTGCATCATGCATTATTTTTTCCTGGCCGCAAACCAATTACCAACAAAGGAATGCTTACTTTTTTATGTTGCTTAAACCGAATAGTTCATTCTAAAGATCTGCACAATGGCATTATGGAACCACTCATACCGTACTTAGTCAAGCATTTTTCACCAACAGTATTGGTCTGTGTCTTAGCTTCAAAGAATAAAATGTTTCCATTAGCGTATAAGTTACTAGCCACACGACTGGCATTTCTAAAAACAATAGTTGCTGCTGAAAATGAACGCGGTAGTACTGCATATAAATGTGAATGCTTTGCCAAAGCACAGAGCAAAAATAATTCATCACATACTCTCCTACTCTATACAATGTATGATGAACATTTACAACAATTTATAGAAGCAGTTCGCACTAATAACCTTGATGGCCTTTCAAATTGGAATGTGCTAAAAGCCGGGTATTATGGTAACTTGGAACAAGATGCACCATCTGCATGGATGCCTAACATAAAAACAACTATTCAATTATATGCTGACAAAGTAAAAGAATCATGCGTTATTTATTAAATAGCATTTTTCTCCTTGCTCCTTTATTCCTCTTAACAGGTTCTACAAATATGCAGGCCATGGACCATATGCTTGAATCAGATGAACAAGCAATAAAACAGGAAGAACGCAACAAGATGTTTACTTCTGCTGTAGTGCGGCTCTTACGTCAAGATGTTCTTAGCCGTAACGGGTACTCTCAACATTATGCATATGAGAGTGTTAGTACACTGCGCAATTTATTAGAGCAAGGTGCAGAGGTTGATGCACCGTTTGCGGAAAATCGCACGGCTCTTATTGAAGTATGTGACACGTCTCCTACCGATTTTGAAAGAATTGGTGTATCGCAAAAAGCACTAGTCGCACTCTTACTTGAATTTAAAGCAAATGCAAGCCACCGCGATGCATATGGCAAAGCTCCGGTTGAATATGCAGCATCTTATAATAATGTAGATGCACTGCAAGAACTAGTTCGCTCACATGCCAACCTAATGGGCACACCCCACATCACCGGTTGCCATCTTTCAGCCTATTTTAGAGCACATGAAGCATTAAAATTATTAATTGCACACGGAGTGCCGCTCAATACAATTGCGTACACTGGCAGAGCCCCTATACATTATGCATTAGATACTGATTGGGACACAACTACACTTTCTCTATTGCTCGATGGTGGCGCTAATCTTGAAACGCTCACACAAGAGGACCAAAGAGATAATTCAGAATATGAAATTTATCATCACCCTCGCCGTATCAAAAATGATATTGGTGTTGGATCTTCGCCGTTTCACATGGCAGCACAATCATATACTGGCATAAAAAATGGGGTTGATCTATTTGCTCGAGAAATGATTGTTCATGCAAAAAAATTATTGTTGTATCATGCACTTTTTCATGGCACAACGGATTGTAAAAGCATCTTCACTTTTTTATGTTGTATAAGAAGATTGTCCCCTGAATTGTATGGCGATCGCAATAAGCTAGTAATTCCCCACTGCCATATGCAACCTAAGCTACTGCGCCAGATATTGCATGCAAACGATAATAATACCATAACAGCTGGCGTTCAAGCACTCGTCATACGTACAAAGAAATTACAGCAAATACTTTTGATACGTAATGCAAACTATAAAACTGCACATGATATTGAACTAACCTCAATACCAGTTGACGTTGAAATTGAAGGCACAGTACTTTTGAAACCCGAAACGCTTGAAAATGATTGTGCAGCATTTATACATGCAGAGCGGGAAGATGCAGTTGCACAGCTACCAGGAACTAATCCGTTTAAAGCTGCGTGGTCACTTGTGATGTCTCCTGAGGCTCCTGAAGTTTTAATTACGCAGGATGCGCCTGAAGAGCCTCTTGCTGCTGAAAATGCACCAACAACACAAGTTGCAAGATCCTTAGGAACACCTGCTGCGATGTGCTGTGTGATATGCTGAAATATCTTAATGTTCTTAGCTAGCTCGTCAATTACTCAGGCCCAGAGCCTTCATAATCTGCTTCGTCAAAACGCGTAAGCTCGCGCATAAAATTTAAATATACCGTGCCCGTAGGGCCGTTGCGCTGTTTGCCAATAATAAGTTCCGCAAGTGCTGGATTTTCTGTATCAGGATTATAGACAATGTCGCGGTACAAGAACATGATAACATCTGCATCTTGCTCGATTGCACCAGATTCCCGTAGGTCAGAAAGCATTGGGCGTTTATCAAGCCTGCTATCAACAGCACGCGATAACTGAGATAAAGCGATTATAGGAATTCCAAGTTCTTTAGCAAGTGCTTTAAGCGAACGAGAAATAGTAGAAACTTCTTGATGTCTATTTTCATGCTTTTGCGTTGAATGCAAGAGCTGCAAATAGTCAATCACCAGCAGAGAAAGGCCTTGATCAATTTTAAGTTTACGAGCTTTTGCCCGTAAATCCATAATACTCACCATTGCCGTATCATCAATAAACAACTTCATGGTGCCCATTTGAGCTGCCACGTTGGTTAAACTTGTCCATTCATTAGTGTTAATGGTTGCATTACGAATGCCATGATGCGCCACGCCCGATTGCGATGAAAGCAAACGCATAGTCAACTGCTCTGCAGACATTTCAAGCGAGAAAAAACCCACACTGCCACCCGATTGTGCTGCATGCATAGCAAGAGAAAGCGCAAGCGCTGTTTTACCCATAGAAGGCCGCGCGGCAAGCACCACAAAATCTCCTGGCTGCCAACCAGAGGTCATTGCATCAAGCTTGTGATACCCAGTAGGCACACCAGTAATGCCTTTGCGGCTTTTCCTGATATCAGTTAAATGAACAAAGGTCTTTTTAAGCCAAATATTAAGCTGCACAAAACTTTGCTGCGCACGCTTATTTGCTATTTGCATGATAGTTTGCTCTGCTTGATCAAGCACAGCATCTATCTCTTTATCATCTTGCGCATAACACGTACCAATAATTTGTGTGGCAGAGTTAATAAGTTCGCGCAGCACAGCTTTTTCTTTAATAATTTTGGCGTGCTGGCTAATCAAACCTACAGAAGGAATATCTTCTTGTAATGCCATCAAATATACGATACCACCAACAGCTTCAAGCTGTTCTGTTTTGGTAAGATGGTCTTGAAGCGTAATAATATCAATCCGCTTTTCTTGAGCCACAAGTTCCAGCATTACCTGAAAAATAATGCGATGTGCAGTATGATAATAATCACTTGGTAATAAGAATTCGGAAACTTGGTGCATATACTCATCATTAAGAAGCAATGCACCAAGCACTGCTTTTTCTGCTTCATCAGAATAAGGCAAACGTTTGCCCAATATCTGAGCCGCATCGTGAGATTTATGTTTGGGGCGTAGGGCTGTTGATGACATATGATGAACTTTTTCCTACGCTTAAATCAATAAATTACTCACCAACCACTTTAACGGTCAATTGCGGTTGTAAACGAGACGATATCTTAATGGTAACAGTATGTGTGCCAGTTTTCTTGATAGACTTATCAAAGACTACTTGGCTTTTGGCAATGGTAATACCTTTTTCTTGCAAAGCATCAACTATTTCATGCTGCGAAATGGCACCATACAATTTACCATCATCATGCACTTTGCACTTTAATTTTACTTCTGTAGCCTTAATTTTTTCTGCAACCATAGAAGTTTCAGTTTCAATTACTTCTTTACGGTGAGCCACTTGCACCACTTTGCCTTTATAGAATGCTTCATTTTCAGGAGTTAATTTAACCCCCAATTTGCGCGGTAATAAAAAGTTTGCTGCATAGCCATCGGAAACATTAATAATTTCGCCTGCCATGCCCACTTTTGGTACATTCTGAGTTAAATAGACTTTCATAGAGTCCCTTTCAAATGATATTCAAATTATACCTCATTATACCCTAAACCCTCACACTTGGGAACGCTGTTGATGTTGCCTTTTCCCCCTCAATAATCTTTTTGGCTTGACGCAAAGCATGTATTTCTGCATCTCTAAGCGCTTTTTCTTCTGGCGTTGGCATGTGCGCAGCAACTTTTTCACGCTCCATACGCGCAAGTGCACGAGTTAATAGTTGTAGTTCAGCAGCTCTTTGTTCTTCTACAGGCCATTCATTATTACCCAACGTATCACCTACCTGTTCAGGACTCGTTGCACCTTCTGCAATATCCACAAAAGGTTTACCATCTCTTGAATGTGGTTTTCTTTTGCCTTGAGCATAGTCTGCAAGCAGCTTCAAAATATCTTCATAACGCTTGTAACCACACTCTTTTGATCTAACCATTTCAGCTGCTGTAAACATACTATAATTACGTGCATCAACGCGAGCACCAAATCCTAGTAACAACGAAACTCCATCAACATCACCAGCAATGGCTGCCCTTATAAGCGCAGTATTACCTTCTTTATCAATAGCTTCCGTGCTTGCTCCTGCCTCGGTAAGATACTTAATAATTTGTGCTTTTTCTGCATAAGGAATCTTAGCTACTGCCACGTGATGCAAAGCCGTTAAAAACTCTTTATCCTGTGCGTCTACCAAAGCCTCAGCCGCTATAAGTAAGCGCACGCATTCTGCCATGCCGCGTTGTGCCGCTCGATGAATTGGCGTAAACCCATCCTTTTGAGCAATTGATGTATCAGCCTTTGCTGCTAATAACAAAGCAACCATGGCATTATTTTGTGCAAAAAAGTCGTAAGACTTTTTATCTTTCCATAATTGTGCAAGCGCTTGCCCAGCAGGAACATCATTTTGAAATCGGGCTAAAGAATGAGAAATGCTCGCAAGATTTTCAGCATAAAACACGCTTGGCATATCTACTGCAGCATACAAAGCAGTAACGCCTTGCGCACCTTTTGCATTAAGAGCTGGCTCATGTTCAAGCAAAAATGCTAAACAGCTTGCATCATCTTTTAATATATCTCGCCAATAAGTATGACCATTTTCATTAACCAATTCACCAAATACTGCCATATGCAAGGGAGTGTGACGCGCTTTATTTGGCACAGAAAAGGAAGCTCCTCGTTCTTGCAAAGCTTTAAGCGCCGCAAGCCGCAATTTTGGGCTATGCAAAGCAAGCGCCCAATGAGCGGCGCCATTGCCTTGATTATCTAACTCATCAATCGCTGCACCTGCTTCAAGTAACAATAAAGCAGCAGATGGATTTGCCGAATGAAATGCATAATATAATGCACCTTTATAGGGTTGTGCTCCTGCATCAAGCAATTTTTGCACACAGCAGCCTTCACGGCACAATTGCAATGCATAGGCTAACGGCACAATGCCCGTTGCTTTTGCTACAACGTTAGATTTACATTCATCACCGCGAGCATCAACATGCGTAAAACCATCAACACGGTCTTGCGGCCATGCTTGATTAACGTCTGCGCCATTATCAACAAGCCACGCAAGAAATTCATGAGCTTGCCCGTAAAGCATAGGATTTTGCACTTTGCGCGTAGAATAATTGGTTACCCGCACTGGAACACCAAAATCACGATCTAGAGATACTTCGCAACAATGGCCTTCTTCTTGCAACTTACATGCTACAAGAAAATGAGCAAGCGGATACCCCCACTTACTATCTGCACCGCGGGCAAGCAGTTCACGCGCTCGTGCAAATTGTTTGCTCACATGCCTTTCATCATGAACTCCCAATGGTTTTTCTCCGGTAGCCAAACCAACGGCATCATGGAACATACGATTAAGACGCTCTTGTGTTTGCCTTGCTACCGTTACAGCGTGTGCTTGCCTTTGCTGCTCGTTACCTTCATCAAGTTCATATTGATGTAAATCTAACACACTTGGCATGTGCTGTAGTTTACGATTTGGTAACGATTGAGTGCGCTGCAAAGTTGGTTGTGGGACAGGCGTTGCTATTTCTATAGGATCCATTGCATAGAACGTATTGGGCAAAAACGCAGCCAAAGAAATGATAAAAACTGAAACATGCTTAAGCATAATTGATCCTTTGCTAGTGTGTGATGAGTTATTAGTTTGGATCAATTGTAGCTTTTGTTACTGCATCTTTCAAGCTAGTTTTTTGATTCAGATTCATCAACAGAGGAATGCAAACTCTTTTCTAACATGGCAAGATGTTCTGCTTCTGCTTGGCGCAACCGCATTTGCTCTTCCAATACTTCACGTTGTTGCCGTAACGCAGCAAGCACGCTTTGATGCGCTGCTGCACATAAACGCGCTCGCTCTGCTTGCGTTTGTATAAGATGCGCAAATTCAGGTTTACGTTTTCCGTCCAAATACTGTGCAATTAAATCTGATATTTCTTCTGTTTTAGGATTTTCAGACGTATTAACTTTTTCATCTGCGTATATTAACGGCATTCTGCCTTGGAAATTAGTACTTCTAAGATTCACACCATACCCAAGCAATAACCTAACACCATCTAAATTTACTTTTTTAATTAAAGAAAAAAGAAGTGGTGATTTTTCGGCATCCAAGACTTCCATGCTCGCTCCTGCTTCAATCAATATACTGGCAAGAACAATACGCGTGTGCGAATTCAAATGAGAATTAAAAACAACTTGCAGTGGCGTATGCCCATCAGCATCACGGAGTTCAAGAGGTGAATTATGATCCACTAATAATCTGGATTCAGTAATAAAGCCTTGTGCAATAGCTCTATGAAGAGGAAAAGCTATAGGCCTTTCTATGTCTGATGGTGGCACAGCTTTCTCAGGTGATACTATGCTTGCGTCCATTGCACAAAGCAGTAAAGGACAGAGTGCAGCAGAAAGAACAAAAAAACGCAGATAAAATTTATTCATGTGATTCTTCCTTATTTTCATTCAATGATGCAACTAACATTTTTTGCAGTAACGAAGCACCATCTTGGCCCGGTGTTACAAAAGCACGTATAATATTTTCTCTAAATTTTTGCATATCAACTTGACCTTGTAAGCTTGCAGGAACAGTAATGCTCACATAAGGGCTTGCAGCAGCCGATTTTGATGCCTCAACTTTTAAAAAGCTTGGCAACCTTTTACCCTCAACATATTCCTTTATAACATCATATATTCTTTGGGCAACTTCTGGTTTTTCTGTTTTGCCAATTTTTGCTTGAGCAAATTCCAACAACGTATGATTTTGTAAATTAACACTCCTGCAATTTGCCCCATGCCCGAGAAGTAATTCTACACCCGCAAGATCTACCCGATTGACTACATCAAAAATGAGTGGCACGCCTTCTGCATTAGTAACTTCCATATTAGCTCCTGCTTCAATTAATGCATGCGCTATCACCAATTTATCTTTTGAAGGCAAATGTTTATTGAAAGCTACTTGTAACGGCGTTTGATTTTCAAAATCAGGTTCCTCCAACGCAGATGTGCGCAATGAAAGAATATACTGCACTTTATCAACTAGGCCTTGTGCAACTGCCACATGGAGCGGCGTTTGACCTTGAAGGTTAATAAGACCTTCAGTCATTTCTTTTTCAAATAAATAAGGAAACAATGCAGCAACTTCGGGATGCTCACTCAAGATCGCCTCATGCACTACGGTGTGACCATTATCATTAACTTTGGCAATACTCACACGTTCTGCCAAAAGCAAGTCAATCATCTCTTTTCTTGCTTGTGTAGAAATTTTAAGCTCAGGATCAAGCACCCAAAATAACGGCGTATCGCCATTGCCACCCTCAATAGTACATCTTTTAGGGTCTAATTCAGGAGTATTACCGCCTGCAAGAAGCTCTTGTAGCGTAGCAGGATTACCTGATGCAAGCGCTTTATATATTTGAGTATCCTTTTTTTGTATAATTAAAGGTTTGTGCCGCATCACTCTTGGTGCTGGAGATTCAGTACTGTGAGAGTTCAATTCTGTTTGGCTTTCACTTGCATCAGAAAATTCTACCCCAAATTCTTGAGATATGAAATTAAGCGCTTCTTCAACTGAAGTAATAAGTGTTGATTCTACTTCATGCAATACGTCTTGCTCAATTTGGTCTAATGCGACTGCATCATTTTGCGTTACCCCAAGGCCGCGCAACTTTTCCACCAATCTCATTTTATCTGCAAGGCAAGTAACTCCTTGACCATCTTGAGATTGATTGATTGCATCAGCAAGTGTTCCAACATAACGCACCAATCTAAAAACTTTTACTTCTCGCAAATCGCTTATCTCTGGTTGCGCTGAAGTTGGCAACGTCATTTGCAACGTATTGGTTGTATGCTGAGCATGTTCGCCAACTTTTTTTAACATCAGTGCCTTTTTTGTTCTATCCATAGCAAGAGTAAGTGGCATATATACAAGGCAATATATAGAAATAAGATGGCGTAAACTTATTCTTTTCTTCATACTAGCTTCTCCTTAATATTATTATCCACAATTTCAGCCCAACATCTAACACATCATGCCATTATTAGTATTATTCTGCATTTTCCGCTGCAAGCGCACCACGCACATCGATTCTCTGTTGCACAGCACTAGGCTCAAGCAACTCTGCGCAAGGATTATTAATACGATCACAAGCAGCTTCATAAGGTGTCAAATATAAATGATTAATTTTAGCTTTAGAAGCAAGCAATGTTGTTAATGCTGACGCATCTGCTTGATCTAAGAGCAATGCCAAAACTTCATGATGTTTTTCATAAGCTGCAGAGTGAAATGCTGTTGCACCATCATTTGATTTTCTTAAGGTAAATCCTTTAGCCAATAATAGTTTCGCCATATCTACATTGCCGTGATGTGCTGCCCATCTAAGTGGATCAATTCCTTGGTTAGTAGAGGTAGCTTCTTTTGCTAACTCTGGATGTTGAGCTAACAATGCTGTAACAGCATCATTGTCATTTTGACAAGCAGAATTCATTAATTTCTGATAGGGAGATTCTTGAACAATTTCTTCTGAATTCATTGCATAAGCAGAAAAACAAAATCCCCCCAATAATAAAACAGCTAACATTTTAACTTTTTTGTAGTTCTTATTCATAAAAATAGTTCCTTCTATTAGGTAATTTTCTTTTGCCATAGCCTTAGTATAGCTTTAATTGTGTGCGATCGTAAAATGGGTTTATACTTACCATAATGATGCATTATGCGACAATACTTGTTCTAGAAACAATTGTTGATGTTTGTATAATCAGTTTTTTATCTTCCAGAATTTGTGCCGTTAGATCTAATGTATTAAGTTTGCTCGCTTTAAATGTTAATAAAAAAGTTAGATGTGCAACGTGCGGCACATCAAAGGCATATGAAGTAATGGGCACCGTAAGCTCACCGCCCTGTTCTTCTACTCTTGCATACAAAGCTTCAAAATCAATTTTACATGCCTCTATACCACAGTTCAATATACCTTGCACTGCCCATTTTTTTTGCATATGAATTTGTTTTTGCACTGCAATATCAACACTATATGCAGTTGATCGCCACATACGCGTACATAAAACTAAAAGTATACTCATAAGTACCACAACAAGCAACATCATTGAGCCCTGCTGCGGGTGATTTTGCTTCATATCACCACATTTTGTTGTAATAAAACCGAACGTTCAATACAATGTGTTTTACCAACCGCCACCTTGCCACAAAGTTTTATCGTCATTAAACGCAAGGCGTTGCCTTGATACTGCGGAATATACTGTACCGCATCAACGTCTTCTACTGCAATGTGCGTGACCTGCCGCTTCCACTTTTGTTTACGCAAATTATAAGTTTGTTGCGTTCTTTTAAAGCTACCGTCTTCCAGCTTCCATCCAATACGCACGTTGCCATGTTGCCAAGCAAGTTCATGATCATTGAGCGTGCGCCATTCATGCACGGCGCATGGAGCATGCACCACATCATTGCAAATCGCATCAAGTGCACTAGCAAGTGAAGCTATGCGATCAGTTTGCAACGTGGTTGCGCGTAATCGCATTGACGTACCATAAATATACCGCATAATAAAAATTGCCGAGCATGCGCTCAAAGCAAGATACAACAAAAACTCTGTCATAAAAAAACCAACACGTACATGCTTATTCATGATACCACTCGAATGCTATGCAATTTGCCGCGCGAATCATGCCACATGGCTTTAACCTCTTTTTGCACAACGTATACCGGCTTTTGCATTATGTGAGCAAACTCTATAACGTGACACTCGTGTTCTTTATACGTCACGCGCATTGCATTATCTTGCGGCATGTTATGCGCGCCTACCAATTCACTTGCAATATAATCTAATGCTTGCAAGCGTTGCACCGTTTGCTCTTGTGTATACACACTGAGCACATGAAAAGCGCTCATAAGCAACAGTAGCACGCTCAGAAGCAATAACCCTTGAAGCAATTCAATACAAAGAAATCCTGGGCAAGCAAATGCTTGTCTTTGCTTACACAAGCGGTTTATGGTAAAATTACTACTAAACATACTCAGATCAATCCTTTACGGATGGTATAACTTACCTACTTACCTTAGCACGAGGCATCAATGAAAAAAATATTTTCACACATTGCAAGCATTTTACTCGCTGTACCATTGGGTATCATGCTTCTCTTTTCTTCAATTACTTTTGCCGCTACCGAAGCTGAAAATCTTGATGCGTGGGCAAAAATGTATGAAGACATGAACCAAGCTTCTGGTGGAGAAATAGAAAAATTAATGAAAGAAATGGAACAAAGTGGTGAGCTAGATGTACTTATGAAGGAATTGGAGCAAAGTGGCGAACTTGATAACATCATTGATGCCATGATTAAGAGTACGCCGCAAGAATTTATGCAAAATTTAGAACAAGAAATAGAAAAAGAACGCGCTGCAATGCCTGCGCCCGCACCAGAAGAAGAAGCTCCTGCTCCGCTTGTTGCAACTAAACCTTCAACTCCCATGACGCCGATTATGCAAGTTGATAAAAGCAAACTGAAACAAGTGCAAGCGCTCTTAGGCTCCATTGTCTCAAAGATTGCATCACTCAGACAAAAAGCCGCAACGCGTACTGCCGTGCAGCGAGAACTAAATCCATGGGAGTATATTCTCAATGATATTGCGTATTATTTAACCACGATTCAAGATGAAAATCTTGCAAAATATATACAACAACCTGAATTTGCCAGCTTTTATGATCATTTAGTTTCACTCAATGCAAGCTTATCCGTAGATGAACCGCGCGTGCAAGTAGAGGAAATGCTGGACATAGATTTTGTAGATCCCTACCAAATTCTTGGTTTTGCAACATCTAACATTTCAAAAGCAGAAGTAGATAAACGCTATACCGAACTTGCAACGCAAAAAAATCCATTTGCGATTAAAGACAAACTCAAACGCCAAGGCCTTGCACCAGCAGAGCTTGAGGCTCAATTTAAAATTGCACAGCAAGATTATAATGAAATCTTTGATGCCTATAAACGTATTGAGCAAAAAGAAACATCCGCCCAAGCGTTTCTTGCATTGCTGCAAGCACTACACACTGCAGTGTATAAACATATGATCATAGAAGACGCCAAAAAATTACTCCGCCAATTTGACCCGGAAGCTTTAAAATTAAAAGAGGCGCAAGAAGCCAAAGAAAAAGAAGCGCGTGATTATCGCGCGAAAGTTGCAAGCCAACCAATTCAATTTCTTCCGCCAATTTTTGATTGGCCTTCATTTGGCGATAGAAGAACAGACAGAGAGACTAGCGCAAAAACGCCAGGGCTTGGTTGGGAGAAACGCGAATACCCAGACTTTGACCGCGAAGCTGGCAGAATGCAGCCATTAACCGCCGACCAAGCAAAAGGCAAAGATAAAGGGAAAGACGGCAAGGATAAAAAAGATGGCGCGGGTAAAAAAGACGATAAAAGTAAAGATGGTAAAGATAAAAAAGATGGCGACAAAGATAAGAAAAAAGATGAAGCTAAAGAAGCAAAGCTTTCTGCTGATATGCTTGCGCCAAAGCTAAAACCAGAATTTGAAGCGCTCAAAGCAACTGCTGTTGCTACTGGTGTAGCTGTGAACGGATTATTCCCAAGCCCTGCAATAGGTGTTGTGCAAGCCGATGGCGTAAATATTGGGCACATGACAGCCACCACAAAAAAAGCTGCAGATATAACAACAAAAATTGCCAAAGACATAGAAGCACTTGGCAAATTAAAAGATGATAAAGATAAAGAGCTTAAGAAGTATTATGATAGCATTGAAAAATCATTTAATGAAATCATACTAAATGATGCACAATTAAAGAGACATCTTGAAAAGCTCTTTGCACACACGGATACCAAAATAGCTCCTGCTGGATTTACTGATGCACAAAAAAATGCTTATTTTGGCGTTGGTGCTGGCGCAAACAAAAATAACATCATTGAAAATCTGCAAAGCGAGCTCACAAGGCTTGCTTATGCAGTCACTGATTCAGAACCGTCTGCGGTGAAAAAGACACTCACCAAAGCAACAGATATCGCTCTCACAAATAAATCGCTTTTAGGTACTATACGCGCTCCAGGCGGTATTATTACTCCAAAAACAGGCGCTGTTATAGACGATATGGCCAAAGGTCTTGAAGAAACGGTCAAACGCATTGAAGATAACACCAAAAAGCCTGCAGTAAAGTTGGTGCTTCCTCGTTATAATAAAGACGTTAAGAAAGTGATAGTAGATCAACTGGTAACTGGCGATGCAAATGTAGTATTTGCAGACCTTGTTGAACTTGATACGCCAAACCCATTACGACGCAGCCAAGGTGGCCAACCAGGAATCCCTCTACCAATAAGTAACGCTGATAAAGAGAAGATTAAAAAGCTTACTAAAGCGTATACAAAGTTGGGCGAAATAGCACAATCAATGTAAGTATTTTAAATTACCATTATAAGGGCATCTTATAGTAAGATGCCCTTTTTTATTGCAACTCTTGAAAGTATCCTTGCAAACTTCATACATTTACATTAACAAGCCTAGAACATGAAGTAAAAAGAAAGAAGCACTCTCATGAAAATAAATATAATGCTTTCCTTTGTATTTTTTATGAATGTCTTTTCCCTTTATAGCATGCAAAGTGATTTTGCATTACACGAAGCTGCAAGAATGGGAGATTTAAATGGTATCAGCCAGTATTTAGCACAGAGTAAAGATGCAAAAGCAATAGATGCTCTTAATGCTACAGGGCACACGCCACTTATGATAGCGGTAATTGCCGGCAAACTTAAGACAGTAAAAGCGCTAGTGACACAACATAACGCAAGCCTTACTATGGCAGGACCACTAGGGCAAACAGCCTTGCATTTTGCAGCACATGATGGCAGCTCGCGCGCACGCGGGAAAATTGCTCATTTTCTTATGGTGCAAGCAGCACAAGTTGATGCTCTTGATGCTACTAACAGTATGGGCATGACTGCCCTGCATGAAGCTGTTATTCGCGGACAAAATACAATTGCCAAAGCACTCGTGAGTTTTGGAGCCGATAAAGAGGCAAACGATAATGCCAATAATACGCCACTCGATTACGCAAAGGCAAAAAAAAATGAGGACATGATAGCATGTTTAACTGCTGCTATTGAAGCAACGCCATTAATGTTCAGAAAAGAAGTACATGATGCACAAGAAAAAGACTCACCCGCTACGGCAGCACTAAGCAGAACAAATATGTTAATGGAATTACGCCGTGCACAAAAGGAATTGGCAGGAAATGAAGACTCACAAGAGGATTCAGAATAGACATGATAATTAATTTCTAATCACAAAAATCTACTCAGCTGCTAACAAATAAACTAGTATTGTATTAGCAGCTAAGAAATTTTGCGTTCATTATGCATGACCCTCAAGCTTGGCCATAACACACTGGCAACGCGAGCACAATTTGAGCGCGTGATCAGTCACCTCATATTGCCAGCAGCGAGGGCATTTATCGCCGCTCGCTCTGTCAACACGTACTTCTAGACCAGAAAGATCGTAGAACAAATCTTCGTCCTCGTCTTCATCTTCGTCATCAAATTCGTCTTCATCCTCAAACTCATCTTCTTCATCATCAAATTCATCTTCGTCATCATAGTAATCATCTACTTCTGATACCACGAAAAACTCTTTGTAAAAGTCTTGAGGATTTTGACCTGTTTGTTCTAAATCATTCAAAAATTCTTGTAGCATAGCCATTTCTTCTTCTGCTAAATTAAACCGTATTGTCAACGCAACTTCTAAAGGATGTTTTATTATCCCTAACTCTCTTTGTTTTTCAATTGCCTTCATTACTTGAGATCTTATTTTAAATAATAATTCCCATTGCCGTTCATGATGTGCCATAAATGCAGCACCATCAAACACTTCCCCTTTATTTTCTGTACGCCTTTTTTGCCCTTGCGTTACAAGTGCTTTTACCACTGGCTCCAAATTAACAAATCCCTGCAAGTGAATTGATTCAGTTTTATTTTTCTGATATTCATCAGACACTTCTTCTGCAGCAAATGACAAAATTGGCGCCATAAGCTTGGTTAACGTATCTAGAATGTACCAGCATGCCGTTTGCGCCGATCGCCGTTTGTGACCCGTAGGATCTTCCACGTATAAACGATCTTTGATAACGTCTAAATAAAACGCACTCAATTCCACTGACGAATAATCTGCCAATTCATGGAATATTGCCGTAAAATTATAATCTTCATATGCTTTGCGTACTCTATCATTAAACTGAGAAAGCATCAAAAGCGCATGTTGATCAATGAGCTGTAACTTATTAAGCTCAACTGCATCACGCGTAATGTCAAAGTCATAAAGGTTTGAAAGCAAGAATCTACAAGTATTTCTCACCTTGCGATATACTTGGGCCACGTTTTTCATTAACTTTTCAGACACTACCGCATCATCACCGTAATCCAGACTAGCCACCCATAATCGCAACCCATCAGTGCCCAACTGTTTGGTGATATCATCAGGCGCCACCACGTTGCCAAGAGACTTAGACATTTTATGCCCTTTCTCGTCAACGGTAAAACCATGTGCCAAAAAGGCCTTGGTGCATGGCGTTCCTTCAACTACCAAGCTGGTGAGCAAACTGCTTTGGAACCATGCTCTATACTGATCTATACCCTCTAAGTAAAGATCAGCAGGATACCGCAATATTGGATCTTTTTCAAGTACTGCATAATGGCTTACACCTGATTCAAACCAAACATCGATAATATCGGCCTCTTTTTCAAATATGGTACCCTTACATTCTCTACATTCAAGCGAATTTGTCAATTGCTCAATCGAAACTTTTTGCCAATAACTGATGCCCTCGTGTTCCACATGCTCTGCTACTTTCTCAATAAGCTCTTTGCTTATAAAAGCGCAATCACATGTTTTACAGATAAGCCCCGGTATAGGCACGCCCCAAGTGCGCTGGCGAGAAAGGCACCATTCAAGGCGCGTATCTATCGTTGCACGCAAGGATTGCTTGCCCGTAGGCGGCATAAATACAAGCTCATTTTCAACTACCTCTAATGCCCGTCCTTTTAAATTTTTATGCTCTAGCTTACAAAACCATTGTTTTGTTGCCCTAAACATAAGCCCTTTATGGCAACGCCAGCAATGAGGGTATGAATGGCGCACTGACTCTTTTACAAATAAAGTGCCAAGTTCTGCAAGTTTTTTGAGTACCCACCATTGGCCGTCATCAATAGACATGCCCTCAAGCTCAACTGGCTGTATGCCCTTGGTATATTTGCCGTCAGGGCTTAACGGTGAAAATACTTCTAATTTATTTTTTACTGCAACATCATAGTCTACTGGCCCACATCCTGGCGCGCAATGCACAAATGCAGTACCTTCATCGGTTGCTACCATAGTATCAACAATTATAGGCACTTGTTGCCCCGCAATAAACGGATGATTCACCAATTGCCCTGCAAGATTTGCAGAAGTAACAGTGGTCACTACATTTTTTGCAAATCCAGCCTTGGCGCATACAGCATCGGCAAGAGACGCTCCTACCACAAAGTAGTTACCTTCATGCTCTAATACAGCATACTCAATAGTAGGCTTCATGAGCACGGCACGGTTTAATGGCAATGTCCACGGCGTAGTAGTCCATACGAGCAAACTTACCGCTTTACCTTTAAGTTCAGGCAAAGCTTTTGCTATCGTAGCATCTGGCAATGGAAAACGCACATACACTGAAGGGTCTTTGCGCTCTTGGTATTCAATTTCTGCCGCTGCAAGCACAGTCTGGCACGAATAACACCATGGCACCGTGCGTAATTTACGTTCAATATAACCTTGCGCTACAAATGAACCAAACGCTCGGAGAATGCTCGCCTCATACGGATAGTCCATCGTCATGCGAGGATTATCCCAATCGAATAAGACACCTAATTTCTTAAATTCATCACGCTGAATATTCACCCATTTTTGAGCATAAATTCTGCAGGCTTCTATAAAAGAAATACCAGTCAAGCCAGGATGCTCTTGAGTTACCTTAAGCTCTATGGGCAAGCCATGGCAATCCCACACGGGGACGGTCGGCACATGAAGACCTGCCATGCGGCGTGATTTACACGAAATATCTTTTAAAATTTTATTATACGCGTGGCCCAAATGAATATGCCCATTTGAATAAGGCGGGCCATCATTAAGGATAAACTTGGACTTACCAGCATTATAAGCCATAGCTTTAGCATAAAGCCCTTCATCCTGCCATCTTTTGAGCATTTTAGCGTCAATTTCTGCATGAGAAGGCCAAATAGGGAAATCAGTCTGCGGTAGATTAAGACTGTTTTTAAAGCTATTTTCTGACTTTTTAGTACTGCTGTTCTCTGACATTCTGATCCTTATAAGGCTTCACGTAAACATAGTATAAGTCTGCCAGAAACAATACAATACTCAAGAAAATTTAGGCTAAACTGCGCCTAGAGGAAATTGTTACAAATTGAAATATTTTGATGCGCGACGCTCACCCTGAATGATTCTGCGTGGCAGAATAGTATCGAAGGGTTAAAGCGGAAGAATAGCCTCTTATTGCTTATATTTCAGAGTTCTGAGCTATGCTTTGCGCCGGCACGCCTGAGAATAGCAAACATATTGCTATTCTTTTGGGCATAATCTAGAGCAGTAAGGCCAAGACTATCTTTGGTATTAATGCGGGCACCTGAAGAGATGACTACTTGCAAAAAGTCTTCATCAAGCTGCCTATACTCGTCATTGGGCAAACCACTCTCGCGCCGCCTATTTACGTTTAATTCTCCGCCATAGATAACAAAACGGTGAATACGAGTTAAACCAGGCACAATAAGCCCGCGCTTACGCACACATTGGCCCGGATAGTCGGTTTTTAAACATTCTCGCACTCGAAAATCTAAAGATTTGGTGGGATCTTCCAGCTTTACCGCTCTTAACGAGCTAATAATGCCCAATGAAATAAGCGCTAAAACAGATGCAATAATAGTATAGAATTGTTTGATGTTCATTATAATTACCTTTTTATGGCGTATTAAAGCCATCCCCCTTTACTTTTAGCATAACCAAAAATGGGTAATAAAGGCAAGAGTGCTACAAAAAAGCGCTAAACAATGCAAGATTTAGAAAACTTACAATTAATTCTCTTCAAACCATTTCTGATTTGATTCATTCTTAAAAATTTCTAATTGCTTTGCATCAAATTTATATCTATCAAATATTCCCATCAGCTCTAATAAGTCTAATTTAGGTATATTTTTAGATTTTATATATACATGTAATTCACGACCAATGCCTTTATAACTTGTTACACTTTTAATTTTATCGAGCCATCCAAACATTAAATCTTCATCATTTTGACTATAAAATCTCAACGGTGTACATATCAAAACAATTTCTTGCATATTTTTCCTTTATTTTCTTCCTGGCCTAATATGTCCGCTTGGATAAACATTATCATAACTTCTACCATCAGGATCTTGCACATCCCAATGCGCACCACCATGCCCAAACGGTCCTGACGGAACCCATATATAACCATACTTATCTGGCCAACCAATTCTTCCATTATCTGGGTGTCTTACTTTTTTACCGTCCCAATTTTTTGGCGGCTCAAAACCATGTTTTTCTTCAGGTAAGCCCGGCGCCTGCGCTCCATTAGGGTCTGGTGCTTTTGGTTGAGAATTCTTTTTGTACAAAGCGGCTTGTTCTTTTACTGCATTCAAGTCCAATTCAGCAAAACCATTTTCTTTTTGCTCAAGCTCACTTAGTAACTTTGGATCAGAAATGATGCATCTCTTTTCAAATACAGCATCTTGGGGCAATATTTCACTTGATTGCTTTCCTACATAATCTCCATAAATGAGTGATTTCTCATTGCCAGTCCCGCAAGTTAACTCAGTAGTGCCACTCAGCGGTTGTACGCATGGCTTTTTAGGAAATGAAGTAGACGTATCATGCACGCCTGTGATGCAACCTTGACCAGCACGCGGTCCATGAGTTTGTTTCTCAACTTCGTAAATGCCGCCTTTCTGCGCAAATGGATCAGAAGATTCAAAATTTACATGAGAAAGATCCATATTTTCATCTAACGATGCTCCTATCATCTTAGAAATTGCAATATAACCAAGCGCGGTTCCAGCTCCAAGAACAAATGCTTTAAAAGCTCCTGTAGCCAAAGCTATTTTCCCACTTCCAAAAACCAAAATTGGTATAGCGATTACAAAATTATGCGCAACAAGCTCATGTGTTGTTACACAAAAATTATGATTACATTCAACTGTCAATTCGTAAATAATTGCATTAATAAAAAAATCTTTTACCTCACTAATGCATAACTTTTTATTCAAATAACTTTGCAGTTGCATTCCAGGCTGTAAATCTAAAGCATTGATCCATTTTTCTTCATTGCATAGATAAAACTGCTGTTCTGTATCAGTAATAATAATAGCTTGATCAACCGCAATGCTTTTTAAATGAGTCACCTTCTTTTGATTTATATGCGTAACCGCATAGAATTCAAATACATTCTTTTCAGTATTGTAAGAGCATACTTGGTCACCTTCTACTATCATCTCAATGGGAATATAACCTTGCGTTGTTTTGATAATAGTCCCTGCAATAAATCCTGCATTTAATTGAGAACCAAATAAACAAATAAAAAAAAGAATATATTTGTGAACAGACATAGTACATCCCTTGTTAAAGCTAACTAACTGGTGTATAGAAAAACTATGGAATTTGAATCAGCTCAATTGTACTCATTTTTTAAAACTAAACAATCCAAAAACAGCATCTCAATATGATTTGCCATAATTAAGCCTTTTCAACTACCTCTAAAAAAACTACACTAATAACACTAAATAACAGATAAAGCTCATTTTCAAAAAAGAACTTACAAAACATTAAAATGTAAAGAGCTTGGAATATTTTATGAAAAATAAAAAATTAGGCATTTGGGGATTTGGCGCCGTTGGCACCTCGGCAGTGCAATTTCTTTCGCGCTATTGCAAGCACATTACCGTGCTTGATGCACATTCGATGACGGCTGAACAGTTTGGACTCTTGTCAGAAAGTAATGCCAAATTTATTCACCAAAAAAATGAAAATGATTTACTGCATTTTTTGGAATCACATGATTATATTGTACCAAGCCCCGGCATTGATTTACGCCCTCATGCGCAGTTTGCTCACAAATGGCTTGCAGAAGTTGACATATTCGCGCATTATGCGACAACGCCAACAGTTGCTATTACCGGTACTGTTGGCAAAACAACGGTAACCACGCAACTTGATGCTTTGCTTAATGCGCACAGTACCTATAGCATTGCGGTAGGCAATATCGGCACCCCATTGCTGGCATTAATTCATTGGATTGATCCGGTGATTAATGAACAAGTAGATCCTGAAATTGGCGTGGTAGAACTTTCTAGCTTTCAATTAGAACATAACAAACGTTATGCTCCTGATGTTGCCATTCTTACTAACCTCTATCCTAATCATCTGGATAGGCATGGGACTATGGAAGAATATCTTGCTGCAAAGATGAAATTGTTTCTCTATCAAAAAGAAACCCAGCACGCACTCATGCCGCTTGAGTTATTGCCTGTGCTACATGCACAAGGTTACTTACCTGCGCTCAAAGCGCATCTTAATTTTTTCAGCCTACACGAACCTACTACTGCACAAATAAGTTTATTACCACAACACTGCACACTCTTTTATTACCATGACACGCAAGTTATTAAAAAACATGGCACCACCATAAAAGTAATTGTTGATTTACCCGAAGCACTTATTGGCACGCAAGCAATTAATTGGTTAATTTGTTTTGCAGGATTTAATCTTCTTGATAAAGGCGATATTTATCACACGTCACCCTGCTTTAAAGAGCTTGAACATCGCATGGAACTAATTGGTACCGTGCATGGCGTGCACTTTATTAATGATTCAAAAGCCACTATTGCCCAGTCAACGCTTGCTGCAGTAGAGCAAGTTAAAGGCCCAATTATATTATTACTTGGAGGCTTAAGTAAAGGCGTAGATCGCACACCCTATATACAACAATTACCTCACAACGTTACACATGTTATATGCTTTGGCAAAGAAGCCGAATCATTGGGCGATATGTGCAAAACTGCAGATCGCGCTTACACGAGCGCTGCAACTCTTGAAGAAGCATTTGAAAAAGCGTGCACTATTGCAACAGCAGGTGATACGGTATTGCTTTCACCTGGGGGCTCCAGCTACGATTTATTTAAACATTATGAAGAACGTGGTAACTGTTTTAAAAAATTAGTACAGAACCGTTTGTAGACAATAATTTAATTTATGGCATAACTAATGATGCATGACCGTAAGTCATTTATTTTTCAATCTTAACATATGAGTACAGACCTACATATCCCGTACTAAACAAATAGGCCTCAGAGTTTGAGGCCTATTTGCACTTTTATACTAATTAAATTTTATAATACAAACTGATGGCTAATACCTGCTAGTGCACCAGGATAAGTAACTTCTTTAGTAATACCTTTTGGCAAGAATGCAGAAAGCAAGGGCGCACTTTCTTTTATAACATCAAAACCAACATGATATATCACGCCGCGTGAATCCATGGTGCAGTGATACCAACCTGGCTGATTACCTTTACCTTGTTGCCATGGATTTTCATAAGCATTTTCGAATATCATGTTGCCTCTTAAATACCATGTAGTTCCACTATCTTTGCGCGTCTGACTCTCATAAGGTTCGCGCTTGCCATGTTGCATTACACAACGAATTACGTCTTGAGGAATTTGGTGATAATAAATCGAACGAGCAAGCTGCAAATGCGATGTAGACTTTTCTTTTTCTTCATTTAAAAATGTTTCATCAAACCAATCTGTTACGCGCGCATCAAATGTAAGCTCAATAAAGTTATGTTGTTCTGGTTGTAAGGTTTCTACCTCTTCTACTGCGTCACTAGTTTGATTAAATAAAACACGCGGTGAACCAAGCGTGACCCCTTGCAACGCTTCTCTAATTTTCTTAGTAGGAGAAATCGGCTCAATTTGCACACCCGAAGTTGATCTCTTTAACTCATTAGCCTTTTTCTTTGATTTATTTGTTTGTCTCTTGGCACCAGAAGTTTCACGTTTTTTTTGCTTAGCTTTATAAGAATCTGCAGTAACCGTTCCTGCAAGCCATCCATCTTGAGCTACTTTACCTTCAAGCATATCTACAACTGGCTTATTGCCTGCCAAGCGAGCGTATCCAAGGGGAGAACACCCTAAGCGATCTTCTTTGTGCGGACTTGCGCCGCGCGCAAGCAATTTACTAATCATAACAAGAGAGGGATCCTGCACTAATACGGCATAATGCAATGCTGTTTGGCCATGATTATCAGGAACATCACATTCAAGTGAGGGATCTTTAGCTAACGCATCAAAGATTGCATGGTCTTTATTGTAAACTGCATTAAATATTGCTGATTGCCCCCACATGTCGCGGAAATTAACATCTGCGCCACGAGCAAGAAGTTCTGGAACAACTCGTGCATTACTATTAAGTGCTGCAGCATGTAGCGCCGAATTCATATCAGAAGGAGCATCAACACGAGCACCCAACTTCAACAAATCACGTGAAAATTGAACATTACCTGCCACAATTGAACATTCAAGCGGTGTAAAGCCAGCTTGCTCTAAACCAACTTGTGCAGCAGTTTCATCATCGTTAGTTATAACATATTGACCGTTGAGATTAGCGCCTTGAGTTATTAATTTTTCTAACATGCTTACCACTGCAGCTCGTTGCCTTTCATTTTTTGCTCTACAACCTGAAAAGACAACCGGCCATAATTTTTGATCCAAACCACTAAGCGCAGGGCGTGTAAAGCTAATTGCCTTACCAAAGCGCTTGGTATGCACAGTAAGAGTTTCTGGCTCCATTGCATTGAGTATAAAATGAGCGCTTATGAATACTACTAAAACAGGTAAGTATGAATGGAATTTCATAGTAAAAACCCCCTTATGAGACTTAATAATTCTACTATAAATATATATAAAATTGACTATTTGTCAACTCTTGCATTTATTCCTCACCTATCCCAGAGGTTCAATTTGCAAAAATAGGGAACTTGTACTACGCTTACAGGGGAGAATCTTATTAACCTTACTAAACCTACCGAGAGAACAAAATGAATCAAAAAACCCTTTCCTTATTGTTATTTTCAGCCTTTTTGCTTGTTGCCCCTGGTTGTGGAGAATCAAAAAAAGAAGATTCTAAACCCGAAATGGCGCTTGAAGGCACCATACCAGTAAAAGTAGGTCAAACGTTCCAAATTCGTCTCCCTGCAAACCCTACTGGCGGTTATGGCTGGTCATATCGCACGCCACTTGAAACCGCTCATCTAAAAGAAGTAAAACGGTCATTCCAAGAAATACCTGCTGATAGAGTAACGCCTGATCTTACAGGGTATGAAACATGGGCATTCACCGCACTTGAAAAAGGAACTACTGCCATTGAATTAGTATATAAACAACATTGGCGTGAAGATGGAACTCCTGCAAAAACATATTTTGCAAACGTCGTAATCTCGTAATCATGTTTGTAGAGCGGAAACGGCTTCAAGCCGATTTAAATATCTTTTTGGGCATAGTAACTGCATTGGTTATTATTGGCCTTTTGTTTATCTATTCGGCAAGTTCCGTTGCCGCTCTAGAACTTCATGGAAGCCCTCATTATTTTTTAAAGAAACAACTTATTGGCCTTGTGGTTGGCCTTATTGCATTTTGGTTGGCGCGCACTATACCGCTTTCTTTTATTAAATCCATAAGCCCCTTGCTTTTTATAAGCGCTCTTGCACTTACTGCACTCACGCTCGTTCCTGCCTTAGGTTCTCGCATACACGGCTCTGCCCGCTGGCTACAACTTGGCAGCTTTAGCTTTCAACCGAGTGAATTATTAAAAGTGGCTTTTGTACTCTATTTAGCGCGCTTTCTTGATACGCATCATTATAAAGCACCAACACTCAAACGCTATCTTACATTCTTAATAATTGTTGGAATGGCAAGTGCCGTATTACTTAAACAACCTGATTTTGGTATGACAGTTACTTTAAGCGCCACAGCTTTTCTGATGCTCTTTATTGTGCATGCAAACTTATGGCATTTATTTATTACCTTACTTGCTGCACTTCCTGTTGTAGCAGCACTTATTTATTTTAAGCCGTATCGTTGGCAGCGAATACTCACCTTTTTAAATCCATGGGAAGATCCTCAAGGAGCAGGATTCCAAATTATCCAATCGCTTATTGCAATTGGCTCTGGCAGCTGGCTTGGCATTGGTGTGGCACAATCTAAACAGAAATTCTTTTATTTACCTATGCAACATACTGATTTTATATTTTCCATTATTGCAGAAGAAACGGGATTTGTAGGTGCAACCATATTAATTTTGCTTTATGCAATGCTACTCTACTTTGGCATGCGCATTGCATGGCAGCTTAATGATATGTTTGCTACATTGCTTACACTTGGCTTTGTAATGCTAATTAGTTTGCAAGCGGTAATTAATATTGCCGTTGCGTGCGGATTGGTACCAACCAAAGGAATTGGTTTACCGTTTGTCAGTTACGGTAACTCCGCGCTTGTTGGTAGTTTGATTATGGTAGGATTAATTTGTAACGCCGTAAAAAACAGAAAATATGTTTGAAGTCATGTAGACTTCAAACACAAGATTCGCCCTCAAAAC
This sequence comes from Candidatus Babeliales bacterium, assembly GCA_050179755.1. Lineage (GTDB taxonomy): Bacteria > Babelota > Babeliae > Babelales > JBFXEV01 > JBFXEV01. The sequence continues at coordinate 1,203,318 of JBFXEV010000001.1, read as the reverse complement.
AAAACCATTGCGATCATCCTTTCAAAAATGATATCCTCAAAACATGGGGTTTTCACCCATACATATATTTAAAGTATCTTGAAGGGATTATTCATGAAAAATAAACTATTAATCACCTTGATTAGTTTTATCTTTCTGCAAACACATATAACCAATGCCATGGACGCACCAGGCCAACGCATTGCAATATTAGCATTTGGGTCCTTAGTAGAAAATCCTGGAAATTTGCCACTGAAAGAACGAGATGGATTTAAATCCAATGGCCAACAAGGCCCCGGCATGCGTATTGAGTATGCACGGAAAAGCAATGATGGACGTTTAACACTAGTGGTTGCTCCCGGCATCAATGCGCGCGAATTAAAATCTTATTTTGCTACATTTAATGGTAATAATGTAAATGATGCCATAGCTGCTTTGCGCGAACGTGAAGGCACAATCGCAGATAACATTGGCTATATCAATCTACTAAATAGAACGTATCGTAGAAAAGATTTTAATGGCAATACGGGAGCAATTGAGGTCAAGAAAGGACAAATTGGTGATAACTACTATCAACAAAATCCAATGCTTCAGCGCATAATGGCTTGGGCGCAAGCTCATAATTACACCGCAGTAATCTGGACTGATTTGCCGCCAACATTCACCAAGACAACTTTTAATCGCAACGCTCTCCAAGAACATTTAGCTCATCTCGATCTACTTGCCCTTTTAAAATCATATTGTTATTTCAAAATAACACCTGACGAAATTCGAAATGGTACACAATTTGGTAATGATTTAATAAATTTTTCAGCAGGCATTTTACGCGCTCGAGCGCCTGAAGTAGCTGAAATATTGCGCGGCAAAGGCATAAGAAATAATTTTGAAAACCTAACTAATGCCGACTGTATCAAGATAATCTGGGGATAATTAATCCATCATATGCAAGTTGCGTTTCTACGCCATATTCATCACCAAGCTTTTGAATTATTTCTTGCATGTTACCAAAATCTTGTAAAGTTATCTCGGTACCGCAATGGGTAAAAATAGCGCGCGGCACTTTATACTTTTTGCACCACGCAAGTTGCTCCAGAATAGGCGCATGACCATGCATGATGCCGTCGCTTTCTCTTAGCAATAACGTGCGTGTAATTATTGCGCCGTCACCAATATAAAGATCCACACCAGATAATGCTTTTTGGGGATGTACAATTTTTGCAACATCAGGAACATAAAATACAATAGTTTTGCCCGCACTAATGCGATAACCTATTGCTGGCGCATTAAATGAATGCTCTACGTAAAAAGCTTCAACAATTAGTGATCCAATAGAAATTGGCTGTTGTGGCTTTATTAGAATACGTTCATCAATTTTATAATTTGCCAAAATATCCCAACTTTCTTGTGTAGCATACACCGGAAATGGCACACCACGTTTAAGCCCGCCTACATGATCAGGATGCGCGTGTGAAACAAACAAAGCGTCTGCTCTCAATTTCTTGGCATGTGATAACCAATCAAGGCCGCAATCAATAAGAATCTTAGTATTCCTAAATGCAAATTCGGTCACAGTATGGCGATAATGCGCTTTTGAGCGCACTTTAATATTGCCACGAGTTCCCCTAAACGTTATACGCATTAACCTGCCTTTTTAATTTGTGCCATGCTTCTACCAGTCAATACTGATTTATTTTGCGTATTAACCGGATTCTTTTTGGCGCTTGAAAATTCATCTTTCATTTTTATAAGCAACCAATTTTTAGGATTATCTTGATAATGTGTTCTCACTAAAGAAAATGCGCCGTTAATTTTACTGCCCTCCAAAAACACTTCAATATGCCCTTGCTTTAAGCACTCATGCATAGGCACTAATTTGCCATTCTTAGTTTTAATATTTGTATATGTTCCTGTATCCCACACCATCACAGGACCTGCACCATATTCACCTTTGGGTATAACACCTTCAAAATCAGCATAGTCCATAGGATGATCTTCTGTCATCACCGCCAAATGCTTAATTGCTGGATTTAATGAAGGCCCTTTTGGCACAGCCCATGAAACTAACACGCCATCGATTTCTAAGCGTACATCATAATGCAAACTCGTGGCATCATGTTTTTGAATAACAAAAATTGGAGATTTTCTTTTAGAGGTTACTTTACCCTTAGGTTCTGGCGAAACGGCAAAATCTCTCTTTTTGTGATACTCTCGTAAAGATCTTTTTTTTGCCATTACTGCACCCTCTCCTGCAAAGCACATCAATGCTACTACTATACACCACATACACATTCCTTGTTTTTTTTTCCATCATTTATCACCCTACCCTAACGCGTGCATTAATTGCAAGACAACAAAAAAGCGCGGACATCTTTTTGACATCCGCGCTTAAAACAATTTATTTAATTGATCTATAGTATTATGCTGTGAACGGCAAACAGAAGCAATCTTTCACTGAATTAACTGTTATGCCACGTTGCTGCGCAATATAAGCGACAACCCCAAGCACACATGCTGTTGAGACTAATGATCTAATTGGATTTTTAACAACATAACCATATATACGTTGCGGCACGCGATTCTTATAGAGAAGATACGTTACACCACAAATGGTAACCACCGCAATTGCACCAAGGGCAAACTTTTTGCCTTCTTCTGTTTCTAACCATGCAAACCATGAAGCATCATTTGGCAAATCAGTGGATAGTATGTTAACTTTTTCGCCGCTAATTTCAACTTCTTCAGACAAAACTCGACCACCACGCACAATAGGCTGTGAGCCGGTAGGCTTTTGACCCTCTTTAATTTCAAACGGAACTGCAAGTTCAATATCAGCCGGTGATTGCTGCGCAATTTGCACGCGTCCTGGCTTTGGATTATTCTCTTCGCGCTTACGCGTAAAGTTAGTGCCCAAACGATCATTTGCTACCGCTCGAGCCTCATCCGTGAAGGCTCGCCATTTTGCTGTGCCATTAGCCGCAGTTTTTTTAATTTCTTCTGAAGCAACCCTGCATTGCTCCTTGGTCCATTCAACACCACGCTTTGCTTGTTCTTTTACTTTTTCACCAAAATTACTGCTATTAGCAGCATCATCAGCATTGCTGAAAATTACTATGCTTGCAAAACTAAAAACTAACAAAGACAAACGAAACAATGATACGTTATTCATAATAAAACTCCTAGAGTTGTCTATATCAAATGATTTATTTTACCCAAGTACACGCAAGCTCTACAAGTAAACGCACTCCTGCACCCGTTGCACTTTGCGGCCTAAAATAACTTATATCAGGCACGTCATAAGCAGGACCTGCAATATCAATGTGTACCCATGGTGTATTATTTACAAAAGGATACAAAAAGAATCCTGCAGTAATTGCGCCCGCATTATACCGCCTGCTACCAATATTACTTAAATCAGCAATATTAGAGCGAATCGCTGGCTTATAGTCGTCATCAAACGGTAGACGCCAAACACGTTCACCAGTGGTTTTTGAAGCTTTCTCTACGCGCGCAAGCAATTCTTCGTCCTTGCCCATTATTCCCGCATAAAATGGCCCAAGAGCAAAAGCGCATGCACCAGTCAATGTTGCAATATCAATAATCGCATCAGGCGAGTAATGCTTAACTGCATAAGAAAGTGCATCAGCCAATATCAGACGACCTTCGGCATCAGTATTTTTAACTTCGGCTGTCATACCATTATAAAACTTAAGCACGTCACCCGGCTTTACGGCGTTGCCACTTGGTAAATTTTCTGCAAGTGGTGCAATGCCAATAACGTTTACTTTTGGTTTAAGAGTGGCGATAGCGTCCATAGCGTTGATAACACACGCAGCACCAGACATATCATCTTTCATGTTTTCCATGCTTTCAGCAGGCTTTATGCTTAACCCACCAGAATCAAACGTTATGCCTTTGCCCACAAATGCAATAGTTGGCGCCTTTTTGTCATACCAATATTCCATAGCTACAAAACGGCAATCAAGCTCAGAACCCACTGAAACGCCTGCAAGGCCGCCCATGCCCATTTTATTAATGGTTGGTTCATCAAAAATTGTTATTGGCATTTTGTGACGCTCAGCAATTTCTAACGCATAATCTGCCAAATGAGGCGGCGTTAAACGAGAAGGAGGCGTATCGATCCAATCACGTGTACGATTAACCATGGTAGCGAGCAACGTGCCTTTTTCTACCGCAGCTTTTGTTTTTTCAAGCTCAGCTTTTGGCACAGAAATCTCTAACGTATAACCACCATGTGGTTTTTTGGTTGTTATAAATTCATCATGCTTAAACACGGCCATATGCGCAATAAGCGCAGTTTGTTCTGCCAAATATTGGGCTGAAACACTATCGATAAGCTCTGTTGGCAATGTGATAGCAAGCGTATCTAGCTTAAGGCTTTCACTCAAACGAATAAGTGAGCCTATTGCTCGGCGATAATTTTCAACCGAAATGCCATCTTTACCGTCTTTACCTTGGCGTGCACCAAGACCAAGTATGATGATAGTTGATATAGAATCATCTTTGACCACCGGCAGTATGAGTGAAGTGCCCATTTCCCCCGTAAAGTTTTGTTGCGCTGCATAGTGCATAAGTGACTTTGCATGCGCGCCGAATAACTTTTGCGTAGATTCAGGAAATGCTTCTGGGCTAGAAACAAAAAATGCTTTACCAAGCGCTTTGGTTTCTAAAATTGGTGTATCGGTAATTTTACAGATAATAGTTGGCACAATAATCCTTTTCTTGTTTTCTTAAACAACTCTATTAGTATATGCTTTTCGAGAGTGTACTACAACAGAAAGAGGATTAATTAAAGATCAAAAGAATGCTTAAATAAAACGGGCAGAGATTGCTCTCTGCCCGTAAAACATTGTGAAATTAAAGTATTATAATAACGCGCCAATTTCTTGAAGATCTTGATGCAATTGACGAATATCGTTACGTATAACGTTCAACTGATTAACGTCTTGAGATATTGCACAGGCAGTCATTTGCCCAGCTAACTCGTACATTTTCTCCACCAAAGGAACTGACATTAACTTTTGCGTGTTATTGTTAAGAAAACGGTAAATCTCTTTTTTGCCAACCAAATGGCCTACGCGAGCGTGTATAGAATTGGCCAATTCTTGAATTTGCATGTTACATTCAAGATTATATTGATAAATAAGATTAGGATTTACTACCATGCTATCAACTGCACGCTCCATGAGCACAAATGATTCATCTACAAATTCATACAACGCTTTCAAAAGAAATTTAACATCGTCTGGTGCGTAAGAATATTCATCATTACACCAAGAGATTATTATATTTTTCTCTGGAGTGGTAAGTATGGGAGCCGTTTGCGTTACTGAACCTAAAATAAAAGTAACGAAGGCTGCTAGGTAAACAATTTGTTTCATTATGATAAACCTTCCAAGTTAATACTAAAATCGGATGAAAACAATTACTTAAATACTACTACAATAATACTAAGTTGTCTATTAATATTATATAAATATCCCATAATAATCCTATCTGAAATTCAAACCAAGGACTGCTCTCTTATTTTGACCAACACCAGAAAAGTGTGTTCGCCAAGTCGATATTTCAAATTGAAAAATATTTTCAGGCATTCAAATTCCCGCTCACTGGCAAGCGTAAATGTGGGTAGTCTATTCACGACCGCAATCAGTCATGAGTCCTGCCCCAATTCTTTACAACTACTGAGGGTATTTATTAAGCTCGTTTTAGTTGATAAAAATAACCAATAAGGATATTTATGAAAAAACAAATTGTGTGTACATGGCTATTATTCTGCTGCTTATTGTTCTGTTATGGCACGAACGCTCATGAACAGGCTTATAGTGATTGCCATAGTGTACCTACCAATTGTGGAGAGCTAAAAAGTTTTATTGGAGCAACGATTTGGCATCTTGGCAAACAATGGCGCTATGCCATGGAAAGGGCTTTAAAGCCATTAAACATCACTTATCCCCAATTTGTTCTTCTTGCAACACTGGATTATTTAACCAAAGACGGAAAAAAAGTTACTCAAATGGAAGTAAGTCGACTTGCAGATCTAGACGCGAAAGGCAGTTCACAAGTGTTTATCACGCGTGAGGAAAAGAAGTTCATCAAACGTAAACATACCGGGGAGGGGAAGTGCATTCACCCAAGCATTACGCCATTAGGGAAAAAAATTCTAGAACAAAGCGTAACCATTATTGGCAAAGCAGATGTTGCTTTTTTTGGTGAATTCACCAAAAAACAATTCAACGCAGCAATAAAATTGCATCAATTAATTCATGAATAAAAAGTAAACCGTACCATAAAAAATGTTGAACGGCTTATTTTCTACCAACAATCTTGGTAATATTCACTGCCGCGACCATAATTATAGGTATCATATTCACAGCCAAAATCAGCACCGCCGCCATTATAATGCGGGAACTGATAATAAACCTGCCCGGTGCGCGTTCTATAAGCTGGCTGATACTCATACCCAAAATCACAGTAGTCACCTATTTCTTGATACTCTGCTAGCGGCTCATATACGTAACTACATTCTGATATGCATAAGTCTTCATTGTGCGCAAACATACATTGCATTGAATAACCATACAACATGCATACGCCAACAACTATAAGTATTTTTAGCAACTTCATAGCGTCTTACCAAGCAAAGTTAAAGTTACCCGGTCGTCTACCAAAATAGCCATCACCGTAATAAGGCCTAAATGCATTGGGGAAATACCCAGGTGTTCTATATGATTGATAGCAACACGAATCGCAGTCTAAGCCATATTCCGGTGGCGGACAATTATTGCGCCGCGTACGTGGCTTTAATGCACAACGTTTTGGTGTATCATCAGAAATTTGTGCGCAAGCTGATTTTGCTTGCGCACACATGTGTTTTTTACGTGCTTGGCCCGTGCATGCCCCGAAAAGCAGCACGGCTATAAGCACCGTTTTGATTACCTTCATGAATGTCTCCCCCATTTTTACATTCTTAAATTATCGGCGTCCACGGCCTCCGCCGCCTCGCATTCCGCCGCCTCGCATTCCGCCTCCTCGCATTCCGCCGCCTCGCATTCCGCCGCCTCGCATTCCGCCTCCTCGCATTCCGCCGCCACGCATTCCGCCTGAGCGCATTCCGCCCATTCGTGCGCCACCTGAGCGCATAGCGCCGCCGCCACGAGATATGCTAGAGCCACGATAGCCGCCGCCTGAAGGCCTACTTACCGCTGCAGGTCGCGCACCGCCGCCATAGCGATTTACATATGTGCCACCAGCTCGTGGTGCAGCACCTACTGGGCGAGCGCCTGTTGCTGGTCGTGTTGTTGGACGAGTACCTGCTCCCGCTGGTCGTGAGCCGGCAGGACGAGATCCTGCTGGTCTTGTGCCTGCTCCTGGACGTGCAGCAGCAATACCTGCCGCCGCTCCTGCGCCCGCAGTTCCAATTTGTCCTATTCCCGGTCGAGTTCCTGCGCCACCCTGGCCTGGTCTTACACCTTGCCCTGGCCGCGTTCCAGCACCACCTTGCCCTGGTCGTCCACCTTGTCCTGGTCTTTGGCCCGGTCTGCCGCCTTGTCCTGGTCTGCCATCTGGCCTTCCTGGCCTTCCGCCTTGACCTGGCCTTCCTGGTCTACCGTCTGGCCTTCCTGGTCTACCTGGTCTACCGTCTGGTCTTCCGGGCCTTCCTTGGCCTGGTCGACCACCTGGTCTTCCATGATGCCGTGGGCGATCCCAATCGCGCCTATTCCATGGGCGACCCCAATTTGACCACCAGCCAGCGCCCCAACCAAAGCCCCAACCTGCGAGCAATGGCCAGAACCACGATCCGGTGCCCCAACCCCAATAACCGGGATAATAGCCGGAATCATAATAATCTGTATCATAATAATTTGTGGTATATACAGGTGTTTCAACATATTGAGTTTCAACAGGCTGTGTATATTCTGTATAAATTGGTTCGGTATAAGTTGTTTGTGGCACTGCAGCAACTGCTTGCCCTACTTCTTCTTGAGAAAATTGATAAGGTTCGCGCGGTTCGTCACCTTCTTGATCTTGACCAGTAAGCAATTGGCCTTTTTCAAAAAAAGCCATAGTTGCAGGGTCATCTTGCATATCAAGATCATAAAGCATATCAGGCGAAAGCGCTGAAGTTTCAGTTACCGCAAAAGCAGCACCTGTTTTTTGATACTCTGGAGTATTAGTAGCCACTGCAAAATCTTGCCGTAACTTTCTAAATTGCTCTGGATCGCTTACTTTTGTTCTATCAATGACCAAAAGTGCCGATTTGCCATGCGTACGTACAAAATTTGTAACTTGTGACTCACTTTCCAAATACGGAATTGCCTGTGCATTCATCGCCGCAAACGCGATCGTAAATGCTAATAAGCTTCTTGCTATAACGTGAAACTTCATGATATTTCCTTAAAATTAATTAAAATCCTATGCCAAAGCCGACACCAGGGCCCCAACCCCAACCGCGTCTTCCCCAGCCCCAGCCGCCACCCCAGCCAAAGCCAATGCCCAATCGGGGTCTACGCCGATAATAGTAATAATCATCGTCATAGTCATAATATGGTCTGCTAGTATATGTATAAACAGGTCGCTCAACATACCGAGTTGTTACCGTCGTGGGCTGTGAAACTTGATAAGCTTGTGCTTGTTGCACTTTATATGAAATATAATCACCTAAATATTGTTGTATGAAGACACCAAGATCTGATTGATCAAAAGCATCGGTAAGTGTTGCCAAGTAACCAGTGCTATCCTTTACAGGAGAACCATTGTTATATAAAAACACATCTGAAAAATGTGATGCGCTATCACCTTTCTTAAGACTATTCTTTGCTTCAATATCAGAAATTAGATTAGGAACAATTCGTGAGTTAATGCCAATAAACGCAATATTGGCGCGCAAATACTGCGGGTCCATTGCCGCTTTTCCAAATGCATCTTTCATCTCACTCAATGCAAGCTCTGTAAGCTTATCATCAGCTACTTTGTCATAATTAATAAAATGCACTACTGCATATGGATTTTGCTCAAGCAAATTATTAAAAGCATTTTGACTCTGTGGGGTATATACTATGGCCCCTGTTTGAGCACTAATTATAAGTGCTCCTATCAATATCAATAAACGTTTCATGACTACTCTCCTTTTTTACTTTTACAACCATGATTATTAACATTTCTTATTCCTTTCGGTAAGACCTGTAACCTTCACGGGTTGTTTATCAACAATTTTACCTTCAACTACCTTTGTTATAAATTTATTCACTTTATAGCAATACGCTTCTGGATTATAGAAGAACGAATCAAAATGATGCCGTCCATCAGTCACCCAAAGTCTTTTGAATCCCTTTGCGTTATCATACACGTTACAAATGGATTCTACTGGCACCTTTTCATCGTTCTTGCAGTGTATAAAAAAGCAAGGAACAGAAACATCCTTAATCGCGTCTGCCGGATTAACCGGATATATGCGCGTATTAGTTGCCGTAGGATCTAACTTTGCAACAGTCTTTAACAGCGATTTCAAAAGCGATTGCACATATGGATTAAAGGCGTAATCGCCTAAAATCCCCTTGCCTGGCAGCGAAAAGCTATAACCAAACAAATGCAAACGCACATCTTCTAATGCTTTACGCAAAATATTTTCGCTACGATCGTATGGGCAATCAAGAATCATTGCATCAAACAATGTCATGTCCTTTGACTGCGCTATGATCGATGCTACTGCCCCCATCGAAAACCCGTATACTATCCTCGGTAATTGCGATAATTGTTTATCCGCTTTAATATAATCAACTGCTGCAATTACGTCGTAGGATTCATCACGTCCAAATGTACAGCATTGATAGTTATCGGAACTATCACCATGTGCTCGAAAGTCAAACGTCATTACATTGCAATTAGGAAACACAGTTCTAAAAATTCCTACATCATGCTTATCACACATATAGCCATGGCACACTAACACGGTCGCCATCGCGTCTTTACGCCGTATAATTTTCCCTTTACGCTCAGACATTTTATTAGAACAAGGACTATCTGGCGCATAAAACGAAATTTCTTCTATTGTCGCACCTTTCAGGTACTTCTGCTCTTTTGAAATATCTTTCAAAGTTTGACTTTCAAGGCTTTTTGCAATAATTGCCGGAGTAACTTCTTCTTTTGTTGCACTTATTTTTTTATGTTGCATTGGCTCCTGTGCCGTACGAAACACTAAAAAACTAACCATACATATTACAAAAAGACCAACTAAAAATTTTTTATCCATGAAATGTTCCATGCTCCCCCCTTGAAAATGCAGGTATTTCTGCGTGTATAATAACTTTCTCTACCTTTAGGATAACATATTATCATTTCTATTTGCAATATTTTCTTCTGTATTTTTCTGCAACCCTGTTGCTTCAAAACAGTATTTTGATAAGATCGAAAAGTAAAAGGGTAATATAATAAAAAGAAGGGAAAATCGATGCATTATCGATTAATAACACTCATCCTACTGAGCGCGGGATCTTTGCTCCCTGCCTCACTTAAGGTATATAATAGGTCTGACAGAGCAATGAGTGGGTTCACCAACCCGCAGGCTTTCTGCCGACCAGGAAAAGATACTTGTGCTTTATTCCCCTATGAATCTCTATTTCACTCCCATGCGGTAACATTTAAATTGCCAGGCGAAAAAATACAAGAATTCTATTGGAGAGAAATCATAGGTCCACATTATTATATTACTGTGGACCTGCAAAAAGATGAGCACGCAACGCTAAAGCTTTATGGGCAAGGTGCCTACAAATTTAAAAGCACACGCATGCAATACGCACAAATTGTTAAATAAATTGCTCTACAAAATCAACAAGCTCCTTGCGCGTCATTGCTTCGTTATAACGAGCCACTAACTGGCCATTTTTAAATACGAGCAATACAGGAATCGCGCCTACATGATAGGCATCAGCAATTTCTTTTGCTTGCTCTACATCAACTTTTACAAATAATGCTTTATCTTCAAATTGCGCGCCAACAGAGGCTACCGAGGGCAACATGCGCATGCAGCTCGGGCAATACTCAGCAAAAAAATCTACAAACACAGGCGTTTTAGAAAAAGTTAATACGTTTTTTAATTGCGCAAGCGATGTCATTAAAGGAACTTCAATTTTTTCTTCTAGGAAAGGCTCAAAAAAGTTTGGTTCCATTTGCTTAAATACCGCTGCATTAAAACCATAATCTTGTAAGAACGATGCGGCATCAAGTGCAGCTGCCGTACCTGCACCAGCAGAATATCCTGCCTGCTTATAGACAGGGTCCGCTACGTCGCCGGCAGCATAAATACCCTCAACTGGCGTTTTTTGCGACCTTTTAACAAGTTGCAAGTAACCATTTTTGTCAACCATGCCCTCTTCCTTAAAGAGCTGAGAATTAGGATCATGCCCAATAGCCAAGAATACGCCGGTGACTTTTTTAATTGAAACCTCTCCCGTTTTACTATTCTTAATTACCACCTCAGTCACTTCAGAATCAGTACCCTTAATTTCTTGTAGTTCTACATTATATTCAACTTTTATATTCTTTACTTCTTTCATGCGATCCTGCATAGAAGCTGCCGCGCGCATTGCGTCTTTACGCACTAATATGGTTACCGTTTTTGCGTAAGGCGCCAATTGCAATGACTCTTCTATAGCTGAATCGCCACCACCAATTACTACTACGTCATTACCTTTATGGAGCGGCGCATCACATACTGCACAAGTGGTCACGCCTTTGCCCCAATATTGTGCTTCTCCGGGAATACCTAATTTTTTTGGCGTAGAACCTGTAGCCACAATGATCGTTAATGCGCGAATAGTTATACCATTTTCAGTAGCCACAATAAAAGGCCATACGCTCATATCAATCGATGTCGCAGAGTCGACCAAAAACTCTGCTCCAAAAGATACTGCTTGCTGCTTAAGCTGACCAATAACTTGCGAGCCCAATATACGCTTAACCCCTGGCCAATTTTCAATATAACTGGTTTCCATCAAAGCACCACCTGGCTTATTACCTTCAAGCACAAGCGTTTTAATATTTGCACGTGCACTATATAAAGCAGCAGTTAATCCTGCAGGGCCAGAGCCAAGCACCAATACAGGCACCACGCCTTTAGCTTCTAGAGCCATTTCTTTTGAGATAGTATAGCGTCGCGATGATTTACAACGCACATTCCAAACATAGATAAGGCTAAAAGCGCCAAGTGCAAGCACAAGGCCAGAAATTAAAAAAATATTTTGTTTTTGTAGCATAATCAATTTTCCTTTAGTTTGAGGCTATTTTGACATTACAAACTTTCCAGTACTTAACGTACCACGGCAATTTGCTATTGACAAACCCAAACTCCCCGAGGTATGATTGGGGCATGTTGTGTAGCTGGTATAAATAAACCATCAAAAAGGGGTCACTTATGACTTTTAAACGTTCAGTAGCATTAGCCGCATTGTTGGCACTAGGCTTATCATCAACAACTGGCTTTGCAAAGCGCAACCCAGAAGAACCACTTACAGAGAGCCAGATGCTATCTGGTACTGCATGGACTGCGGTAAAATTCTTTGCTCTCCAACAGTATTTCGCTAAAGTTTCTCCAACTTTCGAAACTCGCTTAAACGCACTTGACTCGAGCAATGGTCAAGCAACTCGTCTTGTTGCAGATGCATTGGTCGCTAGCATCTTTCTAAAATCAGTAAAAGAATACTTTGAAAATGTTGGTGAATACGTCTGGGTTTCAGTAGGCGCACCTATTGCAAATCAACTTCCAGAACCACTTCGCAGCATTCTTAATAACTAATAATAGAACTTTCTACACGACATAAGCACCCGGGGCCTTAGTACCCCGGGTTTTTTGCGGCTTTAATTGACAAAATAGCGTATCAACGGTACTCTCAGAATATATTTTATAACTCATTTTCAAAAACTACCATGGAGGTTTAACTTGGTAAAATTAATTTCTTTTTGTAATTACACCTTTGCAGGGCTGCATCCTATGAAACAATTTATACTTTACTGCTTAATCACTCTCTCGCTCTTTAGTGTCTCGCTTAAAGCTCAAGACTTGCACGATTTTGATTTGCCCCCCGAATTTGCTGCACTCTTTGAAAATGGTGAAATTGATCCTATAAAGTTTCAAGAACTCTATGATAAATCCTCGCCTGAAACGCAAGCGGAAGTTCGCAAAAAACTAGAAGCATACGAAGCATACGTTAATGAAACCATGCCGCTGTATGAAAATACCAAACTAACAGTTATTGATCAAATAGGGCAGATAAGCTTTTTACTCCAAGATTTAGGCCAACAAGTAGAAGTAAATAAAAAATTAAATATCCTAAATAAACAAGAAATAGAAGCTCAAATTGTTAACTTACAAACAGAGGTTGAACAACTCAAGGGCATGGCTCTTTCTACGGGTTTACTTGATAACCCAGAAATACTTTTTAGAGCCATACTAATTATTGACGAATTATTGCGCTGTGTTGATGGGGCGGTAGCAAGTAAACTTACTTCGATTCCTGCCATCTCTACAGATTCTATCACTACCCGTAGCATTTCTTCTAGCGATCTTGAACCAAAATTACTTCAAGAGCATGTTACTCGTAACGCAAAACGACTGGAAGCTATTCATAAACAAACCAATGACATGGGTGCAAGTTGGTTTAACAAAGCATTCAAAAAATGCTCCAATCTTGTTAGCCTAAAAACCGCAAAATTATCACTCGTTGCAGCAGCCATTGCTACCTATTATATGTATCGCTTTTCAAATGACAGCTTTGGAGCTTATCCGTTAGATGATAAAGGTAATTTAATTATACCTAAAGATGAAAATCTATTTCAAAAGTTCTGTCGCTACACTGGAGTATCTTGGTTTAAGCGAAACATTCCAGGAGAACAAACTTTTCTGTTACCTAACGGTAATACGTCAGAATTAAAAGCTAACAATAAGTTTATTTATCCAGTTGCAAATGCCGACAATATAACCCTATTTGGTAAAACTGTGGAAAAACTAGAAGAGTTACATATCTTTAACTCAGTAACGCAACCACTTTTTACACTTGGTGGCATGTGCTTTCTATTCCAAGAAAAGGTAACTGAAATTCAAAAAAATGCCTACAATACGTGGCAAAGAACTGTTGCATATTTGCAAGGTAAAGATGAATTTAAAGCAGTCGACGAATATGCTCGGGAACCGCGATTTGTTCTTGCGGATGTAGAGGGGCATGAACATATTAAACAAGAAATGAGCATTTTGCCCGCCTATTTTGCAGATCCTGAAAAAATGGACCGCACTGGCAAATCGCCTGGCAGATTCTGGATGCTTCACGGCAATTCACGAACTGGCAAAAGCATGCTTGGTGAGGCTGTTGCTGGGGAAATTAAAGCTACTTTAAAAGCTAAAGGAAGCACTCAAAAGTTTACTTATATGCCTATTACTGCGGAAATGCTCATGCTTTATGGCATTGAAACTATTATCAATTATGCAAATACTATAAAACCATGCATCATTTGCATTGATGAGTTTGACCTCTCAGGGGCACAGCGTGAACGTAACAGCAAACTTCTAGCAGAAATCCTCAATGCTATGGGTAATGCACAATTAAATGATGAAGTAGGCAACCAAGTATTCTTTATCTTTATTTGTAACCACATTGAACATAATGACTTTGCATTAATTAATAGAATGGACCATATTATAGAAGTAAGCTTACCCACACTTGCTGATCGCAAAAACTTCTTGATAAAAGAACTAAATAAACAGTTCATTTTAGCTTCTGAAGAATTTATTGATAAAATTGCCCAAGAAAGTGAAGGTAAAACTATTGAAGAACTTAAACGAACTATAACACTTGCAAAACAAGAATCGTTTAAAGCACATCAGCCGGTAACTGAGGAAACGTTACAACAAGCGTTTAACCAACAGATTCATAGGATGATATACACGCATTTACCCACGCAATTGCCATGCAGCAAAGAAGAAGTAACGCACTTTGCCGCATATCAGGCAGGGCAAGCATTAACTATATCTTATGGCAACAATAAATTGAATATTGCGCAAGCTACAATTTTGGGCATACGCAAGAAATTTCATGAAGGTTCAATATTTAGCAATGCAACACTTAGCGAGCGTAAACAAAAACCAAAAGACTGGACTAAATATGGCAAAGTCTTTACATATCATTCGCAAGACGCATTAGCACTTGAAACACACAAAGAGTTGCTCGATGCTATAAAATTAAAGCTGGCGGGCCACATAGCAGAAGAAATTGTTTGCGGCACGCAAAGCGCAAACTATCGCACAAACGCAAAAAATAAAGCATACATATTGGCGAATAAAGTAGTATTTGCTGGCGTTACTGAAATGGCATTGCCTAAAACGGTTATTAATGAGCTTAAACTAGAAGAACACAACTTAGTTAAACGATGTGAAGCAGAAGTACGCGCATTACTCACAGAACATAAAGACAAACTTACAGAACTTACTGAAATGCTAATTAAGAAACAAATTGTTACTGGAAGCGAGATTAAAGAGCTGGTGGCGGGTAAAGCGTCAGCTACAAACACAGTAATTCCAGTAGAACCTCTAGCAGCTTAAAATAATTATTAAGAACTTAAAAACCCGCTTGTAATTTTAATAATCTACAAGCGGGTTAATTTTTTGAAGTAGGTTTATCTAATCGCATCAATCATTTTAATGCGTTCAGCATATCTGCCTTTCTTAAATTCAGCAAGCAACCATGCAGTCACCATATCTTGGGCCAGCTCATGGCTAATATAATCGGAAGGCAGTACTAATACGTTTGCATGATCATCTTCTTTGGCAAGACGTGCCGTTGTGAGATCCCACGCGAGCGCTGCATAAATACCATGATATCGATTGGCAGCAATTGCCATACCGACGCCCGTGCCACAAATAAGCACAGCACAATCGGCATCACCAAATTTCATTGCTTCTACAGCTTTAATTGCAAACTCGGGATAATCAGAGCGTTCTTCAGAAAACGCTCCAACATCGATCCAACTTACTGAATAACCACCCAAGCCACCAACTTCCTTTAATGATTCCTTAAGAGAAAATCCACGATGATCGGTAGCTATTGCTATAGTAATTGTTTGCATATCTAATATTTCCATAAATCATACATCAAGAAGTCTGGAACATCATCCATTGAGATACATACTGAACCATCTGAAAGTATTTGCCATTCAGCAAAATCAGTTCTACAAATCGTATTAAAATGCAGGCGCAAAGTTTGCCCTACAGCGTATAGTAACGGCTTGCCTTCAATATTTCGCGCCTCAAAGGTAACAATATATGGCGTTTTAAAATGTGTATAAGCTCTACTAAATAAATGTTTATACTCAGGCTTTAATTCAATTGTCTTAATGCATGTTGGCGAATAAGAAACACCATCAACCTCCAAACAAATTGCCCATTCAGAGTTTTCATCACTAAGCATAGTCCCTCGTGAATGTGGGATAGAAGCAAGCACATAAAAAGTAATATAGTGATTATTTTCTTCTAATTGCCTGCGCAAAAATACTTTATAACGCTCTCCATTAAGGCAATGCTGTTGCGCATATAACTTGCTGTAGACAGTACGCACTTCATTAGAAAGCCATAATACTTCAAAATTGCCGAGCGTAGTAAATTGATCATAAATATGCACGGTTCGCAAATATTCACAGGTTGCCTGTTGAAAGCAATCAAGTTTGCAACCTTGATTAAATACCGATTCGCCCCATGTTTTATAGCGGCATCCTGAAAGTAGAACGCATAAGGACAACACGGCCCAAACACGATATACTAAGTTTGATTGCTCCATAGCAAAACCTTTTGTTAATTACATTAAAGTTCTGTGTTTAGAGTAATTAAAAGTTATACATTTTACAAGCGGCGTAATAAATTACATAATAATTAAATTATCAGACTCATCATTTTTCAAAACCAATTCGTAAACATTAGTTAATTGCATGTTATAATTAATATAAAACTTGGAGTTAAGAATCAAAAATGATGGGCAAGCCCATTTATTAGGTATATACATGAAATCATTTTCACTTTTTCTTGCATGGCGCTATATGCGTGGCGCACGTCACGCACAAGCAATAGGCACCATGGTATATGTTTCCTGCATTGCGCTTGCCATTGCCTCTGGAGCTCTCGCACTCACCATGTGTATTATGCGCGGATTTGAAAAATCTGGCCATCAATTACTCCAAGGTGTTCATGCTCCAATTATTATGTCGTCAGGCCAAGATCCTCTCGATTTTCAAGCAATTGCCCCAATCTTAAAAACAGAATTTCCTGAAATTATAGGCTTTAGTCCACGCATTACCGAGCACGGTATTATTAAGGATCCACTTACAGGTGAACTTTCAGCACCTGTTTTATTACAAGGCATTTTGCCTGATCATGAAATCCAAACCACTAAGCTAGCGTCTTATATTAAACGCACGCTCTTTCCACATGCCACTCTCACTGACTTGCTTGTAAAAAATCAAGTACTTATTGGTGAGCGGCTTGCAAAGCAATTTGCATTACATGTTGGCGATACAGTTGAATTAGTCTATTCATCTGATACAACTACATCACGATCTAAACTTTATTTATCAACTACGCCAATTATCATAAGTGGTATATTTAAAACAGGTCTTGAAGAAATGGACGCTGGCACAATTTATTGCCCGCTGTCGTTATTACAAAAATTATTTAGTAATGCAGAAGTTACGCAACTTGCAATCAAGCCCACTACACTAGCAAATCAAGATAAGCTTATTACACAATTACAGCAACGCTTTGGCCTTGATGTATATTCATGGCAATCACTCTATCCGGCACTCATTAGTGCTTTAGAACTTGAAAAATATGCCATGTTTTTAATAGTAAGCTTGATTATTCTCATTGCAAGCATGACTATTCTTTCTTTGCTTTATATGCAAATTCAACATAAACGCAGCGACATTGCCTTATTGCACGCATTAGGTGTACCCTCAAATACAATTACATGCATATTCATGTGGATGGGACTTATTATTGCAGCCTTTAGTTCCTTGGCAGGACTTTCACTTGCTGCCATTGCTGCATGGGTACTTGAAAAATATCAATTAATTCCGTTACCAGATACCTATATGATTTCTCATCTACCGGTTGCACTTGAATGGCCTATCTTTATTGGTATTTTTTTCTTTGTGATATGCGTTGCATTAGTTTCTACATGGATTCCCTGTAGGGCACTACACAAGATTTCTATTGCAAGATTGCTTAAAAGCCAAGCATAAATTAACAAATCCAAAGGAATTGTATGAAGCTAACAAATATCACCTCCCACTTACCAAGCTGGAGTCTAGAAAACAAAAAAGTCCTCGTTCGTATCGACGGCGACGTACCACTCAAAAATGGCTCTATACTTGATGACACTCGTTTGCGTGGCGCATTGCCCACTCTTAATCTCATCAAACAAAAGAATGGCAAAATTATTCTTCTTACCCATATTGATAGACCAACACATCAAGAACCAGAACTTTCAACACGCATTTTAATTTCGTGGTTCCAAAAACATGGATTTAGCGTAACCTTTGCGCCAAATATTAATACCGCAAACGGCATAATTACTAACGCAGCATCAGATATAATTTTGCTTGAAAACCTTCGTTTTTATCCTGAGGAACAAAAACAAAGCCAAACATTTGCCAAACAGCTTGCCAATCTAGGCGATTTCTATATTAATGAAGCATTTGGAACGTCTCATCGCAATGACACGTCCATGGTGCTTTTACCAAAAGAATTTCCACCGAACTCGCGCACTATTGGTTTACATTGCGCTCAAGAACTAACTGCGCTTATGCGCTTAAAAGACAATCCTGAAAGGCCGTTTATACTTATTCTTGGTGGCGGCAAAGTGAAAGATAAATTGCCCTATATAGAATATCTTTTACGTCTTGCTGATAACATTCTTTTATGCCCAGCACTTGTTTTTACCTTTATGAAAGCACAAGGAAAAAAGATTGGAGCCTCTTGTGTTGCAGATGACGTGCTAAGTACTGCAAAAAACATACTCCAATCTGACGATGCTCGTAAACTTATATTCCCTTCCGATTATTTGGTTGCACAAGATAGTTTCAATGGTCCATTGAGTATCATTAATGCCACTGATTTTCAAAAAAACCTGGTTGGTATCGCAATTGGGCCACGGACAACTACACAGTTTACGGAAATTATACAGACTGCAGGAACTGTTTTTTTTAATGGACCAATGGGTTTTAAAGAAAGAAAGGAAACACGAGAAGCGTCATGCGCATTGCTTGCTGCAATGGCAAAATCACCTGCCTATACCATGATAGCTGGCGGTGATTCTGTGGAAACTGCAATGACATGTGATATTGCAAATACTATCAATCAACTTTCAACAGGCGGTGGCGCTTGCCTTGCCTTCTTGAGTGATGGGCTCTTGCCCGGACTCGATTTCATCTTGCGTTGAAGCTATGGCTGTTTTCTCTTGCTTTGAAGTATCAAAAGTTGTCAATATCTTTTGATCATCATATTGACGCACTTGGCGCACTACAAGCACATCTAAAATTATACATATACCAATTAAGACAAATATTCGTAATCGCATGTTGCCTCTCCTTTTAATTCTTATGAGCACACACATATACGCTATTAAGAATACCCAAAAGAGAAAGGCTATTGCAATATTTCAACTACTAAATAAAAATTCGATTAGTTAATTGGGCAAAAGCTCAGAATATGCGCACAATCATGTAAATATTGCGTGTCCCATGGATCTTGCTCATCCACTTTTTCTACCACCAGCAACCCATGATTGCCATGTTTTAAATTCCATGAAAATGCGTGTGGATGTTTGAGATTGAGACGAGATGCAATATCTTCTACAAGCTCTTGCTCAGAATGCCCTTTGCAACGCGCACTCTCATGAGAAACTGATCGTACCCGATTATTAAATGGCGATTGCTGCATGTATTTACTAAATCCTTCAGGATTTTGCCATACATCCTTTTCTTCTAAACCACTGCATTCCGTGCTACAAAATCCTGCAACGCCCTTCATGCAATTAAAGTCAGGGTTATCAACAAAATAAGCTGCTTTTTGTAAATTAAACCCTTTTTTGTGGGACAATTCATACAACACAAATTCAGGGACATTATTTAAGTGATGTTCATGAAGTGAAATAATTTTACGAGGCAGATGGCACATATGCTGCAATATTTCATGCAACCGCTCTTGGTTCTGTGGCTTGCTCATAGTCTATCCTTTTTTTAAAGTTAATCATACTTTGCTTCAATTTTACCTTACCCCAAGTAGAATCATTGTGCAACTGGTACCAACTACCACGTTAGCACACTCAACTCTTTAAAATCAATATTCAAAGTTCTCGTGCAAACTCTTACGTTCTCTCTAAAAATCTAGTAAAGTTGTATTAAGCACTTTCATGAAAATTAATTAATGTGTACTCGAATCAAAAAGGCATTAGAAGCTGTGAAGGCAGATGGCTTGTTTTTTTACTTTTTCTTATATGTAATTTGTATTCTG
Source organism: Candidatus Babeliales bacterium (assembly GCA_050179755.1). Taxonomy (GTDB): domain Bacteria; phylum Babelota; class Babeliae; order Babelales; family JBFXEV01; genus JBFXEV01. Next base: position 1,182,773 of record JBFXEV010000001.1, on the reverse strand, counting down.
CATGTGCTGACAAGCTATGCAGGTCGATCGGTATTTCGCCCGGACGATCCACATATGCCAATGATAGAAGTATGCTGGAATGGATCAAAAAAAGTACATAAGTTGCGGGATTATCATTTGGAAGAGTATCCACTTTTCCATACGTATGATCAATCATACTTTGATACACACCTTTTGCCAGACGGCGCAATCCCGTATCGCCAAGACCCAACACAATCAATTGATGGCACAGTGCTGAGTGAGTTGATCGAACAACTGGTTGCTCAATTAATTGCAGATCGCAAGCAACCAGCAAAAGCACTTAAAGAACTTCCCCATTTTACCATACTAAAAAAAAGAGATTTTGTTTGGAAAACAGCAACAGGTTGTTTAATAGTCAAATTTAATGACTATCCATTCATTGTAAAACTATTTCTTGAAACACCAAAAAGCTTTGTACGCCCATTTGATAAAGGCTTTGAACCCACATGCTTTTTTTTAATGGGCGGTGGTGCAAACAGGCACATTTCTGGCCTTACTCGTATTCCTAATTTAGAATTAGTCCAAAAACAAATTCAAGAACATCCCACATGGAAAGACGTAATAGAATTCCCACGCAAATGGTTCTGGGCACCAAAAAAAAGAACCTTCTTTACTTTAACCGGCTACAATATTGGTCAAAGCAATGCTCCTTTAGTCACTGAATATCCTGGAATTTATGCGGTAGTTGTTGATGCAATTGATATTGAACGCACTTTTAGTTTAACATCATCAGAAGACCGCAAGCTTGCACTTTCCACTAGCAAATATTTAAAAAGCTTTATTGATGCACACATTAATAATTTTGTAATTGAGCGAGAAACCGGCAAAATAGTTATTATTGATACAGAGCACTTTCCTACGGTAGTAGGACTCAGAAAAGAACTTCCTGGGCAAGGATATGTAGGTTGGTATGGTAGGCTTGCTGCCAAACGTGTGCGTGATACCTACTGTCAAACAAAATATACAAGACGCAGTTTACAAAAAAGAGGCCCCTCACCACTGGCATTATTGCAATATTAAGAAAGCGCCGAGGATAATCCCCGGCGCGCTACATATATAACTATACAGATAATGCTTGCATTCTTCTTCTTTCTTTCTCTTGTATTAACCACTGTGGAATACGGCCATGAAGAAAATCATCAAGATTGTATGGCCCTAGATTCTTTTCTTTTGCCACACGATTTATGCCAATCAAGCCGTAAATCATTGCTGATTCTTTATCACTCAACTTTCTCACGCGATCAAGAGTCGTTTTTATATTAGGAATACCAGTTCTTACAAAGTTTTCTAAATAAAAACTATTATCACGCTTGTTCATAGCCAATAAAAAATCTGCAATTTGGGCAAGTTGCATTTTAAATGGTTCTTCCACTTGACTAACAGTTAATACTTTTGGATGCCCAAAACGAATTGCCTCTCTCAAGCAGTTTGGACAAACATCAGGATTGGTAAAGAACGTATTAATGTCAGCAAGTGAACTAATAATTGTTTGCACGGTGTATACACGCTGACTTACTGACATTTCACTTTCTTCTAATGCATTGAATTTCTTAATTTCATCCATGATCTTTTGTATTTCTTGATCAAAACCACAATAGGTATAATCTCTACCTTTTCGCTTACCTTCAAGCGTCTTTCCATATGTGTATGCGGCAGTAACACAATATACACGTAATTTTGCCTTCTGCTGTGCACCACATATCGTAAGATAGAGCTCTTTGAGCGCCGGCTTTGTATTAAAAAGTACAATGTTATCAGGCGCAGTGATAATCTCACACAACCTTTTGCGCAATTCTCGCACTTTATCAATAAACCATTGTGCTTCTTGCTTTTGTGCTGCAGTAGTATGCTCATCAAGCACTATACTTTCTTGGCGTATTAACTCACTTGATAACGCAATTGAGTAAGCAAATGCTTGATCAATATCTTGAATTGCACCTTCTGTTGCTTGTTTTTTTAGCTCTTCTAATGTCTCTTGTATAAATCTAATACGTTCTTCAAAAAACAGCGTCATTAGCCGGTGTATTGCCACGTCATCAAAACCAAGTTGCCGCAACACTGCATCCGCTGTAGTAATCAATAATGGATCAATATTTAAGATGAGTACCACTAGATCGGCAATTTGCTTAATTTGATCAGGCTGTACTACATTATTTCTTGTAAAGAATAATAAGCCATTCAATAACTTTTTAGCTAGTGGTTGCCGTTCCCTTTTATCATCTTGCGTAAACAAATTGCTTTTAAGTTGATTTAGAATGGTATCTGATTTAATATTTATTGCATTTACCGCTTCACGCTCAACCCCAAAATCTTTTGTAGCAATTGGTGCAGGAACCGTCGCTGATACTGGATATGTTGCAAATGCTGCTGTTATAAAACCTTTTGTAATATCGCCCGCTGCAGCTTTCTTTTGCTTTGCTACAGCCAAACGCGCTTCCCGTTCTTTACGTTGCTGTTCAAGTTGTTCAGCGCTCAAACCGATGCCCGAAGCAACGGGTTGTTTCGGCTTATCTGACCCTGCTATTGGCGTAAACCCAATATTAGTTACATCACCTAATCCGGGTTTACGACCAGACTTAGATACTGGTGCACCTGTCTTAGTTGATGGAGTTGAAATAGCACCAGCTTGCACAACAGGCGGTGGCGGCAATGGACCAGTAATAATTGGTGTTATTGGTCCACCTTGAAGTACTGGAGGGGGCAATTGAATATGTGGCTGTTGTATTCCACCTAACTCTCTGCGTAAATCATCTAAGCTATCCTTCAAGTTCTCTAACGCTGGCTGCATGCCATAGAGAGATCCTAAGAATAAAGCACTTAGCAATAACCCTAATTTAATTCTTTGCTTATACATACTTTTTCTCCCTTATGTGCTTAAGACTTTTTCCCCTCAGCGCTTTCATTGAGAGCAACTTTTACTTCTTCTTGAGCTCCAAACAAATGAGCTATACGCTGTTTGCCGTTTCTTGCAAAATCTTTAACCTTTGCCCACATACTTATTTGTGATTGCGCATGCATCTTTTTAAATTCATGCCAAGCCCCATAGCGTGTTAAAAATAAACGGGCATTTTGCGCAACGCAGGCACGTGGACTCATACATATTGAAACGCCCTCTTCACATGCTTTAAATTCTGCATATAATTGCGGCTCTTCCACTTGTAACGCACTGCGCCCTTTATCACGTAATTCTTGCGTGCGCGCTTGGCGGGTTGCACTTGAGCGCACGCGTTTAATTTTTTTTGATTGCGTTTCATAATGTGCTGCAAATTCAGCTCTTTGCTCAACAGGCACACCAATAAATTCACAAAATGTGCTAAACTCAATATCCTCAGTGGCATCAAGTACTTTTTTTATTGATTGCATTTCTTGAGCGCACAATGTACCCGCAAACAACATCCAACACACCATAATCCGTTTCATAGCTTCTCCTTTTGTTAGCGTGAAATTTCTTGTTCTAAAGCCTTTACTTGGCGCCCAAAGGCAGGATCACTTGTACACATTTCATCAATCTTTTGAATGGCATACTTAACCGTTGTATGATCTTTTCTGCCAAGAAATGAACCAATTTCTTGAAGTGATTTATCGGTCATACGCTTCATTAAATACATAGCAATTTGACGCACTAAAGATAATTGTTTAGTGCGATCTTGCGAGCGTAAGTCCTGGAGTGAATAGCGATAGCGCTCTTTAATGCGGTGCATTACACGATCAAAATCTACGGGAGCCGGAGCTTCTGAGCTTGAAATGCGTGCAAGAACTTTACGAGCAAGTTCTAGAGTAACCGGTTGTTTAGTAAGTGATGCAAATGCAGTAACACGAATAAGCGCTCCTTCAAGTTCACGAATATTTGAATGCACTCGTGATGCAATAAAATGTGCAACTTCATCTGAAATTTGATGACTATGCAGTTCAGCCTTCCGTTGAACGATAGCAACTTTTGTTTCTAAACTAGGATGTTGCACGTCAGTCACCAATCCCCATTCAAGCCGTGAGCTTAAACGTTGCGCAAGGCCATGAATATCAGCAGGATACGTATCAGAGGAAAATACTATTTGTTTTTGAGCATCATGAAGAGCATTAAATATATGAAAAAAAGCTTCTTGTGTTTGCTCTTTATTAGACATAAACTGTATATCATCAATAAACAACACATCTGCAGTTTTATATTTAATTTGAAACTGATGCATCTTATCAAATCGAATTGCATTAATAAATTCGCTTACAAACCTATCGGCCGATTGATACACCATGTGCAAATGACCGTGCTTTTCTTTAATTTCATTGCCAATAGCATGCATTAAATGCGTTTTGCCAAGTCCTGATCCACCATAAATAAATAAGGGATTATAAAGAGTTCCTAATTTTTCAGTGATTGCATGAGCTGCAGAATATGCTAGCGAATTACTAGGGCCGACCACATACGTTTCAAAACGATAATTACTATTTATGCGCGAGCCACGTTTGCTTGCAATGCGCGTGACAAGTGGTGTAGGTTGAGTTTCTTGATTATTAATCTGCACACGTTGCGCTGGAATAATTGAAGTAACTTTTACATCATCAGTAATGACAGGCTGCTGGCTTGCATCGGTATACGTAATTTTAACCGATGGTACATTAAATAACCGTGGTAGATGATATGAAAGCAAAGCATGATAATGACTGGATACCCAATCTTTTACAAATTTATTAGGAGCCTGCACATATACCACATGCTCAATAGGATCCCAATGCTCAAGCGAAATAGCTTTTAACCATGTATCAACAACACGGCTACCAGCTTCTTCACGAGCAATAGTAAGAAATTGCTCCCAGATAGCCTTTATCACGATTAATTAAAACCTATAACAATTTGTAAGATAAAATAATTACATATGCATTATTACTGTAACAGAACAGAACAGTTTTCAAAAGAGTTTTATGTAAATATATTTAGGCACCCTGCAGATGATTGAGACAATGCTCAATTCCCGTGCAAATTCCTTGAGCTATTTGCTTATGATACTGTTTATTTGCAAGTTGCTTGGCCTCAGTGTCATTGGATAAAAAACCCAATTCAATCAAAGCCGCTGGCATATCAGTGCCAATAAGCACCTGAGATACCGCTTCTTTGACAGTACGGTCTTTAACTTTGTATTTTTTTTGTGCAACTTCAAGCACTTGACGATGTAATTCCTGAGCAAGTATTTTGCTCACCGCATCTTTTTGAAGCGCAAGCTCTTTAAACCGTGGATCTAGAATGTCACTACCTTTCGGTTCTTGCTTTAAAAGAGAATAAGGCGACCAATATGTTTCAATCCCTTCTACAGATCGATTAGATGAACCATTTGAATGAATTGATACAAATAAATCAGCTTGTTCTGCATTTGCATAGGTTGTTCGTTCATCAAGCGCTACAAACGTATCAGCAGTGCGTGTACACAGAACTCGATACCCTTTTTTTTTTAAACCATCTGCAACTTGAAAGCCTACGCTCAAGTTAATATCTTTTTCACAGGTATTATATAAACCCACTTTGCCAACATCAGACCCTCCATGGCCACAATCAATGACCACGGTTGGCTGTTTTACTTTATGCATAGCAAGCTTTGAAATGCCCTCACTTTTACGCTGAATTTCATGCACCATTGATTTATTATGAAACGTAAAGACTAATGCTTTATGTGTATGAATAGCATCACTACGCGCGTAACAAAATTCAATTTTACTTGGATCATAAGCAATTTCTAACTGAATCCCGCGCATGGGCTTATCAACTTGCTCAAATCGCATCTGATACCCTTTGTCGTTGCGTTCTGCTACATGACTTGCATGATCTTTAACCTCAGTAGTTGCAAAATCGGTAAGTGGTATAAAAAAACGAACTAATTTTTCTTGGGCTTGATTTTTATCGTTTAAACGCGGATGCGCTGTACAAATTGGATCTTCATTAAAATAACAAACCACTTTATCACTTAACGTGCCGCGATGGTGAAAACATTTAGTCATAGCGTTACGTGCCGTAGTTGAAGCTGCCGTGATACTTGAAGCTACCATCAAAAATGGTACTAACCCTACTATGAATTTGATTGTAGCTTGAGACATGATACCTCCCCCATTAGTATGTCCGTGACGTGCTGCTTCTCTCTTCTTCGTTACTAACAGATTACAATAATCATTTTCAAATAGTCAATATTTATTTAAGCAGTCTATCTAAAGTGAAGGCCAGTACGTTTATTAATTGAGATAGGAATTAATAAGGAGCTAATTTATGCAGGTTCTGCAACATATGCCAATCTGCGCGAAGATTCCCATGCTGCAATAAATGATTTTGCATCATAAGCAATAGGCGTATTACGATGGCCTTCAATTGCAGGATCATGACATAATACTTTATTACGCTTTTGATCCCAACCTACCACAATAAGCAAATGCCCCTTAGGATAGTCTTTAGGTGCACCTTTTAACGGTCCGCGCACACTCACCACCACCGGAATATCTTGCGTTAACTTTGCATGTAATGCTTTAAATGAAGGCAATCGGGCTACGTGAAACCAGGTTTTTCCATCGGCAAGTTCATACGCATGTGCTGTATTAAAAGGCCAACTACCGTATGCTTGAAGACCATGATCATATGCTTTTTTGGCAAAGATGGTCGGATCAATGTGGCTACCAGATAAAAAACCTGCAAGCATGGTAGTGGATGTAGGTGAACACAGTGAATCTTTATCCTCATGCTCTAGTGATTTTTGCGAAAACGTAGGAACCTTCTCAACTTTTACCGAAGGCAATTGCTTTAGAGCGGCTACACGCTCAGGCTCAAAATTGCCCAAATGGGCAGTGGTTGCAAAAAGTGCTCGAATACAAGAAAGATCTGCGCCATTATGTGCATGCACGCCTACCCGTACAGCATCGGCAGGAGCATGCAACGGTAGCTCAAGACGTACATGATGATGTGAACTGCCACTTACATGCTTACTTGCATATGAACATTGTTTGCTTGAACCCCATTCAATCATTTTGTGCCAATCGTGCCACTTTTTTGTTTTTGCATCACGCACTTGTCCGTAAAAAGAAAAATCTCCTTTTAATGGCCGTTTTGCATTCCACGAAAAAATAAATTGGGTAAATTCAGGTATGTCACATTTGGAAAAAAAGAGCGACGTACGCGAGCTATTGCGCAACGCATCTTCCTCATTAAAATACTTTTTATACGTCCATACCCACGCATTCATGGGTGCGCACATAAAATAAAGCACTACACTACTCATTATGACAATCTTCATACTCTTTCCTTCCTTCTCTTAGCATACCGCAAAAATCAATTTTATCTCAACCGTTCTCCAAAAACAACTAGCTCACGCACCACTGCGAGGTGGTTTATTGCTATTTGTGTTAAAGTTATGGCATGCTAAAGTTGAAGAATAACATGAAGTTTAAATACGTAACAAGGAGAGGAACATGCGCAGAAATCAATTGAGCTTGCTACTCTGGCTTATGCTCATATGCTGCAGCGATCACTCGCTCTTCTCGTATCAACAAGCAGTTATTGTACAACCAGTTGTCGACTTAATCGGCTTCTCATTTTGCAAAGAATATAACATAAAAAATAGCATAAACCATTATCAAAGCATACCTCTTTGTGCAAAATCTGGCCACTATGGCTGCGCCCGCTTATTGCAACTTCTTTATAATGAACAAGTAACCATTGTAGAAGCATATGAAGATGAAGTACGGATTGAAATTTCACATCTTTTTTTTCAAACACCACGAGACAACACACAACACATTGGTTACTGGACGCATAAGCGCAATATTATGCCGCTAGCTGCGCTCAAAAATAAAGGTATAGATATCTCAACCATTCCAAAGCCGCTTTCGTTTATTGGACAATCAAAACAAAACCAAGATATTATTTCCTTAAAACATCCCTATTTTGATCCTATAACGCAACGCACCTATTCGGCAGGAACCCGCTTTGTCCAAGCACCAACAACACGAGTGCATAAAAATCAAATAGCCGTCTATGCTTTACAACCTAAAACAATGAACGTTGTGATTATTGGCATACCTCAAAAAGATATAATTGCAAATCCACCAAAAACACCGCGTGAACAGCAGGAGCTCTTTATTTCAATACTGCGTGAATGGGCGCAATTGCATAATGGATTTATACCATATGCTTGGGGTGGCTGCAGCTTTGCCGGCGAGTGCTCTGACACTACATTTAATCTCGCTACGCGCAAAATTCCTTCGGGCATAAGTGAATATTATGAATGGCCTAATTATTTGGGTCAACCATTTGCAGGCTTTGATTGCGCAGGACTTATTGCACGCGCCGCTCAACTTGCAGGAATGCCCTATTACTTTAAAAATACAACCACGCTAGCACGCAATTTACAGCCACTCAAACAAGGCGAAATCATTGAACCTGGTGATCTTATATGGTTTTCCGGACATGTTCTTATTGTTTCTGATACCACATACCAAACTGCCATAGAAGCTCGCGGTTACGATCATGGTTTTGGCAAAATTCAAGAAATTTCACTCTCAAAATTATTTGAAGGTATTTCTACATATGATCAACTTGCCACAGCGCTTTTTAAGAATATGCCACTTAAACGGCTCAATGCGCAAGAGAAAATGGTACAAACAATACCAAATTTTAAAATCTTAAAAATGTCTTCTTTATGGAGCGATTAAACAAAAAAAATACCGCAACTGGTTAGGTTGCGGTATTTTTAACAGTTTTAATAATGCAATATTATTCTTGATTTAATGCTGCTTCGAGTGCGCATAGACGAGCGTACGCTCTAAATAATTTTATGTATAAACGCGATGCCTTTTGAGAACAAGGCGCAATGGACCAAGAAGTTGGCAACCAACCGCCAAAATATATAAGTTCTTTTACAAAGCTTGCTTCCTGCTTTAAGTCATTTTCAACTTGATTGATAACATCGTCACTTTCTTTTAACTTTAACGCGCAATTAATTGCAAGTTCAGAAGGAGTAAGACATCGTGTATCATTTGGAGCAAGCGCAGCAACAATACGATAAGGAGCATTCGTATAGTGACTGACCAAGTTCAATTGAGTTTCAAACAACTGCTTTTCTCGAGCTATTGCCGCTTGTAAATCGTGTTTTTCAATTTTGGCATTATCAAGGCGCAAATTCAATGCGTCATATACAAATACTCGATCAGCAAAATATTTTACATCACGCATAAGCACAGCTGCTATATTTCTACCGTCTTGCCAAACATCACTCGCTGTTGCCCAGCATTTTCCATCGATACAATTATCTTGCGTTGACCGCCATGTTGCAAAGCGGAAATTACCTTCACGGGCATTTGCTGCAATAGTTGAAAGATCAAGACTTCGTTCAAGTACGTGTAATTCATTATAGTGCCTACGCATCACATACATAAATCCTGCTGTAGGAACAAGCGTTACCACGGCAAGCTTACTTACTAACGAAGAGCTGGCCTGCAAGTCGCCTTGCTGATCCATGCTTTTAACTGAAACAGGAATAAAGACTATCAAAAGACTTAAGATTATGGCAATTTGCCCAAATAATGATCTATTCATGTAATTTAACCTCCATTAGGGATATTCTACTGTAATATCTCTAGTATAGCCTATTTTAAGGGTTCAGGCAATTTTCCATGCCAAATAGACATATTTTTTACTATAAGCAGTTCTTAACCTCCAGAGATCCAAACCTGTACTCTTGTAGAAAACACCTAGAATTTATTACACTTAGAATGAATGGAAAATTATTATAAAGGACATGAATATGAAAACCATATGCGCCTCTCTATTTTGTGCAGTAAGCCTGCTTGCTTCCTGCAATATTCTGGCAATTACAGTGAATCTAGCAAACGATAGCCGTGAACATATCAACGTACGCATGCGCTTTCGTGATCAAAAAACCAATGAACTATATTGGAGTGATTGGGTCTATACACCAGATAAGGCTTCTATCACCAGTAAAAATCCAGGTGATGCCATTTTTGGATTTTCAATTCTAGGCGCTCAAGCTTCTCAACAGCTTTCGGTGCATGAACATGCAGACGAGGAACAACCAAAAGGAATAACCTATCTCTTGACTGACTTTCACTCACCCTCAAATAAACTATTTAGCGAAATTGCCCAAAATGCAAAAATTACTATTCGCGATGCCAAAATAGAAATAACTACAACTTTGCCCGAAGAAAATTTATATTGGACTGGCGAATACATCAGACGATAATCTATTCACGCTAAAAGAACGGGAAAGGCACTTGTGCAAGATAAAACTTACGATACTCAGCTGCTTTTTGAGTATTGCCAACAAGCAAAAAGCCTTTTAATATGTCACCTTCAAACAAAAATTTGTGATAAAATCCATCACCCTGCATAATTTTTATTTTATAGCCATGATCATCTGCCATCACTGGCCCACATGAAAAAAAATGCACCCCAAAGAATGCGGAGCTTATTATGTTAACTGCGCCAGGATATGATTTTGGCACTCCCGCCATTGAATGTGCTGCAATGAGCCCTTGATGCATAGCATCAGGCCAGGCGCCATTACGCATAAGCCGGTTGCTTACGCGCTCACGCACAAGGCATACGTCACCACCAGCAAAAATAGCAGGATCACTTGTTTGCATAACATCATTTACCACAATTGCATCATATTCTATTGCAAGGCCCGCATCACGCGCTAGTGCGCTATTAGCAAGCGCACCAATTGCTATCACAATTATTGATGTGTCAATACGCTCACCCGATACTAAATCAAGGCCCACAAGCTTATCATTTTGAGTTACTAATGCACGCGCAGCATTATTTACCATAATCGTTGTATTATGCGACAAGGCCAACTCTTTCAATAATTTCATGCTTGCCCGATCGGCGTGATGCTGCAAAACTTGAAGTGATTGTTCAACTATGGTAACCGCAATTCCATTCTTGTTCAAAGAATCAGCCACTTCCAGGCCCGATAATCCTGCACCAATAACCACAGCCCGCTTCACGGGCTTGTTTAAAATGAATTCTTTAATTTTAATGGCATCATCATGCGTATGAAAATAAAAGAGAGCATCACTAGTATCAGCACCTTCAAGAGTCAATGTACGTGGGCTAACACCCGTTCCTAAAAATAACGTATCATAGGTATACGTTGTTGAATCACTAAGTGTTATGGTGCGCTTTACTCTATCAATTGAAATTACTTCTTTGCCAAGCATTAACTTTATACTATTTTTCTCAAAAAATTCTTGAGGCTTTAAGGCAAGTTGCTCATGCTGCTTAGTGCCTGAAAGATAATCAGCCAAAAAGCACGTATTATAAGGCCATGCCGTATCTCTTGCAATACATACTATGTTACTTTCTGGATCAAGCGTACGCAGTTGATTGAGTACGCCCATGCCTGCTGCAGATGCGCCGATAATAATATGTGTTCTTTTTTGCATGGCTTGGCTATAATAATGTAAAATGCTACTAAATTAGAAAATTGCTTAAGAATACAGTATTCTTAATATCATTACTTAGTATACGCGCCCGTAGCTCAGGTGGATAGAGCGAAAGATTCCTAATCTTTAGGCCACAGGTTCAAATCCTGTCGGGCGCACCAGTCATTTGCCAAAGCCAATCATTAAAAGCTAGGTAGCGGTTGAAGTATATGATCATAGAAAATATTAATCAAGCCGAGCAAATGACTGGCAAGCCAGTCTTCGTCCATCCTGAGTGAATCACGAAGTGATTTGTATCGAAGGGCTAGGGAATGTAATTAATCCTTGATTTATCATTCTATGGAAAGAGCAAAGACTGCCCGAATTCGCCGCAAATGACGAATTTACCGCATGCAAAAATGAATAAGGCGGCGACGTACCAAACCCTCTGGACCATTTACTAATAAATCACTTTAAACCTTAGTCGCCTTCAACAACGTAACAAGCACTTCACCCTTTTCAAAAATTTCTTTTTGAAGCGCCCAGATTTTTAAGCAATATTCGTAAGTCTCTTGTCCAAATAACTCAATAAGTTCTTTGTGTTTAATTTGAATAGTAGCAATATTATCTGAGCAAAATTTCGCATAGAGATCGTTTAAAACACTGACAGATTCAAAGGCAAATCCTGCTTGTTTGCAAAAACTTTGATATTCGCCAATAGTAGCCATATGAAAATCTAAGCCATCAACTACCATCATTTCAGTAACAAGCGCGCCCAGATTAGGTGAATCTACTAACCAATCAAGAATAATAAGTTGCCCGCCAGGCTTTAATACGCGATATATTTCTTTTATGAGAGGAGCTTTATTGGGTATGTGCAAAAATGCTTCTTTGGAAAATACTATATCAAATGTGTTATCTGCAAAGGGATATGTTACTACTTCTGGCTCTTGATGCATAAAGTGCACCGCTCCTTGCAATACCTGCTTTGCTATTCGGTTATGTGCGTCATTTACCATGCGTTGCACACAATCAATCCCAGTAACATCAACAGCAAATTTTTTGGCTATATAAAAATCTACACCGCCAAGCCCAGATCCTATATCGAGCACCTTCTTGCCATTAAGTTCTTGGCCTTCAAATAGTAAGTCTATTGACTGCGTGCCCCCTTGCGAAAGCAATTCTGGGCCATATACCAATTCTATTAAATCAGTAAAGGCCTTTGCATATTCATTATCAAGCTGATGGGCAGTTGCCATACATGACACTAAAAGAAAATTTATCGCGAGAATTATTGTATATTTCTTCATCGTTTCTCCTCTAATAGAGAGTGCCCTACTACGCTGAAGCTACGAAGGGCATACTTGGCCGAAAAAATCAATTTTCAAATAGCTTATTGAATAACTCCATTAAAGATGCTGGCTTCTACTTCGCTCTTCGAGCTTCGAAGAACAGGCTTTGCCAGTCACCACTCTCCAGAAAATCATTCTATTGATAAAATTAATTTATCCGAAGATTGGCAACAGCCAGGCGTAACTCCGTCAGGAGTGGAGCCTGGTGCGCCTGGTAGGAGTCGAACCTACAACCAACGGATTCGAAGTCCGGTACTCTATCCAATTGAGCTACAGGCGCATTACGTTACATATTTTACCGTAACTCCTGTAAAAAAGCTAATTTTTTGCCATTGACCAAAACCACCTGATTTCATATACTGAATATATGAATAGAAGCCAGGATTCAGGAGGTCCATATGCCATTTTTTAATGTCAAATTCAAAACAAGCACTATAAGCATCTACCTACTCGTTGCACTTACCTTTTTTATGGCGCATTTAAGCTGTCAGCCACCTATAAAACCGCCAAGTTCCATTCATGAAGCTGATGAGCAAGATCTCAAGATCTTAGCCCATATTAATGATTTACAAAGAGAAATTCGCTCGCAACAAAACTGCTCTAAATCTAGAGTAAGGGTGCAACAACTTGAACAATGGTATAATGAATTAGAAGAAATAAAGTATGATTATACAGAGCTATCACCAGGAACTGCATTTTTGGGCCCGATAAGCTCTGTTGCCTTAGTACTCAAACAGCGTGAACTGCAAAAAAGAATTACATCCATTAAAAAGCAGATTTATCACAATTAAAATGGGCAGTAAGCGCTTAAGCACCAACTACCCATACCGTTGTTCTATTAATTCAATAATTCACTAGTAATCTTCATCATCTGAATAATCTGATTCGTCAGATGAATTGCCTGCGCTCAAAGAATCATCTGATTCATCTTCAGATTCTAACCACGAAAAATCATACTCTTTTTTTGCGGCTGCTGGTTTAAATGCCGACTTTGCAGCTGCTGGTGCTGGCTTTGCAGCAGGCACTTGAGGTTTTTGTGCTTGCGTTGGAATCGGTTTAAATTGTTGTTGAGTGGGCTGTGGCTTTGGCGCAGGCTTATATTGAGGCTGAGTTGTTTGCGGTTTTGGCGTTGGTTTATACTGTGATTGTGCTGGCTTGGGCCCAGTTGCCTGCTGCGGTTTTGATGCAGGCTTATATTGCTGTTGCGCTGATTGCGGTTTTGGTGTTGATGAAGCCTTTGCTGCTTGGGCTAACTTTATATCATACTCTCTTTTCTTTAGAGGATCCTTAAGTACATCATATGCTTCCACTAACTCCTGAAATTTCTTGGTTTGTTCAGATGTAGCAGGCATTCCTGTTCGCTCTTGTATTTTATCAGGATGCAACACTAAAGCTTTTTTGCGATACCCTTTTTTCAAATCACTTTCAGAAGCAGTTTTAGACACGCCTAAAATTTCATAATATGTTGGCTGTGCCAAAAGACCTATTATGTTGAGCATTAAACCCAACATTACCACCATTCTCTTTATTTCCATATTCGTTCCTTATTTGATAACCCCAAACTCATACCATTCCCTTTAAGAGTAACAATGCAGAAATTAATAATGCAAGTCTTTTACATTACTCGTTAAATAATAAGCATGAATCTTTAAACTAAGAGATATCAAAAAAGGATTTGTTTAAAAATTTCTATTAAAGTACGCTAGAAACTCTTTATTACCATCACCACCTTCAATGGGCGATTCAATAACCCCTTGGCACGTGTACCCAAACGATTCTATGCCGTTAGTTATTTTATCAATAACTTCTTGATGAACCGCAGGATCTTTGATAATGCCACCCTTACCCACTTGATGCTTTTCAGCTTCAAATTGCGGTTTAATAAGCACTATCAGCTTGCCCTGTGGTTTTAATTGTTTCGTGACAGCATCCATAACTTTAAGAACAGAAATAAAAGAGAGATCAAGCGTTACCAAATCTACTTTTTCTGGCAATGATTCCAGATACCGTAAATTAGTTTGCTCCATGACCACCACGCGAGGATCACGCCGGATTTTTTCATGCACTTGGGCATGGCCTACATCCACACCAAAAATTTTCTTGGCACCACGCTGAAGTAAACAATCAGTAAAACCTCCAGTGGAAAGTCCTGCATCAAGTACCAGAAAGTCAGTTACATCAATCCCAAAATGATCTAATGCTTTTTCAAGCTTAAACCCGGCGCGAGAGACAAACTTGGGAACTGCAAGATCAACAGCAATTTCCGCATCTTCATGCGTTGCTTGCCCTGCTTTAGTGATCACCTGATCATAAACACGTACTTTGCCTTGCATAATAAGGCTTTGAATATGCGTTCTTGTTAACTGAGGGTATTTTTCCTGTACTAAAAGATCAAGGCGTTTTTTTGGCATAATACTTCTAAGATTCCCGCTCAATTTTACATAAAAACTGAGCGGGATATTAAATTTCTAATAAATTAAGCAGCTGCCGCATCTACACCCACAGGGGCATCAGTTTGCGCAACTTGCATTGCTACTTGTCCCGGCACTGCTTGCTGCTGCATTTGCTCGTGCATATACTTCTGCTCTGCTTGCGCCAGACGCACTTCATAACCAGAAACCAGTTCAGTCATAGCGGTAGTCATACCATATGACCATATGCGAGACAATCTACGTTCTTCTTTAAGAATATCATTAAATGGAAAGTGTAAATACACGCCATCAGCAGATTCAATTGTTACATTATTGGTCTCAAAACTCTTTGCAAGCTGGCAACGCAATTCATCAAGTGTTTGCACAGGCTCATCGTTGATCTTATTAATAATTGCACCAATACCAATAGAGCGACAACGATGTGCAGGAGAATCGGGAAACACGTGTGTTACCAAAAGCGCAGGCTCTTTTTGATATTTCATTTCTGCATATTTTGCAAGACTGGGCGCCATATTCACTAGCAATCCTAAATGATTCACCGTCAATTGCTGCACGAGCATCCCACCCACTATTTCATAATCAATATCTTCATATCCTGGATATATTTTATGAATGGGCAAAGCATCTGACTGTTCAAATGAGAACGTAAGGTTTTTGCGCGAACCATTGCGATAAACTACCAAGCCAACTTCTTCACCAAGGCGCAATTGCGATACATAATCAATGATAGAAATTTTATCTTCGGTCCATGAAAGTTCTCCATACATATCTACCTGATGACCATTGATTTCATAAATCATATCACCCTTTAATACGCCAGCCTTATGAAGCGGACTACCTTTAATGACATCAACCACATACAAACCACCTGGCTTTGGATTACCCAAAAAGTCAGTTAAACTTTCACTTGCATTATTAAATAAAATGCCTAAAAATGGACGCCGCAATAACGGTACCGTGCGCAAATCTGCAAGAATTACTTTAAGTTCGTTGGCAGGAATAATATACCCAACATTCTGTGCTTCACGCGCTATAGCCGTGTTAATACCTACTACTTCGCCGTTCACATTAATTGATGGACCTCCAGAATTGCCAGGGTTAATTGCTGCATCAATTTGAATCAAATGCTGCTCTCTACCACTCACCACGCCTTTTGTGCTTTTAAGACCTTGTTGACCTAATGGATAACCAAGAGTTAATATTTCATCTGCACGATGAATACGATCTGAATCGCCTAATTGCAAATAAGGAATTTCGCCACGTACCTGTTTAATTAATGCTATACCTTCTGGGCGTAATTTAAGCAAAGCCATATCGCGATCCGGACTCACGCCTATAATATCAACATCCAATTGCCGTTTACCTAACGAAGGAATTTGAATCCACACGGCAGCAGCTTGATCAACCACATGGGCATTGGTTATAATTTCACCCTCGTCATTAATAAAAAAACCTGAACCATATGCTTGGTGCTGGCTGCGCGGTTTTTGAGGCTGTAATAAATTTACTTCTGCGATTTGTGAGAATATTTGTACTACTGAATCTTTGAGCGTTGCCTGCAAATCACTCCATGGTTGATGATTATGGGCAACTACACGCTCTACAATATGAGGTACCTCTGGAGATTCTGTGCGAATAGCGTCAAAGCGCTGATGTAATTCTTTGAGAGATTCCTGTATAGATTTTTGTTGCAACTGAACTGTTACCACACCAGCGGCAAGTGCTAGTGCAATAACGCCATACATTACATTACTTATAGTTTGCATAACTGGCATAATAGAGTTCTTTCATTTAAAGGTATCTATAATTTAGAACTTTAGTGTAACAAAAATTGAATGAATTCACCAGGAATGTAAATTTTTGGCTCCCACGCCAAAGATAGTACATACTCAGAACAAGCATCTCATGCGCATTATAACCAGTGATCAACTTTTATTCCTTACCCAAATAGGTATTGGTATCTTTTTACTGAGCAAAAGCTGAACTAATGGTGCATTTCTAGTTATCCACGCAGTGCTCATTGCACTCTTTGCAGCTTCTACATTATGAAGCGGATCTGCTCCCCAAGCCAAAGCTAGAGCAATCATTCTGTGTCCCATATAAACATATGCAGCATCAGTCATTTTAATTTCGCCCGGACCAAAAGCAGCATGTGCAAAAAGCCTATACCCATTACAGTATATGCCCATACCATCTCGTAATAATTGTTCTGCAAGCTCATGTGGCATGGGATAGCGCTTGGCAATCTTATCAGGATCAGTTCCATCAACGTTAAACCCCACTAAGTTTCCGCTATCTTTTGGGTAAAAAGTGACATCATGAACATCGATCGATTTCTTCTCTTGACCAGTCCATACTAATCCAGGGTTTTCAGGAATATAAAAATGTAATCTAGCATCAGAAACCTCAGGCCTATACCATGTGCAAAAATCAACTCCATACGCTGGCTGCATACAATATACGTTCGTGCTTATCAAAAGAGCTATGGCTAAAAACAGTGATCTATTTTTCATCATATAATGTCCTCGTGTCACGTTGTTAAAACAACCCTTATCCACTTACCATAAAGCACATTAATCTTATCAAACCTCACCATAAAATTTAGGGTATTGGTATATCTTTATCAAGCAAAAATCGAACCAACGCTCTATCCTTAAAAGCCCAAGCAAAACTTAACGCTAACATGGAATCTTTAAGAGCCTGATCAGGTTGTGCTCCTAAAGCCAGCGCTAATACAATCATGCGCCTACCCATAAAATGCCGATTTCCCGGATACGCGGCAGCAGCAGAATCAATATTATTAATACTTCGGTGACAAAACAAACTTACCCCGTCTTCATAGAGTTGCTGTTCTACGCCCTCTCTCAAGATACCATGTTTTGCAAGCATGACTCGATTCATTTGATATACATCTATAATACCAACATTTCTTGGTTCAGGTTCTGCTAAGTTGATTATGGCATCATAAGGCTTTACCAGCTCATCATCAAGGGACAAAGAACTTAAAAGCTGCACTGGTACAACCTGGTCTTGCACAGGACGCAATTTTGAACCCACCAAACTCTGGTGCATGCCATGTGTACATGCAATACATGTTTGCATTGGTTATTAAAGCTAGTACCAAAAATAATACTTTGTTGGGCATCTCTTGCATAAAGTCCCTCGAGGTCACACATCTGTATTCATTACGTGTTGGCAGTAGAGCGGAATAAGTTTACCAAAAGCAACGTGATTGGCATACTATAGTTAATGCAACAAAATGTTTTTCAAAAAGGATATAAATGAAAACTATAGCGTCCATTTTATTTACTGCTTCTTTGTTCTATGCTCGCTTACTGCAATCGACACAGCTCGCTATTATTACCCCTTCACAGCGAGAGCTGCATACACAAAGCAGTACTGCTTTGAAGGTTGCTACCAATATGACATGCCCAGAAACTTTAAGAATGTTAAAGAGATCTAAAAAACGAAACGGCATCTCACACAAAATGAGTGTAATTATCCAGGAATAAGATGAACTTAACTAATCATAAAATCCTCACCCTCACTATATTTTGTATTGCGTTAACAGCAAGCGGTATGGAAATAAGTTATTATGAACAACAACAAAGAGCACTCCATTGGCGTGATGAAACATCAACGCAATTGCATGCTGCTGTGCTCACAGGACAAGTTAGGACTGTACAACAACTTGTACAAGAAGGTGTTAATGTTAATGCACAAAATAGTTTGGGCGCAACACCCTTACATCTGGCATTTCTGATTCCCCCTAAAAGCTCAGCAGTGATTGTTGGACTTCTGATAGAAAATGGAGCATGTATTGAAGCTAAAAATAATATCGGCAGTACACCATTACATAAAGCTGCCGCCTGCGGCAAAGTAGAAGTGGTTCAGCGGCTTTTACAAAGTGGCGCTGAAATTGGATCTAAAGATTTGCATGAGAGAACCCCACTCCACCAAGCTGTAAGGTTACCAAATCCTAGAACGGCTGCCCTTCTACTTGAATATAAAGCTGACATTGAAGCTCGAGATAACAAGGGAAGAACCCCGCTCCATGAAGCTGCAAAATTACCAAATCCTAGAACGACAGCCCTTCTTCTTGAACATAAAGCTAACATTGAAGCTCAAGATAAGGATGGCGAAAGGCCACTCCATATGGCTGTAACAGGACCAAATTCTAAAACGACAGCCCTTCTTCTTGAACATAACGCTGACATTGAAGCTCAAGATAAGTATGGCCGAACTCCTTTGCATGCAGTTATTATCGATCTATCAGTTGCTCACTTATTTGCCAATAAAGGAATTGAACTTTCTGCGATAGTAATTGCTCAATTACTTCTCAGGAGAGGAGCTAACATTGAAGCCAAAAATTGCTGTGGACTAACCCCTCTGCACGAGGCTTCAAAGATAAAAAACCCTAAAATATCAGCCTTGCTCGTAGCACACAAAGCTGACATTGAAGCAAAAGATAACGACGAATATACACCGTTGCATTGGGCAGCAATAATGCATCGTAATGAAGCAATAAAACTACTTTTAGCAAACGGGGCTGATATTGAAGCTATAAACAAAGAAGGTGAAACTCCATTGCAGTGTGCAGCATCTGTACGAGGAAAAATTGAAACATTACAATTACTTTTAGAATGTGGAGCTAATTGTGCCACCAGAAATGCCCTTAATGATACACCGCTACATAATGCTGCAAAAAATGGATACACCACAAAAGTTAAACTACTCCTGCTACATGGCGCAGATATTGGAGCTAAAAACCATAGCAATGCAACCCCTTTGATGGAAGCCTGGCATTATGGCCGCGTTGAGACGGTTACATTCTTAATTGAAAAATGGTTTTCATTAATTGACATGCAATAACTTGAAAGCCACTATTCAGGTTCAACCTTCTACAATATACTCACGGTTTACTTTTTTTGACCACAGAGAAAAACAGGTACAAATTTAGTTACTACAATGGATACATTTTCAAAGTTCGATTGCAAGCAATGATAGTGCGTAATAAATTGCACCCTCCTATTTCCTGCCGTACAAAAATGTGGTATCAACACGTGATGCATTTTTCAAGTTAAAAGACTGGACCATTTTACCAAAAGCTACTAGCATGGCATACTATAATCAACACTCCAAGAGACATGCTAAAAAGGAATCATTATGAAGGCAATTTTGTCAATTTATTTTTTCGTAGCTCTCTACGCTACAACCGCGTTATCAAAACAAGATCTGCCAATTATTACGCTTTCACATAATGAACTTCACACAGGCGGTGACGAACTTGATATTAAATTGCTACAAGCTGCACGCCAAGGGTTTTTTATTTAGAAATCCCGGAGCAAATGCTTGAACTTATTCCTGCTGCTGCTCGCTTTGGTAACACTTTTTACAAAGACGAGTATTATGCAACTTTACAACTTCCTGGCTATAATGGCTACAAAGCGCGCGATAACGTTCAAGCTGAAGGTTTTTATTGCGAACATGAACTCTGGCAGAGCGTCTATTCAGCACCAATTGCCAGAATTGCAGAATTAATGAAAGAGGAATCTGTTTACATTACACAAAAAATTCTTCACTTAGTGTTGCCTCAGCTGACTCACGATACATTAATGCATGCGACCGGAGGAGTCTCTCAAGGAGATGGTTTATATCACCTTAGCTTTAAGCATTATCGACCCGAAATAAACGCTATTGGCCTTACACCTCACCGTGATTTTGGGTATGTCACTATTTTATATATTGATAAAGACGGTTTGCATGCAAAAATAGATGACGCATGGCACCCGATCCCTCCACGTGAAGGTTATTTTATTGTGAACTTTGGCAGATCACTTGAACTACTCATTAATGATCCAATGCTCCTGAACGCAAGTTGGCATTATGTAGAACAAATTAAGCAAGAAAAACATGGCGGGGATAGAATGTGCTTTGCTTTGTTTAGTGGCTGCAATCTAAATTCACCACTACACCGCATCCAAGAAGATGGGAGTTTAGAAATTGCATATCTGACGTATAAAGAATTTGTTGATGCAGGATTTAAGGATGTCTATGATAGCCCTGATCTTTCTGAGATAACTTTTTCCATAAAGAGTTAAATACACAATGCAAAAACTACTTATTATAATAGCCCTCACTCTCAATACATATGTTGGAGCCATGGAACAATCTGCAAAACCCACCAATGGCGATAGCTTACTGCACGCCATCATAAGAGAAATGTCTTTTGGCCATTATCACGCCCTAACAGGTATTAGAATGCCAGGACTTTTTAACCCGGAAAAGCATCTGGCGATCATTACTCAGCTAATCGCCAACGGAGCTCCACTTTGTAACCGAAGTCATTCTAAAGGCACCATTTTTGATACGTATTGGTATGAGCAAAAATGTACTAGCCCCTCGTGCAAAGAGCATGATGAATTTTTTGGCAAACTCTTGAAAGCTATACTGTTATCTGAAGCTGGTAAAGCAACAACAAGAAAGGAGCAGCGAGAACGCTATTCTGCTCTTGAAACTAAAATACATGACTTGCTTACGAACAACCATATTGATAAAGAATGCTTCGATTTAGCAAGAACACTAAAAATTCTCAAGAAAAGTGCTCAGGGATTACCCATGCCAGCATTTACGAAGCAGTAATAATTCCTCCTCTTTCATGCTTGCCAAGATACCTTAATGAGACTTTTCAACGCTTATTAATGATCTAGTTACTGATCTGACTTTACTCAATTTTAATATACTCTATAAAATAATTTTTAAGCACTTTGCGCAATAACACCTGCTTAAGAGCAAGCTCATTGAGTTACTTCCAAATAATTACTTCATGATCTTCTCTTTACAGCATATGTTAACCTACGGCAACAAGGCTGGCGCCATCCTTTATTTATGAGCCTCCAGGTAATTGCTATGCAAGAAAATGAATATGAAGTACTAACAGTGCCCCATGATATTACGTTAAGATTTCCTAACGGATCCACAGTAACCCACCTCAAGGGAACCGAATATGAATTTAAAAAAAATTTATTCTTCCATGCAGCATTACATAACCGCGTAGACAATTTATATCAATTTATTAAACTTTGCTATCCTATAGACTCTACTGATTATTTTGGCTTTACCGTGCTTGGATGCGCTGCCAAAAGCGAATGAATGAAATCTGGCTTCGTTGAAGCAGTTCAATTGTTGCTCGAGCATGGTGCTGATGTAAACTACCCTAACAGTCAACGCGGTAACCAAACAGCACTACATGACTGCATTAATGGCAAGATAGCACAAGCTTTCATTACTGGCGGTGCAAACATCGCCCAAACAGAACTACTCGGCATGACGCCGCTCATGCATGCAGGCCATTTTGACCGGCATGATGTTGTACAAGTCCTGCTAAGAACATAAGCACAAGCTGATATTAGAAATGCAATTGGATTGACTGCATTAATGATGGCTGCCCAGAACAATAAACCCCCACTTTGCAATGGCATTGATTGCAGCAGGAGCTGATAAAACTTATGCAATGATGCAAGTATTGAAGACGAATCGGGAACTGCATTATTGATAGCAGCAAGTGCTGAAAATCTAGAAGTAGTCAGACTACTATTGATGCACGTGCTGATTTCAATACTCCAACAAATGGCGGCATTACCGCTCACATGAAAGCAGCGTTGTATGCAAAAGTAGCCACAAAAAAGGAACAACTTCTAACTACGCATATAGTTGATGGAAAAAAAGAATATACACATGCCTATAGCACCGATGGCAAATCCAGAGTAGTGGGAGAAATGGTTAAAGCTTTGCTTAAAGCAGACGCTGATATAACACTAAAAAATTCAGCCGGCAAAACTGCACTTATGTTTGCAAAAGATATGGAATATCAAGGAGCTTACGTTCTCTTGCTGGAAGCAAACAAAAATTTGTAACGCGCAAGTTCACCAAAAGAACTATTTGCCTATTTAGTGATTTGTTGAATTATCTGAACTACTTACAAACAGTTTATACGCAACATACCCAGCCAACACAATTACCCAACCTAATGCGAATTTTTGATCTGAATTTAAAGATTGAGTTTTTACCTTACGCTGAAATTCATTTTTACGTGCTGGTGGAGGTGTTTGTGCTGATGCTATTAATGCTGGTACAGATATAGCCTCTTGCACTTCATCGCTCATTGATGCTTTAGCGTTAGTTTCAGGTTCATTTATTATTTTTTTTATCATTTCCCAAGTTCTCCCATTAGAAAATTCTCTGGAAGAATTGCGCAAAACCCTTAATATGCGCAATGCTTGTTGTTCATTTATCTTTTCAACACAATTCAAAAAATTCATATCAAATACACGCCCAGAATGATCCATACATCCCAATATTATTTTGTTATCTTTACTTACTGCAAGAGAAAGAATGTTTGTCTCCTCACCAGGCATACCGCGACATATTGCAAGTTGATTACAATCCATATCAAAAATGTAGGCATTGCCATCCGTACATGCACATACTATTTTATTATCATATGTTATAGCCAAGCAAGAAACCCCTGAGGGAAGTTCACAAAATAACTCCCCAAGAAAATTACCTTCAATGTCCCATACTGACATAGAACTTCTACCGCAAGCTCCTACAATTATCTTATTATCAGACGTTACAGCAATAAGGGGAGAATAATGCCCATCAAATAAGGCTCTTTGATTCCCATCCATATCCCATACACGGATGGTTTTATCGCCAGATGAAGAAATTATCTTATTATCATGTGATATCGCCAAGGCAACAATAGGACCAGTATGGCCAACACACGAAGCACGTTGAATACCATCTCTATCCCAAATCCGGATTGTATTGTCGCGTGATCCTGAAATTATCTTATTATCAAGTGAAATAGCAACGGCAGTAACAGCATCAGAATGTCCTTCAATAAGCTTTATCTGGTGTCCATCCATATCCCAGACTCTAATAGTCTTATCATAAGATCCTGAAATTATTTTATTATCTTTAGAAACAGCAACTGAAGTAATAGCGCTTGAATGCCCTTTACATGTAGCAATTTTCTCGCCATCCATACCCCATACATATACGTGATCATAAGTTCCAGCTATTATCTTGTTATCCAATGTTGCTGCCGCTGCGTATACCGGACCAGTTCCTTGTCGTTGGGTTTGCGCTTGTCTCCTTATTCCAAAGTGACTATGGCGCTTACAACTTACAGCACCGAAAGTTTCAATCAATTTTTTAAGTATAAGAACTTTACGTGAATCTTCAGGAAGCTGGGCAATCTCTTCCGGAGTATATGTATCAAAATTTCTCACTATTGTATTAATACATTTTGATTGAAGTGATATGACTGTCATGGAATTAATAGGTAATGCAGGGCAAAAGACAGATAAAATAAGTAAAATTTGTTTAAATGCGTTCATTGGACAAACTCCCACTATGAATCATAAATATATTCTAATTAAACCCTATAGACTATAGTGTATCACACCTGTATTTAATGTCAAATAGAATTATTATATGTTGCTTCCAAACCTGCAATTGCCGTGCAAACGCTCCAATAAAGTGCTCACTGGCAGAATTTTTTAATACTTTGAACTTGACAACAAAGTATGAGCAGAATTGGCTTATTTAGGCAAGCTTACAGGATTTGTAAAACCTCAATTATATTTATAGTTTTACTTTCTCGAAAAAACCACCTTTGTCTTAGTTAACCCTTGCGGCCGAGTGCGCGATGCAATATCCTCTAACATTACAGATGCTACCTTTTCAATTACTTGCATCTTTGTGTGTGCATCTAATTCTACACTGGCAACTTCAATAATTTTACCAATAAACCAGTAGCTTTTGTGCTCCATAATGCGTGCACTGACTGTGCAATCTCAAGAGCAGATTCCTTTGCCTTCTCAGTTATACTGGCAGAATCAGCTCCTGCAAGAAGCAACATGCGTGCAATTTCAATTAATTTTCTTCATGACACACATACCGGTAACTATATTGTGCCACTTGCTGTAATGGCGCCTGCCCCCTTATTTTCAAGAACTGAATCAACACCATTATCTAGATAATACTGAGGTAAATCATCATCAACGAGAACTGCCCATTGTGCCACATAATGCAATTGGTTACTTCCATAATTATCTAATGCCCACAAGGATACTCATATTGTTTAATAAGCTTTGCACTGACCTGGATAAATACGTATAACCTATTCTATGTACTCTATGCTTTAACATACACCCAACAAACTCATAACAATCTTCCAAAAGTGTCACATTGCCTATTACATACTGCTCCACAAAGGCATAGAGAAATTCACCTGTTTAAGTGCCCAGGTTCAGGCTTTATACTTATGGTGATCAACATTATCCAAAAACGTTTTGCCAGCATTAGCTTTTACCTTCGGCTGAGCCCCATGCTTGAGCAACATCAATGCATATGAAAAGAATAATTATAATGAAATGCACTCATAGTAACGATTGAAATTCCCGCAATCTCGCCTCGCCTCTTTCCATACCTGCTAAATTCTGGCATAATCACAACATGTATAATTACCGCTTCAATAAACTAACATAAGGTCTTTAACCATGGCACCGGTTTCATCTGCGGCAACGCTTGATTCAATCACTTCTCTTTGCAAACGACGTGGCTTTGTGTATCAAACTGCATCAATCTATGGTGGCCTTAATGGCGTCTATGACATCGGGCCTCTTGGCGTATTACTTAAAGAGAACATCCGGAATATGTGGAAACGTAGCATCCTGACATCAAAAGGTGAAACGCTCTTTTTAGAAGGCTCACTTCTTGGCCCAAGCCAGGTGTGGGAAGCTTCTGGGCACGTTGCAAACTTTCATGACCCTATGGTTGATTGCTTAAACTGCAAGCATCGCTTTCGCGCTGACGATATTGATTTAAATAAAGCATGCAGCAATTGCGGTATTAAAAATTGGACTGATGTTCGTCAATTTAACATGATGTTCAAAACTAATCTGGGTGCCACAGAAGATCAAGCCTCAGTTGCTTATCTGCGCCCGGAAACCGCCCAATCCATTTTTATTAATTTTAAAAATATCATTTCATCAAATCGCGTGAAAATTCCGTTTGGTGTTGGTCAAATTGGCAAGGCGTTCCGTAACGAAATTACGCCAAAACAATTCTTATTTCGCATGCGGGAATTTGAACAAATGGAAATGGAGTGGTTTTGCAAAGCTGAAACAGCACGAGAAACCTTTGAGTACTGGTGCCAAAAACGTTTAGAATTTTATGATATGATTGGTATTAAAAAGGAAAACGTACGTTTGCGCTCACACGAAAAAGACGAACTTTCTCATTATTCGCAATATACTTCTGATGTAGAATACCAATTTCCATTTGGCTGGAAAGAAGTTGAGGGTATTGCCTATCGTGGCAACTTTGATCTTTCCCAACATTCAAAACATTCTGGCAAAGAGCTGTCTGTATTTGATGATGAAACTAAAGAATCATATTTGCCGCACGTGGTAGAAACTTCGGTAGGAGCAGATAGATTATTCATTACGCTTCTTTTTGAAGCGTATCATGAAGATACTGCCGATGGCGAACAACGCATAGTATTACGTTTTGCTCCCGCAATGGCACCGTATAAAGCAGCATTTATGCCACTCACCAATAAGCAAGCAGAGCCTATGCACAAGTTGTATGCTGCCATACAAGCACAAGGCATTCCAGTGCAGTATGATCAATCTGGCTCAATTGGTAAAAGATACCGCAGACAAGATGAAATTGGTACGCCGTTTTGCTTTACTTTTGATTTTGATTCAGAAACTGATCAATGCGTTACCGTGCGTCATCGTGATTCAATGCAACAAGAGCGCATTGCCATTGATGCAGTACCTGAATTTTTATATAAAATGCTACAGCCGTAACAGAGTATCTCAAAAAAAGGAGATTGATTATGCTCAAACGACTCTATGATTGGCTTGGCAAGCAAGTGCACTCGCCCTATGCTGTGCCTTTGCTTGGCCTTCTTTTTTTTATAGAAGCAATTTTCTTTATTATTCCGATCGATCCTATCTTAATGCTCTATTGCATAGAATATCAACCACGATCATATTATTTTGCATTGGTGGCGACACTGGCCTCCGTGCTGGGTGGCATTACCGGTTATTTTATTGGAGCTGCGCTTTGGGCAACGGTGGGACAAACGCTAGTATCACTTATTTTGGGTCAGCAGGCATTTGACAATGCAGTTGCATACTTTAAAAACTATCAACATTGGACAGTGCTTATTGCAGGTTTTACGCCAGTGCCTTATAAAGCAGTAACGCTTGGTGCAGGTTTTTGCAAATTACCCCTTGTCCCCTTTATTGTTAACTCGCTGATAAGCCGCGGTGCACGATTTTTCTTAATTGCAGGAATTATTGCTTTGTGGGGTAAACAAATGAAAGAATATATTGATCGCTACTTTAATATACTTGCAGTACTTTTTGTAATTCTGGTAGGTTTGAGTATGTGGCTATTCATGAAATAAGGAAAATACCTATGACGCTCAAACAATCAGTGCTTTCACCCGCTCGTGTTCTGCTAGGTACCATATTAATCACGATAAGCGGTGGCGCTGCATTACTTGCTCTGCCCTTATGCCGCACAACTGAAGTACCTTTTCTTGATCTTTTATTTACAGCAACATCAGCAACAACAGTTACTGGTTTAAATACTATTCCGCTTGATCATTTTACGCGTTATGGCCATAGTGTTATTATGTTACTTATGCAAATTGGTGGTTTAGGCCTTATTACTTTAATGCTCTTCATGGTCTCTCTCTTTGTAAACGTGGGTTTTGGCACACAGCTGATTATGGGGAAAATCTTAGAACTTGATACGTGGAAAAACATTAAACGATTATTGCTTTTTATTATTGGCTTTACTCTGGTTGTAGAGTTTTTAGGAGCCTGCTGTATATTTTTTGCCATCAAAGAACACTATACACTCTCAAATGCACTATTTCTCTCTATCTTTCATGCGGTTTCTGCTTTTTGTAATGCGGGTTTTTCACTTTTTCCGCATGGTCTTGGATTTATGCAAACAAATCCTTTTCTACTTTCAATAACTTCTTTGCTTATTCTTGCAGGCGGTCTAGGATTTTTAACTTGGCATGAGCTTTATATTTGGCTCCAAACACTCAAAAAAAAGCGGCGACACACATTTACACTACAAAGTAAGATTGTAATGTATGCAACAGCTCTGCTTACTGGCTCAGGACTATTACTTTATTGGATACTCGAACGTAATAATACATTAGCACACGACACATGGTTTCTTACTCTGCTTAATTCATTGCTCAATTCACTTTCTGCACGCAGCGCAGGATTTGTTACCATTCCAACCAGCGATCTGCACCTTGCAACGCTTTTGGTATTTATGGTAATGGCATTTATTGGTTCATCACCAGCATCTACTGGTAGTGGTGTAAAAACTACCACATTTGCAATATTTCTAAGCACAGTTCGCTCAGCGCTCTACGCGCGCCCCTCTATTGAAATTCAAGGCAGGCGCATTGCCCAAGAACAAGTATACAAAGCTCTTGCCATTATTACCTTGAGCATCTGCTGGATATTTTTTGCCACCTTTTGCTTGCTCATTACAGAAAAAGGATGGGAATTCCTTGATATATTATTTGAAGTAGTTTCAGCATTTGCAACACTAGGATTATCATTAGGCGTAACACCCTATCTAACGCCATTTGGTAAATTGTTAATAATGCTTACCATGGTTATTGGGCGTATTGGCTCAATGACGGCGGTACTTGCACTACAACGCAAAATTAAACCAGCCGAATATGAATACCCTGAAGAACGCGTAATGCTTGGTTAATGTAAAAAGGATGTACATGAAAAATTTATACTTACTTGTAATACTACTTGTATCCATAAGCCTCCATGCGCAATTAGATAAAGCACTTGGCAATCTCATAAATCAACTCACCGCATTACAAATACAACTTCAATCAACATACAAGCCTTCATCAAAGCAGTCCTTATGGGATGAATTTGTTAATGAAAACCGCGAACGAGAAAATAGAAGCGCTCAAATTGATTACCCTGTTTTTAGCGGTATAGTAGCAGTAGCTATTAATGAAAAATATCAAACACTTCTAACTTTACAAAGAAAACTAGAAAATTATAACAAATCATGTGCCAACTTTACACCTCTTATACAAATGCACATGAGCTTAATCTATTTTAATATTCCAATCGAGCCAAATCAATATGCAAGCGAACACGATATGGTAGGTGAATTATCAAAATGGATTATTCAAAGTATTAACCCATTTACAGGAACTTTGAAACCTCTAGAATTTAATTTTAGCGGGGTTGAAATAATAGGGCAAAAATTAGACTTTATAGCAGCAGTATTTAATCCTATGCAAAATATATCGAGTTATCAAGAAAAGTTTATTATTCCTTTTGGTACTCATCTTTTTAAACAATATCCACATGCTTGGCTGAGCCATCTAGAAAAACCTCTCTATCATATTTCTTTAGCAAGGCTTCAACCCAATTGCACCCAGAAAGATTTAATAATACCAAACAATCTACCCTGCGTAACCAAGTTTCCGCTCAAAAACGGTCAATTGAAAATTTCTGTTAAAGGACCTACGAGTAAACCGTATTGGAAACCAGTAGTTGGTTGGTAATTACAAAAAAAGTAAAACTTTAAAAGGAACATATGAAATTTTGTGTTATTGGCCTAGGCCGTTTTGGCTATCAAGTGGCAACAACGCTCGCTGAAAATGGCATGGAAGTACTTGGCATTGATGCTGATGAAACAATTATTGCATCAATACGAGATCAGATTACTCAAGCAATATGCATGCGTGCAACAGATGAAGTTTCATTGCGCTCAGTAGGCGTTGATGAAATGGACGTAGTGATTGTTGCCATGGGAGAGAACTTTGCACAATCAATACTGGTCACCGCACTTTTAAAAAAACGGCTTATTATCAAACGCGTTATTGCACGCGCTATAAATGACATACACAAGGAAATATTAACGCTCATTGGTGCCGATCAAATCGTGCTGCCTGAACAAGAAATTGGCAGAGATTTAGCAGAAGCATTAAGTTTACCTTTTATGGAGCATACGCGGCTTTCTGAAAATTTCTCTATTAGCCAGTTGCCTGCTGCAAAACAGTTTATTGGTAAAACAATACTTGAGCTACCGCTTTATGATAAATATCATGTAAAGTGCATTGGAGTTAAACGAGGCGATCAGATTGATATTGTCTCGCTTGACTATGTGATCAAAGAAGGAGACAAGTTGCTGTTTGCCGGGCATGATGATGCACTAGAAGCTATAGCAAAACTCTAAATAAAATGCATATAAACATGTGGCGCTGCCGAAGGCACGTCACATACGCAAAAAAGGGATCCTTTTGAAGGATCCCTCTAACTTTCAACAATCAAATTATCTTTTAGATAGATTCAATGCGAATAATAGTTTTTGGCTGACGATGGCCTTTTTTAACGCGTGACTTAGTACGGCGTTTAAATTTAAAGATCACCACTTTAGGCTCTTTAATATGCTTTACTATAGAAGCAGTAATAGGCGTTGCCACAAACGGTTGGCCAATTTCTACTTTGCTGTCACTCAACTTACGTATAAGCACTTCAGGAAACTTAATAGTAGCTCCTGGCTCACCTTCAATTTTTTCTATAGCAATAGTTTTGCCTTCTAAAGCTTGATATTGCTTGCTGCCAGTTTGGAAAATGGCATATTTTTCAAATACAGCTTCAGAAGAAGATGCTGGAGCATCGGTTTTTTTTGCCATGACTTTAAATTCCATTTGTAATGATTTATTGGATTTATTCTCAAAATAGCGGTACTGAAACGGGAAAAGCACCACAAAACATATATTTATATTACCAGAAACATGCCATCTGTACAATCCCAATACTGACTATTAGCTAAATAATTACTGATGCGCACACCCTGCTGCCGATGCTCCCACACTATAACTACTCTACTTACCTTAATATTTTCTATTTGAATTGTCGACATCTTGTCTTAATATTTAAATTTATTATAGTAACAAATGCTTTAAAATCAATGACAATTCTGCTGCTCCATGCTATACTTACTCACGTATACTATGGAGGAAAACTGACAATGATACGCTCATTTTTTAAGAAATCTACGCTCTATGTAGCAACACTATCCCTGCTTATTAGCCCAGCGCTTTCTTTAGGGGAACCAATATCTCCAAACAGCAAAGCTCTTTGTATTGCTTATAATCAAGCACTTGAAAGCGGTCTTTTAAGCGTTATGCACGAGCTTGAAGCCTCCCTTGAATACTGGCACACAGTGGAAGATAATCCTCTCTCTCATGCCATTATTCGCGGGCCCAAAGGCTGGCTTAGCTCGAACTCAGCTCTAGAAGACATCCAGAACCATATTAAAGTATTAGCAGAAAAACAAGAACAAGTAGCAACAGCACTAGGTGCACTCAGCACGTCTTACCTGCAAGCTCCACAAACTGAGCAGGGCGACATTGCAACATCTTGTAACAACTTTGATCTTTCAGAATCGCTCCTTGGCAACCACTATACGCGCCCCGAGAGCTTTGATGATGTTATTATTAGCGCCTATGCAACACAGGCGATTGAACAATTGTCGACCTTTCAAGAACAATACTTAGCACGCGTAAGCGATCATCTAAAGCCAAATCATTTTGTCCGTAATTGGACCAAATATGTTCTGGCTGCTGGATGTGCTCTTGCGGCAGGTGTTTATGCCTATAAGAATCAAGATAATTTGCAAATCTGGAAAAATAACGGAAAAGCAATAATTTTAAAATTTTGGCAAGACCACATTAAAAATCCATTGCAAAACACTAAAAAAGTCTTGTTTGGGCAAAAACATCTTCCCGTAATTACTCCCGAAGCCGTTGCAGGCTCCAAAAGAACATTTACCACAAATCTTGATAAATTATTACCAATAATAAAACCAAAAGCAACAGAAGAAGAACTTGCAACGCTGCGTTCTTATATTCTTGCAACCAAAGATTCAAGCTTAATAGTCGAATTCTGGGATGATCAAGCAAAACATCTTATCTGGAATGCAACTACCAATTTCTATAATGGCAACCTTCATTTTCTGGAAACTAATGCTAGTTTAATACAATTGAAAGATTGGCAATTTAGTGAATTTGCACTTGCTTTTAAAGAATTTTGGGAAGCACAGCAATTAAATGCAGCACTTATTGCAATTTTCCCCATAGCACTCGGTCTTTATAGTATCAAAAAAGGATATGATGCAATATTCCATCGCAAAATTTTAAGCGAACCATTGCAGCATCGCCTGATACAAATTGATAAATTACTCAACAAATTTAATAGCGGTGATTTACAGCTTGATATCACAGGAACAGGATTCTTACGTTATCATCTTTCTGCACTTCAGCACTATATAGGCCGCATACCAAGCACAAAGCAAAAAGCCTTTACTGCCGACATTGAAGAACTTAGCAACCCAACATATAGCGTTGCACAAAAGCTAAGAGTTATCGATCAAATGTATCGCCAATATGCTTTCTTAAGTCCACTGGCAATTTAAACAAATTTGTTAAAGTTGAGAACTTGTTGATTTACTTTTAAAGTCCCAGAGCACATCAAACGCTTGCTTTGGCGAGAGATTATTTACATCCAGATTCTCAAGAGCAGTAATACGCTGTTTATAATAGCTCAATTGCTCTTCAACATCTTGCAAGTGTCTGCGCAATTGCTCCTGTTGCTGTATACCAGCAATAGGTAAAACATTTTGACCAGATATCACGTGGTGCGCATACTCTGCTCGTGTAAGATCATCTAAAATTGCTTGCGCTCGTTGCACTAATGGCGTTGGTAATTGAACTGCTTTTGCCACTTCTATGCCAAAGCTACCATCAGCAACACCTTTTAAAATAGTATAGAGTAACAACATGCCGTTTGCTGTTTTGCGTGATGCTGCGTAATAATTTACCACACCAGCAAATGCGCCTTCAAGTGCCGTCAATTCATGATAATGCGTTGCAAATAAACAACGTGCTTTAAGAGTATTATGTACATATTCCACCACCGCTTGCGCAATAGCCATACCATCAAACGTGCTCGTGCCACGCCCTACTTCATCTAAAATAACCAAGCTCTGAGCTGTTGCATGGGAGCAAATATGCGCCGTTTCTTCCATTTCAACAAGGAATGTACTTTTGCCTTGTGCCACATTATCACTTGCACCAATACGCGTAAAAATTTTATCGCATAGAGCAAGCTGTGCCCTTTTTGCGGGAACAAAGGAGCCACATTGCCCCATGATAGTCATGAGTGCTACTTGGCGCAAGAATGTAGATTTACCACCCATATTGGGGCCCGTGATAATCCAAGTGGATTGTGCATCAGTCAGCATTGCATCGTTAGGTATAAAACGATGGCCTAATTGCTGCTCCACTACCGGATGCCTGCCCTGTGTTATCACTATATCGCGTGATTCTGAAATAACGGGTTTTACATAACCGTTTGTGTAGGCAACGTGCGCAAACCCTAAAAGAGCATCAATATGCGCAAGTGCGTGCGCTGCATGGCGCAAATTATGCACATGCTCATGCACCGTAACTTTAAGCGCTGCAAAAATTTTCTGCTCAAGCAACTCACTTTGCGCTTGAGCAGAGGTAATATTTTGTTCTAATTCTTTTAATTCTGCCGTTATATAGCGCTCTTTACCAACCAAGGACTGATATTTTTTATAGTGATTGGGCACAGCGTTGCTATGTGTTTTAGTAATCTCTATAAAATAACCAGATAGCCCATTATAACGGATCTTGAGTGAACTAATACCAGTCGCTTGTTGCTCAGCTTGCTCAAGCTCACAAATAAGTTGATTACTGTTGTGCACCAAACCGCGCACACGGTCAAGCTCTGCATCAAATCCTTGATTAATAATCCAATCACGCTCGTCGCTATCATAAAGCGCCTGTGTAAGAAAAGCACATAACTGACTAAAATCGCTTAACATGTCAACAAGTGTGTGTAATAAAGGGGTTCCTGTGCTCATTAACAACTGTTTTAGCTCTGGCAAAAAAACTAGTGATCGTTTGAGTTGTACATAATCCCGCACCCCGCCGCGTTGAATAGCAATGCGCCCAACAACTCGTTCTAGATCTCCAATATGCTTAAGCAGTTGGAGTACTTGCGTAGAAAGACTGTGCGAACGCACAAATTGTTCCACAACTTCTTGCCGTTTTTCTATAGCAGATTTTTTAACCAAAGGACGCACAATCCATTTTTTAATAAGGCGAGAGCCCGCACCTGTAGCAGATTGATCCATCAATTGGCATAACGTGTTATTGGCACTACCATCTTGCATGTTCTTAACGAGTTCTAAATGGCGCTGCGTAGAAACGTCCATGAGCAAAAAATCTTCAGGGGCATATATATGGCATTTTTTAAATTGGCCAAGTGATGCAGCCTGATATTTTGCAAGATAAGTGTGAAACGTACGCATTGCATTTGCAAACACTTGTTGTTGCCCAAATGCCTGCACAACGTGTTCTGGGAATTGCTCGGTAACCCAATCGGTAACTGGTTGCCACTCGGCTTGCCCAAAAGGTACCACGCTCGTATAGTAACCTTGCTTAGTTAAGTAAGAAATAAATTCTTTTGCTTCGGGAACTTGTGGAACTATAATTTCATCAGGGAAAAACCGCGATAATTCAGCATCAAGAATCAAGGCACGTTCAACTGGAATTACAGTGGCATATAGTTGTGCTGTTAATAATTCGCCAAAAATGAGCCCACATTCATTTTGCGCAGGAAAAAAAGAACATAAATATGAAGCAGTTTTTGCATCAAGGAGTTCATCATCAGTAAGCGTTCCTGGTGTGAGCACGCGTACCACGCCACGCTTGACCACCACGCCTGGCGTTGCAGGTTCTAATTGATCACACATGGCAACTTTAAAACCCGCACGCACCAATTTACCCACATAGTGTTGTACCGCGCTTATCGGAACACCACAAAGCGGAATTGATTCTGCCATATGCATACCACGCGAGGTAAGCGTTATGCGCAAACACTCTGCTGCTTTTTTGGCATCATCAAAAAATAACTCATAAAAATCACCAACTTGAAATAGTAATAATGCATCAGCATACTGTGCTTTAATAGCAAAATATTGCTGCATTAAAGGAGTCATTTTTTCTTGTGCCATAGGTTTACTCTTTTGAAAAATATAACAACATCAAAGCATGGTGGCTTTTTGCGTTGGCACCATTATCTTTTAAAATCTGCGCTATAGGCCAATTTGAACTCATCACTGCAATATCATTAGGGGTTAATT
The DNA here is from genome assembly GCA_050179755.1 of Candidatus Babeliales bacterium. Lineage (GTDB taxonomy): Bacteria > Babelota > Babeliae > Babelales > JBFXEV01 > JBFXEV01. The sequence goes on along the minus strand of JBFXEV010000001.1, from coordinate 1,147,225 downwards.
GCACAACCTCGTTAGTAAGTTTTCTAAAAGGTATTTTTTCATTAGGATCAAACCTATATTTAGTACATAATAAGTTACACACTCGCAATGCATTAACAAACACCGCAAAATGCAATAAGGAAAATCGTGGCTTGTATTCTTCAATTAATAGCTCAACACGGCCCGATGGCATTCTTACGTCACCTTGGCGAGGTACAACAATCTCAAGAGGAGCTCTAGAAACATTATGCTCTAATAAAAAATCAACTGTTTCAACAGCATCAGCAACAATCGCAAATTCCAAGGGACTTCTTTTGTCCTTTTCCGTTGCATCTAAACTAACCCCGCGCGCTCTCAGCATCTTAATAAAATCTAATTTATTACCTTGACAGGCGATACTCATGCACGATTGTTTACATTTGGTCATTGTATCTTTAGAAGCTCCACGTTCCAAAAGTAATTCACCAACTTTCACAGCGCCAAGGCTTGCAGCATGCAATAACAAGGTTACTCCAAAATCATCGTCAATTATAGCATTTACATCTACCTTTTTTTCATCTACTAGGCTGGCAATTTCTTGAACAGCATCCTTTTCAATCGCAGTGATTAATTGCTGTCTTAAAGAAGCGTCCATACCAAATGATTGATAGGCACATAATAACGCAATAAAAAGTTGAACCCAAAAAAAATAATGCTTTCTACACATAAACACCCTTATTAATTATCTATTTAAAACGCTTATAATGTACCAAGAATCCGCAGTTTGCACAATTAACTCTTGCATATTAACGTGTGTACATTTTACACTTGCATCAGTTATAATCTTAGAAACTGGAGTATACATGAAAAAACTATTAGTGCTCTTATTTTTTACTACTCAACTTATTTCTGCCACCATACAAGATCACCGCATTGCTCAACACCTGACTGAACAAGAAATAGAATATTACCAAGAACTTATGCGTGCAGGCGTAAGTACGCGTTATCCCTCTGTAATAAATTATCTCTATGAAGTAACTAAAGAAGGATTTCGTGATATCCATGAAGGGTTATGGAATGTGGCTGATCTTTTTGCAGATTACTTACTCCCGGATCATATTTTCAATAATAAACCTGCTTTTGTACGTTACGCACCGAACAACGAATTATGCGCAGCAGAACGTGCTTTCATTAATAATCGATTGCCTCATGCACGTGAAGCGCTAGAAAAATTCTTAGAAACAAAGCTAGATGAGAACTCCATGCCACGCATTGCTCTGTGTTTTAGTGGTGGTGGCTTTAGAGCAATGAACTTAACACTTGGTTTTCTAAAAGGAGCGCATGACACTGGCCTTTTTGAAAGTTCAATGTATATGTGTGGACTGTCTGGATCCACATGGGCTATTGCTCCCTGGATTGCAACTAACGAACCGCTTGATGTGTATATGAATGAACTTTCAAAAAAAATTGAACAGGGATTAAATCATCTTAATAGTCCACAAGAAATAGAACTTTTAATGCAAAAATTACTTGTTAAAACACTCCATAAGCAGCCACTTTCAAGCATTGATCTCTATGGAGCTGTACTAGCAAATACATTACTTTCTGATTTTGGTGATGGCCGCATGAACTTGACCATCTCAGAATCACATCAAGACGTACTCATGGGTTTTTTACCTATGCCAATTTATACCTCAATCCAAACAAACAAAACGCCCTATGAATGGATGGAATGCACGCCTTTTGAAATTGGCAGCGACCATTTGCTTTCCTATATTCCCACGTGGGCATACGGAAGAAAGTTTCAACATGGCGCGTCACTTGATAGCGCGCCCGAACAAAGCTTAGGTTATTTTTTGGGGATATTTGGGTCTGCTTTTAATGTGTGCTTTCAAGACATTTTAGTGCATGCAGGCGATAAATTACAAGGGCTTAAGCTCAAGCTACCCCCCTTATTACAAGAACCTGCTCATAAAATGATTAACTTTATTGGAGCTTCACCACTTAACAATCTGCGTTTATTCCCCTCTATGTTACGAAATTTTACGCATAATGTGCAGTGGAGCCCGCTGTGTAATGATAAAAACATTTGTTTAGTTGATGCAGGAATCGATTTTAATATACCATTCCCCCCGTTATTACGTGCAGAACGCAAAGTAGATGTTATTATCGTATACGACGCATCTGGCACCATACAAGGCTCAACTGAGCTTAAGAACGCTGAGCTCTATGCAAAACGCAAAGGCTTAAAATTTCCTAGAATTGATTATGCACTTGCAGATAAAAACATTGTAAGCGTGTTTAAAGATAAAGATCCAAAAGTACCCGTAGTCATTTACTTTCCACGTATTACAAATCCGGCATATTCGCAGTTTGATCCTGATTATTGCACACAGCATTCATATTGCAACACCATGAACTTTAATTATTCACAAGAACAATTTAAAGAACTTTCTGGCCTTGCTGAATTTACCGTAAAACAACATACAACGCTCATAAAGGACGTGCTCAATGAGGTTGTACAAAAAAAGAAAGGGTAAGTTAGTTTACCAACTTACTTCATGCTCAAGTTTATTTGCCAGCATAAGTTCTTCTGAAACAGAAGAACGCAATCTGCGTATTTCTAAAAGAAGATTAGTTGGCAACGTATCCAAACAAGCATAAGTTAACAATTGCTCACATTGATGGGCGGTAGCATTTGTTAATTGAAGAATGTGCTGTGCACCAAGCAGTAAACGCTCTCGAACACTTGCGCGTTCTGTACGATGCGCTTTATATTCAATAAACGCCACAAGAGCCGCCAACCGTTCTGATAATTGCTGCCATGTTTGTTCAAATGTTTGCTTATGATATACATACGACATTGCATCAAGCGGTGCGCTTGGTAAGATTGAGTTTTGATTGGCTGGCTTTTCAGTCAGATGCTCTTGCTCTTGCACGTCAAGCATGCTGCTCACCGTACCTGTTTCAATGCTAAATGCATGGCTCTCAAGCTCATTAAACAAGTTAGTAACACGCGCACGACTAATTAAAAACCATTTAAGGTCTCGCTCATGAAAGAAATTAAATGAAATAGAATCAACAGCATTATCAATAGTTTTAACTGCTTTGCCAAGTGCGCTTGATGAACCTAGCAGCATTACGTTGGCCATATAACCAATTATTGCCTGCTGAGTTGACCATTTGCCAAACTCCCAGAACCAAGACCCAACTTTACCTAAAGTAGTATCCAGCCACCAAGAACCCTCTTGCTCTCCTCCCGGCACATGCTTACGCAATAATTCATTATTTTCTTGTAAGAATTTATTATTCGCTAAAATTTGCTCACTGGAAGCAGGTGCTGCAGGAATTTTGGCTGTTGGTGAATTAAGGTACTTATAGGTAAGATAACCCCCAGCAATTAACGCAACAGTTAACACTGCTCGCTTTTTAAAAGTATCCTGCGCCAAATCAAGTGCTATCTTACTTTCTAATGCAACAACCTGTGAACGTTCAATACGAGCAAGCGGTGCACTTTGCGTAAAATGAGCAACCGCAGGTATATGCCAGAGAATAAGCACGAGACTGAGTACACATTTTTTCATGAAAAACCTCTTAATAGAATTTAATATCTTCAATTGAATATAGTTTTCAGCTTACTGCAATTTGACTATTTTGACGAGCAAACGAGCATTTTATTCTTATAAAACAGTCTTGAGATATTTTCCCGTATGACTTACTATATTTTTTGCCACATGCTCAGGCGTGCCATACGCAATAACGCGCCCGCCACCGTCCCCGCCTTCTGGCCCCAAATCAATCAAGTAATCAACCGTTTTTAATACATCAAGGTTATGCTCAATGACAAGCATTGAATTACCTTTATCAACCAAACGGTTTAACACTTGGAGCAATTTATCAATATCACTGCTATGAAGGCCCGTAGTAGGTTCGTCTAAAATATACATAGTATTTGAACCACGTTTTGCAAGCTCATCAACCAACTTAATACGCTGCGCTTCTCCTCCAGAGAGCGTGGTAGAAGGTTGGCCTAATTTAAGATAATCAAGACCCACATCACACATTAATTCTAAGCGCTTTGCAAGTTGCTTGTGATGCGCAAAGAAGCTTACTGCCTCAAAAGCAGTCATATCAAGAATTTCTGCTATATTTTTGCCTTTATACTGAATTTGAAGTGTTTCTCGGTTATAGCGAGAGCCCTTACACACTTTACATTTCATTACCACGTCAGCCAAAAACTGCATAGAAACAGTAATAGTGCCATCACCATTACATTCAAAGCAACGCCCTTCTTTAACGTTAAAACTAAAACGACCTACGGTATACCCACGCGCCTTACTTTCAGGCAATGCTGCAAAAAGCGCACGAATATGATCGAATACGCCCAAATACGTTGCTGGATTAGAACGCGGTGTTTTACCAATTGGCGTTTGATCAATCACTACCATAGCTTCTAATGACTCTGCTCCTATTAAATCAGCATCCTGTGGTGCTTGTGTGTCTGGCTTGCGTTCAAGTTCTCGTTGTAATGCTGGCACTAATTCTTGCATAATAAGAGTACTTTTACCAGAACCGGAAACGCCAGAAATACCCATAAGCACACCCAACGGAAACTCTACAGTTAAATCTTGTAAATTATTGGCGCGTGCATGCTTGAGCGTCATAGTACCTTTACGCATACGGCGTTTTGAAGGGACAGCAATTCTTCTACGGCCAGATAAAAAAGCACCTGTGCCAGACAATCTGTTGTTTGCAACTTCTTGTGGCGTACCAACAGCAGTAATCATACCACCACGCACACCCGCTTCTGGCCCCATATCAATAAGATAATCAGCTTGCTTCATGGTATCAGTATCATGTTCTACCACTACAACAGTATTGCCTAGATCACGTAACGTTTTGAGCGTTTCTATTAGTTTATCATTATCACGTTGATGCAAGCCAATACTTGGTTCATCAAGAATATACAGCACTCCTGATAAGGCAGAACCAATCTGGGTAGCCAAACGAATACGCTGACCTTCCCCACCAGAAAGCGTTCTGGCAGATCGATTTAGCGATAAATAGCCAAGACCAACATCAAATAAAAATTGTAGGCGATTTTTAATTTCTTTTAAAAGCGCTGCGGCAATTTCTGCTTTTGTTGCAGATAACTTTAATTTACTAAAAAACTGCACCGCATCTTTAATAGATAAATCACAGATATCAACAATGTTTTTATCACCAACAATCACTGCTAATGCATGTTTATTAAGTCGCTTTCCAAGACAGGTTTTACATGTTTTTGTTGTTGCATACGAACCAAAGAAAGTAGGATACTCTGCTTTCCATGCTTGCGGATCGTTTGCATCCCATGGCCATTCATGTATAAAGCCGAGTCCATTACAATCGGCACACGCACCAATAGGCGAGTTAAATGAAAAGAATCTTGGTTCAAGTTCTGGAAACGAAGCACTACAATGTACACAGCTACGGTCTGACGAATAACGGAATTCTTGTAGCCCTGCAATCACTTTGCACATGCCCTGCGCCAAACTAAATGATTTTTCTACGCTTTCTTGTACGCGCGATCGCTCGGTCTTTTCAACCTCTAGTGCATCAACTAGTAAATCAATGGTATGTTTATATGTCTTTTTAAGATTAAGTGCTTGAATTTCAATAGTATTTTGAAAACGATATGTTTGACCATCAATAATAAAGCGATAATACCCTTTGCCAAAATATTCAAGTAATTCTTTGGTAAATTCACCCTTTTTTTCTACCGCTATTGGCGCCGCGAGGGTAATAGTATTACCACTGAACTGTTCTAAAATGCGGCTTGTAATATGCTCAGGAGAGTCTTCAGTAATTTCTATATGGCAGTTTGGGCAATAAAGTTCCCCCACGCGCGCAAATAATACACGTAAATAATCATAAATTTCGGTGATAGTACCAACGGTTGACCGGGGGTTGTGCCCAACAGTTTTTTGTTCAATGGCAATGGCAGGGCATAAACCATCAATACGGTCAACTTTTGGCTTTTTGGCAACACCCAAAAACTGGCGAGCATAGGAGGACAAAGATTCCATGTACCGGCGCTTGCCTTCGGTATAAAGAATATCAAGGGCAAGAGAACTTTTACCAGAACCTGAGGGGCCAGTGATTACCGTCAAGCTATCTTTTGGAATGGTAACGTTAATATTTTTTAAGTTGTGCTCACGAGCACCTACAACCTGAATTACAGGTTTATTTTTTTTTACTTGTTCCACAAAAAAGACCCCCTGAGTTTACTAAGCTTCTGTACTATCTTGAAGATTTCTAATAGAAAATATGTATGATGTTGTATAACTTAATTAATTCATTTAATGATAGCATAAAATTGCTTTTCTGCAAAGATCTGTGGCAATATTAGTGTAGAAGTTTGATTTTTTATTTACCTATATTCCCACTAACGCCTATGCGGCGGGCATGAGGCCTTTTGCTTCTCCAAAAGATCTCAACTAAAAAGAGCCAAGCTAAAGCTTGACCAGCCGGTAACGCCTAACTTTTCACGTATACAGCCTGCAAGCACCCTGTAACGAGTAAAATAGGCTACCTAAAGTACTTTTACATTAGGATTTTTAATGGACTTTTTTACACTAATTTCTCCGCCTCCACGGCCGGCTGGGCCGGCTTATAAACTACCCTCCTTACAATTTCGATTAAAAACAATATATAAACTTAGAATCAAGCTGCATATCATATTCATAGATTTTTCCCCAGCCGGGATATCCTAGCACTCTTTTTTTACAACTACCCATATTTGTTAACCGAAAGCCATGCAGATGTACCACCTAGTAAATTTTTTCTCAGGCAAAACTTAATAAAATAGTTCCTATGCGCGCTGTGTGCATACCTCGTCGTGAAACGACGTGAGGTATAGCGCTCAGCGATCAAGCGGAATGGTCCAGCGGAACGCTGGTGCTTTTTTGCGTCCTTTTTTTGCATAAAAAAAGGCATGCGCTGCCACGCGTAGTGGCACCAGTAATAATGCTTGTAAATAATCAGTGGAACTCCTACATAATTTATTTATTCTACGACTCACTTAACCCCTTTACACATTTTCAAAAACTTCTCTAAACTAACTTAAGAAGCATTAACAATTACTTAAAAAGGAATTTCAATGAAACTATGCAAATTACTTTTAGCAACAACTCTTTTATTACCAATAACATCTCTTTTTGCCATGGATCAAGCATCTGATTCAAATAAATGGAAAACAACAAAAAGTAAACGCTCTCCTCGTAAACCATCTTCCAAACCAGTTGTAGCTGCAGCGCATGATGAATCTACACCTGCTATCGATGACGATACTACTGCTCTGTCAAAACTGGATGGAAAAACTCCTGAAGTTAGAAAACTCATCAGTATTGTTCTTAAAGTAGAAAGGCAAAATTCCCGGATCATTAACGAGCAAATGGCAACACAAAAACTCCTAGCAAGGGTTCTAAAAGCAAATGAAGCACAACAAGCACAATTGCAAACTCAACAAAAACTACTTGAAACTCTAGGCACAAACATAGCGGCACTGTTAGCGCTGCATCAACATACTGATAATTCTCTATCTGAAGTAACTTCGGAATCCCTGACATCTAATGAGCAAACAATGCCTGTTTTGGATTCATCTAAAATACAAATATGGCTAGGCAATCTCCCTGATACAATGCTAGATGAACCACTTGAAAGCCCAAACCAGACCGAAAAATAGAGACCTGAAAACCCTGGCAAGCCTAGCGCCACTACTACAAAAGAGAATAAAAAGCTTGCAGTTGCCCTCTTTTTGAGTATATACTTTTAAGGAGTTTTAACTTATACTTTGAATATATCAGATTATGGTGAGTGTAGCTCAGTTGGTAGAGCACCAGGTTGTGGCTCTGGGGGTCGAGGGTTCAAGCCCCTCCACTCACCCCATTTTTAAAAAGGTTTTTATCCATGGCAGTTGGACATTTATTTTGGGGATCTCTTCTTATTTTGGCAGGTGCTTCCCTTGTGCTTGATAATGTCTTTTATATCATTTTACCTGTTATGAAGTGGGTATTAGCAATAGTACTGGTTTATAAAGGGCTAGCACTTATATTTGAGCCCAGAAAACCACACTACCATATGCATGAATAAATTAGTTGCAAATTAGTAAAAAAAGTTTTATATTACTTTTACAATTTTGATCGGGGCGTGGCGCAGTTGGTAGCGCACTCGCTTTGGGAGCGAGGGGTCGCAAGTTCGAATCCTGCCGCCCCGACCATTTTTCCTTAACCACTTCTTTATCATCAAAATTACATTCATTTTCTCGTTTCTTCAAAAAAATATTCCACTTTACCTTATCAGTTTTTTGTACTAGACTTGCCTTAAGAGTCAGATATTAATTTTCTATCATCAAAAGGAACACTATGAAGAAACAAATTTTTTTACCTCTTTGTGTATCGATAATGCTCAGTGCAGTTACACTACAAGCAGACCCTGGGGTTAATTCAGCAGCACAACTTGCTGCTACGCTTGAACAAGCCTTTTTTGCACCAACTTCTGAACTGCAACTATCACCACAAGAAATGAATTGGCTAGCAAATGCGGCCCTTTTTATGTATTTGGAATCATATTATGTCTTGCGCTCGCACATAGCTCAACTCACCGATGACCTTAAGCATCGCAAAGAAGTGATTGAAAAAACATGTACCGCATGCCTTAACTATATTGCAAAAGAAGGAAGCCCTAAGCTACAAGGTGCAATGCAATTACTTGCTCATAGCACAAAGACTGTCAAAAAATCATACTTAAACAAATATCAAGAAGAACTTATTTCTGGCGAACGTGATACGTTTGTACATGCGCAAGCTTTACAGCAAATCACTGCTAATCTTTTTGGTCTCTGGTATAAAGCGTTGTATGAAGGAATGCAAAAATATAAATTTGATGAAAACTACTTTAATCTTACGTTTAACGTAGACGGCATTATTCCTGCGCAAGCTTTAAGATCAGCTATGCCTACTCCAAATTCATTATTGTAACACGAACAAGTAATAATAAACACTCATCACAGAAAGGCTTGCTATGAAGAGCAGATCAATCAGCACACTCAGTTTAGCACTAGTAATTAGCATCGCACCTGCTTTACAAGCAAACGAACAAGAAAGCTCTTCGTGGCTTGCCCCATTCTCCACAAAAACATGTATGTATTCAGCAATCGGGCTTGGCATGGGATACGTAGTTTATACATTATACAAAAAATATTACCCATCAGAACTTACGGTCATTGCGCCGTGGCATGAAGAAGATCGCGTGATAGAGCAACCACTCGTGGCAATGATGCCCCAAGAAGCTCTGCAAACAGACGGTAAACAAGCACAAGATTTAACCATCGATACTGTTCACACCATTATTCAATCTGGGCTTGATCTTTTTGTTCAAGCACACGGACCGGAACTTGTTAGTCTTCATCAAGAACTAAAAGATACAGATCTTTCACTTGAGAAGCAACAGGAAATCAACGAGGCTATTCGTGCTCTTGAACAAGAATCCCCACCACTTGAGCAAACAGTTCCTGCACTTATGGTCTATTTAAGTCTTTTGTCGGTTGTGCAAGATGAACTACAATCACAAACCTCCCACAAAAAAAGTACTCGTACACCAGAATATAATGCTACACAAGAAGCAATTACTACAATTTTTGCATTTGTAAGCAATTACATAGAGATATATGGTAAACACATCCAAGCTGATTTTATGAATGAGTTTAACGAACAACTTGAAAGGGAATTCCATGAATATACTCAAGCACATGCTCTTTAGCGTTACTTTAGTAGGACTCATTGTAGCGCCATATGCTCACGGTCGGCCCGGGCCTAACGGCACTCCAGAACCGGTGATCACAGCAGATAATCCACAAAGTTTTGTAGAATCCATCGGCTTTATAACACTTTTCTTGGCAGCTGCCTATATGATTCACAAAATAATTCCGCCATTAACGCCTGAAGAACAAGACATTGCAAAAGATGCAGCGGTGTTTCGCATCAATACCCCTGAAAATACAGACGCATGGATTCTAGAAAATGAATCATGGGAAGAATCTTTTGACGAATGTTAGAACATAAAAACATATATCTGTAAGCCTCTTGAACATTCAAGAGGCTTTTTTAATTTAAAAGGAAGAAGTATGTCATTCTATGTTACTAAAGCGTCGGGCGAAAAAGAACTCTTTAATGAAAATAAATTCAGAAAATCGCTTGAACGATCTGGTGCAAACGCAGCAACTATCACCCAATTATTAAGCGAAATTAAGGAACAAGGCGAACTTACTTCTACACGTGCAATTTATCGTTGGGCCCTCGAACAATTAAAAAAAGAAAATCTTGCCATTGCTGCTCGCTATAATCTTAAGCAAGCATTGTTACAATTAGGCCCAACTGGTTTCCCTTTTGAAAAGTATGTAGCTCATCTCATGCGAGCACAGGGATATGAAGCACAAACAAATCAAACGCTTGCTGGCAAATGTATAACTCATGAAGTTGATCTTACCTTTTCTAAAGAAAATTCATTTAACTTTGCCGAATGCAAATTCCATAATAGCCAAGCATTAAGAACTGCTGTGCAAGTGCCGCTCTATGTAAAGGCTCGCTTTGACGATGTAATTACCGCATTAAAAACGCAGCCAGATCATCATAAACAACACTATACGCCATGGGTAATCACCAATACACGATTCACCAGTCAAGCGCTTGACTTTGGTAACTGCGCAGCTCTTTCTATGCTCAGCTGGTCATCTCCTAAAGATAACGCACTTAAAGATCTTATTGACCGTTATAATGTGCATCCTATAACTGCGCTTACGACTCTCAGTCTCAAACAAAAAAAACAATTAATTGAACATAACTTTTTATTATGCAAAGATATTAAACTGCATGCTGCCGCCTTGAAACAATTAGGAATTAGAAACATAAATCTTGATCAAGTTATTGCAGAAGCAGAAGGTGTGTGTAAACTGTAACCATGATTAAACATTAATTCCTCAATACATGATTAATACCGCTCACCCTGGGTGATTTGCGGAGCAAATTGTATAGAAGGGTCAACTGAGCGGTGAAATGACATTCAGCCTTAAGCGCTACACGCTATATTTTGATTGGATAAGTTTTGGTGCCATGCTTGCTCTTGCAACCATTGGCTTATTATTTGTCTACAGTGCAACACATTTGCAGCATCAGCCATATTCCATTTTTTTTAAAAAACAGGCATTTGGCATGATTTCGGGTCTTGGCATTTATTTCTTATTCACATTCCTTGATTACCGCAGACTTGCACGCATTGGCTATTTTGCATATCTTGCCACGATGTGTTTACTTTTATTCACCGTCGTTAGTGGCTCAATTGCCATGGGTGGGCGTAGGTGGATACAGCTTGGCCTTTTTAAGTTTCAACCTTCTGAACTTGCAAAATTATTTTTGCCTAGTTTCATCAGTTACTATTTATTTATACAAAACGATTCATTTGTATATACCATAAAAAACTTTATTCCGCTGCTTGCTATCATTGGTATAAGTTTTTTGCTCGTGGCAAAGCAACCAGATTTAGGTACCGCGCTTTTGGTTCTTGGTACTGGCATAATTATGTGTTGGCTTGCAGGTCTTGAGCGCAAGTATTTTATTTTCGGTATACTCTTTATCATGATAACCGCACCCATATCGTGGAAATTACTCAAGCCTTTTCAAAAACAACGTATTGCTGTGTTTTTAGGTCATGGACAAGAACAAAATGAGCGCTATCAAATTGAACAATCCAAAATCGCCATTGGTTCTGGCGGCCTCTTTGGCAAAGGATTTTTAAAAGGCACTCAAAACACGTTACTGTTTTTACCCGAAAGTAGAACTGACTTTATATTCGCAGTAATTTGTGAAGAATGGGGACTTGTTGGCGCACTCTTGGTGCTCAGTCTGTTTGCAATACTTTTTTTACGCATATTTAGCATAATTGGCAACATAAAACAACCATTTACTCAATTACTTGGCTATGGCTTGATCTTACCATGCGTGCTTGCTTCAATCATTAATATGAGCATGGTTATGGGTTTGCTTCCTGCAGTAGGCATTCCATTGCCACTAATGAGTTACGGTATTACACATATTTGGACCACATTTGCAGCACTAGGGTGGATACAAAGCATCGCAATTAGACGGTCAAACTTCTAAGGTATTACATGCAAGCAATAGAACTTATTACACAACATGAACCACTCGATGAGCAACAGTATGATTTTGTACCGCTCACCTTTGACGACTATTTAGGCCAAACGGAACTTAAACAAAAATTAAAAGTATATACTACTGCTGCAAAAATGCGGCAAGAAGCTCTTGATCACTTGCTCCTTTTTGGCCCTCCTGGTCTTGGCAAAACCACCCTTGCACGAATTATGGCAAACGTTATGGGCGTGGGTATTAAAATATGCAGCGGCCCTATGCTAGAACGCACTGGTGATTTGGTGGCCATACTTTCAAGTTTGCAACAACGCGATATTTTATTTATTGATGAAATTCACCGCATGCCCACAGCAGTTGAAGAAATTTTATATAGCGCTATGGAACAATTTAGTGTGGATATTATTATCGGCCAAGGAGCTGGTGCGCAAACAGTGAATGTGCCAATTAATCCATTTACGCTCATTGGCGCAAGTACCAAAAGCGGCATGCTTTCTGCACCACTACGATCTCGTTTTGGTATTACTGAAAGATTAAATTATTATGAAGATCATGAACTACAAGAAATAGTGCTCCAGAGCGCACAGTTTCTTAAAATTAAGCTAACACCAGCATCTGCACTACTTATTGCACAAGGCGCACGCGGCACACCACGTATTGCCAAAAAAATTATGCGCAGAGTACGTGATTTTGCGCAAGTGCACAACAATAATAACGCTGATGATGCATTGGTGCTTAAAGCACTTACTTTTCTGGGCATTGATAAGGATGGCCTTACCCAAGTTGATCATTTAATTTTAGAAAAAATGATCAAAAATTTTAATGGCGGCCCTGTTGGCATAGAAACACTTGCAGCACTTATTGGTGAAGATAAAGAAACAATAGAAGCAGTGTATGAACCATATTTATTACGTAAAGGTTATCTTGAAAAAACGGCGCGCGGCCGCCAGATTCCGCGCTTATTATTGCCTAAACTTAATCAACGATTTAATGGCCAAATAACTATTATTTAAATTTTAATTATACTGAGATTGTTAACAGACACTTAATTGAAAGGAAACAGATACATATAATTACTCATGGCAGTTATTAGGCAAATACATCATTTTGCCCAAATTTGAAGCAACCATTTTAAAATAGGAACAAACATGCAAGCAAACAAACGTCAAATAATTAAACATCTGTTATTCACGGCATTACTGGCCACAATATCATCCTCTTTACAATGCTATTCATCGTGGGAAGAAGCAACTGCAGCGCTACTGCGTGAATATGGCATTAATGAAAGCCATGCACACAAACCAAATCCAAAACGTTCGTGGGCAAAAGAAAAATCTGATGCTCAAACACGCCGCTTGAGTTGCTGTAAAAATGATCAAACATGCAAGCAAGGCTTTAACCCAGATCGTCTTGATATTTTAGATGCCAAAGTACAAGAAATAGTAGCTGACACGTTGGGTGTTGGCGTGTATACTACCGCCGTTATTAAATCAACTTGTGGTAAATTTATAGAACATAAATTCTTTGCTGGTGTAGAAAACGTGCAAACGCAAAAGCCGGCGACTGGCGACACTATTAATCGCGCGGCTTCTATGAGTAAATTCTTAGGAACTGTAGGATTTTTAAAGTTGATTGATCGCGGCGTTCTTACTGGCTTTGAACAACTTTCAACCTTTATTCCTGAATTTGCAAACACCAAGGTAATGGAAAACTTCACACCAACGGCAACAGTTACTCTCAATAACGTAATAACTGCCACAATTGGTTCTACCATTCTCAATATTAATGAAGTTGCACATGGCAGGTCTACAGGTGATTGGATCGGAATAACTGGATCCACAGCAGTACAAGGCGTTCCTGCAAGTCAAATTAATAACATACACCAAATTACTATCATTGATGCAAATAATTATACCATCACGGTCGCAACACCAGCAACAGGTACTTCACCAATTGGAGAAGGCGGCTTAATACAAGTAAACTCACTTGCAGCAGGTGTTAAACAATCAGTCTGGCTTGGCGTGACATATTATTATGTGGAATTACCACTAGAACGCCCTATCTTGCTTTATCATGTTATGACACATGAACTTGGTTATAGCTATTCAATACCTCAAATTGGACTAGCTTTTGGTTTTGCAGAAGATATAACTTTACGTAACACCCAAGCAGGAATCTTTACTGCATTGCAAATTCCTTTAGGCTTTCCTAACCCTGCATTTCCACTTTCATCTCAAACAATACTGCAATGGGCGCAAGCGGTTGCTCAAGTGCCTCTGTTGTTCCAACCTGGAACAAATTGGAGCTATGGCCCCACACTTTCTATTTTAGGCGCGGTTATTGAAATTATTGATGGCCGAGATTTAGAAACGTATATGCAAGAAGAAGTGCTACGACCGCTCGGTATGAATAGCACAGGCTTCTATATACAAAACGATGCGCCCGATAGAGCTGAAAAACTAGCTCGTATTCAGACAATGTATTTAGGTGGCACTACTATCCCAGTAACTGCTGTGCCACCAATCGCATTTACCGAAGATTACTTCTATGGGCTTAATCAACCTAAAACACTTGCACTGATTGATGGTGGCTTTTATTATACCGCACATGACTACCTTAAATTTATTAAGATGTTACTCAATAACGGTTATGCTCAATCGGGTGAAAGTATTCTTTCACCAAACATGCTCATTTGGCTGAGTGAAAATCATACCCTTGAAAACAGTGTTTATAATCTTAACGATGCCGTACCATCAACGCTTACGCCAGGTAAATGGGCCAAATGGGGCTTGGGAACTGCCGTAATAGCTGGCTCAACAATGGGAATATTTGCTGGTTTACCATTAATTGGTTGTTCTACCCGAACAATAGGGTGGACTGGTTTCTTTAATACGTTCTACAATGCAGATATTACTAATAACGTAGGCGTGAGCGTTGGTACTAACGTGTTTCCAAGTGCAGCAAATCCATTAGTGCGAGCTGCACCTCGCAAACTCGAAACTCTTAACTATGCTGCTTTAAAATGCAGCAACCCAAATAATGAAAATACAAGTGCTAACAACCCATCCACTAGCACCAACCCAACCTAGAATTCACTAGGATAACAAGAACGAAGAAGCCTCAGCTAATAATGCTGAGGCTTTCTTATTAGTTATTCTTTAATCTTTTTGTTTAACAATAGACGCTTCTGTAGATAGTCCGCTCACAGCCGGGCGTACCAGTAACTGATCGTGCACTCTTTCAAGTCTTTTTCTTAGTTGGCCTAATGCTTCAGGCAATGCGCGCCGCGCGCGCTCTGCTTGAAGGAGCGCATTTAGTACGGGAACACGTTGTGCAAGCTGCAGAGTTGTTTCAGCAATTTGAGCATTATTCTCCACAAGATAGCGCACAACATCTTCATTACCTCGCAATACAGCAGCATCAAGAGGCACCATTCCTTGTGTAGACTTTTGATTAATATCTGCTGTATGTTCAAGCAAATACCTAACCATTTCAATATTGCCTTCTAAAGCCGCTGCATGTAACGCACTAATTGCATCATCACTAAACGGCCCAGGAACACCCTCTGCTAACGTATTCACATCAATACCTTTGGCAAGATATAATCCCACTGTTGGCAAACTACCTTTAAATGCCGCCATTACCAAACAACTTGAGCAATCTACCGCATGAGACTTAAGCACAAATTCCCGCTCAAGCACTTTTATTAATCGATCTTTATGCGCAAGAATGTTAAACTGCCCCATAGATTTTAATTGCTCATACTGCTCGGAAGTATATTTAAAATTAAAGGTGCCGCAAAAACCTGTTTGTTCACATTCTATCGGATCAAACTGTTCAATCTTGCGTGCAAGTTGTTGCAATTGACTGTCATTCGATTGCAATGCTGCCGCAACAAGCACATCATCCTTTACATAATTAACATAAATTAACCATGGCAATCCATTACGTTCCTTAGGCTTAAATGCTAAAAATGGCGGCCTTGAATAGGTCTCAAATGGTTCATATAAAAGATCGTCAACTTGATACACATTTATTAATGGATCAAATTTCTGGTCATGCATATATAATAAAAATTTGCCAAACTCTGCAGGAAAATAGTAGTCATTAATTTGAATATAATTTCTAATACCAGATGAAGAATCACCCATGATAATAACATCAAGATCACGCTCACTTTTTAAAAGTGGTGGGATGGGTAAATTAAAATCAATGCCTGCATCAACAAACGTGAGTAATGGTTTATTCCGAATCCAATCGGGTTGACCTGCAAGATCTCGCCACGGATTAATCGACTGTGCCGGCCATAAACGTTTTACCGGTTTTATTTTCTGAAGTACGTTAAGTAACGTGCCATAGAAACCTTTCACAAATAGTGAGCCTTCTTTTAAAAAATCAATGGTATAGGCTGACCCAAATGTTGCAAGCATATAACCAAAACTTTGTTCAAATGGATACGTTGGCAACCCTTTGGTACGCACTGATTTTCCATTCTCAAATTCTCGACCCAAACTCCATACAGGAATTGCAAGGCCTCGCTCTATGTTTTCAAATTCGAGGGGATTTACTTCATACCAATTATAACGATAGCGAGGGTTTTCTTCACTGCCAGTATTATGCATAGAAATAGTAGTATAGAGCGGAAATGGATATGCTCCCTGCTTGACTACATCCCACTGATTTGAAATACCGGTAGTATAATTGCCTTGAAGCACTGCTTGCGAAAGCAACCAACCAAACATATCGACTGAACCAATTGGTTGATTAAATGCAAATTTAGGAAACATAATTTCATAATGCAAAGCTTCTTTACGCGTGGGATCATCAAACGCGCGCAATGCCAAATGGTCAACTTGCATATAAGGAATACGCTGCGCCAAATCCTTATTAAAATTAGTTACCGAAAGACCCGATTGCAACCACGCCGATACAAACCATGTAGATCCAGATAATGCTGAAAGATGCGATGCGGCATCAAGAATACCAACTTGCTCGAGAGCTTCTAAATAACCACTGGCCAAAGCCATAGCTCTGTATCCACCGCCACTCATCATGAGCCCAATTTTTAAACCAGTTTGATTATTCACTGTAGCAACATTAATCTGCTTTTGTAAAATTAGATTCTTAAATAATGCTCGTTGCGCCTCTATATTCTTTTTGCGCCGCGCTGGTAAAAAAATATTTTGTTCAATGGGGCTTATTGCTCCGCGAGGCCTTTGAGCAACAAATGCATCCGTATTTCGATATGGATTACGATCAGTGGGTTGGCCGTTAACTATAACCCGCTGCGTATTTAATAATTCGGCAGTAAAATTTGTGATAAATGATGCCCACGTTGCAAATAAAAGATTTAGCACACCAGGTTCTTGCTCTTTTATGCGCACATCTTTTAAAAAAGTCAGCAACAGCAGCAAATGTGCTTTATACGAAAGAGCACCAAAATCAACGCTTGGCTGCTGTAAATATTGTATAAACTGAATCTTACTCAAAAACTCACCTGGCAATGCATCAAGCTCATTCTGCCTTTTAGTTTCATCTACAATACCTTGTATCTGAGCAAGCCGAATTTCAAAATCGCCAATAATCTCATGCACACGCGCTCGCACTGCTTTAAACGTATCCTTTTCTTGCTGTGTAAGCTTACTTTCTTCTTCATTGAGAATCACAGATAGCGTTGTTTCTAAATACCAGCGAGATCTTGAGAGCAACCCTATTGCTTGGCCCAAGTAGCCAATACCCTGAGGAATTGCGCCAAGCTTACTTCTAAAAGCTTGCCACCACGTCATTTCCTGCTGGCTACCTATCGGCGCTTGATCAAGGGCATGATCGGCAACTTCTTTTTCCTCTAGAGCTTCGCGTAACCAACTAGCCAGCATTTGGTTACTTGGCTCAATCAGTACAAAATCGTCAAGAAGGTCATGCTCCAGCGGCACTGGTTTATCCATAGAAACGCTTAAGCTTACAAACCATAACAAACAGCAAACCAAAAATCTTTTCATACTAATTCCCTTGCTAAGGCGACTATATCACCAGAAAAATCCTAGCTTCACCATACCCTAAATAAAGTTCTGGTGTAAACAGTTTGCTCAACCTGATCGCGAACCTGGACAAAAAGCCTTAAAAACGATAGGCTTAAAAAAGTTAAAAATAGCACTTATTATCTAAGGATCACCGATGGCAGGTCATTCAAAATGGGCAAATATTAAACATCGCAAAGCAGCGCAAGACGCCAAACGTGGCAAAATTTTTACGCGTCTTGTAAAAGAAATTACTGTTGCTGCCAAAACGGCGGGCGGCGACCCTGCAACAAACATTCGCTTGCGCACGCTTATAGAAAAAGCAAAAGAAGCAAATATGCCTCTTGATAACCTTAAACGTGCCATTCAAAAAGGAACAGGTGAATTACCTGGTACTTCATATGAAGAATATATGTATGAAGGTTATGGCCCCCACGGCATGGCAGTCATTGTAGAAGTACTTACTGATAACAAAAATCGCGCAGTAGCTGATGTGCGCCATGCATTCACGAGCAAAGGCGGATCACTTGCAGAAGGCGGAGCCGTAAGCTGGATGTTCTCTAAAACCGGCGTGGTGCGTGCACAAGGCTCAGGCGTTTCTGAAGATGATATTTTTGAAAAACTTCTGGATTACGATGTAGCAGACATTAGTCATGATGAAGATACGTTTGAAATTACCTGTAATCCACGGTCTCTTGAAGATATAAAAGCTGTGCTTACCCAAGCTGGGCTTAAAGTAGAATCGGCTGAAATGGAATGGGTAGCTTCTAACAAAACGTCTCTTTCTGAAGAACAACAAGAACAAGCTTTTACTTTTTTGAATGCGCTTGAAAATCTTGATGACGTGCAGAACGTCTATACTAACTTAGAATAAGGGGTTTAGATGGTACAAAGCATGACCGGTTTTGCAAGCAAGACCATTACACTCAAAGCTGCAGACGGCGCACATACACAAGCGACACTCAGCATCAAATCACTCAACTCACGTTATTTTGAAACTACGTGCAAAATACCTCTTGCCTTGCAGCAGCTTGAAACCAAAATAATTCAATTATTTAAGAATGACTTAGTCCGCGGTCATGCATATTTTACCATCTATCTTGCTGATCAGGCATTTTTGCAAAGCCAAGTAAAACCTGCATTATCTACGGCAAAAAATTATCTTGATGCATTACGCAGCATACAATCTCAATTTAGCGTTGAAGGCCATATCACCATGAGTGATTTGGTACGTCTTCCTATTTTTAGCATAGAAGAACGCGCAATCGATTCTGCCTGCGAACAACAAATTATGAATGCAACGCAAGAGCTTATTAACGAGCTTATCAAAGTTCGCGCGGTAGAAGGCAAAAGCCTTCAAAAAGATCTTGAAGCACGTATTGCTTTTGTGGCGCAAGAAATCGTGGGCATAGAAAAAATAGCAGAGCGAGTCATGGCTGATCGCAAGGCGCTCATTGGCAAAAAGATTGCAGAACTTGATGTGCAAGATCAAGAATATGCAAACATGCGAAGGAATACGCTCTGTAATGAGCTTGATAAAATTGATGTACATGAAGAAATAGTGCGTTTTAAAACACATTTAGCAGCTTTTGATCAAATCTTAAAAGCTGATTATGCCGAAAAAGGCCGCAGAGTTGATTTTACACTCCAAGAATTGGGGCGAGAAATTAATACTATTGCTGCAAAATGTTCTGATGCTGCTATTGGCAGCATGGCAATTAATATTAAAGTTGAGCTTGAGAAAGCACGTGAGCAAGCACAAAATATAGTATAATACCCTACAATAAAGTGTTCTAATCTTATCTGGTTTTCACTATACTATTGAAAGTATTTTTTTCTCGTTGCACAACTAAGGCCTTATGTCACAACATTTTACACAGCTTCATGTTCATACTGATTATTCCCTCCTTGATGGTGCCATAAGCCTTGAAAGCCTGGTGCAATTTGGCAAAGATAACAATTTTAAAGCACTTGCCATCTCTGACCACGGAAACGTATTTGGTGCGGTAAAATTTTTCCAGCTCTGTAAAAAAGCTGGTATCAAACCCATATTAGGCATTGAAGCGTATTTAACCGAAGATGTTACCGTTAAGGTCTCTGCGGAGAAAAAATATTATCACATTATTCTCTTGGTGCAGAATGCCAAAGGCTATGCAAATTTATGCAAATTAATCTCGTTTGCGCACCAAAAAGGCTTCTACTTTAAACCACGTATTGATTACAACATATTAGAAGAATGTAGCGAGGGCCTTATTGCCACCTCTGCTTGCCTTGGCGGCCATATTCCACAATTACTTAAAGCAGGGCAAGTAGAAGCAGCCGAAGAACGTATGGACTGGTTCTTGCGCGTCTTTGGGCCTGAGCGTTTTTACTTTGAAGTACAACCAGAAGATCAAAAAGAGCAAGCATGGCTGAATAAAGAACTTTATGCATGGAGTGCCAAAAAAGGCATACCACTGGTTGCAACTGCCGATTGCCATTACGTGCATGCAAGCGACCGTGAAGCACATGAAGTAATGCTTGCCGTGCAAACACAAAGCAAACTCAGCGACCCTGATCGCTTTACTTTTGGTGATTGCCGTGTGCATTTACGCACGCAAGAACAAATGCTTGCAATTTTTCATGAGCATCCAGAGGCAGTGTGGAATAGCGGCAAAATTGCCGATATGTGCGATTTTAAATTTGAAACAGATAAATTATTTTTCCCCAAATTTGAAATTCCTGAAGGTCATACGCCAGAAACCTTTTTTGCACAAGAATGCAAAGAAGGTCTACAAAAATTAATCGATGGCAAATTGCTTGAAGAAGGCAAAGAGCAAGATTATTGGGATCGGCTCAACTTAGAAGTTGATCTTATTATCAAAATGGGTTTTGTAGGCTACTTTTTGGTAGTCAGTGATTTTATTAAATGGGCAAAAAGGAACGGCATACCAGTAGGCCCGGGCCGGGGTTCTGCTGCAGGATCGCTTGTGGCATGGGCAATAGAAATCACCAACATTGATCCGCTCAGATACAACTTGCTCTTTGAGCGATTCTTGAACCCTGAACGTATCACGATGCCCGATATTGATATCGACTTTTGCATAGAAGGCCGTGAAGCTGTTATTAATTACTGCAAAGATAGATACGGGCACGATAAAGTTGGTCAAATTATTACGTTTGGTACCATGGCCGCAAAAGGCGTGGTCAAAGACGTGGCACGCGTACTTGGCATTCCGTTTGAAGATTCAAATCACATTACACGCTTAATCCCAGAACAACTTAAAATCTCACTCCAAGAAGCAGTTGATCAAGAGCCACGGCTTCGCGATCTTATAGAAAGTAATCCAAAGGTTAAACATTTATTTGATATTGCCTTTAAATTAGAGGGTTTAACACGCCATGCCTCCAAGCATGCAGCGGGCATTGTGATTACGCCAGATCCTATCGATCAAATTTTACCCATTTATATTCCACCAAAAACCAATGATATTGTAACACAATATGCCATGACCGAGCTTGAAAGCATTGGATTTTTGAAAATTGACTTTTTGGGGCTTAAAAACTTAACGCTTATTGACCGTGCAGTCAAAATGATCAAAAACATTCATGGCGTATCGATAGATATAGATAGATTGCCTCTTGAGGACGAAAAAACATTTCAACTGCTTAAAAACGGCGAAACTTCGGGCGTGTTTCAATTTGAATCAAGCGGCCTGAAAGATGTTTTGCGCAAACTGCAACCAGAAAAATTTGAAGATCTTATTGCGGTGAACGCGCTCTATCGCCCCGGGCCATTAGGCTCTGGCATGGTAGACGATTTTATTGAGCGTAAACATGGCAGACAAAAGATAACCTATCTTTTTGAAGAACTCGCACCAATCCTTGCAGAAACCTATGGCGTGATTGTCTATCAAGAGCAGGTTATGAAAGTAGCCTCTACCATCGCCGGTTATTCACTTGGTGAATCAGATATTCTACGCCGTGCCATGGGTAAGAAAAAAGTAGAAGTTATGGCAGAACAACGCCAGATCTTTTTAACCAAAGCTGGTGAACGTAATTTTGACCCCAAAAAAGCGGGGCAGCTTTTTGACTTGATGGAATACTTTGCAGGCTATGGCTTTAATAAGTCACATGCAGGAGCGTATAGCCTCATTACCTATCAAACGGCATACCTCAAAGCAAACTACCCTGCCGAATTTATGGCATGCTTGATTTCGCTTGAAGCAACGCACGCAGAAAAAATGAGCTTCTATTTGCAAGAAGCAAAAGATATGGGGCTCACTATCCGCCCACCAAATATTAATCAATCTCAGCAAGAATTTACCGTTGCTGACGGTGGCATTTTGTTTGGTCTTCTTGGCATTAAGAACGTGGGGCATGCGGCGCTTGATAATATTCTGCTTGAGCGCACTAAAAAACCATTTACTGATTTACTTGATTTTTGTACACGTTGTGATTTACGCACGGTCAATAAGCGCGTCATTGAAAATTTAATTTGTGCAGGAGCTTTTGATACTCTACCTGGCCATCGCGCTCAACAATATGATGAACTATCTATTATTATCGAGCAAGCAACTGAGCGCAAGCGGCAACTTGAAACGGGCCAAATGGGATTATTCTCAATGAGCAGCCCAAGCGAACAAAGTGAAACACCTGCCTATGCTTTTACGCCGCGCGAGCCGTGGAACAATAAAGAAAAGTTAGAACAGGAAAAAGAAGTTATTGGTTTTTATTTAAGTGCACATCCTTTGGATACGTATAAACGGCATTTAAAACGACTTGCAATCCCTTCATTTTCTGCCACGCTCGCCAAACATGAGCAAACTACTGATGAGCCTATGGTGCTTGGCTGCGGGTTACTTAAATCAAGCAAAGTTATTGTCACTAAAAAAGGTGATCGCATGGCATTTGTGCAACTTGAGGATACTGAATCACATGCAGAGATTGTAGTGTTTCCTAAAGTATTTACCAAAGTTGAAGAATGGCTTGAACAGTATCACGTGTTTGTGATCAAAGGATTTTTGGATGTTACATCAACACACCAATGCAAGATTAAAGCAAATCAAATGGTGCCGGTAGAATTATTTTACCAAGAATGGCCTGAAATTAATCATGCAGCGTTCCATTTACCCGCCACTGTTGAGCCAAAATTAATCGCAGCGCTAAAAGAAGATCTAACAAAGGGCAATACACCGCTCCATATTATTTTTCATGAGAATGGCAAAAAATTACGTTTAAAAACGGGAAAAAAAATTAAACTTGATCCAGAGCAGCTCCATGAACTTGAAGATGCGCATGGCATGAGTGTAACATTGGAAATTTAATTCTTATCCAAGATCTCTTGATGCATTGCCGCACGCTCTGGAATATCAAGCAACGCATACAATTTAACAGCAGCTTGGCGATAGAGTGGTTGTTGAGGATTGAGCACCATCAAATGTTCATATATAGACACTGCTTCCATATAGCGCCCACTTGCTTTATAGGCAAGCGCTGCATGTTCATACCGCTCAATAGCATTTGCATCGTCAAAAGAACGTAATAAATCACCTTCAAGTTGAAGGATAAGTGCTTGATCATCAAGTGAATGCGCAAGTAAACGATAGAGCCCCATTGCCCGGACCTTTTCACCCCGGCTGACAAACTCTGCCAATTTAAACCACGCAACTGAATAGTTATCAGAAGGTTGTTGCTTCATTGTTATTCCCAGCTTAAAATTACCCTATGCCCTCATGATACCATAAAAAAAAACTACGCAACAGAAAAATATTAAAATTATTTTGTAGTATTTTAATTGTCACCGATTGGCTAATTTGGCCCAGCATCTTCTACACGCGGTGATGAACTATCGTCGCTGCGCGGAGTAGATTCCGAGCTGCGCGGCGTTACCGTATCATCACTACGCGGTGATTGCTTTAGCAAAGGACCTTGCAGCAATGCACCTTTGCCAGACTCACCCAAAAGATCTTGTGCAGATTGATCTGCCATACTATCTCTACCAGTTCGTTTTAATTCAACATGGCATAAGTTAGCACGGCGAGCTAATGTAATTTGTGCAGCACGTAAATGCGGAGGGAGTGCCAGTTTTTTTTCCGGAGCAACATCTGTTATTTTAGTTGTAAATGTTCCATCACTTTGTTGCACCTGAAACTGAAAACTCTTTGGAAGATCAGCTGGTTGAGCTACCGATGATTGACGAGCACCTTTACTCAATGCAACCGCTGCAACAATTTGACTACCATGCTCTATTATATTGTCAGGTGTTTCTTCAATATTAATTTGTTGTGATTCTGATCTTCGAGAAGAAGATTTTTGCCCAAATATAAATGAACCTCTTTTTTTTATGATTCCTTGAGATGCTGCACCTTCAATTGCCGATGCAGAATTACGACGCGTTTCTACTTTATCTGTCTTACCTCGTCGTATAAAATAACTTTTTGCTCGTGGCTTTAGTTCTTTTGGTTCAGAACCTTTATCCATTCCTTTACTCACCTGAATTGTCAACATTATAGAACTTAAAAGTACTGATAAAAAAAGTGTTTTCATAATCTTACTCTCCAGTAGATTAAATAATTAAATAAATGTTAGCTTAAGTTGCTACAAACTAGATAATAGTATATTTGAGAATCAATTTGCAAGAGAATGCATAGTATTTGATCAAAATATTTTTAGTAACATAAGAATTATACCTAAAAAATAGATAAATGTTGAGCGCGTTTAGCGTGTTGTTTTTTTATACGGAACTGACCCGTGCCGTGAACAAACTTTTGCTTGGGGGGTTGGCAGACTGCCCGCCGTCGCGCAAAGCGCTATGGCGTGGCACTACGCCGTAGCTCCTACGGAGCGTAGGCGAGTGGTGCCGAGAGAGGGAATTGAACCCCCGACGCTAAGCTCTTCAGGCTTACGCTCTACCACTGAGCTACCTCGGCATTACTTAAAAATATGTTATATATCATACCCGCCCCTGTTCTTTTGTCAACGTTTTTTCATCCAACAAACACGTTACCGCAGGTTTACTAGCCTCGATCCTTGCTCATCACCATTTTGTTTGGTAAACTCACTCGCCGCCGCTCCTTTAGAGCTAAGGCGTAGAGTGTCACGCCATAGCGCAGTAAGCGCGACGGCGGACCTATATTGCTTGCTCATCACCATTTTGTTTGGTAAACTCACTGCATCAACAACACCCGCAGGGAATTTATGAAATCTCTTAAAGAATTAATAACCAATACAAAAAAAGCCTTTAATAATGCGCTCGCAGCAGCTCAAGATGCAAGTGCTCTTGAAGCAGTTCGCGTGACCTATCTGGGGCGCCAAGGCACCCTTACAGAGCTGATGGGCCACCTTAAAAATGCATCAGTCGAAGAAAAACGAGAAATGGGACCGCTTCTTAATGCACTTAAAGAAGAGCTTACAGCATCATTTGACCAAAAACTTAAAGCTTTAGATGTACTTAGCGTTCAAGAAGAATTAAAAAAACAGCAGTATTTTGATGTTACTTCTTATACGCCCGGCACACTTTCAGGCAGCATACACCCTATTACGCAAATTGTTGATCATATAGAAGACGTCTTTATCTCTATGGGGTATCGCATTGCAGATGGTCCAGAAGTTGAAACAACCTTTTATAATTTTGAAGCACTAAATATTCCTGCCGATCACCCTGCACGTGATATGTGGGATACTTTTTATCTAAATGTCCCTGATTTATTATTAAGAACACATACGTCTCCTGTGCAAGTGCATGCCATGGAACAACATGAATTACCTCTTGCAGTAATTGCTCCCGGTAGATGCTATAGACACGAAGCTACAGATGCATCGCATGATTTTGTGTTTATGCAACTTGAAGGATTATTTATTGATAAGAATGTATCAGTAAGCAATTTACTTGCTACGGTAAAAACATTTTTACAAGCTATTTTTGAAGACAAAAAATTGGAAATTCGCGTTGGACCCAGCTATTTCCCGTTTGTAGAACCTGGCCTTGATATTTGTATGTCATGCCCATTCTGTTCAAATGGTTGCGCAACTTGCAAACAATCTCGCTGGATTGAAATTGCTGGCGCGGGCATGATTCACCCTCACGTACTCAAAAGTGTAAATATTGATCCAACAGTATATAGCGGCTTTGCTTTTGGTTTTGGTATCACACGCCTGGCTATGCTTAAATACGGTATCAATGACATTCGCTTGCTGCATAGCGCGAAAGTAAATTTTCTACAGCAATTTTGATCATTAAGGAGTTTTTATGGAGATCATTAAAGCAATTATTCCTGCAGCAGGACTTGGCACACGGTTTATGCCTTGCACCAAAACAATACCCAAGGAGATGCTGCCCTTGCTCAATAAGCCTGCCCTCCATTACATAGTAGACGAAGGCATGCAATCTGGCATTGATAATTTCTTCGTGATCACCAACAAACGCAGCCATGACATGGCAAATTACTTTGATCATAATTTTGAACTTGATCTATTCTTAAAAGATAAAGCAAAATTAAGTGCACTCGCCGATATAGAGCGAATTGCAACTATTGCCAACTTTACCTATATTCGCCAAGCAGAACCACGCGGGCTAGGGCATGCCATTTGGCGCGCGCGACATTCCATTAATAAAGAATATTTTGGCGTTTGCTTGCCAGATGATATTATTGTTTCAAAAATTCCCGCTCTTGATCAACTTATGCGCATTGCTCGTCAAGAAAAAGCCAGCGTTATTGCGGTAGCAGAAGTTCCTACCGATAAATCACACCACTACGGCATGGTAGGCATAAAAAAGCAATTTACCCCACAATTATTCCAAGTATCTCACTTGGTTGAAAAACCAGCAGAAAAAGATACGCCTTCCAATTTGGCCATAGTGGGGCGTTACATACTTTCGCACAAGCTGTTTCCCGCGCTTGAAGAAATTGAAACTGATTTCTCTGGCGAATTACAATTAACTGATGGTATTGCCAATATGATGCGCAATGGTGAAAAAGTATTTGCGTATAAAGTACAAGGTACACGTTATGACATTGGCACACCCGCAGGGTGGTTAAAAGCAAATATAAGCTTTGCTTTACAAGATCCGCGGTATAGCGCTGAAATTCGAGCATACTTTAAAGAACTTGAGCAACTAGAGCAGTTTATGGTGAAGCCCGCTAAAATTATGGAACGCGTCCTATAGTTATTGCTATTAGAATTTTTTTCGTGATATACTCATTGTAGAAGCAAAATCTAAATGGAGATTATCATGAAGCGATACGTCTGGCTCTTTTTATTATTCAATATTTTATTAATTCTTTTTAGTACACGCATGCGCGCTGATATTGATTGCATGGATAATAGCTTTCATTTAGATCGTTCATGTGGCCCTGACTTTAAAAAATATCATCACGTACAATGTAATTGCCCATGCAGCAGATACCGCCATTCATTCAATCGTGGCCGCTGCGAGCAATGTTGGCATTATCGCGCACCGCGGGCTCTTGAAATTGTGCGCTATCAACCATCAGAACAATGTGAACCAGAGCAACGCGCATGCACTTCTGTTTGCAGAACCAATCGATAAAAAACTTCTCAATAAATTGGGCGGATCTTGCTAAGGCATTGATCCGCCCATTAGTATTTTTACTACTCGTTTTTTAGTTCTTACCGCGCTTACTAAAGCGTACGATAAACGGCATCACCGTGTCAGCATTAAGCGACAATGATCCAATCCCTTTATCAATCAAGAATTGTGCAATCTCTGGATGATCTGACGGTGCTTGCCCACAGATGCCGCTGTATTTGTCATGGCGATTGCAAGCTTCAACTGCAAGCTCGAGCATTTTTTTAACTGCCGCATCACGCTCATCAAAAAGAGGCGCAAGTAATGCAGAATCACGGTCAACTGCCAATGTCATTTGCGTTAAATCATTTGAACCAATAGAAAAACCATCAAATGTTTTTAGAAATTCATCGGCTAAAATTACATTTGAAGGTATTTCACACATCATAATCACTTTTAAACCATTTTTACCTTTTTCAAGGCCTTGATTCTTCATAACTTCAAGCACTTTCTGCCCTTCAGTTACGGTACGTACAAATGGAATCATTGCCCATACGTTGGTGAGCCCCATATCATCACGCACTTTTTTCATTGCTTGGCATTCAAGCTCAAAAGCAGGCTGGTAATGCGGTGAATAATAACGAGAAGCACCACGAAAGCCGATCATAGGGTTTTCTTCATCGGGCTCAAAATATTTACCACCAAGTAAGTTAAAATATTCGTTACTCTTAAAATCAGAAAATCGCACAATGATAGGGCGGGGATAAAACGCTGCTGCAATACTTGCAATACCTTGCGCAAGAGAATCTACAAAGAACTTCTTAATATCACCATTATAGGCAGCTGTTAATTCTTTAATGGCAGCTTGTTCTTCTGCGCCTTTAAGCACGTCTGGTTTAATAGCCACCATGGGGTGCATTTTAATCCAATTGCTAATAACAAATTCAAGTCGTGCAAGGCCCACACCTGAGACAGGCAAGAATGATAAAGTTAATGCACGATCAGGATCAGCACAATTAACCATTAATTTTACAGGCAATTCAGGAAGCGCATCAAGCTTTATAGTCTCTACTTCAAAAGGAATAAGCCCATTGTATACGTAACCCGTTTCACCCTTACTGCAATCTATAGTAATTTCCTGGCCATCTTTAATCGTATCAGTAGCGCCATCAGCACCAATTACCGCACTAATGCCAAGCTCACGAGAAACAATTGCTGCGTGGCACGTTCTGCCGCCACGATTGGTAACAATGGCAGATGCTTTTTTCATAACAGGCACCCAATCAGGGTCGGTCATATCGGTAACCAGAACATCACCTTTATTAAAACGAGCTATATCATGTATAGATTCTACTACTCGAGCTTTGCCAGAAGCAATTTCCTGACCAACACTTTGGCCCGTCACAATCAATTGTTGCTTGAGTTGGTCTTCTTTCACATCAATAAATTTATATTGATGCACTACGTTATCTTGATCTGCAGCATGCACGGTCTCAGGGCGTGCTTGCAAAATATATAACTTGCCATCTTTACCGTCTTTGGCCCATTCAATATCCATAGGAGTCCAACGGCCATTCCGATCAGAATAATATTGTTCAATAATCAAACCAGCACGTGCCAGTTCTAATATTTCTTGATTGTTCAAACAAAATAGCACTTGCTCTTCGTCAGGAACATCAATTTTTTGTATGAGCGAAGCACCTTTTTCGGCATACACCATTTTAATTGTTTTGCTGCCTACACTTTTTTTAACAATTGGTGAAAACCCTTGTTTGAGTGTTGGTTTATACACACGATATTCGTCTGGATTTACAATGCCTTGTACTATTGCTTCACCAAGGCCGTAGGCACCATTAATCATAATCATGTCTTTAAAACCAGTCTCCGTATCAAGCGTAAACATTACACCTGAACAGGCAAGATCAGATCTAATCATCTTTTGCACACCCACCGAAAGGCCAACTTCAAATTGATCAAACCCTTTTTCCATGCGATACACAATCGCGCGATCAGTAAAAAGCGAGGCAAAACATTTAATTACGCTTTTAAGAAGATCATCTTGCCCATGTACATTCAAATAAGTTTCTTGTTGCCCTGCAAAAGAAGCTTCCGGCAAATCTTCGGCAGTTGCCGATGAACGCACCGCAACATCACAATTTTGCGTGCCATATTCTTGCGAAAGTGCCTGATATGCACTGACAATTTCTGTACGCAAGTCTTCGGGCAAGGTACCAGATTCCACAAGCGCCCGCATTTCATGGCCCACTTTTTGGAGCATGGTAAGATCAGATGGATCTTGTAGCTGCTGCGCAACTTTTTTAAGTTTTTCAATTAAATTATTATGCTTAATAAAATGCCAATAGCCTTGTGCGGTTATTGCAAATCCATCAGGGATACGCAACCCTTCTTTTGTAAGACCCTGAATCATTTGACCAAGTGAAGCATTCTTACCGCCAACTAAAGGTACATCATCAATGCCCAGTTCTTGAAATGGTTTTACGTAGTGCATATTTAAATTTCCTAAACGATCAAGATCTTGTTGATGACCAAAACAGAACCCTGTTCTGATCGCGGCAATAACCACAATACATAGTATATAACTTTTTTTCATTACTAACCTCCATTAGTGATTGAATCGTATACGCTTCATTTTAACGTACTTAGTGTAAGTATAAAATATCGGGCTGCATAAATGCAACAATCATGCGTATAAATCAAGAACTGATCTTGCATTACGCGTAGTTTGCAGATATAGGTAAGTTGCGATATACTAAAAGCTCATTATTTGATACTAATTTATCGCCCTCTTTTTCCAAATTCTCTATTGTTTTGATTAAAGGATACCAATGAAAAAACTGATGAGTTCTCTCTTAATAACTACAAGTCTTGCAATATTCTCTATGCTCTTTGGCGCAGGTAATTTAATGTTCCCTATCAATGTGGGTTTAACAGCAGGTTCACAATATCTTATTGCTATCAGCGCGTTTATGATCACTGCGATTTTACTCCCGCTTGTGGGCATTGTAACTATTATTTTATTTAATGGTGATTACGAAGCATTTTTTAATAGACTTGGCACCTATCCCGGCACTCTTATGGCACTTGCTTGTTTGCTCACCGTAGGGCCTCTCATTGCTATGCCACGTATTGTCACTTTATCATATACCATGATTTCACCCTTTATACCTTCAGTATCTATGGAACTGTTTAGCCTTGTATTTTTAGGGGCCACGTTCTTGGCAACAGTACGAGAAAATAAAATTATGGACGTATTAGGCAACATTATAAGCCCGATATTACTCGTTTCATTACTCATTATTATTGGCAAAGCAATAATGGGTATTGGCGTAACTCAAAACCCTCAAATTCCTACACTTACTTTAATCTGGCAAAATATTAAATATGGCTATCAAACTCTTGACGTGCTTGCGGGCATATTCTTTGGCTCAATAGTACTCACTATTTTAAAGCAAAACTTTGCTGAGAAAAATAACAAAGCAGATCAACAAGAGCTTGCGCTCATCAGCCTAAAAGCAGGCGCAATAGGAACTGCTCTTCTTGGCCTGATTTATCTTGGCTTAAGCTATTTAGGCGCTTACTTTGGCAGCGGCGAACAAATCTCCCTTGCCAAGAATGAAGGGCAACTGTTTAGCGCCATTTCATTTCAAGTTCTAGGCGCACATGGAGCATTTGTTATAAGCACAGCGGTTCTTATGGCATGTTTTTCTACCATTATTGCGCTTGCTGCTGTATTTGCTGATTATCTACACACAGTTGTATTTAAGCGAAAGTTAGCATATTCCACCGCACTACTTATCACGCTCATTGCAACGTTTGTTATTTCATATTCGGGGCTCGATGCAATTCTTAAATATTCAGCACCATTTATTGAAGTTGGTTATCCCATATTGATAGTGCTTATGTTTTGTAATCTAGCCTATAAAATATTTGGATTTAAACCAGTCAAGATACCCGTGCTTGCAACATTAGTACTTTCATTATTTACCTACTTGCGATAATTAATAAAATATTTTATTCTTTTAACACATGAAATTAATTAACCATTAAGGAACCATTATGAAAAAATTTTCAATAATTTCTACCCTTTCACTGCTTGCATTGCTAGCAGGTTGCGGTTGCTGCAACAAGCGTAGCTGCCCGCCTGAAGCTTGCCACGAACAAGCATGTGAAGAACGCTGCGACAATCAAACAGACTGTTGCAAAGAAGAAGTATGTGAAGTAGCACACGTAGCTCCTCAACAACAACGCGTTTCAGGGTCACATTCTGCCAATGTAAATTGGGAAAAAGAAGATTTTGCATAAGCAATTTTGAACACTATGAGTAAGCCCTGCATAACGCAGGGCTTATTTTTACAAAAAAGGACAAAAAAAAGATGAAGCTCAATGGATCACGTACCTATCTTATTATTGCAGCACTCTTTGCACTTATTGCACTCACACTCACGCTCAAATGGAAACATGATCCTGCAACCCCACCAGAAATTCCTGCCTCAATTACACAAGAAACAATCACGAATGTTCCAACACAGTACAGTGTAAAAGAATTTGATATTGCAGGCAAAATTGACGGTTTAAGTGCAAGCCAGCTCAAACAGCACATGACACTTTACGCAGGTTATGTAAAAAGCCGCAATGAAATTGCAAAAGCATTAGAAACAGCAGACCGTATAAACGCAAAAAGCAGAACATACTCTCATTTTAGATCACTCAAAATTGCAGAAACCTATGCGGTGAATGGTTCAATTTTACATGAATTATATTTTGAAAATCTTTCACCAAAGCCTACAAAAATGGGGCCGCTCACAGAAAAATTAATTATCGATAGCTTTGGTAGTTTAGAAGCGTTTAAACAAGATTTTATGGCAAGTGGCAACAGTGCACGCGGCTGGGTGCTCACCTGCTATTCACTCGATGATAAATTAGTGCATAATTATGTGCTTGAAGAACATAATCAGCATGTTCCCGTGCTTGCAATGCCACTCTTGGTTTTAGATGTGTATGAACATGCGTATATGATTGATTTTGGCATACAGCGCTCACCATATTTGCAAGTATTTTGGGATGCCATTAATTGGGATATTGTTGAAGAACGAGTGCAAAAATGGGTCAGATCGTTTACTGCGCAATAATTTGCACCACGCGCTGCAAGCGGGGGTTCATGTCCCAAATTAAATCCGGGCCTCCAATAAACGTATCTAAATGTACAATAGCTGGTAAGTATTTGTGACTCGCAATTTTTTGAATGATTTCTCTCGATAATCCACGTTTTTTAGCATGAGGTGCCTTCTTTTTCAATGCAGCAACAGCAATAACACCAGCTTCAACAAGCCTACGTCTGGAATCTTCAAGATTATCTGGAGTTTGTTGTTCGGGTTTGGCAGCAATAAGCATTTTCACTATTTCTTTACTACTTTTCTTTGTAGCATCGCACAAGTTCTCTTGCATCCCGTAAGCATAACAAGATAGAGAACAAATCAGTACAATTAATAACACTTTCATTTTTTGCTTTCGCTCATTTGCAGTCTATGAATCTCATCAATGCTAAATTATAACGTACCTAAGGCTTCTTTATACTTTCACTAAATGTACTTGCACAATTAGTACCCACGTATCTATATAAGATCTTTATCTCCGCATAATTACAAAGTTGCATCGTTTTTAGTAATTATGATTTTGAAATCAAGAATATACTGAAACACCATTAATAATTTTGCCATTAACTGCTGCGCCATCTTGCAAAATGACTCTCCCCTGAGCGCCATTAAACATAATATCAACAGAAATGGTTGTACCAATTAATTCAACAATCAATGGTTCAGTAAAACCCTCTGGCGCATTCATAATAATGGAATCTGCCGTGCAAAAAGAGAGGATAATCTTGTTTGATGTACACTCAATATCTGCAAACACTGTATGCGTAGCATGTAAACTACCTATCACATGCGTTAACCCAGAAACTGCTGTATCTGCTAATATAACTGACCCACTAACTTTTATACTGCCAAAGCCACCACCCTTTGCTTTTAGTGACCCACTAACTTCTGCCACTTCTTGTACAATCACCGTGTCAAGAATTACTGACCCAGCACCATGCAATGATGCGATTGTTTTATGTGCAAGATGCGCTGCACCCGCAAACGAAAATCCATCGCTTGTTACTCGTGCACTCCCCACACACAAATTATCTAAAAAAGTAGTCTTTTTCATTAAAAAAACTCCAGATGTAGCTGCTACAGCTAGTACCAACAACGCCACTACAAATGTTCCTCGTTTTGCATGCATGATTATCCTTTAATTGCTTCAATTTCTTTTACTTAAAACCTTACTTGCACTTTGCCGGATGCATTCTCTCAGTCCCTCTATATGCGCACCATCAATCAAACGAGACAGTTCAGATTCTCCTCCAAAAGAAATGGCGCCGCGTGATCCTGCATAAGCATGTGGATTTTCACTAAACATATTGCCTGTTGCAAGCCAATGCCGTGCAGCTTCTAATTTTCTTTTGATTATATTCTCTATAACCTCTTTCTTTTGGGCCTTGTGACTATCTGCAGGAATATCTGCCGGTGTAACATGGGTAAGCAATACGCGAACAATGCCAGTATGACCTGCCCAGGCCGCACTATGAACTGGCGTATTGCCAAAACCATCGGACAGCAACTGCGCTCCATGATCAAGAAGCAATCGTGCAAGATCTTCCAATTCAACAAAATGCAACACAGTATAGCCATTAAGGTCTTTACTATTAACATTTGCGCCACATTCAAGAAGTGCGCTAACGATCGCCAATTTTTCGGGATAAACACAGACTGCGTACTGCAAAGGAGTACGCCCAATATCATCCTTTTCCTCCAATAAATCACGATTTTTAGCTGATTCTTTTACTTGCTCTGCTTGCCCCTTATCAATTGCATCAAAAAGTGGGCTCCTTTTATTTATGCTATCTTTCATGCTATACGCACTACCACATACGCTAAGCATCAACACCACTAAGGCTATTTTCATATGCTTATCTCCTTTTACACAATTAAAAAAGCGAACTATTCAATTTAAGAATAGCTCGCTCAAACATTTTGCACAAGACGTTATTATTTTAATCTATTATCCTGGCTAGGCTACGCTCTACGCATTAACCCTGAACAATTACTCCGTTGCTTATGTTACCTTTAACAACAGCACCATTGCGCATGATAACTTGGCCTTCAGTGCCTTCAAAAGTAATATCACCAAGAACTGTAGTGCCATCTAATTCAAGTATTGGTGAAACGATAGGCCAACTAGAAGCCTTTACGGCAATAGAAGCCGCAGTACATTCAGTTAAAACACTTTTATTCGAAGCAATTTCAATAGCAGCAAAGGTAGTCTTTTTGCCATCAAGACAACCTGATATTTTTGTTTTTCCTGCAACAGACGTTTCACTAAGCGTTACAGCGCCACTGACTTTTAAGCTACCAAAACTGCCGCCTTCGGCCTTGAACGAACCACTGTGCTTGGCTGCACCTTGCACGATAACATCTTTAAGTGTTGCCGATCCCGCGCCACTCAAAGACGGTATTGTTTTGTCTGCTATCTTTGCAGAACCTGAAAAAGAAAATGGTCTGCCTTCAGCGCAGGTATTAATCGCACCACAATTACCATTAAAGGAAACGGTACGAGAAGCCACCATACCTGCTAGAATCACTAACGAAAGAACTAAGAACGTTGTTGAATTTTTCACACGAATTTTAGAAACCATAGATACCCCTTATTCTTTAATGGATGCTCAATAGTATAAGAGTACCAAAGAATGGCTTTTTGGTTAACGTACCCATTTTCACAAAAAGTTACAATTAGACAATTATTGCTTGATGACATATCAAATTTACTGATGTAAGTAGAGGGTTTTGGGAAAATGGTGTGAAGAATTCTAAGTGCAAGAACGTTATTTTTAAACCACAACTTTGCTCAGTTATTCATTTACCGTACTAGCATTAACAATTTTACTCTTCGCTAAGGCATCATTACGCAAAAATCGCTTGCCCTTATATTACTTTTCTTGCTTGGTCAATGACTCTTCATACGCCCTGATTAATTGGCTTTCATCAAGATCTCGGGGGGTTTTTCCAACGATATCTATAACGTCAGTTTTTGCGCCCGCTGAAAGCAACAAAAAGACCATTTCTCTTCTGCCTCTTCTGCAAGCATAATGCAATGGCGTTCTTTTTTTACTATCTACCGGATCAACTGTTGCACCATGAAATAGCAATAACTTAGCAATGTTCAAAGATTTTTTTGGCTTAGTTTTATGATTAGCAGCTAAATGCAAAGGTGTTCTTTTACTGAGCGATTGTTCTACATTTGGATTAGCTTCTTCTGCTTCTTCTGTTAGCAATTCTTTTGCTCTCATTGAATTACCATCTAACACGGCAAGATGCAGCCGAGCGTTCCCTTCGTTATCGGGCTTATTTATTTGACCTTTAGGAATAGGAGATTTACGTATCATGCTAGGCTGAGAAGCTGAACGGCTCATTGCTTTTATTGACTGCATAGCAGACCCAAAAAAAACGCTCGCCAGCTGTGCCCATAAAAGGAGAAATATAAATTTTTGCATGCGATTCCATCAAGACAATTTTATAACAGTGCCTCTTGCCCTACAAAAGTACCTTACATAGTATATACAAACGTTGACTATTAGCAAATATAACACATAAAAGATGCGTACTACGAGCACGCACAATTCCAACAATTATACATGGTATACTTACATTTTTAGTGTGCTATAGTATCTGCTACAAGCAACCAGCATTACCACAAGGAATCCTTATTATGTTTGTACATACACTCTTGCTAAGCACACTCATATTCTACGCATGTAATCTAATTGGCATGTATGACCACCCAGCAACATATGGTACCAAAAAAACTATATTTGATTTTCCTATAAAAACTGACGCGCAGTATGCACTTATTCCAGCTATTGCAAAAGGCGATCTTACTGAGATTACCAGACTTGCCACGTTTGCTGATATTACGCAACATGGCCATGCATCTCCTCCGTTGCATCAAGCAGCAGCGCAAGAACGATTGATAGTTGTAACGCACCTGCTCGCTCTAAAAGCAGATGCCAATGCGCGTAATTATTTAGGCGAAACACCAATTTTTAAAGCTGCACGATCAGGCAATATTGCAATGGCACAAGCATTACAAGACGCAGGGGCTGAACTTAATCATGAAACACCTTTTGGCATGACGCCACTTGAATGTGCGTTGAAAGGGCTACCCGGCATAGATCAAATTAAACAACTTGCCATGATAGAATGGTTGCTGAAGCATGGCGCACGGCTTGCACAGAATCGGCCACAACTCGCTATTAGATGCCAAAATGCTGCTGCCGTACAACAGCTTTTAGAAAGACTTGGCAAAGGTATACAAGTCACCCAAATTACTTAATATCATTACCTTGACTTGCGCAGTGGCTTTAATTTTTGATCTTTGCGACTCTTAAAAGCAACATCATGCACATGATCTTGCCTAAGGCCCGCACAAAAAGTTACGGCATCATCATAAAAATTTTCTGTAATTAAACATGGATCAACCAAAGAAGAGATACTATTACTGTTACTAAGCTGCATCAAAGTTCTGCCGCTCGCATCTCCTGTGCCCACTGATGCTCTTATTGTTTCCAAAAAAATTGCAACGAGCTCATCGAATGAATATTCTTGAGGCACAATCGCTTTGATTTGATTACGGGCAGCAATTAGCAAAATATTTTGTACAAATCCGCGTTGATTCTTGTTTAACATATTATTTTGAAATAAACAATGCAAAGGCGTCTGCCCTGCTTTATTTTTAACGACTAAACGTGCGTTATGAAGCAACAAAAAAATAAGCCAATTTCCTAACATTTTTTCTGCTGCAAAATGTAATGCAGCATTACCAAACACATCTACTGCATCTACGTCTGCTGCATATTCCACAAGCAATTGAGCCAGGTCAAATACCTCTCCCTCCTGCTCACAATAAAGAGAAGTTACTTCAACTAAATGATGCAGTGGTGTTTTGCCACCAGCTGCTTGCGCATTTGCGTTTGCACCATGATACAACAGTAATTGAACTTTTTCCCAATCCAACTTTTGCACTGCATGATGTAATGCAAATCCTTGCCTATTACGCGCGCCGTCAGGATTTGCACCCTCTTCTAAAAGTTGTTGCATTTCCTCAATACTAGCAGCAGTAAGCAAGCGACGGCACTTCCAACCATGTAAGCTGATATCAAGCAATCCTCGCCCCTGGTTGTCTTTTATCGTATCGTCTGCGCCTTGCTTACGCAGGCAATCTATAATGTACTTTGCGTCTTGATATACTGCCGCATGCAAAGGAACAACTCCTATACTATTTACAGCATTTACAAGTGCTCCAGCATCGAGCAGTACCTGCATTATAGGAATTACAAGTTCTTGCTGCTGCTGCTCATTGCACCGCTCGGCACGATATACAATATGATGCAAAAAAGTATCACCTCTCTCATCGACCGCCCACACATCTGCACCCTGTGCTAACGCATGTTTAACGCGATCGACTTCTAATTTTGCGATACCTGTATGCATTTCCAGAACTGCTGGATCTACTGGATTATCCATTGAACGTACAACAAAAAAAAGCGTATGTGCTACGATAAATAAAAACCGTTTCTGCATAATTATACCTAAAAAAAATATCTTACATAAAAAAACGAGCTACCCCGTAAAAGAATAGCTCACCAAATAATTTAAACAATATCACTCAAAGATAAAAATCTTTAATTAAAACATGTAACTATCGTTGTAATTGATCTTCTCTCCGCCGCTTGCGCGATTCGGCACTGGAATTTACATCCTTTGGATCACGATTATCTTGCGATTGCACCAACCAAGGTTTAACATCTTGCTTGATCTTATGCTCAACATTAAATGCTCGCGTTATTTTTAATAAACCTACAATCAATAACGCAGCCACCATCAAAAATAAAAGTGCTTTCTTCATTACATGCCTCCCTTTTTATAACTGTATACCCCACATCACCAGCGTAACATGACCACAAGACATTGCGCAAGAATACATAATTACTCTTTAATTACATTAATAGTGCACGCATACCACCGCCTGAACTGCTGCAACCAAAACTGCTATGAGAATCTTTTTGCCACTTCTCTATTAGTTCTCTAATTATTGCCTCCCGCTCTTTCTTTTTTTGTGCTCTGTGCGTAAGAACATCAAATGGCACTTTCTTAGCTTCTTCTATACTTGCACGTAAAAATTGTAAGAAATCAGGATTTCCATCGGCACAATCAACCGCAGTTTGTTCACTAATATCACGCGCTTCTATAGTAGCACCAAACGCTAATAACAACATAACAAGCTCACGACTTGACTCTAAAAAAGAAAGTGGGTGCGTACACACTGCATGCAAAGGAGTTCGCTTAAAAAGACCCGGACCATCAGGATCTGCACCATGCTTAAGAAGCAGCCGTGCACAGTGAACAGCGCCTTTTTGACATGCCAAAAATAAGGGGGATGGCACAGGAGCTTGCTCAGGCTCTTTCATTTCAACACCGTCAAGATATATCTGTAACTTTTTATCTTCAAAAAGAGATCTACTGCCATCAGGATCACAACCTGCCACTAATAATTGCGCTACGCGCTTTGTATCATGACGTTCAATACAATCTTTTAGTTTTCCATATCCGGAATCGCGCATAATACGCGGGCAAGCAAGCATTTGTTGGAACGAGTCTGCGTCTAATTTTTCACGCAGCTTTTGCTCATGGCAGCCTCGAACCCATTTGAGTCCATACAGAGGATTATTGAATTCAGAGGTTTTCTCTTCTTGATAAGACGATCCTTGCGGTTCTTCATGGTCCATTGCATGCATCACCCCAAAAATCAATAACACAAGGATACATAATTTTCTCATAATTATTCCTTAAACTACCAACACACTATAACGTATACACCGAGAGAGCATTACCTTGATGCTTCAAAAATTTTAGCAAATCTTGTGGCATTAACGTAACCGTTGCGGTGTTCCTGAGTGGATGAAAGCCCACTAACTCAGACTTCAACAAATTTTCATCAAGAATTACATGCACTGCACGCTCAGTATCATTAATTAAGCCAAACGGAGTTACCGAACCAGGCTTTAATCCCAAGTATTGATCCAATAATTCTGGTTGCGCAAAACGTAGCCCCTTTGCATTAAGAGCATGTGCAATCTTGCGTAAATCAACTGCTGCTCTATTATAGGCTACTAAAAGCCAAAATCGCTTTTTATCATCTTTTAGAAAAAGATTTTTGCAATGCGTTCCCGGAATATTTTTTTCTGCTTCTTGGGCTTGATCAACGGTGAATAAAGCCTCGTGCTCGTAGATTGTATATGCTATGCCAAGTTCATCAAATAGCTCATACAATTTTTGTTCTTGCGTCATTGTTTTCCTTCAGACCTTGCTATCAAAACTTTCTCATAGCCCCAAAACAAGCTTATAACCTTACGAGCGATTCTCATTAGTATCACTTTCATAATTTGGTAATCTGCTCTTTTTCGCCGTCTAATTCTTGCAACATAGTAACAACCAACGCGGTGCATGGCAATTCCCACACGCTATGTGCCTCTTGCGCAGCTTCTAATAGCGTTTTGCCAGTTTTTTCATGTGCACGTTTAGACACTGCACCATGCAATTTTAACATGGTCAAAAATGCCGCTAATTTTTCTTCATGTCCATCAAAACGATAACTATATTCTACCAATAGGTCCGCTGCTGTTTGATCCTCACTGTTCTTAGCGCAGGGATCAACATTTTCTTTTACATAAAAATCAATAAGTCCGGGCTCTACCAACTTGCCATGGCGCGCAAAATAATGAAATGGCGTGTTCTCTTGTGCGTCAACGAATTGTGTATAATACCCATATCGTTTTAAAAGCTTGGCCATAGGCAGAGTGCGAGCAGACAAACACGTGCAAAATTCATCTGGTTTTGGTTTGACATGTTGGAACATGAATGAAGTCACATCATAGTCATCTTCCATGACTATGTTAGCATCGCCAAGTGCCAAAAATGCATCATCACGCAAAATAATGGCAAAAAATGCGGCAAGTGTGCGTCCCACATTATAATCAAGCAATGAAGCCACAACCGCTTGCCAAATTTCTACCCTCATATCTGGCAAAAGCTCTTCCAAATTCTTGCCAGATAACAACAGGGGCCGCCAATGTGAAAGTGCAGGGTGTTGCTGGAGTTCCCTACAATTAAAATTAACCCGTTTTTCTAATGGCTTTTCAGCCGCTTTTACTATGCAACTACGCAAAAAATCTAAGTCTTTGCTTTCACTTGTTTGTTCAGTCTCCAGGCACTCACAATAGCATGCAGGCTCTTCTGCTTTCAGCAAATCTGACTCATATGATGTATAGTATTCAGCTCGCCCGCATTTGTTTTTGTCTCGCGATTCTTGATATGCATTGAGTACATTAATTTGTATTCGACTACTAATTGAATTATATAAGCTTCGTTGCATATAATCTTCAAATGACATGCCATGATTATCCTTTCGGCCAGTATCAGCACCTGCGCGCAGCATAAGAAGCATACATGGCAATAATTGCTCGATATTCAGATTATTCACGCGACGTGCAATACAATGTAAGGGCAGACGACCAACAGCATCTACTGCGTGGGGATCAGCACCTTTTTTTAAATAAAATGCGCATAATGCAGCAGCATCGCTATGCCGTTCTGGCGGAAACGAGCACAGATGATGAAGCACCGTCCCATCATCTATACCACCTCGCTGCGTGTAATCAGCATTAAGCGTCCAAAGCCATAAAGCCATTTGCGGGCTTTGCACCTTGAAAAAAAGAGGGATTTCCATATGATGCGCTATTCTTTCTGCGGTAAACACACGAGGTGTCGCAAAAAGTGGCACTTGCGCAAATGATTCTTTATAGCACATTTCACGCCGGTTTGGATTAGGCTTAAAAGGCGCCATAGTCGCCACAAAATTAATATCATCTCTTTCTATTGCTTCAGAAAGCCATGAAACTAATTTTCCACATGTTTGTTCATGATTTGCCCCAGCTGCCATTGCGCAAGCTGCAAGATACTTCTTTCCCCTTGTTGAAAGATCACCCACAACACCTAACGCCGCATCTTTCACTACTTGATCAAGTTGCTCAAGCCTTTGTATGGCCGGATGCTCTAGCAATTCAGCTTTAAACCAATAGCCATTGAATGTATTAAAATTAGCTGGCTCTTCAACTTGCTCCAATTGACCACGTGCCACTAAACGTGGTGCAATTCTTTTTGCCTGCTCGCCAGACATGTACATAGCATAATTCCATGAAACATGTAACAACAACATGCATATGCTACCTACCTTTTGTTTTTTCATGTTGTGCCTTTACAGTAATAATCCCGCAATCATAGCATTAAGCAAATTAGAAAGCGCGCCACCAAGAACTGCATATAAACCAAGCTCACAAAGCCATGAACGTTTTTCTGGCACAAGCGCGCCAATACCACCCACTTGAATGCCAATACAGGAAAAATTAGAAAAACCACACAGCGCATAGGTAAGTAACGCTTCAGCACGAGGGGACAAATTCATTGCAACCATTTCACCATAGGCAATAAGCTCATTCACCGCAACTTTAGTGCCAAGAAGTGCACCAGCTTGCAGTGCTTCCATGCCTGTTAATCCCAACAGATAGCCAAATGGTGCGAACACATAGGCAAAAATAAGATTAAGTGTAAGTACGGGCAGCTGCACTGCCAAACCTAAGAAATGTAAGAACCCATTAATATATTCGGTGCCCCAACCCAAGAAAAAATTAATGAGCGCAAGAAGAGATAAAAATGAAATTAACATGGCACCAACATTTAACGCCAGATACATACCATCTGAGGTTCCTGCAGAAACTGCATCAATAACGTTGCTAGTTGATCTTTCAAAGGCAACAGGAGCATCGCCAGCCGTAAGTGGTTTTTCTGTTTCCGGAAGCAAAATTTTTGCAATAAGCAATGATGCAGGGATAGACATAACACTTGCTGTTAATAAATGTTCTGCAGGCACACCCATAGCAGCAAATACTGCAAGTATCGCACCAGAAATTGTTGCCATACCACTCACCATAACCACCAACATTTCTGATTTAGTCATATTTTTTAAGTAAGGGCGCACCAAGAGAGGCGCTTCAGTTTGACCTAAAAAACTATTTGAAATGGCGCACAACGTTTCTGCACCAGACGTTCCTAAGATAGGACGCACCACAAAACTGATACCTCGCACCACCAGTTGCACAATGCCAAGATGGAATAGCAGCGCCATTAATGCTCCAAAAAAGATAATTATGGGCAGCACTTTAATACCAAACACAAACCCCCACGGGCCATCTGCTTGTGCTAATTTGCCAAAAACAAATCCAGAGCCAACTTCTGCAAATTGATATAAACGATTCACGCCATGGGCCACATAATCAACAACGCGCTGACCAAGAGTAGTCCGTAAAATGGCAAAACCAATTGCACATTGCAAAATCAACGCACTTACTACTAACTTATAATTTATGGCGCTGCGTCTTTTTGAAAATAAAAATGCAATAAATAGTATTACGAATATGCCAAGCAAGTTCATATAACGATTATGTTCT
The DNA here is from genome assembly GCA_050179755.1 of Candidatus Babeliales bacterium. GTDB lineage: Bacteria > Babelota > Babeliae > Babelales > JBFXEV01 > JBFXEV01. The sequence goes on along the minus strand of JBFXEV010000001.1, from coordinate 1,103,860 downwards.
AGCAAATACGCAAGCAGTGACATGAAAAAACTCCTAAGCAATTTTGTTTATATTTTTAAACGAACTGCTTAGGAGTATAATTAAAATTGTTTTATTTGCCTAGCATTTACGCACGTATTTGATCTTCCAATTTTTCGAGCGCACGTACTAAATCTTCTAATACGTCTTGGAGCTCAGGAGGCGATGCTGGCTTTATTGGGCATGTACTTGCCGGCAATTGCGTTGGTTTAGTGGGCAACGGTTTTGTTGATAATGGTTTTACAGGCTTTTCTGGCAACGGTTTTGTTGTCTTTACCGTTTGAACAAAAGGCGCACTTGCATGAGTGAGCTCATCAATAAGCGCATCGTAATCTTCATGCTCTAACTCACCACGGGATAGTATACGGCCTGCAAGCGCCAATTGCCCACGCCGTGCAAAATCAATCGGAGTTTCACCAGTGAGATTTTCTAATGTAGGATTTGCGCCTTTTGCAAGCAAAAGTGAAACGATTGGCTTAGTTGCAACATTCGCATACTGTACTATAAAATGCAAGGGCGTTCGCAGAACGTGATCTGGCGCATTTACATCAACATTTTTCTCAAGTAATAAGCGTACGAGCTGCGCATCGCCTGTTTTTACTGCATAATGCAATAATGTTTCATGGGTAGTAGGATTCATAAACTGATGCGGATTTGCGCCCTTTTCCACAAGCATACGAACGATATTTGAATTTTGTGCCACTTGTACCACCGTCAAACCTTTTTTATCTTGTGTATAGGCATAAGCCGACGCTTGTGCATTGGGATCGGCTTGAGCCGCAAGCAATGCAGCAACTACCGCATCATATCCACGCATTGCAGCAAAAAAGAGCGGCGTTTGGTTGGATTGATCTACAGCATTTGGATTGGCATGCGCACTCAGCAAAGCATTAACTCCTTCAAGATCACCACGAGCTGCATAATGATGTAAGGGCGTTTGACCTGTTTTATCAGCTTGATCAACATTTACTTTTTGCGCTAACAAGTATTCTACAACTTCCTGTAATCGCCGCACAGTAGCATGAGCAAGTGGCGTCATGCCATCATCATCTTGCTGATTTTTATCTGCATTTTTTTCAAGCAATAGTTTTACCATGGGCAAAACGCGATCAACGGGATAATGAGCAATAACATAATGAACAGGCATCATGCCATGCAGACCTCTGCCACGTGAATTTGCATTTGCACCCTGATTAAGCGCTCTTTTTATGCCTGGAATATTTTCAAGAACTATGTGACGCAATAAATCTCGATCAGTATCAGTATTATTACCTAAAAACGCATTAAGTATATCAAGATAGATTTGTTGCTTATCTAAATCACCAGCCTCCACAGCTTTTATATAGGCATCACGCGCAATGCTCAAAGGAGTTTCGCGTTTATGGTTTTCTTTAGCAACATCTACGTTAACATCAAGAAGAGCATTTACGACGGCCAGATGTCCATTACGCACCGCAAGATGAAGTGCAGTATCACCGTTGTTAACGCCTACCTCGTTTATGTTTACATGAGCCTGTATCCGCTCGTTTACCTTGGCAACGTCACCTTGTGCTGCTGCTTGATACAACGCATCATCAAGTGCAAACATTGCTTGCGCTTTTGGCAATGATAATAAAACAACTAACACTCCTACAATACGTATTATGCTCTTTTGCATTGATATCCCTTTTTTGTGCCTTATACTATACATAACAAAGCATAGGCCAGTGCCGTTTCAATAGTCAACAATTTAAAAGGTGCGCTCTTTTTTCAAGCATTATACGGAACATTTCATGCATAGAAATCAACTACTTAAACTTCTTGCGGCATATCATCCCACACATGAAGAAACTGAATATAAAGAACGTACGATCAAGTTTATCAACACATATGCTAATTGCTTTGAACGTACGCTTGCAATAGGCCATATTACAGGCTCTGCATTTATACTCAATAAAGCTCACACGCATGCTTTGCTTTTGCACCACACCAAACTTGATAAGTGGCTACAACTTGGCGGACATTGTGATGGCGATACTGACGTACTCAAAGTAGCACTCAGAGAAGCGCAAGAAGAATCTGGCATACGCGGCATTGAGCCGGTTTCATTGGAAATTTTTGATATTGATATCCATCAAATCCCTGAGCGCACACATGAACCTGCGCATGATCATTATGATATACGGTTTTTATTGCAGGTAACCAGCGATGAGCAAGTTATACAAAATCATGAATCAAAAGAATTACGTTGGATAAAATTAGATATGAGCGAGCTTCCCACTCGCGAACAATCAGTGCTTAGAATGTTTAAAAAAATAAAGGGAAACGTCACTTAAGATTCATTACGTATTGTCTCCTTTTAAAGATAAATTCATAAGAACGCCTGTTACGTTTCCCAATTTAGAGGGAAACGTCACTTAAGATTCATTACTCATTGTCTCCTTTTAAAGATAAATGCATAAGAACGCCTGTTAACGTTTCCCAATTTAGAGGAGATATTTACTGTGCTGATTACTCACTCGCCTTTTAACCTCAGTTAAAAACACCTTAAATATCTCCAACTTATATGTCAATTTTAGTAGGAAGTGGACTTTAAGGCCTCTCTTTTGGGAGATCTCATAACTTGTATCAAGTTACTACTCTTCAAGCCACTTCCTACTTATACTATAACTTATTGAAAGCTCGATAAGCAAGGGTTTTTGATAAGTTTTTATAAAAACTTTTATTTACAGGTTTAAATATAACATTTTGGATACATCGATTAGATCTATATATTGATATTTATAGATATATTGATAGTTTATTTGTCAGGTTTATAAACCTGCATCAGCAGGAGATATTGGTAGTTAAACCTTTGCAACCCCTCGATACATCCGTCATAGCCTGAAGGCTTGAAGAACACTCCCGGCCTACGCCAATCCAGGTCTTCAAACTTGGCTGGCTACGGCGGGCACAGCGCTCTGAGCGATGAGGACTATACCTTTGCAATAGCAAGTCTTTTGCGCTCTTCTCGCTCATGCTGCATAAGTGCAGCAACAATTTCATCAAGCTGACCTTCCATGATCATATCAAGCTTATTAAGCGTCAATTCAACCTGATGATCGGTCACGCGATTTTGAGGATAGTTATAGGTGCGCACTTTTTCAGAACGCATGGCAGACCCTACTTGGTCTTTGCGTTGCTTTGCCTCTAGAGCTTCTTGTTTTTCACGCTCAGCTTGGAGCAACCGAGACTGCAGCATTTTAAGAGCTTTAGCTCTATTTTTATGTTGTGAGCGTTCTTCTTGGCACGCAACCACTACGCCCGTAGGAATATGTGTTATACGAATGGCAGAATCTGTTTTATTTACGTGCTGACCACCTGCACCACTTGCCCGGTACGTATCAACGCGCAAATCCGCAGGATTAATATCAATATCTACTTCTTTTGCTTCAGGCATTACAGCGATAGTTGCTGTAGACGTATGCACTCTACCTTGCGTTTCCGTTTTAGGAACACGCTGCACACGATGCACGCCAGCTTCTTTTTTTAAATGCGCATACGCACCTTTGCCTTGAATGTGAAGCGTTGCTTCTCGCACGCCCCCAAGCTCTGTGTTGCTCATATCGGCAAGATCAACTTGCCAACCCTTGGCAATTGCATAGTTGGTATACATACGCACCAAATCAGAGGCAAATAGTGAGGCTTCTTTGCCTCCAGCGCCGGCACGGACTTCAAGAAACACAGACCGTTCATCCATAATATCAGGAGGCACAATAAGATATTCTAATTCATCTTGTGCCACCTGTAATTTATCAGAGAGTTCGGTAATTTCTTGGGTAAATAGCTCTTTATACTCAGGATCAGCAGCTTGAGCTTCTTGCTCACGGGCATCAGAAAGTTGTTTTTCAACTTCTTGAATATGCGTGTGTGCATCAAGTAACGTCTTGAGGTGCTTTGCTTCACTTTGAAGCTCAGACCGCTTACGGTTATCAATATCGCCAGACATCAATTGCTCATTAATAGCTTGATATCGTGACTGAAGGCTGCTCCAATCAATCTGCATCTATTGTTTCATTTCCATTAAGTCTTGACCGAATTAGCTAGCCAAAAGGCTAGATGAGACGGTTACTTCTTCTTTTTCGTCTCTGGTGCTTTATAACGAGCTTGGAACTTCTCAATACGGCCCGCTGTATCTACAAACTTTTGTTCGCCAGTAAAGAACGGGTGGCATTTTGAGCATAGCGTCACGGTTACATCTTTCATGGTAGAACGCGTAGTAATAGCATTGCCACATGCACATGTAATTGTCACTTCATGTAATTCTGGGTGAATACCTGTTTTCACGGTGTGTATCCTTTGAAAGTTCCTCTGCCATAGGCCCCCTGGGTCAATACCAAGATCAGCTTTCAGATTAAAGAAGGAACAGGTTTATATGATATAAATATAGTTAAGTATTGCCCAAAAAATGCCCTTTGTAAAGGCTCTTAAACTGCTCTAGCAGGTCTGGCAACCTATAAGAAAAAGCAACTTAAGCCGCTGCGCTTAAAATCTGCTTGTCAAGCCTGCATTAATGCGCCTATTAACCCACCAAATCCGCTTGACAAATATTAAATTTAATATACAATTAGAAATATAATATTTGGTTTTACAGAAGCCATATAGGAGTATTATGAAAAAAACATTACGAGCCATTATAAGTACTCTTTTGCTTTGTACAGGCATTATACAAGCTATGGAGCAACACCCAAATCTTACTGCCTTGAAGCGCGTATTTGAAAAAAAATATGGCCAGGGCAAAAATCCATTTGCAATAGGTACTCGCGTTGTTCCAACCACATTTGGATTTGATAATCCAAACATACGAATCAAATGCGCAGACAACCAAATTATTGAAATTGAACCAAAATTAGCGCAAAAAAGCGAATTCATCAAAAGTATACTAAAAAAGCAATTTAAAACACACCGTGATTGCGCACTCTCATTTGCAACACCTAACACACAAAAAGATATTTACGATAATCCCGCAATTGATTTAACAGCGCCTACTCTTACTGTACTTTTTGAGTGCGTGCACAACCCCAAAGAAATAAGTTTACAAAGCCCCGAGACAGCGCGCACTCTATTACACACCGCAGAATATTTGGCCATAAAACCAACTCTCATGCACGCCCTTTGTAATTATTACAACTTGCTAGTTGAAAATATTAAAGAAGATATGAGTACCTATGAATTATTTGCACGATATAGTAAACAAATTGAGAAGTTAATTGCTCAAGAAATAATAGGTACTGATGATATTACATCAAATTGCACGGTAAAACTTCCAAATCACTGGCATATAACATTAAAGGGCCAACATAAAGCACTTATTCTTGCAGGTAAAGGACTTACTAGCCTATTTGATATTCAAAAAGTTACATCCGTTGTTAATCCGCAAGAAGTAACGCTTCTTGATTTGCATGATAATCAATTAACGAGAGTTAACTTGCCACAATTACTTGCCATTTTTCCTAATTTACAATGCCTTAATCTTGCAAATAATAAAATGCGTTACTTGAGAAGAATTGACTTCAAAAAGATGCCTGCAGGCTTTGGTCTTATACTACATAGCAATGAAATTGAAAAAATTGAAAATGGTACGTTTTCTAACATTGAAAATATTAAAATTGATTTAAGCTGCAATCGTTTGAGTAAAGAAGAAATAACAAAAATAAAAAATGCAATAACTCCTACTCACTTTCAGAGAGCAACAGGCACTATAAAAAAAGCAATTGTCAGCGAAAAGGTTCAAGATGTGCTTGCTTATACTGCAGCTGGATCATTTTATGTAGGTTCAACTTGCCTGAGCGTTGTTTTGCTTGCCACAGCAGACCTGATTAAATATGCACCCCAAATGCACAAAATACCAACACCAAAGAAGGCCATTTTCGCCTGGAAATGCTTTTCATTTTTCGGTAAAGGCACGCTCATATTTGGCGCAGCTACCTGCGCAACTGTAATGCTCTTTAAGTATTTAGAAAACAAGCGTCCTGAATATCAAGAGGGCTTTAAATCTGCGCGTTGTAAATTTAATGACCAAAAATTGACTTAAAAAACAAGCATATCGTACAACACCTTATAGAAAGGAACATTTTCATGAATCTCATATTCAAAACAATAATTCTTGCAAGCTCGCTTGTTACCTTAGCAGCAAACGCTGGCGGACCCAAGAAAACTGCTGCGGCATTAGGCATGAGTGGCTTAGTAGTTGGTTATGTTGTTGGTAAATCAACTATGCAAAATCAAGGCAACATGACCCCCAATCATTATCACCCCCGCCCGAGCTTAAGTAAGTTTTTTAAGCCAAAGCCACGAGACAACTCAGACTCAAATCCACCTGCTGAAGGCTAATCTATAATTATTATCTGAATGGGCGAATGCACAAAATGACATTCGCCTTTTCTAAAACAATTTATGAGATTGACAAATAGAAGTTTATTTATTATAGTAACTACTGTACAGTATAATTCCGTTAGGTAATCAAAGGAGTAATCATGATACCTACTCAAAACAACCCTCTTTCCCGCAATCAAATTTCAAGCGCATTCTCTGCGTTCTCTATCTCTATTTCTTCTTTCTCTCATCCACATCATCATTAATCCCTCATTTCGTTCCAATGGAACTCATTCGGGATAAGTCATCTTATCTCACTTTATTTAACTTAATTTTAATTTTAATACGCACATTGTAGTTAGTTTTATTTGCGTAAACTCTTTTAGAGCAAATATCACTAGAGGATTTATTATGAACTATAAAACAAATATAATGCTTTTTGTGGCATTTATTTCTTTAATTGGTAGTTATCTGCTATTTAAAAAAGCAACATTACCATCATCGCAAGGTGATGTTTTTGTTGTTGGCACCGTGGGTAATTATGCACCCTTTGTAAGCGTAAACGCGCAAGGCGATTACGAAGGCTTTGATATTGATGTGGCCAATGCTCTTGCACAGCAAATGGGCAAAACATTAGTGCTCAAAGATCTAGGTTCTATGGCGCCACTTTTTATTGCACTTGAACAAGGCAGCATTGATGCAATAATTTGGGGATTATCTATCACCAAAGCACGACTTGAAAAAGTTGCCATGGTGCGCTATCAAGGTGATGATGTAAACGCTTATTCACTTCTATTTTGGAAAGAGATACCACAAGGCATTACAAGCATTGCTGATATGAATGGCATGACCATATGTGTGGAGCCTGCTTCATCACAAGAAGCTGTGCTCAACACATATCCAAATATCACAAAGCTCAGCACTGAACGCGTTGATGATGCGTTACTCATGATTCAATATGGCAAAGCACAAGCTGCGCTCGTGGAACCGGCAATTGCTGCAAAGTTTAAAAACAGGTTTCCTGAAACCAAAATTCTTGAAGTCCCTCTTGCAGAAGAATTTCAAGTAATGGGAACCGGTATTGCCATCAAGAAAGAAAACAAAAAGCTCATACAGCAAATAACCGATGCCATTGCTCAGTTACAAAATCAGGGCATGTTACGGGCCTTTGAACTAAAATGGGGAATCTCATGCAAAGTATAGCTCCTTATACATCATTACTTATGACTGGCGCTGCAACAACTGTTGCAGCCTGGCTATTAGTGGCACTTATTAGCATCAGCATCGGCACCATATTTGGCATTGTAAGCTGCAGATACTTGGCATATAAACGACTGCAAACGTGCATAAGGATCTACACGTTTATTGCAAAAGGTATTCCTGCCTACGTGCAAATTCTTATTGCATACTTTGCGCTACCTGCGCTCCTTGGCATTAATCTATCCGGATTTATAGCGGCATCTGGCGCACTTGCTTTTTGTTCAAGCGGCTATGTTACTGAAATTATTCGCTCTGGCATAAATGCCGTCCCCAAAGGGCAATGGCAAGCATGCAGCGTACTTGGCTATCCATTATTACCGACGCTCAAACGCATTATCTTGCCACAAACGATACGCACCATTGCGCCAGCACTTTTTGGTGAAGGTGAACAAATACTAAAAAGCACTGCTCTCTTTGCAGCAATTGGCGTGATGGATCTAACGCGTGCTGGTATGAATATTATTTCGCGGGAACTTAACCCCGTGCCCGTTTATATTTTAATTGCTTGTCTGTACTTACTACTTTCTGCAGTGCTCCAAGGCGCTTTAGTTTACACTGAACAAAGGACATCATATGGTTATCGCTAATAACATTACGTTACTCATAAACAATCAAACAATACTTTCTGAAGCGTCATGTGCACTAGAGCCAGGGCGCATTACCGCATGTATTGGTAAAAGTGGTGCGGGCAAAACAACGTTACTAAAAGCCCTTGCAGGGCTTATCACCACAACTCGTGGAAGCATTACAATTAACAACAAGCAATTAAGTTCACTTTCTGCAAAAGAACGCTCACAACAGATTGGTTTTGTATTCCAAGATTTTAATTTGTTCCCACACTTAACGGCCCTGCAAAATTGCAGTGACCCATTATTCGTGCAAGGCGTAGCCACGCCAGAAGCCGAAAAACGTGCACATGATACTTTGCAACAACTTGGCATGCAAGAATATGCGCAAAAATATCCGCAAGAACTTTCTGGCGGTCAGCAGCAACGCGTTGCCATTGCACGAGCATTATGCTTGAATCCAAGAGTTTTATTGCTCGACGAACCCACCGCATCACTTGATCCTGAAAACACCACTATTTTAGTGAGCATTTTGCAAAATTTGGCAACACAAGGAATTGCTATTGGTCTTTCAAGCCAAGACACAAGTTTTATACGCCAAGTTATTGACCGGGTGTATTATCTTGAACGTGGCAAGATTACTGAATATTGCGCAAGCAAAGAAACGCTGAATATTTGTTCAAAGATTACACAATTTATTGAATGATGATGCATCATAACTACTTCACTTACAAAACTGCAATACAATAGCACGGAATATCTTAATTAACAGAGAAATTAATAATTCATGAAACCATTTTTTCAATTAGCAGCCATTCTTGCCTACATTTTGTCAGGGCAAGTTAAGGCAATGAATCAGACTTCGCCAAAATCCGCTCATCCTGAGCTTGTCGAAGGACGTCGTGATACCAATTACGCCATCTGGACATGCTCTAGCTTAGGCGTAGCGGAAGCTCCAGAGGAGCGACGGCTGATGGATAACTCATTATTTGAATCAGCCCGCAATAATGATAGTGTAAAGACACAATGTCTTTTAGATGCAGGGGCAAAGCCAACTATTCGTGATTTACGCGGAGCAACACCTTTACACTATGCATTTTATAGTGCACCTAGCAAAACAACTACCAGTCCAATCACGCCACAAATATTAATTGCGTGGGGTGCTGATCCCAATGCGCAAGATCAAAGGCTTAATACGCCATTACACGCTGCCGTGCGAGTATGTGCTCTTTCTGGCATAAAAACACTCATAAACTCTGGAGCGCGCGTAAACACACCAAACGGATGCGGTGAAACACCCTTATTTTTAGCAGTAAAAAAAGACGTATGGCAAGCGATTCCAATACTCATTGAAGCTGGCGCTGATATAAACACTGCCGATGCCACGGGCACTACTTTACTGGAAATTTCCTCAAAGCGAAGCCAACGTACTAGAAAAGCATTAGCAACAACACTAGCTCCACAAGAAATTAAGCATATTATTCCGGCACTCATTAGTTTAACTAACCCCTGTAATGATCCAGGCAAGAAAACTATCTTTGGTAAAGATGTTGCCTTACTGATTGCCACACAATTAATTCCTGCAATAATGAAAAGTAAGATAACATTAGGCAAAAAATTGCTCCCGCAAGTTGCCGCCAAAGAATTAGAAATTACTATTTTACAAACGATACATAAAATGATCGCCACATCACCAAAAATGCAATCTAAGCCTTAGAGCACCTTTTGTGAGCCTAGTAATGCCCTGATTACTGGGCTTCTCCTCACAATCAACACTTATTACTTGACTTTTAACGCAAAATGAATTATTATTCTAAGTAGAAGATAATATTTATTCATTTACAGAGAAAAACTCATGGAAAAATTACTTTTATTGGCTTTTGCCACCTTAATTGGCCTTCAAGTGTGCATAATTAATGCTATGAAGAGCACTACCTGTGCTCTCACACAAGCAGTTAAAGCAAACGCCTATAATGAAATACAAGCACTTATTGAAGAACGTCCTGATGCTCTGAGCACTGCGCTCTCAAGCAATTCTGCCAATAATGATTCTTTATTAGCAATTACTACAAACATAGGAATACACTGGCATACACGCAAAGTACTAGCAACAACGGTGTGTCCCCGCAGAAGTACAACATATTATTCCATGCTTCATTATCTTTAATAACCGAAAAAGTTTTGGTAGAGATGTGGGCAAACTAATCACTGAAAAATTAATCCTGTGTATAGTAGAGGATCATATGATGTTAGTACAAAAATTTCTCTCTCGTGGCCCGTGGACAGAAAGTGAATTGCGAGGGGTTATACTACGCAACATTCACACTACAATGCGGAAATTGCCGTATTTATCAAAAGTGGAAGAAAGGCAATCAATATGAAACAAGAAATCAAATTAACCGAACGCCAAAAGGCCATAAAAGAACTCATTCAAACGTATGAGATTACCGATCAGCATAAGCTCATAGAGTTGCTTAGGCTTAAATATGGCATAGATACCAATCAGACAATTGTTTCCCGCGAGTTACATAAATTGGGAGTCACCAAAACACCGATAGAAAATAAATTAATTTACGAACTACCAGAGGAAAAAACTGACCCTGCAAAAGAAATTTTGCGCCTTGCCATCACCAAAGTGGTGCACAATGAAACACTCATTGTAGTGCATACGTTAGCTGGCCTTGCCGATTTTGTAGGTGATTATCTTGATGCACACGGCACTACCATTAACATACTTGGCACGCTCGCCGGAGAAAATGTGGTGTTTGTAACACCAAACAGCATTAAAGAGATAGCAAAAGTTTATGATCAAGTATGTAAATTATTACTCATTAAACAAATTAAGGATTAATCATGCAGCTTAAATACGTAACCCCACTCGTGCTTGCCGCACTATCGGCAGCTTTAATGATGAATTATTTTAAAAAAGAAGCATTAGATATGCATAACACGCTCATTGTAGGCACTAATGCTGAATATCAACCCTATAGCTTCGTAAAAGATGGCAACATCACTGGCTTTGATATTGATCTTGTGCGCGAGCTTGCACAGCGCATGGGCAAAAAAGTAGTTCTCAAAGATATGGCGTTTACCACGCTGCTGCCTGAATTACAAATGGGAAGCATTCACGTTATTGCTGCAGGAATGTCGCCCACTGCACAGCGCGCACAGCATGTCTTGTTTTTAGCGCCGCATCACAGCGGCGATCCATTAGTACTTATCACACCACAAGGCTCAGGCGTTACGTCACTTAATAATCTCAAAGGAAAAACAGTTATTGTAAATGAAGGGTTTACGGCCGATTCATTTATTTCAACGCTAGATGATATCCATATCGTGCGATTACCATCCGTAGCTGATGCATTTTTAACATTGAATAGTGGGCGAGCAGACGCTTTTGTTTCTGCAGCATCTTCTGTGCAACCATTTTTTGCTCTCCATGGCAAAGAACAATGGTTAGTAACCAACATACCAAATACAGAAGATACAGCAGCTCTTGCAGTTTCAAAAAAATATCCTGAGTTACATCATGATCTTCAACAACAACTCAATGCTTTGTTTGCTGATGGCACCATCTCAAAACTTGCAAAAAAATGGGGGCTTTCATGATAGATAGTTCTTTTATCACTACCATACTCCCTCAACTTATTGAAGGCACCATTACAACACTTAAAATTGCAGCGCTTTCAACAACGTTTGGCTTTATTGGTGGCACCATACTTGGCGCATTACACACACTAACAAATAAATTCTTGCATCCGCTTATTACATTGTATGTAACACTTTTTCGTGGCACGCCAATGCTTATTCAAATTTCATGCATTTATTTACTGCTCCCGCAGCTGGGCATTACTCTTTCCGCTTTTACTTGCGCCGTTCTTGCAATAAGTCTTAATAGCGCCGCCTACATTAGCCAAATTATAAAGAGTGGCATTCAATCGATTGACAAAGGGCAATGGCAGGCAGCGCATGTTTTAGGCTTTACCAAAACGCAAACAATGCGGTATATCATTCTGCCCCAAGCATTACGCGTGGTAATTCCCGCACTCCTTAATGAAAGCATTACGCTCATTAAAGATTCAAGCCTGGCATCTACTATCGGGGTGGTAGAACTGTTTAAATCAAGCTCACGAATAATAAGCGTTACTTATCAGCCAATACCGGTGTATATCGCTATGGCATGTATATATTTACTAATAACAACCCTCTTATCAATTGCTGCATCGTATGCAGCAAGGAAAATGCATTATGCTTACGATCACTAATCTTTCCAAAGCGTTTGGAAAAAAAAAGATTCTTAATAACGTATCGCTTACCGTCACGCAAGGAGAGATTGCAATTCTTTTAGGATCATCTGGCGTAGGCAAATCAACGTTGCTACGCATTTTAAATAATTTAGAAACGTATGACGCAGGCACCATAACGTTTGACGGCAAACCACTTAATCAAGATACCATAACAAACACGCATATCATTGGGATGGTGTTTCAGCAATTTCATTTATTTGATCATTTGAGTGCGCTCCAAAACATCACGCTCGCATTAGAAAAGGTGCAAGGCGTTGCAAAACAAGAAGCAGAAGAACAGGCAAAAGCTCTTCTTGCTCAGTATGATCTTGCCGATAAAGCGCATATGTATCCCCAAGATCTTTCCGGAGGGCAAAAACAACGGCTTGCTCTTGCGCGTATGCTTGCGCTCAAGCCGCGCATTTTGTGCCTTGATGAGCCTACGTCGGCACTTGATCCTGTGCTGACCGCACATGTTGCACAAACCATTATGGAACTTGCACAGCATGGTGTTACCGTGCTTATAACCACGCATGATACGTCATTAGTCAATCACCTGAAAACGGCAACTATTCATTTAATGGAAAACGGTGCTATTATAGAATCAGCGCCTCAACACGCATTGTTCAATAATCCGCAACAATATCCACAAATTGCACAATTTATTGCTGGTAAGCAAAGATCCATTCCTCAAGCATAAAGGAAGACTCATGACACCCATATTCAAAATTGAGAAAAAACAACTTGCTCATGAGCGCTCTCCTGTTATTTTTTTGAATGATAAAGACTTTATTAATTCAATTGGCGTACTAGCAGGGCAAGTGTATACCGTTTCTGACGATGAAGATTGCCCCTGCTGCTATGCACTCATTTGTATAAAAAATGCTGGTGATTATGTAGTTATACTTCCTGATTATGCAAGACTCAAAAAATATAATTACGATCACTGCGACGCTGACACTTTTGGCACTATTGTTTATGGTTATGATCTTAAATACCCTTATAGCCTTAATGGAGGTATTTTCTACTTTACCATTGCACAATATGAACAGCTATGCACGCTACTGCCAAATTGTCCCAAGCAAAATCAATTAGCACATCTTACCAAAAGTGACGTTGCCTATATTCTTTGCAGCGAATTAAGTATGAATGAATATATTACGCTCAATTTTTCATTCACCTTAAAATTGAAACGCGAACTTTATCTGCTCACCAATGCGCGTGAGGGTAAAAACATCGTGTCTATTCTTCAAAATATGCTCAAACAACATGCAGCATCAGAGGAGCCAGTCCTTCTCACGTCCTCACCAGAAGACGATGCTATAACCATTATGCTTAATACGCCTAATTTGCTTGAATGGAAGCCTCTGGCGAAATCTGCGCAAGGCTATACTTTGCGCCTTGAACCTGGGCTGCAGAGTAAAGCCACATAACTTGCCCTGCATTATGCAAAATCCTTCCTGACCGACTTATTAAAACTTTTCTAATAAACCTGAACCATTGCGAATTTCACCCTGAATATGCTAGAATATAAGGGATAGGAGAGGCTTTCGGCACACTCATGGTGTTGAAAAAATATAATAAAAAGGAAGTTCCATGAAAAGAAATTTAGTATATAGTGCATTACTTGCACTTGTTATAGGAGCACTAGGCTCTAACCAACTTATAGCAACTGGCGGCCAACAGCAACCAACTCCCTCTCAGCAAGAACCAACGCTATTGCAAAGAGGCGTATTATGGGTTGCAGAAAAAGCAATGTCATTACAACAAGCTGCAGTAGACAAAATTAAAGCGATGCCTGCTGGTAAAGACAGAGATGATTTAGTACTTAAGTTATATCAAGCCCTTGATAAGGCTGATGCACAATTTGCAGAACTTGCAAAAACAGATACTAATCCTGCCTTTGTAAATAGAATTAATGCACTACGTGCACAAATTGCAAATGCTAAACGCAGCTTGCCAACTGTTTCAACTCGACCAGATCTTACCACAGCTCCAGTTCCTGCGGTAGGACCAATTCTTCCAACATAACTAAAGTATTTGGCATAAGGGCGGCTTATACCCGCCCTTTTTTTGCTGCCCTATGTACCAATTTTCTAGATCGTTCAGCCAAACACCCTTTTTAAAAATTACAGTGTGAAATTATATCCTTATTTTATTTGTATAATTTTTTGGTATATATACACTAAGAGTATAAAATATCTTAAAATAGATTGAATCCTACCAAAATACTAAAAGCGTATATATGAACACAAAATCCCCGTTTTACGCAATTCTATTCCTATTGATTATTACGTGCCAAGAAGCCCATGCCATGAAAGGCTTTGGGCACAAAGCCAGTCATGGCTTTAGGCTTGGCATGCAAGCACTCAGCATAGCAGCAGTTGCTGGATGTTATGCTTACGAACATAAGCTCGGCGCAAGCCTTTTTAGTGACTACTTGGCAAATAATCCACACGAGCACAAACTGGGCGCTGAATCAAAAGAATACATTCTCAGCACCATGCGCGACGCTTATCCAGAGCTCAAAGACAGAGATATTAAAGTAGTGCATGCACCATTTACATCATGGGCTGCAGTACTACATAACAATCAAGATTATTTAGTTGCTCCATGCAGTGATAAAGATCTCATCTCAGCTCTTACGTATAATAGGCTTAATACTTCTCGTTATACGCCTGAAAAACTTGAATTAATCGGTCAAGATTATGGCATGAGCATTCCAGAATATATTGCTATGTGTGAAGCAGAGGGAACCGCAATGACAGCGCAAACCCTGCCCTTGTGGACTGGATCGCTACTTCATGAAGCTTCGCACATTGCACATAACGACTGTCGTAATAGAAATCGCCTTTGCAATACTCTACCGCTTTTCGTAATTGCTGGCAGCTCTATCTTAAAACGCGCAACCGGGCTTGGTAATTTATTGCAAAAGCCAACGCTCACCAATAATATCCTAAAAGGATTAGGCTATATTCCTTCAACCCCACTCAAAATAGCATGTTGCATGATCCTACGATGGCCATTTGATAATTGGCGTGAATATGCTGCTGACCAAAATGCTATTGAAAAAACGCAAGATCCAAGAGTTCTAAAAGCTATGAGTAACTTTTTTGAACAAATGCATTACGTCAACGAACGCGCTGAAAAAACACAGGATCTTACTTTATTTGCAAAACTTATGATGCTTCGTAATCCACACCCAGCATTTAAAACTCGTGCAAAGTATTTTGCTGATGCAGCACAAAAGCTTGAAGAAAAACAAGCACATGAAATGAACAAAGTTGAAATAAGTCATGATTAAAAAACAATCTTTATTCTACGGACTCACCTTATTACTAGTGACCTTTCTCGGCCAACAAACATATGCCATGAAAGGCTTTGCACCAAAAGCCAGTAATGGGTTTAGGCTTGGCATGAAAGCGCTTAATTATGCGGGCGTAATAGGTTATTTTGGCTATACCGTCGACAAAGTGAATAAAGAAAGGCAAAGGGCACTCATAAGCATAAAAGACTATAATGAAGATCTAAGTTCACGAGATCCGTTACTAGGCCTATCTGAACAGTCTGCAGGAAAAATAATAGCATTTATCAAAAATGCCTATCCAGAATTAAATGATACTAAAATACAAATTATTGAAAACAATTCATTTGGTGCTATGTATCATAATAACACAGCGTATATAAGCGTTGCTTTTAATGAGCGAGAGTATAGGAAAGCATGTGCGCTTAAAGAAAAAAATGTATTAGGTTATACGAGAAAAGTTGCAAGTAATGAACGATGGAAAGAGAGACTCACATTGCCTGAATATATTAGCAAATGTGAACTTGAAGGCAAAGCGATGACTCCTACCACTATTAACCTTTGGCAAGGCGTTCTTTTACACGAAGGATCTCACATTTTGCATTATGATCCTAGCACTGTATATAATCCTACTCCGCATATTCTGGTGCTTCTCGGTACAGAAAAAATTAAAAAAATTGTTGGTTTAACTTCACTAAAATACCCTAAGAACATAACTGCCAATAATATGATAAGAGGAATAGGATCTATTGTTTCATTACCACTCAAGGTCGCAGCTTGTGGCCTACTCATTAGCACTTGGCGTTATTGGCATGAATATCGTGCCGATCAAGATGCAATAAAAAGAACACAAAATCCTAATTTATTAAAAGCAATTAGTAGTAATTTTGCTACCTTACCACAGCCATGCCCTGTAACTATCCCAGAAAAAATAAATTATTATTTAGGTGATAGTCATCTCAACTTCAAGACTCGTGCTCAGTATTTTGCTGATGCAGCACAAAAGCTTGAAAAAAAACAAGCACTAATAAAGCGTGATTAACCACCACAAATCGGGAATTACCCTAATGTAAGCTTTCAGTTTCAATTTGCTTTTTTCTCTAAACCTTTCCCCTCAGGCAGATGTATTTAAAATTGTGTAGATAGGGATTAATCTCATTCATTTTCCCGCTTTGACCTTTTCTCCTACGCATAAAGCTACGGAGGACAAGTCGATAAACCGCTCATCCCGAGTGAATCGCGCAGCGATTAGTATCGAGGGAAGGGTGAGCGGTATGAATGCATCTTTTGAATAAAGACTTTTAAGTGCAATTGCCCTATGTGGCCCCCCCTCTAAAACTTGCAAAATTTGCCAGATAATATATACTATTAGTAATATAAAAAAGGCATTATCTCTGGCAACAGGGTAAAAAAAGGGTAAATCTATGAAAAAGCAATCTCTACTTTACGGATTCATCTTCTTAGCAGCATCTACTATAATCCAGCAATCAAAAGCAATGGACTGGGTTGGCCATCTGGCAGCCTCTGGCTTTAATGTAACTATGCAAGCTCTTGACTATGTTATACCTATGGCACTTCCTGCGTATTTGGTCTTCCAAGACCGGCAAGACTTTGTTGCCAAGGCACGCCCCGTGGAACCTAAAACCCAAAAATTCGTGCGTGAGCAGTTACTTGCAGGATACCCTGAATTACAAGGCGCTGATATTGAAGTGGTAAAAATACCACAATCTCATTTTGCTGCAACAAACTACAACAATAAATCATATATCAGCATACCTGAACACTTAACTGATGCTGAACTGCATCAAGCACAAGCATTAGAAAATCAAGATGCCCAACGATTTAGTGAAATAGAACTTACACAAAAAAGTGCACTCAACAAATTACCTGTTGCTGTCTTTATTGCCAATGCAAAGCAAGCAGGATTTGCAATTGATGCCTCTACGCTTGCTCTATGGAAAGGCACCCTTTTGCATGAAGGCTCACATTTATTGCATAAAGATGCACGTACAAGAATAGCAATCCTTGGCACAAGTGTTTTAGTGGCACTTTATACAACTGAAAAATTAAAAAGCTATTTTGATATACACACCTTAGCTTCAGACCCAACCATTGTAGATACCGTATTACACGGACTTGCTCATATTCCTTCATTACTTGGCAAAATAGGAATCACTGCAGTATGTAACGCTGCTTGGACTTATTGGCAAGAATATCGCGCCGATCAAGATTCTATCAAGCGTACACGCGACCCAGAAATACTCAAAGCACGCAGTGAGTATTTTAATGCTTTATCGGAGCATGATCATTCACCAGCGCAAGTAGTAACCGATATTATGGATCCACATCCTTCGCACACAACACGCGCAAAATACTTTGCAAGAGCTGCACAACAACTTGAAACAAAATGCATAGCACATTATTTCTTAGCTTTATAACTGCTCATTAAATTAGCATAGGGCACAAAGTACTGGCCCAATAGCGCTGCAAGTGCCTCTCCATTATGCCGCCAATCACGGTGTAACTCAGATGATACTGCAAACCAATTAGTAATGACTGCACCCGCATGTACCATACGCATGAGCGCAAGTTCACGCACTGCAACACTTGTGGTGCCACAAGCGTCTGCTACTACATATACATCAAAGCCTTCGGCAAGTGCTGCAAGTGTTGGCAATGCCACGCACACGTCGGTAACAATGCCTGCAATGAGCAATTTTTTTCTGCCGGTGGCTTTTACCGCATCAACAAAGTCTTTATTATCCCAAGCATTAATTTCACCCGGTCGCGCAATAAATGTAGCGTGAGGATGTAATGTACGAATTTCGGGGAACAAGGGGCCATTGGGCCCAGATTCAAAACTTGTTGTCAAAATAGTAGGCAAATTATACATTTTACCAATAGCTGCCAATACACATACGTTATTCTTAAATTCATCTGGACTATAATCCCGAACCAATTGGAAAAGCCCTGTTTGATGATCAACCAGCAAAAGAACTGCATTATCAACCGATAATCTATATTTACCAGTTTGCATTGCTGCGTTACTCATTATCATTCCCCTTAAATGTTAATTAATTTAGCACATCCTTCGCACACAACGCGGGCAAAATACTTTGCAAAAGCTGCACAGCAACTTGAAGCAAAAAATGCATAAACGCGTTATGCTCTATTATATTTCGCGCAATAAAAAATGTTTAACCAAATAAAGAACTAATAAGCCACCAATCACTGCAATCAAATATCTAAGAGCTGGCTTATTAGGAAAAAAATATTGCTCTAATAATCTCTCTATTCCCCATGACACGCATATCGCAGCAAATGCCACAATCACCGTAATTATTATTTGATGATGCGATTCCAGATCATGAAACCGTGTAATCAGTTGTCTAAACATAATAATCCTTTCAAATTAAAAAAAGTTAATACCAATACTTAAGATACAATGATAAACATCACAAAGTAAACAAAGCAATCAAGCATACAAAATTGTCCTCTCTCGTGTAGTAAGTCCTTATATTTTCTGCTCTTTTATCAATCATCTCAGTCATGTGGAAATTCTATTTGAAATTGATAAATATAGATTTTTTACCAATTTATGCCAAAATAAACTATGCAGAAAAAACTGATCTTTATTATCCTTTTTGCTCTCTCATTGAGTCTGTACATTCGCTCAAGATTATGAAGCTGACGGCACAATCGTGACCGCAAGCCGTAGTGAAAACGCTGAACTTTTTCGCCTTACCAATGGCGGGCATAGCTTCTACAAACAAGAAACGGTACATTTAACAATGCCCGCATATGTAGAACATCTAAAAATCGTATCGCAAGACCCAACAATAGGGTTTCATGCGGCATTTCGCTTTATTCCCCGCAATACAGAAAGCTTTCTTTCTTATACCACAACAGATCGTGTTGGTATTGTAGTATTTTTCAATCAACCAATGACAGAAGATGCTAACACGACTACAAAATTATGGACGCAGCAATTAATTAATACTGCTATATCTTTAAACGGAACCTATTACTTGCCAATCCAACTTCATGCTGACGCAAAGCACATACAAGCTGCTTATCCTTCTCTACACAAATTACTTAATTTAAGAAAGCAGCATGATCCTCATGAACTATTCACGAATTATTTTTATGAGAAATATAGGTAATTCATGGCATGCCACGCGGAAATGTTACTTTACTTTATACTAACAATGTTATCTAAATACACAAAAAAAATTTATGCCGGCAATTGAAGAAAACCCGCCTGAACGTGTCAACCCCGGCTGGGCGCACCTAAAAAGAAAGAATTAGCCATAAAGAGTCCATGAATCCCAAAAGGAATATGATGTGGCACATAAGCTCGCGCCAGTTCTTTAAAAGTTTCACCATCTAGCACTAACAAAAATGATGTCTGTTTTTGTGTATCAAGCACAACAGAAAGAATAACTCCATCGTCTTCCGATTTTAACGAAGGAGCTGCTACAAATATCGGCTCTCCGGGGTAACAATGCTCTTGCCACCATTCAATAGACTTACCCGTATTCACATTAACCTTTACAAGCCTATCGGCAACAAATAATGGTGCATACTTTTTTCCATAGGCATAGATATAGGAATATTGTTTTGTATTATAATGCTCATAATTAATACGAGGTAACTCAATAAAGTTATCATATAACGTACGCACAGCAACAGTCGCACTCGAAAGATTCACTGTTAATCGATTTAGCTGACCTACCTCAAGAATATCTGTGTCTGGCTCTCCGGTATATACTTTATTGCGTTCTAAGTTTCCCGGATTCTTCCCTTCAAAAATTGTGGCTATTTTTGCTTGTCCAATTCCTGAACCATCAGGATAGGTAACAATGTCCATTATAAGAGAGTCACCTTGCTCAAAAGCATTTACCGTATGAAAGGCAAAAAACGCATGCGTGTTATATGACCCCTGAATCTTATTATTAATTCTATCAATGACTACTAGCTTGGTTCCAAGCTCTGGTTTCCATCTAAAGTTCTTGATAAATGACTTCTTACTCGTTAATAAATCAAGAGGATTCACCACCAAAGGCAGCAATGTCAATATTGCATAATGTTCTGTCAAGAAAAAACTATGCATGTATGAAGGCTCTTGCACTTCTATAGATGCCAGAACTTCCCGAGTAGTAGACCCATCTTGTATACGAAAAAGATTATGCGTACTAATTCTACCAAATTGAGAATAATACCCTAAATGTTCTTTACGTTCTTTATCGTAGTGTGGATGAGCAGTATCGTGAATACTACGCTTTGGAAGTTTATCATCGTAAAGCAAACCGCCAATTGTTTTTAAAGTTTTTGGGTCAAATTCAATAGGTAAAGGTGTTTCTGTGAGTGCCACCATATGATGCCCATAACATGCAATATTAACATTTGCATTCGGCAATGCGTACTCTTTTTTTATCTTCTTTTCGGGCACAAACAAAGAAAATAATTGTTTAAAATATGATTTACAGGGATCTTGTGCAAAACCAGCATATGACATAGTTCCAGTTTTCTCTACAAAATCATAATCATCGGAGCGTAAAAATTTGTTGGCATAAGAAACTTTGCCATCATGAAAGGAAAAAGCATGAATCATAGCAAGCCCATCAAACCAATTGGAAACCCAATTAGATCCTTGCGTAAATTTGGCTGGTCCATTACGAAACAAGGTACCAGAAAGCCATGCAGGAATGTGCCCCATTATAGATACCTTATCTATAATTATTTCTTGCTCTAACGAAGTAAGTCCAAGACGATATGTATAAGGGATTTCATTTTTATAGAGCTCATATGGAGATAACGTAGATTGCTTAAACCAAACCCAATAGACACCAAGGCTTAAAATTATAACAATTAAAAAAATGTGTAATTTTCTCATTAATTTTCCTATAGAGATCCCAATATATAGTAGTACTAGCATATCATATTCCCATTCTTCATGACACATGGTACTCTTTGTATACTTGAACAAATATTCTTTTATTACTTATGCAACAAGAATCTTACATGGAAACAATCCATTTAACACCCCCCATTCTTTCAGCCGATCATATTGAAGAATTTTTATCATGCATTCGCCCTAAGCATGCAAACGGTTATCAACTCTATGGGGAAGTAAAAAATGATAAACTTATTATTCACAATTATGGCCACAGCGGATCGGGGTGGACACTCCTTTTTGGCGTTATAGAACAAGTGCTCGAAGAATTTGAAGCGCAACTTACGCAACATCCCTCATTCAAAAGTAAACCTATTTGCGTTATTGGTGCAGGCTGCATGGGGCTTTTAAGCGCCATTGCGCTCGCACAAAAAGGCTATGCCGTAACAATAGTTGCCAAACAATTTGATAACACCACGTCGCAAAACGCCGTCGGTTTATTTTTCCCTTACACTGCTTTTACGCCCGTGTATAATAAATACCAACGCGCACAAGAAGTTTCATTACGAGAGTATACTGCCATTATCAACGGAGAGCATCCTTTTATTGCACCCTCTGCCGCACAACGCTTGCCGCAATATGTAGATCTAACAAGCAAATATTCACGGCTTAATTTTTGGGGATTGCCCAAGCTTGCCACTCTAGATTTTGGCAACGGCAAACAGCACGCGGTAAGAGAATATAACACGCTCTTTATTCACACATATCACATGATGCAACAGATGAAAGCACACGCTCAAAAGCTTGGCATTTCGTTGCATGAACGCACTATTACTTCCTTTGATGAACTAGATGAATCAATTATTATTAACTGTACCGGGCTAGGCGCACAACAACTTAACAATGACTCGGGCATTATTCCTGTGCAAGGCCATCTGATTCGCCTTAAAGAGCAGCCCATTGCCGCATTAACATACATTATACACGTACGCGTAATGCAACACGGCAAACCCGCCTATATTTATTTTGCACCAAAAGCTTCCGGAATTTTAGGAATTACTTATATTGAAGGTGTTCGTGATACGCAAACCAATATGCATGAATTTAATGCAATGCTAGAAAGAGCGCGTGACTATTTTGGTCCCTCAACTCAACTAAAGGTTTGATCGGGATGAGCGGAAAGAAATAAACCATGTATGAAGAACTGCAACAACGGCCCACCTATATTAACATTAATCTTTCTGCTCTTGAGCATAACTTCCACGCCATACAAGCGTTTGTAGGCTCTGCGCATGTTATGCCCATTGTAAAAGGCAATGCGTATGGGCACGGCCTTATTGAATGTGCTCAGCACTTACAAAAAATTGGAGCCTCATGGCTTGGTGTAGCACTACTTGAAGAAGGAATAGCACTCAGAAAAGCAAACATTAAAGTGCCCATTGTGGTGCTTGGCGGTATTTTACACCGGCAAATTGAACTCTTTTTACAGTATGATCTTGATATTAACGCAGCATCACTAAACAAGCTAGAATCTATTGAACAACATGCAAAGCACGCACGAAAGCGCGCACGCATACATCTTGAAATTGATACCGGCATTGAGCGCACGGGCATTCATTATTACAATGCGCATAAACTCATCGAGTATGCAAGCACCACACAATGGTGCGATGTTGTGGGCATTTTCTCTCATTTTGCAATGGGTGAAGAACAAGACCTTACTTTTGCTCGCACACAACTTGAACGTTTTAAACAAAGCGTTGCCCATGCACATATTTTTGCTAATAAACCTCTTTTTCATATAGCAGCATCTGGCGCAATTTTACAATTTCCAGAAAGCCATTTAGATATGGTGCGGCCAGGTCTCATTATGTATGGCATAGTACCTGCACCCCATATGCATACCAGCATTGCATTAAAGGCAGTTATGGCGCTCAGCTCACGCGTGGTGTATTTTAAAGTAGTCAAAGAGGGTGCTGGCGTGAGCTATGGCCTTACGTGGAAGGCACCCAAAGATACTCGTGTAATCACGGTGCCGCTTGGCTATGGTGACGGCTTTAATCGGCAATTTATGCATGGCGGGCAAGTGATCATTCGTGGCAAACGTTACCCTATAATTGGGCGCATTTGCATGGATCAATTTATGGTGGATATTGGGCAAGATGAAGTTTATAATGATGAAGAAGTAATTATCATTGGCAAACAAGGCAGTCACACAATAACGCTTGAAGAATTGGCAAGCACATTACCAGACGGTAATGCACGCGAAATTACTACTATGTTTGGCATACGATTACCAAGAAAATTTTTACAATAAAAAAAGAAAATGCGCACGCAATCTCTTCAATTTCAAGCCTTCCTGTTTTTGTTAATCTATATTTGTTTGAAAAGTCTGCAATGCACGTGTTTTATTTGCTTCATACCTATCTTTTAACTGCTCATACACTGATTGCGGAAAATCAAGGTCTTGTTCCTCAAATGTAAATCGACCCGGTTTTTGTGATAATACAACACGAGTCAAACAAGCACGATATACTTTTTTTTCTTTGTCACATGTCACAATTTCAACGCCAGTCGCTAATAAAATCGCTGAATAGGAAGCAGTTGTATCATCTTCTGCACAATACACATAACGCATCATACCCATTACGGAGAAATAATATTTACACTCAGGACAACAACCAACCATATAGTTTTTTTCATTGTATTACTCTTTATTAAAATTAAGAAATGCTCTTAACATCTATTTTATCATATTAAATGTGATTATATACAGTCACAGCGTATACACAGAACATACAAACGACTAGATCATCAAACGACAACCTACCAGATAAAATTTTCACCTGGTTAAAAAAATAATATAAAGTTCAATCCGCTATTCATTAACTTTTTGTCTTTCTAAGATTTAACTCAATTGTTTAAGCCATGCAAAAACTATTATAAAGAAACTGGCTGCAATATAAAAATCTTAAGATCATAGTCATTTTCAATATATATACGAATAAGTTTTGGTTTTTTATGTACTGCTAGTGGCCATTGTTTCATAAGATCAAGAAATTTATTATAGGCTGGCAATACTTTTATTTCCATTGTTTTATCATAGATAAGAATTCTATCTTCAACAATTGCTAAATAGTACCGATCATCATAATATTCATAAGGAGGTTGTTGCAACTTTTCTACATAATCTGAAGAAGGAATATTGCTTGTCAGTAAATAAGCAAATACGTTAAACCTACGATCATCAGATTCAAACACATGTAATTCATCATAGATTGGCTCTATTTCAACATAGTTATCAGCATAAGGATATTCGCTTAAAAACGATGTTGATGTTATATATTCTGATGTTGAAGTTAATTTTATACTCTTACTATCTTTTTCATACGAGATAATAAAATTTTTATCATCAACTGAAATTATCATTTCAGTTGGCTTATCTTCATATGCTTTTCGCCATTGACTCATAAGATTTTCAAATTGATATAAATGCAAATATGCTCTTTCAAAGCTATATTGACAACCCAAAATGATATAATCATCTATTCTTTCCATATAATATGCATTACCCGAGTATGTATTATAGGGTAATTCGTATATAAATTCTTTATAATAATCCGATGTACATATTTCTTCGGTAGTTAACAGACTCACAGCCAAATCAAGCAATTCATTCGTTATTTGGAATGCATTATAACGATAAAAACCATCATTATACTTTAATATTAATGAATTCATATTATTTCCTAAAATTTAATTGTGGAAATGATGACCTTATCATTCCACTAGGTTCTAAAAAAATTGTAATATCAAACGGAACAACACCCCTATGAGGTAAATAATTTTGAGCTTTTCCATGTATTTCCAAGATTCCACCCTTATTTTTATGAACTTCTCCTGAAAGCAACCCTTCAATAACTCTCTGGCCGATAGTAATTTCATCCCAGTTTTTTGGATACGTACTGGTAGGAGCTTTTTTTATTTTTCTTGCACTACCAACAATAATATTTTCAAATCCATGCTCATTAGGACCATCTAATAGTTTAAAAACATGCTCAGGATGATTGCGTGCCGAATGAAAACCTGTATAACCTTTTATATTTTGATTAAAATCTCTTTCCATATGATGATAAAAATCAATTCCTTTTATCCTTATCCCAAATTTTTTATATAAAAATTCAGCATGAGGTGAAAGATGTTTATAAAAAATTTTTTCTAATTCGTCATATTTATGTAAGATACAAATTTGTGCATCTTGAATATTTTGGGCAGTATTAATTTTTTGACGATTGGTTCTTTCCACTTTTTGAGATGCATTATCAATAGCTTTTTGTTTACGAGCTTTATCTGCTAAATTTTTATTTACTCTATTGCGATCTATTTCTTCAGGTGATGGTCTTGGATATTCTTTTTTATCACCCGATGAATTCCGCGGTTTCTGTGGAGAATTTAAGCCTTGCGGCCGTTGCCCTAAATTTTCATTGTGAAAAGTTACTTCAATTTTTTCACCACTTGCCAATTGCACTTGCGCTGTCTGTGGAGCTTTAATAGCCTCTGGTCTCATTTTAGACCATTGAGTCGTATTTTCTAATACAAACTTATCGACCAATTTACTTTGCATTAAATTAATACGTTGCGTAACTATAGGATTTACTATTTTATGGTCTACCAAAAATTGTGCACCGAAAGAAGATGCAGCTTTTAAAATATCGCGTAATTGTATTGCAGTTTTTGTTTCGCTGGATGTATTTTCTTCTTGTTCTTTTGAAAGATGATCGTACACCGCACTGCCAAGTTCATAAGTAAGCTTTGTAAGTTGATAATACAACATATATTTACCTGCTACGGTAAACAAGATTGTTTCAACAGGACAATTGAAAGGATAGATCAATGCATTAGCACCGCCCTCAAGAGCTCCCTCAAGAATTGCTTGACCACAATCTAGCGTTGCCCAACAAAAATCAGCAATAGTCCACGTGCGTAAAATATTGCCATTTTTATTCTCATATGCTGCACTTGATATAAAATCAAGCATCATAGTGTTTGTCGAGCGTAATAAATCGCACACTTCTTGATGAGCGTCTAAAGATGTTGTTTGTTCAAGAATATCAATGAGTTCTATATGTAATTGATGTTGTATACGATTGTATGTTCCAACTTTTAAATAATCACTATCTATTCCATTTTTATCAAGCAATTGTTGAGCTTCTTTCGAAATTTCATACGTTCTTTCAAAAAAAACATACGGCGTGAGTTTGGTTTCTTGATAGGCATCATAGCGATCAGCATATCGTTCATATGCTGCACCTTGTGACCCTGCAGAACACAAGGGGACTTCTTCAGGCCAAAGGTTGAATACATTCTGTACCACTTCTTCTTCTGGCCAATTGTCTTTAAATGTTGCAAGATCTTTTTTAGGAATGCAACCAATATCAATAGTATCTGCATCAGTTTTTACGCTAAATCCAAGAACTTCTGCTAAACATAGTGATTGAATTACCTCATCAGGTCTTTCTTGAATTGAATCGGCTTGGCATATTAATTTGCCATGCTGTATTTCCATTTTTGAAAGCTCATGCCGAGCATACTCTAGTGTTTCTTCAAGATTATAATCATTTAACCATGCATGCACTTTAATATGTGCAACTCTTGCTTGTATTTTATTACTTATATTTCTAGAAACATCTAGTAGATTGAGTGATTGAAATAGATCGGGTGTTTTTTGATTTTCTTTTGGCAGCATACCAAAGTTATGTACGATATTTGCAATAAGGTCATGACTTTTTTCTGACTGATTATCTTGATTATAACCATGGGCAGTAATTAAAGTATCCTCAATATCATCAAGCAATCTGAGGGTGATTGCATCTTTTTTAATACTTTTTTCTTGAGTATCAATATAATAATTAGTTAGCCAAACAAGCTCATCGTGCACCTCTTGTTGATACACGTTTTCATAACTGCACGCAAGATCATCACACCAATCAATAAGTTTTTCATTTTTACTGAACACACTACTATAGAGTGTTTTATAATACTTATCGGCAAGCAACTCATGGCCTTTTGAGCGTTCAGAATGATGATGAATCGTTGCATAGGTTGCATGATAAAGGCCACTATAAGCCAATTTTTTTTTCTCAAGTTTATTAGTTGTACAATAGGTGTATAATAAATCGTGGGCAGATACGGGGCTTTTTAAATGATCTAATGGCGGAATAGGCAAATTATCAATATCTGCAATAATAGCATATTCTTTAAGAATACCTTTATCGGTGAAGAAAGGATTTTTTTGCTGAAAAGAGCTATATGGCGTATTCGTGAGCTCATGAACGCGATGTAGACAATCATTAGAATATAATAAATAATCAATGAGCTTTCTATTTGATGCATTATGTGGATTATCTAATTTAAGAATAGAAACTGCATAACCAAAAATTGGCAAATCTTTTATATTTTGTTGATTTAGCGCTCGTAATGCTTTTATGGCAATCGCTTCATGATGTTTTTCTAACAATTCAAATTGGCGCTGCGCCGTGAGATCAGAAAGTTCATTGAAGCTTAATTGCTCCATAATTTCTATAACTTGCACATTATATTGAGAATCCCTTATTATGTTGAATTGTTCAGTAAACTTTTGAGCAGCATTCAAGCAAGCGCGCATTTCTTGATCACCTAGAGCAGCGTCTGCTAGATACCCTAGAGCTTGTTTCCAATGACTTGATTCATAATAGGTAATAGTTGTTTGTAAGTGAGCAATTTGACCTGCAAGAAAACCATGATAATTAGGATTCAGGATATGATGACAAAAATCATTAATTTCTAAAGATGTCACACAATTGCCTTTTACATTGTTATCGCGGGAAGTTTGCACAGCCAATACAATAAATGATCTGAGTTGACAGTTGTTTTTATCAAAATTAATTTTAGTTACACGAGAGACAATGTTTAAATATTCTTCATGAATTCCATGTTGCAAGTGATTGCCGAAGAATTCATTATAAAACTCATCCGTATCAATCGTGTGTTGCTCGAGAAGAGATCTTGTTTGGTAATTTGAATACCTTAAATAGACGGTAGATCTGTAGTAATAATCAGGATCATCATGGAACTTTTTTAAATACGTGGCGCGTTTTGTTATATAGTCAGGTGATTTGTCTTGTTTAGCGTAGTGAGATGAGGAAGATGTTTGCTGTGTAAAAGATGAAATTCTATTTGATTGATCTAATAACTTTTTTGCAACTTCCTTCTGTATAATTTTTTCTTCTTTTTGTTTTTGGTTTTCTGCTTGCCCACGTCTTTCTTTTTCTGCTCTTTTTCTATCTCGGTCTCGTTCTTCTATAAATTCATACTCACTATAATTGTTATTTTTTGGAAACGTACCAGAAGGGATAGTATCAGGATTATTAATGCTTTCAATACGACTACGAATGTTTGCAGTTTCTTGCGAAATGCGCGGTTTTTGATCTCTAATGGTGTTTGAATCATTTGGATACGAAGAGCCTGAAAAAGTTATTGTATCCACAGAATATGTGTACAGCTTGCTAGGCCATACAAAAAAAATCAGACCTAAGTAAATCAAACTTAATATTAGTTGAAAACGTACCGACAAGCTTAAGCGAAACATAGGAATGATGACACTTCCATGATGTAAAAACTCATTCAATTATACTCCAATAAGTATACTAGTTCAACACATATGAGACTGAGCGCATCCCAAGATTTTCTGATTATATTGCAAAGGGTCAGATTTTGTAAAACTTAATGTGGTCTATAAGAAAAGCGGGCAAGCGCTTGCATCAGCAGCTCAAAATAACGATGAAGCTCTTGAGGCAATTGGATGTATTGCGCATGCATCTATTTTGCATGGATCAATTTATGGTGGATATTGGGCAAGATGAAGTTTATAATGATGAAGAAGTAATTATCATTGGCAAACAAGGCAATCACACAATAACGCTTGAAGAATTGGCAAGCACATTACCAGACGGTAATGCACGCGAAATTACTACTATGTTTGGCATACGATTACCAAGAAAATTTTCACTTTAAAGGAACCACATGAAGAAAATGTTTCTCCTACTCAGCATCGTGCTTACAAACACCACTATAATAAATTTTGTCTGCGCAAAAGAACCACGCAAGCTCAATATTCTTCTGACTAATGATGATGGCTATCACACGCTTGAAATACAAGCACTCAAACAAACTCTGCGTGATGCTGGCCACAACGTATTTTTAGTGGCCCCTTCTTCAAACCAAAGTGGTTGCGGCACCTCAGTACAACTTTCAAGCAAGCATGTGCAATTAATCCCACTTGGCCATCAAGAATTTGCAGTACAAAGCACAGAAATAGGCTACATTGCTGGGCCACTTGCAGGGAAATCCTGGCCGGCCACTCCGGGCCAATGCGTGCTTGTGGGTGAAGAATTAATGTACCGCGCTGGATGTGAGCCTGATATTGTGCTTTCTGGGCCTAACCGTGGTGAAAATGTAAGCATTCGTTGTGTGCATTCTGGCACCGTGGGTGCTGCACAAGTGGCACGCAGCGTATGCATGGGGAGAAAATCACTACCCAGTATTGCCATAAGCATTAATTTAGGAGCAAATGAATCACGTATACAAGAAACGGCAAAATTTGTTACTTATTTTGTGGAATTACTTGATGCACAGCGTGATGATAACGATCAACTTCTGCCTGATGGCGTTTTATTAAATATGAATATTCCCGCATTACAAGCTGACGCAACAGAACAAGCTCCTATTAAAGGAATTGCATTATGCAAATCAGGCCACGCAGTGTATGATACGTATCTTAAAGGAAATACAGTGTTTAGAGCGTATGATAAAGGTGATAACAATTTTTGTATTGATTTATGCGTAGTAGATTATAAAGATACTGCCGCTCATTCAGACAACCTTGCTCTTGCACAAGGCTATATTACTATAGTGCCATTTATGTGTGATTTTACCGCACAAACAAGCATGCAAGATATTAATACCAAATTGCAACATCTGTTTACTCAAAACTAAACAAAGAAAGAACAGAATTCATGTTTATTGTTAGACGTTATCTCTCTATTCACGCAATTCTTGTTATTATGTGTGTTCACTTTCAAAATACAACGCTGTATGCCATGGATGAAACGCAACGCATAGAAACGGCGCTCAAAGAATTTAAGATAACAAAAATTACTCAGATTTACGGTCATCACTACCCAGGTTATGACGCTAGAAATAGTCAAAACGAGTTTATAGAGGTAACTCGTAATCATTTGGGGCTGTGCAGGGCAAGCATGTCTACAAACACTCGAAATCTTACCGGCGATCCAGACAAACTTTATAAGCTATTGGCATTAAAATACCAAGAGCAACAAGAACAGGCAGATAGAAAAGATATTTAAAATATAGACTTGGCATCTTTAAAATTATTAATTGTGCGTAAGATTTGCTATTTCTTCAAGTGTAAGCAACCCTGCATCATAAAGCAGCATATATTCATTAGTTAAATTAGTTCTGAATAGTAATGGATCATCAGTACCAATAATAATTGGATGACCTTTGCGATAATATGCAATCCAAGGATGCATAGTATGATGGTCGATCATCATGGTCAATTCAGCGCTTGTTAAGCAAACTTCTACTGGAATTTTGTGGGCAATAATCCATTGATATGCCTCATCACACAAATGCACTGCATGGCCAACTCTATCTGGCTGCAATGTCTCCAGCAACAGCATTTGGTCAGTTTCAAATTGGGATTCACCAATATGCACGAGAATTTTAAGACCTGCAGTTTTGGCTTGAAGCACTATTGGCAAAATTGGCCTTATATCACCAATGGCTGAATCGCCAGAAATATCTATACCCACAATGCCGCGATCTTTATACGCGCGTGCAAGATCAATCGTGGCTTGTGCATATGCCATAGTCGCATTGCGTTGCAAACTTAAAATAACGCATGCTCTAAAGTTTGCACACATTGCACGTTCTATACCACGCAGTACGGCCTCTAAATAACTTTGATATCCATTACCCATATTTTTAAGGCCCGTACGAATTTCTACGTATTCCACGCTATCAGCTTGCAATTCTTTGCATAGAGCATACGTGCCATCTTCAACCTTTTGTTCAGAATTAACAATTTGGCTGACAAGACCAAATGCAGAAAATATATTTTGATACTCAACTTTATCTGCTACTTTATCTAGACCCATTTGAAGTGCTGCAAATTGCTCTGGCGTTGCAATTGTGCGTAAATAACTAAGAGGATACGCACCACCTAAATGTATATGCAATTCTGCTTTGGGCAGTCGCTTGATTATTGTATACGCATCTTGTGATGCATACAGAGAAAAACAAGCAAGTACTAGCAAACTTATGATTATGGGTTTTATTTTCATACACCCCTTAAAGTATCATTGTTTACGTGTTTTTTTGCGTGCATTCCATAGTGCATGAACCTGCGCAGTAACTCCATTACTAATTTCAGTTTCTTCTATTGCTATTCCCTGCGCTTTTGCACCTTGTATTCTTTGTGCTATCAATAGCGGAATAACTTGCTCTTTCAGAAGAATGTCATAATCCACTTCTATTGGGTTTATATGCCCATCAAGAAATTTGCCACTAGCAGTATACGATGCAAACATTGCTCTTTGATAGTCGTATGCTTTTTTTTCAAGCAACGTACTAATTTCTTGGGGTGTGACTTTGGTAATAGATTCTCGATCCATACCGCACACGTGCATAGTTTTAAAAATCATAATGCTGAGCGCAAAAAAGGTAATTCTTTTCATGTTTTTACTCGTTGTTATGTTTATAATTGGGATTAAACCAAACCATTTGTATATCAGCTTCCAAACTACCTGTTTTTGTATGTGATCGTTTTTCTAATCTGCCCTCTTCTATAAAGCCAAGACGTTTGTATAAAGAAATTGCAGGATTAGACTCACGCACCACAATTTCAACGCGTAAAATATCATGGTACTGCTCTTTAATCTGTTCTAAAAATGTAGTGATCAAATGAGTGCCCACGCCTATTCCTTGATACGCAGGATCCACTAATATGCTTCCTCCGGAAAACACATGTGCAAAATTTTGAGGACCCAACTTATATTTAGTCATGGCACCAATTAATAGACCGTTGCAATCAACAACTAAACATAATCCTTGATTAATGCCATTCTTAAGAAGATCATCAATGTACCCGTCAGTAACTTCTGACGGCGTGCGAATCAATCCACCAGGCAAAGCAGTCACCCGTTTGTAAAGAGCCATTAAATTTTCTTTATCTGAATAGTCAACATTTCTAATCACATACTGCATGTGCGGTTGCGCAAATAAATTTATAGTTACTACCAAAATAAAAACGTTTACGTATCCCATTATATATTTTATCATATTTAATTCCATAACTTACTTAAGGCATACACGCCAAAACCAAAAATTACTATTCCAGCAACATAATTAATATACTTAAGAATTTGTGTAGTAATTTTTACTCTAAACGCATTAACAACGAAACACAATATACACCACCATAATGCGGATCCTAAAAAGACACCGGCAACAAAACTAAGAGATTCCATAAATCCAGACATATTTATATTAAGACCAGTAAAAAGAGCCATAAAATCTAATATTGTTGCAGGATTAGTAAGCGTTAAGAAAAAAGTAACCACAAATGCTGCCAGTAGCCCTCCACTCAATGGACGCGCCACCGCCTTTTTTGGCGATGAGAAAAATTTCTTAATCCCAAGGTAGCATAAAAATAAGCCACCCATAACAGTTAAGGGCGCTTTATATTCAAGCAGCGTTGTTTGCAATGCGGTAAAACCAAGTGCAACCAAAACACCATACAACATGTCAGCAGTAGCAGCACCTAATCCAGCAGCAATTCCGCGCCTAATCCCTCCATTTATGGTATGTTCTATACAGAGCAAACCAATAGCACCCACTGGAGCTGCAATAGAAAAGCCTACAGCAATGCCTTCTGTAACTAAACTCATAAATAACCTCCATAAGTTGACAAAACCTGCTAATTTTAGTATAATTTACTACGGAACACATAGTATACAGAATATTATACGGAGAAATAAAAAAATGTCAATAGAAAATACGCCCATAGACGAGATAGACAAGAAGATTTTAGAAACAATGCAAGAAGACGCAAGTCTCACCAACAGTGAAGTTGCCCAGAAAATAAACCTCTCCCCGTCTGCAACGCATGAGCGGATCCGCAAACTGCATACGCAGGGAATTATAAAAAAAATAGCAGCCTTTGTACAAGCTACTGCTATTGAAAAATCACTGTGTGCCTTTATTTATGTACTTATAGACACGCCACAACATAATAAATTTTTTTTAAAAGAAATAATAAAAAATCCTTCTATTATGGAATGCCATCATATCACCGGTGAATACTCGTATGTTCTTAAAGTCCGCGTAAAGAACACTCACGAACTTGAATCATTTATTACTGATTCACTTAAAAGCAAACTGGGGATAGTGAGGTCATTGACACATATAGTGCTATCTTCACCAAAAGACGGTGGAACTATCATTGACTGAAGCGTGCAAACAACAATGCCGATCCTTTGCATAATCTTCAAGCGTTTCAATGTGTCATAACACATAAATTCGCCACTGATCATTTGCATCATCTGGTGCTTCAAAATAAAAAAGCTGACAATTGCCTGCTAAAGCAAAGCTGGTCTCAATTGCCTTACATAATACTCTAAAATTGCCACCATGCCCTACAAATAATACAAGGCCTTCTGCTTCATTAAGCACGGCATTTATAGCACCAATCACCCGATCATGATAAACTTGATATGATTCACCTTTTACTGGAACATGATGGAAAAATAATGTTTCTTTTTTTGCCTTATCTAGTATTACCCCTTCCCACTCGCCACAATGCCGTTCCTTAAGCCCTTCTAACACCACCTTAGGCACATGCAAATGTTTGCAGGCAATATGCATAGTTTCTTGTGCACGCGAAAGCGGGCTATAATACACATGAGAAACAGGAATAGTAGCAACCAATGCCTGCAATGTTTCTGCTTGCTGTTTCCCCATAAAGTTTAAAGGAATATCTGTCTGACCTTGCAAACGCTGTTCTTCATTCCAATCAGTTTGACCATGGCGAATGAAATAAAAAGATTTAGGAACTAATTTCATGTGCGGCAATTTTCTTGCAAATTTTTAAACTGTTCAAAATCAAAGCCTACTTCTGAATTGGTTTGCATAAGCGGAATATAATTATCTGGGTGAAACGGCGGCGTGCACACACAGCCAAGCACACATTGTTTATCAGGAACGGTAAAATGCGCTTTATTTGGTGCAATTACCAGTGTATCACCTTGCTGCAGCCAATATTTTTCCCCTTCAACATAGACACATCCTGACCCTTCTACCATAAAGTAAATTTCTGTCATGTTAGGATGATAATGTGGTTCCGAAATAGAAATACCGGTCATATCAACAATGGCCAGATCTTCATTTGGATACTTCAAAAAGTTTGGCAATTCATATACAAGCCCACATCCTAGATTTAGCCCGGTTCTTCCAGCAACCAATGAGCGCCAGTCATGTGTTTGAAAAAATGTTTGCCAATCACCCACTAATTCTTCTAGATTCCGTTCCACCATAGTTACTTTCTCATCAATAAATTTGCCACATGATGCTTCTCTTTCAAAAGTACTAGACCCCTGATCCAGGCAGCTCTCACCATGCAGAAACATTGTTTGAAACAATAAAATGCTGCCTAAAAAAATATATCTTTTCACTAATTATCCTAAAGTTTATATTTGATAAATCATCCATTGATCACATGTTGCATCTGGTGCCACAAAATGAAATAACTGGCAATTATGCACTGCTGCCTCAAAATGCGTATCAATAACTCTACACAAGGCTCTAAATGTTCCTGCATGCGCCACAAAAAGCACGGTGCCTTCTGAAGCTTCTAGCACCCCATTTATGGTGGTAAGCACGCGTTCATGAAATGCTGCATATGATTCACCATTTTGTGGCACTACATGCATATGCGTATCCTTTTTAACTTCATCCCACTCTGTGCCTTGCCATTCACCAAAATGCCGTTCTTTGAGCGCATCAACCTCAAATTTAGGAATATCTAAATGCGCGCACGCAATGTGCATGGTCTCTTGCGCACGGGATAATGGGCTATAATAAACATGGCAAATATCCAGATTATGCAAAAGTTGCTGCAGCTGGCGCGCTTGGCTGCGGCCTTCTTCGTTTAACGGAATATCAATTTGGCCTTGCAAACGATGGATTTTGTTCCAATCAGTTTGCCCATGCCGAATAAAATAAAATGATTTTGGTGTTAATTTCATGTATTTATATTCTAACGTAACAGGATTAATTTCAGTAGTTTGTTGCGCATACAAAGTGCCACTTATAAGCACTACCCAAATACTTGTATAACGCGCTTGTTTTTGCAATGATATCATAAAACACCTTTTGTTAGTAGTAAGTTCACGTTAATCAATCACCAAATTTTAGCACGGCAAATTAATTTAGCTAGGTATGTTTTTTGAAAAGCCCTACTTTTTCTTCTTGCAATACAGAAATTGCTGCTTTATGTTGTACAATCAAACGCTTATCATAAGGAGTCAATGGCGTTACTGCCATAACAAACAAGCTTGCAGCCAGTGCCGTCATTCCTATAGGATGCAGCATTGCTTTAATCCCGTATTTTAGAATAAAACAAGATTCAACGAGCAGAGGAAGGTAACTTATATATTCTATATCTTGTAATCGCACCTTCCAATTGGTTCGCTTAATTGCTTTCACCGCTTGTTCACGCTGCTTAATCTGCTCATCAAGAGCTATAATGTGAGGAGCAACTTCTTTGGGCACGGTGGGCAGTGAATACGCGCGCTGCAAAACGTTTGGCATTAGTAAACGTTGCAATGCACTTGCTTGTGCGCTAACTTTACGCATGCACATACTATCATGAGCATACATACATAGTGCACATAAGAGAAAAATAGAATTATAAAAGACGTGCTTTTTCATTGACGCACCTTAGTTTTAAAGGTTAATCTTACTACTTCTTTACTGTTAGAGTACTCCAGAGTAAAATCGCGCGCAAATGGTCAAAAAGCAAATGTCTTAATTTGCAAATGGCTGCACCGGTTCTTCAAAATAGCAATGAAACTCGTGCGGCAATGCATGAAACTGCGCCATATGCGTCATATAAGAATAATCAATACCGCAATACGTATTCCAAAATAATACCACTTTGTCTTGGAGCAAGCCAGCTTGTACATCATCAATAATAGCTGCAACAGGCTTTGCACTATACGTACCGTCAAGGCGAATGTTTTCTGTATCTTTAAAAACTTGCGCCGCGTTTTGACCCTCCGGAATAAATAAGCCATACGTAGTGCCACAGAATTTTTTATTAATAATCAGGTGATCATGAGGAAAATCAACCACTGGAATTGATGCATCGGCCTCGTGTAACTTTTGATTTACCGCTTTAAAAAGTTGTTCAAGCGTGTGCAATAACTGACCTGGATAATCTTCTGGTTCAATGCATATTGCCATCACCTTGGTAGGCATATCAAGTAATTTAAATCCTAAAAGCAGCCCTGCGGTGGTTGCGCAGCTACTTGTTGCAAGATATATATAGTCTGGCATTGGCACTTCATTTTGCTTAACTTGTTCATATAGCTCAAACGCCGCATTTACAAACCCTAACCCGCCAATTGCATTTGAACCGCCGGTCGGAATTAAATATGCATGCGGATCTTCAAACAATAGTTCTTGCGCAGCATCCGCGCGCGTTGTATTATTTGCAAACCAACGAATATCTGCATCTTGTGCCAAATCCAATAACAAATTATGCCGAACAGTGTATGAATTTGGTTGTGGCTTAAGCATCAATATGGAATTTAATCCCAATGTTTTTGCATATACTGCCGTTGCCAAAGCATGATTAGAGCCCGCACAACCATAAGTAATAATAGTTTCTGCATCATGAGCAATGGCATCAGCAAGCAGAAATTCTAATTTACGCGGTTTATTACCACCATTGAGCCGAAATCCATTTCCCTTATAAGTGCCTGAAAGATCATCGCGTTTAATATAGATATTTTCATGCCCAATGTAGTTACCAAAGCTCTCAAGCTGCATAACCGGTGTTGGCAAATCACATAACGTAATGTGCGGGATCTGTGCTTTTAATTGAGGAAACGCTTCAAATAAATGCAGCAACGTCTGAGCTGTTACATTTGCAAAAAGACTCGCTACTATTATTACTAATATTACTTGACGAACCATATATTCAATCATAAAACTCCTTCATTTTCCGTAAAAAAAAACTGTTCCGAAAGCAAGAATACTACAACAGTGTGCCTACTCAGGCAATTTACCATAGCGATAAAACGTATATGTTGCATATTCTCTAAACCCTAACCGTTCATATACTGGCCTACCAAGCGGAGATGCTATCAATAAAGCTTGTTTACACCCTCTATTCTTTGCATGTACCAAGAGCGCTTGCGTTACTGCATACCCCAATCCTTTATGGCGAAATTCTGGCCGCGTGCCAATTTTATGCAAGCTCGCAATCTCCCCATGAATTACTACAAGCCCCGCTGCTGCAGGCTCACCATTATAGCGAGCAAGAAAAATAGTATAAGTCTTTGAACCTAATTGTTCTTGGAATGTGTGCAACATTTTTAGCACGTGCTTGGTATGCCCAAAATTAGAGAAGGAACTCACCAAGATTGAAGCCCATTCAATTAATTCTGGATCTGCAAGCGTAAGTTCTTGGATGCTAATATCATTATCACAAGGAGAGCACGTAAAATCAGTAAGAGAAACTGACATAGCGGGGAACGTATTAATCAAAGTAAAGCCATGCGCTGCTAATAATGCATGCGTCTTTTTATCCGCAGGATTAGTTGCCCACGTAAAAGGCAATTTACCAAACTGTTCTTTAATAAGCGATATTTCAGCAGACGTGGGTATGCCATTATGCAACACTCTATTGCATGTTTCTACAGCACTACCACTATTAAACAAACGGCAATTTTCTGTTATCTGGTTAACGTTAAACCCCGTACCTTCATTTAAAAAAAGAAGACATGTTAATAAAAATTGTTGCGTACACATATTAGTGACACTCTCTAGTCCGCCTTCCTTCGACAAGCTCAGCATGAGCGGACCTCAGCGTAGGCTGGATTTTAAAAGAATTCATTGTGGCCTTTTGTAACAATCACCTGTGCGCACTCACCAATATTCGATTGGTAACTTATTATCACATTTGCAGTTTCCCACATGCTAAGTTACATTATTAGAAGGTAGCCACATTTCACCCAATGATCAACTATTTAGTATGAAAAAATATAGTATTAGTATTGCTTTAAGCATCTGCGCTCTCACAACACTGCTTGTGCTCTGCAACAAACTTGAACAACCAAAACCCATTATTATTCTTTTAAATGGTGCATCAGCAAGTGGCAAATCAAGTATACAAAAAGAATTACAAAAACTTTTTTCTACACCCTATTTAGGCATGGGGCTTGATTCTTTTTTTGTAGGCGTATTGCCCCTACGATTTGTTACTGGCCCACAATTGCCCCACGATATTAGTCACGAACTTGTTATGAAAGGCGAAGTGGGGAAAGATGATCAAGGCAATCGCTTATTTACTTTACTCGTGGGCCCCGAAGGTGATAAAGTAATGCACGGCATGCATTATGCCATAGCAGCCTATGCACAGCAAGGCAGTAATTGTATTGTTGATTACATTGCATATAAACGTTCATGGATAAGCAATTTATACGCAGCATGGCACTCTGCCGCCACCGTATACCTTATTGGTGTTGATTGCCCAATTGAAATATTAGAAGAGCGTGAAAAAGCACGCGGTAGAAGCTTTGTAGAAGGCCATGCGCGCAGCCATTATATAACGGTGCATGATCACTTTGATAACAACTATGACCTGCGCGTTGATACTTCCAAATTAACAGCAGAGCAATGTGCACACAAGATTTATAACTTTATTACGCATGAACGAGCGCCAAAAGCATTTGCCGAACTTGCAAATCACCTAAAATGATTCACAGAAGCAGTTAATTTTTAAGCAACATGTCCTCAATAGATGAGATCTGATCTTTAATTGCACCAAGTGTTACCGGATGTATTTTGCTTGCTGATAAGTAATCAAGCGTAATCCAATCATACTCACTATGCTCATCTGGATTAAGCCTGATATCTTTTATATCACTAATGGCACAAAATAAATGTTCAATTTTATCAATGCCAGAAGGATGCGGCATAGTGTAAGAACAAATAGAGTGCAGTTCCTGCAAACATAGGCCTGTTTCCTCAATCACTTCCCTTTTTGCACCCTCTTCTATCGATTCATGATCTTCAATTTTACCACCAGGCAAATCACCAAGACCTGGTGCAGAGGAACTTGCAGAACGCGTAAGAACCAAAAGGAGCGGCTTTTCATCTTTAAGATAAAAAATAAGAATTTTTGCTACGGTTTTTGCTAACATTTTTTATTATCTTTACAAATAGTTGCGATTACCAAGCGTATAACTATGTATCCGATTATACCCGATTATACCCGCAAATATCCAATTACGACTTAGT
Organism: Candidatus Babeliales bacterium; assembly: GCA_050179755.1. Taxonomy (GTDB): domain Bacteria; phylum Babelota; class Babeliae; order Babelales; family JBFXEV01; genus JBFXEV01. The sequence continues at coordinate 1,063,552 of JBFXEV010000001.1, read as the reverse complement.
CTATGATCTAAGGGTGGCGTTAAAAGCCAAAAAACAGGTATGCCACAGCATTCGCAAAGAACACGAACATCATGTAATCGTTGGGTTCTAATGTATAATCAAAATGCTATCTTCCATACAACTTCACCAGAAAAATAAGTGCTACAACAACTAGTATGAATCAACTAACCTAATTTCAATTCTTTCAATTGATTTACCCGGACGGTCCCTTTTTAAGGTTACAAATCCAACTTCACCTGTTGTGTCAACATGCGTACCACCACAAGGCACCTGAGCAAAATTGTCAATCTTCCAATACCTCCTTTGATTCAGGACATCTGAATACCCTTTTTCTATAGGGAGATTACTTCTAATTATGTGACTATATTCGCTTAATATTGCATCAAATAGTGTAGAAATATTAGTATCTGAGATAAAATCAATGCGAGATTTAGTTTCTGCAATATGAGCACCAACTTTTTCTAGCCCATATTTTTGCGTTACTATTTCCAAAATTAGTTCTGCCGCAAAATGTAATCGCATCAGTTTATGCCTACGTGGCCAATCAATTATCATGGTAACTTCATCGCCCACTCTAAGTTCATGACCGTCAGGTAAAGTATAGTAAATGAGATTACCCTCACTTTTGGAATCTAAGACAGAAATCCCATTAACAAAAGCCTTATCACTTTCCTGTCCACCAGCAAAAGAATAAGCAATCGTTGACTCAAAAAGTAGTATATCGCGATCTACAGAGACAACTTTGGTAACAAGAGTATGTTGATAGGGGTTATCCCAAAAAACTTTGCGCATCGTTAATTCTCTAAAGCAACATGTCCATTATGCATTCTAAGTTTTCAATAGAGTAAATAGCCTGGCAGGTGAGCATTTCTCCACGCTCAATCCACTAATCGAGCAAGCCCTTTTTGCTTACTTCTGTTAAAGCAATACACAAACATAGCGATCGCAAAGGCAGCATACAAGACGCTTAAAACAAAGCCTTTAATGAGATAGAGCGTCGGATCTTGTTGATGCATCAAATAACCACGCATTCCTTCAAACACATAGTTCATAGGGAATACATTACTCACCACTTGCAGCCAGTAGGGCAACACATCAATAGGGTAAAACGCTCCACTAAATGGCAGTAAAAACCAAGCAATCACAAAGGCAAGTTCCATGCCACGTTTACCCAAAAGCACCAAAAGCTGCAAAATAGTAAACCCAAGCCAAATACCACAAAAAAACATGGGAAGAAAAAAAATAAGAAATGTTTTGAGGACTTGCAGCACTGAAACAGTATACAATAGATAAATAAGAACCATAGAAAACAGCGTGGTCATGAGCATCATGATCATAGTATACAGAATTACTCCCATAATCCATTCCCTAATGCGTATGGGCAGTGAAAATAAATTCACCACGTTTGCCGACCATAACTCTTCCATAAAGGCAATACCAATAACGTTAGCTCCACGCGATGCCGTTTGCCAAAGCAATATGCCAAGCAATGCAACCGCTTGATAGTTTTGAAAACCGTCAGTCTGCGCGCTCTGTATCCATGCACCCATGAACCCCCAGACTAGCACATCGAGAATAGGCCAATAAAAAGCAAATAATAATGAATTTAAATCACGGCGCCATAACCTGGTATAACGCAGCACGATGGCCCAAATGGGGGATAAAGAAAACATAATGTTACTTTGCAATGCTTAAAAAATAATCTTCAAGCGTAGGTTTATCAATACTAATTTGTGTATACATAATTTTATACTGTGCCAAATCCGCAAGCAATGCAGCAATATTCGTTTCATCAACTTCAATTGAAAACGTTACATCATGCTGCGCATAGATTAATTTATTTTGCGTTAAATAAGCAATAAGTGCTGGGCTATCATAAAGCACTGTCAAATGCACGCGAACTTTAGAAACTGACGTGGCAAGCATTTCTGGCGTGTTATCAGCAATAATAGTACCTTGTTTAAGCACCAAAACGCGATCACAAAGTTCAGTAACTTCTTCCATGTTGTGAGATGTTACCAAAATAGAAACACCCCGTTCTTTACGCTGCGCCAAAATAAATTGCCGCACTTCAAATGCAATATCAGGGTCAAGTGATGCTGTTGGCTCATCAAGCAACACTATTTCTGGATTATTAATAAATGCTTTTGCAAGCAATACGCGCGTTGCTTGCCCTGCAGAAAGTGAACCCATTTCATGATCACGCATGTGCCACATACCAAAAAAAGTAAGTAAATTTTCAATACGCACACTGCGCTCTTGATCTGGCACACCATATAAACGGCCAATAATGTCTAAATTTTCCCACACGGTTAACCGCGCTGGCAGTCTATCATAGCCACTTGCAAAGCCAACTTTTTTGAGAATTTCAATTTTATGCTGTTCAAAATTTTTTCCAAAAAAAGAAATTGATCCAGAAGTTGGCGTTAATGTGCCAAGAAGCATTTGAATAGTAGTGGTTTTACCAGCGCCATTGGGGCCAAGAAAGCCTACAATTTCACCTTTTTGCACTTCAAAAGAAATACCATTCACAGCAGTATAAGTTTTACGCACACTGAATGGCCACCAACCAGATGTGAACGTTTTTGTGAGGTTTTGTACTTTTAGAATAGACATAAAAGCCTTTAGTAGCGGAAAATATTTTGAAATTCCAGTATACTATTTTCTAAGAATAATGCCATAGCACTACTCATGTCAAAACTCTTTTAGCTTTATAATAGAGAAACTGTAACATCACGAAACGATTACTTTTTATCCTCGCTTTTACAGCATCTACTTCTTATACGCATGCAACTGTTATCAATACCCATGATGCACAACTATTTCAATATGAGTTTGATGAAAAATACTTTGAAATCAATCATGATTTTGAGAAATTACGACATATCTTACTTCATCTTGTTAAAACAACGGGTAAAATGGCGACATACTGTGAAGTTAAGGAGCATGGAAAAATAGAACCTGATCCTGCACAGTTAATTAATGAAGTACTTCCCGATTTGTTGCTCCATGCTTTACAAATTGCCAACTTCTATGAAAATGATCTTGGTGAGAGGTACATGGAACGAATGCAATTTCTTATACAAAGATCGATAGCAAGTCATAAAGCACAAGCTGCGCAACACTAAGCCTCAAGGTTTTTGCAGTGCGTAATATCTTTAAGCACTGCCTCATACCCTTCAATATCATTAACTATCTCCCATGCCCGCTTATATGAAAGCGGAGCGTAATTACGATAGCCATCATCAATCATCTCCAGTAAATCTGGTCTATTAAGATTTAGATATACCATCTTTTGTAAAGCCATCAAATGTATATGTGCATTTACAACAATATCTTCTTTACTATACTTTTTCACAAGAGGTGATTCCTGGCTCACATTCTCATCAACCCAAACATGTAATAATTCATGAAACATAGTAGTAGTAAATTCATCGCTACGACTGCCTTTTCTGCACCAAGGGCTGGGGTCAAGGATATTGCGGAGTCCCAAAACTAAAAAACGGTGGCTCCCATACGACCAACGATTAGTTAAGGAAATCAATACTGTTCTTTCTTTTGCCTTAATACCCCGATTAAAAACAGAAAAAAGTTCTTCGAAAAATAACGGCAAATCATGCTCACAAGATCTCACTAATTCTGGAGAAAGAAGATCATATTGTTCTTTAAGTTGCGCTAATGTAACCCCATCCAAACTCCATCTGCCAATAAGATCGAGGCTTTTACCACGCCAATCATACTTGAATACTAACTTAGGAAAGTGAGATTGATAAGTTTGTGCGAATATCTTACTTGCAGACACTACTAATATAAAACCCAAGATAGCACTTTTTTTTTTCATAATAACATTGCCCTCACTTAATTTCCGGATATTTCTCTGGTTGAGCCAAGCAATACTCCACTCCCTAACTACATTCAGGATGTTCAGCAGTAGTAACATATTAGCGCTCTAAAAAGCCACCACGCTCATTATGTTTTTGTTTGAAGAATTTGAATTTCTTCTTTACTTATTACATGCAAAGCACACATTGTGTCTATGACTTCTGAGACGTATGAATTTACGCATTTTCATTGAATAGCCCTTGTGGGTTTGAATATTTACTTATAGTTTATGAATATTAGTTTACTTACATGTGGTTATAAAATACATCCTGTTTACGAATATAAATTAACATTTTCCAAAAGATAGGTAACCTTAAAATTAATCAGTCTTAACAACGTATTTGTAATCAAGGTATAGCATGTCATGTTAGTTGCTAAAGTTCTTGTTTTTTATAATGTAGGCGAACAACCTTTACTCCTTTTACTTAAGCGAACTTCAAAAGCTCTAGTGAGCCCTGGAATGGAAGATCTTCCTGGCGGCACGATTGAGAGTGGCGAGTCTGTAGCAGATGGGGCAGTACGTGAAGTTCAAGAGGAAGCGGGTTTAACTCTAAAAAGGATGCAACAATTAACTACTCACGAATGGCCGCATCCCTCTGGCAAGATGGTGTTAGAGTATTTGTTCTGTGCTGTAGTTGATACCAAAGATGTTACGATTAGTCCGCGTGAGCATGATAGTTTTAGATGGATTAAACTTGATGAACTTGAGCATAGTGCGTTGCATCCAAATATTAAAAAGATCATACACTTACAGCAGCACCACATAGAAGAACTACTCAAGAGTCACAATGAAAGCAAGAGTATTGTTTTGTAAAAAGTCGTTACAAAAAAACAATACGAATGCACAATACGGTAATTATCAATCATCCATTTTGTTGATATTAATTAGATCTTCATTACTTTTAAAGGTAATTAATCTAAAAACGTGCACGTTTCTAAATAATTCGATAGTCGTTCTCAAGCCAGTATCAAACACTTGTGCTTGATCTAGCGTACCGGAATTCAGCGAAGGTGAGATCATAGGTTCAATGATAAAAATAGGACCTGCGGTAAGAGAAAATTTTAATACAATATTATTACGAATAGCATACCAACATTGCTCACTTTCTTCATCGTTGAGCATGCTTTCAAGCGCATTATCTTTAGCTTTAAGATCTATTGGCTGTTTGTTTGCATCTAACCAGGTAATGCCTAGCATCTTGCCATTTACTTTTAGATGATGATACACATCATATGGCCAATACATATACAATTTTACATATACTTTGGTGTTATGAAGCATATCTTCTGCATCAAAGGCTTCATTGAAATATTCAAAAGTTTCAAAATGTGTGATTATATTGTTGCCGATTAAGCGCAACATAAAACTTTGATAACGATAGAAATTAATACCATAGGAATTACAAAGATCATATCTTTTTTTCCATCCAATATGAGTCGGGCTCATAAACAAATAGATTTTGTTGCTTATATTATAAAACCAAAGAGCAAAATTATTTTTATGATATTTAACATAAATAAGCGGACCCTCTTCGCTGTCCTCAATAAAACGAGACAAAACAAGTTCAGCAGCAAGAGAAATATTAACTATCTTAACATTAGGATTTGTAAATCTGGTGTTTTTATAAACGCAACCTAATTTTGCCCCATTTTCTAGAATTGAAAAAATATTTTCCTTAGAATGGCATAAATTTAGCATTGCGGAAAATTCAAAATTTCTACTCATGATTGCCATTTCGTATATTTAATATTATTTAAATCAAGTCAACTCTTCAAGAAAATAATGCAAATACATAAAATGCAATTATCTATCATCCATCTTATTGATATTAATTAGATCTTCATCGCTCTTAAAGGTAATTAATCTAAAAACAGGCATATTTTTAAATAGTTCAATAATAGTTCTTAAACCACTATCGAGCAATTCTGCTTGATTTATGGCAGAGCTGCCGTTACTCATAGGCTCAATGATAAAAGTACGGTCTGCTGGCATAGAAAATTTTAATAAGATGTTATGGTGTATAGCGAACCAACATTGCTGCCTATTTTCATCATATAGAATATTTTCAATCGAATTGTCTTCAGTTTTAATGCTCATTGGTTGCATCTTAGCATCTAACCAAATAATGCCTAGTATCTTGCCATTTACTTTTAAGTGATGGTGCACATCATAAGCCCAATACGTATACAATTTTACATATATTTTGGTGTTATAAGACATATCTTCAGCATCATAGGAAGCATTAAAGTACTCATACGTTTCAAAATGTGTAATTTTATTGTTGCCAATTAAGCGCAACATAAAACTTTGATAGCGGTAAAAATGAATGCCATACCAATCACACAGATCATATCGTTTTTTCCATCCAATATGAGTCGGGCTTAAGTATAAATATATTTTATTATTTTTATTGTAAAACCAAATTGCAAAATGCGTTTTATAATATTTAGCATATACAAGTGGCCCATATTCATAATTTTCTAGATGACGTGACCAAACAAGTTCCATGGCAGAAAATTTATCAATTATAGCTACCTCAGGATTAGTAAATCTTTGGTTTTTGAAAATGCATCCCATTCTTGTTCCATTTTCAAGAATTAATAGACTGTTCTCTTTTGAATATTTTAAGTCTAACATAGCTAAAAATTCATAATTTTTACTCATCGTTGCCATTCTCTATATTTAATATTATTTTTATTAAACCAATTTTTCCACTCTAGCGGAATGATTTTTTTAGAAACTATGACGAATGGCTTTCCCATGCCATTGCCACATTTTCCTGCAAGGAATAACTTATTTTTTAAATTATTAATTTTATCTGTTCTCGTTTGCTCCCAAACGCTAGATTTACATATTATTAATTCAGTATCAGTTTCAATATCAATTTCTATTAGTTCCTCCTGCACTGCAAACTTATGTCCCATTTTAATAATTGGTCTAGTCTTGTTCATTTCAGCTCCATGATATATTCTAATTTAAATAATGCTCAATTTTTGCTCTACGGATTCGAGTAACTCAAGAGAGCATTAGCATTTGTAAGAAATTATTCAATAACCAAAAAATCATTTTAAGTATTTTTAATTAACTAATTTTTCAAAGAATAACTATTCCTTATGGTTCCCAATCTCTATGGTTAATATTATTTTGATCAAGCCAGTTTTGCCACATCGGTGGAATTTGTTTTTTAGTAACTACAACAAATGATTTTTGTAACTGTTTGCCATATTCTTTTGCAGACAATAGTTTATCTTGTAAATTCTTAATTATTTGCGCATTCTTAATTTCCCAAATACCGGATTTACATTCTATTAATTCAATGTCAGTTTCAATGTCAATTTCAACTAATCCATCATGTACTTTGACTTCCTCACCCATTTTAATAATTTTACGGCCTTGATCACTCAGCTCAATGATGTATTCTAATTCAAAATATGCCCCATCTTTTTGAGCTTCAAATTTAAGTATTCTCCAGAGAGCACCATCTTTTGCAATAAATCCTTGTACCTCTAAAAATCGTTCAATACATTCTTTAATTAATTCGATTTCTTCTTGAGTTAAATAAGGCACTTCAGAAAAATCAATTTTCTCAATATCGATTGCTGGGTCATGATTAGGTAGATCCCATGGTCGTGAGTTCTTTTTGGATTGCCTTTGATTCTTCTCTTTAGGCTTCGTTGGAGCGACATCATCATTTTGGCCAGTTATTTCACCTTCGACAACTGGTGCATCATCTTCACAATTACCAGGATCTTCTTGATTGTCAGCATCTTCTTGATAATCTTTCTCAGGACTTATATCAAGCAGTCCGGATATATGTGGATGCCTGCTCTAATCAAGAAAACCAAGCTAATGCGGAAAACATAACTATCTATCATCCATTTTGTTGATATTAATTATGTCTTCATCGCTCTTGAAGGTGATAAATCTAAAAACAGGCATATTTTTAAATAATTCAATAGTAGTTCTTAAGCCACTATCAAGCACGTGTGCTTGATCCATTGTGGTGGAATTACCATTACTCATAGGCTCAATGATAAAAATTGGACCTACGATAAGAGAAAATTTTAATACAATATTGTTGTGTAGAGCGTACCAACATTGCTGCCTATTTTCATCATATATTATATTTTCAAGCGTATTATCTTCAGTTTTAATGTTTATTGGTTGCATCTTCGCATCTAACCAAATGATGCCTAGTATCTTGCCATTCACTTTTAGGTGATGATACACATCATACGCCCAATATGTATTCAATTTTACATATATTTTTTTATCACGCTCTTTGTACTCTGCAGCATAAATTGCATTATAATACTCATACGTTTTAAAATGTGTGATTACATTGTTACCGACTAAGCTTAATATAAAACTTTGATAGCGATAGAAATTGATACCCTGCCAATCACACAGCTCATAACGTTTTTTCCATGTGATATGATCAGGGTCGATACACAAGTAAATTTTACTATTTCTACGATAAAACCAAATAGTATAATGTGTTTTACCCAATTTTGCTAAAATATAAGGTCCATATTCATATTCTTGGATAAAACGAGTCAACACAACTTTTGTGGCATCTTTGCTATTAACTATATTTGAAAGAGTATCACCGAGGCCATGATCTCTATAGACGCAGCCTAATTTTGAACCATTTTCGAGAATTGAAAAAATATTTTCCTCTGAATAATCTAAATTAAGCATAACGCAAAATGAATAAGTTCTTTTCATGATTATTTTTCTCTAAAATTTATATTGTTTTCGATGAACCAATTTTTCCACATTGTAGGAATTGACTTTTTCGAAACAACTACAAATTCCTTTTGCAGATTCTTGCTATGTTCTTTTCCCAACTGCAGCTTTTTCTTTAGTTTCTTAATGTAATTTTCTTCTTTTAGTTCCCAGGTACCAGATTTACATTCTATTAATTCAGTATCAGTTTCAATATCAATTTCTATTACTTCACCTTGTATTTTTACTTCATAGCCCATTTTGATAATGGTACTGCCTTGATCAGTCAACTCACTGATGTATTCTAATTCAAACAATGCTCCATTTTTTTGATCCTCAAATTTAAGTATTCTCCACAAAGCACCATCATTTGCTAGAAAGCCTTCTACCTCTAAAAATCGTTCAATACATTCTTTAATTAATTCGATTTCTTCTTGAGTTAAATAAGGCACTTCAGAAAAATCAATTTTCTCAATATCGATTGCTGGGTCATGATTAGGTAGATCCCATGGTCGTGAGTTCTTTTTGGATTGCCTTTGATTTTTCTCTTTGGGCTTGGCGGGAGCAACATCATCATTTTGGCCAGTTATTTCATCGTCGGCAACTTGCGCTTCATCTTCACTATCACCTGAATCTTCTTGTAAATCGTTTTCAGGACTTATATCAAGCAAACCGGGTATCTGTGGAGATCGGCTCCAATTGCATGAGGTCTGCGCATCTTCCGGCTTCCATGCTCCAATAATTCCTGGACACTGTAGTCTGTCCGCTTCTGGCACATCGGGCAAACATTCTCCAGAAATAATTGGCTCAGGCATTTGAGGTTGGCCGCAACCAAGCGTTGGTAATAGTTCTTCTTCTTTGGGTGGTGGGCACGTGGATATTTCCTGCCCATTCTTATTTTTTTCAGGAATTTCACATGCATTGACTATAGGCAATTTTGGGACAGGGAAAGACCGTGTATCATGCACACCAGGATATCTTTCAAAACTGCTACTTGCCAAGTCAGCAGATGTTTTTGGACTAGAAAAGACAGTATTTTTTGCAGTAGCTTGAGAGTGATCAGGCGCTAGAGAATAATGCTTCGCTTGAGCGTTATAATTTATTGTTTGATTAATATTTTGTTGTTGTGATCCTAAAAAATCAGCTTGAGAAACACCTAAATTAGGGTCAACGGTTGCTCCAGCGGTGTCTGCAATAATTTTATAACAAATTATTGCACAGACGCCGCTTACTAATGCGGAACCAATACCACTAGCAAGAGATATACCTTCTGCACCAAAAATCAAAATTGGGATGGTAAAAGCAAAATTATGAACAACTATGCCATCGCCAGTCACGCAAAAAGTGTGAGGTTCATTAAGCGTAATCTCATGTACAGTGCTATTTACATTGAGTTCATTGACCTTTTCCACCAAAATTTTTTGCCCATGATAAGATTGCATCAACATTCCGGGCTGAAGATCTTTTGCACAACACCATTTCTTTTCAAGGACTAAGTAAAACAACTGTTCAGCATCAGCAAAAAGGTGTTTTCCATTGGCTTGCAGATGGATCAAAGAAGATATTGCATGACTATTACTAGCCACAATGCTGCGTATTGCAAATTCTTCTGTGCGTGTATCATATGCATAGACTTCGTCATCAATTCTCAATTCTTGTATTGGCACAAAGCCTTGAGAGGTTTTAACGAGCGTTCCTTCAATAAAGCCAGCTTTTATACGTGAACAAATAAAAAATGTTGCAAAAAATAAAAATAGAGACGCTTTGCGGTATATCATTGTTGTAACCCTTTTTAAGTTTGCAATTATTCTAGGCCATTTAACGAGATTCAATACAACTTACGCATTGATAGACTACGGCCATTTATCAAGAGTTGCAAGCATGCATTAAACTTGTAGATGCGTATAATGCTTAAAAGCCCTTTATTTTAAAGCTTTTCCAAATTATCGCGAATATGAAAAAAATGTTATTCTAGATATCACTTTATAATTACAAAACAAAACGATCAACTTCTATGAAAAGTCATATTGCGTTCTATCAACAACATCTAAACTTAAGAGACGCTATTTTTGAGCCAATCATTCACGAGAATGCAATTGTTGCGATTGTCTATAAAATAAGAATACAAAGTAGCAACACATCATACATTTTAAAAATATGCACACGTGCAAAAGATTATCTTAATGAAGTATACTTCTTGAACTACTTTGCAAACATACTAACCGTGCCACGAATTATTCAAGTTATTGAACCAGAGGAAGGTGTGAATGGTGCCATTTTAATGGAATATATCCCCGGCACGCTACTGACTCTGAATGATTTTACCAATGAACTTGCGTATCAAATAGGCCAAACGCTTGCGCGTATTCATCAACAACGCACAACAAGCTACGGTGATCTATCGCAGCCCGATTCACTGAGCAATGACCCTCGCACTTATTTTATACACAAATTTGAAGAAGGTTTGGCAGAATGCGGCACATTACTGCCACAAACATTAGTTGATCAATGCCGTGCATACTTTAATGCACAAATTGATTTGCTTTTGCAAGCGGATGGGCCATGCATTGTGCACCGAGACTTTAGGCCTGGAAATATAATAATTAACAATGGCAAATTGCAAGGAATCATTGATTGGTCGGCAGCACGCGCTAGTTTTGCGCAAGAAGATTTTTGTTCACTCGAGCATAACAATTGGCCTGCAAATCCCGAGCACAAAGAATCTTTTATGCAAGGTTATGCAAGCATTCGAGCAATTCCAGATTACCATGCGATAATGCCACTTTTGCGCCTTTGCAAAGCACTTGCGGTAATTGGCTTTACCGTCAAACGTGGAACATGGCAAAATCAAGACGCACGGTTATATCGCTATAACCGCGAATTTCTTGATGATTTTTTTACGTAAAATTAAAATCCGGCTCTTATTTCTCATATGCTACTCTGGAATATACGAGCCCTTAGATTTCGTAAATCGTCCATTGATCAGTAGCTTCATTTGGCGCTACAAAATGTAAAATACGGCAATTATTAATTACATCATACTCAATACCTGCAGCTTTGCATAATGACCAAAACACGCCGCCGTGAGCCACCATAAGCACGTGGCCTTCAGTAGTTGCCAATAGATCATTTACGCACGTAAGCACGCGATCAAAATATTCTTCTTCTGTCTCACCAGAAACTGGCGATGCATTGCGATATTTCTGAGCAGCTTCATTATCCCAAATTTCCCCCTGCCATTCCCCAAAATTACGCTCCATCAAGGAAGGCACTGAAATCTTGGTAATCGCTGGTAAATTCTTACATACAATTGCCATTGTTTCTTGCGTACGAGAAAGCGGGCTAAAATACACACATGAAATATCTAATCCACGTACATCCTCTTGCAAAGCCTTGGCTTGCGCACGCCCTGTAGCATTAAGAGGAATATCTAATTGCCCTTGCAAACGATTTTCTATGTTCCAATCTGTTTGACCATGGCGTATAAAATAAAATGATTTTTGCACCAACTTGTGCGAAGATAAACTTTCATGCTGCTTAGTCTCTGCAGCCATAATCTTAAAGCCATCAGACTTAAGATGTACGGGTAAAAGAACTAATGCGCTTAATAAACTGCCCTGTAACAAAAGTTTACTCATATTGTGCATGTATAATCCTTTGGAAAAAATTAAACGGAAATTCTAGTGTTGTATAGTATGCAAAGCTTATAAGTTTTTTGCAAAGAAATCAACAATATACGTATTGATCAACGTAATGGTTTTTTCACCCTCAACAGTACCTGCTAGAGCTTCCAGATCAAGCAATTGCTTATTATCTTTATAAGGTGGCAGATCTTTAAGAATTGCCAAATCAGAAAAACCATTTCTTTTTAACTTAGGAATGGTCACGGCAATGGGAACATACTGTTGATACAAATGAGCGTTTGGTACATTATATGTTTCTGTATCATTATGCATTTCTTCAGAAAACATAATCATAAAAGGCACATCATTATCGCAATACGCTTTATCAGTAATAAAAGGCATACCATCTAAACTAATACCTGCTTTAAATCGATCATTTTGTGTGCACATTGTATAGGCAAGAGATCCGCCATGCAAATGCCCAATAATACCCGCACGAGCAAAATCCATCTGATTATAAAACATATCTTCTGTGGTAGTATTATATGTACGCATCGCCAGATAAGCATATTCTATATCATTAATTGTAAGCCTGTTTTCATGCGTATTTTCAAGCGCAACCACCACGTAACCTTTGCTTGCAAGCTTTTCGCACATGGCTGTATAATCACCAGCGCACGTACCCAAATCACCCGTGCAAAAAAATAGCAAAGGACATAGTGTTTCTGATGTTAATTGGCAATTATCAATCGCATAACAATATACATCATCAAGCTTAAAAGCATCTTCATGTGAAAAACCACGCTTAATAAGCGCCTTTATTCTTGCATCAAGATCATTTTTGCGATAGGGTGCAAACATAAAAATTTCATTGTGATTTAATGCATCCGGATACCAAATATGCAAGTTCACCGAGTAATGTCTTGAATCAACACAATAATCAATACAGCGAATAGTTTTACCTATTTTTGAATTAAAATATTCGGTATGCACCCAATAACGATTATCTTCAACGTATCTACGACTATCCGATTGGCGAATAGGTGCATCATGATAATCAAAGCGATAAGCTGTAGCTTCACTAAACAAACTAGCCATAATGCTGAGCATTATATAATTCTTAAAAGACATAATAAACCTTCCATACTATGTATGTACCTATGATAAAAGGCGTGAGCACATTACTGCTCTCATGCCATAAAATGTCATATTTTATATATCAAACTTTGAAACATCTTTTGCCCCATTAGAAAGTACATTTACCACGGAATACGTATTTAAAAATCTTTGTAGCCCAGTACCTAGCCATTCACCAACTCTGTCATAAAATGCTGGAATATTCTTAGCATTTGCAATAATAAATAAACCAGTACAAATATAAAAAAATCCAGAACCACCGCGCATATTATCTTCACCATAGTGATAGCGCAAGCGTTCCCAATCTTCTAACGTAGATGCCTTTTTATAATCATCTACATTTTTTGAAGCCCAACAACTTTTAAGCAATACTGCAATTCCCGCTGCCGTTAAACCCGCACCTGCACCTAGTGTTGCCAAATATCTTGGGTCACTGTTTGGTATTATTTCAGCATTTGTTTTAATAGGCTCCAATACAGCAACAAATTCCTGCAAAGCATTGCACGCATTGTCAGAAGCTATCACTCAACCAGCGCTTAGATTAAGCAAGAAAACCATTACCACTATTTTTTGCAACATATTCATAGTATGCATAATATACTTATATTAATCGTTATTATTATTATTGACGTCTAACGCTGATCTTACTTTGTCCCAGTCTTTGTAAGACTTAGCATGTAATAGTAATAGATTACTTGCATCAACTCTTGCATCCGGTTTTAACTGCTGAAATACTTGACGCAACGCAGGCAAATCAGTACTCATTGTTTTTGTTTCTAATTCTTCAACTTTTTTTACTTCATCTGCTTTGCTCAATCCCCAGAAAGATGCCGCCAAACCACCAACAAGTATTGCTCCAGCTACCCATTGGCCTTGTACATCCCACAGAGGTACACCATTAGGAAACAAATTATGCAATAATACAACAGCAGAGGGGAAACCTAAAGAGGCCAATCGACTTATAACAGGCTTATTATTTTGACGTTCTTCTAAGTCAGTTAATTTATCCTCAGCTTTTTTCCATGTTTCTATTGCACGGCTTGTTTCTGAATTTATCAAACTACCATTAACATAGGCAGCTTGGTCCAAAAATTGAATTGAGCGCCTTTCGTCTTTTCCTCTACCATCTAGCTCCATTCCAAAGAGAGGCGATACCATTAAAGAAATCACCAATGATATATAACCAATAATTTTCATAATATCCTCTAGAAAAATTAAAATTTATTTACAAACCACGTCGATTAAGATCTGCCTGCGCATTTGCGTCACAATACGTTGGCATAGTTTTTAAGTTTGCTATGATTGCCAATCCACACACGTTGTAATAGCACCATTAATAAATTGCCCACTTTGTTTACAATCTTCCTGCACTCTCTCCAAAAAGTTTGTATTTTTATACTCTTCAGCAGCTCGCGTTTTCCAGAAGCTTTTAACCATAAGCGCAATCCCGCCCAATGAAGTTGCGCCACCTAGCCCAACATATGTCAAATATCTATAATCAGAATCTGAAATAATCTGAAATCTTTATGCCTTTTTGATCATCAGGCAAAATGCCCAAATGTAAAACTATGAGTGCTCAAGCATACCAAAAGTAATAATTTTGAATATGACACGTATCTTTTCTGCTGTTATAGTATTATTGGTTGTACCAGTTTTAAATGGAAAATGGCATGAGAACCATTCTGCTCTCATGCCATAAAATGTCATACTTTATATATCAAACTTTGGAACATCTTTTGCACCATTAGAAAGTACATTTACCACGGAATACGTATTTAAAAATCTTTGTAGCCCAGTACCTAGCCATTCACCAACTCTGTCATAAAATGCCGGAATATTCTTAGCATTTGCAATAATAAATAAACCAGTACAAATATAAAAAAATCCAGAGCCACCGCGAATATTATCTTCACCATAGTGATAGCGCAAGCGTTCCCACTCTTCTAACGTAGATGCCTTTTTATAATCATCAACATTTTTTGAAGCCCAACAACTTTTAAGCAATACTGCAATTCCCGCTGCCGTTAAACCCGCACCTGCACCTAGTGTTGCCAAATATCTTAAATCAGTGTCTTTAATTATTTCTGTGATTTTTAATGCATTTGGCGCAGCTGGCTTTTCCACTTTAATTTGCCCAGACACAGCAAATCCTGCGTCCATACAGTTGCTTGCTGCTGAACAAAGCAACACTAACATGAGAACAATTTTTGACCATTCATAGTTTGAAGATGACATGACACGTCCTTAATATATTAAGATTAATGCTATTATACATACGCACTTCATTCATATCACCAATACTTTTTACATTAAATATGGCATGAGAATAATCGCTTACTCTCATGCCACAAAAATTATTTATTAATGCTAAAGCGGACCAAAGTCACGCCGTAGCGCATTGCGCGAAGGCGGATTACTCAACAATTTGATTATCTTTAATCAATTGAGCATTCTTGTTACCAACATAGACTGCTGCCAAGATCCACACTGCCGATAAACCAAAGCTGAATAGCGTGCCATACACAATAAGATCGTTAAAGCTCGTTTTAAACATATTGTTGATCTGACCACCACCCATTTTTGCCATACGGCTACCAAAGACGTCAATGAAACCTTTGGTTTTGAATTTAGCATCTTTACTTGTTGGAATATACATCATTTCTTTAACTGGGTTGTTCACCGCATAGCCAAGACCTTTTGCAATCATCATGGCAACAAACGTTGCTGCAAGCAATGCACCAGCAGTTGGATTGCCAAAATAGTAGAATGCAAGCAAGCTCGCAAGCGCTGCTACAAGGCACGCTGGGAAGAATAAAAGACCAAAACGTAAGCCATACTTTTTAATCAAATAGCTTGTGCCAAGAAGCGCCATTAAGAATGATAGCGTGTTTGTTGCCACACCATAATAACCTTGGAACTGTGCAAAACCTAATTCACCAGCAAAAGTAGATGAGCTATTAACTTGATACTGCATTTGATATTCAAGCACTTGGTTCATAACTTCATAAATAGTAGAAACAAGTAAAATACCCATCAAATATGGCTTAGTGAAAAGTAAACGAATACCTTCTAAAAAGCCAGCAGAACCTTCCGATTTACCTTCAGTTTTTGCACTTTTTGGATCACCCACTTGATCAGAAGCAGGAACTTCTTTCATAAAGTAATAAACAGCGGGAATAATAGCCGCTGTAGTCAAAGTTACAACTGCCAATAATTGTGGCAAACCAAACGTGTGAGAAAAAATCATAAGCCCTGCACCAATAATTGCGCCGACTTGAGCACACGCAATAATAAGCGGATAGCCACGTTTTGCAGAATCAGATGCAGTGATACTGTTAGTGAAAGACCAGAAAAGCGCAACAATTAACGAGCCAAAACTTTCAATGGTAAAGTATGACACCCAACCAAATGCTCCAAGCAATGTTTTACCCAAGAAAGCATTACCATACATGTTTCTCAAAAAAAGCATCACGGTAAATGAACCAAAAAGCAATACATATACAGAAGCAATAATATAGAAGAGTACGTGCTTTTTATACATATCTACTAACTTGGAGTAGACAAGCACCAAGGCAAACACTACTAGTGGAGAAATTAATTTTGCTGTAGGTTGCAAAAGAAGACCTTGGTTTGGAATACAACCTAAATCTTCAGGGAAACAAACTTTAATAAATAACGTATTCTTAAGAAGACGTATTAACCAATAGCCGCCAATAATTAATGAGAAAATTAACGCTAAAATTCCGAATTTCTTTACCTCATTTGGTTTTAAATCCGGATAAAAATAATGAATTAAGGAACTGAGCATAGCTCTCCTCTATCTAAAAATTAATATCACACCAATGGTAATGCCAATCGGTGCAACATACCCTTTTTAACGAGGGAGATTGTCATAATTATTGGTAGTATTAAAAATATACTATCTAACTAAACTAGTTATTTTGCAAGACACCTTGCCAAATACGCTCGAATGCACCGTCTATTACTATAAACTTTTTCCTAAAAAAGGCAATAAATACAGCGGAAAACGCATAATGTGCGCAAATTGACTGGCAAGAAAGTAATCTTTGCATTATTTTCAATTGACTTATGCATTATCAGGCATACAATGGACTATAGTATATAAAAAATAGATATAATAGTAATTCAGCTGGCAAAAATATACTCACTTCTACTTGAAAGGGGTCATCATGATCTTTCAAAAAATCACTTCCCTTACAAAAAAACCTTTAACTATTCTTTTGATTGGCCTGCTGTGCTTTTCGGCACCTGTGCGCGCTGATCAAGTAGCATCGGGGCAAGCCAACGCCTGGCTCACGCCAGAAATGAAAAAGTATGGTTATTGGTTCCTGGCCACGTGGAGCTTTCCTCGCACAGCAATGGTAAGCATCTTGCGGGAGTTTGATCCTATTCAAACGGCAAAAACAACATTTGGCGCAAGTGAGGATCTTTCTCCAGAGCTACAAGAAACTATTAATACTATTCTTACAAAATTTGGCATTGATCCAAAGACAATACGCGTGCTTAATAGCACGTCGCCTTATGTACAGCCTGCATTGGCAATAGGTAGCAACGTTATGCTTATTAATCAATCTATGGTCGCCAACTATTCATTAGAAGAACTTGAATTTCTGGTAGGTCATGAACTTGCACATCTGCAAGCTAAAGATAATGCAGAAGGAATCGTGGTTGCTTTGGCAGCACCGTTTATTGCCCACTATGGTTTACGCGCATGGGATGCAGGTGTAAATAAAGCTACAACGTATCTAAAAGAACGTGTTGCTCCACACAGCTTTGCAGATACTACACTCACCAACATTAACACCACAAATAATTGGGTTTCAACATGTGGCGTTACTACGTGCTTTGTGGCTTGGAAATTATATAATGCATGGTCACGCCAAGTAGAACGCGATGCTGATTGGTTTGCAATAAAACACCTTAAATCAAGCAAAGGTGCGTGTGACTTTTTCAGTCGGATACAAGAACAACAAAAGCCAATGCGTGAGCTAAGCTGGAAACACCGTATAGTTATTGATAAAAATGGCGACAATTTGGGAGATAATTTGCACCCATTGCTGTCTGAACGTATTGCATATTGCAAAGAATGGGAAGGCCTTCTTTAAAAACAATTAAGGGAGCATCTTGCGATGCTCCCTTGCATTTTATTCTTTATGAAAGAATTTGAAAGAACCTTGACCAACGCACGCGTGTCCAAAAATCAATAGGATGTTTAATCAAATCAACAATCCACCATGATTCAGCACTATCAATTGACCATAATCTCAACACAATCTTTGCATGAATATATTCTGCAGGGAGTGGCCCATTAAATCGGGAATCGCCACTATTCATTCTATTATCACCCATTACCCAATATTCATTCTCACCCAGCTGCTCGTCAAATTCATCAACGTTACGGTTACCATCAGTCACCGGAGTACCTGGTTCAAGAATTGGTGATGCACCCATTGCCGTGAACATACGTTTTGCAAGAGCTACATTTGCTTGTTCCAAACGGTAAAACGGCTGCGCTTCAAGTGATACAGAGGGATCGTATGAACGATATAAATAAGAACTACCATCTATTGGTGCGCCTCCTGGCACGTAGGTGGCAATAAGAGGATATTTATTTACATAGGGCTCATCTAGTTTTTGACCATTCAAATATACCACCGGCTTACCATCTTCAATCACACCTTTTACATGATCTCCTGGTTTTCCAATGATTCGTTTGGTCCAATTTTCGGGTCCCCAGACATACATCTGGAACAGACGCTTTGCAGGATTGGTAGAATATTTAAATCGCCAATAATCATTAAAGGCAATAATATTGCCGCGCTCTAGCCTGCCAAGCCATACAGAAAACTTATCTGCCAAAAATCGCTCTCCCACAAGCATAGTGGTTTCCATGGAGCTTGTTGGCACCTGATATAAACCATATACAAACGTGCGTATAAAAAAAGCGATTGGTAAAATAATCAAAAGCGATTTTACCGTGTCCAAAAATTTGTCTTTAATTTGAGTCATGCTTATCATCTTTCATTGATAATTAACTGGTTATAATGCATCTAAAACACTTCAATGATACCTGCCAGGGTTGTAATATGCAAGCTATTATAGCAAGTCACACGGGTACTATCGCTCAAAACCCTTCGATACTTTTCCCATCGGAAAAACACTCAGAGTGAGTGATGTATTATGCGCGCTGCTCTAATTCTCGGCTTAAAAAATAACTTAAAACCGTGCGAATGACCACAATAATTGCCAAAAGACCAAGGTTATAATAGTCGGGTGCCACGAGCGAAGCAATAATATCGGCGCCCATCATAAATTCTAAACCAAGAATGATGCTATCGCCAAACCCTAACCGCACAGCATTCATATCATATGCGTGATCCACAAATCCTTTATACAATTGATATACTGCCCGTATTGCACCAATGCAAATAATGGCCACGCCAATAAGACCTATTGCATCGCGAATGGTATGTAAAAATTGATTTGAAACAAGAACGTTCATTGCTACTCCTTTATGAACTTGAGATTAACAGTATTTTTAGTATACCAGATGAGTTTCTTTTTTATTGGCATCATGGAACAATGCCATTAATTGATTTTAGTGCTGCAAATATAAATTCAATGCGTTGTAAAGGAGTTCCAAAAGGTACATCTATGAGTTGCTGTTCTTGATACCCCTTACTTATATACATCAACTTAATCATTGCATGCAAGCAAGCTGCTTCTTCTTGCGTTTCTTTGCGTCGTGCGCATTGCTCATATAAGTGCCGTGGAAGTGGGTCTAAAAGAAATATTGTATCATACTCTCTGAGCGCGCGTTCACAAAATTGCTCAGATAGAGGCACATTAAAATACTGCGCAAACGCTAATATATCAATTGCTGATCTATCAAGAAAAGCAGGCATGTGCATATCTAACAAAGATTCATACTTAATTTGCTCCTCAAGTAGCTGAGTATATAATGCGCAAGGATCTGCAAAAAAACTAGCAAGCATATTGTGCGCTACTGCATGCGCATAAAGCTCGCCATATATCTCGGGAACAGTTTGATATCCTTGTTGTTTCAATTCATTAATAAGCGTTGTTTTGCCTACGCCTGGCCCGCCCGTTATAACAAATCGTTTAGCATCACATGCTGCCGGAAGAGAAATTGACGTTAGGCTCACAAAAAATACTGCTTTAATTATCATGCTACTTGCATATGAGAAAGGAAACGCAATACATTCACTAAGAATATGCCTTTGTTTGATGCATTCTGAGTTGCAAAACTATCAAACACATCAATATGAAAACAGCGCTCTAACATTACATCAATAATAAATTGCGCACGTTCTTGCGGTGTGCCAAATGGCACATCAATCATTTGATGTGGATAATAACCACGTTGCATGTAGGCAGCTTTAAGCATCTGGTGAATATCAAGAGCTACCTCCCGTGATTCTCTACGTACAGACGAATTTCTATAATATTCTTCTGGCAGCGGCTCAAGAAAAAATACTAAATCATACTTTCTATCAGATAGCCGGAGCATTTCATCTGATATCGGCACGTGCAAATAATAACCATATGCCATGATATCAACAACTGATCTATCAAGAAACGCAGGCAGCTGGGGCGCTAGTAATGATTCTTTACGCACTTGTTCAGTAAGAAAAAGCATTTCTAATTGTTTTGGCCCGTTAAAAAAAACATCCAATGCATCTTGCGTTGCCGCTTGCTCGAATAATGAAGTAAACGTTTCTGAAATTGTTTGATATCCTCGCTTGCGCAATTCTTTAAGCACGGTAGTTTTGCCAATACCAGGGCCACCAGAAATTACCATGCGTTGATGCGCATGCACTAATGTTGCCTGCAGAATAATGCCACCACAAATTACTATAAAAGAAAAGTGCCTACTCATATATCCTCCGCAGACAAGGTTTTTAATTATATTACACCAGCATAGCAAAAGCAAATAATGATTTAAAGAGTTATATCAAAAGAAACGTAACTCTATTAAATGTAGTTAGTCACGTGCTAGAGTAAAAAAAAGGATATCTACTATGCACAGACCATACCTCAACCCATTACGCTCATTGGCAGCAACCAGTTGGCTTTCAAGAGATCTTTTAGCTTTTAGCTTTACTAGTTTTTTTAGTAATTTTTGCCATGAAATGTCAACTGCTTTATTACCTACATTTGTGCAGCAATTCACTGGGGTGGCACATGCACCCTTGGCACTGGGTATAATTACCGGATTTGCTGATGCTGCTTCAAGCGCCATGAAACTAGTCTCCGGATGGCTTAGCCATCATATCATCAACTTTAAACCATTTGTTGTCTTGGGCTATTTTGTCATTACTTTGTTCGTCAGCTTAACGGGCACTGCCACCTATATTTGGCAAGTATTTATCTATCAAGCTTTGGCATGGATGGGCCGTGGCTTGCGAGAACCGTTGCGTGACGTTTGGTTGACTAATATTTCTTTACCTCAGTATTATGGCAAAGTTTTTGGTTTAGAACGAGCGCTTGATACATTAGGAGCTATTGCAGGTCCCTTGGTTGCTTTTTTTACTATCCAGCTTTTTACTATGCGCTTTAATTACGCAATTGCATTTATTCCTGGCATTATCTCCGTGTTGATTGTCTTATTCTTCACCAGTAATTATAAAGCACCTTCGATTGAAAGAGTAAATGGTTCTTTTATGGCACATCTTAGAGCATTACCAAACAATTTTAACTATTTTGTATTGGTAATGTTTATTTTTGGTATTTCAAATTTTCATAAAACGCTCATCATGTATCGCGCGCAAGAAGTATTCCAAGCTGCAGGCAATTCAACTTTAATTGCGTCAAGTCGGGCAATACTACTTTATGTGCTCTTTAATGTAGTGCGATCCTTTGCAGAATTATGCAGTGGCTCGATCAGTGACTTTATAAACAGAAAATTTATCATGTCCTTTGGCTACGCACTATTCTCGATCGTTACATTATGCATGATTTTTGCAAAAGCGAATATGCTATTCTGGCTCGTCATTTTTGTCAGCGCAGGTCTAAGCGCTGGCATTATCACCGCTGTAGGAAAATCATATACAGCGGAACTTTTACCAATACATGTACGCGGCATAGGTTTTGGCTTTTTACAAAGTATGGACGGTGTTGCAAATTTACTTGCAAGCATTGTTATTGGAGCACTTTGGTCGAACCTCGGGCATCAAATTGCATTTCTGTATGCATTTATACTGAGTCTTCTTTCAAGCTTACTAATCTTATTGTTAAAAAGATGAAAGTTCGTGCCATAGAGGTAAAAATGATGCAAGCATGTTTATCATTTCCGCTTCTTTTGCAAACTCGCCATTTCGCCTAAATTCAAGCACATACGTTGCACGCCGAATAACATAATCTGTTGCTGCAACCATCACCATATCTGTATGGCCCGTCAAAAGTTCATATTCACAAATTGTGCGTAGAGCAAGATCAACATCTATCAAAAATAATTTGGCAAATTCAATGGCAACATCCGCGATAATGACATCTGAAAAATCAAATATGCCTACAATTTTTTTTTCTAAAGAATTATATGCCATATTTTCGCCATGTAAATCATTATGAATAAGAGCAAGGCGTGCTGCTTTACGAGCATGACTTCTTGCATACCTAACCGCAGATTGCACCATAGATTCAAGTTCTGGAGAAGGTAACGCACCAAGTATGTTGCATTCAATAGCATCAAGCGGTGGGCAATAGTCACCGTAACCAAGAACACGCGCTTCATCAAAAGAAATGGCTCTATGTAGTTGCGTTGCAAACTGTGCGATCGATTGTGCAATATCTTGTTTTTCATGCTCTGCTAATAGTGCATAATCTGGCGCTAAAAAATCTGTTCCCTGCAATTTTGCATAGCCTACCATAGCCACCTCTTTACCAATAAAAATATAGTGTGGTACGCACAGCGATGTTTTTCCTTGTAGGCGATCAAGCAATTTGATTTCACGCTCAAGAGTAACAGCCATGTGTTCTTTGCGTGGAAAACGGAAAATCCAGTGGCCGTTTACTTCTACCACCGTATTATCCCACCCACTCATAAGTAACTTGCAAGACTGAATAGATAATGAAGGCAGTTCATTACACAGGGCATTGCAAATACTTGCTTCATCATGCACTGCAAGCAATGGTGGGCTTGAGAGCGCGCTCCTACATGCACAAGTTAGCCAAAGAGCCAACAAAAATATTCTAGTATATGACATGCCAAATCCTTACATTTTTACTATTACAAAGTGTGCAACAACTGCAAACGACTGTCAAATAGCACAACACTAATCACATTTTAAAAACTCTTGTGCATTACAGCACTTGCTTATACATACAATACCTGGTTATATTAGAACTAGCATATAAAATTACATAACAAAAAAGGATCTTCTATGCTCAAAAAACTTCTTACCACCGGCATCATCATCACCATACTGAGCATTATTATCTTGCAAAAAGATGCTACTCATATCCAAACCGAATCGGCAGAGACAACTAGTTATTCATCATTATGGGATGCCGTTATGAACGGATCATATGAAGAAGTTGAACAATTGCTTGCAACAGGCATTAATGTAAATGATTATGAAGGTGAAAGTGCACTGCATGCAGCAGCACAAAAAGGCGATCTGGCACTTGCAAAATTACTTTTAGAACACGGCGCTGACGTACATGCAAAAAGTTATGAAGCTGGCTGGACGCCACTCCATCAAGCAGCTGCGTTTGGCCATCTTGCACTTTTAGAATTACTTGTTGCTCATGGCGCTAACGTGCAAGAAGAAACACAACCAATTGCGGATAATATGTATAACGCTTTTGAAACACCATTGCCCGTTGCTTGCCGTGCAGGCCACCTTGATGTTGTGCAATTTTTAGTAGAACATGGCGTTACGCTTAGCCCTGAAGAATCATATGCACCGCTTTACAATGCTGTTGCGTCAGGCAATAGTGAAATTGTTGCCTATTTGCTAGCAAAAGGTGCAGATTGCAGAAATTATGAACAAAACCCACCACTCTTGGTAGAAGCTTGTATGCAAGAGCACATAGAAATTGTAAAGCTACTAGCTGCACACGGTTATAATATCGATGCTCAAGATCAAAACGGCCAAACACCGCTCATTATGGCAGTGCAAGGCAACCATAAAGAGCTTGTGGCATATTTACTTGAACATAATGCTGATATCGCTCGTGAAGACGACCTAGGCTATACAGCACTTTCTTACGCGCGTGAACAACATAATACAGAAATAGAAAACTTGTTACTTGCCAAAGGCGTGTTAACGTAATACGGGAGCAAAAAATGGCCTCGCAAATGCGCGCTCACCTACAAAAAGCGTGGTATATATTGTATTATACCTATGGCCTATTTTCAATTATTGTAGGTATTGATAAATGCTGCAATATATTTGCGCAGTGGCAGCATTATATTAACCCCTATATTCCCAAATTACTGCATTTGGAAATGGCACAATTTATGTATATGCTTGCTGCACTAGAAATTGCCACAGGGCTGCTTGTATTTATAAAACCTCTGCTTGGCGGCTATATTACCATGGCATTACTCATGGTGGTAATTATTAATTTGATAAGCATAGGATGGTATGTACCTCTAGGCTACGTACCCGTTTCACAGTATGACACAGCTTTACGGGCGCTTGCTATGTTTATGGGTGCATGGGCGTTTGTGGAACTTACCAAAGAACGAGAAAAGAAAAACTATCATTTTGGTATAGTAAAGAGATTTAAATATGAATGAAACAATTAAATTAGAACAATTAAAAAACTTACTTCAAAAAGAAAACATAGACTTTACTATTCTTACTGATGAAATTAGTCTTGCAACTGCACAAAGTGGTGCTAATCAATATGGTATTGCACTTCACGAAGCTGCACCTACCCTCATATTAAAAACAAAAGATGGTTATCTAGCTGCCATTATTGCAGGAAATACCAAGATTTCATTTAAAAAATTAAAACATGCACTTGATGTTAAAGATATCAGTATGGCTGATCCACAGACTATTAAAGAAATCACCGGTGCAACTATTGGTGAGGTTTGTTTAATCAATCTTGATGTACCAACCATCGTTGATGAAGCCGTGCTAAAAAACACGTATTGTTATGGCGGTTCAGGCGCTCCAAAAACAACCCTAAAGATTAACACGCAGGATCTTATGCGCATTACTAATGCGCAGGTGCTCGATTTTACAGAACCACGCACATTTTAGAGTTACTAATGTTTAAACAATTGTACTTTTTACCATAGAATGGTAAGGTAACATATATACTCTATTGGTAACTGGATTTAATGTGCTAAAAAAATTTCTAATAATCTTATTTTTACTCGAGGCATTTTTAGTGCCTCGTGGGGCACAGGCGCAAGATTCTTCATACGTTGCAAGCACTCCATCCAAGCAAGTAGCAATCTCTGCCGCGGCAAAAGTAGCCCACCTTGATCAAGCACAGTGCTATCAACCGCTTACACAATTACAAAATCACAAACCCCAACGATTGTTATTTGCTCAGCGGCTTTCCACTGCCTTTAAAAAATTTGTCCCCACCTTATTAAAGCTACAAATACTCAATACTCTTAGAAAAGAAGAATTCACCTCTTTTATACAAGTCATTTCTCTTACGACACGGTTTTTACGAGCTCCCCCCGCCTGCCTTACATTCTAAATAACATCTACATTGCATACCACACACATTATTTATCTAAGCAAATGCTTATTGCAGCATTATTCAAACACATAAAGTCAATTTTTTTTGGCAAAATGAATCGACTCTTGAATGCACAGATAAAATAACAACGCTTTGTAATTATGCATTTTTATGTACCAAAAGATTTACTCTTAAAAGAAAAATAAATGAACAATCTCTTTTTATATTTGTTATGCAAATCAATAGTTGTTTTACCCTGTGCATTAGGCCATACACTCAATGGGATGGAGGTGCAAGGAACTGCTCTTGCAACTATATCCCAGCAGACCCCTGAAGTTAATGTTAGTATCGAAGAAGGGAAAGCCTCAACCGCATTATCTGTTGAATTAAAAAAACACATAGGAGATGGCAATATACTGGAACTCAGTCAACTATTCAAACAAGATGCAAACGAGATTAATCAGACGGATACTGCGCAGTGCACTCACCAATTACTCCATGCACTCAACTATACTCACGAGCAAGTAAATTTGCAGCAAGATCGCATTGCCACCAAGAAATGTGCACGGTGTTGCCCCCGCTATAGAACAGTAGTATTTCCAGCAGCTGTCACCGCTTTCTCCGTAGTAAATCTCACGTTAAGCATACTTTCCTATTGCCAACTGCAGCAAACGCCCACAAGTATTGATGCTGCTTCATTGAGTATTAATGTGATAGGGAGCGTTATACCAGGAATTATCTTTGGTGGCTATGAAACAATTAAATACTTACAAAATGCATGGCACGATGCTGACCAAAAGGAAAAAGTTAGAAGGCTGAAAACATCTCAATTGTTTCTAGAAATGCGTCACAAAGCGGCATTAAAGAATAATTCATGCACTGCAGACAGCCATAATTAAGCATTACTAACCTTGCCCAGGCAACTCAAAATTTGCGCAAGGCTCAAGAGTAAAAAACCTGAAACAAAGGGGCTTCTTGCCCCCAAACCATTGCTTTTTATGCCTCAGATTTGGTACTTTGAAAGTGAGAAAGTATGCCCCAGATATGGCTTATCTGCTCATTTACGGATAAAAAAGGATTACCATGAATAGAAAACGTATGTTATTTATCTTAATTGGCTTAATGCTGCCACAGACTTGCTTAGTGCATGCTATGCAAGAACCTGTACAGTTAACACAAGATAGTAAAGGGAGATCCCAAGATATCAGGAATGAAATATTATTGAGTCTAGCCGGATCTGTGCCTTATTATAGAAACATTGAGCAGATAGACCCCCATATACAACAAATTAATCAGCTTCTTAACTATGGCGCTGACTTACATTACAAAGATCTAGAAGGCCAAACACCTCTTCATCACGCTGCAAGAGCTGGAAATACTGTGGGCGTGAGCACGCTCATTCAAGCTGGTGCAAATATTGAGGCACTCGATAACAATGGCCAAACACCATTGCATGCTGCAGTTTCTTCTGGGTTTCTTGGTGCAAACGCAATTCCAATTCTTATTGCGTATGGTGCCAATATTAACACACCTGATAAATTTGAATTGACTCCAATGCAAGGTGCCCGGCAATCGAATAATGTTCAAGCTATTCGTGCTTTAAGCACATCAGTTTCCCCCCTAGAATTAGTATCTATACTGCCAAACCTTGCCTCAATACAACATCTAATTAATCCAGCCCTGGGGCAAACTGTTGGCAGTGTTGTTGCAGCTCAGCTCGTTCCCGAATTAGTTACACAAAAATTAAATGCTGCAAAAGAGCTATTGCCTCGTCAAGAGGAAGAATTAAGACAACTTATTATTCAGAATATTAGCGGAGTGCTAAGAATATTACTCACGAGAGTTTCTCCAAGTGAGATTCAGCATGTAATACCGGCAATTATTGCCTTAACTAAAAAACAAAATATTCTTGGTAGAGATATGGGAAGGCTTGTTGCTGCTCAATTAATTCCAGAAATTGTTCGCGATAAATTAGCATTAGCAAAAAAATATTTTCCTGATGCACCTGACGCTCAATTACAAAGAGATATTATCTATAATATCAATAAAGCAATTAAAGAAAGTCCTCGGATACCTAAATCAGCTAGTTCCTCAAAAAACTAATAATTATTTTGCTTATCTGCGATAGCATGGCCATACCTCCAGCACTCGATCAAGTGGTCATTGACTAGACCTACCGCCTGTATGTATGCATACATAATTGTAGAACCAACAAATGCCATCCCGCGCTTTTTGAGATCTTTTGATAATGCATCACTTTCAACCGTGGTAATCGGAACATCTTCAAACCGCTGCCAATGATTTACCATAGGCTTGCTACCAACAAAATCCCAAAGATACTGATCAAATGATCCAAATTCTTGCTTGATGCGTAAAAAAGCTTGAGCGTTCTGGCGTGCGGTATATATTTTGCGTTTATTACGAATAATCTCCTGGTTGGAACATAATACATCCAGTTCAGCATCGCTCATTGACGCCACTTTAACTGGATCAAAATCATGGAAAGCTTTGCGATAACCTGTACGTCTTTTAAGAATAGTTTCCCAACTTAATCCCGCTTGGGCACCCTCCAAAATGAGCATTTCAAATAAGTGCTGATCATTATGAACAGGAATGCCCCATTCATTATCATGATATTCTGCATAAAATTCTTTACCCGGTTGGCCACCAAAACAGCGCTTTTTGCCATCTAAGCTTCTTAATATCATTTCCGGGCCCTTTGTGCACAGTGAATTTCATTACGTATTTTACTTGATATCATTTTTATTTTTAAGAAATCTTGCATGTCTTTACTATACAAAATTCTTGAAAAAATAACAGGCTAGGATGATATTTGCAAAGAATACCGCAAAATACGTACTGGATCTGGCAAGCTGAGCTTTTGAGATTTTTGTGAGTTCAGAAATGGAGGAAAAACGATTGATTATCAAATTTCTATTTCAGAACTTATCGATAACCACTGGGAACATCGTCTGGGAGCTTTATCCGCCATTCAATTTGTTAGTAAAAAGTACTGAACGTAACTTATGGCGGGGCTGACGAGACTCGAACTCGCGACCTTTCGCGTGACAGGCGAACGCTCTAACCAAACTGAGCTACAGCCCCCAATATTTCATGAGAAGATAAACTATATATGTTAGTATACATAGTTAAGGTGAATTTTCAAAGCTTTGGCTCCTTCCTCCTACGCTTATCCGGGCCTTCAGGCTCGGCAAGCTACGGCGGACAGGCCGGGCAAATGCCCTTGTTGCCAAATAAACTTCGTTTGTTTGGCTCCTCGGGCAGGACTCGAACCTGCGACCTAACGATTAACAGTCGTGTGCTCTACCAGCTGAGCTACCGAGGAATCAATTTTTTATATTTCAATAAAGAAACAGCCCGCCGTCGCTCCTTTTGGAGCTATGGCGTGGCATCACGCCTTCAGATTCGGTTAAAACCTCATCTGCGCATCACGCCATAGCGCTCTGCGCGAAGGCGGATGGTGGGCGGTACAGGGCTCGAACCTGTGACCCCCAGTTTGTAAGACTGATGCTCTACCAACTGAGCTAACCGCCCGCTATTTCAATAACTAGATGCAAGAAATTGTAATGGTAATTTGCCTAAAAGTCAAAGAAAAAATCAAACTTTTCTCGCCCATTTTGCAGATTATTTTTACAGGATTTTAGTATACTAAGAAAAAAATGCTCTGGCTACAAAAACATAGGACGTATTATGGCAAAATTTACTGATTATTTAAAAGCGCTCTTTTTTCTTCTGGTACTCCTGCAAATCGCCCCGCCTATCATTAAAAGTTTCATGAAAAACTATACCAACATGCTTGAGCCGCAAACCAAGATTGCCTACCTGCCGCTCAAAGGCGTGCTCTATGATTCCACTGATTATGTGCACTATCTGCGCAAATATTTTAAAGATAACGAAATTAAAGCAATTCTTTTGCGTGTAGAATGCCCAGGCAGCGCCGCTGCAACGGGGGAAATTATCGCCCATGAAATTGAACTTTTAAAGAAAGAATACCCAAAGCCCATCATAACCCTTTGTGAAAATATTTGCACCTCAGGTGCTTATTACATTGCCTCAAGTACCGATTATATCATTGCAGCACCCTCTACCTTTGTGGGCTCTATTGGATCAACAATTCCCTATCAATTTAGATTTGATAAGCTGCTTAAATATCATAATATTGAGTACAAAGACCTAAGCTCCGGGGACTATAAAAACAGCACTGATCCATTTATAGAAACCACACCAGAGCAGCTTGCCATGCTGCAAGACCTTTCAGACGATAGTTACCAAAACTTTATAGAACATGTGGCAAAGCAACGGCATAAGCTTTCTAAAGAAAAAGCAAGCGAATGGGCAAACGGCAAAATATTTACCGGCAACCAAGCTTTTAAATTAGGCTTAATTGATGAAATTGGCTCACAATCAGATGCTGTGCGTAAGATAAAGGAAATGGCAATCGTAGTAGGTGAAATTGAATGGGTCAAACCGGAACCAAAAAGCTCGTTGCTTTCTCTTTTTGGCGGAGATCGTGAAAACAGTACTGAACTGCAAAGCTCGCTCTTACAGGCTACTCTTGATAACGTATGCAGTTATTTGGAGACACGCTACGCGTACGCTCACTAAAAGCAGTTTATTTATTTTGCATCTGAGTTTATGCTACGCTGAAAGTGTACATGCAAAAGGAGAATGTAATGACAAAAAAATTTCTTATACTTCTTGGCCTCATTATGTTTCTTTTTCTCTATCATTATGCTTCGCGTACTAAACGTGATTCTTCCAAGGGGGCTACTATGGCAACAGAACAAGCAACATTTGCAGGCGGATGTTTTTGGTGCATGGAGCCGCCTTTTGAAAAACTTGCAGGCGTGCACAGTGTGCAATCTGGGTACATGGGTGGTGCAGGAGCAAACCCAACCTATCAAGATTACGCTCAAAAAGGGCATGTGGAAGTAGTGCACGTAATCTATGATCCAAAAGTGGTCTCATACAGCAAATTACTTGATACGTTTTGGCATAACATTAACCCCACCGATGCTGATGGCCAATTTAATGACCGCGGCCCTCAATACCGCTCTGCAATTTTTTATCATACTGATGAACAAAAAAGAGAAGCTGAAAATTCAAAAATAACACTCAACAGTTCAGGCCGCTTTGATAAACCAATTGCCACTGAAATTTTACCTGCAACCCAGTTTTATGCAGCAGAAGACTATCACCAAGATTATTACAAAAAAAATCCAATACGTTATAAAACGTTTCGCTATCTTTCAGGGCGAGATACATTCATAGAAAAAGCATGGGCCAAGAAAATGGGTACATTTAAAAAACCGTCTCAAGAAGAACTCAAAAAAATTCTCACGCCATTGCAATATAGTGTAACCCAAGAAAATGGCACCGAGCCTGCGCACAACAATATATACTGGGATAACAATGCGCCAGGCATTTATGTGGATATTGTTTCTGGCGAGCCGCTTTTTAGTTCAACAGATAAGTATGACGCAAAAACTGGCTGGCCAAGTTTTACCAAACCAATTGCGCCCGATGCGGTGATTGAGCGAGAAGACCGCGGCTGGTTTATGACACGCACAGAAGTTCGTAGTAAACAAGCTGACTCACATTTGGGGCACGTTTTTACTGATGGCCCCTTGCCAACAGGTCTTCGCTATTGCATGAATTCTGCAGCACTGCGTTTTGTGCCGGTAGAAGATCTACAAAAAGAAGGTTATGGAGACTATATTCAGTTATTTGAACAAAAATAAATTTGCCAGGTGAAATACTAAAGATATGAACTTGCTAGTTTTGAGAAATGCGATACAATTGTTCTGATCAAAAAAATGAACAGTTCTGAGGCAAAGAAATTGTAACTTAAAAAAGGTTCAATTATGTCATCGCACAAAATTTCTTTCGTATTTGCTTATATAGTATTTCTTAAATTTGCATGTTTGCAAGCAGGTTTTGTCGAAGGCACATTAGTCAAAACGTTACATGGATTTATTCCAATAGAAGCACTTCAAATTAATGATGAGGTTTATTGCTTTGATGAGTCTACAAATGAGTTTGCATTACGAACAATAATTGAGATCACTTGTCACGAAGTTTCTACTCTTATTCATATTCAAACAAATGCTAATCATATACTTACCGATACCCAACAATCATTTTTTTTACCTATTGAAAAAGCGTGGCGCTGCGCGCCTGATCTAATACCTGAGACAATATTACAAAGTTGTTATAAGCAACAGATTGTGGTCAAAAATGTGAATCAAGTGCATATAAACGCTGTTATCTATGATCTTACTCTTGAAGCGCCACATACATTTTGTGTCACACCCAGCGGTATAGTTGCTCATAATTTTATGATTGTAATACCAATAACTCTTGGAGTCATGCCGATTTTAAAGGCAGTTGCTGTTGGTGCGGCAACATATTTGGTTTATGACTTTGTAGCAAAAAATACGCATGCCACAACAGATATGAATTTAGATATTTCTAATTCTAACCTCTTTGATTCAATTAATCCTCTTTTGAATTCTCCAGGGCATTGCAAAGGTAGTGTCTTTGAAACAAATAAAGATTCTAGTGTTCGTGGGTATTTGGGTAATGAAAATAATAGTTCTAACGCTGTATTTGCTCATGACCCGCAATCAACAAAAAGCCAACTAACTCATTATGATCATAAGAAATTACCAAGGCCACCTAGCGTACATGACACTAGATCATTTCCTATTCCAAAATTTGACGACGTTAATGTTATTGGTTGCGGAACTGGATTATTGCCTGCACCGCAGGGCCTTGACGACAATATCCCATCATGTCTTCAAGAATCTAGAAAAAGCGAAGAGCGCTTTTGCGGTACAACTTTAAGAATGCCATCATTTGAAGATATTAATGCAAATAACCCTACTTACACCCAAGAAATAAATGACGGAGAAAGTTATACTTGTGGCACGGGCTTACAACCTATAGCTGAGCCAATAACTTCATGTAACTGGAGCAAAAATCCCACAAAATTTGATTTAAGTCAATTAGAAGTATCTGACAAAAATCAAATTAATAATGCACATATAAAGCGAGTTAATGATTCTAGGAACCATAGCAAAAGAATTGATGAACGTAGCTATAATTATTCAGAAGACTCAAATCATCAAACAGATAAAACTAATATTGGCTTTCCTATAAAAACGAATCCTGAAATCACTCTCGAAGAAACTATAGCTATAATCCAAGCGTTGAGCAATCAAAATCCTGAAAAAATTTGGTTAAAAATTACTCCTACTCAAGAACTTTATAATCCACATTCTCTAATACCGAAATCATTTGTAATTAATGTTGATGGGCAATTAATCTGGGTAAGCCCAAATGCATCCGAACATATTATGGAAAATACTAGTCCACGTAAAAATGACAGGCCATATATGGATCCGCAAAGATCCCCTTGGGATATTCCTGCAAAAGAATATAAACTGTCACATGAATTACTACTTAATGATTTTTATGAAGCAATTCAGGAAGCAATAAAATCTGATTCGGGTATAGAATACGGGAAATTAATAATTATAAATTCTTGGGAATTAATATTCGGCTATCCGCGAGTTGAAGATGGACATCCAGCCCTTTTCCATGCTTTTAAGAAGAAATAATTATGAATGACCTATTTTTTCAATTCGCTACCAATAAAGTCATTAATGTAAAAAGACTAATTGATGAATATATACCCATGAATATAACATTTGAATATGACATATATTCAAATACGCATAATCGAGTTGAATATCGTACTCAAGATTATTATATGTATTTTCAAATTGGAAAAGAATTTGGGGAATTAGTTAGCATCACTCTTCTTTGCAATAAAAAATATAATTTTATAAAAGGCAATATTTCACTTGCAGAACTTCCTTATAATAATAGCACCATTGCACTAAAAATTAAAGATATTAATCAATTAATAAGAAGGCCATACCTTGATGATGGCTTTAATTATACAATGACAGAAGCTTGTAAAGTGGATGTTTATAATGATGCATTGAAAATCTCAATAGCCACTATGCCAAAGCCAGTTTTATGTATAATGAATAATAATTTTGGTGTTCTTACGGATATTGATTTAAATATTTGCTCCTTTGTTCTGAAGGGCATAACCCCATCTGAATATAAATACTTAATTGAACATTCAAAGTAACTATTTAAGAGATAATTATGTTAGAACAAAATAAAAAAATTATTCAAAAAATTATTGAATTAAAAAAGATTGATATTCTGGAATTGCTAAGATATGGACTTGAACATAAATTTATTGACAGTGAATTTTGCTCAACCATTGCAATTGTGCTTTTGAGCCAAAATATCATCATAGACAATACATATGTTTTAGAGCTTGCCAGTCTAATGCATACTCAATATGAAAACCACTATGAAAGAGTTCAGGCTCTCATTGCAGAAGCTACACAAAAGCAAGATAATTCTTACAGCGAACGACAACAACTTTATAATAAAATATGGTTTTATTTATTCCAATTAAATAATCTTTTAATATTAGAAATTGTGCAGTAACTACTGGACGCAAGCTTGGTAGTTCATAGTAAACAAGCAAATTCACATTTGGGGCACATTTTTACTGATGGCCCAATGCCTACCAGTTTACGCTATTGCATGAATTCTGCAGCACTGCGTTTTGTGCCGGTAGAAGATTTACAAAAAGAAGGATATGGTGAATATCTAAAATTATTTAAAAAATAGCTTTAGATTTCAAGCCAACTCCGAATTCCTTCGCTTAATATAGGCACGCATTACTTCTTTCATATCATAACCACCATTATGCGGGTTATTGATAAAATCCTCAAACCGTGCCAGTTGCTCTGGTGTAGCATCATACTCAGACAACAAACATTCAAGAACTGCAGGATCATGCGGTAATTGAATATGCTCCCAAGTAACCACTTGACCATGCGGCCAGTAATAACTTACAACACTCAACTGATTCCTCCACTATTGCAATGCTCAAAGCCTGTGCGGGTAACGGTTCACCGCGCACAGCAAGCTGCTTGATCACTAGTGCCACCGCTTCAACCCAATGAGCACGCAAAGCACTAAAAAGAGTTCCTGCATTTGCTGTCTCAATAACTGTTTGGAGCATCGCAAGCCCTTTGGTCCTATTAAGATGAGGCCGTGATAGACACACTACCAATTCTGCAAGAGATGATGGTTTGCCGTGATACACAATTTTTCGGTGTTCAGCAGCTTGCGCAATGGTCACACCATTCTGTATCAAAAATTGTGCCATTGGATTATTAAGGCACTTTATTGCAAATAACAATTGATCGGCAGTGGGCTTTGCGCCAAGACGCACGAATGCGCTACATACTGGAATGCAATCATCAATACGTCCACAACTACTAATTGCAGTTGCATGCGAAAATACTTTTTGAATATCGTCTTCTATTAATGCATCTCCATATTCTTGTGCCAACAACAAGCATATATCCCATCTTCCAGAGCCACTTGCACTGGCCATTGGATACTGTTTCACGTTTATTTTTTTAGTGCCCCACCATTCAGCAAGCTTTGCTTGGCGCGCTTCTTTTGAAAGGAGAGCACCCTCAAGTACACGTGGAGTTTCATGTGCTTCACATGAATTCTGCGTATCCATTGCAACAGCATGCGCACTCATTAATAAACACAGCAAAATTAATTTCATACATCCTTCTTCTCATACTCCCGATCAATTGCCGCATGCCACTGTTCAACTTTAGCAACATCAAACAGATCAGAAAATGTAGTGGAATTACCAGCTTTCTGTGCCATATCAAAAGGCTTTATTTGCTGTTTGCCAACTCCCCCGTGCAATGCCCAAAAAAGTGCGTTTTTGTGCGTTTGCGCGCTAGCGCAAACAGGCGTTGTCATTAACGCATGCAAAGTTGCAACAATGCCTTGAACCTTTCCTCGTGATTCTGATTGAGTATCTGCGCATTCATTACCTTCTAAAACGCGCGTTTTCCAAGATTGCAACCAGGTAATATTTTTAACTCGTTCACTCCAATGAGCACCTTTATTTTGCGCGCTGCGTTCATCAACACCAAAGTGATGTGCTTTTTGTGCAATCATATGAAAATACGTAAGCCCCTTAGAAGTAACACCACTTAAATTACGCGTTTTCTCAAGCAAAATGCGCACCGAATCTGCAGCACACGAATCAACTGCTTTTTCAAGTAGCGCTGCACACTGTTCTTGTGATGGTTCAAATTTTGGCAATAATATGCGCATAATTGGTGCATGTAGCAATGCTTTTTCTACATGCACAAACCGCACGGTTTGATGTTCCACTAGTAGTTTACAACACTCAACAGATTTAGCTCGTATTGCATCCATCAAGGGATCACTTGGATGTGTATTGGTGGGAACAATACCAGCTTCTAATAAGATAGCAACACCTTCATGAAAATCCCGCCACACTGCACTTGTTAACAATGACTCATCTGCTGTTTCAATAACTTCTTTAAGTAAAGCAGAATTTTTCTTTTCCACTGCAAGATAAGCAAGAGAAGATAAAGGGTTCCACTTGTTTTGTTGTGCTGCCGTATTAGCATCTGCAATTGAAATGCCTCGTGCTGCAAGCAAAGTCGCCACACCAACACGTTGCTCACGCACCGCATGCTCAAGATCTGCTATTTTAGGCTGAGCACCAAGCTCCAAAAATTTTTGGGTAATCAGCACGTTACCATTATGAGCCGCACTTTCATAAAGACGTTGAACATCTTCCTGCGAAAACGCTGCCCCATCAAGATGCGCAAGAATTACACCACATGCCTCGTTATTTGTTTGAAAAATTAATCGAGAGATCACGTTTGGCGTAATTGCGGCACCATTATCAAGTAGTATCTGCGCACATTCAGCAGTTGCCGCTTCACTTAATGCAGCGCATTTATGAATAGTTTCTTTATTGATTACTTCTTTAAGGCCATGATTTTCAAGCAAATCTCTTACCAAATCAGCATGACCATTTTGGGCAGCCCAATGGAGCACCGTAGCACCATGTTGCACGTCATATGTACACAAATTAACATTAGTCGCCACAAATTGCTTTACCGCTTCAAGATCATTACCAGTAAACATCTCCTTCATTTTTTGTGCAAACAAATACGCACCATGCCGGCAATTTTTTTGCTCAATCTCTTTTAACCGAGCTGCAAGTGTTGGTT
Source organism: Candidatus Babeliales bacterium (assembly GCA_050179755.1). Taxonomy (GTDB): domain Bacteria; phylum Babelota; class Babeliae; order Babelales; family JBFXEV01; genus JBFXEV01. The sequence goes on along the minus strand of JBFXEV010000001.1, from coordinate 1,026,287 downwards.
TAACCTCACGCTCACGCAGATACTCTTTATGCAAACCAGTGCCACAATAAAGCCCAATTTGTTCAAATGGATCAAACTTCAGTGATGCTTTCCAAACTTTAACGTGCTCATCAGAAACCCAATAGTTATCTAATGGATATTTTTTACTAAGCTCTATAGCATCCATCACTGGCACAACGCCGCCGGCATAAGCAGAAAGCCCTTTAAGCACAGCAATTAATAATTCTTCTTGAACCCATTCTATTTGCGATGCCAAAAATGAAAGAGGCGTTTCACCTTCTTGATTTGTTACATCAAGGCGAGCACCTTGTGCCACTGCCCATTCAAGTGCGGCAGCGTTGCTATTTCTGACTGCCCAAAATATCGGCGTTTCACCAAGTTCATTAACGCGTTCTAAATCAGCGCCAAGCTCATAAAGTAATTGGCATACTGGCACTACATCATTTCTTCTTTGGTGAATCACATATTCAAATAGCGTTTGCGAAATATCAGGGCCATCATTATGAGATTCTAATGTATATGCTATTTGACGAATTGCCTCTGGGCCATTGCGATTAAGCAAGAATGAAACAACTTCAGGAGTATTGAAATAAGCAGCATTCAACAAAGGCGTGTGCCCATTTTCATCTACTGACGGTTGCACGCCGGCATTAAACAAATGTTGCAACATAACAACGCTGCCATGTTGTGCAGCTCTATGCAACAACGTACTGCCATCTTCAAATGTTATATCGGCATCTGCGCCATGGCGCAAAAGCAATGCCACTAGTTCACTATCCTTATGGCCAACTGCAAATGCAAGAGGATGCTCTTGCTTATATTCATTCGGATCAAATCCAGCTTCTAGCACTAGCTTGGTCATGCGGTAGCCTTTGCCAACAGCAAATTCAACAGGAGTCATGCCAGTCTGCGCAACACAAATCTCTCGCACATGCGCACGATCAGATGTATAGGCAAGTAGTTGTTCAAACAGTTCTGGTGTTGTCTTGTTTGAAGAAAAAGTTGCAGCGAGTGCTGAAATATTTCCTTCATCGAGCAAACAACCTGCTGCAAGCATAACAGCTGTTGATTGCACGTTATTTGCAGCAGTAACTGACATAAGCGGCACGTTACCTTGTTCATTTTTTGCACGCGGATTACAATCCCACGCAAGAAGTTGCCGCACCATTGCAGGAGATACGTTTGGTGCTATGTCATGAAAATATTCACTAGTATGATACCAATCATCTTCACCAGTAAGATTTTCAATACCATAATGCGTTGCAAGTGCGCGCGCTGTGCCCAACCAACCATGGCTTACAGCGCAATGCATCATTAATTGTGCGGTAGATTTTCTTCTTTTAGTGGCTGGATGCATGCCTAAATAATCGATAACAGGCTTACGGCCCCAATTTACTGCTCGCTTAATCAATTCAGTAAAATCTACCTGATACTTAGGTTTTTCATCTACCATCGGCACTAATGCTTTTACGAGCGGCAAACTGCCCTGCCCTGCGGCCCAAGATGATAATGTTTGTTCTACACCAGAATAATCATTCTTAATAACATTATCTCCACATAATTGCTTACGTTCAACTAAACGCGCTAAACAATCATCATATTTTTGTGACACACACCAATTAACAAATGATTGCGTATGTTCATTACCAACTACACAACGGTCACCAAATCTTGTAGTAATTATCACATCAAATTTTGCTCTATGTGTGAGCAACAAATTAATCATTTCACGTTTGCGTGCGCTAAATAATGGTTCAGCATAACATACGCCATTAGAAACCTGCTGCCATTGCGCTGCAAGTTGCAATGGTGTAAAAGGAGCACTCTTTGTAGAAGCATCAACCATTTTTGCACCATACGGGCCTTCAAGTAGAGTACGTGCCGTGTTGATTGCACCAGTTGATGCTGCCCATTGCAATAACGTTACCCAATCCATTTTACCTGCTTGTGGATCAAAATCTGCTTTTGCTTGTAATAACTCAGTTGCAAGAAGATCATTATTGTCAGACAATGCGGATTCTATATAACTGCACCAACTACTATCACCTATAGTTTGCGCAATACCACGCCTTAAAAGTGTTCTTACCACATCAAATTCACTGCCCATGGCCCATGAAAGTAATTGATTATCACGTAATTTTTTTTCACGCCCAATCCTTGACTCAAACATGTGTAGATCACCATGCTCTGCATATGCTGAAAGCAATGCTGTATCAACAGCTTTGTGCCAAGAATTATTTTGAAGTTCCTGTGCACATTCATGATAGGTAGGAATTAACGCAGGATCACATTGAATAGTTAAATTTGGTTCCATCGCAACAACAAATGACGATACTAAAAACAAGCTATAAAAACATTTATGCATGTGAATCCTGATGTTGTAATATTTGATATGCTTTATGTTTCACTGCTATCATGCAATGTGATGCATACATTTTATGCTAAATTATGAGATTGAACAATCAGTTGTCAGAATTATTTTTTGATAAGATACACATACTCAACGTTGTGTAAATCAAGTGGTGGAGTTATCGTAATAGCATAATACAAACCATCAATCTTGGCTTCTTTAATACTGCCAAGCATAAACCCACGCGGGAACACAAGCCCACTGCCACTTGAAATCACTAGATCACCAACACAGATAGTTTCTAAATGACTCACAAAATTAAGCGCTGATTCTTGTGCATTATTGCGGCCTTCGTGAATGCCTTGCGCTTGCGTACTGCCACAAAACGCTGCAACTTTACACCCAATATCGGTAATTAGTTGTATTTTTGAATAGGTAGGATACACCATTGCAACGCGGCCAAGCAAACAGTTTTTATATACAGCAACCATATCAACAGTAACTCCTTGATTACTGCCTTTATCAATAACATAGAGTTGTTGTTGCTCGGTAAGTTGCCGCACCAATACGTGCGAAAGAATAGCATGTTCAGTTTCATAGCGCTCGGCAAATTCACGCACTTCGTATGTATCTTTTGCAAAATCTAATTGAGATTCAAGAACAATCATTTGCGATTGCGCGTTGATAAGTTGCTCTTCCAATTTTTCTACTGCCGCTCGCAATATGCTACTTTTTTCTCGTTCAGCAAAAAAATCAGTGAGTGAACGTGTTACATATGATTGCATAATTAAAAAGGGATACGTAATATAAGAAGCTGCGTACTCTACTATGCCCGGCGTTGCCGCAAAAAAACGATGTAAACCAAAGAAAAAGACCGCACTACACACAAACCATACTGCATACTGCTTCAACCACTTATTGAGCACCGCCTACTTCCTGTAATTTACTTAACAACTCTGTTACTTCATCTACTGAATTTGCAATCACCAATTGCTGCCGCACGCTTGAGGCATTTTCAAAACCTCTTAAATAAAACGGCATATGTTTTCTAAAACAGTATAACCCTTTTGGCCCATAATGCTCTAACATTTTATGCAAATGTTGCAGCGCATAATAGAGCATGGTCACTTGATCAATTTTATAAGGGTTACCTTCTGCATGTTCCTGCATTTCACGCAATTGCCATGGCTTGCCCCAAATGCCTCTGCCAATCAAAAAGCCGTCAACGCCCGTTTGATTATAGGCAAGTTGTGCTGTTTTATAATTCACCACGTTGCCAGAAAGCAATACCGGTATTTGCACTGCTTGTTTAACCTGCGCTGCCAACTCATAATCAGGGCGGCCGTTAAATTTTTGTGCACGCGTGCGGGGGTGAATAGCCACTGCAGCAGCACCACAATCTTGAATCAACTTTGCAACGTCCACCGCATTTTTGCACGTAAAGCCCGCTCGAATTTTTACCGTAAATGGAATTTTAAGACATGACTCCATGGTAGTTAAAATGGATTTTAAACGCGGCAAATCATCCATAAGCGCAGAACCTGACTTATTGGCAGTAACGGCCGGCGCAGGGCACCCAACGTTTAAATCAATAATATCAACACCTGCTGCCATAATTTTTTCACACGCCTCTACCACAAAACGTGGTTCATTTGCAGCAATTTGGTAATTGATAGGCCGTTCGGTCTGCAAAAATTTGAGCGCGCGCTGGCCGCCTTTATCATTGGCTATACATGCCACGTGCCGCATTTCGGTATACAAAAGCTCATCTTTAGAGAAATCGCGCACTAACTGGCGGAACGGCGAATCGGTGATGCCGTCAAGCGGGCCGCCGATAAAACGGGGAAAAGAGTAGGGGCCGATGGTTACTTTTGATTGCCAGTAGTTCATGATCGGTTTTTTACTTATTAAATAGGGTTTGGTGCTAAAAAATGCTTATATAATTAAGTATAACAGTATTTTTAAGAAGTTTAGCTTTTTTTATAGATACACCTTTCAGAGCTGGACACTCATTTTCTTATATTTTATCTCAAGAGCCTGTTCCGCCTTCGTTTATCCGGGCACTCAAGCTCGGCAAACTACGGCGGACTAAAGGCGGCCAATTTTTTGCCTGCCCTTCGGAGCCTTGGCGTAGGAGGGCTTCTCCAAAAGGTCTCAACAAAAAGGAGCCAAGCTAAAGCTTGACCCGCCGGTAACGCCTAACTTTCCACGTATACAGCCTGCCAAAGCAGCCTGTAACGAGTGATGTGTTTTCTTGGTTCTTAGCGTTATTTGCAGCACAGTGCAGAGCGCATGTGCTGCTTATGGCATTTTTAATAATGTAAATCCTACACGAAACGGTGGAGTCTAGTGAGAATTTCATGAAATGAAATTCGAGATAGGCGTCTTCACCGGGAGATGGGGTAGTTAGGGGGCGAAGGCGCCCTTAACTGGTTTTTCTTCACAATCTTTTTGCCACCAAAAAGATTTGTGCGCTGCCACGCGTAGTGGCCCAGTGAACATCAAATGGACCTATTAAGACTTTTTCTACACAACTAATAAAAAAAATGTTTATTTTTTGAGTCCTTTTTTCTGCGCGTAGCGGCACCAGAGATTAATATATGTATAATGTCAGTAGAACTTCTATAAATACTTTAGCGGAAAAGAGAATTATTTAGACGGGAAAACACATTCATCAGCTTTTTTATCAGTCCTAATTCTTAAAAAACTAACATGCCTCAACTTCTTATCTTTAGTAAACTCTAAAAACTTAACCTCCACCACTAACACCGGATTCACCCATTTAATCCCCGCAATTTTAGCTCTACCATCAAGCGTAATCTTGCCATGCAACGGATATAACTTTTTATACAATTCTTTTTGCACCGCTTCAGTGAACCCGGTACCCACCGACCCCACAGAAACTAATTCACCTTTTTTATCATACATGCCTAAACTAAGTGACGATATTAACCTGCGCTCTTGTGTATAACCAATAACCACACAATCTGCAGTTTCATAGTGCTTAATCTTAAGCCATACATCTTTGCGCTTGCCCGGATAATAATGACTTTTTGCCTCTTTTGCAATCACGCCTTCAGTATCACGCTTTGTAATTTCTTTCCACATTTTTTTGCCGTCAGTAGTGTAAGGCACGGTTACCATGCGATCAGATTTGAGAATAATTTTATCTAACAATTTCTTGCGTTCAATAAGTGGCGTATCAAGCATTGATTTGCCATTATATTCAAGCACATCAAAAAGCACAATGGTTGCTGGCGATTCCGCTGCTCGAATATGAATAATCATGCGGCTGCCAAGTTGGCTACGGCCTTGAATCAAATCAAAACTAGGGTTGCCCTCTTTATCATAGCACACAAGCTCGCCATCAAGCACGCATGAATCTGCTTTTATGGCATCTTGCACGCTCTCAAGTTCCGGAAACTGCATGGTCATATCGTTACCATTGCGGGAAATCAATTCAAACGTTTTGCCAACATGCACTATCACGCGATAACCATCGAGCTTAGGCTCAAAAATTAAATCTTTTCTTGCAAGATCATCTTGCGATCCAATCTCGGCAAGCATTGGTGCGTATTTTTTCATGAGCGCACCTTTCTGCGTTTTGGAGAAGTTTTAGTAACTTTCTTACGCATTACACGTTTTGCAGGAGCGCGTTTTGCAACAGTCTTAGTAGATCTCTTTGCATACGCTGCTGAGCGTTCACGCGCTGGCGCTTGCAAGCTCCCTTTAAGTGCCGTAATAAGATCTTCTTTATGCCGTTCCGGCACTTTTAATTTTGTTTTACGCGTGCCTTTGGGGGCAGTGCGTTTTTTAGATTTTAATTCTTTTCTAAGCTGCTCAACAAATGTGTCTTTATATTTACTAATATCAAACTTCTTTTTGGTCATTTGCTTGATAAGCTGCTTTGCCAAATTAACTTCACTTTGCGTTAGTTTTGGCGCTTTTTTAAGCGCTGGCACATCTTCAAGCGGCCGTATTTCATAGTCATAATTAAGCGTGGTTAACAATAAACCATCTTCATAGGGTTCAATAAGGCACATATAATCTTTATCACGCATTACAAACCTGCCAATAGCAACCAGGCCGGTATCGGCCAAAGCTTGCATAAATAAAAAGAATGATTTTGACGATTTTCTATCGGGTGCAATATAGAAATGGGAATCCAAATAAATATCAGGCACCAGATCACGATTTACAAACGAAATAATATCAATAGTATCAGTGCGCTCTGGCTTGAGTTCTTTAATATCTTCTTGAGAGAACACATAGTAAGACCCTTCGCCGGTGGGCAAGCCTTTAACGGCATCGTCCCACGCAACTTTTTTATTGCAATGCGGGCACCAGCGCTCATAAGAAAGTGGTGTATTGCACATACTATGCAATATCTTAAAACCAAATCTATGGGCTTGTATGGCGGAAAGCAATTGAATAGGGATTTGCACTAACCCAAAGGATATCGTGCCGCTCCATATTGATTTCATGATAACCTCACAATCAGGGCAGGGATCTAGACCTGACTTACCCTAAGTATGCCAAAAAGCCCTAAAGTAAAGCAATATTTAAAGGTATTATGTGTTATATATATGCACTCGCTCGAGCCAAGTGATATACTACATAACCAGGTGAGTGGTGCATAGTTACTTTATACCGCTCATGCTATACTAGGTGCGATCGGTAAGCATTTTTACACTTTAAAGAAAGCTCTTCTATGATGAAATTCACCAGGGTGATACAAAAAGACATAAGAAAGATTAGTAATTAAACATACCATACCGCCAAAAGGAACATTAATGATACATCACATAAAATATGTACTAATACTTTGCATCCTCACCAGCAATGCATCTTTGTTTGCAATGAAGCGTACTATTACCAAAGAGACTAAAGACGACACCATTACCTATTCAATACCAGATTCTAAAGGACGTGTAGTAACCACGTATAATCCTCATACGGGAAACTACGCTGCTTGCCATATAGGCTCTGATACGGTAGCTTACTATGCAAGCCCCAAATCAGTGTATCATCAATTAGCGCAAGATCATGCAAAGCAAGAAAAAACAAAAAAATAACACGTTACCAGTGTTCAACACTTAGAAAGAATGCTACACCTACAATGAAAAAAATTAAACAACATGTAAGCTATGCAGCACTCATCATGAGCATTATCATGATACATTCTGCGCATGCAATGCACACGTTTACTTTTGATGCCGACAAACAAATTGAAACATACACAGGCCCAACTACCGATCAAAGAGATTCTGAAGTAGCTTCATTCAATAAGGCAACCGGCAAATATTGCGCCACCTATCGCGGTGTATGCGCAGATGGTGATATATTAGAAACAGAATACCCCGAGAGCGCTGCAAAGAAGAAATTTGAACAATTAAAACTTGCTTATATGTTACAACGCAAATCATTAGTGATTAGTCATGGCGATAATGTTTCTGAAAAATAATCAAAGAAAAATCAATACAATGTTAAAAAAACTTATAGCTTTTAACTTTATTCTTCTTGCAGTCAGTATTATTTCAGGCAACCATACATTGGCAATGGAGAATGCTAAAGTATATACATTTGATTGCAAGACAGTTCTAGCCTATTATTCAGCTGTAAATCCTAACCATGTTATATACGCACAGTATCATAAAGAAAGGCAAATCTATTTTGCTGGAGAAGAAACAAGTCATGATGGTCAGCCAAGAGTAATAACTTTAGTTGGCGCTGAAGAACTTTTTACTCTGCTTAAAAATAAACATACAACCCAACAAGCAATGAATAACAACACAACACCAAAATAAATAGCGATTTTACTAGAGAAAGCTCAATAATGCTAAAAAATACTATCAATACGCTCACCATTACTTTTTTGATTGGACTTCAAAATGCTACAAGCTTTGCAATGGAAAAAACTGGCCCTGCTAACAAAGAACTCTATGTTAAATGGGGTACTGAAACAAAACCCATATATAGAGGACCTTCTAAAGATGGTTTAAAATTGTACACAGTGTTTTATGACACGGAACTCAAGGACATTCGTGCATTTGAAAAAACAGGTAATAATGCGACAATTGCTATAGAGCAAGAACGCTTAGAAACAATTTATAATCAAGTTAAACATGCATATGAGCTGCAAGAAGCAGCCAAAAGTGCGCAACAAAAGGGTACCTAATGCTACAACATTTTTTCACATTATCTACATATCTTCTTTTTATAGCAAGTATTATTTCAAGCAGCCACCTGCTCGCTATGGACCCACAATCGAATGCTGCGCAAGCTAATCCCGCACAAACAGGCATTGAATATATTAAAGATGTCACTACGTGGACAATTGCTAATCGTACTTTTTATCAAGCAGAAGTTGCCAAAGGATCTACCATAACTGCTATGAGTCAACCAATCGTTGAGGATAATAAAATTACGCACCGTTACGAGGCAGCACGGCATACCACAGCGCTAGATATAAAAACCAGTAGAAAAATGGGAAAGAATGTGGTTGTGCTTACTGACGCAGAAAAAGTTTTTATTATGCTTCAAACGGCGTTTCAAGAAAAATCACATTTTCCGGATATTTATTAATTGTTGCCAACTTGCGTAATGCATGCACAACACGAGCCTGCAATAAAATACATAACACTATAAATTCAAGAAATAAATCAGCTTATGCACTACAACATTGTTTTACTTCTCTCACTAATGCTCAATTTTACTATGCACGCAATCGAATTTAAAATTCTTTCTTGCCATAACGAACCGTATAGTCGTATTACCTTTATCCGCGATGAACATGCCAATAATTATGTAATTAAACAAGTACTTGAAGAAGATCTAAAACAGCAATTCTTATTAATAATGGATTGTCTAACAGCAGAAATAGCTGCGCAAGCGGGAATCCCCTGCAATAAAATCACCTTGATACCCGCTTTTCAAGATCATGTGGGCAAACAGTGGCATCATTTGCCAGCAACACTACACACTTTTGCGCAAGGCGTTATGCTGACTGAATCAAAGCAATTTAATGAATTAGAAATTCAGCAACGCTACCGCGCAATTGGTGGTTGGTTATGGAAAAAAGAGGGCATGTTATCGCTCAAATGGAGAGGACTTACCGCTACCGCCATTGAGCATATGGCTTTGCATCCGCAACTTCCTGCTCTTGTTGCTTTTGATACGTTTATTGGCAATAACGACCGTGCGCGCACCAATTTATTTTATGATGAAATAACCAATAGTTTTTGCGGTATTGATATGGCAAATGCTTATGGCCAAAATCTCTGTAAAGAAGCAATATGCCAATTATTACGACTCCATCGTGATAACCGCCATCAATTCACCGCTCCAGAACTTGAAGCGCTCGAAATGTATAGAAAAATGCTTTGCAAACTCATTACACAATTTCCTCCAAAGAAATTACATATAAGGCTAGATGAACTGGTTGCTCTTGCAAACATGGCGCACATTCCTTACGATCATCTTTCCCTAAAAGAGTGCATTGCCTTTTACAAGGATATGATCACAGAAAGTTATCACGATGCTCTTGCTTTAGAAACATTACTGGAATTACTCGAACCGGCAAGCTAATGACGATTGTTTCTGACTACGCTCATTAACAATGCTTTATATCTTGATTATTATATGAAAGTACACATATTCCTGGAGTGGCGGCCATGAATTTGACTCAAAATCATTTGTAGCCTTTGAAAAAAATGGAAAATTTACCTAACTTGATAATGCGCACTCGCTCTATAATGAATTGCGAGCAATGTATGATACGCAACAAAAAACAAGTTCAAAATCGTAATCAACTAAAACTTATACCCAATTTGCAAGCAGGGCTCACCCTGCTTGTCCGCACAAACATTTACACTCCAATGCTCTTGCAACTTACAATCCACCACTTTAGATGCTGCAAATCCATAAATCACACCAAGACCAATGCCAGCAACTAATTGCGAAACATAATGCCGATTGCAATTTACAAAATCAGCTGCCACAAACGTCCCAACTAATGCAATAGGTACGGCCCATTTTGGGCCATGCCGCATGCCCCATAACGTAGTCAAAAATGCAACGTTTGCCATATGGCCCGAGGGAAATCCGCCAGAGGAACGCTCGTGCTTGCTAAAATGTTCATTCCAAGGGCGCAAGCATGCTTTAGTGCGCGCTTTTTTAATTATGTCTTTGCCCGACTGCACAAACGGAAGTGCAACAGCAGTCATCCACCCCGTGTAACGAATATCTTCATTCCATCCCCACAAATAGGCGGTTGATAACACTATCATGGGCACGGCAACACTGCATTTGGCCATGGTATGCGCAGCATTAGGAAACTGGCACACATTTTTGTGGCATGCAGGATCATAGAAGTTGCATTGAATTTTTTCATCAATAAAACGTGTTGATATATAAAACGGTGTAACTCCTGCTACAACTTTGGCTGAATCTACCGAGAATAAATTGACATGCAAACGAATGGCATCTTTTACTATATCACGGAAGAAATTACCTACTTTATTAGGAATGCTTGCATCTGGCCGAATGACTGCGAACGCTCGCGAGCTCATAAATAAACTTATACCAAGAAGCAACCATTTTCTGTTCATGTTGATTTTGTACTATCACTCTTTTAGTATTTCATTAATAAAGGGCGCAATATCTACCACGGTAATTTTATCGTGCGCATGCTCTTGTGGCAAGCTATTTGTAACATATATTTTTTGAATAGTGCTTTGCAGCAAATTCTTTTTTGCATCACCTGTAAACAAACCATGCGTACATGCAACTTGCACACTCACGGCGCCATGCTCAAAAAGCACGCGTGCAGCCTCCAAAATAGTGTTACCCGTTGTAATCATATCATCAACAATAAGCGCTCGTTTGCCACACACGTCACCCGATAATTGCATGATAACGCGTTCGGGCGCAGGCCGTTGCTTTTCAATACGCACCAGTTGGCGCATGTGATTTGCAGCAATGGGCCCTGCCCATAAAGCCGCTCCTTTATCAGGCGCTACCACAATATCGTTGTCGCCTATACATTCATCAAAAAAAGGATAGGGAATATGATTGGTAAATAATGATGAGCATATTGCAGGATTATGCAATTGCAATGCATGAAGACTTTTTGGTTGAGAAAGTGCAATCAGCTTGCACATAACTTCCACGCTCAAGGCTTGGCCTGCAAACAGTTTATCTTGCCGCGCATAGCCCATGTATGATAAAAATATATTGAGAGTGGCGCCGGCTCGTTGCAACGCATCACATAGCAATAATAATTGAATAATAGTATCAGCAGGCGCACCTGTTTGCGCAAGCACCCAGACTGATTTACCTTTCACCTCATCATGGATCTGCACGTGCCATTCCCCGTCGGTAAATTGCTTGAATGTTGCATGGCCTTTGGGTAATGAAATTGCGCGCGCAAGTTGTTCTGATGAAGGAATATAAAATATCATGATGCGTTTGCTCGTTTAAGCAAATCAATTGCCACATAATCTTGGACTTGAGCAAAGTTTTTATAAAATTGACCAACCGAGAGAAACTGCTCTGGCACATGCACGCATATTACTTCATCAGCTTTTTGTTTAATCGCATCGATCGTGTGCTTTGGGCCAACAGGCAATGCTACAATAATTTTTTGTGGTTTTTGTTCTTTAATAAGATCTAATGTTAAAAGGAGCGTGCGCCCAGTGGCAACACCATCATCAACCACAATCACCGTTTTATCTTGCAGACTTTGCGGCTTTACTTCACGGTGATACAGCATGCTGCGTTCTTGAAGTAGATCACGAATTTGTGCGGCTTGTTGTTGAGCATATTCTTGTATGCCCGGAATATGTGCATATTCGGGCGCAATAACCATAGCATCCATGCTCACGGCCCCAATTGCAAATTCCGGTTGGCCTGGCGCAGAAATTTTTTTGATAAATGCAACGTCAAGTGGTGCATGCAATTCTTTTGCTAATACGTAGCCAATTTCAAGCGCGCCACGGGGGATCGCAATTATCACCACATCTTTATTGTTTTTGTACTGTGCTAATTTTTTGGCAAGCAAGTGCCCTGCATGAAAGCGATCTTCAAATACCATTATGCTCCTTCTTAAGTTTGTATTTTAACTGTATCAAAAAATCACAAACAAAGCATATGCTTTAAAATTTATAAGAAATGCAAACCTCAGAATAACCTTGCTCATTAGTGCCAACATTCAACGTCAGGTCCTTGCACATATGGCAATCAATCACGCGATTAGCAGCAAGACCATATATAATACCTACCGCAGTGCCTGCAACCACTTGAGAAACATAATGCCGATTACGATTCACGCTCACCCCAAACATGATCCCTGCATAAATGCCAAGTGGAATGCCAGCTTTATATCCATATTGCCAGCCAAATACGGTGGCACTATACGCAGCTTCTACCATATGCCCGGAAGGAAAGCCACCATCTGAACGGCTTTTACAACTAAATTTTTCATGCCACGGCCGTTTGCCGCCTTCAAACTTAAATTCTTTCACAATCTTTTTACCAAGTAATGCAGAGATTGCGCCAATGCCAAACACACGGCCAGTGGTACGTGCATGCTCAGATTGTCCAAAAAAAGTAAGTGTAGAAAGCCCTATCATAATGCCAAATGCACCTTCTTCTACTACTTTACAAAAGGTTGAAGGCATTTGATTAATGTTTTTGTGATGTGCAGGATCATAAAACCGTTTTTGCACACGTTGGTCAATAAAACGAGAACTAATATAGAATGGCGTAAAGCCCACGAGTACTTTCACCGTATCTAGTGAAATTAAATTACGGTTTAACGCAATGGCGTCCTTAAAAACAGTGGCAAGCCCACCCATCACGTACGTGCCAAATGTTTTTTTTTGAGGAGATAGAGCCACACCATCACATTGATATTCAACAAGTCGCGTATGCGGGTGATCAGCATGCAAGGTGCACATGCTCAAGAAAAGCATTACTCCAACAACTTTTTTCATAGACTTTGTGTTATATTATAGCCTCCACACTTCACTCCACATCACAGAGTGTAGCAAAAGAGGCTCAAATAACACAAAGGTTTTATTTAAATGATTCCGGGTGTTGTGTATGCCACGGTGTTAGTTGCTCATAGGCATGGGCTGTTTGAAAGAGCAACCCTTCAGAAAGTTCTGGACCAATGAGCTGCATGCCAATAGGCAATTTGCTTGAACTCATACCGCACGGAAACGCAAGTGCTGGAATACCCACCAAGTTCATTGCACAGGTAAAATAGTCTTGCAAGTCCATTTGCAATTTATCATTATCAAACGCCCCAAATTTAAACGCGGGCGCAGGATGCACTGGCGCAAGCATGAGATCAACATTTTTAAATTGATCGGCAAACTCTTTGCGCATTAAACGACGCACTTTTTCTGCATTATTGTAATAGGCGTCGGCATGGCCAGACGATAACACATAGTTACCAATTAGAATACGCGCTTTTACTTCATCACCAAACCCATGTTGGCGCGTTTGCGTATACATTTGGGCAAGTGTTTTTGCAGATTTATCACGGTAGCCATAGCGCACGCCATCAAAGCGCGCTAAATTAGAAGCAGCTTCTGCACGGCTAATAATAAAATAAACCGCTGCTGCATAATCAAGCGTTGGCACCGTAATGCGTTTAATAGTTGCGCCAAGCTTTTCATATACCTTAATTGCATCTTCAATACAATGCACAATTTCAGGATCAATACCTTCTGCATGCAACGCATTATCAATCACACCAATAGTAAGCCCCGGCTTAATCTTACCCGTAAGATCTTTGGTATAATCTTTGGGTGACTCTGGCAATGACGTGGAATCATGCGTATCGTGCCCTGCCATTGCAGAAAGCACTAATGCATTATCATAGGCAGTGCGCGTGAAAATACCAATTTGATCAAGTGAAGATCCATATGCAATTAAACCATAGCGCGATACTAAACCGTACGTAGGTTTTAACCCCACAATACCGCACAATGCGGCAGGCTGACGCACCGAACCACCGGTTTCTGTGCCAAGCGACCACGGCACAAGCCCTGCTGCAACGCATGCAGCCGAACCTGAACTTGAACCACCAGGTACGCGGCTTTTATCCCATGGATTAGTAGTTTTTTGAAACGCAGAGGTTTCACCAGAACTGCCCATCGCAAATTCATCACAATTTGCGCGACCTAAAAGTAATGCTCCCTGCTGCTTTAACCGCTCTACGGCAGTTGCATCATAAGGCGATACAAAATTTTCTAGAATTTTAGAAGAACATGAGGCAATGCGATCTTTTTGGCAAATAGTGTCTTTTATAAGACCAGGAATACCTGCAAGCATGCCTTGTTTGGCGCTGGCATCTAACACCGACTGCTTATCAAAAATCTCTAACGCACTCAATACGTGAGGATCATATGTTTTAAAACGTTCAATGTAATAATCAAGCAGTTCTTGTGAGGTAATCTTTTTGGCTTCAAGGGCTGCTCGTAATTCCTTGATAGTTGCAAATGCATAGTTGTTCACGAACGATAATCCTATTTATTGCTTTGAATAATGACTGGCACCACAAAGTAATCTTGCTCGCGCTCAGGTGCTCCTCTCAGCACTTCTTCTTTATCTGTTTCCACCACCACATCTTCACGGAATACATTTACACGTTTATTTGAGGCAATAGAGACATCTTTTGCAATATCTGCAACACGAGCTGCATAGGCTAGCACGCCATTTATTTGCTCAGAGAAAGAAGAAAGCTCTTCATCTTTAATTTGCAAGCTACTTATCTGCGCTAATTTTTTTAATTCTTCTTTACTTAAAATTGACATAAAACCCTTTCGCGGCGTAATTCAAACAGACTTCGTAGTCCATCTCTGGCCACGGAATCGCCACATGTATACCAGGCTTATCAAGCCGTTGCCTACATAAAATGACCCATACATCAAAAGAAACGATAACTTGACATTATCAAGCGCCAACCAATCAATAAACAATGTGGTTGGTATAAAAAACAGAAACATAACGCCCAAACGTGCGTACATGACCAGCTTAACATTGGCGGCACCACGTAAAGCGCCTGCAAATATCAATTGTAGCAAATCAAAGAAAACAAGTACACTCACAAGGGGCAAAATAGCTGCCGCAAATTCGGTATATTTACCTTTATGGTCAAAAATGCCAATAAAGAAGGCTGGCCACATAGAAAAGATAAACAGAATAGCAAACACAAAAATAGATGCCAAAAAGACAACCTTCTTTAAGTTGCTCTTAATTGCCTGCCAATCACCAATACCATAACTGTTACTGACCAAAAAGGTAATCACCTGCGCAAAGGCAGCTGCAGGCATAATGGCCAAACGTTCTAAATCTTTAATGGCTGAAAAACTTGCAATCACGTATTTACCCATTGGGTTTATCATGCCAGCAAGCCATAAATAGCCCATGGCAAACGTGACCTTATCAAGCATAACAGGCCAAGTGAGGCGCAATAAATCTTTAATGCGCGACCAGTCACCAATATCGCTAAATAAACTTAGGCCATATTTTTGATATTCTTTATGAGTAAAAATATATATAAAGGCTGCAACAAGCATTACGCCAAATTGTATCAATGAAGCCACCGCAGAGCCTTGTAATTCAAGTGCTGGCAATCCAAATGCACCAAAAATAAGTGCATAATCAAAAAACATAAATACTGATGCGCCAAGAATAAATATCATCATAGGAGCACGCGTATTTTTGATACCGCGCAAGAAACCAATTAATGCAAAGTATACGTACATAAAAAGAATTGCTACTGCGCGCGTGCGCAAATAGGGAGTACCTAGGCTAATCATTTTTTCTGGTACGCGCAGAAAATAATAAATCCAATAGGCGCCAAAAAAAAGCATACATGCGACCAAAGTTCCTGCTAGTGTTGTTACCCAAAAGGCATCAACAAGCGCTCTACCAATACGTTTATCTTCTTTACGGCCGTTATACAGGCCTGCAAGGATCATGGTGGAAACAGTGAATCCTTCAGCCATTTTTGTTAACACGTGCAATAAGGTATTGGTGGTACCTGCAGTTCCGGATAACGATGTTGATTTTAAATGAGCAATTAACCATGAATCATAAAAATAGGTTAATGAATATAATACTAATGCCGTAATAAATTCAGGCACAAAATAACTTAGTATTTTAGAGATACTCTCTCCATTCTCAGTATCTTTAATACCCGCAATATAGCTTGCAAGTATGGGTTTTTGATCGGTGACTGCCGGCATTATTTTTATGACAGGTTTTTCTTTAACAACTGTTGTTTCTTTATTTAAATCTTGTTGTGCCATTGGATGCCTTTCATATTCAGTGTCCAACTCTGACATTAAGGTATAAGATATGACATAAAAGTAAATGGGGTAGATTATGAGAGAAAGTATTTTGTTCTCAAAGAAATATTGCTATTATTAAAATGAATATTGAGCATCTGAATAACATTTTAAAAGGAAAAACGTATGAATTCAAAATATGTTCTTTTAATTACCCTCATAACATTTGGCACGCAATGCATTGCTATGGTCAAAATCAAAATGCCTACTGCAGCTGTATTGCAAGATCGCTTAAAGTCTCAACCTATCTTTGTAAAAACAACAAAGATAATTGAGCAATTGGCTGAAAAAGAACTGCCAGCGCTCGAAATTGCGAAAATTGTAGATAAAAGTATTGAAACCTATAATAAGAATTATATTGGTGCAAGACAAAGTTCAAATGTAGTAACACCGAGTGATGCAGCACATATGCAGACCATGTATTTTCTGAATGCGCGCCGAGGTACCGTGCTCATGGCTCTCTTTAAAGATCACCCAGAACAACTACAAGCAATAGCTAAACGTATAGGATTAAGGGCAAAACTCTAATCTAACTATTTTTTTATGCAACTTTGTATATTTAGTACTCGTACCTTTGGCCAGTTCAACCGGATATTTTTTTTTAAAAATTTCAATTTTATGTTCAATAGCTTTTGCAATATCTATATCAGTTGCTATTGCAAACGTAATTGCAGCAATAACAACATCGGCAAGTTCATCTTCTACTTCTTGCCGATTTTCTTTAAGCTCTACGTCTACCTGCTCTCGTGTGTTTGACCACAAAAATAATTCCATAAGTTCAGCAGCCTCTGCTACTAAGTTCATGCTCAGATTTTTTGGCGTATGGAATTGGCCCCACTCACGCTCTTTAAACAAAGGAGCTAACGTATCTTTGAGTGTTTGAAATGTTGTATCTTTATCTTTCATGATAATTTCCTGTTCCTTACTTAAAAACTATCGTTATCATAATCATAATCTAGCCATATATTCTTAAACACTCTTTGCTTACTGAAACACCACAGGCTCCATAGTAGGTGCAAATGAAACAGTGCGAGGTTGCTCAACTGCTTGAGCAACTGTTTCCTTTGGAATCAAGTTGCCATTTTTTAAGCTATAGGGATACTTGCCTCTTTTATGCAAACCGAGTAATTCCAAAATTTTATCACATAATGCTTGATGCTCAGGCGTTGCGCCAGATCTACGCTGCAGCACTACTTGCTCTGCAGTATCGCCACTACCATTAACAAGCGCTGTATTAATGCCACGCACGGCCAAAAGTATTTTAGCAACCTCTACATTTCTATCACGTGCTGCAAAATGAAGCGCCGTCCATTTATTATTAATAGTGGCATTCACGTATGCACCATCACCAATAGATGCTGCAACAAGGCCTGGATGATTGTTCACGACCGCATGAAACATGTCTTTTGTGGCTTCCTCACGCAGCACCTTGGTAACCAATTGCTGCATTCGTTCCGACGTTAAGCTGCGTGATCTGGTTATTTTATTGGCATTTACAGCATAAACACGTGCCATTTTTTGCTGAGAAAGTGGTTCCATAAGTTCATTAACTTGATCTTCCCCAATTGAAAATTCGAACGGCTTATCAGAAAGCGTTAGCGTTTTTTCTTCATGCGAACCAGGCTCAACAGCAGATTCCACTGATATGCAACAACATCTTCTTTGTCTTGCTGGCGCTACTGTTCTTGATTTCTCCTTACTTGGTACAGGCTCCATTGCATTGCAAAATCCTATGCATGCTAATAACAATGAGAGTGACAACTTTTTCATAGAGACCCTTTTAGTAAGTGAAAATTATTTATTTGCTACTTAAAGAATAGTTATCCTTAGATGAATCCTGGCGCTTAAAAAAAACCAATTTGCGCGATTTGCCATCAACCGTGTAATTAAATTCTTTTACTTTAAGATCGATTTCTTCTGGTGAACTTGCTTGCCAATTTTTAGAAGCCCAATAGACAAGTTGCGCATTTTTGTATGAGCATGAAGGTCTAAACAACCTAATAAGTTCTTCAGTAGGCAATGCAGCTCTGCTGACAAAAAGATCTATTTCATAGTC
This sequence comes from Candidatus Babeliales bacterium, assembly GCA_050179755.1. GTDB lineage: Bacteria > Babelota > Babeliae > Babelales > JBFXEV01 > JBFXEV01. The sequence continues at coordinate 1,007,518 of JBFXEV010000001.1, read as the reverse complement.
AGGATAACGTAAGAAATTACGCCAATCAAGGCCAGAAATTTCCACACCTTCAAGACCGCACGCAGAGACGACTGCTTGTAAAAACTCAATTTTTTTCTGTACCACTTCAATTAAAAGCACCGGAAGCGCTGGAAACATAATTTTAAGCGCAAGGCCAGGAAAGCCGGCGCCAGTGCCCACGTCTGCAAGCATTTTTACGTGCGATAAATCCATGGCTTTAGATAGCTGCAACGAATCGTCAAAATGAAGCGATACTATACCCTGCGTATCGGTAATTGCCGTTAAATTCATCATCTTGTTCCATTCTTGGAGCATAGACAGATATTTTGCAAATTGATCTAACTGATGATCATTCAATGCATAGGTTCTTGAAAGTTTTGCAACGGCTGCCCGCGCATTTGAGTCTTGTTGACTAAGATCCACGTAATAAAGCTCCTCAACTATGGATTTTGATATAACGTCGTTGTTATAGTTAAAATAGCATAAAGTAGCTTTTTTTAAAATAAACATGCTCTAAAATAATGAGGACATTATGATACGCACCACACGCTGCCTAGTACTTATCATGCTCATAGTTGCAACATTGGCAAAGAGTGAAAACATTATAACTTTTTTTATACGCCCCTATCATACGCCACCTGCAATGAGTCAAACAGACTTTCTTGATGCACTTCAAAACACCGGAAGATTGGCAGAGCTCATACTCAAGCGGCTGGTTGAAGTTGGCCACTATCAAGGGGTTATTGCAAGTTATATGGGATATGTAACCGTTTCTGACTTTGCAGGACAAATCACGTTTCCCCGTTTACATCAACCCCCTGAAGTTAAATTAGTAATTACGCCCATGATAGAGCCGATAATGATGATTGGCGCCACCGTACATCATCTGGAGCTTTTAAACTCCTTGCCAGCAGAAATGTATACCATCACCCGCAAGCAAGCGCCCTCAACAAAAATATTTTATTGGGACGTACAAAAAACCGATGTGCCTAACAATAAAAGAATTTCACTTGATACTATCATTTTATTTGCCAAACCTGATACCATTAAAGTACCCCTAGGTATAACAGAAACTGATGATAGCCCTATGCTCATGCTACCCGATCTCTATGCTACTCAAGAACTTAATGTTACTGTTGAAGCTTTACGTTCATTAAAAATTCGCCATTTCTTTGGCCCAGTTATTTTTAACTTTAGCAAGCAAAGTGATGTTGATTATGCGCAGCAACTTGTGCCCTAACATGAGACTGGTATACTAAAAAAAGCCAGACCAAACATCGTAAAAAGGAACCGTATGGAACTGTATATTTCATTTGATTTTCCCGATCTCGATCAAGCACTTGCGATAGCTGAGCGGGTGGAGCCCTATGCAACCGGCTTTGATGTAGGGTCACTCTTACTCTATAAATATGGCGTACAGGCAATCGAACAATTTAGAACACAATTCAAAAATAAAATAATCAATGTTGACGCAAAATTAGTGGTGCATGGCAAAGAAACAGTTGCGCTATTTGCTCAAGCTGGCGCTGATTCTATCACCGTGATGGGCGGCACACGCAAAGAAGTAATACATGCAGCTTGCACGCAAGCGCATACTATGAATAAGCGAGTGTTACTTGATGTAAGTAATGCAAGCGCGTATGGTCAAATTGCGCTTGAAGCTCAAAGCATGGGGGCTGATGGTCTTTTATTACGCACCATGTATGACGCCAATGAACAATTATTATTTAAAGATCAATGGACCATGATTCGTGGCAACACGCCACTACCTATATATTTAACAGGAAAAATTTCACTTGAAAATATAGACAATATTCGCGAAATACAGCCTAATGGCGTATTTGTGGGGCGTGCGATTACGCAGGCTGATAATCCGCAAGAAGTTGCGCGGTTACTCAAAGAAAAGATGTAGCGCTTTTACCGCTCATCCTGAGTGTTCTTCAAGCCTTCGGCGCAGAAGAATGTATCGAAGGAACAAACTGATCTTCATAAAGCCGCTTAATCTCATGCACGGTAGTCACCTCATGCGCAGACTTATCTTCTCGATAGCCAAGTATACGCGGGAAACGCAATGCATACCCCAGTTGCTCAGTAGTTTTACCAGCAGTATGGAGCGGCGATCGCGTAATTTCATCAGCAAGAATGCTGCACACAATTTCAGGGGCAGTCCACACGTCGGGGTATAATGCTGGAGCGCACACCACGTTACGCGGCTTTTCATGCACCGCATGTGCATCACATTGTTTTTTTAGATCTATCCACTCGGCATCTTTAAGACCCGTGCCAATCTTTGCAATGGTTTGAAAACAATCTTCGTGCGGGTTAAATATGCCAACCAAAAATGCACCAATGCCAAATTGAGATCGTTTGCCAGCACCAGCATAATAACCCAATATCACACAATCGATGGTATCTTCTAAATGGCCTTCTTCATGGCGTTTTAATTTGATCCAATTAAAATTACGTTTACCAGGTTCATAGATTGAATTTGGTTTCTTGACCACCAGGCCTTCAAGCCCTGCGTTAATGTTTTCAAAAAAATATTCTTCTAGCTCAGCTGCCGTATGCACGTGCCGCTCTGCAATTACCTGAATAGTAGCAGTTTTTGACTGCGCAAATAATGCAAGTAATGCTTTTCTACGCTCTTCATGACCTACTGATAAATACTCTTTGCCATCGGCATACAACAAATCAAACACATAAAATTGCAAGGGAAATTCAGAGATTGCCTGGTCAATACCATGTTTGCGTTTGCGTTTGACTGTTTCTTGAAACGGTAAAAAGTGACCCGTATTTGGATCAAAAACTATTGCTTCACCTTCACAAATGAGTTGTTTGACCGGTAACTTTTTAAGTGCCTCTACTAAATCAGGAAACATAGCTGACATATCAAGCAAATTGCGCGAAAAAAAATGAATCTCGGGCTGCTCAGAATGTGTTGCATCCATATGAATTTGCAAACGAAAGCCATCAAGTTTAGGTTGCGCCACGCAATCACCAATTTTATCAATAATTGCTTGAGCATTAGGCAAACGCTCTGCTGCTGCAGGCCGAATGGGTATACCAATTTTTATAGATAATTTATCAAGTGCTTCTATGCCGCCGCTTTTAAGCTCTCGTGCAATAAAGCCAATATCAGCGCACAAATTATACGCGTGTTCAATACGCGCTCTTAACGCTTTACTTTCCACAAGCATCCAAGAAAGTGCATCCACAATAGTCATATCAGAAAAACCAAGGCGCAAGGTGCCTAAAATGATACGTACAACGTATTGACCACTTGCTGGCGAAAGTTGCTGCAACAAACTCACTATTTTGTGCGCTTTAAGTTCAGTACTACCACTGCCTGAGATATCTTCAATTTCGCTCAACGCAGCATACACATCTACTACTGAAAGTTCAGATGCCGTTTGCGCAGCATACCCTTGGGCAACTACTGAGCCAAGATCCCCAAGGTCATTCGCGCGAGTCTTCACCTCTTCTGGTGAAATGCCAAGCAATTGCGCCACAATACCGATCATGCTTTTTTCAGCCACGTTAAATTGCGTGCCACGATATGGCGGACGTAAAAGCCCTAATGATGCGTTACAAATAATTTCAATTTCTTGCGCATTTGCTGCTTTAAAAAGTGTGGCAAGAAGCTGCGTGATCTCAGTACGCGAACTGGTGTTATTTATTGCATCAAAATAATAGGCAACGGTACTAAAATTCATACTCTTAACCTTTACAAAGTGGTGTCGTGCGACTTTCGATACAGTATATCGGGGAATATCGCAATAAATGAGCGATAATACGCATATGCTGAGAGCAACGTAGAAACTACTGCGATACATAATAAAATCTCTTCAATGCGGGTAAATGTAGTATAAGAACTTGCCAGTGGATTGCAGATTGCTACCGTAATATACACAAATTGCGCGGTTGTTTTTAATTTACCATGCCAAGATACCGAAATACTCTTGCCATGTTCTGCTGCAATAAGCCGCAAGCTCATTACAAACAACTCCCGTGCAATAAAAAGCATTACCCAAAAGAATGAAATTTTATGCACCACCAATAAACCAAGCAATGTTGATAGATTCAAAAACTTATCTGCTATAGGGTCAAGCAACGCGCCAAGTAAAGTAACTTGATTATTTTTACGCGCATAATACCCATCAAAAAAATCGGTCAGCCCAAACGCAAAAAATAACACGCCAATAAGGCAATTAAGCCACAGTAGATTAAGCGGCAAAAGATATACTACTAAAAATGGTAAAAGTAAGGGTGCTATGATAAGGCGGATGCCAGTGAGTGTGAGAGGGAGAGAGAGGATAGTATTTTTTTGCATGAAAGTCCATTAAAGAAGCTGGGCCAGCTCGCCTTCGCTCCTACGGAGCTATGGCGTAGCATCACGCCTTCAAATTCGGCTAAAGCCTCATTTGGCGCATCACGCCGTAGCGCTCTGCGCGAAGGCTGATGGTAGCGACGAGGGGATTCGAACCTCTGACCTTCGGATTATGATTCCGCCGCTCTAACCAACTGAGCTACGTCGCCGTTTATTCAAAGTTATTATCTGAAAAGGCCAGGCAACTTTCTATAGTCTAAAAGGCCTTCAGACAGATATTATTAGTATACCTAAATACTAAGCTTTTGAACACCTAAATTAATTAAATAATAATTAAGTGTAGCTCTCAAAAAGAACAATCCAGTAAGAAGGGTAGAAATAATACCTACCATCATAGTTACTGCAAATCCTTGTATAGGGCCTGATCCAAATTTGTAAAGAACGATACCCATTAAGAACGTGGTAATATTAGAATCTAAAATAACCACCATAGCATCACTAAAGCCTTTTTCTACAGCTTTTCGTGGCGTAACTCCTGCAGCCAAATCTTCTTTAATACCTTCATAAATCAAGATAGAAGCATCAATTGCCATGCCAATAGTAAGCACCATACCAGCAATCCCAGGCAATGAAAGTGTTGCACCAAGCCATGAAAGTATTGCAAGCATTAAAAGTAAGTTAAATGCCAATGCAAGCACAGCAAAGAAACCAGCCATTTTATAAATTAGCACGCCAAATATAGCAAGCAACGCCAATGCAAGCCCACATGCAAGCAAGCCTTTACGGATTGATTCTTGACCAAGTGACGGCCCTACTTGGCGCTCTTCTTCAAACGTAACGGGCGCCACAAAGGAACCCGATTTAATCATGGTTGCAAGCTCTTTTGCAGAATCAAGGCTAAACCCACCGGTAATATATCCTTGATCGCGAATGCCCAGTGAAATATTCGGCGCTGAAAGCACTGAGTTATCAACAATAATTGCCAATTTTTTGCCAACATTTTTACGCGTTAATTCATAAAAACGTTCGCCGCCTTCTGGCTTTAATTCAAAGTTCACCACAATGTCAGTACCAGATTTGCCACCAGGAGCTGCAAATGCATTGCGCACGTCACGCCCTGCAACTTCTGCATAACGCTCAACAGCGTAAAATCTGCGATCTTTTGCATCATGTACAATTTCAAGATGATCAGGCAGTTCACCATCATATTTATCTAGTATTTGATCTTCAGTAGCAGCTTCAGCCACTACCAACTTAAATTCAAGTTGCGCAGTTTTGCCAATCATTGCTTTTGCTTTTTGCGGATCATCTACGTTTGGTAGTTCAATAAGAATGCCATGTGCACCTTGCTGAGCAATAGTAATTTCACCCACCCCAATAGCATCAAGGCGATTACGAAGCACTTCTATATTGCCAGTAACTGCATCTGCTTTAATACGTTCAATCTGACTATCGCGCAAACGCACAATAACTTGCTGCTGATCTTGGGCTACAACTACATCTGCCATTTGTTCTTTAATAAGATCATGCGCTCGCTGCGCAGCATCTAATGAATCAAATGAAAAAGAAATTACGTTATTTTCAATTTTGCGTGAAACAGGCGCTGAAAGTTCTTTTTCTTCCAAACGGTTAATAATTTGTTGTGCTTTATCGTTTAACTCAACTTCAACTGCTTTATCCGTTTCTACATTCAGACGAATATAGGTGCCACCAACCAAATCAATACCAAAATTTACCTTGTTTTCACGCAACACAGGGCGCCAATTATCATTAAAAGTAAATAAGTAAATGCAAATTGCGATAGCTGCTGCTACCCAACCCCAAAATGGTGAAAATACGTTACGCATTGTTGACGTCATGATAAATCCTTTTAGGTTGAAAACTTCTTACTCAAATGAACTTTTATTTTAGCCTGCCACGAAAACTTAAGAGACTGGCTTGCCAGAATTTGCTCCGTAGGAGCAAAGACTGGTGCCGAGGAGGGGACTCGAACCCCTACGAGGAATCCTCACAGCGCCCTTAACGCTGCGTGTCTACCAGTTTCACCACCTCGGCAAGTAACATGCAACCAAATGTAGCATATCAATCGACTTTTTTCAACTAAAAATTAAGAAGGGCAATACTTTTTACAGTGAATGCCCTTCTTAATTTTTTAAAAAACGTAGTTGCTTGTGTAGAGAGGTGACTTGATTAAAGCTCTTCTGGTTGCTTAGATTCATGATTTTCAGATAATTCTTGCTCTTCTGGCAAGTACTTCCTCATATCGCTTGATGATCCAGTAATCCAACCCCAAAGAGAACCCAGTGCATGGAACGGGGACAGAAGCACATTCTTAATCCGCGTAAGCCAGCCAGTTGGCGCAGGAGCTTGCATCTGATCTTGATCTACTGACTGATCTTTTTCCAATTTATCCACAATAATGGCTTCTTCTTTCAAGAGTACGCCCTGGCTTTGCAATTCTTCTGATTGCTTTTTGGCCATTTGCATTTTCTCTTGAATCGTTTTAATTGACTGTTCAAAATGCGGAATCAAACGCGTTTGCAGATAACGATAACTGGTTTGCAGTGCTTCAAATAATTGTACCGTTTCATGGTATAGCTCTTCCGCTTTTACTTCGTTTAAAACACGCTCGATCATGCGGAAATTCCGCCATGCTTGCTTCCTTATTCTATCTGCTTCAATAATTTGTTCATCATTAAGCATGCGCGCTTCTTTAAGTTGCGCATATGCTTGCCATATGTCATGAATATTAGTGCGCAATTGCTCAACTTCTTTTTTACGATCTTCGGCTTTTTGCAAAATATCACGTTCGGCTTCACTTAAATCGCCAGTTTCTTCACGCTCAGATTCAAGATGATGCAATACGTCTTGCACTAATTGATCGACTTTACCAAGATCTAAGCCAACATCATAACTAAATTGTGTAAACAACACGTCCACGGTATTAATGCCTTGTAAAAACACAATGTTGGTATCGCGAATATCATCATACAACGCATTGATGTCTTCAATTTTTCGTACCGTGTCTTGCAATGCTTTGCGCTTAAGCACCCAATTGCCACCCTCTTCTATATCAATAGTATCAAGTAACGATTCTTGAGCTTGCGCTGCTGGTGCAGAGGTTGCAACGGGCGCTTGTGCAGGTTTTGTTTCTGGAGCAGGAACTTCTTTTGCTGCAGTCACCTGTGGTTGTGCAAGTGATTTTTGCACTGGTTCTTCTGACTTTGGAGTTTCAGTTGGCGTGGCGCTTGCTTCAGGCTTTTGCTCTGATGTGCTTTGCGCATCTTCTACCGGCTTTGCCTCAGACTCTACAGGCTTTGATTCTTTTGTGGTTACTTGAGTAGCGCTTTGATCATCTGCTTGACTTACGGCAGCTGGCTCAGGAGCTTCTTGCTCTTTCTTTTCTTGGGTTACTGAAGCAGGAGGCCCAAACGGCTCAGGCGTTTCTGGCAACTCAATTTCTGTTGGTTGCTCATCAGCCACAGCCTTTTCTTGAGTCACTTCCGGCTCTACATCTGTTTCATCAGCATCATCAGCCATTGCTATTGCCAAACTATCATCAGATTCATCCTGTTCCTCGACCGATTCATCCACTTTTTCTGTTGGTCGTTCGGCCAAAAACTGTTCAAGTTGTTGCTTAGTTACTTCTTGTTCATTCCCAACAAGATCTTCTACATCTTGTGCAGCAATATTGGGCATTGCTGCGGTTAAACTTACTAATAATAATAACCTATTTTTTTTCATACTATGCCTCAAAAATGAATGTGTTTCTTACAACGTTTTAGCTAGTGATCGCAACTCTTTAAGCAAGTTTTCAGTCAATTCCTCTGCTTCAGGAGAAGTATAACTCCACTTTACACCAGCATCAACGCGGGTTAATACTGAACGATCACTTTTAATATCAATAATATCAATACGCACAATATTCATCAAAGGGTGCACTTGAGAAGGAGCACGCACCACGCCTGCACGACCTAACACGCTATAGGCAACGTTACCTTCATCCAGAAAGCACATCATCACCTTCTTTTGCCATACCATGTTCAAGTAACCAGTATGATCTTTATGAATTGAAATCAAAATACTCTCTTGGCCTTTAGGGTAAATACACTGTATCGGTGTGGTATGCGGCAAACCAGATTCAGAAAAAGTTGCAAGAATGCCCACAGTACCTTTTTTAAGGATATTTATTAAATCTTCAGGAAGTTTTACACCAACGTGTTTTGCCATGTCTTTATACCTTTATAGTTAAACTTGTATTCAACAAAAAAATGTGGGCACTCGCCCACCTAAAAAAAAGCCCTATTGTAATAGTGTACCACGCGTGTCAAGGGGGGGTGGGTTGCTGGTGCGTTTCTTTAATTAATGTTTCAAGATAAGCAATATGAATCACGGGATCTGCAATAGTGTGTTGGTCTGCATCAAACTTTGCAGGTACCGCATAAGTAAGCAACTCTGTAACTCGTTCTTTTTGCAACTGGCTCAAAGGAAGCGCCTCGATTTTTTCTCGCAGTTCTTGATCGGTTAGTTGCTTGAACTGTTCATTGTATCTCTTTTCAAGATAGTCTTTTAATAACGCAGTTACCTGCGCATACAAAATGGGCAGTGCAAGCGTATCGCTATTTTTTTTAAGTTGCACGCACTGATCTAATGCTCGCTGCCAAAAAGGAATCGCTTTGCGTGCAGAAATATAACGCATAATAAAACGTATAAATAGCAGTACTATAAAAATTACACTACACGCCAGTATAATTTTTGCAGGGGTGCTTTGCCACCACGGCTTATACCACACGTCATAAAGCTCATATACTTCTAATTCGTCCATAGATCTAAAGCCTCTTTAATTTGCTCGTTTACGAAAGAAACGTATTAACCCTTTTATCATGTCATCACAGGATGTTGCATCAAATACATCAACACCATAACGCGCAAACAATGCGTTTTGATCAAACAAACGCGCAGATAATAGATGTGAAACTTCTTTAAGCTGCGATAAAGCAGCATTAATTTCTATACGCTCACCCGTTTCTATGTCTTGCAACGCAAGCAAACCCACACCTGGCAATGCGCGCTCCAAAGGATCAAGGCAACGCACAGCCACTAATTCACTTTTGCGCGCTAAAGAACTCAAGAGCGATTCATCATCAAAATCTATAAAATCAGATAATAAAAATATTACTGAATCATTGGTTTTTTTGGAACCTACAAAGCGCAACATTTGAGCGTAGTTAGTTTTTAATCCCGCAACTCGGGTTACACCGCTCGCTCGGGATGTACGGGAAAAATCAAATAATGTATGCATAATTTTTTGTACGTGCCCATAGCCCGAACGCGGCGGAATATACAGCTCTATATCATCATCGAATAGCACCAAGCTCACACGATCTTTACTTTGCTGCCCCACTAATGCAAGAATGCTAGCCACCGTAGCTGCAACGTGATATTTTGTTTCTTTACCAGACCCAAAGAAAAGCGACCGTGAACAATCTACCACCAGCATGATAGTTCTACTGTGTTCTTGATAATATTGCTTGACAAGCATTTTGCCAGAACGCGCAGAGCTTTTCCAATCAATATAGCGCACATCGTCACCCTGCTGATATTCACGAATTTGATCAAAATCGAGACCAAATCCCTTTTGACGCGTCACGTGATCGCCAGCGCGCGTGCCACCAAGCAAACGTTTGGTACGAATCTGTATATGCTTTATGCGTTCTATGATTTCTTTTGCTAACATAAAAATCTACTGTCACTTCCTGTGCTCACCCTTGCCTCGATACATTCTACTTGGCTAACGCTTTGTAAAACACTCGGGATGAGCGGTGTATCGAAGGTCAGGAAAACATTTATATAAATTTATTTAATATCAGGCACACCAAACTGACTCAAAAAGTCAGGTAATTTTACTGAACCATCTTTTTGCTGATACGTTTCAATTAAAGCAACCATTAAACGCGACAATGCAAGTGAGGAGCCGTTTAAAGTATGAACAAGCTCAGTTTTTCCGCCAGCAGTTTTGCGATATCGTATTGCACCACGGCGTGATTGATAATCAGTACAATTACTTATAGAAGAAACTTCGTAATACGCTTGTTGGCCCGGCATCCATACTTCTATATCATATGTTTTTGCTGAAGGGAACGAGCAATCTTGTGCTGCAAGCAATGAGACTCTATAATGCAAACCTAATTTATCAAGAATTGCTGTTGCGCACTCAAGCATTTTTTCTTGCTCTGCACTACTGTTTTCCGGTTCACAAAACGTATATAATTCAACTTTTTCAAATTCGTGCATGCGAATTAAACCACGCTCAGTAGCACCATAGCCACCTGCTTCGCGCCGGAAACAGCTGGTCCATGACGTCATGCGCTTTGGCAATTCTTCTATCGTAAATATTGCCTCACGATACATATTGGTCAAACTAACTTCTGATGTAGGAATTAAATACAGATCATCTTCTTGCACTTTATAGACTTGGTCTACAAATTTAGGAAAGTTACTTGCAATTTGAAGAGATTTTTCGTTTACTACGTATGGCGGCAAGATCATCTGATAGCCGCGTGATCTATTGTGGCCTAACATAAACATGCACAGCGCATACATCACTTCAACACCTTGCCCTTTATACAGCACAAATTGGCTACCTGCAAGCGTTGCGGCTGTTTCAAAATCAAACCAACCAAGCTTGGTGCCAATTTCAAGATGATGCTTTGGCTCAAAATCAAATTTCGCTTTTTCTCCCACCATCCTCATAACTTTATTTGATTCTTTGTTACCCGCAGGAACTTCATCAAAAATTAAATTTGGCGCTCGTAAATATATATGATTAAACTGCTCTTCCATCTCTATCAATTTTTGCTCAAGCTCTTTTAACTGCTTGCCTATTTGGATTGATTGCTCACGCAACTCAGCAGTTACGCCACCTTTTGCTTTGGAAGCTAAATCATTTTTAGTAGCACGCAAAGTTTCCACATCAGAGCGTATTTGGCGTACTTGAACATCTAAATCAAAAAGTTTTTGCCCATCAAATGAAGGTTCTTTTTTAAGAAGGAGTGCTATAGTTTCTTTGGGCTGTGTGCGAAGGCGATGTAAATCTATCATGAGAATACCAGGTAAGTTTCTACGTATACTATTACTAAATTACCTTACCGGAAAATTGAAAATTAGGCAAAGAAAAAGGCCGCATAATGCGGCCTTATACAAGAAAAAGCTTTATTCGTAGTTAAACTACACTGAACGAACTGTCTCTCTAAGATTTTTACCTGGTTTAAAACGAGGTACGTTAATCGCAGGAAGATCAATTCGTTGTTTAGTGGCTGGGTTAATCCCTTTACGAGCTGGGCGACGTGATACTAAGAACGTACCAAATCCAGCCCATTGTACGCGATCACCTTTTTTAAGTGTACGTTGTACAATGCGAGAAAAACTATCCATTACGCGAGCAACATCTTTTTTGCTAAAAGCTGTTTCTTCGCTGAGTGAATCAATAAGTTCACTTTTATTCATGAGAGAACTCCTTATATAGTTAGAAGATTAAACACTGCTTTGCTTCAAACTCACTTTTCTCCAATTTATTCCTGTGATAATTCCAAGATATGTATTTTTCTAATTTTGTCAACTTTTTGTAAATTTTTTTTGCGATTTCTATAGACTTATCAAAAACGATCTCCAGATCGAATAAGTAAGAATTTCATAAAGTTGCTAGGATTTTCCATGCTCATAGACACACATGCCCATCTTAATATTATGGTCAAAAAGAAATTTGACGTACCATTAACACCGAGTGAAATAGCGGATGCATCAAATATCCTTAAAGAATGCGCACAAGAAGGGGTAACTCAATTTATTAATGTTGGAACAAGCCTTATAGAAAGCCAAAACTGCGTTGAACTGGCCAAAAAATATGATGAAATTTATGCGGTAGTTGGCATTCACCCCAATGACTGTACCAAAGAATGGCTGAGAGATTTTAAAGAAATAGAAAAACTGGTAAAAGATAAAGAATCTAACCGAATTGTCGGCATAGGAGAATGTGGCCTTGACCGCCATTACCCCGATACAGATCTACCACGTCAAATAGATGCTTTTAATGCTCACATAGAATTGGCACTCGAGCATAATCTGCCCATAGTGGTACACACGCGGGACGCGCTTGACGAAACAGCACTGGTACTTGAAAAGTTTAAGCATGAAAATCTTAAAGGCATTATACACTGCTTTTCTGGCGACCAAGCTTTTGCACAATTTTCAGTTGATCTAGGCTTTGTTTTGGGCATTGGTGGGCCACTGACTTATCCCAAAAATAGTATTTTGCGTGAAATTTTTGCTACACTACCTTTAGAAAAAATAGTTTTGGAAACGGATGCCCCCTATTTACCCATCCAGGAAATGCGGGGCAAACCAAACCACCCTAAATATATTAAAGCTATTGCACAGTATTTGGCTGAACTCAGAGATATATCTTTTAACCAAGTAGCCAAAACTACTACGCAAACGGCCCAAAACCTCTTTAACTTGGAGAATTTTCAATGAACAAAGCACTACACACAATTTCATTCCTTAGCTTAATAATAAGCATGTCAAATTATACTATGGAGCCTCAGGCACTCATGCCTCAACCTACAACTTCCTGTGCAAGCAGATTAAGCGGGTTATTGCTTAGTGGCAATTTGGAAAGAACTATTGTAAGCACTTGTCTAGGAAAGCAAAGATTTATGCCTTTTGAAAGTGAAAGATATGCTACAGTTCAAACGCTATTTGCACAACAAGGAATAAGTATTGAAGATGAACGGTTAACCGAACTTGAACAAGATGAACACCTTACTACAGTAGCCCAAAAAGCAAAACTAAATAGCCCAGAAAGCAAAGCTAACTGGCTCTGCCTTTATAAGCAAAGTCCTAACGATCGTCGCAACGTGCATCTTGATGCGCTTACGGCTGCTTCGGTTACTCATTTTATAGATGGCTATATTTGCCACGCAATTGCGCTACCCAGCACAACGTATGAACTTGCAAAACAAGAAAAACATGAAGCACAAACCACTCCCACTCAAAACAAGCATACACATATACTTCTTGGCATGATTGAACGCGAAATTGCCCGTATTTCCATGGCATATTCCAGAAATGATGATGGCCTCGTTCAGCAATTTAAAATAAATACACAATCGGCAGGAGGAGTTCTGGGTGCTACGGCAGTCGCGCTACTTTTAAATCCTCTTATTGTTCTACCATTTTTTCCCTGTCTAGCTTTACTGCATTTTGTACGAAACGAAAGTTGCCAAATATCAAGCGAAACGAAAGCCGATAAAAAGGCTATTGAACTTGCCGGTACTGCCAAACATATTTTAGCCACCGTGCAGCACAGCTCACCTTCACCATTTACAGCTGAGATAAACATAAGAAGTGCTTCAACTGCTTTAACGAATAATGAAGTTCCTGAAAGCTTAAATTTATATGCTCTACGATTTTATACAGTACTTAAAGCACAAGATCGGTTAAAAAAGTTACATGAAGCTGGACACGCATCAGACAAGATAAAAAAAGAAAAGGATGAATAAACATCCAAAGTACGTAAGTACTTTTATACCCTAAACATTCTCTTAATACCTACATCAAGCCAAATGTGTGAGAGTGCACCAACAAAGAAAAATACTGCGTGCAATACAACTAGAGATAGATAGGCTGACTGATAAAGATAGGCATAGGTAACTATGCCTATGCACACTGCAGCAATAAACCATGCTCTATGAAATAGTCCTCTGTGATGCACGATGAGTGGCAAAATCCCCACAGCACTACAAGCAAGAGCCAAGACCACGCGTTGTTGAAGTATCAGAACAATGAGTACAATGCCAAGAAAACGATATGAGAGCAATTGCCCTTGGCTTTTGGTATCAATATCAGGAAACAAGCTCCCAAATAATGCGCACAGCACAAGTTGCACGGCAAGTGCAGCACTTACGGATAACCACCAGCTCATAAAATATAACAAGATCCCGGCCGCTACTAATCCACCGGTTAAGTGACTTTTATAATTTGGCATGCTTCATACCTCCCACGATTTATTTGCTTCACCGGCTCACCCCAAGTGAATAGGCTACGCTTGTGCTGAGGTTAATTTCATAAACTTCCTCCTTCGCTTATCCGGGCCTTCAGGCTCGGCAAGCTCACGCCTTCACTAAAAAGTTACGGCGCACAGGCCGGCGGACAGGCCATTTAAGCACTTGTCAATTTCATAAACTCAACACCAGGATAATAAAACTCTAAAATGTCTCTATACGTCTTACCGTGGTCAAGCATTCTACGAGCACCCCATTGGCAAATGCCCAAATGATGCCCATAGCCGCGCCCTGCAAGCACTAAAGATTTATTCTCTTTTTTTATTGAATAACAAAAACTATTAACTTTATCAAACAAAGCATAACACTGCTTGCCATTTAATTTATACCTTTTTTTACCATCTTTAACTATCACTTCTTTTACAAGGCCCGCTTTATCAAGTTTGGTAATTTCCATTGAATCCACGGCGTTAACCTTAATGCCAGCTTTACGCATGCGATGCGCTACATCACTGAGCGGATATTCTGCATGCCAATTATATATCTTGCACGGCTTACAATAGGTGCAAAGAGAAGTTCGTGCAAGATAGGGAGCCTTGGCAAAGTCAACGCCTTCAATATGCGCGGGAATTACGCCCCCGCAACAACTATCAAACATTGCTTCTATAGGTTTTTTATTATGTGCTAAAATAATACCCTTCGTTTCATTAACTGCCTGCAAAAGCTCAGCGCTGGTATGCACGCCGTTATAAGTTTGATGAATGTTAGTATTTTTAATATGGAACGGCAAACCCCGTTGGGTGGCCACTGCTATTTTGGAAACTAAATAACTTCTACATGCAATGGCAAACGCCTTATTAACCTCAATTGGCCAACCTGGCCAACTTTCGCAACGTAGCACGGAACCAATATATGCTTCTATATCAAGCTGGCTAATACAATAGCCCTTTTTTTTATCTTTCACAAAAAGCATTGTCCCTGCATAATCATTACCATTTAAATGCAAAAAGCCACTGACAGGCTCTATCCAAATTTGCTCTGACGCAGATTTATGTTTATTAATAAACAGCGCTCCATTACGATACTCAACTGTCACCATATGAGGGAATTGCGCCCACTCGCCCACTTTAAAATTTTTAACTATCACTCCTTGCGGCGAAGATAGCTTCCAGCT
The DNA here is from genome assembly GCA_050179755.1 of Candidatus Babeliales bacterium. Taxonomy (GTDB): domain Bacteria; phylum Babelota; class Babeliae; order Babelales; family JBFXEV01; genus JBFXEV01. The sequence continues at coordinate 991,956 of JBFXEV010000001.1, read as the reverse complement.
GCCAGCTTCTTTCTGATCAATTTCATGAAGCAATACGCGTACCTGATACGTAAATTGATCAGCATTGTTTGTGTCTTGTGCAAGCCTGGCATGCACATGTGCACCGAGCGGATATAATGCTGCAAGATAATAGGCTTGCCAGCGCGGCCGCTTGCGATAGGGTAATTTTTGGTAATTTGCTCGAATAACTGCTGCTCGATAGATAAGCGATACACCGCTTTCATAGTCACGGGTGCTCGCGCCAAAAGCGTTCACGAACAAAGTTATAACAAACATGAAAAAAATATTACAGCGAAAGACCATGAGATTTCAGCAGCGCTATAAAAGATTCTGGGACTTTTCCCTTTTTATCAATGCCAACATTGGCAAGCTCATCTGCTTCAATATTTTTTTCTCTTCGAACATGGCATAACGTATAGCTGACATCTTTTAATAAAAGATGTGCTATATCAAATAATTCTTTAAGCGGCTGATTTTTAACTTTATACTCACCCTTCATTTGCTTGATCAAAAGCTCTGAATCCGAAATAATATAGAGCGCATCAACTTTTTTTAAATGTTCTTTTGCGTGGAATATGCCCAAGAGAAGAGCCAAATATTCTGCCTGATTATTTGTTTTATGCCCTAAATAAAAACCTTTCTGAAAATTAGGCATATCATCTTTGAGTAAATAAACGCCGGCTCCTGCAATACCCGGATTTTTACGTGATGCACCATCGATAAAAAGTGTCCATCTACTACCGCCAACTTTTGGTTCTGGTGGCGTAGGATGGCATGAGTTGAATAGTTTCAACTGAGACATATATTTCTTTCAAAAAATTATTTGTATCGTAAAGCTCGTATCCCTTCCAGCCTTCGCTAAAGCTACAGCGGACAAGTAACTTATGTTTTCATCCCGATCATCCTGAGCTTGTCGAAGGATCATGTTATTTTGGATAATAGAGAAATCTAAAGCAATTATGGCACTGCTTAAGCGCGCCACGTTGGATAGATATAAGATCTTGCTGCAAAACATGATAAAAACAAGCACTGCAACTACCATGCTCTAATGGCACTACCGGATCTTTCACGCGTTTGCGCATCACCTGGTACTTTGCAATCAAATCTTCGGGAATAGACAGCTCCATAACTGGCCTATCTTTGCTTTGTAGTGCAATTTCTTTTTTTAATTCTTCTATTTTTATAGATTGTGAACTCACTAAATCGTTCAGTTCTTTTGTTTTATCATTCACAAATTGCAACTTATCAGTATATTGCGCTTGTGCATGCTCAAACTGTTTCCAGCTTTCAAGCAATTGCTCTTCAAAATCTTGTTGTTCTTTCTGAATCGACTTAATCTGCTTCATGCCCGACTCATATTCCCGTTGACCCTGCACGAGCTCTAAACGCTTTTTGGCGTCTTTTTCCATCTGATCAAGCTCTTTCATACGTAGCTCTTTTTCATCAACAATTTTACGTGTTGCACGCATATGCTGCTTTGCAACGTCAAGATGATGCTGAATCTGGGAAATTTCTTGCTCATGCTGAGCAACTTCGTTTTCAAGAGAATTGAGCGAATGCTCAAGAACTAAGATTTTTTGGTCAAACTTCACAAGCTCAATGAGCTTTTGCAATGGGGACTCGTTCACGAAAACACCTTTTTCTACTGGCTGAACATTCATGCTGTACACCCCTTATTTTGTAGTGAATGGTGGGCCCACCAGGACTCGAACCTGGGACCTCTCGGTTATGAGCCGATTGCTCTAACCGACTGAGCTATGGGCCCTCCAGAGCTCTTACATAGTAACCTAAATTATTACCTTTGTGAAGTAACTAAATCGAGCCATATATTGATTTGAAGGTTCAATTTCAGATAAAATGATAGTAGAAATTAAATATTATATCAAAAATTAAAATGAGGGCAAAATGAAAAAGTTGCTATTAGTTTCACTCATCTGCGCACAAACGCTTTATAGCGCTACGCTTAAAGTACAAAACAGCTCAAACGACTCAGTGATCGTTACTCTTTTTAATGATAAAGGAGAAGGCGTAGGTTCGCGCATTGTTGATAACAACGCCCCTCAAACACTTAATTCTGGTCTACAACCAGTAAAAAAAATAACTTGGGTTCAATCAAAAGTGCTCATACCAGTAAAATCAATGGGCATCGCTGCGGTACCTCGAACTTCTCAGGATGAAAGCACGTATGCGCTCCATGTAGATATTAGTCCCTTATCTCTTAGCCCCAAGCTTGTAATCTTAAAAAATGGTAATTATAAATATTACCCCAAAAAAGATGACGTAAAGCAAGGCACCGCACGTACCTTATCGGCAATTGCTAAAGAAGCTAAAGATCTAGTAGGCGCTCTTAATATCAACAATAATTAGTGATCTGCTATATATATAAGAAAGTCTTTGAGCCGTTCACTATAACCCCATTCGTTATCATACCAACCAAAGACTCTGCCTGTTTTACCACACGCTTGCGTCATTAAGCTATCAATGGTTACTGAATTATTATTTTTATTGTAATCAGATGAAACAAGCGGTTCATCTGAGTAACCCATTATAGATTGCAAATCATCTTGCGATGCTTTAAGCAGCGCTTTGTTAATCAATTCTACAGACATTGCTTTATCTGCCGTAAATGACACATCAAGAAGCGATACTTTGGGAACTGGCACGCGTATTGACGTGCATGGTACCTTATCTTTTAATTGCGGGAATAATTTTGCTATCATAGTAGCAGCACCCGTAGTAGTAGGCACAATATTAACGGCGGCAGCTCGTGCCCTGCGCAAATCTTTATGGCCAACATCAAGTATTACTTGATCATTTGTATAAGCATGAATGGTAGACATATAACCTGCTTGCATGCCGCATTGCTCTAGCAGCACTTTTAAAAGCGGCATTAATGCATTAGTAGTACAACTGCCAAGAGAAACAATGCTATCTCGCTTGGCATCATAATCATGTAAATTAACTCCCGGAACAATAGATGTGTCATCACCTTTCATAGGAGCGGTGACGAGCACATGACGTGCGCCTGCTTTTAGATGCCCACTTGCACCATCGTGATCGGTAAATCGCCCTGATGATTCCACAACCCAATCAATGTTAAGCTTTTTCCAAGGGCACGCACAAGGATCGCATTCGGTTGAAAGTAAAATCTCATGGCCATCAATTATCAGATTATCACCTTTCAATTCAACATTACCAGGCCACGTGCCCAGTAACGTGTCATGCTTAAAAAGATGCGCTGCTGCATCTAAATTCATGGGCCCCAAATTAATAGCAACTATCTTAATTTTTTTGCACGCAGCAGAATCCTCCAGCACGCAACGTAAAAAATTTCTGCCAATTCTGCCAAACCCATTTATTGCTACGTTCATGTGAGACCCTTTTTTTTCGTCATGCGCAGGTAATGCATACGTGGTTATGAGTAAACTGACAAAAAGTATATATTTGGTCATAGTAATTCCCCATTTAAAAACCAAACGTATCACTTACTTATTTAAGAAATACTAAAAAGATGCTTCTATTGTCAATGCCCTGCACGTTAAAAGAACATTACGCAATCACTACCAGTTATTTACCAACTTTAGAATTCCACGATATTCAACATCAGAAAGTACCGGCAACTCTAAAATAAGTGGAATATGAGAAAGGCGTTTATTATTTACAAATGCTTGAAGCGCTTGCAAGCCAATAAGACCATCACCTAAATTGGTATGCTCATCAATAAAACTTGCAAGCGGCTTTAATGTATCATTCAAATGAATAACCACTATGCGGTCAATACCAATAGTGGCATCTAATAAATCAAGCAACGCTTCATGCGCTTGCGGATTACTAATGTCATACCCATACGCATAGGCATGTGCCGTATCAATGCAAAAGCGCACGCGATCAGGATCATCTAATCGTTCAAGCAATAACTTTAAATGTTCAAATTTACTGCCAACAGCTCGTGCATCTTGCGCAGTATTTTCTATAACAATAGATACTTGGTCCTGCGCATTATGAATCGTATCAATCACGCGAGCCAAGGCATCAATGCCGTCATTGATCTGATCTTTATGCAGTGCCATACCTGGATGCAAAATAAGGTAGGGAATATTCAATTGGCGCGCTATGTGAATTTCTTGCTCTAAGATAGGATGATACGTGCGCGTGCAACTTGCAGGATTTATAAAGTAAGATGCATGCAAAAAGAGATTATCAAATTGTGAGCGCATCTGATTAAATGCATGTATATCCTCATAATCAGGCAAAAAAGATTTACCAGAGGCATGCAACGAAATAAAGCATTGAAAACTGCGCATGCCCATTGCTTGCGCAAATTGTGCCGTATGCGTCAGAGAGCGATCTATGCGCAAATGGAGGCCAACGGTACGCATGATACCTCCTCTTTCGTATTACGCCAAATTTTTAATTAAATATGCTTTATCATAAAACGGCATTAACGCATCAATAAACTGTTCTTTAATATCTGAAACTTGTTCATTAGTATTTGCTTCAAAACGCAAACACAGCACCGGTTGCGTATTAGACGCTCTGAGCATACCCCAACCATGTTGCATGCTCACACGAATACCATCAATCGTAACCAATTCCATGCCAGGTTTGCGCATGAACGTATCTTGCACCGCATGCACAATACGCGCCATTTTATCTTGATCACAAGCAATACGATATTCTCTGGTGCTTACTTTGTGCGGAAAACAAGCAAGTAACGCCTCAAGCGACGTACCATCTTTTAGTAATTCAAATAACCTGAGCATTGCATAAAAAGCATCATCATAGCCGTAATATTTATCTTTAAAGAAAAAATGGCAACTTAGTTCACCACCAAGCAGCGCATGCTCACGCTTCATAGCGCCTTTAATAATTGAGTGACCAGAAGGTGACATTACTGGTCTTGCATGCCACGCCATTAATAATTCTGAAAGCCCAGAAGAACATTTGATATCAAATACAATTGATGCGCCAGGGTGTGTTTTAACTAATTCGCACGCAAAGACTGCAAGCAGTTTATCACCTTGCACCAACTCACCTGATTTAGTCATAGCGGCCATGCGATCACAATCACCATCAAGACCAATGCCGCATGCAAGATCAGATGCCGCCAACATCGATTTTACGTCTTGCATATTTTCTTCAACGGTAGGATCTGCTTCGTGATTAGGATACGTACCATCAACTTCTGCATATAACAACGTTACATTTCGCCATTGAAAGGCTTGTACTAATTTTGGCATTACGGTGCCACCAGCGCCATTGCCACAATCAACCACTGCTTTCAACGAACATCCTACTAAATGCTGAAAGTTATTTTTTAACCAAGAAATATATAATGCTATAACGTCTTGTTCTTGATAGCCGCCACGACCATCACATGACAACTTTACACCTTGCTGATAAAAAGTTTTAATCTCTTGAATTTGTGTGCCCCAAACCGATTCAGTGCCCAAACAAATTTTTAATCCATTATATTCCGGGCCATTATGTGACGCAGTGATCATTATGCCCGCATCGACAGGTAAATTATAAAGAGAAAAATAAAGCACGGGAGAAGGACACGTCCCCACAAAAATAACATGTAATCCTGCATCTTGTAATGCTTTACAAACGCGTTCTTTAATTGCCGGTGAGTGTGTTCTACCATCGGCACCTACTGCAATAGTTCTAACTTCAGGTTTATTCTGTTTAAAATAATAGGCAATGGCATGCGTGAGAGCTTCTACGTGATCGATTGGCATTTCAGAACCTACTTTGCCGCGAATATCGTATAATCTAAAAATATGATCTTGCATACTTTCCCTTGATATTAGATTTACTCGAAATGGTATATGCTAAGTATAGTAGGTAAAAAAATTGAAACAACTGGATTCCGTTCGTATCACTCCACTCGCGTCATTTTAAATAAGATGAGCGCTCGGTAGAGACGAACAGGCACAAACAACTCAACAGCGTTAACATGATACCCATACGACTTGAAATAGAAAATTTTTTAAGTTACGGCAAGCGGCAAATAATTGAATTTGCAGGCTATCCGCTTATTTGTTTAAGCGGCAAAAATGGCCATGGTAAATCAGCACTGCTTGATGCCATGACATGGGCAATATGGGGGCAAGCGCGCAAGACCGCGGGCGCAAGTAAGCCAGACGATAATCTATTGCGCATTGGCCAGACCTTCATGACGGTAATTTTTGAGTTCGAATTCAATACGCATACATATCGCATTAAACGAGAATATGCAAAAACATATGCAAAGCCCTATGCATCTCTTGATTTTGGCATCTACGACACATCTTCAAAAACTATACGCGCATTAACCGATAAAACCATTAGGGCTACCCAAGAAAAAATAATCGCTACCATTGGCCTTGATTATGACACGTTTATTAATTCAGCCTTTTTACGGCAAGGCAGCTCAAATGAATTTTCTAAAAAGTCGGCCAAAGAGCGCAAACAAATATTGTCTGCAATTTTAGGCCTTAATCAGTTTGAAGCACTCAAGCAACGTGCACTGTATAAAGCAAAAGATCTTGGCAATCAAAAAAAATATAGTGTTGAACACAGCCAAAAAGTTAAAGTACAACTTGAACGTTTAAACGAAGTCATCGCTCTTGCACAAGTTGTTGGCGATAGACTGCAAGTTCTCTCAACAACAACAGAACACTACGAACTTACACAAAAAAAAATTGCGCAAACCAAGCAAGAACTCACCGCAAAAATAGAACAGCGCAATATTCTCTTAAAACAAGAAGAAGAATTACTTCTTAGAAAATCGCGCGAAGAAGAACAACTCAACGCACTATGGCAACAATGGCATAGAGTGCATAGTGCCCAACATACAGGTTCGCAGAAAAACGAGCTTGAAGCAAAGCGCACTCTCATGAATGCCGCCATTGCGCAGCACCAAACAGCGCTTGAGAAACAACTTGGCTTTAAAGAGCAAACGTTACAACTAAAAGAGCAGTTTGCTCTAGTGCTACAACAGTTAAAAGTTCAGCATGATAAAGAGCTACACACACAGCAGCTTAATGCAGCACACCAAGAGATGCTCGTTAAAGAAACAAGCACTAAATTAGCGATACTTACTGCAACGCAAGAACAAACTAACAAACATATCGCACACACGCTCAAAGAGATTACGCAAGGCAAAATAGACCTTGAACGACTTGAAAAAAGCATTGCTGCGCAAGAAAAATTGCGCCCACGCTTTGAAAAGAAAAAAAATTATTATCATGCGTGGGTGGCACAGGCACAACAGCTCATTAAAGAGCAAACTGATTTAACCCAAAAAAAACAATTATCCCTTGAACAAGATGATCCAAGCTGCCCACTGTGTGAGCAAAACTTATCGCTCAGTAGAAAACGTTTTATTCATACCAAGCTTATGCACCGCGAACAGTTTATTAGCGCGCGTTTGCACCGCCTTAAAACAATACTTACACCGCTCAAACAAACCCTCTTGGCAGAACATGCTCACTTTGAAGAAGCACAAAAACTGGCGCACGAACTCGAGCGACAACGTGTACATATATGCCATATACAAAAAGAACATGAAGCATTATTAAAACTCACCCAAGAGAATGAAAAGCAACACGCACTGCTTGCCAAAGAACTTTCAGCAATTAACGCTGCGCTCACTAAAACATATGCACAACTTAAAGAGCTCACGACTACCCAAGAGAAAATGCTCTCTGAACACCAACCATTACAACTCATTACCCAACAACTTGATAAGCTTGAAATTAAAAGTAAAGAATTGGGGTATAATGCCGAGCAGCATCAACGTGATAAAAAAAACATTGAAGAAATTGAAACAAAGTTACTCCAATATGCATCACTTGAACAAGCGCGCAAAGAACAAACTGATCGTAAGCAAGCATGCCTTGCTTTATTTGCTTCACTCAAAACAATCAAAAGGCAATTAAAAGAAGTGAGTGAACAGTGTAAGCAATTACAACCTGCTCTAGAAAGCATGCAAAAATTGACCGTGGACGAAAAAGAATTATTAGCGGCCTTCACTACCCTCCAAAAAGAAAAAGAATCGCTCTCGCGAGAACAAGGCAGCCTAGAACACGAACGCAAGCAGCTTGAGTTGATGGCCAAAGAACTTGAGGAAGAGCAAAAACGTATTACCATGCTTGATGCAGGTTCTTTTGAATATGGCGCCATTGCCACGGCTCTTGGCAAAGATGGCATACAAGCGCTTTTAATAGAAGAAACTATTCCCGAAATAGAGCAGGAAACCAATGCATTACTTGGTGCACTCACGGACAATCAAGCGCATATTATGATTGAATCACTCAAAGACCTTAAAAAGGGTGGCGCCAAGGAAACACTTGATATTAATATTTCTGATACGCAAGGCATTCGCCCCTATGAAATGTTTTCTGGCGGTGAAGCGTTCCGCATTGATTTTGCATTACGCATTGCCATATCAAAGCTGCTTGCACGAAGAGCGGGAACTTCACTCCAAACACTTATTATTGACGAAGGGTTTGGCTCTCAGGATGATGAAGGCCTCCATAGACTTATGGAGGCCATTTATGCTATTCAAGATAACTTTTGTAAAATTATTATTGTTTCTCATTTGCCCAGCATGAAAGAACAGTTTCCGGTTCACTTTATAGTGGATAAAGGACCACAAGGAAGCACTGTTACAATTCTTGAACAGGGCTAGTACTCATTTTAGCCAATACCTATTTTTTGAAGAGCACTACGCAGATCACCTTCTGTAATTTGTGCAGCAGACACATTATTTTTTAATGATAGACCAGACTCAGTTTTGCCAAGCAATCCTTTAAGTGGCCCCGTTTGTGGATATACTGCAGGAGATTTTTCCGGATCAAATGAAATTAACACTTTGTTATGGCCTGGACGAATGGTATATGTATACGTGCCGCGTGGATGCAGAATCTCTAGATAGATTAAAAATTTACTGGCATCATCAACTCGTATTTGTGCGCGAGACACGTTGGCATAAAGCGGCTCAGTCTTTTTATCTGCTGAACCTATATCGCCTTTGAGTATGCGCCCCCCATATACTTTTATGGTAGGATTTGTCTTGAATGCTGCTTTACTTTTATTATAGAGCTCAAAAGTAACTTCATTATCGACCATTTTTTCTGTGGCTGCTTGCACCCTTAAAGCTACAAAGCTAAACCCAACTACAACTGCCATAGACATAACGATATTCTTCATACTACCTCCATCATTAATGTTTCCATCTAAGAGCAACAGAACAGCTCATTCTACTTTTAGCATACCACACAAGCTTTTCTATTTGTAATAGTATAAAATAAAAACGTGCCACCTTTTGACCAGTGGCACGTTTTTAATACTATATACTCGTTAAATTAGTAATAAACTAAGCCAAGCATTTGCTTGATCTTGGTTAATTCAATAGTCTTTGCCGCTTTATCCTTTGCCGCAAATAAGCGATTCATTGCAATATCGAGATCTGGTGATTTTAATCGGTGACTATAGATTTGAACATACTGCCTTATCAGATCTTCAGTTTCTTGTTCTGGAGAATCAATATATTGAAATGCTTGTTTTGCAATCTCTATCTTTTGTGTCTGGGCATTAGCGCTTCTAAAATCTTCTAGAATCATCGATTCTTGCGATGCAGCTTGCCCTTCTAACTCTTGTAATGCAGCATCCTGTGCTGCACGCTCTTCTTGTTCCATTTGAGCAATATCCGCTGCTGTGGGCGTAGCCCAACGCACTGACGACTTTTGGCGCACACATCCAACAGGCTTAGTTGCTGGCCTGTTCCACGAAGAATAAGCCAAATATGCTGCCAACCCGGTTCCTGCCACGGCGGCAGTTAAACCTAAGCCAGCTTTCCATCCAAATCCAGATGACGTAGTTTCTTGTGAATCCATTGCAGAAAGAGGAGCGACAATGCTTGCGATAAGTGCAAACATAAGTAATTTTTTATATAGTGATACCATGTTATTTCCCTTTGTTTTCTCTAGCTTTATCCTCAGCGATTTCACGTTCTAGTTGAGCTATTTCTCTATCAAGATATTCATCTGTTATATCTTCATATGCCATTATTGGCGCTTGCGCAGTGGTCACCATAGGAGAGGAATCTTGGACTGATTGAGTTTTGGCGTTGGGCGAAACTTGGCGCTTTGATGGCTTTGTTGCTGCACGAGTACTTTTTGTAGTACTATTTCGCTTTGATACCGACTTATTCCAATGAGTATACAACCACCAAGCTCCAAGACCTACCACTAATGCGGTAGCCCCTGTTGCTGACTTCCATCCAAACCAGCGCGAATCTTGATGAGAATCCATTGCTGTAATAGGAGCCACAATCCCCATAATAAAAGCAAACATTACTATTTTTTTTATTATTGAAGTAAGCATAATGTTATAAACCTCTGTGTCATTAAAAAACATGCCACTCTCAGCGAGTGGCATGTCTCAATATTTCTCTGTTACCGCACACCAAGAATTTGCTTAATGTTATTGAATTCTGCACTTCTTTGTGCTGGCGTTTTTGTTGCAAACAACTTAGTCATTGCAATGGCCAACGCATTTGATTTTACACGCTCACCATATATTTGCACGTACACTTTAAGAAGATTTTGAGTATCTTGTATTGGTTGTGTAACATATGCTTGCACAGTAGCTGCTAATTCGCTTTTTTGATTTGCAAGGGATATTGCTTTAAAATCCTCTATTTCTTGAGCAAATTGTTCAAGCATATCTGCAGTAGGTTGTTCAACAACCACTTCTTTTGCCGTTGGCACTTGTGGAAGCGGCTTAGGTTGTGCAGCTTTTGCTGGAACTGTAGCGGTAGTTTTTACTGTTTTCTTTAATTTAGTTGCTGTAAGATCACCAAGATTCACTCCGTAACCTTTTCCATTTAAAGGTTTTTGGGTCGCAGGAGCGGCTGGTTGAGCTGCGTTTGGTTCAACTGCTGGTTCATCTTGAACAGGAGCCTCTACATCCAAATTAAGCTCATCCTGCGTTTTTACAGGCTTTCTTGTAGGCAACCTTCTGCCGGCTTGACCCGCTGGGCGACGCTTTATTGCCGTTGCTGATGGCTGCTGATTTTGAGCATCTACATCTTGAACCGGCTTTTGCGCTTGTGCATCTTGAGTTTTATCTTGTTGAAGTGCTTGCGATTTATCTTCTTGCAAAGGTTGTTGCGCAGCCTGGCCTTGATCTGCTTGACCGGCAACCTTAGTTGACTGCTCAAGTGTATCTAATTGTTTTACTGGTGTACCAAAAGTTAGCCATCTTGCAGCACAGCCTAATCCTATAACAAGCGCGGTAGCAGCTACTGCTCCGGTTTTCCAATTGATCAAGCTTGATGAATCTTGCTGGTCCATTGCGCAAACTGGTGCTGCAACGCTTGCCGTAAGTGCGAGCACTAATAATTGTTTTTTTATTGATAACATGTTACTTCTCCATTCTTCGGTTTACTATACATCCAATTGTATACTTTTTTAACTGCCCATAGCGTAAGCAATCCGCCTGCCAATATGAGCATAGTTTTTTTAGATAATAATGCGGGCGCGGCAGCAGCTACGGGAGCTGCATACAGTGCCTTATTTGTTGCTTTTACTGATTTTGCAGGAGTTGAGGGCTGCATAAAAGCATATGCCCATGAGCCAATAGTTGGCGCTGCATTACTTTGAGGCAAATCCCCATATTCCATAGCAGTAACACTGCCCACAGATATAATGAGTGCCAATAACGTTAATTTTAATAGTGAATTAATTAAAATACGCATAGTTTTGTAACCTCCCAGTTTGTAGTCTTTTACCCCGTCTTACAGGGAAAGACCAGCTTTGCGTAACTGTATAATATTAGTTTATAGATCGGGTTATTTTTGTCAAGAATAATTTCTATGTGTATTATTAACAGGGGCCGGGGGGGGGTAATACTCTTTTATTGGTATTTGGTCCAATTTTTAATAAGAGCATTGCTTCAGGTTGGCGAACCTGCTGCCCAGATATTTAAACGAAAAGACCAAAAAAAAATAGGCACCTAGAGAAAACCCTCACTACAGGAAATCTCTAAATGCCTAAATTTTTAATCTTAATAACCGGCTTAAAAACGCTCCCGTCTTCGCTAAAAGCTACGCCGGGCTGCTGCGTCGATATGCAGGTTATTTTACACCCATTCCAATCTTGCGATTGTCGCAGTATCGCTCACACGCTTGCCAAGAGGAATAATTCTTGTATACCCACCTGGTCGTTCAGTGTATTGCGGAGCAATTTCTTTGAACAACTTATCAAGCGCTGTATCTTTGTATGGCAATACCATCTTAGCTTTGCGGCGAACGCTGAACGTATTCCCTTGGCGAGCCAAAGTAACCAATTTTTCTGCCATGCGACGCACTTCTTTGATACGAGCTTTTGTAGTTATCAAATGACCATTCTCAATAAGATGAATCACTTGGTTACGAAGCATAGCTCTGCGGTGAGGCGCTTTTAAATTTAATTTACTTCTATCAATTTGATGTTTCATGCGGCACCTTTAAGAACTACTGATTGCTTTTAATGAGTTGACGCAACTCAGATTCAGGAATATCAAGCCCAAGAGCAAGACCATGAACCTTAAGTGCTTCTTTAACTTCATTGAGCGATTTTCGTCCAAAATTCTTCATTTTAATTACTTGGTCTTCACTCAAATTTACCAAGTCCAACACACGTTTAATACCTTCATTAAGAAGACAGTTATGTGCACGCACTGAAAGATCAAGCTCTTCAATTGGTTTGACTAGAACACTCACAGGAATGCCTTTAATAGTCAACTCTGGCACATGATATGGCAACTCTTCCAGTTCTTCATTTTGAGGAACCTTAGATATATCATTAAACGGTATTTCTGTATCTTTTAGAAAATTTTGCAATTGCGTTCTAAGTACTGAAACGGCATAATGCAACACTTCAACTGGTGTTTCAGATGCATCAGTATGAATACTGAGTATTAATTTATCATAATCAATATTTTCACCAACACGTGTTTTTTCAACATCAAAGGTTACTTTACGCACCGGTGCAAACATAGCATCAAGGTACATACGATCATCTGGTTGCAATAATTTGCCTTCTGGCCATTGCGCTGATTGATACCCACGCCCAGCTTCAACAAAAAATTCAATATCAAGTGATCCACCAGGAGCCACATGAGCAATAATATGCTCTTTATTAATCAACTCAAGATGTTCATCCGCTTCAATGTCTTTTACGCGAACGGTCTTCTCACCCTTTGCAACCACACGCATAGTGCCTGGTTTGCCTGTTTTATTGCGAACAACGATATCTTTTATATTGAGCACTACTTGCATAGTATCTTCAACAACACCCGGTAAAGGTGAAAATTCGTTATTAACCCCCTTGATTATGACGGAGGTCACCGCTGACCCTTCAATACCACCTAACAAAATACGTCTAATGGCATTACCAAGCGTGATCCCGAAGCCGGGCTCAAGCGGTTGGGCAATTAACTGACCAAATGATTCAGTTAATGTTTTGTTATCCCACTGTAAATTTGGGATGGTAAGCGGTCTGTACTCCCTAGTGTCCATAAAGTTCCTCAATATCTCAATTCACGCATATTGCAATGCGTTGAAATTACTTAGAATATAATTCAACAATTAAATGCTCTTCAATTGGATTTTGAATATCAGTACGTACTGGCTCGCGTAATACTTTGCCAGTGCGTGCGTCTTTATTCAACTCAAGCCACTCAGGGACTTTAATACCAATATTAAGGCGCTTTTCAATTACTTGCTCTACAAATGCCTGTTTTTTACCAACTTGAGGTAAGAAGGATATAGTATCACCCACGCCAACAAGTGCGGAAGGAGATGACACTCTTCTGCCATTAATTGCAACATGCCCATGCACAATAACTTGACGCGCTTGAGCACGTGTTACTGCAAATTTTAAACGATATAACACGTTATCAATGCGGCGCTCGAGCAAACTTAATAGCTTTTCACCTGTTGCAGCTTCTGATCTAAACGCTAAGTCAAAAAATCTACGGAACTGTTTTTCACGCATACCGTATGAATGTTTAACTTTTTGTTTTTCTTCAAGCTGTTTACCATATTCCGACACTTTACGTGCTCGGCGTTGTTTATCTTTTTCATCTGGCTTTTGGTCGTCTGAACCTTTTGCACCAGGGCGTCCAGCGCCAGGTTTACCACCACCACGGTTTTGACCATAACGATTTTCAGACTTCTTGCCGTCACGTTGTGTTGTTTCTTGATTATTCATAGGTTATACCCTCTATACACGGCGTTTTTTTGGCGGACGACAGCCGTTATGTGGAAGTGGTGTTACATCACGCAAAACGGAAACGCGAATTCCGGATGCTTGAATAGCTCGAACCACTGAATCTCGCCCTGATCCTGGCCCCTGCAAATTCACTTCTACATCCTTTACACCGATAGCTTGCATATCTTTTGCAAGCGTAGAACCAATTTGCGTTGCTGCAAACGGCGTGCTTTTTCGTGAACCTTTATAGCCAAGTTTACCGGAACTACATGATAACAATACTTCGCCATCACGAGTAGAAATGGTTACTATGGTATTATTAAAAGAAGATCTCACGTGTGCGACAGCAGAATCTACTTGTCGTTTCGTTTTTTTGGATTTCCGTTTATACGTCATCGTATCACTTACACCTAGTTAATTAATTATTTCTTTGTAACTTTACTCTTCAATGCAATTTGGCCACCTTGTTTGCGTGGACCTTTGCGCGTACGAGCATTAGTTTTTGTACGCTGGCCACGTGCTGGCAAACCACGTTTATGACGTGAGCCACGGTATGAGCCAATTTCCATTAAGCGCCGCAAATCATTAGTGATGCGTTTACGCAAATCACCTTCGGTCATGTAACCTTTAGTTACTTCATTTTGAATTGCGGAAACTTCTTGGTCAGTTAAATCTTTTACGCGCGTATCAAAATTAATTTTTGTCGCATTTAAAATATCACGTGAAGTTTTTAGGCCAATACCATACACATACGTTAAACCATATTCAACGCGTTTGTTAGCTGGCAAATTAACCCCAGAAATTCGTGCCATAAAGTTCCTTTATCCCAACTTATTAATTTTTAGCCTTGTCGTTGCTTATGCTTTGGAGTGCGTTCACAAATAACGCGAACAACTCTGTTTCTACGCACAATACGACAACTTATACACATTAATTTTACTGATGTTCTTACCTTCATAATAATCTTTCAAGCTGTTTACTGGTTTCGCGAAGAATTACCTGCTGGAGGCACTTCCCCTTTATGACGAAGAACTATGCGCCCACGGGTTAAATCGTACGGTGATAACTCGATCGCCACTTTGTCACCAGGCAATATTCTAATAAAATGCATACGCATTTTACCTGAAACATGCCCTAAAACCGTATGGCCACCTTCAATTTCAACTTTAAACATAGCATTTGGCAATGTTTCTTTAACAACACCTTCTACACGAATAACGTCATCTTTTTTGCTTTTCATGCTCACCTTTATCGATGTTCCACGTTTCTTGTTAATATCTCTGGCCCATCTTCGGTAATGACAATAGTGTCTTCTACGTGTGCTGCCAAACTTTTATCAACAGTTTTTACCGTCCAACCATCCTTGGTCACATATACATCAAATTTTCCATCAGTAATCATTGGCTCAATAGCAAATGACATACCAACACGCAATACTGGTCCACGACCAGGTTTGCCATAATTTAAAATCTCTGGCTCTTCATGCATTTGCTTACCTATGCCGTGACCTGCAAAATCACGAACTACGCCGTAACCATGCTGTTCCACTTCGGCTTGAATAGCAGCAGAAATATCGGTTAATCGATTTCCTGCTCGTGCTTGTTCAATACCTTTATCAAGGGCTTGCTGTGCAACTCGAACCAATTTTGCTTGCGCATCAGTAGGCTTTCCTACCACAAAACACCGCGCCATATCTGCGCAATATCCCTTGTATGATGCACAAATATCCACTTTCACTAAGTCACCTGCTTTGAGCACGGTAGTATCTGAGGGAACACCATGTACCACTTCGTCATTAACTGAAACGCAGCATACGTGCTTATAGCCGTGGTACCCTTTTGTGCAAGAAACAAGTTCATGCTTTTTAAGAGACTCAGCTATAAATGCATCTATCTGCGCTGTGCTCACACCCGGCCGAATCAAACTAGTAGAAACATCATGCATTATGCCAGACAGCAGTTGACCTGCGGTATGCATTTTTGCAATGGATGCCTTATTTTTAATAGTTATCATCAGTTTAGCTTATCTTTAGTTACTAGCGCTAAAAACTCTTTATATACCGCTTCAAGCGGCTTTTCTACATCTACTCTCACTATTGGTTGCCCTGCCTCCCGATAAAAAGCAAGAAGCGGATCGGCATGTTTATGATATGTTGCCAATCGCTGCTTTACTGTATCCGGTTGATCATCAGAACGCCGCTCTAAAGCATTACCGCAACGATCGCAAGCCTTATTATTCAGTGGAGCAAGCTCACTTGAACGCTCTGAATAAATGGCTTCGCACTTTTTATCAGTGCATACGTAACGAGCAGCAAGTCTTCTGGCAGCTTCTTCATCAGAAATAAAGAATTCTATAACTTTTAGGTTACACTCTTTAAACTGTTCATTAAGCAAATTCATAAGAGCTAAAGCCTGAGGCCGTGTGCGCGGAAAACCATCAAGAATGATATTTTCCTGCCCACCCCCCAATGAATTAAGCCACTGACTGACCATATCAAGGACAAGGTTGTCATCAATAAGTTTACCAGATTTTATAGCTAAATCTATCTGCTTGCCTACCAAAGTGCCTTCTGCAATATGCTTTCGGCAGAGCGCCCCGGTGGAAAGTTGCTTCCACCCAAGCGTTTCTACACACATCTGAGAAAGAGATCCCTTACCCGAACCTGGCGGCCCAATAAATACAAATATAGAGTGTTGCATTGTGAGCGTCTAGATTTTTCGAGGGTTATTCTTTATTCTACCCGAACTGAGAAAGCCTTCATACCTGTGCTCAATCAAATATGACTCTACTTGAGAAGCTATTTCTAAAGCCACCCCAACTACAATCAAAAGCGATGTGCCACCCAATAATGCTTGAGCACTACCATCCTGAAGCTTACTTTGCAAACCCATGATAGCGCTTATTATATTTGGCGCTATTGCAAGACAAGCCAAATATATTGCACCCACAAGGCCTACACGAGTCAAAATATAGTTAAAGAATTCAGCAGTACGTTTACCTGGCCGAATACCAGGAATAAAACCACCACTTTTCTTAATGTTTTCAGCCAATTCTTCAGGATTGAAAATCAATGCCGTATAAAAGAATGAAAACCCAATAATAAGTAGAAATTCAGTAACATTAAATAGAGCACCCGTTCGATTAAACCATTCAGTAGCAACTCGCTTGAAAAACTCAAACTTATAAGAAAGCAACGTGCTAATAACCATAGGAATATTAAGCATAGCTCCAGCAAAAATTACCGGCATCACACCAGACGTATTGATCTTAAATGGTATATAGGTACTTTGACCCCCATACACACGTTGACCAACTACTCGCCGCGCGTATTGCACCGGAATTTTACGTTCACCCTTTTCTACATAAATGATCAAAGCAATGATCACTATCATGATAGCAAGCAATAACCATGCCTGCCAACCTGGCAAACTATGTGTATCAAACACTGCTGTCCAAATTCTAATAAAACTTTCAGGAAACCGTGAAACAATACCCGCAAAGATAAGCATTGAACTACCGTTACCAAGACCAAAAAGTGAAATCTGCTCACCAAGCCACATAACAAACAGTGCGCCCACGGTTAATGTTAAAATGAATGGTATGCGGAATCCCCAGCCTGGCGTTAATGCAAATCCTTGGTTTTCAAGGAATAATGCGTATGCAAAGCTATACATTATACTTAAACCAAGAGTCAGATAGCGCGTATACTGATTAATGATCTTGCGACCATATTCGCCTTCTTTGGCCAACGCCTCAAAAGTAGGTACGGTCATGCTCAGCATCTGCATCATAATTGATGACGTAATATACGGCGAAATACCTAGCGCAAAAATAGTACTTTTATCAAGCGATCCCCCTGAGAAAATATCAAGATACTTTAAAAGACCACCTAGTGTGGTGGTTCGTTTCATGAGTTCAGCAAGCGCCTCTACGTCTACTCCAAGTACTGGAATATTCGATCCAAGACGAAATACAATTAAGACACCTAACGTAAAGAGTATTTTACGTGTTAACTCTGGAATAGAGAAAATGTTTTTAAGACTACGCAACAGAACCACTGCTTCTACTCCTTAGTTAAGTGAAGTTGACCACCTGATTGCTCAATTGCTGCACGAGCTGATCCACTTACAGCATCAGCAGTAATAATAAGCTTTTTTGTAATTTGACCCGTACCCAAAATTTTAACTTGCACACGATCTTGACCTTTTACAAGGCCTTTTGCGCGCAATGTTTCTTGAGAAACTACGTCACCCTCATTAAACACTCGTTCAAGTGTTTCCAGGTTCACAATTTGAACTTTTGTTGCAAAACGAGTATTGCTAAAGCCACGTTTTGGTAATCGGCGAGATAACGGCATTTGTCCGCCTTCAAAACCAATCAGACCACGTTTACCGCCTGAGCGCGCACGTTGCCCTTTAGTTCCCCTACCTGAACTTCCGCCTCGAGCACCGCCACGGCCAACGCGTTTACGTTTTTTGCATAATCCTGGTAAGTTATTGAGCTGTGCCATGACATCCCTTTATAATTTCTTCAGTAGTTTTGCCACGTAAGTGAGCAATATCACCCAAGGTACGTAATTTAGCAAGAGCATTGAGCGTTGCTTTAACTACGTTTTGCTTGCACGCTTTTGAGCCAAGCGATTTGGTCAAAACGTCTTGCACGCCAAGCGCATTCATAATCGATCGAACAGCACCACCAGCAATTACACCAGTACCTTTATATGCTGAGCGAATAACCACACGGCTTGCGCCATGACGGCCTTCAACATTATAGGCAATTGTGGTATTACGTAAAGGAACTTTAATTAATCCTTTACGAGCTCTCAGCGTAGCTTTGGCAATAGCAGATGAAACATCTTTACTTTTACCAAGCGCCATACCTATGCTACCTTGTTTATCACCACTCACTACAAAAGCTGAAAAGGAAAACCTTTTACCACCTTTGGTAACTTTAGTCACTCGCTTTACGCTCACGACAAAATCTACAAATTCTTTTTCGTTTCTTTTTTCAGACATTTACATTCCTGTCATATTCAAGCAATTAGACCTCAAGGCCACCTTCGCGTAACCCAAGAGCAAGTGCGGCAACACGACCATGGTAGCGATACGCACCGCGATCAAAGCTTACACGCTCAATACCTTTTGCACGGGCTTGTTTTGCAAGTTCAACACCCACCGCTTTTGCGAAATCTTTTTTATCTCCAGAGAGATTTTCAAGTGTTTGCGTTGACGCATGGGCAATGGTAGTACTTGTTGAATCATCAATAACTTGAGCATACATATGCTTAAGACTTCTAAACACAGACACTCGTGGCAATGAGCCCTTGCTGAGCTTAGCTCTTACACGCACTGAACGTTTTTTACGTTGCAGATTTAATTTACTTCTAACCGACACGTTAATTCCTTATTGTGCTTATAATCTATGAAGATTTAGTTTTTCCAGCTTTACGCAAGATCACTTCATCGCCAACACGCACACCAGTACCCTTATAAGGTTCCGGTGGTCGCATTTCGCGTATTTCCGCGCACACTGAACCAACCAGTTCTTTGTTACTACCTTTAACGGTAAGTATTTGACCAGTTTTATCAATTTCAATAGCAATACCTTTAGGAATTTCAAAGTCAATTTTGTGACTATATCCTAAAGAAAAATCAACAGATTTGCCTTTGAGTACGCCTTTAAACCCTAATCCCACAATTTTTACATCTTGCACAAAACCTGTTGATGCACCAATAAGTCTGTTGGCAAGCAATGCACGGTGTAATCCCCAGATACGGTTGCCTTCTTTTGGATCAAGCGAGCAATTTAATTTAATCTTGTCACCATCCAAAAGTTCCGCTGATAAACCCGCAGGTAACATATACGTACCCGTATCTAGCTTACCTTTGTAAGATACATTTTGACCATCGATGGTGATTTGGACGTCTTTAACGCCTATCGGCCGTCTACCAATCTTTGACATTCTGTTCCCTTACCATACTGTGCAAAGAACTTCGCCACCAGCACGCAATTCTTTGGCTTTTTTATTTGTCATAATACCTTTACTTGTAGAAAGGATAGACACGCCAAGATTGCCAATAACTGGAGCAAGCTTTGTAGTTTTTTGATAGACACGGCGACCCGGCTTACTTGTACGCGTAAGTTCGTGTATAACCGATTGACCATCAACATATTTTAAAACAATTTTCATCGTTTTCTTTACAGCATCAGATTCATCAACGGTTATCCCTTTGATAAAACCTTCTTGCTCTAAAACACCCGCAATTTCAAAAAGATGGCGGGAATACGGCACTACTACATGCGGTTGTGACCGCATTAAACCATTACGAATAGTAG
This sequence comes from Candidatus Babeliales bacterium, assembly GCA_050179755.1. Taxonomy (GTDB): domain Bacteria; phylum Babelota; class Babeliae; order Babelales; family JBFXEV01; genus JBFXEV01. The sequence goes on along the minus strand of JBFXEV010000001.1, from coordinate 971,374 downwards.
TTAAAAAATTTCCAATAACGTCTATAGACACAATATTCTCCTACCAACTAGTCTTTTTGACCCCTGGAAGTTGACCTTCCAGCGCATGTTTACGGAAACACATACGACACATTTTAAACATACGCATAAATGCACGAGGTCTACCACACAATTGGCAACGATTGTAGCCACGTGTGGAGAACTTTGGTTCTAATTTAGCTTTTTCAATTAATGCTTTTTTGGCCATTTCGTTTGCCTTTATATCCTTACGATTTCTTAAAAGGCATACCAAATGCCTCAAGTAATGCTCGTCCATCTTGATCAGAAGCTGCATTCATATGAAAGGTAATATTCATACCCAATACGAGTTCCTGATTAGTGGTATCAGCTTCTGGGAATACACTCCACTCTTTGATACCAAGATTATAATTACCGCGACCATCGAGTTTTGTGCCAACACCTTGGAAGTCACGCACTTTAGGTAACGCCAAATTGACGGTTTTATCTAAAAACTCATACATTTTTTGACGTCGTAAGGTTACTTTAACACCAAGAGGCATACCTTCGCGTAGTTTAAAACCTGCGATAGATTTCTTTGCAACTGTTTTAACTGGCAATTGCCCTGTAATACGTTGCACCGTATCTACAACTTTTTGTAAAATACGTGAATCACTCACCGCTTCTTTTACTCCAATATTCACCACAATTTTATCAAGTTTTGGTACTTGCATAATATTTTTTTTACCCAGCTTTTTTTGAAGCGAGGGGCGAATGGATTTTGTATATAATTCTTCTAAACGAGCTTTTGCCATCTCTTGTAATCCTTATCCTACCGTTACAGCAGTTCCTCACAACGGATACATACGCGTGCTGACTTTCCACCTTCTACGGTTTTTGTGCCAATACGAGTTGGCTTGCTGCACGAATTACACACCGGTTGTACTTTTGATATATCTATAAAACTTTCTCGAACCTTAATGCTGCCAATTTCACCTTGTCTTCTAGGTTTAGCATGCTTTGTGGCAAGGGCAACTCCCTTAACCAATACTTTACCTTTTTTGCGTGAAATGGCAAGGATAGTTCCCTGTTTTCCAGCATCTTTACCAGAAATTACTTGGACGGTATCATTTTTCTTGATTGAAACCATAATTTTCCTTTATAACACTTCCGGCGCACGCGAAACGATAGTCGAATAGCCAAGATCTTTAAGTTCACGGGCAATTGGTCCAAAAATACGTGTGCCCACTGGCTCGTTTTCTTTTGCTAAGATTACCGCAGCATTTTCATCAAAACGAATATAGGTGCCATCCGGACGTCGATATTCTTTAGCCGTACGAACAACAACCGCATCAATTACGTCACCTTTTTTTACTGTTGCACCAGGAATTGCACTCTTTACTGAACACTTGATTCTATCACCAAGATATGCATAGCGTTTACGAGTACTACCCACAATTCCGATCACCATTACTTCTTTGGCACCTGAATTATCAGCAACTTTTAATCGAGAAAATTTTTGTAACATGTCGATTACCCCTTAGCCGTCGCTGAGGTGACCACTTGTGACAAGTACATGTGCTTTGTCTTGGAGACTGGCCGTCCCTCATAAATTTCCACCACGTCGCCTACATTTGCAAGCTCGTTTTCATCATGTACTTTATACTTTTTAGATACACGCACAACTTTATGTACACGTGGATCCTGAAACGTACGTTTTACTTCGACAACAATTGTCTTATCCATTTTATCGGAGACAACTTCGCCAATAAGCGTTCGTTTTATTTTATTTGTTTCTTCGCTCATATAAGCACCTTATAAATCTAATTCTCTAGAAAGACAGTTCTTTTTGTCTTACAAACGTAGATAACTGAGCAATATTTCTGCGCAATTTCTTAAACAACGAATAGTCTTTAACATGTGATGTTGCTACATCAAGTTTTAGAGCAAGTAGCTGTTGTTTTAACTCTTGTATGCCTTGCTGAAGTTCAGCAACGCTTAAGTTGCGTAATTCGCTTTTATCTTTATTCAACATCTGTTTCTAGCCTTTTAACCATACGAGTTTTAATTGGCAATTTATATGCTGCAAGTCGCAACACTTTTTTTGCCTCATCCTCTGGTAATCCATCGATTTCAAAAAGAACTCTTCCACGTTTTACCACGGCAACCCAGGCATCAATGTTACCTTTACCTTTACCCATACGAGTTTCGGCTGGTTTTGCAGTAATTGGTTTTTGTGGAAACAGCCGCAACCATAAGCGGCCAACTTTTTTCAATTTACGTGACAACGTCACACGCACTGCTTCTATTTGCTGTGCGGTGATCCATGCAGGCTCAACAGCCTGTAATCCAAATTCGCCAAACGCAACAGTGCGCGCTCCTTTGGAGAGTCCTTTCATAGACCCACGTTGCTGTTTACGCCATTTTACTTTTTTGGGCATTAACATGGTTTAATTTCCTGTACCTTGTATCAATCCACTATTTAGCGATTTGATATTCACCGCGACAAATCCACACTTTCACACCGATTTTACCATACGTTGTTAACGCTTCGGCAAAACCATAATCAATATCAGAACGTAAGGTATGAAGTGGTGTTCTGCCTTCACGCAGCCATTCTGTACGAGCAATTTCTGCACCAGCAAGTCGGCCAGCACAACATATTTTAATACCTTGTGCACCACTACGCATAGTATTGGCTGCAGCACGTTTCATTGCTTGCTTATAACTTGCTCTACGCTCAAGCTGCTCGGCAATATTACGTGCAACAAGGGTTGCATCTAATTCAGGACGCTTTACTTCAGTCACTGAAATTTCAACACTTGGCGAACCTACTAATTTTACAAGATCACGACGCAAAGTATCAATTTCTTGACCCTTTTTCCCAATAACAAAACCAGGACGGCCTGAATGTAAAATAACTTTTACATTTTCACCAGCACGCTCAATTTCAATACGAGAAACTTCAGCACGATCCAACTTTTCTGTCAAATAGCGTCTGATTTTAATATCGTTTAATAAATAATCCGAATAAGATTTGCGAGCAAACCATCGCGCATCCCAATCAAGGTAGATGCCTAAGCGAAATCCCTTCGGATGAACCTTTTGTCCCACGTTATAATACCTCTTTAATCTTTTTGTTAGCCGGTTTTGCCGGTTCCACCACTACATGTATATGACTAAATCTTTTACGCAATATTGTTGATCGACCCATAGCGCCGGGTTTAAAATAACGGAATATTGGTCCTTGATCAACACGCAAATCAGAAATAACCAATTGTGTTGATTCATATTTACCTTGCTGTATAGCATTAGCAACGGCAGATTTCAATACTTTTGCAACAGGTATAGTTCGCTGCGACTCATGAGTCGCCAACCAATTGAGAGCAAACTGTGCATTTTTGCCACGAATGACATCTGCAAGCGGCCGCAATTTGTAGGGTGAAAATTTAATAAAACGGGCTTTAGCGCAAAACTGCATTTCTATGTCCTTACCAGTTTATCGCAACTATTTCTTGGCAGCCGCTCCAGCCTGACGTTGACCGCTATGTAAACGGAACGTACGGCTAGGAGAAAATTCACCAAGGCGATGTCCTACCATGTTTTCAGTAACATATACTGAAACAAATTTCTTACCATTGTGTACAGCAATAGTCAAACCGACAAAATCTGGAAGAACCATGCTTCGCCGTGACCATGTTTTAATAACTTCGCGTTTACTGCCTGATTTTGCAGCTTCAATCTTTTTGATCAAAGACTCATCTACAAAAGGGCCCTTTTTCGTTGAACGTGCCATAATTAATTAACCTTTATAGTCATCAGTTTACTCTTACTTACCACGTCTACGCACAAGCATAGGGTTTGGTTTAAGTCGAGTTCGTGTACCTTTACATCCTTTACCCCAAGGGCTACGCGGATGTGAACCTGACTTAGAACGACCTTCACCACCACCATGTGGGTGATCAACAGGGTTCATAGCCATACCACGAACTGTTGGTCGAATACCAAGATGTCTACTACGTCCCGCTTTACCCCAAGTAATATTTTGGTAATCAGCGTTACCTAAAGTTCCGATAGTTGCCCAACAATCAAGATGCACTAAACGAACTTCAGATGAAGGCATTTTTAGCGTTGCAAGATCATCTTTTTTGGCCATCAATTGTACTGAGGTACCTGCACTACGTGCAAAAGTTCCGCCTGATCCAGGTCGCACTTCTACGTTATGCAACGTAAATCCTATAGGGATATTACGCAATGGCAAACTAGAGCCAACTTTTGCTTCGGCAGTATTACTTGACATAACTGAAGCACCTACTTGTAAGCCTTCAGGAAGAAGCATATATTTTTTAGCGCCATTTTTATAAAATACCAATCCAATGCGAACATTGCGATTTGGATCATATTCAACCGTTCTTACGGTGCCTTCAACATCTTTAATACTGCGAACAAAATCGATTTCACGATATTTACGCATAGCGCCGCCGCCTTTGTGACGACAAGTAATTCGTCCGTAGGCATTGCGACCGCCTTTCTTTTTAAGGCCAACCGTTAAGCTTTTTTCCGGTCGTTTAGCGGTAATGTCACCCGATTCCAAAAAAGTTTGAGATCGGTTTGATGCTGTAGTTGGCTTGCGTTTACGTATTGCCATTGCAAATCCTTATATTCCTCACTTACTGTTCAGGCGATTGCTCTACCCCAGCACCCATTGCTTGTTGATCGAACAAGCCAATTGAGTAGCCAGGCGACAAGGTAACGATTGCTCGTTTAGTGTCTTTGCCGCGAGATTCAACCCGTTTAAATTTACGTATTTTACCTTTTTTAATAAGTATATTAATGTCTTTTACTTTAACATTAAATGCTTTTTCCACAGCTTCCTTAACCATTGATTTATTGGCTTCAAGATGTACTGTTAAGGTAATTTTCTTAAGTTTATGCATTTGTTCAGTAGCTTTACCCGTGGTAACAGCTCCCTGAATAATATCAAAAATGCCAAGTTTTAATGCCATTGCGCCACCATATCTGTAAACTGGTCAATATCTTTCTTTAAGACCACCCAGTGTCTACCTTGTGCTAAATGAAGTGCATTTGGCGCATCAAATGAAACAATTGAGACCGATGGAATATTGGCAAACGCACGATGATGCACAATATCATCAAACGCCAAAAAGAGCGTCACTTTGCCTTTATCAAGCTGTGCTGCACGCAATGCTTCTCTTGCAAGTGCTGTTTTAGGCGCATCTGAAGGCAATTGCCAATCAAGTGCAACTAACTGCTTACTAATCAAAAAGTCATTGAGCATGTTGCCAAAAGCCATTCTGCGTACTTGCTTTGGCACACCAATTTCACGTGTACGTAATTGTGGTCCAAATATAACACCACCACCACGCCACAATGGAGAACGAGCAGTACCCGCACGAGCACGACCTGTACCTTTTTGCTTAAATGGCTTTTTATTGGTTCGATTAACTTCAGAACGGTCTTTACAACCAACGGTTCCTTGGCGACCATTTAAACGCAATTCGCGAACCACCAATGCAAGTTCTTTGCCATATGGCTGGGCTTTCGCCTCATCTCTACCAATATCCGCTGCAGTAATTATCTGCAAAGCGACAGCATTTTTTTCTGATTGCTTTTTCTTCTGTGCGCTCATAGGTCACCTTGAACTTTTTGTACATAGACAAGCGATCCTGGACCACCGACTACTGATCCTTTAACAAGAATCAAGCCAGCGCGGTTATCAACTTTTACTACTTGCAACTGTTGGCTCACTCGTGCTGCGTCACCCATATGGCCAGGCAATCTTTTATTTTTCATTACACGTCCGCGAGCACGCATAAAGCTCAATGAGCCGGGTCTACGACCTAATTTTTGTCCGTGAGAAGCACGACCACCAGCAAAGCCATGGCGTTTCACACCGCCTTGAAAACCTTTACCTTTAGAAGTACCAAACACATCAACAAATACACCATCGGCAAACACTGCATTTGGATCAATTTCTTGACCAATTTCAAATGTTGCTGATGTATCAGCTATTTTTACTTCACGAACAAACGCAAAATATGTATTCAATTTCTTAAGCCATTCAGCTGAGAAAGGCTTGCCTACATAACGAGGGCGCACCGTACCAAGCTGAAGTGCATTATAACCATCTTTTTCAATGGTCTTAATTTGAGTGACAACCCAACGGGCTACGTCAATCACGGTAACAGGAACAACAACGTCTTTCTCGTTGAAGACCTGCGTCATACCGATTTTTTTACCCCAAACACCTTGTAACATTGTTTTCATATCCTCGTGTTATTTAATTTCAACATCAACACCAGAGGATATGTTCAACTTCATGAGCGCATCCATAGTTTGATCTGAAGGAGAAACAATGTCCAATATGCGTTTGTGCGTAGTTAACTCAAACTGCTCCCGTGACGTCTTATCCACATGGGGTGAACGTAAGACAGTGAAGACTCTCTGCTTATTAGGCAAAGGTACAGGCCCCATTATATCTGAGCCTGTACGTTTTGCAGTCATCACAATTTGTTTCACGGCTTTATCGAGCAGTTGATGGTCATACGACTTTAAACTTAAGCGTATCTTTTGTTTTTTCATAGAAGTTCCATCAATGCTGATTGCAGCGTTAATCCGTAATTTCAGTTACTACACCAGAACCAACAGTTCTACCACCTTCACGCAATGAGAAGTGTTGATCTTTCTCCATTGCAATTGGTGAAATAAGTTCTGCTGATAATTCCACATCATCACCTGGCATAACCATTTCACGGCCAGCAGGCAATGTTACTATGCCAGTTACATCCGTTGTACGGAAATAAAACTGAGGACGATATCCTGTAAAGAACGGGCTATGACGGCCACCTTCATCCTTAGATAGTACGTACACTTGGCATTTAAACTTCTTGTGTGGTTTTACGGTACCTGTTTTACAGATAACCATACCACGCTCAATATCTTCTTTCTTAACGCCGCGAAGAAGCAATCCAACGTTATCCCCAGCAAGACCTTCACTCAGTTCTTTGCGGAACATTTCAACGCCAGTAACAATAGTTTTGATTTTTTCACCAAAACCAACAATTTCAACTTCTTCACCAACTTTTACTTTGCCACGTTCAATACGACCAGTTGCAACGGTACCACGTCCCGGAATCGAGAAAACACCTTCAACTGCCATTAAGAACGGCTTATCAATTTCACGAGCTGGTTCTGGAATGTAGTTATCACACGCATCCATTAATTTTTGGATGGCTTGTGCACCAAGTTCACCTTTATCACCTTCAAGCGCTTTAAGTGCTGAACCGCGAATTACAGGTATTTCTTTACCAGGGAATCCATACTTAGTTAACAAGTCGCGAATTTCTTCTTCAACCATATCAACCATTTCTGGATCTTCAACCATATCAACTTTATTCAAGAATACAACAAGTGACGGAACACCCACGTTCTTTGCAAGCAAAATATGCTCACGAGTTTGAGGCATTGCACCATCATTTGCTGAAACTACAAGAATACCGCCATCCATTTGAGCAGCACCCGTGATCATGTTTTTAACATAGTCAGCGTGACCTGGACAGTCAACGTGCGCATAGTGGCGTTTTGGTGTTTCATATTCTACGTGTGATGTAGCAATAGTAATACCACGCGCCTTTTCTTCTGGGGCGTTATCAATTGCATCGAATGCTTTTGCTTTTGCAAGACCTTGCGATGCTTGTACGTTTGTAATAGCCGCAGTCAACGTAGTTTTACCATGGTCAACGTGACCAATAGTACCAATATTGACATGGGGCTTCTTACGCTCAAAAATCTCTTTTGCCATTGTGTATTCTCCTACAGATTACACGTTAAACATAAACTATTTCTTTGAAACAACTTCTTCTTGCACATTTTTAGGGACTTCACGGTAACACTCAAATTCCATACTGTAATTTGCGCGACCCTTGGTCATTGAACGTAAGGTTGTAGCATACCCAAGCATTTGAGCAAGTGGCACTTCAGCCGTAATAATCTGGCTTGGCCCGTTAGCTTCCATACCCAAAATACGTCCACGGCGAGAATTAATATCGCCCATAACGTCACCCATGTGCTCTTCAGGGGTATCAACTTCAACTTTCATAACAGGCTCAAGAAGCACTGGAGATGCTTTTTGCATACCAGATTTAAACGCCATTGAGGCTGCAATCTTGAACGCCATTTCATTTGAGTCAACATCGTGATACGAGCCATCATAAAGCGTCGTTTTCACGTCAACAACTGGATATCCTCCAAGAACACCTGAAGTTGTCGCCTCTTTAATACCTTTTTCAATCCCAGGAATATATTCTCTTGGAACTGTACCACCCACAATTTTATTTTCAAACTGTTCTCCAACACCGCGATCAAGAGGCTCAATTTTAATCCAAACGTGTCCGTACTGGCCTTTACCACCAGACTGTTTGATATATTTACCTTCTTGCTCAACAGGCTTTTGAATAGTTTCTTTGTAAGCAACTTGCAATGGACCTTGTGCAATTTCTACTTTGTGCTCTCGCTTTAAGCGATCAACTACAATTTCCAAATGCAATTCACCTTGCCCAGCAATAACTGTTTGTGCAGTTTCATTGTCGTAGGACAAGAAGAATGACGGATCTTCTTGCATAATCTTACGTAATCCAATTACCATTTTTTCATGATCTGCTTTGTTTTTAGGCTCAACAGATGTAGAGATAACTGGACGAGGAACGTTAATAGTTTCAAGCAAGATTGGATGGCCTTCAGCGCAGAGCGTATGTCCGGTGACTACGTCTTTCATACCCACCACTGCTGCAATGTCCCCTGCACTCACTTGATCAATTTCTTCACGCTTATTAGCGTGCATTTTTACCAAACGGCTTACGCGTTCTTTTTTATCCGTACTTGCATTCAATACGTAAGAACCAGAGGTTAACGTTCCTGAATACACACGAATAAACGTAAGCACGCCCACAAAGGGGTCAGTCATAATTTTAAATGCAAGCGCACAAAATGGAGCTTTAGGATCGGCTTCACGAGTTTCTTTTTTATTAGAACCCGGCACCACACCTTCAACTGGCGGCACATCAAGCGGCGATGGCAAATATTCAACAACTGCATCAAGCATCAATTGTACGCCTTTATTTTTAAAAGCAGTACCACAGAATGCAGGCATCACTTTACGTGCAAGAACACCTTTACGCAACGCTGCTTTTACCTGTTCAATTGAAACAGCTTCGCCATTTAAATATTTATCTGCAAGATTTTCATCAAAATCACTTGCAGCTTCAATAATTAAATTACGTTGCTCGGCAACTTGATCTTTATACTCTTCTGGAACATCTGACCAGGTAACATCAATACCCATGTCTCCAGAAAATGTAGCCATTTTTTCAGTTAACACGTCAATAATAGATGTAAAGTTTTCTGAAAAACCTACCTGAATTTGCATCGGCAACGCATTTACTTTTAGCTTTTCACTCACGCCTTTAACTACACGAGCATAATCCGCGCCAATACGGTCAAGTTTATTTACAAAAATAATACTTGGCACTTTATATCGCGCAGCTTGTCGCCATACGGTTTCAGACTGAGGCTGCACACCCGCAACACCACAGAACACACCCACCATACCATCAAGCACACGCAATGAGCGCTCTACTTCAATAGTAAAGTCAACGTGGCCAGGAGTATCAATAATATTAATAGTATGATCTTTCCATGAACACGTAGTGGCCGCAGAAGTAATGGTAATACCACGCTCGCGCTCTTGCTCCATCCAGTCCATAGTGGCTGCGCCCTCATGGACTTCACCGATCTTATGACTTACACCGGTATAAAACAAAATACGCTCGGTTACCGTGGTTTTACCCGCGTCAATATGGGCTGCGATACCAATATTTCTTAGATTTTGTAGTTTTTTACTCATGACTTATTACTTACTACCATGCATAATGAGAGAAAGCTCTGTTAGCTTCTGCCATTTTATGTACATCAATTTTCTTCTTAACCGCTTGACCACGCCCATCAACAGCTTCAATAAGCTCATTTGCAAGACGTCTACCCATTGTTTTATCAGGGCGAGATTTTGCCGCAGCAATAACCCATCTAATAGCAAGAGCTCGCGCACGAGTTGGCCTTACTTGCACTGGGATCTGATACACGCTACCACCAACACGGCGAGCACGCACCTCAATTTTTGGAATAACCTGATCAAATGCTTGATGGAATAACTCAAGACCCTTCTTTTCATCATTACCAGCTTTTTTAATCAATGAGTCGATAGCTTCATACACAATACGACGGGCAACGTTTTTCTTGCCCCGCCACATAACTACATTAATGAACTTCTGTACAAGCTCAGAATCAAAGCGGTAATCACCGCCTATTTCTCTGACAAAAGATACTTTTTTACGCCGTGCCATCTAATATTCCTTAACTAAGTTATGCTGCTTTTGGGCGTTTTGCACCGTAAAGAGAACGACTGTCTTTTCTGCCCTCTACACCGGCACAGTCAAGTGTGCCACGAATAATGTGATACCGAACACCAGGTAAATCTTTAACCTTACCACCACGAATGAGCACCACACTATGTTCCTGTAAATTATGACCTTCCCCAGGAATATAAGCTGAAACTTCAAATCCTGTTGAAAGCTTTACACGAGCTACTTTACGTAAAGCCGAGTTCGGTTTACGAGGAGCCATAGTGAATACTCGAGTACAAACGCCTCGTGCCTGGGGACCACCCGCAAGCGCTGGAGACTTTGTTTTATCCTTAATTTTTGTGCGCTTGGTGCGCGTCATTTGATTAATCGTAGGCATATGCTACCATTCCTAAACGTTACAGAAAGTATATACTTTTAAATCCGTTTTGAGCCGTAATTTTTATTGAGAAAACGGGTAAGGGACCTTTATATTATAACCTTTTCATTGGTTTTTTCAAGTTAAAACTCAGCTTCCGCTCTTCCAGAGCCTTACCTGACGCTACTTTCGGCGCCTAAGCCCATGATAACACCCCTATCAGAAATACAATCTGGCAAGCCTAATCTTCTTAAAGAACCTGGACTTTAAAAAGCTAAGCTGGCTTTAAATTGATACTCTCAACCTGCTTTACAGGGAGAGCTAAAGACTGATCGTTATTCTCTTTATTGAATTACCATAGACTTCTCAACCAGTTAATGCTACGCTAATTTAAAAAAATTGTAAACAAGTTAAAAAATAATGCATTCACTTTTTCCTCAAGGAAATTATTTATGGTAGCTCTTGTAAGTCTTCTGGGCATAATTAAAAGTCTATTCTTTATTATCGTTGGTCTCTGTGGCATCGGTTTTCTGATTGGCTTTCATGAATTAGGTCATTTTCTATTTTGCAAATTATTTGGCATAAGAACACCTTCATTCTCAATTGGCATGGGACCTCGACTTTTCTCTAAAAAAATCTGGGATACCGATTTTACGCTTTCACTCTTACCCATAGGTGGCTATGTTGAGATTGCTGGTGCACGCGAAGTAGGCCAAGGCGATCAAAAAGAAGCTGATCGTGCCGATGAACAATCGTTTGGGCAAAAACCATACTACCAACAGCTGCTTGTATTATTAGGTGGCATATTCTTTAATCTTATGTTTGCTTATGCTGCTGTATCGGCAGTATTTTATTTTGGCGCTCCTAAAATGCCTCTTTTATACCCACGTTTTGCAACAGCTACCATTGAAGGAGTAGCAGAACAATCTGCCGCGCAACTTGCTGATCTTCAAGTAGGAGATAAGATTATTGCATATAATGACACGCCAATTACGGAAAATCCCGTTCAATTCCTTAAATACATCAAAGAAAATCCAGGCAAGCCTGTAGAACTTAACATTGAACGTAATGGCACTCAGGTGACCTTACCTGTAACGTTAGGTGAACAAGAAATTGGCGACATTAAAGCAGGATCACTCGGTGTGGAACTTGCAATGCCTGCGCGCTCACTTGTAGGCGCACTGAAAGTAGGGTTTGCCGCCGTTAATGAATGGATTTTTGAAATTTTAAGATCTATGGCACAATTATTCACCAAACGTGACTTTAAACAAATGGGCGGGCCTTTAATGATTGTCTCGATGACCATTAAAAGCGCACAATCAGGCTTGGCAATTTTCTTATTGCTGCTTGCATTTATTAGCGTGAATCTTGCCGTACTTAACGTATTCCCACTGCCTATCTTTGATGGTGGCCAAGTGCTCTTTTATACCATAGAAGCTATTATTGGGCGTCCATTGCCGGTTAAAGTACGTGAATATATTCACATTGCCTGCTGGATTTTGCTTTTGATTCTCATTGTAGCAATGAGCATTCAAGACGTATGGCGCATGATCTTTGGCTAATCTTACGACCTATACCTAAAGTTTAATACACAAAAAAGCCCCTTTTTCAAGGGGCTTTAATTTTTGATTCAGAAACTGTTTTTATGCAGCTTTTGCGCTTGTGCTAACTTGCGCTTCATGAGGATGTTCGCTACCAGTATAAATACGAAGCTTTCTCATTAATTGGCGAGAAAGACGATTTTTAGGAAGCATACGCTCAACAGCAAGCTCAATGACTCGCGTTGGATGTTTTGCATTAAGGTCTCGTGCAGAAGTTTCTTTTTTACCGCCAAAGTACCCTGAATAGGTAACATACATTTTATCATTCCACTTATTACCCGTTAAGACAATATCTTGTGCATTGATAATAACAACATAGTCACCAGCATCTGCATGAGGCGTATATTGAGGACGATTCTTGCCCCTAAGTATATCAGCAACTCGTGTTGCCAAACGGCCTAAAACCTGGTCTTTTGCGTCAATAACGACCCAATTTGGTTTTTCATCTTCTTTTTTCAAGAAGAAAGCTTTGTTCATATCCATAATTTGTTGTATCCTCGTGAGAGCTTTTTATATACTATTTGAACGGGGGTATAGTCTCTATATTACGGCAAATTCCCCTCCTGGTCAATCTCTTTATCCTCAAGAAATCCCTATACAGAGCTAAGATCTCATATTACACTAATGAAATACAAAAAATACTACTTTAACAATAAAGGACATTTATGCAGCTTGGCTGGCTTTCACTTGTACCCCCCCTTTTGGTGCTTACTCTTGCCATTGCAACCAAACGAGTAATACCTGCGCTTATTGCAGGCATCATTACGGCAGCTTGTATTGCAAGCAATCTTTCCTTTATTGGGGCATTCAAACTTATTGCACATAATGCCTGGCAACAAGTTAATCAAGATAACATTTACACGTTTGCGTTTTTAATAACACTTGGCTCGTTAATTGCACTCCTTGAGCGCACCGGCGGCACACAAGCATATGCAAACTTGGTGCAACGGCGTTTGAAAAGTAAAAAGCAAGCTGAACTAGGATCAATTGGCCTCTCTCTTTGTTTTATGATCGATGATTTTTTTAGCAGCATTACCGTTGGTTCTATTATGCGGCCACTCACCGACAAATATCATATTGCACACGCAAAACTTGCCTATCTAATTGATGCGCTTGCTTCACCGCTTGTTATTCTCATACCAATCAGCAGTTGGATTGCCATGCTTCTTGCACAGCTTGAGCAATCAGGAATTAGTGCCAATACACATAACAATCCCCTTATACTGGCCGATCCTTTTGCCACGTATATTGCTTCAATACCTTTTATTTTTTATTCATTCATTACGTTGTGTGCAGTGATTTACATTGTGCAATGCGGGATCTCATTCGGACCAATGCACAAGCATGAACACATTGCAGCAACAACAGGAAATTTAGTTGGCGGCAAACAGGATTTGACACTGCCACTCACGCATGTCCATACAAAAGGTGCATTTATTGATTTTCTTTTTCCATTTTTATCACTTTTTACAAGCGTATTTATTACGCTACTCTATTTAGGTAATTTTAATGTATTTGGTGGCAACAACACACTGATTGAGGCATTCCAAAACACAGATATTTTTATAGGCCTTTTCCTTGGCGGATTACTCGCCTTTAGTGCAAGCTTGCTATTTTCACTTCTAAGAAATACCATAACAATTGCTACAATCCCGCACATTATAAAAGAAGGATATGACTCTATGGCACCATCTATTGCCGTACTTTTTCTTGCGTGGACGTTTGGCAGTTTACTGCGCACAGAATTACATACGGGTGCCTACCTTGCACAACTTGTTATGCAATCATTTTCAGTTGCATTGTTACCTTGTTTATTTTTTATCATTACTTTGATTACGTGTGTGGCAATCGGATCTTCTTGGGGCACTATTGCAATTATGATTCCTTTAGCAGTACCCATGCTTGCGCAATTCTCGCCACTCACTCCACCACTAACACCAGAATCAGTGCCTTTATTATATCCACTTATAGCTGCAATTTTTGCAGGCGCTGTAGCCGGCGATCACGTTTCGCCCATTGCAAGCACAACCTTAATGTCTGCTGCTAGCGCAAGTTGTTATTTGTCTGATCATGTTCATACACAAATTTATTATGCATTACCAGTTATATTTGGCACATGTGTTTCATTCTTAATTGCTGGATTACTTGCAACGCAACCATTCTGGTTTAATATTGCGTGCTCATTATCGGTAGGATTGCTACTTGCTCTGCTTTTGTTATACCTAGCCAACAAGAAATTAAAATAACCCTACTACGCTAAAGCTTCGAAGGGTTTTATTTGTCTGACCGATACAGTAACTAATTTTCATATAACAATAAAAAATGCCCTACTGTTAATTATAGCAGCAGGGCTTAGTTTACTTTTACAACTTCATCATTCTCGAATAATTTGTATTCAATATGAATACAATTATTCGATAGAAGAGTTTACCATATCTTCAATTGCTGGAATGTCTTTTGGCAAGTCACGGCTTAAGCATTCAACGCCATCCTCCACCACCCAATAATCATCCTCAATGCGCACACCAATGCCTTCATCAGCAATATAAATACCCGGTTCAATAGTAATCACGTCACCCGGCATTAACGGTATGGAATAATCACCAACATCATGCACGTCTATACCCAAAAAATGGCCAATACCATGAAGAAAATATTGATCATACCCACGTTCTTTTAAATAGGCTTTTGCCAAATGATTAAGTGATTGCTCTGGCTCATTTTTATTGGATAACCAAAGTCCTGGCTTTGCAATGCTTGCAATATATTCTTGCGTTTCCAAAACCAAATTATATATTTCTTTTTGTCGGTCGGTAAATTTACCTGAAACTGGATACGTTCTCGTGATGTCCGCGCAATAATAATTGTAATCTGCACCAATATCTACAACAACCAAATCACCAGCTTTTACCGGCGTATTATTTTGCATGTAATGTAACACGGTACCGTTTTTCCCTGTAGCAACTATAGAAGGAAATGCTTGCGAAGCACCTTGAAAAGTAAACATATACTCAATAGTTGCTTGCAACTCATATTCAACTTTGCCAGGCTCAAGCACTCGCGCAAACGCATCATGCGCATCTTCAGTGATCAAGATCGCTTTATACAACAATTCAAGTTCTCTATGACTTTTTTTGCGACGCATCGTTGCAACAATTGGCGATACATCAACAATTGATTGGTGAAAGCCATCAATCATCTGACCTAATCGTAATAAAACAAACCGTTGATCAATGTACGAATGCGCAACTGTTGGCGCAAGCGTATACACGGGAATTCTAGCACTAATGCAATGTTTAAATAATTCAATAACATGTGCATATTCATTATCAGTAAAAAAAGGATAACATTGATATCCCACACAAGGCTTGCCAGTATATTCAATAGCATCCACACCTAGTGCTGCATGATTGCCTGGTTGCGTTTGAGATACTACCCATTTTTTGCGTTCATCACCAAAATTTGGAGTATAGAGTGTTGATTTTCCTGATCCTACATCAATAATAAGCATACACGCAGGCTCTTCTATACCCGTGTAATAATAAAATGACGGGTCTTGACGAAAGCGTTTGCATTCACCTTCAAAATCAGCTATGAGCACAACAATGCCCGTGGTTGCATTATGTTGTTTTTTTATTCGATCAACTAATTCTTTTCTACGATCAATGTAAATTTGCATGGGAATTTGTTCAATTAATGGCATTAAAAAATCCTTCTTTCAGAAAGTGCCTTCATAACGGTCAAACGATCCATATACTCAAGTGAAGAACCTACCGGCACGCCACGAGCCAAGCATGACACTTTAACACCAGATGGTTTTAACTTGCGCGCAATATACGCAGCCGTAGCTTCACCTTCTGGTGTTTGATTAGTTGCTAAAATAATCTCTGTAATATTACTAGTTTGCACACGAGCAATAAGTGGTTCGATCGTAAGGTCTTCTGGCCCTACCCCTTCAAGTGGATAAATAACACCACCAAGCACATGATACACGCCATGATAACCGCTTGTTTGTTCAATTGCCACAAGATCTTGCCACGTTTGCACTACACACACAAGCGTTTGATCACGTTTTGTTGATCCACAAAACAAACAAGGCTGGGCTTTTTCTTGCCATGCATAACACGTGGAACACGGAATAATACTTTGTTTTGCTTGCAAAATAGTATCACACAATTGCTTTACTCTACTCTCATCCATGGTGAGCACGTGATTAGTGAATCGATAGAGATTCTTTGATGCCAAATAAGGCATCTGTTGCAACTGCTGAACTAAACGAGCAAGCGTTGGCAACTTATCAATCATTATTTAATCCCACGAGTAAGCGCAAGTTGTAATGCCGCTGCAAGCATACTAACTGCCATAAAGAGCGCAAGCCCTGCTGAAAAGTTAGTAGCAATTGCCATAAAGAACAACCCCATACCAATAGACATAATACGTTGCTTAGGATCACTTGTTGTAGGAGTTGCAAGCATCATACCAATACCAGTAAGTACCGGCAAGATATAATAAGGATCTGCTGATGATAAATCATTAATCCATAAAAACGGTGCGTTATAAAGCTCTATTGAATTGGCAAGAACCACATGTAGACCCCAAAACAACGGTAATTGCGCAAGTAATGGCAAACAACCGCTTGCACCAGGCATGATACCATGCTTTCTTATCAACTCCATGCGTGCTTGATTAAGCGCTTCTGGGTCATCTTTATAACGCATTTGAATATGCTTTAAACGCTTTTGGAATTCTTCATTCTTTTTGCCGGCATTTTGCGCTTGCAACGTAAATGGCAGCATTAATAAACGCATAAGAAGCGTTAATATGACAATTGCCCAACCATAGTTATGCACGTATCCATAAATGCCATTAAGCAATTTCAAAAGAAGCTTTGAAATAGGGCGAGAAACAGCTGCAAAAAAACCATAATCAATCGTTTGCTCAAGCCGTGGATCCACTGCGTTCATAGCGTCTGCTGTTTTAGGTCCAAAATAGAACGAAACATTCCAAGACGTTTGAGTGCTTACTGGTTTACTTTCTAATATGCCCTGCAAGCTCATATGCTCGTTAGATAATGATACTGGCTTAAAATAACCCCGTTGCACAAAGTTATTAGCATCATTAACAAATGCATCAACAAAATAACGGTCGTTTAAGCCTTGTACTGTTGGCGCTTCCCAATAGGCGCCAGTTGCTGCAAGAGGACGCGCATATGTTAACAATTTGCCTGATTCGTCCACAAACGCAGCCAAGGTATCTTTTGCTCCTAAATCTTTTATACGTGGTGCACTAAAGAATATACGCAAGCGTACTGGTTCAACATCAGCTTTTGGTGTTACCGTAATATTTAAACTAATTTTGAACGTATCTTTATAAATCGTAAATTTCTTTTCAAGTATTCCATCACCAAAATCGGCTCTATAGGTCAAATAGTGCGCTGTCTCATCTTGATCTTGCTTTATTAAATCAAAGTAATACGGAGTTTGTCTATTCAAAGCTACTAAGTATGCACGATTTTCACGTGATTCTTCCGTTGGCGCATCAAGCACTGAAATATGCTGCATTTGCCCCGATTCGCAACGTATAAACGTAACGTGTTGTAACGCAGCGCCATGATTGGTAAATTGATACCGCGCATGTTCATTTTCTAACACGGTTACTAGTTCTTCATTTTTTTTCTCATTATCATAAAAATCTATTTCTAGATTTGGTGCTTCATATCTTTGCGCAAGTGCCGGTGCTTCTATTCTGCGGCCTGCAACATCTTCTGCAGTTTGTTGTTTATTATCCCAAAAATAGTTGACTGCCCACATAGTTAGTAATGCCAAGGCAAAAGGCAACAATAAATCCTGTATTTTAATGTTCATAGGGGCAAATCCTTTATGTTTTAAAAATAATATCCTTTAGAATACCACAGGAGAACAGTTTCTACCAGGTGCAAGCTCTTGCAATGAGTGATTCTTTTTCGTAAAGTAGTAACGTAGTGGACTTTCAAAAAAAGGAGATAGTATGCACATGGAAGAACGCCATTTCCGTATAGGGCAATTGGCAAAGGAACTCAGCGTGGAACGATTTGTTATCCGTTTTTGGGAAAAAGAGTTTGGGCTCAGCTCACATCGCTCCTCTGGCGGGCAACGCTTTTATATTCAAAAAGACCTTGATACGTTTAAACTTATTAAACAATTACTGTATGAACGAGGCTTTACTATTGCAGGAGCCAAAAAATTTTTAATCACTAAAACAAAAGATCCTTATTTGGCGTCACAAAAAACAACTCTTGAGCCAGAGCTCACCAAACAACCAAAAGCCACTGAAAACAACGTAATCATACCTGATTCCCTGCGCAAGAAACTTACGCTATTACAAAAACAACTCATGACGCTGAGAGAGCTGTTATAATTTTGTTAACCTCTGTTTCTATGTTATGATGATGACTCAAAGTCTCAATAATCACTTGTAGAACCGGATTTTAAAAATTATGTATAGAAAAAAAGCGCATGTTCATTTTGTAGGAATCGGTGGCATTGGCATGTCTGGCATTGCCAAAATATTAGCATCACAAGGCTATACCATTTCTGGATGTGATCTTACCTGTGATAAAGAAAACATCAAAGACCTACAAGATCTTGGCTGCACTATTTATAAAGGCAACAACGGACCCGGTTGCCAAGATCAAAGCATAGAAATCCTGGTATATTCCTCTGCTTTAAAAAAGGATAATGCTGAAATTGTTGCGGCGCAAAAGCGCGGCATTCCAACAATTACTCGCGCACTCATGCTTGCAGAGCTCATGCGCACTAAATATAGCATTGCTATTGCTGGCTCTCATGGTAAAACAACCACAACCTCTCTTATTTCTCATATCTTGCTCGAAGCGGGCATTGACCCCACGGTAATTATCGGTGGCCATCTAAAAACAATTTCTACCAATGCACAGTTTGGCAATGGTGATTTTTTGGTTGCAGAGGCAGATGAAAGTGATAGATCGCTCATTCATTTGCAAGCAACATTAGCCGTTGTTACCAATATAGATCTTGAACACTTGGAAACTTATAAAGACATTGATGATATTAAAGATACGTTTAAACAATTCTTAAATAATCTTCCTTTTTATGGCAAAGCATTTATATGCATTGATGATGCGCAAATCCGCTCATTACTACCTATGCCCCATTTAAAAACTATTACGTATGGCATTGAGCATGCAGCAGACATTATGGCACGTGATATTACTTTACATGCTGACAATTCTCAGTTTACGGTGTATGAAAAAAGCATTATAGAATTAGGGCACATTACTCTTAACATGCCCGGCAAGCATAATGTGCTTAACGCTCTTGCAGCCATTGCTGTAACGCGTGACCTTGACATTCCTTTTGAGCGTATCACTCAAGCTCTTTCCAGCTTTAAAGGAGTTGAGCGTAGATTTAGTTATCAAGGACTTTTTAAAGGCGCTGAACTATTTGACGATTATGGCCATCATCCAGTTGAAATTCAAAATACCTTATTAGTGGCTCGTAAAAGGTCCAAAAACAATCTTACGGTGGTGTTTCAACCACATAGATTTACACGAACCCACGCCCTATGGGATCAATTTGTAGATATGTTCTTACATAGTGCAATTGATACGCTTATTATTACCGATATTTACCCGGCTTCTGAGCACCCGATCCCCGAAGTAACGGGCTTAAATCTTACGAAAGCGCTCCTCCAGCGCAATCCAAATTTTAAGGTTATCTATGCACCTTTAGAAGATGATTTTGCTTCAATCAAAAAAGCGCTTATTCCCACCATTGCTTCTGATGATCTCATTTTATTGCAGGGAGCAGGCAAAATAAATAAATTAGTTCATTACCTGGGCCAAGCGTAGCTCTACATCTGGCAAACAAGGAATAGTTTTCTATCTGCAATAGTATTGATTAATTAAGAAATTAATGATACAATAATGGCGTAGATTACATTTCAAAGAGAAAGGAACCACTATGAACCGTACTCTCAAAACAATCATTGCAGCAACACTCTTAATGACCCCTGCTTTAAATATACAAGCTGGTGGTGCAAAAAGTGCTGCTATAGGTATTGGAAGCGGCATTGCAGGCTTTATGTTAGGTCAAGCAGCTGCATCAAACAACTGTTCTAGTTATGATTGTGGTTATGATAATCGTTACATTGAACGTGAAACGGTATACATTCAAGAACCTCCTCGCACTATCACGGTTGAATGTCCGTATTTAAAACGAGACTTACATGTTGCTCAAGAACAACTTGCTCGTGAACGCAGCATGCGTAAGTCACTTGAAGCAGAAAACGCTCAATTGCGCGCAAATCTTGCTCGCTCTGAACGCACAAATGACTACTTAGCTTCTTTAAATGAAAAATTAGAAGCTGAAGTTAAGATGCTCAAGACAACAAAGGTGACTACAGTAGTAACAACAGGTCATGCGTGCAACTCGCAAGTGTGCCCTATTAAGAAAACTGGTACACCAGGCGTTCGCAACATTGAATTCACTGAAAAAGAACAGTATTAAATCAGAATTAATTATTAAAAAAAAGCCCCGCTCTATTGCGGGGCTTTTTTTATGTATATAACACGTCTATATCTTTGCAACCTACCGAAAGAACTAATCTCATTTTTTCTTGCCCTTCAGGCCGCACTGAAACACAGCACAACTTTTCTGGTTTTTCAAATTCAATCAGTACTTCTCGGCCACGAATAAGAACTCGCTCACTCCAGCCATGGCGCACCATGTTAGCGCGATAAAAATCAACCAGTTCTTGCGTGCTATCAGCAGTCACCAAAAACCCCAAGACTCTACTGCCGTGTTCATCTGACCACGTATATTCAAAATCAGGTTCTGCCATAATTGGCACCGGGATATCATACAGACGAGCTTGTTCCTGTTGCCAAGCATGGCGCTGCTCTTGCTTTAAAGACTTGTTGCCACAACCTGCAAAAATGCACGCTATGGCAACAAAAATTGTAAGACGGTAATTCACTGGATTACTCAGCTGCTGTTTCTTCAACAATTTCAACTTCACCAGTAGTACGACCTTCATAATCTTTATTTACACGGTCTTCAGTCACACGAGCTGCTCTACCTACGCGATCACGTAAATAATACAATTTAGCTCTACGAACTTTACCACGTTTCACTAATTCAATTTTAGAGATAATTGGCGTGTGATAAGGGAAAATACGTTCCACCGATACAGCGTTAGCACCAAGTTTACGCACGGTAAACGTAGCTGATGCGCCATTACCATTTTGGTGAATACAAATAACATCACCTTGGAATGTTTGAATACGCTCTTTACCACCTTCTTTAATGCGTTGATGCACCACAATAGTGTCACCTATGCCAAAGAAAGGTAGCGTACGCTTTGCTACACCCAAGTGCTTTATTGTTTCGTTTGTATAACCTTGTGCCTTGCTCATGGAGAATCCTTATTAAATTTACTAGGGATGTTCGTATCCCCTCCAGCTTTGGCCAGATCAAGAACGAACGAAATAATCTATAATATTCTACTATAACCCAAAAATAGCTATTTGTACACGCCTTTTGCCTTATTTTGGGTTCAATCCCAACCATCGATCAAAAATGATAGCCGCAGCGGAACGAACCGATAAATGGTTAAAATCTGAAAATCCATCAATTGGGCTGAGCACATAATCGCAGCGATCTATAATTTCTTGGCTTAAACCCTGTGCAGTGCCCAATAGCAATAATACTGGTCTATCCTGAGACCATACATAACCCTGATCATGAAAACTAATCTGTTTACCAACGGCATCTTGCTTGCGTGCAGAAGTGCCAATCACCAATGGCTTTTTGCCTTCTTGAGCCTCAATAGCCTCAATAGCATCAGTAAGCTCAGGAACTAACTTAACTCGCGATACTGCTCCATGGCGCTGCGGATTATAATCTATCCCAATATCACTGGACCAAAAATCAAGCAGTTTTTGCACGATTTTTTGCTGATCAATAAGCGGGGTAACTATAAAATAATTTTTAAGGTCATAGGTACGCGAGGAGCGCGCAATATCATGAATGTCATAGGTAGTAACTGACGAAGTACCCACCTGGTCATGCGGCAAACGCACATCAGTGTGCATGAGAGCAACATAGTGTGATGGAATTTGCTTATACGCAATTTTTTTCTGCACGTCAGTAAGTTTTTGCGTGCGCAGCCAATCAAAATGGCCAATCATCGTTCTCTTGGCAGCTTCTTGCGTGCGCCATTCTTCAATAGCCTTATGATTTCCTGATCGCAACACTTCAGGCACTATGTTGCCATGCCATTCAACTGGTGCCGTGTAAGCTGGCCAATCCACAAACGGACCTGAAAAAGATTCATACTCCACTGATTCTTGTTTACCCACAACACCTGGAATAAGCCTGAGCAACCCTTCAAGAAGCACCATCGCAGGCACGTCGCCGCCCATAAGCACGTAATCACCAATAGAAATAATCATATCGGCGTATTCCGCTTCTGCGCGAGCATCTATACCCTCATAACGCGCCGGTATAAGCATGAGATGATTATCAGAAGCTTGTACTTTGTCTTTAATGGTAGCAAGCACATTTTGATCAAGTTTAGTACCATGAGGAGAAAAGAAAACTTTAAACGCTTTACCACGCTCTTTTTGTGTGTCCTCAACAGCTCGTTCTATCACTTCTGGCTTAAGTACCATACCAGCGCCATGCCCAAAGGCGGGGCCATCTACGCGTACTTTAGCCGCAGAAAAAGAAAATAAGCTGGTAATCTGTATATCAACCAACTTATTATCAGATGCACGTTCAAGCAAACTAGTGCTTAAAAACGGCTTATACAATTCTGGAAATAATGAAACAATTGAAATCTTCATGCCTGACTATCAAGCACCACGTCAACCTGCTCAGCTGATGATAAAGCATTGATAAGCGCACGAATTGCTTTTATAACACGGCCTTCTTTACCAATAATACGCTTCATGTCGTCTTGAGCCACCCAAATGTTCACAATATAGGTTGAACCATTTGTTTGATCTTCAACGCGAACTTTATCTTGTTCAACAACAATGCTTTTAACAATATGGAGTATAAGTTTATTTACCATTATCTATCAGCTATGTTAATGATTAAGAAGCGACTTGTGATTTGTTGATTTTTTGAAGACGTTTTACAGTATCAGTCAATTGAGCACCCTGAGAAACCCAATAATTAATACGTTCTTGGTCAAATTTAACAATTTCATGTTTAAGCGGGTTATAAGTACCCAAAATTTCCAAAAACTTGCCATCACGCTTAGAGCGCTGATCAGCTGCTACGATACGATACACTGGAGCGTGTATTTTGCCAATACGAGATAATCTAATCTTAACTGCCATATAATTCCCTTAAAATAGTATTAAAAACCTTTATGCCTCTTCATTAGTTTAGCAAATTGCTGCAATTGATCAAATCTAGCCAATAGTTGATTTACATCAGCCACCCTTACCCCAGCACCTTTTGCAATCCGCTCTTTACGTGTTCCCTGTAAAATCTTATGATTCACCCGTTCTTTGCGGGTCATAGAGCTAATAATAGCCTTAAATTTCTTCATTTCCCGCTCGCCTTGTTCAAGCTGCTCTTGAGGTATTTTAGCAGCTCCCATGCCAGGAATATACGATGCAAGACGTGTCAATGACCCCATGCGGCTCACCATTTCAAGCTGATCTTTAAAATCATCAAGGGTCATATGCCCCCCCTTGAATGAGCGTTCCATACGCTCCTGCTCTTCTTTTTTAATTTTTTGATTGGCTTTTTCAACAAGTGAAAGCAAGTCACCCATGCCCAAAATGCGATCGGCAAAGCGTTCACTTCTGAAAGGCTCAAGATCCTCTACTTTCTCGCCGGTCCCTACAAATTGTACTGGTTTGCCCAAAGTATACTTAAAAGCAAATGCAGCACCACCGCGCGTATCACTATCAAGCTTGGTCAAAATACAAGAATCAAAGCCCACTGCCTGATCAAACGCCTTTGCAACCAGTAATGATTCTTGGCCAGTCATAGCATCAAGCACCAATAATTTATGCGTAGGCTTAACCAACTGATCAATCTCTTGAAGCTCGTGAAGCATAGTGTTATCTACATGCAAACGCCCTGCAGTATCAAGGAACAACACGTCAAATCTATTCTCTTGCTTATATTTTACTATTTCTCGCGCAGCTTCTACTGGATCTGTTGAACGCGCACGGTAAAACCAAACCCCTGCCTGTTTGCTTATAATTTCCAATTGATCAACGGCAGCTGGCCTATAAAAGTCCACTGAAGCAAGTAAAATTTTAGATGAGCCCTGTGATTTTACCATATGTGCCAATTTACCCAACGTGGTTGTTTTACCAGATCCTTGTAGACCCATGACCATAACCTGCGAGTTTCGCCCAAATATAAAATGTTTTTCATCAGAAACACCACCCAAAAAGCGCGTTACCGTGGCATGCGCAATTTTAATAAACTGCTCATGCGGCTTCATGGCAGCCCACACCTTTTGCCCCACAGCAGCTTCTTTAAGTTCTTGTATAAAGGCTTTGGTAACTTCAAATGGAACATCTGCTTCTAGCAAGGCATCATGAACGCTTTGGAGTGCGCCATCAATATTTTTTTCGGTAAGCCTACTATCACCAGTAATTTTCTGAAAAATAGAAGAAAACTTGCTCGTGAGAAAATCAAACATACTTTTTTTCCTTAGGAAAACATCACAAATAGTGTATACTAACATCACAAGTATACCACAAATTTAAAGACCCTCATCTTAAAAAAGTGCTTTTTTATCACAAAATGATTGTAAGTAAATAACTATGGTACGTATAGCAGAACAAGTTAGCCCCTATTCAACCACACTCCTTGTTGGAGTACACGCTCCTTATAATAGAACTCCTGACATTGGCGCTTATTATGAAGAATTTCTCCATTTAGTCCGTACGTTAGGCGTTCCTTATGAAGACGTGCTCTATATTAAATTAAGAGAAGTCGACTCTGCCACCTTTTTTACTAAAGGTAAGCTTGAAGAAATTTTACAAAAAGTTGAAGAACTGGGCATAGAACAAATTATTATTTCGGAACCACTCAATGCGCTCCAAGAGCGTAATATTGCCGATATCCTCGATGTTGATGTGATCGACCGCACGCGACTTATTTTGGATATTTTTGAGCAATCGGCAATTACCGCCGAGGGCAAAACACAAGTAGAGGTTGCACGCCTTAAGCATGAAAAATCCCGCCTGGCAGGTAAAGGGCACGAGCTTGAACAACAAAAAGGTAATATTGGCGTGCGCAGCGGTGCTGGAGAAACCTTAAAAGAGCGCCAAGCACGGCTTATTGATAAACGAATATTAAAACTCAAAGAAGAGCTTATAAAAATTCAAACTACCAGAGCCACGCAGCGCAAACGCCGCATTGAAAACCGCGTGCCCCAGCTTTGCTTAATTGGCTATACCAACGCCGGCAAATCAAGCTTGCTCAATTCGCTCACCAAATCAGATGTACTTTCTGAAGATAAGCTGTTTGCAACGCTAGATACTACCACGCGCACGCTTAATATTAATGGCATAGAGGTTGGCGTAATTTCTGACACGGTTGGTTTTATTCAAATGTTACCACCACAATTAATAGATGCTTTTAAATCAACGCTTTCTGAGCTTGAACATGCCGACTTGCTGCTCCACGTTATAGATCTTTCTGATCCGTTATGGCAATCACACGCAGAAATAGTGCATAACATTTTACGTGATCTTGAAATCGATAAAGAAACACTCTATGTATTCAATAAAGCTGACAAAGTGGAAATGACCGATGAACTGCATGCACAACTTTTTAGCTATCAACCACATGTCATAAGTTCTACCCTTACTAAAGAAGGCCTGAAGCCATTACGTGATGCGCTCTTAAAATGGCATGCACATTAAAAAATCTCATGAGAGGCCATTAAAAAAGCCTCTCGTATCCCTGCATAATAAGGATCCACACGTACTCAAAAAATTTTTCTCAATAAAAATGGCGCATTTATTAGTCTTTCTTATATTCATACAAGAAAAATCCCCAACAACCCTTTTCTTTTTTCTAAAAGAAGGAGTATAACAATAGTAATGGAGTCACGATCAGGAGGATCTGATTTCTTACCGTTCTTATAAATCCCTAATTCTTATAGACACCCGTGTGTACAAGAATTACAAAGAGAGGAGCTTATTATGAATAAGCGTTATATGTCACTTCTGTTATTATCGACAGCAGTTTCTGGTGTAAAAGCAATGGAACCAATTGAAGGTGCTGCACCAGTTGCAGAAGTTGTAGATAAATATGCCTCATTACAACCAAGATTAAGCAACGTTGAAGTTGCACAGCATCAAGGAACCATAGCATGGTTACCTACAGAAGCTACACGCGCACAACTTTTAGAAGCGTGTAATGCTTCAATCGTTCTTGAAACTGATGAAAATCCACTTGCGCGGACAAAAAGCAAAATAGCAGATCGCAAAGCATTATGGGCAAGATACTCAGCAACAGCAGCCGCCGATAAAGTAGACGCAAATTTAGAAGCAGACTACTTATCTGGCACTGAAGATGAAGTAGAAACTACTGATGAAGTTATCAGATTAAATCAAATTGTGGCTCGCGTACACCGCCGTGATCGCCATATCCAAGCACAGACAACTACTCAAAAAACTCGTGACGCTGCAAAAGCTACATTAAAAGCTAAAGAAGAAGCACTTTCTACACAACATGCTGCTTTGTTGACCGTAAAAGGCCCTCTCGATGAACAGGCTATAAAACTTGCACAAGATGAAGCAGATTTACAAGCGCAAGAAGCTCAATTTGCCGAACAAGAAGCAGCACTCAATCGTTGTGTGGATACTACAATGAAATATGTAAAGCTGCATGAACAAACGCTTGCTGATGTAACACGTGAAGAATTAGTGCCAAATTATGCTTCAAAATTAATTGGAAAAAAAGCAACCCTTGCCACTCAACTTGGCGTACTTGCAGTTGCAAAACAAGCGCATGAACAAAAGCTGAATCCTGTTATTGCGCAACTTAAAGAAGTAGAAACTGCACAACAAGAAACAAAAGCAAAACAAGCAGAACTAGAACAATTACTTGAAAAAGCAAAAAATGCACAAATTCTTGCTCAAACTGACCGTGAAAAATTACTGTTAGCGCTTGATCAATCTATTGAATTAGCAGTAGCACAACGAGAAACATTTAAAAAAGATGTTGCCAATCTTACAACTGAAATTTCTACTGAAAAAGATGCCGAAACAAAGATTACATTGCTTGAAAGCAAAAAAACAACCGAGGCACAACTTGCCCAAGTAATACAATCCATATCAAATCTTAGAACAGCACGTGCACAAGCAGATATGACCTATGGTACTGCAAAATGGCTTGCTGGTTATTATTCTGGTGCTAAATAGAAGAGTAGATTGCTAACTTGAGGCCATGATTGCTCATGGCCTCTTTTAAAAAAGGAGCTTAACCATGCTTTCTTTTAAACAGTATAGTGCATTAATCCTGCTCGGTTCAGTTATAACACATACAAAGAGTATGGACCAAGACAACAAAAAATTATCTACCTCCTTTGCAGCGCAAATAGCCGCAAAAGTAACTCAGCGGAAGGAAGCTCAAGAAGCTCTAGCTATAAAATCTCTAGAAGAACAATGGCTTACAGAAGTAAGGAGCCACACGTTCACACCTATGGCTCTTGCAGACCGTATACTGGGCTGCACAAAAAGAATACAAGAACAAACAACCATTCTTGGACCATTACTGGCGCAAGAAGCCACACTCACAGCAGAACGCCAAAGGCACACAGCTGCACTCCTTGCATTGGCTACAAAAACAGACCCTCTTACTGCAAGAATGAAAGCGCTCCAACAAGAACAAACTGCGCTAGTTACCGAGGGCTTCAAGTGTAAAGGTAAAAAAATTGCTGCCGCTCGCGTACATGAGGCAATTGTGGAATTTGCCATGCACGAGCCAGCACTCGCCAATCTCTCACGAGAAGAACTTGAACCTCCTCTTGTTGCTAAAGTTGCCGCAGAACGAACAAAAAGAGCACAAGAAGCACAAGAAAAAAAAGAAGCTTTGGCAAAATTAAATGGTGAAATTAGCCCTTTCATAAAAGATCAAGAAGCATTGCAAACTGCAGATGCTCAAACCAAAGATTCACTTAGTGAACTTCAACAACAAATGCAAGAAGTTACTAAAACAAGATCACTCATAGAACGTGAAAAAGAGATTTTAATTGCGGAATTAGATGCACGCCGCACAGCCAAAGAACGTGAAAAACAAACATTAACTGATGAAGCTGCAGCCATTCGCGCAACCATTCCAGAAGAAAAAGATTCAAAAATAAAAATTGATTTAAGAACACAACTTCTACAAAAAGAGCGAGATATTACTACCTTGCAAAATGCAATTGAAGAAATGGATCAAGCACTTGCTAGAGCAAAAGGAATCCAAGCAGCTCGTGGCTGGTTTAAGTAGCAAATAATTTAAAAATAGACTATAGTAACCAAAGAATAGTGAGTGGGGTATGATGTTCATACCCCTTTTTAATGAGCTACCACATGTAGGGAGAAATCAAATGAAATACAGCTCTAATACTTTATTAGTTTTAACATGGATTTCATTTTTATTTTTAGCAAGCTTTTTGAATAACGCAATGGATCAAGTGGATACAAGCATACTTATGATTCAAGAAAAGCCTATTGCCGATCGAAAGGCACCACAAACGCCAAGTACCCTTGAATCCCAAATCATAAGTCTCGATCGACAAATTGAAATATTTTTGACAAGCGGTAATCATGATCTTGAAACATTAAATTCAGCTAAAAGTCTGTGTGCACAACGCAATCTCTTAATGCAACAATACGGAAAGTCAAAACAAAAAACATTAGATGGATTGCATGCTGCACTTAAACAAACAACAAAAAAAATTCTTGCGCTTGAAAAAGCAATTCCTACCATGCGCACTATTGCTCTTACAGATGCTAAAAAAGCAGCACAATTAGCAGAAATAATACAAGATAGAGAGCAAGCGCTTACCGAGCACAAAGACGAACAAACCGCTATTGAACACCAAATTAATTTACTTACAACTTTAAACAATTGCCCTGAAGCAAATAATACGTCTGCTGATCAAACAGTCATTGACGAACGCGAAGTCTTCTAAAAATAATATTCAAATGACTGGCAATTGTGTACACTGAGCATAATAACTATTTTACATTCTAAAAAATTGCACAGCATGGAAAAAAAATTAGCATTTGATCAATTTATTGAACAACAATTAAACGCAGCGCAAAAAAAAGCGGTCCAGCACGTGAATGGGCCGCTTTTAGTTATTGCTGGCGCAGGTTCTGGCAAAACACGAGTTATCACCGCACGCATTGTTAACTTGCTCGTGCATCATAATGTTTCTCCACATGAAATTGTTGCGCTAACGTTTACCAATAAGGCTGCAAAGGAAATGCAAGAACGTATCATTAAGTTTATTGGCAAAGGTGCCGATAAACCATTCATTGGCACGTTCCATTCGTATTGTTTATTTTTGTTGCGCCGCTATGCGCATTTAGTTGACTTACCCACGTTTTCTATACTCGATGCTGATGATCAAACACATATGCTCCAAGGCATTATTAAACGTGCATTTTTAGAAAAAAGATTAACAGCAAAATCACTTGGCTACCAAATATCAAACATTAAAAATCATGTGGCATTAGATCCTCAAAACATTGGCCATATAGACCCTTTTATTTATCAGCTCTATCAAGCATATGAAAAAGAAAAAGAAGCAAGCAAATGTATAGATTTTGATGATCTATTATTAAAAGTGCATTATTTATTTTCCAAGAATAAAGAATTTAGATATACACAGCAAAATCAAGTGCGTCATTTGCTCGTTGATGAATATCAAGATACTAATTTGGTGCAGCACGCACTGCTTAAACATATGGCGCTTGATGAAAGTACATTTGCCATCGATTCATTATGCGCGGTTGGCGATGAAGATCAATCTATCTATTCATGGCGTGGCGCTACCGTTGCCAACATTATGAATTTTAAAAAAGATTTTAAAAAAACTGAGACTATTACTATAGAAACAAACTATCGCTCAGTGCAACCCATTTTGCAGACTGCCAATACCGTAATTTCTCATAACAGCACACGGCACCCTAAAAAGTTAGTATCTGATAGAAAAGCAAATGACCGCGTGCGCGCATTGCGCTGCATGTCTGCCTATCAAGAAGGTGAAATTCTTGCAAACTTTGTAGAGACTCTGCGCAAGAAAGATAAAAATAATACCGTTGCCGTGCTGTATCGCGCACATTATCAATCACGCTCGCTTGAAGAAGCACTTATTCGCCACAATATTCCGTATAAAATTATTGGCGGCATACAATTTTATGAACGTAAAGAAATTAAGGATATTTTGGCATACTTACGCTTGGTAACCAATCCCTTTGACCGCGTATCATTTATTCGCGCTATCAACACGCCAGCACGGGGTCTTGGTGATAAATTTGTAGAAGAGTTCCATGCCATTTGGGAGCATGAACCATTATTTGTCTATGCTGAAGTTGCACAACATATGATTAAAGAAGGTTTAGTCAAAGGCAAAAAGGCTGAAACTCTTATGCAATTTGTAAGCATTTTAAAAGGCTTAAGCCCCGATGATGCTCCAAGCAAAGCAATACAAAAAATAGTTGATACCACACGCTATTTGCCCTATTTGCAAGATACTAATGATCCAAAAGAAGCAGAAAGCCGTACCGAGAACGTAAAAGAACTTATACGCGCAAGCGCCTTCTTTGAACAAACAGGTGTTACTTCTATTCGCGATTTTTTACATGAAATTGCATTAATGCAAGAAAAAGCACAAGCGAAAGATACTGAAGAAGAATCAGTGGTACAACTGATGACGCTCCATGCTGCAAAAGGGCTTGAATTTGATGCCGTAATGTTACCAGGCTTGGAGGAAGGCGTGTTCCCCAGCACACGATCAACGCTTGAGCCTGAAAACATGGAAGAAGAACGCAGATTGCTGTATGTTGGCATTACGCGCGCTAAAGAGCGATTGTTACTATCTCACTCGCGCTATCGCACTACCTATGGCCAAATGCTCGAGCAATCACCTTCACGCTTTATACGTGAATTGCCCACGCACTTGGTAGGCATGACTGATTGTGCACCCTGGAACACGTTACAATTTAAACAATACTTTGCTGAATGGCTTGGTATTAACACTATCTCATCAGTTATGACGTTTGGCACTGCAACGCCGCAACAAAAAGTAACAACAACAGTAGCTTCTTTTACACAAAAGCCTAAACCTAGTTCTGGCGCGCTGAAAGTAAATCAATTGGTCAAACATGCTAAGTTTGGTGTAGGATTAGTCAAAGAGATTGAGCAGCGCGGCGATGATGTATTTGTTTCCGCTCAATTTAAATCTGGCCTTAAAATGGTAAAAGCTACGTTCTTAGAACGTATGTAACTTAGTCTGAAAAGAAATCTAAGAACACCCACACAATGATTTTCCAAATTATTTGACTAAAAAAAAATTTCTAGCAGGCTATTGGTGTGAGATAGAAATAACTAAAATAACAAAATAAGGAAGCAAGTCATGAACACCGCATTTCTAAAACAACTGACATTTTCACTAATGATCACTAGTTTATTAATTTCACCCTTCACCTTTACTGAGCCACAAGAAACACGAAGCTGCAAACAAAATTTATGTTGCAAAGAATCAGCTGATTTTGTGATAGTTGGTGCAGGCATTGGGGGTTGTGTACTTGCAGGCCGTTTAACTGAAAACCCCAATTTTTCTGTTTGTTTGCTTGAAGCTGGTCAAGACGCAAAAGACCCTTTGATACCTTTTCCTGTTTTTTGGACAAACCTTTATTTCAATGCCGAACACGATTGGTCCTTCTGGACAAAGCCTCTTGAAAATACTAATCCCAATGAAACTGCAGTATCACGTTTGTTTGCATGGCCGCGTGGTAAAATGCTTGGTGGAAGCACCAATCACTATGCAGTTCAATGGAGCTGGGGAAGTAAATTTGTCTACGACAATTGGAAAAATAACTTGGGATTAACTCAATGGGGATATCAAGAAATCTTGCCTTTTTTACAAAAAGCTGAACATGTCTTTGGCTTATTAGATGGCCAAGAACCCAGTGACTGTCGCGGATTTGAAGGGCCAATCCCTGTGCGTGAAACTAATATACAAAAACCAATACATAACGAATTTTTAGATTTTTCGCGCGCCAGTCTGAGTGATGGCGGGCTAGGCCTTGCAACATTTAGTGATATTCAATTTGCAACAGAACCAGGATTTGCTTGGGGTCAAAATACCGTAACAGAACTTAGAACTCGTGTAAGCGCATATGATGCATACGTACGACCATTTATTGCTACACGCAAAAACCTTAAAGTTAAAGTTGGGTCATTCGTAACTCGTATACTTCTTGATAAAAACAAGAAAGCTACGGGTGTAGAATATATCGTTAATGGCATAAGCCGCAAAATATTTGCACGAAAAGAAGTTATTATCTGTGGTGGTGTGGTAAATAGCCCTAAAATACTCATGCAGTCAGGCATTGGGCCAGCAGACGTTTTAGCTGCAACCACCCCTGAACCAGTACAGTTGCGCCATGACTTACCAGGTGTGGGTAAAAATGTATGTGATCATATTTTCGGCCAAATTTATTATGGAACAAACAAGTTCCCCGAACCCATATCTGATGGCCCTGCATCTCCA
Source organism: Candidatus Babeliales bacterium (assembly GCA_050179755.1). Lineage (GTDB taxonomy): Bacteria > Babelota > Babeliae > Babelales > JBFXEV01 > JBFXEV01. The sequence continues at coordinate 938,222 of JBFXEV010000001.1, read as the reverse complement.
TTCTTTTTATCGAGTAACTTCTTAGAAATGGATGGATTTATGAGCCTAGAACCTGAAACGCGTAATTGTATATTGCCTCCAGTACATGGTTTAGATTTTGAATTAGTTCCCATATTAGCACCGGCTATTTTAGTAAAAGAGATTGATACTTTCAATAGCTTCTTTCAAGGTAGTCTACCTGTACCAGCAGGCACTGCATTCTTTATCAATGCTGCATATTTATTGACACAACCTAAAAGCAATGGAGAAATTGTAATATTTTCAAATAACCCTCTTGATCCCCCTTACATTATTCCTCCATATTTTACCGAAGAGCAAGATGTAACAGATCTACGAAATGCATTTAAAAAATCTCGAGAAGTCATGGAGAAATTTACAACCTGGTTAGAAACTAGTACAACAAATACAGAAGGTATCCAAATTACTGGAGAAGTCTTTCCAGGCCCTAATATTCAAGCAGATGCCCAAATTGATTTATTTAATAAATCTTTTGCAACTCCTAGTACGCATCAAGTAGGTGGCTGCAAAATGGGGGCGAATAACGATCCTCTGGCAGTTGTAGACCAAGAGTTTAGAGTATTCGGAATTAGAAATCTTCGAGTAGTTGATGGTTCAGTGCTACCAACAACTACAGTTACGCGGCCGTCAGCTACTATTTATGCTATGTCTGAACGTGCAGCCGATATTATTAAGCAAACTCATAGTCATTAACTGATATTATAAGCTAGAGGCTACTTTAAAGAGTAGCCTCTGGCTTGCTTGTTACACACCAGGGTCTTCTAATACCACCAAAGCCTCTTTAGGCGTGAGTTCAACCTGAGCTTCACTCTTTAATATCAATGGTGCTGCAAGTTTATATTCTTTAAATTTTAACGCATGTTCATCTTGCATCATTGCTTCAATATCTGCATCTTCATCAAACACAATATCTTTACCAATGACTTTGCCGTTACCAAGCTCCACACCTTCACCAGGTACAATAAAATATCCTTTATGAGTTCTTACAATTTGATACTGTTTTTCTTGAATGGTGGGATTATCTTTAATATACGGCCCTTTCCATTTATGTGGTTGTGCCAAATTCATAGAACCTACTTCTGATCCAGCAAATGTTGCCACATTAAGAAAATCAATGTAATTCTTTTGATGCTCAAAGCCCGTTATATGGCATTCAGCGTCAATGCGTTTAAAAATACCGAGCAGTGTAGTGATATGCTCATCTATCACTTGCTCTTGCCAAACTGAAGCTTGCTGCCACCAGGTAAAAAATGATATACAAAGTAGTATGGTAAAAAACAAGACTATCCCTGCCCCAAACCAGTAACTAGACATTCCTTTAAACATACTATTTCTCCTCTTATATAGAATACCTTCTCCTGTACACCTTACCACATAATCGCGCCACCAGGGAAGGATTTTTAAAAACCTTTGGTTTTTCTCTAGTAAAATTTGACAAATAGAATAATTCAGGTATGCTATAAGTATCATTAATTTAGCTATTGCAGGGTAGCTTCACCCTATCAGAATGGAGAAACAATGTTAAAAAAAATGAGAATATCTTTATATTCCCTGTTTATAGGTATAGCAGCTTTTGGCTGCAGTATTTCTCTGCATTGCATGGATGTTGATCCACGCTCTCCGCAAAAAGACACCGTACTATTTAATCCAAACATACAACCTACCGTTATCACAGAACTCGCTGCTGCCTTAAACGCAGATGAGGCACATGTGAACGTAGATGCTTTCATTCTTACTGATAGCACTATTATAGATTTACTCATCGATATACATACAAAGCACCCAGGCAACGTTTCTGTGCATATGCATAAATCCAACGCCAATAATAAAACGCCAATCCAAAAACTAGAAAGTGCCGGTATAACGGTAATCAAAAGTGCACAACATACCAAAAGATTGTCTATCCAATATAAACAAGCTGATGAAACCGTGTGGCATCGCCGAACGATTGCTGGTTCCTATAACTTATCTAAAAGCGCACAGCGCAATAAAGAAATGATGGTAATAGAATATAATGATTCTCCAGCGCACAACGCCCATGTAAAATCACATCAACAAGGCACCAAACGCACAAAAAAGCACGAATTAGAAACTTTAGACGCTACACCAGCAAAGAAAACAATTATTGATAATGCTGAGCATGATCTCCATGCAAGCCTTGCACCACGTATTGCAAACACCAACACAGGCGACTCTATTTATTTTGCTTCTATGAACTATGGCCATGCCGGACTTCATGCCGCGTTAGTTGAAGCCGCAAAGCGAAAGGTCTTAGTGCACATGCTCCTTGATACTGACGCAACATCACAAGAGAATATACCGTTACTTGACGAACTTACGCATCATGGTGCACACATTGTGCTGCCAACTGGGCAATTTAAAGTAAAAGAAGGCAAAACGCTCCTTGAAAAGTTAGGCATCTTCCATCAAAAGTATTTGGTGCGTGTACGTGCAGGAAAGATTCTCACGTGTGTTTCAACTGCCAATGCAACAAAGCACGCAGAACATGATTTTAATGTAAGCACCTATTATCCGAATCAAACCGATATGGGTAACGCCATCATTGCTGAACACACAAAACTTGCACTACAAGGTGTTACGTATCAGGACTTTAAAAATTCTGGTGCGCAATTACCTAAAAGAAAATCTTCCAAGAAAAAAATAGCACTTTCGGGCAACAATGAGTAACATGCTATGAAAAAAGAAATGAAGCCACTAAAAATTATATTCTTTTTTACATTACTATCACTCTCCACTTTTTCCTGTGCTATGGATTCAACAATAACTCAAATATCTAAACCATACTTGGCATTGCGCACACTTGATGTTCGCGATAAATTACATGCACTACTGCAAACTGCGAACACAGCAGAGTGTGTTACCTTATCAGCTGATTTAGCATTTATTACCAATCAAAAAGTAATTGATCTCATTAAAGCAATTGCGAGCAAAAAACAAGGCAGCGTATCGCTCCACCTAGACGCTGATCGCCATGAAAATCAACACGTTTGTAGAGAACTAAAAGATTGCAAAAACATTACCTTAAAACGTGGCAGTCAACACGGCAAACGAGTGCTTATTGCTTATAAAAAGACTGGTGAACAAACTTGGCATTATAGTATATATGAAGGTTCTTACAACCCTAATAATGCGCAAAGATGTCGGCGCCAAAACTTTGAAATTGGTTTAATTACTCATGATAACCATGAATATTATAAACAACATTTAGCATCACACGTCGAAGGCATGCAAGAAGATGCTAATGGGGCACATATATTGCCGCCTACCGAGTTAAAATGCAGCACCGTATATGATACTACACTTTATAAATTAACCGAATCACTTGCACAGCAAATTAACCCTGAAAAAGGTGGCACCTTGTATCTTGGAACTATGGGCTACGGTAATACAACATTGCATGCAAAACTACTTGTTTTTTGCAAACAAGGGGGCACTGTGCATATGATTGTGGATTGGGAGTTTTTAACTAAAGTAAGTACTCAATTATTAAGTGAATTGACTCAAGCAGGTGCACACATTACCGTTGCTAAAACTAATAACCAAAAAAACATGAAGGGAAACTTTCATAGAAAATGCTTAGTGCGCTTAACCGATAATAGAACGGTTGACTTGGTCGTGATACAATCAGAAAATTTTGTGAACCGTGCCACACCCGTTTTTAATCATGCTTCGTACCACCCCAATAACCCTGAACTTGGCCAAGCAATAATTGCCCATCATGTATATGTTGCCAATCATACATCAAGTAAAACACTTGCCCAAGTGATTAATGATAAAAGCACGCATTATACAGACAACGATCATCATTAGACACGCAATAAGCACTTCTTGCAGCAAATCCTATATCTGTTATCTTGATCCTAAGATTCTCTTTTCAAGACACTTAAGGATCACCATGCAAAAAATAATACGTATCGCACTTCTTGCTTCTACCCTAACATTACAAGCAATGGATACAGAAAAAGCATCACAAAAAAAAACAACCCTCCAAGACCTGTGCCTTGCTATTCGCCAAAACAATTATCATCAAGTCAGTCAATTACTTACAGCAGGTGTTGATGTTAGAGCAACTCTACCTGAAACAGGCGATACGGCATTACATGTTGCATTCACCCAAAGGCAACTTAATAATAAAATAATCGGTTTATTATTAGAAAATGGTGCACCTGAAGCCACTCTAAACAAAAGCGGCGTTACACCTGTTGGCTGTATTTTGCAAGCTCGACTCACCAGAAAATTAGTTAAAGCTGCTGACCATAGAGGCACAAAAGAAAAAATGACTGCTTTGCTTGAACAAGGCGCGCAAGTTAATGGTTTACCCGGTGAAGATATGCCGCTTCATCGCGCCATTGCTTGGTGTTCTCCTGAAAAAGTAGCATTATTATTAGAGCATGGCGCTCATGTTAAAGTAAATGACACTCAAAATTGTTCCTCACTTCATGTTCTTGCACAAGCACGTTTTGATGAAGAAAAAACCATTGCAATAGCACACATGCTACTTGATGCAGGAGCTTGCCTTGAGGCAAGAACTACTGAGGGTCAAACACCAATAAATTTACTTGAAGGTAGAGAAGAATGGCAACCACTTGTTGCGTTTTATAAAGCATATCAGGCCAGTAAAAAATAGATTAAATATTCTGCCAAAAAATCAGTATCTTAATACAGTAAGTGCATTACTTCTTTCACTTCATGCAGCGTTTTTTGGGCCACTTCTCTTGTTTTGCGCGTTCCCTCATGAAGCATCTTCATGACAACCTCTTTATCTTGTGCAAATTCTTCTCGCTTGATGCGAACTGGCCCTAAAAAGTTTTCTAATACTTCAAGCAAATAATTTTTAACCGTCATATCGCCAAGACCACCACGTTCATAATGCGCCTTAAGTTCTGCAACTTTAGTGGTATCTTTATCAAAAACGTCTAAATATTCAAATACCGTGTTACCTTCAATTTTACCAGGATCAGTTACCCGCAAATGTGTGGGGTCGGTATACATGGCACGTACTTTTTTAGCAACAACATCCATAGAATCAGATAAATAAATAGCATTGCCAAGTGATTTAGACATTTTTGCTTTACCATCAATGCCCGGCAAACGTGCAGCTTTGGGCACCAGCGCTTTACATTCCACCAACACGTTGCAATTATACGTACGATTAAAACTGCGCACAATTTCATTAGTTTGCTCAATCATGGGCAATTGGTCTTCGCCTACCGGCACCAGTGTTGCTTTTACGCACGTAATATCGGCAGCTTGGCTAACCGGATAGACAAAAAACCCTGCAGGAATGCTTGCGCCAAATCCTTTCTGTTGTATTTCTGCCTTTACGGTGGGGTTGCGCTGCAAACGAGCAACGGTCACCAAATTCATATAAAACATGGTAAGTTCAGCAATTTCAGGCACCATTGATTGAATAAAAATAGTAGTTTTTTTTGGGTCAATACCGACTGCCAAATAATCAAGTGCTACTTCTAGCACATTTTTATGAATCAGTTCTGGCGTATCTGCATGATCAGTAAGCGCTTGCACGTCTGCAATCATTACAAATTGTGTGTGTTCTTCTTGCAATGCTACACGGTTTGCTAAAGACCCCACATAATGACCCACATGCAAAGGGCCCGTTGGCCTATCACCAGTTAAAATAATTTCTTTAGGCATCTGAAATATCTTTCTGTTTTTAATACTTTTTTTACTTACGTATAGAGTACCTGATCTTGCACTACTTGTCTTTACTGATCTATTATTATTGAATTAGACTAGTGAGCGTATTTGGCTTAAACTAAGCAATAGTTTTAACAATCATAACACTTTCTTAGCTCACAGGATCATCATGCATCATAGACTTTTAAGCGTAACTTTATTAAGTTCATCATTACTCTTTGGAATGGATCCTAATTACCCACCTCGAGTAAGCATGGTTTATGATAATGCAGATGCACTCTTAGAGGAGATGCCACCGGCACGGATTCAAATGCATGAATATGCACAAGAGGCAGGCAAAGATTGCTCGTGGTTGCATACGCAAGAAGAAATGGCAATTTATGAGCGCAAATTCACTTCAAACTCATTATATCAACTAATTTGCAGCAGCCCTCAAGAACATACTGAATTATTAGATTACATGGTAGGTGAAACTAATAGCCGTATTTGTAACCACATTACGTCTTGCGGTTTAGCAATCGTAAAACCCTGCAAGTTTGGCATTTTTAGTGCGTATTTTGCCGCACGGGCACACAACGCTGCACAACGTGGTGAAAATTGCTGCGCACCCTGCAGCACAAGTTGTGCACTCGCACTCATAACGTGCGTGCAATGCTGCAAATCAATAAGAGCAATGCGTGGAATCACCAAAATTACCCAAAAAACATATACCGCTCGCACTCTCCTTACTAATTTGCGCAATCAAGCACACCTATCTGCACAAGAGTTAGAAAAAAAGACTAAGTAACCCCTGTTGCGAGAAACACAGCTTAGAAGTAGACTAAATGTATCTGCTATTAAAAATCTACAAAGGATACTCATGAATAGACATCTTGGTTTATTTACTATAGTCATGCTTGCATCTACTACGGCACCGGCAATGGAGCCTAAAGGAGCACAATCTCCGCCACAAAACACAATAAGAAAAGTTATCTGTGTAGCAGTTCAAGAAAAAACACCTGTATCTCGAGAAAGATTAACAGCGTATGGCAATGCCATTAGTCAAACACAAGAAATCACCCAATTAATGGCAGCCATGCGCCCATCACGCATCGCAATGGCCTCTGATAATCTAGCTCATGAGTTTGACGACATTTCTGCAAAATTAAACACAGTATATTGGAGAACATGGGCGCCTTGGACTGGTGCAGCAGCTGCCGCATGCTGTGTTTTAAGTTTTTTAAAACCTTATTGTTACCCCGGTGTTGGTGATGAACAATGCCAACAGATTACTTTATTATCAGCAGGTTATTGGGCAGCACAAACGCGTGAAAGAGCTCAAGAGCGCCTTGGTGCAACCAATGGTCTTAGGGTTTTAGAGTTAGTAGATAACCAAGCAAATGCAATAAGTAAAGAAAAAACTAGATATTCAGAACATTGGTGTGAACAAGCAAAAAAAATCTTAGAAGTACGTAAAGAAGCATACCAAAAGATACAAGAAGTTGGATGGGTAGCAGCCATGCAAACTATGTATTGCCCCGAGGATTTAGGCTCAATTCCAAAAGAAAAATATGTATTTGGCTCAATCTTTTTTCAAACGTTACATCAGGAACTTATGCTTCTTATGCGGACAGTACAGGGCCACCAGCAGCAAACTGAAGTTTGTAACTTTATTACTGAAATAACCCAGCCTTTAATTGCAAACTTGAGAGGAAAACAATTTGATGATACAGATCAAGTTCTTAATCTGGCAAGAAGAATTTTAGATGACGGTTGCAATCGACTAAAAACAATATATCATACGCAACATTTAGAAGAAATTCTTACTAAAATATACTTTAAAGCTACTACTATAGCACGCGAAGCAACTATAGATCGCATTACAAAAACATGTGCAGATCAAGCAGGCTTGAATTACTCACTGGATGAAATAAATGAAAAAAGTAATCCAGTAGAAGAAGATGCATTTTTAAAAGTTGACTCTGACTATAGGTCAATTATAAAAGAACGCCCACTATTATTACAAGCAAAAATTAATGATGAAGCCGAATGTTTGGCACAACCTACTAGAAAACTAACAGAAGAAGAAAAGAAAAAACAATAAATAAAGTAGAGGACATTAGTATGAAAGCACTTTCAACCACGCTGCACTTAGTGCAGCAACATATTGCATTTATGAATGTAAGCGATGGCATAGAAATACTTTTCTTTGCCGTCGCTTTTTTTTATATTGCACAATGGCTCAAGCAAGACCGCACGCAACCATTGCTAGCTTATTTTTATGGTTACCTTGCCTTAACGCTTGGAAGTTATTTCTGTAGTCTTTTTGCAATCAGCTTTGTGCTATGCGCTCTTAGCCCAGCGATTGCCATGGTTTTTATTTTAATTCATCAGAAAACTCTGCAAAGCAATTACATTGCGCTGCGTAATTTGACGCCACGTAAACAAGCGCATCATACAAATTGGGTGGAATTGCTTGTGCGCAGTTGCTTGGTGGCAATGAACAATAAAAAACCGGTCATGTGCGTAATTGAGCAACGTGATAGCTTAAGCCAATTTGTATGGGCACCTTTTATTCTAAATAGTTATGTGCAACCAGGCCTCATAGAATTGTTGCTACAAAATCCGTCATACGATGCAAACAGTTTTTTGTGGCTCAATCATGAAGGCAAATTACTTGCACTTTCATGCTCTTGGGAACAATTTGGTCAAGAACAATTTACAAGCATTTGGCATGAAGACGCATTGTTATTTACGGCAAAAACTGATGCGGTAGTAATGTATGCAGACCCTAATTCGCACACATTTTCACTCATTGCTCACGATAAACTTATTGAAGGCTTAAGCGCGCCGCAAGCTGTGCGCATTATGAGTTCATATGTTATGCCATCGTATCAATCACCAAAAGGAGAATTAAAGTATCATGATAAATCTAAAACAACTAATTCTAACCAACCTACCCATTAAGTTACTTTCACTCACAAGTGGTTATCTTGTCTGGGCGCTCATTAGTGGGTCGCACGTAATGAGCATTACACATGATGTGCCAGTATGTATGTATAATGCTGAATCACACCAAACAATTAATGCACCACAAACAATAACTATTACGCTGCAAGCACCGCGCTCAAAAATATACAGTTTGGATAGAGATGAACTTGCCATTCATATTGACGCAAGTCGTTTACATAAAGGTGAAAATCAATTACTGGTTGATCGCTCAACATTGTTTTTACCAGATGGTGTAAACCTGGTACACTATACTCCATCAAATGCAGTAATCAACGTAACAGAAAAATTATAGCAACTATGGAAACACGCAATTTATTTGGAACCGACGGCATTAGAACCGCCGTTGGTTCTTCGCCTTTTACACATCATGAATTACCGCAACTTGGCAAAGCAATTGCTGCATGGACGCATGCACATTATGGCAATAATCCACGCATCTTACTTGCGCATGATACGCGTCAATCGTGTGCGTGGGTAAAATCAAGTTTGCAAAGCGGTTTACTACTTTCTCCCGTGAAAATTTTTGATGCCGGCGTGGTTACTTCACCAGTAGTTTCTCAATTGTTACATTATACTACCGATTACGATTGCGGCATTGTTATTTCTGCATCACACAATAGTTATGAAGATAATGGTATTAAACTTATTGATGCGCATACCGGCAAACTAAGCCAACAAGCCGAAGAACAAATTACACAATTATTCTTTGCACAAAGTAATCACGAACCAGATTATACAGTGCTTGGCACACAGACAGTGCTTACCGCAGTAAGTCAAAACTATCAAGAACATATTACGCCTTTTTTTGAGCCAAAATTTTTACAAGGCCTCAAAATAGTCCTTGATTGCGCACATGGTGCTGCCTGGCAACTTGCGCCAGCATTATTTAAACATTATGGTGCATGCGTAGTTGCGCTGCATAATGCACCTAACGGGATTAACATCAATAAGCAATCTGGCGCAGTCTACCCACAAGCACTCCAAAAAGCGGTAGTATCTCATCACGCTGATATTGGCTTTGCATTTGATGGTGATGGTGATCGCGTGATATGCGTTAACAAACATGGCCAACTTAAAAATGGTGATGACGTTTTAGCGCTGCTTCTTGCACATCCAACATACAAAGAAACCAAAACAGTGGTTGGCACAAGCATGACCAATCAAGGGTTTGAAAACTATTTATTAAAACAAAATAAGACATTAATACGCGCAAATGTGGGTGATAAATATGTTTGGCAAGAAATGGTAAAACGTAATTTACCCTTGGGCGGTGAGCCTTCTGGCCATATTATTACACGTGACTATTTGCCAACAGGCGACGGTATTTTTAATGCATTGCGTGTTATGCAAGCGATACTCAACTCTGATAATGTGGAAATGACTACGTTTACCAAATACCCACAAGTAATCATTAACGTACCGGTAATGCGAAAACCAAAACTTGATACAGAACCCCTCGCTTCTTTGATAGCAGCAAGTGACGCACAGATCAAACAAGGGCGCATTATTGTGCGCTACTCTGGCACTGAACCACTACTGCGTATTATGATAGAAGAAGAGCATTTTGAACAAGCGCAAGCCATCGGCTCGCAGCTCGCTCAGAAACTGAAAAAAAATTTAAGTAATTAAGGACATACATGGATGTAAAAGCAAGCCTTCTAGCAATTGGCAACTGGATCAAATCGATCTTTCTCAATGGCATTATGGTCTTAATGCCCATAATACTTACTATTGCCATTTTTAGATATGTGTTCAGTTTGACCAAACGCTGGCTTGCGCCTCTTGTTACATATCATTTGTTTCAGTGTTGCATACCAGAATGGGGCCGCGGCATACCGTATATAGAATATCTTTTAGTAGCACTCATCATATTTTTAATTGGTTTGATATTTAAATTATTCTTCGCTCGTGCATTATTAGACTTTGTAGAACAAACCTTTTCTAAGTTGCCGCTTATTAGCCAATTATATTTTGGCATCAAGCAAATGGTGCGAGCGCTGACTGCTCAAGATCAATTAACGTTCCAACAAGTTGTAATCATGGAATTCCCTCGCATAGGCGTATATAGCATTGGTTTTTTGACTGGACAATCACCAATTCACTTGCACCCCAAAGAAGGGAAAAATTTTTATAATGTGTTTATTCCCACAACGCCAAATCCCACAAGTGGTTTTCTGGTAATAGCTGCTGAAGGCGATTTTACGGTGGTTGATTTGACGCGCCAAGAAGCAATGTCTTTGATTATTTCGGGTGGTATTATTAGACCGGAACGGTTTGAGAAAAAATAAAAAATAAAACTGACGCTTTATTACGCTATGCGAGAACCAACAAAAAAAGCACTGAACATAATATCAATAAATTCAACTGAGCCGTTGTTCTTAATATGCACATCATAATCATACATAAATTGATGCGCGTATTGAAGCTCAGCAATGGTTATCCGCTTATAGTCCTTTTGCATAAAAGAAAAAGGTAAACGATATGCCATCTTTTTGGCAAGTTGATGATTATTTGCTTTCATTGCCTCAATAACGCATGCTGCTCGGAATAACTGCTCAGACCAAAATGACGCCCAAAATACAGCCGGATATTCAGGCTCTATAGTTTTCCATAACCTAAAAAAGGGCGTAGTTTGTTTTGAAAAAAAATACGTTGTTAATGTAAAAAGCGATTGCTCAGACTGGCTTAATTTTCCCGCCCATTGATCAATAAACAGATCTGCATGTTTGCCAACCACTAAGTGATATTGCATTAACATTGCTGCAAATTCAAGGTCGATTGCATCATCCTTAAAAAGATCTTTTAAGGTATGTGCTGAACGCGCAAGCTGCGGGTACCACAGTATGCAGAATGATTGATACTCAGAAAAGGACATAGTTTGTGGCAATTGCACTCGCTCACGAATGGCAGTAGATTCTCCATTATAGAAAAACCAAAGAGCATGAGGCCCCGTGTATGTGCTGCAAAATTGCACTATCTGTTGCTGTTTTTTTGCATCAAGATCACTCACGTTGCCAAGCCATATAATATGCTGTGCCCCTAAAAAGGACATGTTACACTGCGTTTGGATTTCCGCAAAAGAAATTGTTGCCGCATCAAGCGATTGCATGGTGTGTACGATACGCATCGCGCGGTGCATATGTGCAAAGAATAATGCTGGATATGTTTTATGAGAAAAACATACTACGCCTGGTTGTAATTCTGGATTTTTGAAGGACGATAGGAATTCGATCACTCTGTCTTCTGCTGTAAAATACTTCCTAATGTACCGAACTTATACGCTACCTTTTGTGTCTGCTGCTTAATCACCGGCTCACTCGGCTTTTCTATACTTTCCATTATATCAGAAACACCTGCACACGCGAGCGTATACATTGCATTAAATGATTCATAAGAAATCGGGCTCGTTTCTGCAGTGCCTTGGATCTCAATAATAGCGCCAGATTTGGTTAACACAAAGTTAACATCTGCTTGACCAGAGCTATCTTCATCACAATTAGGATCAAGCACGGGAACGCCATTGCAAAAGCCAACTGAAACACCAGCAATTACGTCACGCGAAATAGCTTGCGTAATAATGCCTTTTCTCAGCCATGTCTGCTCCGCCATCTTAAGCGCCAAGCATGCAGCAGTAACACTGGCCGTGCGTGTGCCACCATCTGCTTGCAGCACGTCACAATCAATAGTAATTGTACGTTCACCAATACTTGCAACATCAACTACTGCGCGAAGCGATCTGCCTATCAAGCGAGAAATCTCCATATAGCGGCCATTAGGTTTAGCGCCAGATTCACGCTCGTTACGTTTTTGCGTTGAAGCAGGCAGCATAGAATAATTTGCGGTGAGCCAACCAGTTCTAGTACCACGCAAAAATGCAGGAACGCCTGGTTGCATAATCACCGAACATAAAATCTGAGTTTTGCCTATGGCATATAATACTGAGCCTGCAGCATTTGGATAGATATCAAACTGACAGGAAATAGGACGCAGCTCGTTTGCGCTGCGTCCATCTTTTCTTTTTAAGCCAACAGTTTTCATACGTGTTTACTTATCAGCTTTATGTTTGCCAAGATACTTCAAACCAATACGTCCATTAGATGGATCATATTGCAATACTTCAACGTCAATGATAGTATCTATTGGGAACTCTAGTTCCATAGATTTTTGCATTTCACGTGGGATATTTGAAATATGAATCAAACCGTCAAGGCCTGGTGCAAGTTCTGCAAACACGCCAAAGTTAGTTACACGTTTAATAGCAGAGACAAAGCGTTCACCCGGAGTGATCAGGCCACCAAGAGCTTTAGCCCATGAGATTGCCTGTTCAATTTTTGCTTCTGGCCCACCATAGATTTTAACCGTACCATCATCATCAATATCAATTGACGTGCCCGTTTTATCTATGATTTCGCGAATCACTTTACCGCCACTACCAATAACTGCACCAATTTTATCAGTTGAAATCTTGAATGATATCACTTTAGGAACTAACGCAGAAAGCTCACTGCGAGGCGCAGTCATTACTTGTTTCATTTTATCAAGAATGTGCAATCTACCGCGTTTTGCTTGTTCTAATGCTTTTTCAAATACTATACGCGGTAATCCGCCTTTGTATTTAATATCCATTTGAAGTGCAGTAATACCAGCGGCTGTTCCTGCAACTTTAAAGTCCATCAAACCAAATGAATCTTCTTTACCATTAATATCTGATAAAGCTTGGAACGTACCGTTATGTTCAAGTAATCCCATTGCAATACCGCTGACCATATGTTTAATAGGCACACCAGCATCCATTAAGGACATGGTAGTACCACACACCGTAGCCATTGAAGAAGAACCATTAGATTCAAGAACGTCTGATACTATACGGAGCGTATACGGAAATTGTTCCATAGTAGGAAGCACTGAACGAATTGCAGTAGCTGCCAAATGACCATGACCAGTTTCACGTCGAGAAACACCACGCATACCTTTTGCTTCACCTGTTGCAAACGGCGGGAAGTTATAATGAAGCATAAATGCATTTTGAGCATTTGAATCCATTAACTCATCAACACGTTGCATATCTTGCGCGCTACCGAGCGTTGTAGAAACAAGCGCTTGTGTTTCACCACGAGTAAATACCGCAGATCCATGGTTAAATGGTAAAATACCAACTTCAACCGTTATTGGGCGAACTTCATCATACGCACGACCGTCAATACGTTTGCCTTCTTTTAAGGTTAACGCAGCCATACGCTCGTCAAGTTGAATATCAAAAATATAATTCACCAATGTCTTTAAATTAGAGTCAGCTTCAAAAGCATGTGCATGTTTTTCAAAGAATGTATTTTCTACAGCTTTGATAGCATCACGGCGAGCTAATTTTTCATTCAAGAATGTAGTTTTTACTACTGCATCAGTTAAATACGCATCAACATGCGCTTTCCAGCAATTCCATTCTTCAGTAAGAGCAACACTTTCTTTCTCTTTACCTACTTGCTTTCTTATTTCATGTTGCCATGCAATTTGTGGTTGCATTTTTGCATGCGCTTTAAAGAGCACGTCAACAACAGTAGCTTCATCAAGCTCTGGTAATCCACCTTCTACCATGCAAAGGCCGTCTTGCGTACCAATAACCATAAAACGAGTATCAGATTCAACCGTTTGAGGATACGAAGGATTATAAACCCATTCATTCTTAATGCGTGCCACCGTAGTTACACCAACAGGGCTGATTAAAGGAATCTTGGAATTATTAAGTGCCATGGAAGCTGCAACAACTGCAAGCGTTTCTGGCATATTATCACGGTCTACTGAATACACCGTTACAATAACTTGCACTTGATTAAAGTAGTTGTCAGGGAATAGTGGTCTAATTGCTCTATCTATTAAGCGAGCAGTTAATACTTCTTTATCAGAAGGCTTGCCTTCTCGTTTAAAGTAACCACCAGGAATTTTACCTGCTGCAGAAAATTTTTCGCGGTATTCAACAGTAAGCGGCAAAAAGCCAGGAAACTCTGAAGATTCAGCTGATACTGCAGTTGCAAGAACTACCGTGCCGCCTTGTTGTATCCAAACTGAACCATCAGCCTGACGTGCGTATTTATCTAGTACAACGGAATACCCAAATTCGGGTAATGTAAACGTTTTTGCCATTGAGATCCTAGATTATTTTCTTATATTAAGCTTTTTTATTACTTCAAGATAACGAGCATGATCAGTACGATCAAGATATGAAAGTAATCGTTTTCTGCTATCTACTAGTTTAAGTAAACCACGTTTACTTGAAACATCTTTTTTATTATTTTGCATATGTTCAGTTAATTGTTGAATGCGTTGCGTGATCAGAGCAATTTGCACTGATGTTGAACCAGTATCTTTTGGATTACCGCTAAATTGTTCTATAACTTCGCGTTTTGTTTTTTCGGTCATGATTACCTTTCTTATAATAATTATTGATTATTGCGCACCCACAGGTGCGTCTTACCGATCTTATCTGATCACAACCAGTATATCCTAGTCTTTTGAAAAACCGGTAAATATCTGGCCCACGTTATGAGTTTGGCAATCTTTCGACTGCCAAACTACATTCAATGGATTTCTCAATTTCAATCCGTCTTCGCACTTTTTTAAATGCGGCGGTGTGACTTACATTCCACTTTTACTATCGTAAATTGGAAATAACTTCCGCCTTCGCCATTTCATGGCTACTGCGTGACTTCGGCAACTTTCGCTCACTCTTCAGCTGCCTTCGGGCCCGCCTATCACGCCATAGCGCTTCGCGCGACGGCGGATGGTAGGCACGAGCGGGATTGAACCGCTGACCCTTGCTACGTCAAAGCAATGCTCTACCACTGAGCTACGCGCCTGTTACAATAGTCTCTTCTTCAAGTGCCGCTTCTCGCTCAAATTCTGAGCGGTCATCACCCAAAAATTTCTTTCTGAATGAGGCTATACCGGTACCTGCTGGTATTAGTTTACCAATAATAATGTTTTCTTTTAAGCCATACAAGTGATCAACTCTGCCAGCAATAGCCGCTTCTGCAAGAATTTTTGTAGTTTCTTGGAACGATGCTGCTGAAATAAAGCTTTCACTATCAAGCGATGCAAGGGTAAGCCCCATAAGCGTTGGACGTGCCACCGCCGGTTTTTTACCTTCTGCACGCAACACTTCATTAACTGTCTTAAAGTGAATACGATCCACACGATCGCCAATCAAGAAATCTGTATCTCCTGAATCAACGACACGCACTTTACGTAACATTTGCCGTACAATTAATTCAATGTGTCTATCGTTAATATCAACACCTTGTAAGCGGTAAATCTCTTGGATCTGACCAACAAGATATCTTTGCAATACCTCAGGCCCCATAATACGCAAGATATCATGCAACACTGGTGTACCAGATGTTAACAAGTCACCTGCAGTCACCTGATCGCCACTCACCACGTTTAATTGTTTACCACGTGGGATAAAGTAATCATGTGCTTCTTGGCCATTCACCACTGATATTTTGCGCATACCTCGGTATAAGCCACCAAAGACAACCTCACCATCAATATCTGCAAGTACTGCAGGATCTTTTGGTGCACGTGCTTCAAAGAGCTCAGCAATACGAGGTAAACCACCGGTAATATCTTTGGTTTTTGTTATTTCACGAGGCATTTTAACTAAAATATCACCCACTTTAACTTCTTCACCATCCTTTACTACCATGTATGAACCGGTAGGCAAGAAGTAATGAGCAAGTTCATCACCGTTTTTATCAACAATGCTGATAGCAGGCTGATACTTTTCGTTTCTATGCTCAAGCACAATATTGCTTGATTTCTTAGTCGCTTCGTCAAAGCGCTCTTGTATAGTAATATTCTTAATTAAATCAACGTATTGTACTTTACCTGCACGCTCAGTCAAAATAACCTTGTTATGTGGATCCCATTCTGCAAGCTTTTGACCAGCAGTTACTTCTTGGCCGTCAGCCACTAAGAGTAATGCACCATATTCAAGCGTATGCTGTTGCAACTCACGCCCGTCTTCAGAAACGATTACGATACGCGCTTTACGGCTTAGTACCACATGCTGACCATCACGGTTTTCAATAGTACGGATACCACGCCATTGCAATTTACCTGCATGCTTAGCACTAAATTGATTTTGATCAGCAGTACCAGATGCAGTACCCCCGATGTGGAAGGTTCTCATGGTAAGCTGTGTACCCGGTTCACCAATTGATTGTGCAGCAATAATACCCACCGTGGTACCAACGTCTGCAAGATCAAGGCGCGACAAATCAAGTCCATAACACACAGCACACACGCCACGTTTTGCCTGACAGGTGAGCACTGAACGCACGAGCAATTTAGAAACCGCTGAATCTGCCAGCTTTTGCATATCCTGGCGATAAATAATATCACCTTGACGGAACAACAATTCACCAGTAACAGGATCTTTAACGTCTGCTGCAATCACACGGCCAAAAGCACGATTTGCAAGTGCATAAATAATATCACCAGATTCTTGCAACGCTTCAAGCTCAATATAACCCAAAGTCTTACAGTCATCGAGCGTTACTGTTACGTCTTGCGCAACGTCTACAAGTCTACGTGTTAAATAACCAGAGTTTGCCGTTTTAAGTGCAGTATCGGCTTGACCTTTACGAGCACCGTGAGTTGAAATAAAGTACTCAAAAACGCTTAACCCGTCTTTAAAGTTAGATTTAACCGGCGTTTCCATAATTTCACCGGTAGGTGTGGACATTAAACCACGCATACCAACAAGCTGTTTAATCTGTGCAGATGAACCTTTTGCACCAGAATCAAGAACCATAAAGATAAAGTTAAACGGAATATCAGACTTATCTTTATTCAAAAATGATTCATTATTCTGCGCTTCAAAGTCAGTTAACATTTCATTAGCTACGCTTGCTGTTGCGCCGTACCAAATGCTAATTACTTTACTATGGCGCTCACCATTAGTGATCACACCGTCCATGTATAAGTTTTCAATACGCTGTACTTCATGCTCCGCTTTAGAAATAATGGTATCTTTCTTGGCAGGAACTATCAAATCGTGCATAGAGAACGATACACCACTCACCGTTGCATAATAGAACCCAAGCTTCTTGATTTTATCAAGACAGATTACCGTTGGCTCAGAACCAAAACGATAATAAATCTTTTCAATAAGCTTATTCAAATCACTCTTTTTGGTTACTTTATTGATCCAATGGAAATCGGATCCTGCTGGTAACGCTTCAAAAAGAATTGCACGGCCTACGGTAGTTTCTACCACTTGATTATCTGCAAGGCGTAACTTAATACGAGCGTGCAAATGCACCTGCCCAAATTGATACGCAGTAATTACTTCTTGGAGTGAACCAAACGTAATCCCTTCACCTTTTACATTGCAGCGAACTTTGGTCATATAGTGCAACCCTAACACCATATCTTGGTGAGGAACTGCAATAGGACGACCATTTGATGCAGAAAGAAGGTTCTGGGTTGATAATATAAGTTTTTGTGACTCAAGCTGAGCCTTAGAACTTAATGGAACGTGGACTGCCATCTGGTCACCATCAAAGTCCGCGTTAAACGCTGGAGTAACGAGCGGGTGAATTTTGATAGCTTTACCGTCAACTAAAATTGGGTAAAACGCCTGCACACCTAATCTATGGAGCGTTGGTGCACGGTTTAATAGTACCGGGCGGTCTTTTACCACATCTTCTAGCACGTCCCAAACTTCTGGCTCTGCGTCTTCTACCATGCGTTTTGCAACGCGTAAGTTAACTGCAAGCTCACGTTCAAGAAGCTCTGAATACACATACGACTTAAATAGTTCAAGCGCCATAATTTTTGGTAAACCACATTGATTCATATGAAGTTCTGGGTCAACCACAATTACTGAACGTCCTGAATAGTCAACACGTTTACCGAGTAAGTTTTGTCGGAACCGGCCCTGCTTACCTCTGAGCATTTCAGAAAGTGATTTAAGCGGACGACGGTTGGTGCCGCGTACTGGCTGGCCTCGGCGACCATTATCAATAAGCGCATCTACCGATTCTTGGAGCATACGCTTTTCATTTTTGATAATTACCGAAGGAGCCTCGATCGCGAGCAACCGATGCAAACGTATATTACGGTTTAATACACGTCTATATAATTCATTTAAATCTGAGCTTGCAAAGCGTCCACCTTCTAACGGTACTAACGGTCGCAAATCAGGAGGCAATACCGGCAACACCGTCATAATCATCCACTCAGGGCGAATGCCTGCTTGGTGCATGCTTGATAATACCTTAATGCGACGCATCAATTTATGGCGCGCAGCAACTGAAGTTGCTTTCTCATACTCTTTATCAAGTTGCGCAATCTCTAAAGATAAATCCATCAAAGAAAGCACTAAACGTACTGCCTCTGCACCACTTTCTGCTTTAAAGGCATGATCTTCTGGGTGCATTTCAGTATATTTTTCATACTCAGCAGCAGCCAAAAGCGTTTTGCGAGGATACGGCGATTTACCTTGATCAATGACCAAGTAAGCATCAAAATAGATCACGCGTTCTAGATCTTTAACAGCCATATCCAAAATCAAGCTTAAATAGCTTGGGATACCTTTTAAGAACCAGATGTGGCAAACGGGTGCTACAAGATCTACGTGGCCCATGCGTTCTCTACGAACGCGGGCCTGTATTACTTCCACACCACATTTTTCACACGTTACACCACGATGCTTCATGCGCTTGTATTTACCGCAGTTACATTCCCAATCCTTAACTGGACCAAAAATGCGCGCACAGAATAATCCATCGCGCTCAGGCTTGAGTGTACGATAGTTAATTGTTTCTATCTTCTTTACTTCACCATACGAAAGAGATCGTATTTTTTCAGGTGAAGCAATGCTCAATTTCATTGCATTAAATTGCGTTATATTAAGGTATTCCTTAAAACGCTGTAGCATATTATTCACCGACTTCCTCCTTGCCGCCTTTGAACAAGTCTATTTGTAAGCCTAAACTTTGAAGCTCTTTTACTAACACGTTGAACGATTCTGGTAACCCTGGTTCAGGTACTTCATCTCCACGAACAATAGCTTCATAGACCTTATGGCGACCATTTACGTCATCTGATTTATATGTCAACATTTCTTGTAGGGTGTATGCAGCACCATATGCTTCAAGCGCCCACATTTCCATTTCACCAAATCGCTGGCCACCCATTTGCGCTTTACCACCAAGTGGCTGCTGCGTTACCAAGGAGTACGGTCCAACTGATCGGGCATGGAGCTTATCATCAACCATATGGTTTAACTTAAGAATATACAATGATCCTACCGTTACAGGCTGATCAAAATATTCTCCCGTTCTACCATCACGAATCATAAATGAATCGGAAGTTGGTAACTCAAGGCTCTTAAGTAGTGGCTGCACGTCACCATCAAATGATGCACCATCAAACACAGGCGATTCAAAGTGAACACCTGTTTTTGCAGTGTGCTGTGCAAGTTCAATCAAACCATCTACACCATGTGCTTTTTGGTAATCAGCAATCAAATCAGCGCCAAAGTAATCTTCAAGATACTTTTTGACAAGTTTGTTGCTTTGATCTTTAAGCGCTGCTTCAAATCGTTCACCCATAGTGCGGCCAGCCCACCCGAGGGCAGTTTCAATAATCTGACCAACGTTCATACGAGAGTGAACACCTAGCGGGTTCAATACGATATCAGCAGGAGTTCCATCATCCATATACGGCATATCTTCGCGTGGCACAATTATTGATACCACACCTTTATTACCGTGACGACCCGCAACTTTATCACCAACTGATATATGACGTTTGCTTGAAATATATACTTTCACCATCTTAATAACACCAGATGGAAGCGGATCACCCTTCTTAAGTCTGTTAATACGCTCTTCTTTTAACCCTTCCATAATACGGACCTGGTTTTGCAAGGTATTAACCATAAGATCTATTTGATCCTGAACTTTTTTATCTTTTGCTTTCAGCGCAGATAATTGTTCAAAATCAAGTGATTCAAGGGCTGCTTTGTCATATACTTTGTCGTTGAGTACTTTAGCTGCTGGACGCCCTGCAGGCACTTGACCTGCAAGCAAACCACTAATTTGTTCGCCAAGCATGCGTTCCAAGAAACCTTGATGCGCTGCATATTCAGCTTCTAATTTGAGAACCTCAATGCGTACCATTTCTTTGTAACGCTTATCCTTACGAATACCGCTACGAGAGAATACTTTTACATCAAGAACGGTGCCTTCAATCCCAGGTGGTACGTACAAGGAAGTATCACGTACTTCACGAGACTTTTCACCAAAGATGGCACGGAGCAATTTTTCCTCAGGAGAAAACTGAATATCACCTTTAAGAGTTACCTTACCAACCAAGATATCACCTGGTTGCACTCGCGTACCTATTTTTACAATACCATCATCATCAAGATGCGATAATGCTTTTTCACTCACGTTAGGAATATCTTTAGTAATTTCTTCAGGCCCAAGTTTAGTGTCTCGCGCGTCTACCACGTATTCATCAATATGAACTGATGTTAACACGTCATCGGTAACCAAACGCTTGGAGAGCACAATAGCATCTTCATAGTTGTAACCATGCCATGGCATAAAGGCTACTACCAAGTTAGACCCTAAAGCAAGATCACCCGAATCAATTGCAGGTCCATCGGTTAAAAGATCACCCGCGTTCACATGATCACCACGTGCAACGATAGGAGACTGATGGATCCACGTGCTATAGCTTGAACGTTTAAATTTTTTCAAATAATAAATATCAATACCATGCGCAATCCAGTCTTCAACTGTTTCAAACGCATCACGATCTGCCTGAACAACAATTTTTTCAGAAGATACGTATTGCACTATCCCCGGCCGCTTTGCCTCAATGGCAGCACCAGAAGATTTACAAATTTCACGTTCCATACCAGTACCAACAAGTGGCGCTTCACATTTAATAAGCGGCACTGCTTGGCGTTGCATGTTAGAACCCATAAGCGCACGAGACGCGTCATCATGTTCCAAGAACGGAATAAGCGCAGTAGAAACAGAAACAAGCTGTTGGCTTGAAAGGTCTACATAGTTAACTTTTGCAGCATCAACATACATGAAGTTCCCTTCATGACGCGCTACCACACGGTCACCCTGAATTTCATCAGTTTTTGTATTAACCGCATCTGTTTGCGTAATATATTGATCACTTTCTGCAAAAGCGTCCATAAAGACAACTTCATCTTTTACTTTACCGTTTATTACCGGTCGATACGCAGTTTCAATAAACCCAAGGTCATTTACCATTGCATAGGTAGAAAGTGATGAAATAAGTCCAACAGTCTGACCTTCAGGGGTTTCAATAGGGCAAATACGGCCATAGTGAGAACTATGAACGTCACGTATTTCAAACGTTGCTCTATCTTTCATAACACCGCCGGGCCCGAGAGCTGAAAGTCTACGTTTATGTGCAACTTCAGATAATGGGTTTGTTTGATCAATAAACTGCGATAATTGGCCTGAACCAAAGAATTCACGTAATGCAGCACTTAACGGCTTAACATTAAGGAAGTCTTGCGGCATTAATGCTGTTTGTGGCTCTTGCATACGGAAGCGTTCACGGATAATACGCTCAACTCGCGACAAACCGATATACACCTGATTAGTTAACAATTCACCAACCAAACGTACACGGCGATTACCAAGATGATCAATATCATCCAACTCGCCCTCACCAAGCTCACGTAAATTAACTAAATAGCGAATAGAAGCAATAATATCCTCGAGCGTAAGCACCGAAATATCATCATTAACCGATAAATTCAACTTACGGTTCATGCGAATACGGCCTACACGCGTCATATCATATAGGCGACTATTGAAAAGCATATTTTCAAGGCGTTCACGAACCTCTTGCAAGGAAGCGTTATCACCAGGCCAGATTTTAGCATGTAATTCTTTAATAGCATCATCAAGTGAATGGCATTTATCATGCGTTAATGTTAACGCAATAGAAGGCTGAATAACATAGCCAGACGATGCAATAAGATCAAATGACAAGCCAGAAGCTTTAGAAAATTGGTCAAATTGCTCTTGCGCAAAGACTTGCCCTTGACTTGCAAGCAATTCACCCGTTTGCGGATCAATTACATCTGCAGCAAGAACACGCCCTACCAAGTTTGCCTTGTTAAGCTCTAATCGTGTTATTTTCTCTTTTTGCAATTTAGACAACACACTATCAGTAATTCGGCTACCGATGAGCGAATCTACAGATCCTTGAGGCAGCATATCTTTTTCAATACGAAGACCTACAGCGGTCTTATCTGCTGGTACAAAAAAGCCGCCTTTTTCAACGGTGATAGTCTGAATCTTATAAAATTGAGAAATAATTTTATCCCGTGCAATGCCAAGAGCCTGCAAGAACGTAGTAACAAGCATCTTTTTCTTTTTATCGATGCGTACATAAAGTAAATCGTTACTATCAAATTCAAAATCAAGCCATGAACCACGCATAGGAATAATACGGGCAAGGTAATACGGGCGACCGCGAACGTCTTTGATCTTTTTGCTTTGGCCAAACACTACACCAGGAGAACGGTGTAATTGACTAACCACCACACGATCAACACCATTTATAAGAAAAGTCCCCGTGCTACCAAGCTTAAATACGTTGTCTTCTTCATACAGATCAGCCATTACAGGCATATCTGCAAAATAAATAACCTGTTCTTTAATGTCGCGAACAACTTTGTTGCCTTTGTCATCAATATCCCAGTTAATCAACTGTATCTTAACTTTTAACGGCATAGCAAAAGTTTGTCCGCTTGACCTACACTCTTCAAGAGTTAATGGCAATTGCAGACTCACTCGTGATAAACAGTTAGAGCATGTGATGTAGGAAGCAGTTTTTTTGTTGCAATACGTGCAAGTACACTGAGCATCAAGTCGCGATGTTCCTGACTTCTTACAAGAAGAACAGTTCCACGTATAGCGATTATTAATACCAGCTAGTTTACCACACGTACATGACCAATGCCCCAATTCGTAGCTGACAAACTCAAGAGAAAGCTTATCCTCAAAATCCACAGGAAAGATATCACGAAATACCTTTTGCAAACCTAGAGCAACACGCTCCTCTGGCAGCATGTCCAATTGAACAAACTCATTGAATGAACGCGACTGAATCCCAATCAAATCGGGAACAGGAACAACATCCTTTCGCTTTCCAAATGATCTACGAATAACACATTTGCCTGAAAGGCTAGACATCCAGTTGTTCCTCCTACATCAATACATCAAAAAATACAGTGACCCTACCCCATAAAATTATTGCACATCTTTTTTGCATATCGCTCTACGATCTACAAATAAGATGGCAAATAATCTATCCTTTCAATTGTTCTTTAAGAACAAAAAAGGTGGATAGAATGACACCCAAAAACTACTAATTATGCAAGCTCTACTTTTCCGCCAGCGGCTTCAATTTCAGCTTTCATTTTTTGTGCTTCATCTTTAGGCATAGATTCGCTTAAAACAGTTGGAGCATTGTCCACTGCTTTTTTAGCTTCTGTTAAACCTAAACCAGTTCGCGTTTTCACAACTTTGATAACGTCGATTGGCTTGGCACCTTTATCAGTCAAAGTAACTTTATATTCAGCTTTAACTTCAGCTTCAGCAGGAGCTGCAGCAGCGGCAGCAGCAGGAGCAGCAACAGCGGCAGGAGCAGCAGCAGAAACGCCAAATTTTACTTCAAGCGCTTTTACAAGCTCTGCAGCTTCCATTAATGTTAAGCTACCAATTTGTTCGATTAAGTTTTCTTGAGACTTTGCAGCCATGTCAACTCCAAAAGATTTAAAAATTCTAATGTACCAATATAATTCTACGTACTGTGCTTCAACACAGCATTCTCTTATTTACTAATTTGCTTGTTTTTCAGCCACTTTAGTAATAGCCACAAGCAACTGTCTCATAACTGCGTTCATTGAACATGCAATGCCCGTAGCAGGAGCTTGCAATAAACCACACACTTGACCAAGCAATACCTCTTTTGATGGTAATGTTGCAAGTGCTTTTATAGCTTTTGCATCAAGTAATTGTGATTCATAACAGCCTGCAACAAGTTGCAGCTTTTCATTATCTTTTGCAAAGTTTAAAAGAACTTTTGCAATAGATGCAGGTTCATTATGCGCAAACACAAGTGCAACTTGGTCTTTTACAAACGGTTCAAGCTGTGCAACTTCTGGCACTTGCTCAATACCGCGCCGCATAAGAGTTACTTTAGCAACCTTGCATGTTCCACCTTTTTCGCGGAGAGCATGGCGCAAGTTACTCATTTGAACTACATCTAGACCTTGATAGGAAACTAAGAATGCAGCTTGGCTATCATTAAAGTCGTGCTTAAGTGTCGAAATAACTTGTTCTTTTTCTTGGCGATTCATAATCGTTAACCCTTATTCACGTCACACAGCCACTACTTCATCTGGACTGACGGTAATACCCGGGCCCATAGTAGAAGTAATAGTCATGCTCTTTAAAAACTTACCTTTTGCCTTTGCAGGGCGAGAAGCCGCAAGCGCTTTTAAGAAGGCTACAATGTTTTCTTGCAGTTTCGGTGCATCAAAGGAAACTTTACCAAGCGTTACATGCACGTCGCCTTGCTTATCATTCTTAAAAAAGATTCGGCCACTCTTAAGGTCTTGCACAATTGGTGCAACATCAAAAGTCACCGTACCAAGCTTTTGGTTAGGCAAAAGACCTCGAGGCCC
Organism: Candidatus Babeliales bacterium; assembly: GCA_050179755.1. Classification (GTDB taxonomy): domain Bacteria; phylum Babelota; class Babeliae; order Babelales; family JBFXEV01; genus JBFXEV01. Next base: position 912,775 of record JBFXEV010000001.1, on the reverse strand, counting down.
GAGAATCTTTGCTAATTTACCAACTTTACCCATCATATCGGGAGTAGCAACGGCGTAAGTGAAGTCAATCCACCCACCTTCAATCTTTTCAATTAAATCTTCTGAGCCAACATAGTCAGCACCAACTTGCTGAGCAGCATGTGCATGCTCACCTTTGGCAAACACCAAGACTTTTACTTTTTTACCAGTACCAGCTGGCAGAATAACTGATCCACGCACCGCTTGTTCACCCTTTGCTGGGTCAATGCCAAGGCGCAATACCACGTCTACTGATTCATCAAACTTAGCAAATGCAACCTTTTTAAGTTGATCAACCGCCTGTTTTAATGGCACAATAACGCGGGACGCAACTTGCGCACGCGATGCTTTATATTTTTTTCCGCGGTGTTTCATACCGTATACCTTATCATTAAATGACGTCAACACCCATACTGCGCGCAGTACCGGCAACAATCTTTTTAGCTTGTTCCATATCAAGAGCGTTCAAGTCAGGTAATTTTACCTTTGCAATCTCTTCTATATCAGCCCAAGAAAGTTTACCCACTTTTTCAGTATTAGGTTTAGATGAACCCTTAGAAAGATTTAATCTTTTGCGAATCATTTCTGAAGTTGGAGCCGTTTTAAGAATAAAATCGAATGAACGATCCACATAAATCGTCACCTCAACAGGAACTGTTTCACCTTTACGACTAGCACTTCTTGCGTTGAAATCTTTACAAAATCCCATCATGTTAATACCATGGGGCCCAAGAGCAGTACCTACTGGAGGAGCAGGTGTTGCAGCGCCAGCAGGAATTTGTAATTTCACTATTGTTTTTATTGCTTTGGCCATTCCAAATCCAGTTAGCTAAAAGTTTGTTACTGTTTTACTTGATTAAATCCAAGATCAACCGGAGTCATACGGCCAAAAATACTCACCATAACCGTAATGCGCTCATGTTCATCATCCACGCTTTCTATTATCCCAACAAAGCCTGCAAAAGGACCTTCGTTAATTTCGATTTCGCTGCCTTCCACAAAATTACTTGCTTTAGGTGCAACTATCACTTCGCCTTTAAGCTGCGATAGTACTCTATCTACTTCTTGCTGAGATATCGGTGTTGGATTTTTTCCACCAAGAAAGCGAACAACACGGGGAGAAGCTTGTACCAACCGTATTGCTTCTTGTTCAGGTACCATTTCGATAAGTAAATACCCGGGAAATAGTTGCTGCTCACCTTGAGTAGAGGCAGCACCAAACGCTTTTTGGGCTTGAACCGATGGAACTAAAATTTGGCCAAAAAGCTCTTCAAGCCCCGCTTGTTTAATGCGGCGCTCAAGATCTGCTACTAAAGCCGTTTCATAGCCTGCATAAATTTGAACTACATACCATCGTTTCATAAACCAATTGTCCCGAACACTATCACTTGCTAGACACTTAAAATGTAATTAATCGCTTTATAAAATATAAAGTCGATTGCACCAATATACAAAGAAAAGGCTAGAACTAAAATTAATACCACCACAAGAGCTCCAACCAATGCCTCAGGCTTTGGCCAGATTATCTTAGAAAATTCAAGTTTAACTTCTTGCAAAAATGTTTGCATACTTTTCATCATACCACCACATAATTTTATATTACCGTACGTTGGTACACCTAAGCTTTGGCAGGCCAGGAGGGACTTGAACCCCCAACCTTCAGATTTGGAGTCTGCTGCGCTGCCATTGCGCCACTGGCCTTTTTTTTACTTAGTTTCTTTATGCTCACTATGCTTTCTGCAACGCGAACAATACTTGCTCAAGCGCAAAGAACCAACAGTTCTTTTGCCCGAAACAGCTTGGGTGTAATTACGCTCTTTACAGTCGTTACAGGAAAGGTGTGTTGACACCCGTTTTTTCTTTGCCATGCTTGTGAACTCTTGTCCGAATTTGCTTTAAACAAAGACGGAGTGTATAGATAAATTTTTGTAACCTTATGGAGCCCGCGACCGGGTTTGAACCGGCGACCTCTCCCTTACCAAGGAAGTGCTCTACCTGCTGAGCTACGTGGGCCTTAACTCTTCTAGAGTACTTCATTTAGAATAAATAAAAAAAACCAAAAACACAAATAAATCAGCGTTTTTTTGCACTATGCCAACTCCAGGGCGTAAAAATCGCGCCACAGCAGCTGTAGAGACTGCCCGCCGTCGCGCAAAGCGCTATTGCGTGGCACTACGCCTTAGCTCCAGAGGAGCGATGGCGAGTGGAGCTGGCGGTCGGATTCGAACCCACGACCTGCTGATTACAAATCAGCTGCTCTACCAACTGAGCTACGCCAGCTTAACTTTTTCAAAGAGGGATAATATCCCTGTCAATCACACTCACCCTGCTTTGCGCCCGGGACGAGCGGTTGTGGAAAGGGTGCGGCTTTCAATGGAGCGGGAAACGGGACTCGAACCCGCAACCTACAGCTTGGAAGGCTGTCGCTCTAGCCAATTGAGCTATTCCCGCACATAAATTGCATTATGTGGCCAGTTACCGCTCTAAACTTGAAATTTCAGTGAACAAATAATTTTTATCGTGGCTTGCCAGTCTTCGTTATGGGAAGCTGCCATATTTTCAATCGGTTGGCCCGTCTTTGCCTCTTCGCCTTTGCCTTTCGGCAAACTCATACCAGACGGCGAATTTGGGCAGTCTTTGCTCTTTCCATAGAAACCTACTTTTTATTAATAAGTAAATTCCCTAGAAGTGCCAGAATTTGCGACGTAAGGAGCAAAGACTGGTGGCGAGAGAAGGATTCGAACCTTCGAAGGCATAACCAACGGATTTACAGTCCGTCCCCTTTGACCGCTCGGGAATCTCGCCAATGATGTCAAAAAATAATTTACTATCCACGAGCGTGTACCGTAGTACTGCTGTATAGAATAGAAGTTTTTTCTCCGTTTTGCAACTATTTTTCTAATCTTTTTTTGCACATTGAGCCAAGATTTCCATAATCTCGGCAACACAGCTTGAGCAACCTGTGCCTACCATCAATTGATCCTGGAGTGCCTGAAAGTCTCGTGCCCCAGCATGAATCGCTTCAATAATCTCGGAATGCATAACCCCCATACAGGTACAAACTAAGTAATCATCGTTATTTTGCTGGCAACACGCACCATCTTTTTTATTTGGACAATTTCCCATAAAGACTCATAACTTAATTAAGTACTTTAACTTTGAGCTCACGCGTATGCTCATCTTCATATGCAAGCGTAGCTTCAACTACGTGGCGCATCAAAAGTGGCTCAATTACTTCGGGCCACTCAATAAGTGCCCAACTATTTGGTTGATAGAGATACTCATTAAAACCGCTGAGCACAAATTCATCTACAGAATTGATTCTATACAAATCAAAATGATACAACACCGTACCATCGTTAAGATGATACATATTTACATAGGTAAACGTAGGACTCGTTATCACGCCCTCTACCCCAAATCGGCGCAACAGCTTTTGAGAAAGCGTTGTTTTACCCGCACCAAGCGTGCCTTTAAAAGCATACACTTTGCAGTGATCCCTCAATGCATATAAAAAATCAGCTACGTGCTCAATTTGATCTAAGCCAAATCGTAGTGTGGTATCTTTTTCCATCTTATAATTTCTTTAAGAGCGTCTCAAGCGATTTTTTCTCTTTTGATTGCTTTTTGCCATACTGCGCTCGATCACTTGAAGGCTCATACTCAACTTTTTCTAGTATATCAGCTTGTTCAAGCATTGCATCTAATTCGGCATCAACTTCCTCAGGATGCAACTTATGAGCCTGCCCCTTTACCGGCGGAGGTTGCACGCCATACTGCACTTCTTTTTTAAGCACTTTTTCATAAAATAGCCATACACCTATCGTTGGTATATCCAATTGAGACGCAAAGCTAACCAAATCTCTATCGTGCGTTACCAGCACTATTTCTCTATTGCGATGTTCAGTAAGGTATCTTTTTATATAATCATCGGCAGTCTCGCGATAACCAACATACACCACGGTTGCTTGGCCAAGGCGCTCAAACGTGCTCATATCATAAGGGCCACCGTCAAAAACAAGCACTAGCGTATGACCTCTCTGTTTACCATAAGCTGCAAGCTGCTTCAAAAACTGTGATCTTACTGATTCTCCAATGTTTTTTGACTTGTGCACCAACTTAAGCACGTTATAGCCATCAACCACAATAATCATAGCATCTCCTCATTTTGTATAGTGTATCAGATAAGAAAAAACTATTGCAAAAGATTCTGCCGCAAGGTAGAGTTAGAAACAGAAGATTTGTGAAAGGAATACATGTCTGTATTAATGCTCATGCGCCAACGCATGAAAGCAGTAGAAACTATCCAAAAAATTACGCATGCCATGCGACTTATTTCTATGTCGTCACACACGCGCTTGCGCAATAAAAAAACAGCTCTTACGCAGTATGCTCAAGAACTTTCAACACTATTTGCGCAAGTCTACGCTCACGCACCTTCTTGGCACCACCCCATTTTATTACCAAAGCCTCAGTCTGAAGAACCAACGCCACCACGGTCGCTTATTATTTTAGTGGGCTCTCAAAAAGGGCTATGTGGCACTTTTAACCAAAGTTTATTTGCATTCTTTGAACGCTCGCAATCAAAAGCTCCACAGGATCATAGCGATCTCATTGTAATAGGCAAACGAGCAGGCGATTACGCGCGCGAACTCCATCGTTATACTATCGTGAAAGAATTCAATAATTTTACCCACACTACATTTACTGATATTGCCGCACAAGTGACTTGGCATATTATGCATTCAGAGCCTTTCTATACGTCGGTTACCGTGTACAGTAATTGGTCAAAATCATTTTTTGTACAAGTTCCCGAAAGCTCTACATTGATTCCTCTTGCGCTGCCCCAGGCTGCATCTCTTGAACATGATGCTCACGAAGGATTTGAATGGGAACAAACACCTGAACGCTTACTTTCAGCACTTGCACAAAGCTTATTACTTGCAAATCTTCAAGATATTTTACTTACTTCACTCACCGCAGAGCAAGCGGCTCGATTTGTTGCTATGGACAATTCAACCCGCAATGCTCGCAACTTACTTGATGATATGACGCTTGATTATAATAAACGGCGTCAAGCAAAAATTACTCGCGAATTAACTGATTTGATTGGTAGTCTCTAAGCGAATCATACCGCCTAGTTGACCTATTTTTTGTTCAAGCGCTTCGTAGCCACGTTGCCAATGCTGCAAGCCCGTAATCACCGTTTGCCCTTTAGCTTTTAAACCAGCTATTGCAAGAGCACACGACGCACGAATATCAGTAGCAATTACTTTTGCTCCATAGAGCTCTTCAACACCGGAAACATAGGCACGATCGCCTTTAATAGTAATTTGTGCACCCATTTTCTGAAGCTCTCTCACATGCAAAAAACGATTTTCAAATACTGTTTCATGTATAACGCTTTGACCACGCGCAAAACATTGTGCTACCATCATAGGCGCTTGCAGGTCAGTAGGAAATCCTGGATACGGAGCGGTGGTAAAAGAAACAGCACGCGGCTCGCGCGTTGCTACTAACGTAATGCCCACACCATTAGGCCCGCGCAGCACATGATGCCCCATTTCTTCTAATTTAAAAAGAAACACATCCATATGATCCCATCTGGCTTGCGGCAACGTTACTTGCCCACCAGTCACCGCAACGGCAATCAATAAAGATCCTGCTTCTAGCCGATCATACATTACCGCATGATTAACAGGCTTTAACGTAGAAACCCCTTCAATCTCAATGGTCGCAGGAGCTAATATATTTATTTTTGCACCCATTGCCATCATAACTGAAATTAAATCAAGCACCTCAGGTTCAAGGGCTGCATTTATTAATCGTGTAATGCCACGTGTTTTTACGGCCGCCATCAAAAGATTTTCGGTCGCGCCCACGCTTGGATACTCAAGCACAAGATGTGTGGCCGTTAATGCATCTGCTTTTGCATTTAAAAACTCTGCCTCTTGAGAGAGCACCACACCCATTTTTTCAAAATTTTTCAAATGAATATCAATGGGGCGCGCACCAATTAAACAACCGCCAGGCATAGCAATATCTGCTCTACCAAAACGAGCAAGTAATGGACCCATCACCAGCACGCTTGCGCGCATTTTTTTCATAATAGCTGGCGACACCGTGTATTTACATAAAAATGTTGTGTCAACTTCAAGTTGATGCTTATGCACGTCAAACGTAACGTGCGCACCAAGATCACGCAATAATTGAATCATTTGACGCACGTCATGTGAATTAGGAACATTAGTAAGCGTGGAAATTCCTTCCGTTAAGATTAACGATGCCATAATTGCAAGCACAGCATTTTTTGCACCAACTAATTCAACTTGCCCACGAAGTCCAGTAGATGGTTCTACTACGAGCACTTGATCAACTGAAGTTGATTCATGATACGCCGTTTGTGCATCAATGGTTGCCAAAACATCTTGAGGAGCCGCACACATATAAGTTCCTTACATTTTCAATACTTAAATTTTTTAGATGGTAAAAAGTATCACATTCTATATACTCTTTTTTACAAGAATGGACAACATTAAATGTATACGTTGAAAGAATTTATGCAACTAAAAAAAATGTGCGCTGCACTCCTTGCATCACTTGTTATTTTGCATACACATGCAAGTGAAAAAAGTAGCATTAGCCAGGTTAGAAATAGCAAACTAAAAAAACAAAAGGAAACTAATCGATCACTTGCACGCATTTATAAATGGCAAGAACAACAAGAACGAGATGAAGAATACGGCGAACATCAATTTGCCGCAGCACGAACTCTTACACAACGAAAAGCAAAAAAATACTAAAGGATATTTATGACGGCCATGCATGAAGAAGTACAAAAAGGAAGTTTAGAAATTATTTGCGGATCAATGTTCTCTGGAAAATCTGAAGAGTTAATTCGCAGACTCAAGCGGGCAGAACTTGCAAAACAAAATGTTCTTGTTTTTAAACATAGCCTTGATAATCGCTCTACTATTGAATATGTTGTATCGCATTGCGGCAGTAAGTTAAAAGCAATTCCACTTGAAAAACCTCAAGACATACTTGAACTTACCACCAGCAATGTCACGGTAGTTGGTATTGATGAAGTACAATTTTTTGATATGTCGATAATACAAGTAATATGCGATTTAGTAAACCGAGGAAAACGCGTGCTTGTTGCGGGATTGGATCTTGATTTTCGTGGCAAACCATTTGGTTGTATTCCCACGCTTATGGCTATCGCAGATAACGTAACAAAGTTACAAGCAATCTGCATCCACTGCGGCAAAAATGCACACTTTACCCAACGTCTTGTTAATGGAAAACCAGCACGCCATGATGATCCACTCATTGTGATCGGCGCTGAAGAACAATACCAAGCTCGTTGCAGATCGTGCCATCAAATTGACGAAATGCCACAGCTATAATGAAGCGCACCACGACTGTACTATTGCGCGTAATTCTTCGTAGCCTTAACCCTACTTGGCTAAAATCCGCTCATCCTGAGCTTGTCGAAGGACGAAGGGCACAACTGGCCATGAACGTTGCTCTTAATGGTTTCCACATTGAGGCCAAGTAGAATGGCCAAACAAACAATTAAATTTTACTGCACCAATTGCGATTACCGCCCACCAAAATGGATTGGCTGTTGCTCAGAATGCAATGAATGGGGCAGCATTACCGAATTGCAACCCACGCTTTCTTCTAAAGTGGGCTCTACCAGTGGAGCGTTAGCATTAACAAATTTGCAAGAGGTAAGCCCGCTTACGCATACGCGCATACTTTCACATATTGGCGAATGGGATCGCGTAATGGGCGGCGGCATTGTGCCAGGCTCTCTCCTTATTCTAACGGGTGATCCGGGCATTGGTAAATCAACGCTTCTTTTGCAAGTGGTACATCAATTGGCGCAAGATCACCACGTACTTTATTTTTCATCTGAAGAATCTCTTGAACAAGTGCGCGGGAGAGCCCAACGCCTTAATTGCTTGAATAACAACATATTATTTTCTGATCAAGCAAACTTGGGATCTATTATTGCAACATGCGAGCAACAAAAACCCACGCTTATTGTAGTTGATTCAATTCAAAATTGCTTTTCTGGCGACACGCATACAATACCTGGTAGCGTTGGGCAATTGCGCGAATCTGCGTTCCATTTAATGCGGCTTGCAAAAGAACATAACATTGCAACTATTTTAACAGGACACATAACCAAAGAAGGCCATATTGCAGGACCTAAGATGCTTGAACATATGGTAGATGGCGTATTTTATTTGCAAGGTGAAGATCAATACCACATACGTATTTTACGTTCTGTTAAAAACCGTTTTGGCCCCATACATGAACTTGGTTTTTTTCAAATGGAAGAACAAGGCCTGCAAGAAGTTCCCAACATTAATCAAATATTGCTTGAACAAGCCACGTTTGCGCCAGGCTCAGTGCTCACAAGCACTCTTGAAGGCTCACGCCCTTTGATGCTTGAATTGCAAGCGCTTACCGTGCCAAGTAAATTTGGCATACCACAACGCGTGATCTCTGGTATTGATCACAAACAAGTAGTGCTTATTGCTGCCATCTTGGAAAAATATTTACGCATTAAACTATCTGAACAAGATATCTTTTTTAAAGTGAGTGGCGGCTTTAAAATTAAGGAAAGTGCGGCAGATCTTGCAATCGCCATGGCACTCCTTTCAAGCTACTATCAAAAGCCGCTTGCGCATAAATCTTTAGTGCTTGGTGAAATGAGCCTAACCGGTGACATAAAACCAACTAATCGCATGCAACTCCATATGAACGAAGCCGAAAAATTTGGCATAGAAACACTTTTTACTGCCAAAGCAAAGGGCATGAAAAGCAGTGTAAAATTACGCCAATTTAGCTCTGTTTACGAGCTTTTAGAGCTATTTTCAGAATAACTAAAGCCTTATGCAAAACTTGACTATTTGGCAATTTCTGATACACTATTCCTATACCAAGATTTATTAATATTCATCTCTTTTAATACTAGGAGACTAGCATGAAACATATATCACGTATTCTATTATTTTTAGCTTTCACTGCCTTATCAGCGGAATCAATGGCTATGGAAAAAGCACCAAAACAAACAACTCAGCTTACTTGGTCTCCTGCACAAGAAAATCAGCTACAAGAAGCGTTTTATCTTCTTAATTCACAGTACCGAGCGGCACAACAATGCCGTGCTTACTTACCAGGCTATTTTTATCAGGAACTTGAAAAGTATTACAACCAAGTGCCGCAAGATCAACTACGCCTTAAAGGTAAATTTGGTAATTTAAAAATTGTCACTAAAATGCTGAAAGCGCCTCAAAACAAACCAAAAACGAATGAGTCTCTCAGCACCGATGAAATTTTTGACGAAGTATCGTTATAGGATATCCACATGAAAAACAAAAACTTACTCATAACTCTTAGTGCCATTATTACTGTTTGCTTTCAAATAAATGCTATGAAACGCAGCAATTCGCGGGATCTTACCGATCGCCGTGCACCAAAAAAAGAACAGATTGAACGAGCAACAAAGTCTAAACGAAATTCAAGAAAAAATGAAAATAAGCATAATTCTTTACCAAAACCTATTGGGGTAGAACTTACTGCTTGCGCTGAAGCTCTCGATGAAAAGCAGACACATCAAGCAGCCATAAATCATTACAAGGCGCTTTATCAGCAGTTTTACCAAGAATACAGACAAGCGTATGAAGAAGATGGCTTTTTACCTCCTGTCTACTTTGTTGCTCTTGCACGTTGTAAAAGCGCGATTCCTACTCATCTGATAAAACAAAAACGCTCGTTTAATCAACTCACTCAGTGGGCAGAGGCTTTACGAGCGCCCTTGGTACTTGCAGCGCCTGTAGCTCCTGCAGTTCCTGAAAATTCTAGCCCAGATGATGAAGAAAACGAAGAACTCATTGCAATGGTTCTTGACGGCATGAACTTGAACGCTGACTAATTCTCAACATATAAATCTGACCACATAACTTTATGAGCGAGTGTTACACCATAACACTCGCTCTTTTATTGCTTATTTTTTTTGGCCCAACTATCCTTAAAGAAGAAATAGAAATTCTTTTTATGAATTAAAGGGTCATTAATGCAAGCAACTATCTTTAATAAATCATGGTTCTGGGTACTGGCAACAGCAATCTCGTTTAGTTTGGCTTATGCTGCGTTTCAACTCTTTCCGATAGCGTTTCCCATAGTCTCTATTGATCTTACTATGGATAGATCATCTGCTCTTGCCAGAGCGCAAGAAATTACCACAGCTCATAACATTGGGCCACAAGAACATCGCCAAGCGATCATATTTGCAAGTGATGATAAAGCAAAAATATATATTCAGCTTGAGGCTGGCGGTGTAGAGAAATTCCGCGACGTCATTAAAGAAGAATATTTTGCGCCCTATTACTGGCAAGTGCGCCATTTTAAACCAATGGAAAAACATGAAGCCATGATATTTTTTATGCCTGATGGCAGACCATACGGCTTTAGAGAATTACTACCTGATAGCATGGAACTGCCTAATCTTGATAAAGCGCAAGCTGAGCAACTTGCACAGGAATCTGCAAGCACCAACTGGTTTATTGATTTTAGCAAACATATGCTCGTAGAACATTCTACAGAAGAAAAGCCAAACGGCCGCATTGACCATACGCTTGTCTATGAACGCACCGATGCAAAAATTGCTGATGCGCCGTATCGCGTAACAATTCGAATCTCGGGTAACAAACCAACCAAAACAATGGTTGATTTAAAAATTCCAGAATCTTTTGAGCGCCGCTATGCCTGTATGCGTTCTGCCAATAATAGTATTGCCACGTGGTCCAGCGCTGCAATGTTTTTGCTGTATATTTTACTTGGTTGCATTTTGGGGCTTATTCTTTTAGTACGATCAAACCGTCATTGGTTAATCTCACGAGCTCCGTTTTATTGGGCATTATTTATTGCGCTTGGTATGGCGCTCAGTATGGTTAATAACTATTCACTCTGGTGGATGTATTACCAAACTACTACTTCCACACTTACGTTTATACTCAGCATCGTACAATCGATATTAATGTCATTTGGGTCTACGTTTTTAATGCTCTACCTCAGCTTTATGGCAGCAGAAAACTTAACACGCAAGGCGTTCCCTAATCAAGTACAATTATGGCCATCTGCAGACCCTGAAGTAGCTTCATCATGGCAGATTGTGGGCAGAACAATCGGCGGCTATCTTATGGTTGGATTTGATTTTATTTTTGTCACCTTATTTTATTTACTTTCCTTTAAATATCTTGGTTGGTGGTCACCTGCCGATACATTGATTGACCCCAACGTGCTTGCAAGTTACGCACCTTGGTTTTCATCAGTTATTACTGCATTACGTGCAGGGTTCTGGGAAGAATGCTTATTCCGCGCCGTACCCCTTGCAAGCGCAATGCTTCTTGCAAAACGGTTTGGCAAAAAATATTTGTGGCTTGGTGGCGCCATGATTTTACAAGCTATCATTTTTGCAGGAGCGCATGCAAGTTACCCTGCACAGCCTGCGTATGCTCGTTTGGTAGAACTTATTATTCCATCGTTTGTATTTGGCGGATTGTACCTTGCTTTTGGCTTGATTCCTGCCATTATATCACACGTCATATATGATCTTATTCTCATGGCGTTACCCATTTTTATTTCTGATGCACCGGGTAGCATAGTAAATAAAGCAATAGTTATTTTATGCGGTCTTGTGCCGCTAATGGTATTGCTGTACGCACGCATTGTAAAAGGCAGATTCCACACGTTATCAGAACGTTGGTACAACGGATTATGGCAATCCCCTATGCAAGGCGCTGCGGCAAAGGAAGACCCAATGCATAAAGAACCAATACAACCTTCACTCTATCGCCTACCTATTCTTTTTATAGGCTTACTTGGATTGACTACATGGGGCCTGCTCAGACATAAAGCCCAAGACGTAAAACCACTGAGCATAACACGCGAACAAGCAGTAGAACGTGCACATCAATCAGCTCAGGAGTTTAATCTTACTATACCAAAAGAACTAAGCGTACTTTCAAATGTGGGGGGCAAACTCACCAAAGATAACCTCTTTGTATGGCGCACCAAGGGCAAAGAAATTTATAATGAACTAGATGGCAAGTTTATAATGGCACCTCATTGGAAAGTAAGAAGCGCAGAATTTGATGCACCGGATATTGCAAAAAGTGCCGAAGAATATGATATATACGTGGGCCATGATGGTTCTGTTGTGGAATATCAACACGTACTACCAAAAGAACAAGAAGGTGCAACTCTAACACAAGACCAAGCACGCGCAATGACGCATGAAGTTCTAAAAACGCGTTACAATGTAACCCCTGACGACGTAGTAGAAGTTTCAGCTCGCGAAGAAAAACAACCTAATCGAAAAGATTGGGAATTTATCTATCGCCTCAAACAAGGCCCTGATCTGGGTGAAGGTCAACTGCGTATACGCATCACTCTTGGCGGTGACCAAATTACCAGTCATGACCGCGTACTGCATATTCCCGAAACATGGGAGCGTGCGTATGAATTTGAAACAAAATTAGAACAACTTGTCAAAAATGGTTCGCTTATTCTTTTGGTGGCGCTGATGATGCTACTGGCAGGTCTTATTATACGAAGACGGCCAATTCACCCTTTTGCCGTGCGTTTTGCACTTATTACAGTCTTGCTGCTGGTGCTTAAAACCTGCATACAATTATGGAACCTCTGGCCAGTACTCACTATAGACTTTGCCACCAGCGCGCCGTATCTGCGGCAAGTGGGCATGCTAATTGCAATGACTTTCATTCAAACTGTTGGTATTACGGTGTTTCTTGGATGGCTTGCAGGGTATACGATTGGCCTACTTAAAGGCCGATGCTCTAAATCTCTTGTACAAACATTGCTACAGGGTATAAGTATTGCTTTGTTGATTTCAGGCGCTACCGCTTTTGCAAGTTGGGCACTGCCTCAACGCAAACCGCTCTGGCTTGATATTAGTAATGCCGGTGCTTATTTACCGTGGCTGAGTATGGGGTTACGAACGGCTACCACTATGATTGCCTCAACACTTATAAGTCTTTTTATACTTCATGGCCTTAATATGCTCAGTGATTACGGGCGCAAAAACTATGGTTATCTTACCCTGGTGTGCATACTCCTTGGCATTGCTTTTGCAGGCTTTGAACCATCGTCATCATTGCTTGTATGGTTACTTGTTGGCTGGGGCATTGGCATGATATTATTTGCGGTATACTATGTTGCTCTACGCTTTAATTATTGCATTGTACCAATACTTATTGCTACACACTTGAGCATTGATGCAGTGCAAGATGCATTACTTAACGCTTACCCTGGTATATGGCTTGGTACCTTATTGACCATAGTTCTTTGCTGTGCGCTTGCAGCCTTTTTTATACAAGCACTGCGCCCCTCACGCGCATAATGGAGATCTATACGCTTTAATAATAAGTTCGGTTGCTTTAAAGCCATTTTTTTCATAAAAATTAATTGCTTGCGCTCTAGAATCAAGCAAAACAATTGAGCATCCTGCGCTATACAATCGCTCAAGCGCGTAATTAAGCATACGCGTGCCGTATCCTTTACCTTGTGCTTCTTGCTTGGTAGCAAAAGAGTGAATACTGCCGATACCATCTTGTTGCACGGTAACCGCAATACACACCGGATCGTGATCATGATAAGCGACAAATAATTCAATCGGATATCTTTGTTGCTCACAACATGTAGCAAATAATTGCTTATTAAGCGCAATCTGTTCTGGCGTGCCTCCTTTAACCGTACAAAAATCATCTAGTTCCTGCGCAGTCGAAACCCTGCGCACCTGAATATTGCCTGTACAAGAAGGCAACAGTTCCTTTTGTGCATGATACATAATTGTTGTTTGCTCCACGAAGGTGAACTTATGCTGCTCAAGATATTTAGTAAGATCAGTAGGTGTATCAGAAGGATCAACCCACCAAATGAATGGTTGTTCACCAAAAATATTTTTAATACCGTTGATGCGTTGATCGAGCGTTTCAACAGAAAAGTTTGTCTTCCAAACATTGTTGTACGTTTCATCACGTATTGATGACGTTACATAGAGAACATCAGATTCTTGTATAATCTGTATTGCAGGATGCGTAAACAATGCTATATAAAAATAAAGTGAGTTTTTTAGTAAGTAGCCACCAAGCTGCACTGCATTAATCATGTAGTCTTTACCGCCTCATAAGCAAGCAAAGCCTGTTTGCGGTCTAGGCCCCACGCATAACCGCCAAGATCACCATTTTTGCGCTTAATTCTATGGCATGGCACAATGTATGATATGTTATTTGCACCCAATGCATTGGCTACCGCGCGGAACGCTGACGGCTTTCCTATCTTATGCGCAAGATCATGATAACTTAAGGTAGTTCCTGCAGAAATTGCCAGCGCTTCTTGCCAAACGTGTTGTTGAAATGGCGTTCCCACAAGCAAAACTGTATCACATTTAAGCATGGCTTCAATGTGCAGAGTAGTTTGATCTACAAATGCTGCTTGAAAGACGCCATCCTTAGTTGCCTGAACTTCTAATAACCCTGCAGGAGTTGAAACCACCTGTTTATAAATTTGTTTATTTTTAATATATTTTTTAAATTCTTGCGATGTAAATAACTGTACTTTTTTATTCGTTTGCATGTTGCTCCCTCTCATTAATTACCATATTGGAATGTTGTTACTTTTTCATGAGCCTTAAACTGTTACCATAGAAACGCTATCACACTCTATTGCCATTCTAACCGTATTGAGTTACTTATTCTATCTTGAATCAAAAAGACAAAAAACGTAATATAAAAAACACAGCATGAAATTTCTATTAATATTTGTTCACCTGCCTTATAAGCCCACGTAGATTTTTTCTATTCATAGGTAATTGTGTGCGCTGCTGTATTTCTTCTATATTTATCCCTTGTTTCGTAAGCAAGCTCAAAATAGCATTCTGTTGTTCTGAATCGGCAGTAGATCCCATAACTGTCAATGCCGCATCTATTAAGCGAATTCTCTGCTCATATTGCGCTTGTGCGTCTGAAGGCACGTGTGCACGCATGTGAATCCTAACAGGTATTCCATGTCTACGAAACCAGTCTGCAATCTCAACTCTCTTCTTCTCATTAATATTGCCACCATTAAGAATGTGGTCAGCTGGTGCTTTGCCCGCATGATTTCTTGCAGTTAAGTCTGCATTTCTGGCATGCAAACACAATAATGCCTCGCTATGTAATAGGCAAGCGGCAATATGCGCGGGTGTATTACCATCTTTAGGGTTAACTTCATTTGGATTTCCACCAGCTCTTAGTACAAGGCTTAATATCCGTTGATCATAATCAGCAATTGCTACCGCTCTTGAAACAAATAACGCGTCTGGAGAATATCTTACAATAAGTGGATCATCTAAAATAATTTTTTCCACGTCATCAAACCGTGCTTGAGAAATAGCGGTACATAACTTTTGTGAAGCAATATTTCTTTGAGCTTGTTGCAAAGGAGTTCCTCTATAAAGAGCAAGAGTATTTTCTTCCATTGCACAAGTTATCGCATTGCTCATTAACCACAATCCCAGAAACAACACGCGCATGTACATATAATTTCCTCGTTCATCTTCTATACTAAAATTTACTATAGATGCTCGCTGCGCCACATTGGTCACTAACCAGTAGTTCTGGCATGCTCACGCAATATTTGTTCATTTCGTTCAAACATTTCGTCTAGAGTTAGCCCTTGTAGCTCATACTTTCTCACAATAGCCATTCGTTCTGCAAGATCATCGATATGTGTTATTTCAATCACTGCCCGATCTAGCATGCGTTGACGATTACTTACCGGTAATGGATGCTCTTCTTTGCATTGCCTTTCCATGCTTTTTTGTTCTTGCTCTTTATCCATTGCATAAACTGCAGAAACGCTCATTAGCCACAATCCCAAAAATAGTAATCGCTGGTTCATAGTTTATCCTTATAGATAGTTTCTTATTATTATTAGTTTATCAAAACTATAATGCATATTCACTAGTAATGTTGTTTTTAGTCAAAAAAAAACCCCGAAGATTTCTCTTCGAGGTTTTTAATTTAATCCCGGCAGTACTTGCTTTTCCAGGCCGTTACCAGCCAAGTATCATCAGCGTTGTAAACTTAACTTCCGTATTCGAAATGGGAACGGGTGTTGCCCTACAACTATTTCCACCAGGAAATTTTTAGTTCATGCATAAGAACAAATTTATCTCATGTCTCTGAAATATATATGATATACAAATTTATTAAAAACGTCTAGTCTTTTCAAATTTTTTGTAAGTGGCCAAAACTTTCGACCTATTAGTACTGGTTAGCTGAACACATTGCTGTGCTTACACACCCAGCCTATCAACCTTGTAGTCTTCAAGGAGCCTTATGTATTACCGAAGTAATACGGGGTATCTTATCTTGGAACGAGTTTCCCACTTAGATGCTTTCAGCGGTTATCTCTTATAAACTTAGCTACCCAGCGTTGCTTTTGTTAAACAACTGGAACACCAGAGGTTTACCCATCCCGGTCCTCTCGTACTAGGGACAGCCTTCCTCAAATACCCTACGCCCACAAAGGATAAGGACCGACCTGTCTTACGACGGTCTGAACCCAGATCACGTACCACTTTAATTGGCGAACAGCCAAACCCTTGGGACCTTCTTCAGCCCCAGGATGTGATGATCCGACATCGAGGTGCCAAACCTCCTCGTCGATGAGAACTCTCAGAGGAGATAAGCCTGTTATCCCCGGCGTACCTTTTATCCGTTTAGCAATGACCCTTCCATATGGAATCACTGGATCACTATGTCCTGCTTTCGCATCTGCTCGACCTGTGTGTCTTGCAGTTAAGCTCCCTTCTGCCATTGCACTCTACAGACGATTTCTATTCGTCCTGAGGGAACCTTTGAACGCCTCCGTTACTGTTTAGGAGGCGACCACCCCAGTCAAACTACCCACCAGACAATGTCCTTCATCCGGATTACGGACTGAAGTTAGATTTTCAAGTCAACAAGGGTGGTATTTCAAGGACGACTCCTCTGAAGCTAGCGCCTCAGACTCACAGTCTCCCACCTATCCTACACAAATCAACCCAAAAATCAATGTCAAGCTATAGTAAAGGTGCACGGGGTCTTTCCGTCCATTTGCGGGAAGCAGGCATTTTCACCTGCACTACAAATTCACTGAGTTTATCATTAAGACAGCGCCCAACTCGTTACGCCATTCATGCGGGTCGGAATTTACCCGACAAGGGACTTCGCTACCTTAGGACCGTTATAGTTACGGCCGCCGTTTACTGGGGCTTCAGTTCGAAGCTTCGTGCCGAAGCACTAACTCCTCCCATTAACCGTCCAGCACTGGGCAGGCGTCAGACTCTATACATCCTCTTACGAGTTAGCAGAGCCCTGTGTTTTTGTTAAACAGTCGATTGGGCCTGGTTATTGTAACCTGCAACTGCTTTGCAAATACGAGATTCACTCACAGTCCAGGCACCCCTTCTCCCGAAGTTACGGGGTCATTTTGCCGAGTTCCTTAATGATAATTATCTCAACGCCTGAGCATTCTCAGCCCGTCTACCTGTGTCGGTTTGCGGTACGATCACGTAATTAGCTCGCTAGAGGTTTTTCTAGTCAGCGTGGGATCAATCAAACATATCTCTTTTTACAAATTGATATGCTCATCATAGTTCAGAATAGTGACTCTGCGGATTTACCTACAAAGTCTTCCTAGCTACTTAACTTGGCAATACATAGTCCAAGTTGATTTACCCTCCTGCGTCACCCCTTCACTCAAACGCTATTACCTGGTACAGGAATGTTTAACCTGTTTATCATCGCCTACTCCAACTGGCCTCGGCTTAGATTATCGACTAACCCTGAGTGGATGAACCGATCTCACGGAAACCTTAGACTTACGGCGAACAGGATTTTCACCTATTTTTTCGTTACTTATACCAACATACTCACTTCTTTGGTCCGCATTCGTCGTTACCGTCGAACTTGTATCTACCAAAGAACGCTCCCCTACCCCATGAATTGGACGCATCCAAATCATAGCCATAGCTTCGGTAATCCACTTAGCCCCGTTCATACTTCAGCGCAGAAACACTTAGCCAGTGAGCTATTACGCTTTCTTTAAATGATGGCTGCTTCTAAGCCAACATCCTGGATGTCTATGTATTTCCACTTCTTTTCACACTGAGTGGATATTTTGGGACCTTAGCTGATGGTCTGGGCTGTTTCCCTCTCGGCCACGGAGCTTATCCCCCGTAGCCTGACTCCTGTTTTCAAAGCATATGGCATTCAGAGTTAGTAAAAACCCGGTAAGCTTGCGCCCCCAAAGTTTCAACTGTGCTTTACCGCCACATACGATTCAACAAGGCTATACCTAAATATATTTCGGGGAGAACCAGCTATTTCCAAGTTTGATTAGCCTTTCACTCCTACCCACACCTCATCCGAGAAGTTTTCAACCCTCACCGGTTCGGACCTCCATCTCATGTTACTGAGACTTCATCCTGGACATGGGTAGCTCACTTGGTTTCGGGTCTACCTCATACTACTAATCGCCCTATTCAGACTTGCTTTCGCTACGGCTCCGGTCTTTCGAACCTTAACCTTGCAGTATAAGAGTAACTCGTTGGCTCATTATGCAAAAGGTACGTGGTTGCGCGTACGTATACATCGCTACCACCGATTGTAGACACATGGTTTCAGATTCTATTTCACTCCCCTCCCGGGGTTCTATTTCACCTTTCCCTCGCGGTACTCGTTCACTATCGGTCATCAGTTAGTATTTAGCCTTACCCAATGGTCTGGGCAGATTCCCACGGAATTACACGTGCTCCGTAGTACTTGGGTGTACAAACAATTGCTGAATATTTCTTTTCACTTACGAGGCTGTCACTCTCTATGGCGGTCCTTTCCAGAACACTTCAGTTAAGTAATACTCATCACAACAGGAAGTTTGTATCCTTCCAACGTTTATATCCCGCTACCCCAATATTGCAACGCATACAAGCTTACACAATACAGGTTTAGGCTCTTCCCATTTCGCTCACCACTACTCCGGGAATCACATTCGTTTTCTTTTCCTAGCAGTACTGAGATGTTTCAGTTCCCACCGTTCGCTTCCTCACTCTATATATTCAAGCAAGGATACATTGGGTTTACCAATGTGGGTTTCCCCATTCGGAAATCTCCGGATCGAAGCTTGATTGACAGCTCCCCGAAGCTTATGGCAGTCTTCCGCCTCCTTCATCGCCTTCTGATACCAAGGCATCCACCAATGTGCCCTTTTCAATTAGCCACAAATTTATGAGCTAAAGAAAAGACGTCATTATATTTAATTAATATTTGTCTATCACATATATTTCAAAGAACATGAATTTTTTGTTCTTATTACACGAAATCCGTTTGGGAATTTAGAAATTTTGATTACTTTTAAGGAATTACTTGTCAGTCATCGCTCTCCAGAAAGAAAACTTACTTATTAAGTTCATTTTCTCGAAAAGAATGGCCGTGCCATACGAAGCCTTGGCGAAGTATGGTGGAGATGAGCGGATTCGAACCGCTGGCCTTCCGCGTGCAAAACGGACGCTCTACCAACTGAGCTACACCCCCAAAAATGGTAAGCATAAGCCGATAACCGAAAGATTCAGCCCACATCAGTACATTTGCACTGGTGG
Organism: Candidatus Babeliales bacterium; assembly: GCA_050179755.1. GTDB lineage: Bacteria > Babelota > Babeliae > Babelales > JBFXEV01 > JBFXEV01. The sequence goes on along the minus strand of JBFXEV010000001.1, from coordinate 893,034 downwards.
GCCTAAACTGACTCGAACAGTTGACCTCCCCGTTATCAACAGGGCGCTCTAACCAACTGAGCTATAGGCCCCAACCTTTATTTAATTTCTAATCGCTTGTCGCCATAATGGCAATTTGTTTATTTACACCTTATATATAGTAGATAAATTACAACTCACTTAAAGTGAGGTATTTATCAGGCAAATCTCCCTCGAAAGGAGGTGATCCAGCCGCAGGTTCTCCTACAGCTACCTTGTTACGACTTCAGCCCAATCATCCCCCATACCTTAGGTATTCGCCCCCTTTGCAGGTTGGCTAAAATAACTTTGGGTACAGACAACTTTCATGCTGTGACGGGCGGTGTGTACAAGATCCGAGAACGTATTCACCGCGCCGTTCTGATGCGCGATTACTAGCGATTTCAACTTCATGAGGTCGAATTGCAGACCTCAATCCGAACTTAGACTAACTTTCTGGGATTAGCTTACTTTTGCAAGTTTGCAACCCTCTGTATTAGCCATTGTAACACGTGTGTAGCCCTAGGCATAAGGACCATGATGACTTGACGTCATCCCCACCTTCCTCCTGGTTTCCCAGGCAGTCCTACCAGAGTGCCTTGCAAAGCAAGTTGCAACTGATAGCAGGGGTTGCGCTCGTTAGAGGACTTAACCAAACATCTCACGACACGAGCTGACGACAGCCATGCAGCACCTGTGCAATTGTCCAAACCGAAGTTTGGAAAGCTACGTTTCTGCAGCGGTCAAAAGCATGTCAAGCCTAGGTAAGGTTTCTCGCGTAGTGTCGAATTAAACCACATGTTCCACCGCTTGTGCGGATCCCCGTCAATTTCTTTGAGTTTTAGTCTTGCGACCGTAGTCCCCAGGCGGATCACTTAACGCGTTAGCTGCGACACCTATCTTGCTAAGCAAAACAGACGTCTAGTGATCATCGTTTACAGCGTGGACTACCAGGGTATCTAATCCTGTTTGCTACCCACGCTTTCGTACCTCAACGTCAGGAATGAGCCAAGGAGCTGCCTTCGCCATCGGTGTTCCTCTCGATATCTACGCATTTTACCGCTACTCCGAGAATTCCACTCCTCTCTCTCACCCTCTAGCACGCCAGTATTAATTGCTTGATCTCGGTTAGGCCGAGAGATTTAACAACTAACTTAGCACGCCGTCTACGTACCCTTTACGCCCAATGAATCCGAATAACGCTTGCACCACTTGTATTACCGCGGCTGCTGGCACAAATTTAGCCGGTGCTTTCTCTAGTGGTACCGTCATCACCTATCCCTATTAAAGATAGTTCTTTCTTCCCACTTAACAGAAGTTTACAATCCGAAGACCGTCATCCTTCACGCGGCGTCGCTGCATCAGGGTTTCCCCCATTGTGCAATATTCCTCACTGCTGCCTCCCGTAGGAGTTTGGACCGTGTCTCAGTTCCAACGTGACCGTACACCCTCTCAGGCCGGTTAACCATCATCGCCTTGGTGAGCCATTACCTCACCAACTAGCTAATAGTCCGCAGGCTTATCCATCAGCGGCAGCTAGAGGCCACCTTTCTTCCCGAAGGAACGTATGCAGTATTAACACCGATTTCTCGATGGTATTCTTCACTGAAGGGTAAATTCCCACGTGTTACTCACTCGTCCGCCGCTGTACTCACCCCGAAGGGCTTTCTCGCTCGACTTGCATGTGTTAAGCACGCCGCCAGCGTTCATTCTGAGCCAGAATCAAACTCTCCATCACAAAATTTGGATGAATTAAATTGTCATTATTAACGACAAGCGAAATTTATTTAGGATTTTCGTGTATTTCAAAGAATACTTAATTTTTATAAAAGTAACGATTCGAAGGCCATTTGATAGGTGATCGATGTTTGGTTACTAAGAACAATTATACAAGACTTTAACCTCGTGTCAACTGTTTTTGTAAACTTTTTTTTCGGTTCACTTTGCAAATTTCAAACCTGTTTTTTTCGGTCGTTTCGTTTTCAATGCTCAATAAGTATATGTTGCCAAACGCGCAACGTCAACATTTTTTTACACTTTTTTTACTTTTTTTTTAAATCTGTAGGCTTCCTGCCGCCTTCCAGATTTGCCACTATTACGGATAACAGCTCTCCTAGGGCGTTTTCAAAGATATCGTTACAGATATGATAATGATAAAAATTTTCTTGTTTTTCTTCCAAAAGCTCCTTTTGAGCAAGTAAAAGCCGAGTTCTTAGCTGATCTTCATCTTCTGTTTTTCTAAGAACGAGTCGTTTTTCAAGCGTTTCAATATCAGGAATATCTATCCAGATCAGTACAGCATGTTCAGTTTTCTGGGCAATCTGCTTGGCTCCCGCTCGGTCAATAACCAAAATATAGGAATTTCCCTGAGCCACATTATCTACTATATGAGCAGGAGTACCATAATAATTGCCATAGGCGGTACTATATTCTATAAAAAACCCTTCTTCAATCTTTACCAAAAATTCTTCTTTTGGTATAAAAAAGTAGTCAAACCCATGAACATCCCCAGGTCGAGGCGTTTTTGAGGTATACGAAACTACTCTTTCTACCAAGCACCTGCCATTAAGCTGTTCAAGTGCCTTGAGAACCAAACTAGTTTTACCTGCCCCTGAGGGAGCCGAAACAACAAATAGTTTTCCTGGAGTCATATATTTTTTTAGTTAAGAAATTACAAAAAGAGGGAAAATTGACGAAAAGTTGACGATTGCTTCATACCCTCTATAGGTATTAATAGCGTAGCACCATTTTTATATTTTGCAAGTAGTAAATATTCATTAATTGCCAAGTATTCTTACTGCATGCTATACTACAGTAAGAAATCTTACTTTAAAAGGAACCCATGCTTGCCGATTACCTTAAAGAAACCTTAAAAATAGCTGCCCCTGATCTTGCCACCATAAAAGCCTATTGGAGCAATAGTGGCTTGGAGCAAGCCTATGAACGGCTTTCAAACGAGGTCAAGCAAGAAAATTTTTGGCAAAACCCCGACCGCGATACTATCTCCAAAGAACTGCAAGCTGTTCGCACCCAACGTGAGCAGTATATGAATATTATCACCTGCCATGAGGAGCTTCAGGAGCTTATTGACCTTTTTGCTACTGATGAAGCAGAGCTTGCAAACCTAGAACCTGATATCCATAAGCTCATTAAAGAGCTACGTACATTTAAAATTGAGCTTCTTTTGCATGAACCATCTGATAAAGCAGCGTGCTTTTTTAGCATTAATGCCGGTGCAGGTGGCACGGAATCCCAAGATTGGGCTCAAATGATATTGCGCATGTATGTGCGCTTTTGCGAGAATTATGGCTTGAAAGCCACCATTATAGATATGCAACCAGGCGAAGAAGCAGGCATTAAATCGGCCACACTCTATATTAAGGGTAAAAATCCGTATGGCATACTCAAAAGTGAGCACGGCATTCATAGATTAGTGCGCATTTCACCTTTTGATGCTGCAAAGCGCCGCCACACCTCTTTTGCTGGCGTGCATGTAACTCCTGAAGTGGAAGAAGTAGAAATTGCCATAGAACCTAAAGATCTTCGTGTAGACACCTACCGCGCAAGTGGTGCGGGCGGCCAGCACGTGAATAAAACAGATTCTGCCGTGCGCATTACCCATATTCCCACTAATATAGTGGTGCAATGCCAAAGTGAACGATCTCAAATTCAAAACCGTGAAACTGCCATGAAAATGCTCATGGCAAAATTAGCGCAAAAGCAGCGGGAAGAGCAACAAGCAGAACTAAATAAAATAGAAAAAAAGAAAATTGAATGGGGTTCACAAATTCGCTCGTATGTGTTGCACCCTTATAAGATGGTTAAAGACCACCGCACTGATATTGAATCGCCGCAACCTGATTTAGTGCTTGATGGGGATTTAATGCAATTTATTGAAGGTTATTTAGTAAACGCAGCGAAGTAGCAACGGTTATTCCCATAGAACAAAAAATTTAAGGTTGAAATCTCTTTATTTATTCCCCAAGAATCAATAGCTCATCATTATCCAAGGAAATATTAATTTTATTAACTCCAAGATCTTCTAATCTTTTAATTTCCTTATATAGTTTGATCAAATTATCTATACTCGTGCTAAATACAGGCAAATCAGGTATTATTTCTTCATGTATAGACAAAGAAACCATCTTACCTAATTTAACTATACTACAAATATTACCACCTAATCTAACTCTTTCAGTATTTTCTAAAAAATTTACGTAAGACTCCATTCCTAATCCATCAGTTAAGCACATGTACACAGTAAACATCGTATCATCGCTATATTTATCTAATTTATAATGAAACAGTTTTTCTTGGAGAAAAGTCATATATTGTTGCATAGCCATTTAATAATTACCACTGATAATTACTGAACTATCTTCTTGTCTTATGACAATTTCGCGCACGCCCTCTTCATTTAATTTTTTCCATTTTTCAAGAAGACTGACAAAATTTTCAATAGATATTTTATATTGAGCACCTGTGTCCTTATCGCCCAATTTTAAACCATTAAAATAAAGCCATCCTTTTTTTCGATACTAGATAAACGCATGAGTAGATAATTTTGAGTAGGCTTTTCCGGATCTAATTGAATAGCCCGTCGCAAATGATATAAAGCTCACCCATACGCCTCCTTTATAAAATAGAAAAAAAAGATCATGAGTATTCAGGTCATCTTTAATAAATTAGCATTTATGCGTTTAACCGATCAGTGATAGTAAATTCATCATTATATTGGGTAATAACAATTTCTTTTGCGACTTCAATTGCCTCTTCTTTTGTTACTGTAGGAGCAGGAGAATTATGATAAGACAACAACAATGACTTTGCACCAACATCATTAGAATCTAGCGCCATTGCTCTCCTTGTATGATAAAGGCCTAAAGGATAAGCTCCTATAACACGACTTAAAGGCGCTAAGAACAAAACTGCTGCCATTTTATGCCAATATATTGTTTCCTGCTGTATTAAATTATTAATTATAAAGCCATATGCCGTTATACTTTGAGACTCACATGCTAAATTTACTAAAAAGCTTTCTATTTCCTGTTCTCCAAATGAAATTAGTAAGTAATTTGCTTCTTCAAACGAGCCTCTTAAAATTAATTCTTTAATAACTTCGTTCATGGAATTATAACTGTTTTAATTAATTATTTATTTTATAGTCACTTAATATTCTCAAAGCTACAGAGCTATCTGATTTATCTTTTAGAATATTTTTGGCAACTGCTATTGCCTCGTCCTGACTAACTAAACGATCCGGTATTTCATTAAAATGCAATAGGAGCTCTTGATATTCAATATTATCTGGATCTAATTTAATAGCCTGACGCAAATGATATAAAGCCGAATTATATGCCCCTTGTATATGAAATAGAAAAAATGTTAAAAAACTTGCAGCATTGATATGCAGCTCCGCTGTTTCATTATCATGCAATAAACTAGCCAAAAAGCAATAACTTACCATTGATTCATCATTAAAATTTATTTCTACAATTAAATCATAAATTTTTTCATTATCGAGATCTTTTATATATAACTTAGCCTTATCAAAATCACCTTGCAATAAAGAATTCTTAAATTCTCTTATATCGTTCTTATCCATGCGTCACTTATCATCGTTTTATTATGCTTTACAATATACTGAACTTCAACTCTCTCTCCAAAAATTTCCGCATATTTTATAAAATGATTAAATTTCTTTTCCACTCTACCTTCTTTCATCACTTTTGTGATTATTCTAGCTACAGCATCCCAATCATTGGGATCAACAACTAATCTATCCCAAGCATGCTTTACTTGAAGTATATGTCGTCGTTTATTGAAATCAAGTCTCGCAACCTTCTTAGCTATTCTTTCAACGCTTTTTATGTTGACTTTGTATTTAGCTTGATATGGATGTTTCAAATATTTCTGAATCTTTCCCGCACTAACTAGATTCTTTGGATCATTACCGCCTGGGCCACCATTATTCATTGCAAAAACTGCCGGAAGCACTTTTGAAGCGCCATCAAGCGTTTCTTCCGCGACAGCTCCTGCAACACCTATTGCTTGAGCTACTGCAGCTCGTCCTTCTGCAAGAACAGCTTCATAGCCAATAAAGGCTTGCAGCGTTTGGCCATTCAATGGCAAGTTATTAAATTTATCAATACCATTACCAGCTTGTATTATATCATCTAAAGCGCGCGCGCCATTGCCAATCAAGTGACCAAAACCACTGATTGCTTGATTGGTTAAAAACATCTCTGTGCCAACTTCAGTAATTTTTTCTACTCCATACAGTGCGGCTTCTTTATTTAAATTAGAGTAAGCATACTTAAGAAGTGTATATGCTCTTGCATTTGATTGACCCCATTGTGCTTTTAGTTGCCCTAAATCACGCTGCACAAGATCCCATCTGGTTACTTTGCCGCTCTTTATATCATAGACATCTTGCACAAGTCTCTCTAATGTTTTTTGAAAGTATAAAGCCAATGCATAATCTATAAAGCCCTAAACTTTCAAACCTTCAATCAATTTTTATTTACAATGAGTAATTTCTATGCTATGCTATTAGTAGTTATATTTTAACATTATAGGAGTAGCCGCCATGGAAATCAGGCGCATAAACCTTAACAATCAATCTTTAACTTCTCATTCTTCTTTTGCTGCCCTTTCTTGGCGTGGCTTATCTTGGTGCTAAACTAGCACATTCTCTTTTATTACCCATTTTTGATTTTATTTTTAATGTAATCACCTTGTGCATGGTGCTTAAGGTTTAATATACCTTAAAATACTTTGCTCAAATTTTATCTCTCAAGGAAAATATCTATGCGTATGCATATGCTACTTTTAGCAATGAGCACAACGTTGTATATTGCTGTACATGCAATGCAAGAACAATCAAACAGTAGCTTTGGTTTTTTCTTACATAATGCCACACAGGAGCATGCATCATTTTATGATAACGCAAACGAAAAAAGCCCAAGCATTATCACAATTGCACCGAGTCAAATTCGTTTTATGCCAGCAAACGCTACATTCTTAAAAAGAATTGGCGCTGGGTGGACTCCGTTAATGGAATTTAAAACGCTAAACCCGGAGCAGTATAAATATTGCGAATGGCATGGCGCACTGCCAATAACATCACGCGCACCAACAAAGCAAGAAATGCTTCTTGCACAATTACTGCAGCATCATGAAGCGCGCACGATAGTAAGCCAATTGGTATTAGCACTTGATAAAACTAAAACAGTATCAACACTCGCCGCCGCTTATGAACAAAGCGAAGGCAGACAAACTCAATTAAAGGAAAACTATGAATAAACTGATTATAGCATTAACAGCATTAAGTATTTTAGCTACCGGAACCATATATTTTTTCGTTCCAAAAAATAATGGAGTCCGTATTGCCATCTTATTGCCTGCACTACATCCAGCAATCGATGAAATTGAACGTGGCTTTAAAGAAACTATGGCGCATGGCAAGCAAACGTATACGTTTGATACGTTTAACGCTGGCGGCAACAAAACACTCCTTAAAGCGCAAGCAGAAGAAATAGCACATCTTCAATATGACCTTGTGTTTACCGTTGGTACACTATGCTCACACACTATGCACACGTTACTGCAAAAAAACAAACAAAACCTACCTCTTGTTTTTTCTGCTATTGATAACCCAGCAATAATTGGCGTAACCGCAGAATCACGCGCACAAGGCGATCAAGCTACCGGCGTGTATATAACTGATAACTTTGATGCACAGCTTGATTATCTACATAAGGTAAAGCCAACGGCAAGGAACATTTTATTTGTATACGACCCTACTCATGGCAGCGGTATGGAAAAAGTGCGCAAAGAACTTGAACGTGCAGCAAGTGCAAAAGAGATAGTGCTCACAACGGCAGAAGTGTTTGCAACAAACGAGATTGTACAGAAAGTAGAACCAATGCTGAGCAACGTTGATACGGTACTTATTTATACTGACCACACTCTTGTTTCAGGAGTGGACGCACTTATTAAATTGTGCAATCAATATGGCGTAACGCTTTATGCTTCTGATTTAAATTCGGGAGAAAAAGGTGCAGCACTTGCGTTTGGCGTACAAGAATATGATCATGGCAAGGAAGGTGCGCGCAAAGCGCTTACTATTCTTGATGATTATACGTTAGCACGTGATGTGGCGATAACCCCAATAAGCAACTATAAAATGCTCATTAATAAAAGTACTCAACGTGCACAGGGGCTTGCGTTAACAGATGAACATCTTGGCGCGCTAGCACAAGATGCAAATGTTATTATTAAGGCTGCATCATGATCAGCACACTCTTAATTATTGCGCAACAAGCTTTAATGCACATGCCACTTATCATAGGCGCCTATATTTCAATCGCGCTCATGAAAGTACCTGATTTAAGTATTGAAACAGCATTCATGTGTGGCGCATTATGCTCAAGTAGTTTAATGCTATTAAACTGCACTATGCCCTTGCTGCTAGCACTCATTATTGCACTTCTAGCATCACTTTTTGGTGGTGCTTTCGTGGGCATCGTATCAAGTAGTATAACGCATTATGGCAAGTTACCGCACTTGCTTTCAAGCATTATCACGTTTGGCATTTTTCATGGATTAGTACAACTATTTATAAGCCCTTATGTATCATTAAGCGGGTATAATAGCCCGCTCACACTCTATGCTGTTTTTCCAAGACAGCCAGAATTCATAATGCTGCTTATTATAAGTTCTGTAGTAATTCTTGCTGTAGCATATGTCTTAAAAACACAACTTGGATTTTCATATGCGGTATTTGGCAACAATCCCAAGTTCTTTAGAAACTACGGTATTTCAACAGGATTTGTGTTCATGACAGGTATTATACTTGCCAATGCTCTTGCAGGACTTTCTGGTTACTTGATTGCGCAATCAAATGGTTTTGCAGAGATGAACATGGGCATAGGCAAAGTGCTCTTGTGCATCACTGCATTAATTCTAGGAAAAACATTGATGAATACCAAAAATCCGATAACTCTTTTGATACCTGGTATAGGTATTTTTAGTTATTTTGCATTGCAACAATTAATGCTCAAAATCGGCTTTAATCTTAAATATTTTACTATGTTACAAGCACTTATAGTTCTTGCAATTCTGATTCTCTATTATCGCAAGCACACGAGCGAGCGCATTGAACATTTAGGAGTATAATCATGAAATTACAAAATCTCACCTTTACGTTTACCGGGCAACAAAAGCCTTTCTTTAATAAACTAACTATTACGCTGCAAAAAGGTAAGCTAACTGCCTTATGTGGGCACAATGGTGCAGGTAAATCCACGTTACTTAAACTACTTGCAGGTCAATTAATTGGTGAACAACTTGAGGGTAACTTTATACTTAATGGCGTTCGGTATACTACGGCGCATAATCGATTACCAAAAGAACTCACCAAGCACATTCACTTAGTACATCAAGATATTGATACCATGCTTGCTACTAACATGACAGCTAAAGAAAATCTGCAACTGGCGGGCATGTTTGCATTCCCAAAACTTGCGCCACTTCCTCAAATTAATCGTGCAGAACTTACAGCACAAGTATCATTTGATCTTGATGCGCCGGTGCATACGCTTTCTGGTGGTCAGCGGCAGTTGCTTGCAATAATGATGGCCTTGCAACAGAAACCTAGCGTATTATTACTTGATGAACCAACAGCAGCACTTGATACCAAGAATGCACATGAAGTTATGCAAGCGCTCACACAACTTGCGCACACAAGTAACACATTTGTAGTAATGGTCTGTCACAATGCTGAATTAGTTGGCACATATGCTGATGAACGCATTGAACTCATGAGATAAAACAAAAACTATAGAGAAATACGATGTTAGTGCCATGCGTTTTTATATTGACGCTTTTATGCCACATGTTATGTTAAGAGTAATTGATATAACCCTGCAACACCAATTTCCAAGGACTTTTGTATGAAAAAATTACTTGCCATCATATGTATTTGTTGTAGCATAACAATGCCTATTCACAGCATGCAGCAAAACAATGCAAGACTGTACCCTTTACTTGATGTTGCATCAAGTTCACATGACTTAAAAACAGGTGAACAAGCAAGTTTGCTCGCGCAAGATTTTTTTGAAAAAGATGGTCAGGCCCTTATGCCTGTTGCACCCACACCATATGGGCAACTTTTTATCAGTAAAGATGAAAGTGAAGAAACGCTTGGCAAATTACGTAAAACACTAGAAGAAAAAAAGCGAAGCCTTAAAAACCTTCCCAAAGATCTTGATGGAACATTAAGAATACTTAAAGCTGATCGCACATTTGAAAATATTAAATCTAATGCAACGGTGAGTGGTATTACTTCTGGCGCATTTTGTATCGGTATGATATTACAAGCTGGTGGTGATCCGCGAATAGCCGAAAATGGTGGTTGGAATAAATCTGCAATTGGCGTTACCTATAATATTATTGGCTGGATAGCATCCATGGGTTATAGCATGTCACAATGTTTCTGCAGAAGCAATACCTATGAAGTTACCTAATGTGTAGAAAGAACGCTATGACAAAATTACCTGCTCTTTTATTTCTGAGTGTGCCTCTATCTATTTATACTATGGATAAACTTGCAATATCTGCAGCACAGAGCGGACAACCACATTCATTAAAAGAAGAACTGCGGTTACTATCGCATGATTTGTTTCCTCAGCCACAAGCAAGCGCTAACAAACAAGAAAATTCTTTAGAACTAAAGAGGTTACAAGAAATACTTGAGGCAAAAGAACAAGAACTTGATGTACTACCACGCAAATTTCATGCAGAACTTAATTGGCATAAGCGATTCCGTAAAGAAGAACATAGACGTTCAAATATAACAGTGAGCTCAATTGCAGGCAGTTTTTATTTTGTATGCCTTATGGCGCACGCAATAAAAGATCAGATTTTGGCCGAACAAGGAGCAAATTGGTCGTATTGGTCTTTAATCCCTTTTTATAATAACTTCTTAGGAACAATTTCGTATGAAAGTTATGCCGTGACTCAAATTATGCACGATAGTAACACTGATGAACATTAATTTATATGGCTACAAGGAAACTACAAAAAATGAAAATATTATCCCTCACTTTATTACTTTTAGTTCCTTGCACTACCACACTTTGCATGGATAGCACGAACAGCGATTCATCAAGCAGCGCAGTGCAAATGATCGATCGCACAGAACATGATAGACAAGTTGCTGAGTTACAAGCAAAAATACAAAAAGCTGATGATGATATAAGAACCGAAAAGTTACGCCACGCACAAGCGGTTGTCAGACTTAATCGCCGCTGGGATTTAAAAAATGCTGCCGTTCCGGCTACAGCCACCTTACTTATAGGTCTTAAAACTGCCTACGATGTGTATACCACCGTGTATGCACAAAGTGTGCCACACTCATTTGATTACAGTGAACTTGCAGTTGATGGAGCCATGCTGCTCTATGCCACTGGCAAAACAAGTTGGCATCTGCTACGCGCTTGCTGCAGAAAAGCAAAAGTTGAATAATGGCATAACTTTATGAAAATATAAAAGCAGTAAGCTGTTGACAGCATGCTGCACAAAAAAGTATTCTCATACTATCAAACCTACTCTTAAGAGCGACTAAAAAGGACACCATGAAATTTGCTTTGTATGTATGCGTTGGCTTGAACGTAATGATGATTGCACAGTGCATGGACTGCCCAATTACTAAAAGAGTGCAACTTGCTGAATCAAATACCGGCTCAAGAGAGATAGCGCCGCTGTATCAACAAATGCTTCTTTTCCCACCCGCGCAGCGCCTTGTAAGCATTTTAGAAGCACGGAATCCGGACGCAGAACCACTTTTTGAGGGAGAAAATGGTAAAAAAAATCTGGCGCTTATTCAGTCAATAGGCCGCAATAACGCACGCACAAAATTGGCATTATTGGCAAGCCTTTTTGGTGCGCTGAATGCTGGCGTAAGTACCGCTGCCTTATACCTCTGGGGAACAGTACCACAATACCCAATGACTGATTTAATTCCACCAAATCACTTAATGAATTTGCATCCTTGTTATCGTATTTGCCGCGCATATTGTGTTCCTGCATCGCCAGATTGCACGATAGATTGTGATGGGCCGTGGGATTGCTCGGCAAATAATCAATCATTAAATGCGCTTGGCGCTACTGCACTTGTAAGCTTATCTGCTAATGGTCTTGTTTGCGTATTGGGTCTTTTATATGCCGCATGTACATACACCAAAGGCCAAAACTCTGAAGAAAAACTTAAGACATTACTACAAAAGCTCCATGATGCAACAGAAGGTTTACCTCAACTTCAAAGTATACCTTCTAATTCTGATAACGCTATTCGTGATGTACTTGATAAACACATTGCACATGATATGGAACGTGCTGATCAAGATAGCATTAACACCCAACGTAATGATCTTATAGCGCTTATTAAATCAACTGGTTCGGCAGATGCCAAATGGAAACTATATGCAGGTCTTGCAGCACTTTTTGGAGCAAATTTAACAAAGGATTTAATAGGCGCACTTTTATGGGGGCAAGATACGTTCTATCCAAGCACACCCTTACCTGAACACAATCAATCACTACCAATAATACCATGCAAGCAAGTATGCTGGCATGCAGGCTGTTGCGGAACACCAGATTGTATACAGCCACCGTGCATCACCGTATGTGGCGTTGATTGCGTGAGTGAACAAAAAACTACTAATGCCTTTGGCTATACTTCAATTTGCAGCATTCTTGCAAACACTGCAGGCATTCTTACATTTGGATGGTTGAGTTTTAGATCCTGCAGGTCTTCCACTAAAGCTAACAAATCACTCACACAACGCTTACACGAACTCCGCCAAGTTATTGCACATGAGAAATAAAAGGAGAAATTACATGAAAGAAATAAGACGATTTCGTACAAGTAATTATTTGTTAGTACTCGTACAAATCATATTTATGCTAGTGCCAGCATCATATACATATTGTATGTGGCAGCAACCACCAGTAATCCAAGCTGGTTTGCCTACACAAGGAGCATTAAACGAATTATCTCACTATGCTACCGGAGCATCTGAACCTGTAGTACTACCATTCCAAGATCATCATACAGTGGTTTCATTAGTAACGCCTTCCGCCCCTCCTGAAGATAGCGCATTTCAAGTACCTGCACGTTCTCACATTGCAGATTTATTGCTTGCACAAGAACACCGTGATGAACGCATCAATTTAATAGGCTCCCTGGGAAAAGCACACACAATATCACAAATGAGTCAAACAATTGGCGTACTGCTAAGTTGTAACTTTATAAAAAGTGCTTTCTTAACTGCTGCTAACCGTGATCTAATGTTCCATATAGATCCAATTACCATCACCAATCTAGCAGTAGATTTTTTATTACCATTGGGCGCATTGGCTTTATCTTACCAATTTCAAAAACGAACACAAGAACTTGAAGATATGCTGATCCAACTGCTTGGAGAGCTCGATCATCCACGCGCAGGGACCACCGAATTGCTTACTGCTGAACATAGATCGCATCCAACTTATACGCGATATTCATCTACACAACGGCATGCGCCGCAAACGCTCACTGCTGAGCAAGAACAACAAGCTTCTGATATAAGACTCATTTTAGAAGATGGGTCGCTTGACGCAAAGACACAAATGTATACTGCATTAAGTGTATTATTTGGCCTTAATTTAGTTAAAGATTATTTTATGTATAATGGGCAAGGATACATTCCAACGATCACCACCGCACTTAATGGTGCAAGTTGTTGGATTTCTTTGTTTCTCGCGCTGCAGACCACAGAACAACAAGATGAACAAGATCAAATGATTACTGATCGTTTAGATGGAATAGATGCATCATCGAATATTGAAGAAGAATAGCAATTAACTTAATTGTAATAGTTGCGCATCACTTATAAAACAGATGCCACCAAATTTTTTTAAAATCGGTTGCACGTCATGCACCAATTGGCGTGCTTCATCTTCTGAGCAAATTACCATTACACAATCGTTAGTGAGCACGTCGGTGACTTCTTGTGCGTCACACGTGCCGTTTGAACCACGGCCTTCTACGCCGTGAATTACTGAATAACCTGCCAATCCAAGTTCATCAATAATGCGCGTAATTTTTGGTGTTTTAATAACTTCAATAATGATTTCAACTTTTTTTTGCTGAATTAACACACTCATCCTTTTAGAAGTTGAATGATATACAAATATAACGGCAATCCAATTAATATATTAAACGGAAATGTAATGCCTAAAGCCATAGGTAAATAATATCCTGGGTTTGCTTCTGGTACCGCTAAACGTAATGCAGCAGGAACTGCAATATAAGAAGCACCTGCACACAGCACCGTAAATAATAACATGTCACCAGTGCTCAAACTTAACATATATGAAATACCAATACCAAGTAGCGCATTTATAAGTGGTATAACCAGACCGCAGGCCACTAAAAACAGACCACTATATCTCACGTCTACCATTCTCTTTGCGGCAAGTAACCCCATATCAAGCATAAATAAACAAAGCATTCCTTTAAAAATACCTTGGGTAAATGGAGCAAGTTCTTGTTGCCCAGACACACCGGTAATCATGCCAATAATTAAACTACCCATAATCAAAAATACGGAACTATTTAAAAGTGCCTCACGCCACACTGATGTTTCTTGATACCTGCCCTCTTCATCGGGCGCATATTTTTGCACAAACCATAGCCCCACAATAATTGCGGGTGATTCCATGAGCGCCAGACAAGCCACCATATAGCCACCAAAAGCAATACCCAGCGAATTTAAAAAACTCGTTGCAGTAATAAAGGTAATAGCACTTACTGATCCATAAGTTGCACCCATTGCTGCAGAGTCATAGACATTCAAACGAGTACGTGCAATAAAATAAGTGTAACAAGGCACAAAAAGTGCCATACCTATTGCAGCAAGCAAAGTAACCGCAATCGTTGCATCAATACCTGCTTCATGCAACTCAACACCACCATTAAACCCAATAACTAATAAAAGATACAATGATAGAAATTTGGGAATTGGTTGAGGTATCTTTAAATCAACCCGCAAAAAACTGGCAAGCAAACCCAAAAAGAAAAAAAGAATGGGTGGACTCACAAAATTACTGAGTAAGGACATATGATGCTTTCTTTTATTAAATTTCTATTCAGCTTACCACATTTTTTGCATATCGCGTAGCTTGCAATCTCTCAATATCAGCACATAGATCTTTTATTGTATGCTGCACATTAATTGCTTGCAATAATACCTCAGCTTGCTGATCAGCATATGCTTGTACACGCTCACTACGGTTTGCTCTTTCATCTGCCTGACGCTGCGCACATAAAACGGTATAATCTGGCAAAGTTGTGCGGTAGAGAGCTGTTATATCAGGCTCTGGCATTGCAGCTCGTTTTGCAAGCAGTTCACGATTACTTAATTTATATGAACGAACACTCATTGCATTTTGAAAATGCGCATAACGCACGGTACGTTTTTCTTCTCTCTTTTCAAGAATTGTGCGTAACTGCGCTGCATGCTTTTCAATTTCTTGTGCTTCCTGTATTTGTTGCTGCTGCTGAGTAATCTTAATAATTTCTTGCTCATGCGGTGTATCAAATGCTTTGAATGAAGCACTATCTGCAACGTTAACTTCTTCTCTAGAATGAAAGAACATGCCAAACGGTATGTTCTCACTTTTACAAAATGAAATTGTGAACAAGCTCAATGCATAGGCAACTTTTATGTTCATACCCACCTGTTAAACAGTTTGTTGTAATTTTTTAACTTGTTGCTCTACGGCAGAAAGTGATTCACGCATGTGATTCAAATACTCACTGCGTTTACCTTCAAATTGCTCACTAGCATCAAATGCCTGCTCCATAATCACTTCATAGAATCGTTGGACCGCAAGAGGACTTTGGAAAAGTAGTGCATTACGCTCTTGAATCACCTTTTCAAGTTGAGATCCACGATTATTTTTTTCAAGACTTGCAACAATAGCACTTTCACCCTCAAGCACTTGCAGCAACGACGCTATCAATTGTTCATTGAAATGTGCATTGTGCGCAAATTGATCAAATGCCTGTTGAAATTCTTGAGGCGTAGGCAAAGCAGTTTTTAGATCGCTTGTTACAGTACCCAGAGCAAGGCTTGTCAATTGCGCAAGATCTTGGCGCATAGCTTCTACTACACGTTGTTGCGTATGAACTAATTCTCTGGTAACTTCTAGTTTTTTTTCAGCATAGGCCATTAGACTATTAAAGCGATCGTCTTGTAGCGTGGTACCTGCAATGTCTTGCACCAATGAAGCAAGTGGTTCCTGTTGTTGCACTACAATATTTGGTAAAACTTCCTGGTTGTGCGTGAGCATTACTTGTTGAGGCGCTGATTCTTGTTGCACTGTACGCTCTGGCTCTTTTTGAACTAAAATTTGCGTTCTTTGCGCATCACGCTCCTTACGCTCAGATTCTTTTTGTGCAAATAATTCAACTCGTGCTTGTGCACGTGCTTGACGTTCTTCTCGCCGCGCTGCAAGCGCGACTGCACGTTGTGTTTCTTTTTCTTGGGCAATACGTTCCTGTTCTTTTTTGCGTTCGGCAAGTTGCAATGCTTTTTGTTCTTCAAATTGCTTGCGTTCAGATTCTTTTTGTGCCATTATAAGCGCCTGCTGACGTGCAGCTTCTTCTTTTTCACACGCACGTTGAGCAAGTTGTAATGCTTTTGCTGCTTCACGTGCTTGCTGCTCTTGCTGGCGCTGCGCTAATTTTAATGCGTTTTGCTCCTGTATTCTTTGTTGCTTTACTTGCCGCTGCGCAAGCAATTGCTGTTGTTGCATTTCTTTTTCTTGAGCAGCTTTTATGCGAGCTTCTTCACGCTGTGCAAACACTTGAATACGCTCAGCTTCTTTCTCTTGAGCAGCTTTTACACGCAGTGCTTCTTTGTGAGCAACCACAATTTTTTGCTCCTGCATAGCTTGCTCTTGTTCACACTTTTTTTGCGCAAGCAGCTGCGCCTGCTCAGCATAATAATTCCTTAATTGTGCAAGCCGCTGCTCTTTACGTTCTTGCCGTTCTTTTTGTAATGCTTCTTTACGCAGTGCAAGATGTTGTGCGCGCTGTTTTAAATTCATCCACGCATACGCGGAAACATCAAATACATAGAACACCAAGCTATACAACACTATATTTTTTTTCATACATAACTCCCTTTTTGTAATTTTTTAAAAATATGCGATTAACGATGCATATATTTTATTATCTTGCGCTACATTTTTACCTGCTACCACGTGCTGCGAGCCAACATACGCTTGAAGAACATCATTATGCGTATAACCAAGACGCCAACTAATAAGATGCTCTGTTCTTACCGAGTGCCTTTCTAACAATTCTGTATTAAATATACCAACATCAAGCACCCCAATTCTTTCTTTTTTCTGCATGTAAACGTCATAAAAAATGCCAAGGTCTAAACAATCAATTAAAAATTCTTCAAAAAAATTCCCCATACGCACAAGCATTTGTGCTCCAGGATGAATTCTTGCTTGCACGCGCGCATCGGCAAGCTGCAGAACTGTTGTATCAAACTCACTAAAAGATTCCCCTGGTGTTACAATATAATTTTCAAAACCTGGCGGTATAAGCACGCTCGTATCTAAAAGTGCTTGCCCGGAAGAACCACTTTTTAATTGTGGAACTCGCCGTATGCCCGTATATGAAGTACTAAATCTACCGCCAATATAAAATATTGGATTAATCCATGTAAACATAGTGGCATATATATTCAGAAATGGTTCAAATTGATACGATCCGCCATTGCCAAGTTCTAGTGGCCATACGCGTGTGCCATGTTGCTTATTGCCCGTAGGAAACACCCATTGCATACCAAGCAAACAAGCATCACACCAAGTTGAGCAGCCAGAAAAATCAAAAGCCGTTAATGCCACCACATCACCAATACTCGTCCGCCGCTGACGCACATTACATGTTAACCCTTTAGGAGCAAGCACGCCACGTGTAAAAAAATCATCTACGCTTTCAAAATAAGAAAAAAATTGTGTTAACGTTGTTTGACCAGGCACGCTGGGCGGTGGCACTGCTGGAGAAATTAATGAGCCATTATCATAACTTATATCCATGCGATGACGTTGACTAATTATGGGAATCATAAGCCCAAGGACACCCAATAATTTTCTGGTTCCCGGTATACGTGCATAATACATACCAGTTAAATTTAATCCTAACTCTTGTTGCTCAGATGAAACGTTAACATTAGTTGGTGCAAGTAATGCAATATATTGCTCATCAGGAATTGAACCATACGGGCGTGGCATTCCCGGCCTTGTGGGCAATGTAAGCAAACCCTGCGCTGCCAAGCGCGAGGCAAGATTGGCATCTTCTATCGTAAAAGGATTACCAAATATCAACGTACTCAAGGGCACTTTTTGTTTGGCATCATTAAAACCTTTGTCTGCCAAACACCCATAAAAAAAGGCTTGAAATAAAAAGTGTTTTTTACAATCACCAAAAAGAAAAGAATAATAATTATCATACGTTCCTACGCCATGTGCATTTGTTACCTGCTTATACCAAGTTGCATTACATGGCTGTGCACATTCTACAAGCTCTTCTTTACATGGAAAAACATAATATCCACCAGGCTGCAGCAGTATATTTGAAAGATTGCATGAACGCGCGATAATAGTACCACTCGTTAAAATGCCCATGCCAAGAAATAGGTACGTAGATAGTTTCACTCAATGCTCCATCTTTACTGAACTGTTCTTATGTTTTTTGCATCGTTTCTAAACAATTTATTCACTTTATCATAACCATATATATCATTTGCATTGCCATACCATACGTCATGATCACCTTCTTGTAACAACACAGTTGTACCATCACGCACGGCACGCAAGGCTGCAAGATCATCGCCAGATTTAACCAAAATCCATGAACCTGGCCGTTCGTCATGATAAATGTAGCCAAGCTCCATAAATATTTGCAACATACTAAAATCACCTTTAATAGTATTTTGCTGTAAATCAATATTGGTATTTGATGGTTTATAACGAATACCGTTTTTACCTCTGATAATACCGCCAGTAGTATCAAACCGCGTAAGCTGATCATCACCATTAGTATTTAATACTAAGCAGCCTTTATCAGTTTGCAAAATTGAACTATTTAGTATTGAAAGCTGCCGTATATAACCTGATGCATTATAAGGATTCATGCATATCCTACCACGGTTAATGGTAATGATGCCAACCGGATCGGCAATAATATCAAATATGCCCTCGTTAAATGAAATTTCAGCATCATCATGTTCAACAAGGAGCGTGCCAAAACGCATAAGATTAAGATTAAATACGTCAGTCGCTTGCTTGCCAAACAATAATTGCGATGGTTTAGTTAAACGTATAGTGCCGCCATCACGAATAAATAAAGTACCTTGACCATGCATATGTGCCATAGCAGAATCTGCAAGCTCCATATTACAATTTCGTTCAAGAATCATGACCGATGCAGTAACTTCAGTTGATCCGGTGAACACAAACTGCACCCCATCTTCGAGCACTATAACACCTTCTCCTCTGAAAATAAGCCGTGAATTTTGAGGTATGGTGACCACCATATCTTTTTCAAAGATCAATTGCGGTACATCAAGTGATCTACATGAGTTAAATTGGAAAATAAGTGCCGCGCCTTCTTGCAACTCATCTTGATGATTAAATATCATTGTGCCATCAATAGTTACAACACAACTGGTACCCACTTGCGTACCTAATTGTGCAATTTGTTGCTCAATACGCTCTGTGTTCGCATTAAGAGCCACTACTTGATCGTGTATTCCATCAATCGCGGCTTGAACTGTCGGCCTAAGTACATTCATTTGATCAACAACCGCATCTATTTGAACATTGAATGCATCTACTTGCGTTTGGTAGCTAGAACAACACATACGCAAACTATCAAGCAGCAATTCATCTGCAGTTAAACGAGCATGCACCGTTTGTGTAAAAGTTTGCATCAAGCCAAAATCTCGTTCTAATTGAGATACGGCAGTATCCAATAGATTTGTTTTGCCATCAAGAAGCGCAAGCGCATTATTTGCCACGGTAATGCCAGAAATCACTGATCCTAAAATAGCGTCATCTGCAAGCATGTGTGCCTTAAGTGTAAATACCGTTGACTGCGTTGCCATAAGACCATCTTCTAACGCTATTGCTCGACTACCAAGCGCTGTTATATCAGATTGTGCAGCCTGGACATCTATTTGTAACGTACCAATTGCTGTCTTATCTAATTGCACTGAATTTTGCAAATTACCTAGACTGCTTTGTGCATGTACAAGCGCCGCCTCATCATTAGCAACGCGCATATCAAGTGCCTTTATATCAGATTGTGCTACCACCATATTTGATTGCAATGTAGTAATATGATTATCATCAATCATTATTTCTCCTTGCAATCCAGCAATAGAAGTCTGCAATGCTGTCACCGTGTACTGCAACGTACCTATATCTGATAGGCTTCTTGCAAGAACCGCTTCATCTAAAGCAACTCTGCTGCTCACTACGCTCACGGTAGTATACAATTCACTCATTTCATGCTGTAGAGTGCCTAAAGTATTTTCATGGGCATTCACCTGTGCTTGTAATGTAAGCACTGCGCCTTCGACAGCCGTTTCTCGGTTTTGCAAATCAGTTGTTAAAAGCTGCTGTGCAAAAACTGCACTTTCAGCAAGAGCCATACGCGCAGTCACTCCGCTCAAATCTGCTTGCACGCTGCTCACGGTAAGCGCAAGAGATGAAAGAGCAGTTTCATCATGTTGTAGTCTATTTTGCAC
Organism: Candidatus Babeliales bacterium; assembly: GCA_050179755.1. GTDB lineage: Bacteria > Babelota > Babeliae > Babelales > JBFXEV01 > JBFXEV01. The sequence goes on along the minus strand of JBFXEV010000001.1, from coordinate 872,158 downwards.
TAAGATGAGCGTATTTTGCATTGACACATCATCATTTTCTAATTGAGATATGCGCGTATTCAAATTACTGACCGTATGTTGAGCAGTAGACATAGTAATCTGTAACGTCGTAATATCATTTTCATGCTGCTGCGTTATCTGTTGCACTAATGCAAGAGTGTTTGCATCGCTTGCTTGTGCATTCTGTAACACTGCAAGTTCACTTTGTGCAAAGCCAAGCTCACTTTGAACCGTTGTTACACGACTATCGACGTTAGTCAAAAGCTCTTGTGTAGTAATTGCTGCTGCCCCTAAAGCAGTGAGCGTGTTTTCATCAGTTGTAAGCCGCGCTTCAACAACTGATACAGCGTTTTGAACATCGATTACTCCAGTACCCAAAGCAGCTACGCCTGTTTGTAACGTGCTTAGCCCATCTTGCACGGTAAACATATTTGTTTTGAGACCCGTAATATCACTTTGCGCACTACTTAATGTAGAAGCTAACGTTGCAATCGAAATATCGTCTACAGCATCTTCATCTTGCAATGCTTTAATAGCACTTTGATCTTTTTCCAGTGCATGTTCTGCACTAATCATGCGCGTATCTAAGCCAAGAAGTGCGCCTTGTACTGCAAATATGTCTTGTTGCAAGGTATTCATGTGAAGTTGATTATTTGCACAATCGATAATAAGAGAACTTACATCTTGTGCACAGAAGCTCATAGTTATTTGCATAGATGCAAGACCAGCTTTTTCTGCACGTACTGCATCTTCAAGCACACTCAATCGCAGCGCATGGTCAATTTGCTCTTGCTCAATGAGGGTTACCGAAGTTTGCAACTGGCTTATATACTGCGCATCTGCATTATATGCATCCTGCAACACTGCAATGCTATCTTCTGCAATAACAAAAGCATGTTGTAAATTTGATACTGATGGAACTACATCAACAAGCGTATTTTCAATATCAGTAATTCGTGATTCAAATTGCATGTAATTATTTTGCAATTCCTCAAAGGGCGCTATTAACGCTTGAACCAAAGTCATTGTAGATTGTAACGAAATATAGTTACTGTGCAATTGATTAACTAAGGCTTCATCTTGCTGTTGCGTAGTATGCAGTGAAATTATATTTGTATGGACTGTTACTAGATCATTTTCTATATTTTCAAGACGTATATCGTACTCATTTTGCGCAATGTGCGTTAATGATAAGGAAGTCACTAAATCGCTTACCATATTTTCATTGCGCAGTGTTTGCACTTCTAACGCGTTCACTCTATTTTCAACCGCTGCAAGCTTAATCTGTTCAACCTGCTCGTCTTCTTGCAGCATACGTACGGCACCTTCCACAGTTATTATGCGATCTGCTAGGGCGGCAATTTCATGCTGTGCTGCAACAGTAGTACTTTGAAGATTAATAAGTGCTGCAGCGTCTGTATTTACTTGTGTTTGTAATGTTGCAAGTATATCATGATGAGCAGTAATACTGCCTTCTGCACGTAGTATGCGAGTATCAAGCCCTAATATCTTGCTCTGCGCATCTTGCACCAACGTTTGTAGTGCTTGGTCTGCATTTTCATCTAAGGCAATACGTGCATCTAACGTTACAACCTCGCTACTTAAATTAGTAAGTAAGCTTTGTGCGTTACTCATGTAGATATCAAGCTCGTCAAGCTCTGCTTGCAATACGCCCGTACTTGTTTTAATGAGTGTCAATTCTTGCAGAACATGATCTTCAAATGAAGCTAATTCAGTGCAACAGACAGATAAGTTGTTTGTAACAGTAGCCAAGTTCTCAAAGAGAGTATCTGCTCGAGACTGCCAAACCGTAAGCTGCTCACATGAATCCGTAACAGTACTCAGTGCATTTTGTAGCCATGATGTAGCTGTTTGTAACAAAGCAATACCAGCTTGCGTAAGGTCCATGCGTGCACCAAGGTCACTAAGGGTACCTTCTGCAACTGCCATGTCATTTTGCGCAGTCAGTAGTTGAGTTTGGAATAATGACAAAGACTGCTGAGTACTCACTGAAACACCTTCAATTGCAGTAAGCCTTGTGTGTAAAGCTGCTTGAACACTATGCGCTGTTGTCATAGTTGTTTGCAATGTACTCAAAAGATTTTCATCATGTGATACGTTAGCTTGCAAAGCATTCAATGCTGTATCTAATGCAGTAATTGATGCAGAAGCGATTGAGGATCGAGCATCAAGCGCTGCTATACTCGTCTGTGCCAAACTGATATCATGCTGTGCTACTCTTAAGTCACTCTCATCGCGAGACAGAGTAAGCTTAAGTACAAATAATCCATCTTGCATAAGGTCAACTGTTGTTTGCAACTCTGTAATGTTTTCATTAGCATCTTGTTGCTGAGTTTGACACGCTGCAAATGCATCTTGTGCACTTCTTAGTTGCTGCCCTAGCAGGGTAGCTGTCTGTTCTAATGAAGTAATAGTGTACTCAGTAAGTTGTAAACGCCCAGAAAGCGAGTCTAACTCTTGTTGTACTATATGCGTGCTTGTATGTAACGCATCAAGTTGCGTTTGAAAGTTATTATCCTGGTCTTCTAACAAGGCAATACGTGTGGCAAAGTCACTCGTTATCGTTTGTAACAATGTCAACGCAGTTTGTGCTGATTGCGTATGATATTCAAGTGTAGAAATTTCTGACTGTGCCTGCGTAAGTGTACTTTCTGCTGCATTAAGACGATAATTAAGTGAAAGAAGATTTTGCTGTAACTGCGTATTAGTTAATAATCCCTCTATCTCATCATTAAATACTATGTCAGTTGCTTCAAGAACTGCTACCCTATTTGCCAAGTTTCCTGTATCACTGCTTAACAATGCAATGTCAACTTGTGCATCTTCAAGCGATCCTGTAAGGACTGCCATATTCTGAAGCGCTATTTGCAACGATCCATCAAGAAGATGTACCTGCGTACTGAGCAATGCTGTTGCAGTGGCAACCATGCCAAGTTGCTGCTGTAATTGAGTGTCAATTACCGCTTGAAGATCAATAAGTTCTTTCAAATATACCGTGGTGGTATCCAACGTATCAATTGCCTCCTGTGCATGTGATATTCTCGTGCTCAATCCAGCCATTTCTTGATTATGCGTTATAAGAGTATCTTGCATAGTAGCAAGTTTATGCTCTGCTTGTGATACTGTTATTTGCAAGGTAAAAGCATTATCTTCATCTTGTTGCAAGCGATCGGTAAGTGCTGCAAGATTATTTTGAGTAAGCGATACGTTACTTTGTATGAGCGTAAGCGCATTCACATCTGCTGTTCTTTGAGTTTGCAATAATGAAATTGCATCATGCGCGGTTAGTATGTCTGCTTGCGCTATATCCATAGACATACTCAGGCCCGTAACGCGGGTTTGTACCTGCTGCAAATCATCGTGCAAGGTTGAAACCGTATAACGCACAGATATAGCCTGCGCTTCAATATCATGAATATCAGCTTGCGCATTCTGCATATGTGCAGTCAATACACTCAGCATATTTTCATCAATGTGCGCATTAAATTGCAAGTTCGCAATATTAGATTGTGCAAGCGTCATTTGATTTTGCAAAATTGCAATACCACCCTGCGCGGTAATAACACTCGTTTCAAGCGTTTCGATACTTGCTTGTGCATCAGTAAGTGCAAATTCTGTTTGTGCCGTTCTACCTGAAAGGCCTGTAAGTGTATCCTGTGCAGCGCTCATACCAGTTTGCAATATGGCGATGGCAACCTCATCTTGATTTTGCGCATCTGCTAATTGAGAAAGCGTCATCTCACAACTTGTTGTGCGCAACGCTAATTCATTTAATGTTGTTTGCAAGAACGAAGTACTTGATGAAAGCAATTCAACGTCATGTGATAATTGCGCAGCAATTGTTTCATCTGCAGTCAGACGAACAACTAAGGCATCAAGATTTGTTTGTGCAGTAAGCGAGCGCATATCTAGGCTGTGTGTTGCCGTACTTAACAGATCAAGCGTATCACTATACATATCTAAACGATTGCCATGTGCGGTTAACATTGTTTGTGCCTGATTCATATGCATGCCAAGATCATTAAATTGCACTTGTGCGTGCACCGTACTTGTATGCAATGCATCAAGCTGAGTTTGCACATGTGCATCTGTAATTTCAATAGTAGCAATACGACTATCAAGTGCTTGGGTTGCCGTATCTAACATATGCACTGCAGACTCTGCACTATCAACTCTTTGACTCAGGCCGTCAACTAAAACTTGTAATGCTCCTGTGTGTGCATAGAGCAAATCAACCTGATCTTGGAAACTTCGATCAGCAGATTCTAACGTAAGTAAACGAGTATCAAATACAGCACTTGCTGTTACCAAATTTGAAAGTACATCTTGCGCAATAAGCATACGACCATCAAGCAATTCAATGTCTGTTTGCGCCCCGCTCAGATTTGTTTCTGCAAGTTGTAGCCTATAATTAAGTGATCGCAAATTCTGTTGAAACTCAGTGTTGGAAACAAGCATATCCAATTCCTCATTAAAACTAATGCCTGCTTGTTCCAACGCAATAAGACGCGCATCATGTTCCGTACAACAAGATTGCAACGTCATAATATCTTGCTGCGCCATTCCCGTTTGCTGACTCAATGTCATTACATTGTCTTGAAGGTGTAATACATCACTCATTAATCCAGTAATTTCTTGTTGCAACGCTTGCGTGCTTGTAATAAGCATTGCAATCTGCTGCTGCATATGAGTATCGATAATTTCAATGTCACCAACACGTGCAGCTAATGCTTGCGTACTCGTTTCTAGCTGCATAATATGTGCCTGCGCACTGCTCAGTTGCTGGTCGAGCACTTGAACAAATTCACGTAAACTACCCGTGCTTGCACTCACCAATTCAAATAATTCGTTGTGTTCTCTATCAACTAATTCTAATGAATCTACACGAGAACTTAATGCCTGCGTTGCCGAATCTAACATATCAAGAGCATTTTGTGCACGCACTAAACGATTATCTAAAAGCTCTTCAGTCTGTTGTGCTGCCACTAAACCTGATTGCAATGCAGCTATTGCTAGCTCATCATCTGCTCTTTGCATTTGCAACAAACCAATGGCAAAGTCTGCTTGAAGCATATCTGTTGTGAGCTCTATAATATGCGTTTGACTTTCAAGCAATTGCATTTGCAATGTTCCAAGCATATTCTGTTCTAGAGCATTTTCATTATGCAGTTGCGCAATATCATGTTGTACACTGGTCATAGTTACTTGTAATACCAGCACATCTGATTGAATACTAGTAACATCATCTTGTGCATTGCCCACACGCGTATCAAGACCTGCAATAGCTAATTGCGTATCGATCATATTCGTTTGTAATTGAACAATACTTGCTTCATCAGTTAATGCATTGGCTTGTAAAGTACTTATAGTGCTTTGCGCAACTTGCATGTTGGTTTGCACAATGCTCAAAGCACCCTGCACACCAACCAATGCACTTTCTGTGTTGCTCGTGCGCCCTGATAACACGTCAATAGCCGTTTGTGCAGTACTCAAAGTCGATTGCACTACAGCAAGAGCATGTTCGTCAATCAACGCCTGTTGTTGCACTGCAGCTAACGCTTCATGCTGTTGTGCTAACGCACTTTCTGTAAGATCACTACGCATAGTAAGATCCGTAATATGCGTTTGCGTAGCAAGCATGTCAACTTGCAATGCAGCGATAGCTTGCTCATCTAGAGCATTTTGCATGTGAAGTACATTCAATGCAGTTTGTGTATCAACCAGTGCACTTTGCACTAGATTTAACGCAATATCATGACTAAACAAGTGCGCTTGTGCTGCAATAATTGCTTCTTGCGCTCCTGCCATTTGACTGGTAAGTGTTAGAATAGTAGTTTGTGCATCAGCCATGTTAACTTGCATAGCAAGCATGCGTTGCTCATCGATCGCAATATGAGTTTCAGCGCTGCTTATTCGATTAGCAAGGCCCATAACAGTACTTTGTGCATGAGAAAGAGTCGTTTGCAATACACCAATGGCATTCTCATCAGCATTAAGCTGTGTTTGCAACGCTCCAAGGCCATTTTGTGCGTTAATCATCTGCCCGCTCAATACATCTAACTCTTGCTGCAAGATGTATGTACTTGCATTAAGTAAATCTACTGCTTGAACAAGCTCATTATCAGTTGATTCAAGAACAGAAACTCGTTGTACAATGGCTTGCATATCACTTTGCCCCACATCTAAACTCGCCTCTAGATACTGCGTTGCAGTTTCGAGCATTGCAAGGCGTAGAGCATCTTGCACAAATTGAAGACTATATGTTTCAAGCAAACCATCCGCTGCCTGGTTACGTTGAATAAGTTCATTAATTTCTTGTTGAAGCACCAAAGTACTTGTGTTGAGTGCATCAATCTGATTTTGGAAATCAAAATCCACAGATTCAATCTGCAGCATGCGATTAGCAAAAGCAAGCGTTGTAGTATCAAAAAGAGAAAGCAACATTTCAGCATTATCAACACGATTTTTTACATCAGCAATATCAATTTGAGCGGTGGTTATGTGTGCTTCCGCGTTATATAACCGATAGTTAATTGACAATAAATTTTGCTGCAACTGTGAACCTGTCACTAACTGATCAAGTTCTTGATTAAAGGCAATGGTAGTATTTTCTAAAACCATTACGCGATTTGCAATTTCTGCCGTTGCCGTTGCAAGTAACACAATATCTTGCTCTGCTATGCCCATTCTCTCATTTATAAGATCTATGGATTGTGTTGCAACAATTAATCGAGTATCCAAGAGATGCGTCGCCGATTGCAACATATCAATTTCATGCTCGGCGCTGGCCATGCGGCCGTTCAATGCAAGTATATTTGCGTGCGCAGCACTTAAATCATGTTCAACAATGGTCATAGTTGTTTGCAACGCAGCAAGCGTTGTTACCGTAATTTGAATATCAACTTCTGCCATCGTCACACGATCAGTAATATCGGAAAGAGCATTAACGGTACTTTGCAAACCAGACTCTATGCTTACTAAATTGCTTTCATCGATAGTCACTCGTTGCTGCAAAGCACTCAAAGCTGTTTGAGTAGCTTGAATGTTAGACTGACAAGAATCAATTTGCGATTCTAATCCCTGAATCTGTGTTGTTTTAGTTACAGCATCTGTTTGTAATGCTCTAATAACTTGCTCATTTAATTCTCGTGCAAGGTCAAGCGTATCGACCAAGTTTTGCACCGTGGTCATTGTTGTTTGTAAATGAATAATACTGCCTTGCGCTACCGTAAGTGCTCCCTCTGCCTGATTCATCCGTGTTGATAAACTGCCAATAGTTGTTTGTGCGCTGCTGATATTATTTTGCAATACAGCAATTGCATGCTCATCAGCTAAAGCATTTGTTTGTAACGTGCTAATGGCACCTTGGGCAGAAAGCATATTACTCAATAACGCGGCAATATGTGCTTGTGCAATCGTCAAAGTGTTTTCTGCTACTCCCATGCGTGTTTGAAGTAAGCTAATGCCACTTTGTGTGCCTGCAACATTGTCTTGTAAAATCGACAAAACACTTTCATCATGAGCAAGGTTTGTTTGCAGGCTACCAAGTGCCCCTTGTGCAACTTGCAAATCCTCTTCAACACTAGTAACACGCGCATCAAGAACGTTAATACTACTTTGTGCCATAGTCATATTACTTTGTAATGCCCAAATAGCATGCTCATCAGCAAGAGCACTCGTTTGAAGTGCGGTACATACGCTTTGCGTGGCAATAACATCAGCTTGCAACGTACTCACATTATTTTGCAAAATAGTCACAGCCCCTTCTGTACTTGCCATGCGTATGCCAAGACCACTAACAGCTGTTTGTGTTGTTGCAAATCCATCGTGCAACGCACTAATATTACTTTCATCGATTAATGCTCTGGCAGCAAGCGCAGCAATATTTGTTTGACATCCTGTAACATTTAATTGCAAACCACTCATATTGTTTTGCAGTAAAGAAATCGCACCTTCCGCAGTGGCCATACGAGAACCTAGGCTCGTGATATTTGTTTGGGCGTTAGTCATATTAGATTGCAACGCACTCAACAAACTCTCGTGCGTTGTGGCTCGCGATTGCAATGCGCTGATAGCACTTTGCGCTGAACCCAACCCACCCTCAGCCAGAGTCATGCGCGTAGTAAGTCCCGCAACATTATTTTGTGCTATCGCCATATTAGCTTGTAAAGTTGTAATATGGCTTTCATCTACTGTCGCATTTGTTTGCAACGAAGCAATTGAGCTTTGCGCGGATGCAAGACCAAGTTGAACAGTGGAGATACTGCTTTGTAATCCCGTAATATTTGTCTGCGCTGCTTGCGCATTTACCTGCAACTGGGTTATTGCTGCTTCATCGTTAGTTGCGCGTGTTTGCAAAACAGAAATACCACTTTCAGCTGAAACCACACGCCCTGATAATTGGTTTGTTAACGCTTCTAAATTGGCAATGTTAGATTCTGCTTGCGTAATTAAATCGCAACAGCCAAGCGGTTCAAGATCGCCAATACGATTTCTTGTACCATCACGATTAATACTAAATAAGCGTTTATCGCGATCATATCCAAAAATACCATCATCTCTATAAGTAATTGCGTGATCGCCTGGCTCAAGACGCACAATGCTACCATCGCGCACTGGCAAAAATGCTGCCAGTTTATCAAATGAATGCACAAGAATAGAAGGCTGCGATTTTTCATCTGGCACAATATACCCAAGCTTCATAAAGATTGTTATGATATCATAACTGCCTATAAATGGATTATTTTGAATGTCTATAAGAGCATTGCTCGAGAGATAACGCATTCTGCCATGACCCTGAATCAGGCCTGAAGTACAATCAATAAATGTTTTACTATTATCACTGTTATCACCCAACACCAACTGACCTTGATCAATATGCAATAGTGAATTACCTCGCAACGCAAAATGTTTAATACGCCCTGGCGCTTCAGTTTGATGCCGCGCATTCAAGCATAACCGACCTCGCGCAATATTTATTACACCACACAAATCAGCAAGAATATCAAACTGGCCATGTGCAAAAGCAATTTCTGCATCACGGTGCTGCAATGATAATGCACCAAATTGTTTCATTTCCACGTGAATCACATCACGTGAGCTTGTGCCAAGCACTAATTGAGATTTCTTTGTCAATTCAAATGAACCGCCATTTTGCAAGCAAATGGTACCACGGCCCGCTATTGCAGCTTGCCCATTTTTTGCAACACGCAACGTAGCATTATCATCAAACACTAACGTTGGTTTATTTTTTGCAACTTCACTGTTCAAGGTAAGCTGAACACCATCTTTTAAAATCACGGTGCCATGTCCCTTAAACACGAGGTGCGCATTCCTTGGCATTTCAAGCTGTGTATTTTTTACAAAGGTAATTGTCGGTAAATCATCTAGGCGACCAGGACAAAATTCAAATATGAGTGCGCCATGTTCTCTGAGCATTCGTGCATGATCAAACACCATATGACCGTTTACATGCACTACCTTATGGTATTCACTAAGTAAAAGATTCAACGATTCTTGAGCAGTTGCTATATTTAATTGTAAATTTATTAGATTATTTTCAGCGCTCGTCATACGCGGCAAGAGAACATTAATATTATTTTGAGCTGAAAATAGATTTGTTTGTAATGTTAGAATGTTTCCTTCATTAATAAGCGCATTGCGCTGCAGTGTAGTAATGGCGCTTTGCGCACCCCCCATGTTTGTTTGTAATGCTGCAATAGATCTTTCATCGGATGCTACATTTGCCTGTAACGTAGAAACTAATCCTTGCAAACTAGTAATAGCATTTTGAGCACCCGTCACATTTGTTTGTAGTGTGCTAATGTTACGTTCATCTGAAGCTGCATTTGTTTGCAAATTAACAATCGCCCCTTCAGCTGTTGTCATGCGCGTGGTAAGCCCGGTAATAGTGCCTTGCGCATTTGCCATGTTTGTTTGTAATGTGGCAATATTTCTTTCATCATTAGTTACATTTGTCTGTAATGTGGCAACAGAACCTTGCAAACTTGTAATATTATTTTCACCACTCGTCATGCGGGTGCCAAGAGCAGTAATATCATTTTGTGCTGCCGTCATGTTAGTTTGCAACGTTGCGATATTCTGCTCATCAGCCGTTGCATTGGTTTGCAATGTAGTTATGGCATCCTGAGAGGATGCAAGACTTGTTTGCAACGCAGTAAGTGAACTTTGTGCTGAAGTGATAGTACTTTCGGCAGCATTCACGCGAGTGCCTAATCCTGTAATACTTGTTTGAACGGCAGCAACATTTGTTTGCAAAGAAGCAATATTGGCTTCATCTGCTGTTAGCTTGGTTTGTAAGGTACCAATCGAGTTTTGTGCACTAGTCATGCCTGATTGTAATGTTGTAATATTTGATTGGGCTGTATGAATAGTACTTTCTGCACTAGTAACTCGTGTGGTTAATGCGGTAATACTGGATTGATTCGTAGCGATGGCATTTTGAGCTGCTGTAACGCTTGTTTGCAATCCACTAAGAGAAGTTTCATCAGCTGTTACTCGTGACTGCAACGCAGTAATATTATTTTCTGCCGTTGTCATACGAGAGCCAAGACCGGTGATACTTGTTTGCGCTGCCGTTATATTTGATTGCACCGTGGCAAGCGTATTCTCGTCTGCAGTTACACGAGTTTGCAAGGCTGTAATATTTCCCTGTGCAGCACTCATATTTGTCTGCAATGTGCCAATAGAACCTTGAGCACCTGTAATATTTGTTTCGGCAGCTGTCATACGCGTGCCTAAACCTGTTAGAGACGTTTGCGCTCCGGCAACGCTTGTTTGCAATGCCGTAATATTTCTTTCATCATTTGCTGCGTTTGTTTGCAACGTGCCAATAGATGCTTGTGCACTCGTCACGTTAGTTTGCAATGACGCAATATTATCTTGTGCGGTACTTATATTACCTTCTACAGTAGTCATGCGCGTAGTCAAAGCAGTGATATTAGACTGAGCAGAAGCAATAGTATTTTGTGCAGCTGTCATATTTGTCTGTAACGTACTAATCGCACTTTCATCGACAGCCGCACGATTTTGCAGTGCTGTGATACTACCCTGTGCTCCAGTAATATTAGTAGTAGCGGTGGTCATTTGCCCTTGAAGCGTTGTAATATTACTTTGAGCAGCAGTAATATTTGAATTAGCCGTACTCATTTGACCTTGCACTAACGCCACATTACTATTTACGGCAGTCATTTGACCTTGAAGTGTAGTAATATTTGTTTCATCTGTTGTTAAACGAGCATTCAAAGCATTAAAAGCCGCAGTAGTTACCGAGCCAGAACCTGCATTCTTAATAGTCCCGGTTGCAACAAGCGATAGATATGTTGAAAGTGGACTGCCAAAGGTAATCGTTCCCGGTGATGATGCGCCAACAGAATCTGTCCAAAGAGTTACACCATCTACTATCAATAACCCAGATGAATTCACCGTCCACGTAAAATTATTAACAACAACTGTTGACGGACCCTCAATATATATAGAACCTTGAGATGTAGTTAAGTTCCCTACGAGCTCAAGCGTTACATGAGAAAGACGAAGTTGTGAAGTAGGCGCCGCAAGCAAAATGGTGCCACCACCTGTACCCAAACCTTTGATTACTAGATCAGAAAGATAGAGTGTTGATGATGCCGGCACAATAAGTGAGCCACCTCCCGAAAGATCAAGAATATTACCATTTCCATTCAGCGCGCTCACTCCAGAAAACGTATGAGTTCCTGTTACTTTTACTTTACCATGTAAACGCAGGTTACCAGCATTATTCCACGTAATATTATTTGACCATACAAGTGGCGTACCGCCAAATGTTAAACCATTGTTTGTTAAATTAACTGTACCATTACCCGTAAAACCTTTGCCATCTGCAAAACGCAAATCACTACCAAGCGTTACCGCACCACCTGCAAGCGCTATATTAACATTTAGTGTATTTTGAATTGCAATAGTAAGTGCAGTGCTTGCATTTGCAAGAACGATATCGCTTACAAATGTGGGTTGACCTTCAAGCAAGTTGCCTGTACCACTTACGGCAAGTTGTTCCCACGAAAGGCCTGGCGTTGCATTAAACGTATGATTACCCGTCATAGACAATTGATTAGTGCTTGGTGTATACAGACCGGTAATCGATGCACGATTTCCTGTACCTTGTAAATAACCGCCTGCAAACGTAATAGTACTGCCAGAAACGGTTGATTCGGTTGGCATAGTTAACGTACCATTAAAATTAGTAATAGGATTTACAATATTGAATGTGGCACCAGGAGTAAGCACTAAAGCGGAGTTAGGACTATCACAGTTAAAGGATGCCGCATAGATAACAGTACTTACGAGTAAATTGACGGCAAAGCTGCCAAAGATATGCTGTATGCTCCAAGCTCTTTTTTTATTCATACCACTCTCAAGGTAAGATTATTATACTTTTTTAATATATCAATTAATTAAAATTTTTATACCCCACAAAACCTGCAACCTCAACGCTTGCGCCCGGCAAAATTTCAATGGTCACATCATCACCAGAACTTGCACCACCTAGACTAATGCCTGTCGCTGCAGTAGTTCCAGAACTTGTAATATACGATTTACCATCACAAATTAATGAACCACGCGTAAGCTGCATACCAACCGTTGAAGCTGATAACGTTGCACCATGTAAAAGCAACTTAGCAGTAGCATCTGAAAATAGTAGTAAATTTTGCACGCTCACCGATGGAGCATAATTTAATGTAGAGCCAAAGCCCATACATAACTGCCCATTAGAAAGGATTGTGCTTGTCTGCGCACTGGTATAGGAAAGCGAATACGGACCATTGATATACCAATTACCAATAAGATTAAAGTAGCCAGTAGATAGCGTGGTATTACCATTCAAGCACCATACCACATCTTGTATCTTTAAGAATGAACTTGTTGCTGCAAAGCCAATTTTAGTGCCTGAAACATTTTTAACAATTACGTCTTTCATTAATAAAGATGCGCCGCTAGCAATACTAATGCCTGTTGCATGCGCAAGCGTTAACGAATAACCATTTCCTTGAATTTCGCACGTGCCTTGAAAAATAACCGGTACATTAAACACGAGATCTGATTGCAAACATAACTTTACGCTATGTAATGTTAAGCCCCAAGTAAGCGTGGTAGAAGGTAGAGTATACGAACTCATTTTAGCCGGTAGCACTAACTTATAATTATTACCTACAATAATTCCTGCCGATTTTATATCAGCATCTGAATCAAGTACCATACTTTGATTTAAGGTAAGCGTACCACCATTTAAACTAATGGGCCCCGAGACAGGAAATAATGAAGTAAATAAACAGGCTGTTGAAGCATTCGTTAGCGTAAAACCGTTTTCAAAAGCACCAAATCCACGCAATTCATTTGTTGCATCATTTGCAGGTAAGGTAATGAGCGCTTGACGGGACACTGCTGTTAATGAACCATAAATAACAGCACGAGCTGAAAAACATAAAAAAAATACTACCCAAACAGGAGTGATCCACTTCATTATCATACGCTCTTATCCACAACATATCCAGAACTTACCACACACTGCGCTTCTGGCAATATACGCACGAGTACATTATTTGCAGCAGAATTACCATCACCAAGCAACAAGCCCTGCGCCGCTTGTGTGCCGCTATTTACAATATAACACTTGCCATCTATCTCAATATGCCCCTTAGTTAACTGTAAGCCTTTATTTGAAATTTGAAATGTTGCTGAACGCAAGACTAAAGATGCAGTAGAATCTGCAAATGCTAGCAAATTATTTGCGCTAATAGAAGGATTATAGTTCAATGTTACTCCATCAAGAAACAATGTTGCTGCAGCTTTAATGGTGCTTATTTGGTTTGATTGATAATTAAATGTATGCGAACCTTGTATGCGTAATTTATTAATTACATTAAATGCACCATTTGAAAAAGTATAATCATTGGTAGTCAAATTAAGTTCAACATTATTAAAATTAATAGTTGCTGTACCATCGGCACAATAGAACGAAGATGCAGTTATATTGCTCAGCGTCAGATTCTTAAGTGTTAATGACGCCCCGCTTGCAACTTGTAATGACCCTTGATTTGCAAACTGCAACGTATGATTATTGCCCTCAATCATGCAAACGCCCTGAAATATAGTTTGTGTGTTAAAGGTAACGTTTGAATTACATTCTAAAAATACGCCATTAAAAATAACAGCAGTCGAAAGTCCAAACACTGATAAATTATCAACACTATCGCCAACAGCAAGATAGCTGCCATCTGACGACCACTTAAGCGTATTAACAGCTCCTAACATATGAAAAGAAGCAACAAGGGTTAACGATTCTTCATCGGCATCAAAAGCATACACATTGAGTTCGGTAATTGAACCTTTTGCAGTACCAAATGCAATATACTTACCGTCTGGACTCCAATCTGCTGCAAGCACTGCAAGTGATATGCCTAAATTAATCGATGAAACTTTAGTAAGTGTTCCTGTTTGCGGGTTGTGCGCATACATACGAAATCTATCTGAACCAGAATTAAGGCCAACAGCAATATACGTTGAAGTAGGGCAATACGCTACAGCATTAACTAACGTATTAAGATCCAGGTAGGTATTTAATGTAAGCACAGAACCATTAAACGAATATACTAATACTTCATAGCTCTTATTTGCACCCGATGATGCAGTGCCTGCAACCAAATACGTTCCTGTACTGTCCCAGCTGAGTGCATTAGAAATGTTTCTGCTTGGTGTAAGATCTACTTCAGACACATAAGTCAAAGCATTATTCACTAAAGAATATATGATAATCCCTTGACCATTTGCAGTGGCTACAGCAAGATAATTGCCTGATGGATGCCATGCAACAGCAGTAATATCTTTATTTTGAGCTTCCTGATCAAGTAAGGTAAACGTATCAAGTGATGGATTATACTGCCATAATTGTATATTCTTTGTTGATGAGCCTTGTTTTCTACCAGTTGCCAGATAGTTAAGCGTAGGATGCCATGCAACACACAAAAAATTAGTAGTGGCAGCAGATGAAATTCCTCCAGCAGTAAGCGCATTAGGAACAAAATTAAACGCATCAATATAGGCAGAAGAGCTATTGGCAATGGCAATAGTGTGATTATCATGCGACCAATCACATGCAATAACTGATGCACCCGTATCATACTGTGTAAGGTACGCCATACTTAAAAGATCTGTACCAGACGCAGGCAATTGCAAACCATCGGTATCCAGAAAAGTAATCTTTTTACCATTTCCCTTAAATATACCGCCTTTATAAAGCGTTATATTTTTTTGAAACGTAAGATCCTTGCTTAATGAAAGCGTACCGCCATTGAGAGTAACCGTTCCACCAATAGGATACAACGAATTAAATATACAGTTGCCGCCACCAGTCAAAGTAAAACCATTTACAAATGCTGCAAAACCAAGCATTTGATTATCTGTATCTGAAAAAGGAAAACTGGCAAGTGCTTGCTGGCTTAATGCTGTATTCGAGCCAATAGAAACCGCATGCAGCATGGGTATAAATATAAACAGCGAGCAGATAAACCATATATCCCTAGATAGTACCAAAAGATAACTCCCCAAGTAAGGTTATTGATCCTTTTATATCAGCATCAGCTGCTCGATTAAGCAACGTATGGTTACCAAACATAAATTCTCCGCCACCAAGATCTAACGTAGCATATACATTTAATGTTGTAGTATCTGCAAAATACACTGTTGATAAACTATTGCCTGACTGCCATGAGGAGCGTGCCCTATTGTTATAGTTCAAAGCACCTTCAGCAACAACCAACTGTACGCCACTATATATCATTACCGTACAATCATTATCAGCATTGCCTGTTCCAAACGTAATGCCTTGCTCGTGGGAAGAAATAAGCGTAGCATTTTTTTTACATATAAACGTTCCTTGAGTAAAGGCAATACCATAGGGCGCACGTATTATTGCACCATTAAGCTCGAGCATAGATGACTCATCGTTTAATGCTATCAAATTGGTATCACCATTTTCTGGTTCATAATTAAAAATAAAATCTTGATCCAAACACACACAAGAATGGTCAGCAACATGACTTGTTTGATTAGATCTATAATTAAAAATGCCACCTTCCATAACAACATCTTGTTGCCATATAAGTGATCCATGTTCAAATTGATACTCGTCCTGTTGTACCCACGTGACATTTTCAAGAATAAGCTTGCTGCTATCTTCTATTGCGCAAATATTAGTGCCACGTATTCCCTTTATTTGAGCATTCTTTATATGTAACGTACAATTATCATTAATAATAAGTTTGCCATTTTCTAATAGCTCTAACGTATTGCCATTACAATCAAGCAAGCAACTTGATCCACTAAACGTCCAAGTTCCATTTAATGAAATATTAGACTTTATATCAATATTGCCGTTGTCAGCATGCCATACTAGATTGCCAGACCATGTGGCATCTTTTGGGCCAAAAGATAAACGATTATCACCTACCACCACAGTGCCATCCCCAATAAATTGATGATCTCCTGCAAAATGAACGTCATTCATTACTATAAAACGTGCTCCATTTAACATAACGTTGGCTCCTAATGAACCACTAAATCCACATAACAACGTTGCTGTGGGATTGACAAATACTAGAGGAGCAACCACATCACCCGTTCCTGCAATCATAGCGTTTTGCCCGGCCACTAATGTTGCCATAGGGAATGCCCCATATCTAAGCAATAATAAGTCATCTGCAAAAAGAATATTTGAAACTTCATTATACCGCGAGGCAGTTACTTCGGCGCGACCATTTGGCAAACTAAAAATACAATTTTTATAGGCAAATCGCTTACCCACATCAACCTCGGTAATTGCATAGGGACTTGCATCCACCGTAAAATTCTTAAGATATACGTCTTGCTTAATCACAAAGTGACTTTGCGCTAGCCGCTGCATTTGCGCGGACGTGGAATCAGAATGCAAGTTTGCAGGATTTACAATATTATAAATAATATGCCCTTTTACAAAACGAGCATTTGAACCAGGATCAAAAAATACAAGCGGATCGTTTTCACGCATGCCATTGCCAAGAAATACACCTGCTGCCGAACTTGTAGAAAGCACTTCTATATCAACATTACGCTTATACTTAATACATCCTTTGAGCAAATCCCACCCGGCATCCGTAATTGCAATAGTACAATTATCTAAAGAAAGCGTTGCTGTTTGACCTGCAAACAATAATGGATTTTGTGCTTCTGGCACTGATTGCTTGCCTAGAGTAAATCGCATTAAGTCAGTAATATGCCACGTAGAGTCATTATGAATAAAACTTGATTGTGTGCTCTGATAGGAAAAAGTATACGAACCTAAAAAGTCTACTTCGTCAATAATCTGAATTCTGCCATGATCAAACGTTGCGTTCCCTGTTTGCACCCACACCACTTGATCAAGAATGAGTGATCCTGTATCATCCGCACAACGTACGTTACTATCATGTACGCCTATAATACGCACGTTAACTAATTTTAACGCAGAGCCTGGCGCAACTTCTATGCTACCACCCGCTCGCAAATCAAGTACATTACCATTACCCTGCAACGTACAATTACCTTGCACAATCCAGGAACCTGCAAGAGCAACATCCGCATTTAATGAAATTATTGCATTAGTACTTTGCCACGTAATATCACCCTGCCACACTATTTCTTGTGATGTTAATTGCATACGATAATTACTTACATTAACCGTTCCTGAATCAGTAATAACAGCACCGCTTGCAAAGTGCGTATCTTGGCCTAAAGTAAGAACACCGCCGTTAAGAGTAATATCTTTACTCACCAAACCATCTAGTGCAAGAACAAGTTCTGATTCAGGTGAGGCAAACACTACGGGCCCTCCCAAGCTACCATTGCCTACTATGCTAGTACCTTTACCCAATACAACAGTTGCCATAGGCATTACACCAGAGGTTATAAAAAGAGAGTCACCATTCTTCAATACATTAGTGTAGGCATTGTAACGAGATCCGCTCACCACAACTTTGCCTGCCGGCAAGACAAATTCACAATTTTCAAAGTCAAACGATACATCATCGGGCACGTGGGTAACTGATAATATAGAAGCATCAATTGTTAAATTTGAAAGCAAAATATTGCGTTTCATATAAAATACGTTTTTTGCACCGCGCACTAATTTGGCAGTAGTAGATTGAGATACAACACTATCAGGCCGCGTAACATTATAAACCACGTGACCACCCACAAAACGAACAACACAACCAGGATAAAATTCAAAAATCATGTCGTCATCTGGCGCGCCAGTGCCAAGTTCAATACCATTTGTTGTGTCTGTAGACAAAATATCAATGGTAACGTCTCTACTACACAACACGCGACCACGCGCCAATGGCAAACCAAAACCCGTTACCTGTAAAGCACAATTTTCAAGCGAGAGCGTACTCGTGCGATCTTCAAAATAGAGAGGTGCTGCCCCCTCTTTATGGGTACGACCAATTGAAAACTGCATGCCGTTGCCTATTTGCAACGTAGACTTAACAGCTATGGTACTTGTTACTGAGCTATCATATACAAAGGTATAAGAACCAATAAAATCAACTTCATCAACAAACTGTAAAGAGCCCTTATCAAAAAGCACATCATCTGTTTGCACCCAAATTACATTTAAAAGCGATAACTTACCAGTATCATCAACACAGCGTATATTTGAACCTTTAATCCCTATAAGTCGAATATTTTTCAATAGTAACTTGGCATGAGGATTGACCACAATATCGCCAGCAGAAATATCCAAGGTATTCCCATTGCCATCAATAGTTACTTGCCCATCAATAGTCCAGGTTCCTTGTAATGTTACTTGACTTTGTATTTCTAAAGATCCATTAGTCCCTTGCCAGAGTAATTGCCCTTGCCAGACTGCATCCTTTGAACCACAGGTAAAACAAAACGAATTAAGATTCACCGTACCAGAGCCAGACAACACAATGTCTGGCCCCAATGCAAAATCACCGGTTAAAATTAAAGAACCACCATTCAAATGAGGCGACGTACTTATTGGCCCCAACACCGAGCAAATTAATTCTGCAGCAGTATCTTGCAAAGAAAGCAGACCCATGATACCGCCATTACCATGCATCAAATTATTTTTACCAGAAACTTGTAAATTAAGGGGCAATGATCCTTTAGTAAAAAATATTTCATCAGAACCCTTTAAACAAAAGGTATTGGGCATATTCTGGCAACCAGTAATATCAAAAGCTACCGCAGGAAATACTATTTGATCGTCTTGATATACAATCTCCACACCCGGTGCATGCTGTATTGGCTGCACTGCATTTGAAAGCGATTCAAAGGTCATAGGCGGCATAGTCGCATTGCGTGCCATAAAAATATTTGAATTTTCATCTCGAATAATGGTAGCATTCTTTGACAATGCAATAATCTTATCTGGACTGACATTGTTATACGCTGTATGCCCTTTATGCGTTACTGATACGCCAGCATTAAACCGTAACGTAAAATCATTATCACTCTCAACGCCATCACCAATAATAATACCGTTCATGGTAGTAGTTGATGCCATATCAATATGAACTTCTTCATCAAAAATCAACTTGCCTTTTGTTAACCGCAATCCACCTTCAGTTACAAAAAGCGAACAATTTGATAATTTTAATATGGAACTATTATCTTGAAATTGTAATGGATCAACGGCACCGGCATTAAGATGTTTACCAATTTTTAAATCTATACTTGCAAGTAACGACCACATTGATTGTGCCGCTATAGATACCGGTTTGGAGCTTGTATGCCTAAATGCATAATTACCGCAGAATTCTACTTTATTTTGTATACACAATGCGCCAGATTCAAAAATAACATCAGCAGATTGCACCCATGTTACGTTATCAAGAATTAACGTAGCAGAATCATCTAAGCCTGAAATATTATCAAGCCCAACGCCTTTAACAATCATGTTTTTTAAATGCAGTGTGCTATGTGGCGCAATCTTTAATGATGCTTTTTCTTGTAAATCAAGCGTATTGCCCCTGCCATCGATTACCGTTGCACCAACGCAATTAATTTGCCCTTGTACCACCACCGAATTCGATAATACCACATAGACATCTTCAAATACCCCAGTATCTGGAGGCAATACGGTTATACTTGAACACAATTCAAAGAGAGAATGATTACCTACAATAGTGCCAAAACTTTCAAGCGTAGTACTATTTTTAAGAATAAGATCTTCAAGTAAATTAAGCGTGCCACCATGCAACGCAACTACGCCCGAAACAGGATAGACCGAGGCAAAATCACACGTTGTTGCATTATTTTCTAAACTAAATCCATCTTTAAACCAAGCAAATCCTTGTATTTTATTATCAAGATCAGCAGCTTTAAATTGAAAGATTGGTTCAATTGAAACTTGACTTGTTGAACCTTTTATCACTGCATACAGATGAGCATGGTACGATGACACTAAAAGAATAAAATATAATAAGTGCTTCTTCATTGCATCCTACTTTTTTGCCAAATTACACACTACTTTTTATAATTTTAGGATAAAGGGATTCAGTAAAAAAACAATGCTTTCTAAACGCCCTTAGATTGCTGCATGTTCATTAAAGAAGCGCTTGAATAAGCATCCAAATTGAATTTGCAGCAAAGACGCCAGACCAGAACGGCTCACCTTCTTTTTGATCAATAAGATAATAAGAAATAAATCCACCAATAATGAGTGCAAGCGAATAATCGATTGGCATCAACAGACCGCCAAGTACCAATAATTCGTTGATTTTAAATTGATGTAGCAACAAACCAAACAACATACCCATAGCAAGCACACCATAATTAAAATGCGTGCAATCCAACAGCAGTGCGCGTGCTTGCGCACGTTGCGCAAATAATTCTGGTGAACCCAGCCCAAACTGATGCACTAAAAGCCAAACAATTATGCCCACAGCAATTGAGCTGGTTATAATTCCAAGAAGCTGAAATTTGCGCGTTTTACTAGCGGGAATACCACTCATTTGTGTAAGTTTTCTGCCAAATAAAATATCAGTACCCACACCACCAGCAATGCCCACGAGCGTTGAAATAATGGTCGCTTGAATGCCATCGCTGCCAAAAAATAATACTGCTGGCACCATTACAAAAGTAGCAAAACGGCCCATGGTAGCAAGGCCAATTTTTCCCGCAATAACAATAATTTGATATGATGAAATAAACGTAGCAATTATCACAAATATCTGAGCGGCCCATGAAAAATAAGTATAGGTAAGCATAAGAATCAGCAAAGCTAAAATGACCACGCATTCTAAAATGTGCTGTATAAACGTTGTATGCATCTTCTGCCAATGCTGCACATACGAAGCCCAAGTTGATGTTTGTTGCACGGCTTTTTGTTTACGTGAGCGTGCATAAACACTATAAATACTTGAAAGTGCGCCAAATACCACAATGCCGCTGCAAAATGCCATAGTAAAGTCATGGCAGAAAATATCGGCAAAAAATAACCTATTAATAGGCTCTGCAATTAAAAGAAGTGTTAATAACCCAACAAGCAATGGTATTGCAATAATATGACCTGCTATAAACCCAATGGCAATAAGCATAGGCAATTGATCAAAATGAAGTACTAATTTTGGCACGGCAAATAGTGAAAGCCCCTGTGCTCGTAATAACATATATTCACGTGGTATGAAAGGCCCAAATCCTTTGATACTTACTTGCGCCATACAAAACAACAAAGTGCTTACAAATCCAATACATAACTGCCATGCTTTTTTAACTTGATCACCAGCAAAAATCATGGCGTGTACCATTTGACCAATAGCAAAAGGCAATTGATCTTTATCAAGTAATTGTTCTTCAAATATATTTGCAACGAGCAAGCCAAAAAGCGCACTCACCAGCGATATGCCAGAAAGATATGCCCAAAACATAAGCGGTGACGCCATTAATGCATTAAATGCTACCGGATCTACAAAATAAAATGTGGGGAAATAAAAACCTACACCCGTTGCTAAAATGCCGCCAACAGACCCACCAGCAACGCATAAAGCAATAGTGGTGCGATCAGGAGCAACTCGGGCGGGCAGTACATGAGAAACAAATAAACAAATAAGTGCAAGCGTTGGTGCAATCCAAGGGCCAATCGGAGTTGCTATTGAAATATATCCTAATACTGCAGTTGAAAAAATAGACAATAAAATAGTAGCCAAATATGCAATAATCATCGGCTTTTTCCCCTACGTAACATGAACGACTTTTTCCTTCTGTGAATGTACCAGAATAGAGAAAGAGTGCAAGAATTGGCCGTTTTTTATTTTGACAAGTTAACCCCCCATCCTTATAATTAATAGCTAGGCAACCTCTTGACGCTCTTTATATCGAGTTACTGATGATTTTAATTATTTTTTTATATGCAATTTTTGCAGCCACGTTTTCTTTAGGCAAAATTATGCTTAACTTTGGCCCACCTATTTATTTGGTAGGCTTACGCATGTTTATTGCAGGACTTTTACTCCTTGCATATCAATATTTTTTTACACAACAGCGTATTCAATTTAATAAAAAACATGTTCGGCTCTATATACAAGTAGTGATGTTTTCTATTTATATACCCTATATTTTGCGCTTTTGGGGACTTAAATATATGCCTTCATATAAAGCCTCACTTCTTTATAATCTAGGGCCCTTCATTTCATATTTACTTGGCTATTGCTTTTACAAAGAAAAAGTTACCTGGCATAAAATTGTTGGCTTAATTGTAGGATTTTGTGGCCTGTTACCAACACTCATGGCATCAGCACCTTCAGAAGAGATTGCAGGCGGCATAGCATTTATTTCTTGGCCAGAACTTTCTATTATTGCCTCAGTATCTTCACTTGCTTATGGTTGGATAGTTTTACGTAAACTTATAAAGGATAACCATTATCCACCAGCGCTCGTCAATGGTATGAGTATGTTTACTGGCGGCTTACTCGCATTAGTGACATCATTTTTTGTAGAATCGCAATCATGCGTTGTAAATTCTGGTCAATTTATGGTTATATTAGCTCTCATCATTCTCTTTAGTAACGTGATTGGTCATAATCTGTATGGTTGGTTATTACGCTTTTATACGCCAACTTTTATGGCGTTTGCAAGCTTTTTAACACCTATATTTGCTGCATTGTATGGCTGGCTATTCTTGCAAGAATCTATTGCGTGGCATTTCTATATTTCAACCGTGCTCGTTTTTGCAGGCCTAGGCATTTTCTATCATGGTGAAATGAAAGAGCAAGATACTAAAGAATATAACGTTGAAAATTTAGAATCCTAAAAATATAGCAATTGGTACTATGGGCCTATTATACTAAAATCAGAAACATGATTTTGTATAAAAGGACTCTTCATGATAAAAAAAATTCTTGCATGTATTATATGCGTCTCTGTCAGTAATGCTCAAGATGTAACAGTTCAAATAAAGCCACCCACAGCAGAAGAATTAAAAATTCAAAATTTCATTGATGCTGCGACCAGAGGCAAAATAGATATTTTGCAAAAGTTACTTAACTCTGGTATTGATGTTAATGTTAAAGGACCGGGGGGTCAAACAGCATTACATAGAGCCGCAAGCGCAGCAGATACTAATATCGTTGCCTTTTTATTAGAAAAAGGAGCCAACGCCTCAATTACTGATAAACAAAATGAAACTCCTTTAATTGCAGCAGTGCGATCATTTTCCAGAAAACAAGCAGAATTAGCAGATGAACACTACAAAAAAATAATACCAAATCCAGACACCGCTACTGCAGAAGAAAAAGCCGCTGCTCGTGCGCAAGCTACCGCTCAAGCCACTAAAGAAACATCACCCATTATTGAAGCACTGGTACGCATGCTCATTCAACAAGGCGCTGACATAGATATGCAAAATAATAATAGGCAAACTGCGCTTATGCTTGCAACGGCAACACATCTAGAATCGGTGGTTAAATTATTGCTCAATGCAGGAGCTAATATTGAATTAATAAATATGTTTAAACAACAAGCAGTAGATTTGGCTGATCCTGAAAAAAATAAAATAATTAGAGATCTTTTAACTGCAGCTAAAGACTTTATAGCCGCTGCTGCTGCTGGTAATAAAGAAGTACTTGAAAAAATGCCGAAATCTACCGTATTCATTAATAGCAGAGATATTAATGGTTTAACAGCATTACATCATGCAGCAAGAAATGGCCACATTGAAATAATTAATTTTCTTTTAGAACATGGTGCTCAAATTGAAAGTAAAGATAAAACCGGGCAAACGCCATTGCATTTGGCAGCACAGTCTGGACAAGCAAACGCAGTAAAATTATTACTTGATAAAGGCGCTAATCTTGAAAGTCTTGATAAAGAAGATAATAACACGTTAATTATCGCAATCAAAGCATATCCAAAACATAAAGACCAAGAAGCCCTGCTTAAAATAGCACGAATTCTTATTGAGCATGGTATTAACGTAGACAAACAAAACAAAAGTGGCCAAACCGCACTCATATTTGCAACCACCTTTGATTTAATTACATTAGTTCAATTGTTGCTTGAAATTGGCGCCAATGTGGATTTACAAGACAACTTAAAAAGAAATGCTATCGATTGGGCAAAAAATCACTTAACTGATCTATTACTGGCAACAGATACAAAAACGCAACAAGATCGAGCTCAATTGTATAAGCAAGAAATACAAAGAATAAAAGCTGAACGCCTTAAGGCAAAAGAATTGCAGCAGCAAGAAGCATTACGTCTCAAAGAAGAAGCTCGCAGATTAGAAGAAGAGACAAAACGCCTTGAAGCATTGCGCAAACAACAAGACCAATTACGCCGCAAAGAAGAAAAGGCACGTAGACAAGAAGAAGATAAGCGATTAAAAGCAGATCAAGCAAAACGATTAGAAGCATTGCGTAAGCAACAAGAAGACTTGCAACGCGCACGCGAACAAGAAGCACAACGCCAAGCAGCGTTGCAACAGCAACAGCCGGCCGCAATGCCGCGAGAAGAACGCTTACCGTTACCTGCTGCTCTTAATCATCTTGAGCAACGGCTTGATAATTTACAAATTAGATTACGCGCACAGCAACCATTTTTACCACAAGAACCGCTCGTTGAAAAACATCAATAAGCTTTTTTGTTGGCTTATTAAATTTCACCCAATTGTTTGCCAGCAACAAAGTGCATATGAAGATGGAATATGCTTTGACCAGAGCCTTCTCCACTATTGACCACTAACTTAAAATCACCTGTTCCTGGCAATTGAGCGGATAATTCTTTGGCAACTTTGATCATTGATGCACCAAGATGCATGTCATCATGTGCAAGATCTTGAATGTCTTTTGCATGTTTTTTGGGAATAATTAAATAATGAATGGGTGCTTTTGGATATAAATCTTTGATGACTAGGATGTCATCTGTTTCATATACTGGCGTGCAAGGAACTTCTTTGGCGATTATTTTACAAAAGATGCAGGAGTTGTTCATAAAATCTATCTTTTTTAGGTATTAAGAAAATCCAAAAGACTGCCCGCCTACGTTAATTCAGGCTCACTACGCTCGCTTGGCTAACTCCGACGCGCAACCTACGCATTAAAGTAAACTGGCCTGCCAACCGTCCCTCGATACAAATCGCTTCGCGATTCACTCAGGATGAGCGGTTTCCAACTCTGAGCCCCTGTCCGCCGGAGCTATAAGCGTAGGCTGGATTGGCGCAGGTTGGTGCCGGGAGTCGGAATCGAACCGACACGGGGGCAAGCCCCGCAGGATTTTGAGTCCTGTGCGTCTACCAGTTCCGCCATCCCGGCTGCTTGAAATTATAGCTTTAGAATAGCGAAATCTGGCATATTGGTCAAATCTAAGCGATTTTTTAAATTATATTATTTGAAATTTTCAGAGATCATTGTATGAACTATTGTGGATATTGATCAACCGCCTGTTCAAGATACGGTTGCCACTCTTCAAATAGACTAATTTCTCCATCATGTGGGCTTGCAGCTTTTAATAACTTTAATGCAGCCTCATAGTCTCTTAAAAAACGATTATGAAAAGGTTCATGTCTACCTGCATATCCTATATATTTACGTGTTTGCATGTTAAAACCCTTAAGAATATCTCGCATTGCAAGTTTAAGATCTTTTAGAAAAGCCGCAGGCGTAACTTCTTGTGTACCAATCTCACTTTCCTCTTCTAAGTTTAAATCCTTGAGAACCGCTAGCAATTGTTGACGTTCTAATGCCGTAATGCTGGTAGTTGGTGCAGGTTGTTCATAGGGCGAAGGCGGCAATGGCCCTGTAAATGCTGGTTTTGCATCGCTAGCAACCGCAATATATGGCGGCAATACATCCGCGCTTGGCGGAGCCTTTTGCATTCTTGGTGACTTTTTAATAGAATTGCTAATGCCTTTTTCAAATGCGACTTTCAGTGTGTCCACTGTTTGCTGAGGCAAATACTCTTTTGCTTTCTTTATTTTTGCACTTACCAAGCCATTAATCATTTCAAGAAGCAAAGAGTTGCGCATATCTTTAGGTAATTCTGGTGTTGCTTTTTTTAATGCTAAAATGCCCGGAATTATATGTGTAATTTCTTGTATAGGAGTATGAGCTATTAAAGCTATTTTTGCTTCGTCATCGGCTGCACGCTCTATTGGTGCAACCCCATTTTTATTTTTAGTAAACAAATCAGCCCCATTGTCAATTAAGGCATAAGCAACATCTAGTTTTCCTTCTTGTACAGCGCGATGCAAAGGATTAGCATCTTCATTATCTCGAATATCAACATGTGCGCCCAACTTAAGAAGCTCTTTAACAGCATTTATATGACCGAGCCAAGCAGCATTATGTAATGCAGTTGCTCCTGAATTTTTATTTTTGGCATTAACATCACCACCGGCTCTTGTGAGTAATGAAATAGCATGTGCATCACCCCAAATGCCTGCTAATTGTAGTGGTGTTAATTCCTGGTCGAGAAAATGCAGACTCCTATTAACATCCACGCCGGCAGCAATAAATAATGGTAGAATACTCTCACTATGAGCAAGGGCTGCCAGAAACGGTGTATTGCCTTCTTTATTTTCTGCATACATGTCTGCTTTATTTTCGAGTAACACTGCAACAACATCTTTATGATCTTCAAAAGTTCCAAACCACAACGACGTTTTATCATCCTTATCTCTTAGATTAACATGTGCACCTTCTTTAATAAGTAATCGAGCTATGTCCGCAAAACCATTAATTGCAGCAGCATGCAACGGAGTTGTTAAATCATCTTTTATTTTCGCATTGACATTTGCGCCTTTCTCAAGCAAAAATGCAACTAATGGAAAATTGTTCTTAGATACAGCGATATGTAACGGTGTAGAAGTAAACTCATCTTTTGCATTAACGTCAGCGCCCAACTCTACTAATCGTTGAACTTCCACAACATCATTTTTTGTCACCGCTTCAAAAAGCTGCTTATTTAATCCTGAATAATCAGCACTAAGCATGCTAAGTTGCAAACAAGAAATTAAAATTATTAATATGCGACGATTCATGAGCTTCCTATCTGATTAAAAATACGTATTCTAAAGGATTATCCCCTACAGACAGCATACCAAAATAGTGTATTGCAAATCAATAGTTTTTATCTCAATCTGAATTATTACGCAGAAAAACAACCCTACTACTTATTAGAAAATATTCAATCTAACTACAGAATAAAAATGCCACTTTGGTCAAATCAAACGAATGTAAGCTTCTACTTAAAGCTAAATCCCTTTAAGTAGAAGCACAAAAAATAACCTTTGGTGTAGTAATTTTACTGAAGCAAATCGTTTTTGCTGATTAGTTGGTTTCTGATTTTGCGGCAGAACAGGCTTGAAGATTATTTATAGCAGCTTTAATACGCGGTGACTTTTTAATCACTCGATTAATACTAGTTATAATATCCACACGCAGCTGATCTTCTGATTCAGCTACTGGATATTGTTTTGCCAAAGTAAGTTTTGCACGTACAATTTGAGGAACAAGCTGAGCAACAATTAATCTCCCCACATCTTTACCCAATAATGTTTGGCGCATTGTTAATGAAATAACTGCTGGTATTATATGCTGAATTTCTTGAGGTGAAACGGTAGTTAATAAAACGCGTAACAAATCCATACCCAACAAGTTTTTCTTAGCAATTTCTCTTAAATGTGCAACACGTTCATCTTCATTGTGCCTTAATAACAATTGAGAACTCGCCGGCGAACTTGCAAAATTCTTTGCTATATCTAAAGAATTTTGTCCAATCTTTTCTGATACATCTTGATATTCACCTTTTGAAACCAAGTTCATTGGCGCGTGAATATCCGCACCTGCTTCTATAAGGGCTCTTGCAATATCCACATACCCTTCACTCACTGCGTAATGCAATGGTGAAGCATACATCTGAATATCAGATCTCTTTTCATACTCCTCAGGAGAAACACGATCTAAATCGGCGCGCACATCAATACCAGCTTTAATCAGCAGCTCGACTATTTCTGGTGAATTCTGGGTGATTGCCAAAAAAAGAGGCGAAGTTACATTTTTTGG
Organism: Candidatus Babeliales bacterium; assembly: GCA_050179755.1. Classification (GTDB taxonomy): domain Bacteria; phylum Babelota; class Babeliae; order Babelales; family JBFXEV01; genus JBFXEV01. The sequence goes on along the minus strand of JBFXEV010000001.1, from coordinate 843,539 downwards.
TAGCGATTTAAGATTTATACCTGTGGCCAACAGTCTTGCCACTTGTTGATTATCCTTTTTCACAATTGCATCATTTAAAGTTGTAATATGGGCACTCTGATCCATAGAGTAAATCATGGAATTACCAGCAATTAATACCCCGACAAATAAATAATATAGAAAATGTCTGTTCATAATTTAAATCCTTTAAATCAATATGAATAAGCAATATAAACCCATTATCAATATAACAAAACAGTAATAAAACTCAACAGTTTTGATGTCTATTCGAATTTTACACTTATTTTTTTATATTATTCCAATATAAAAAGAATTCTTAGATAAAACTGACTTGAAATACCAATCCCTCAGGGTAATTTCAGGCTGAAATAAAACTATTGTGCAAGTGACCGGTATTATGCTATTATAAAATAGAGACATGAACCTATAACCATCTTGCTTTAAAAAAGGATTTTTCATGAAAAACAGTAATTTTAATAAACTCTTTACATTCATTAATTTATTAGTGCTATCATCTTGTATTACTCAAGCGATCAGCGGAGATTTCGCACAATTTAACAACGAACTAGAAGCGGCTATTGCAGCAATTAAACGTGTTGATGATGCTGATAATATTATTAAATTAATTGGTAAAAACGTTAAGCTTACATTTAAGAATGGCGATACACCATTACATTTGGTAGCTCGTAAGGTTAATCAGCACAATGCGGTTAATTGGGACAGGGTTATAGTTTATCTCATTGAAAATGGTGCTAATATTCATGCGCGCAATAATTTAGGTGAAACTCCATTATCAATCGTGTCTAGGCCCCTAGTTAATGCAGATCTAGATGATGATAATATCTGGTTTAATCGCGCCAGCTTTATAACCGCAGTTTCCCCACAAGAAATTCAACATATAATACCCGCAGCTATTTCATTAACAAAGCGCCAAACACTGCTCGGAAAAGATGTAGGCCGTCTAGTCACCAAAGAATTAATACCAGAATTTATCAAAGGGAAATTAACTATTGCTGTGGACTATATGGATGTACAGAAAGATAATGATTTCACTATTGAAATGCTACGTAATTATATCATCAATAGCGCTCAAAGAGTGATTAAAAAAGCCAATAATAAAAACCCTATAAACAAATAATTAACCGGGGTTATTACAAAAGTAAATTTTTGCTTAATTTGCAAGCAACCGCTATTAACCTCATCTAATAACGGCTTTAATGCTATGTTTTTTAAGAGCTCTTAGACAAAGCCTAAGAGCTCATTTTATTAAACTTAAACTCAAAAATCGCGGAATCTGGCTATTTGCTCGATTCCCATTCTTCTTCTGTAACAGCTCCAGGTTCTTTTTCTGCTTCATTTTTGCGCCGTTGTTCCTCTAAAAGCCGCTGACGCTCAGTCTCTGCCTTGACGAGGCGCTCCAAATCCTGTTGAGTAGCTTGAGCAGCTTTAGCCTGTTCTTGTTGATGCAAAGTCTCTTGCAATTCCTTTTGTAAATTCTTATAGTAGCTACCAGTTGCTTCAAGTAACTTATTTTCCTTTTGCCTAGCCAAACGATCTTTCACAGAGTTGCCACTTGGCTGAGTAAGTTTAACTAAACCAGCTTTTTCTTCTAAATCTTTTTGCAGAATATCTTTCAATTCTTTTTGTTCTGCTTTAGAAAGTTGTGCCCAATTATTAATTTGATCTAAACGCGCTTTTAAAGAACTACTAAAGTCAGCAAATAATTGTAAGCTTTCTCGCGTAGATCTATAACCGGAATCTTTCTCCCATCTTTTTGCAAGCAAATTAAAATTAGGTTGCTCACCTGGCTTTAAACTTTGTGCTGCAATATATTGTTCAAATACTTCTTTCTTTTTGGAAAGTAATGCACCGAGCGCTTCAACTAATTTCTCAATAGCGGTTTTAGTTGCCTCTTCTACATCATCAAGAAGTTTTTCAACATCTTTAATTGCTAAAACGGCTTCACCTGCAATAGCTTTAGGATAGATTGATTCAATTGCAAGAGGCCCTTTCTCAAGTTGATCTACCATGATACCAATACTTTGAGGTATATTAACTTGCACGCTTGAAAGCAATTCTCGTATATTACTATTTTTTACTGCTTGTTTAATTGCTGCAATTTGGCCATCAATCTTATCCTTCAATTGGCTCATAAATTGTAATTTCTGAGCTTTCAGTGCCACCACATTAATAAGCACGGGATACATATCATATTCAATTTCAATCGAACCATTTCTTTTTGTATGTTCAATTGCGTCAAAAGATGGATATATGAACTGCCCCGTTGAAAAGAAAGTATTTTGTTGCGGTAATTCTTTAAGCTTTGGCCCCCAAATAACTAAATTGCCATTTTCTGCCAATATCCCAATTACGGCATTAATAACTTCACCATTAGGCACATTAATTGCAATCTGTCTTGCACCCTGGAATTGCGGCTCTTTAGTGATTTCTTTTTTCCGGATAAGCAGTTGCTTAGGTTCTTCTTTAGTTTTTGCCATGTGCATGCTTGTATCAGGCTGAGGTTGTACATCAGGCGGCAACACATCAGAAGGTGGTGTTGGAAGCACAGCGCCAGTTGTTTGAATGGTTGGAGGTAATACATACGCAGGTGGCGGTTCAACTACGTGCCCTGTATGAGGTATCACCGGCGGCAATTCAATATCACCATCACGAGGAGACGCTGGCAAGGGCGTGCCACGCGCTGCATCAAGCATTCCTCTATCATCACGAGGTGACAAAGGCAACGGCATTCCGCTAGCTAAATCCAACATTCTCGTATCATCATCACCACGCACTGGCGGCAATGGCCGATCTTTCTCCAGCTTAGCAATTTCTTCAGGCGTAAGTTCAGGATATGCAGGAATTTGGTCAGATGGCAAAGGTGGCACTGCTGGCGACGTGCCAAATTCTGCTGCCAATGCTCGTAATGCGCCAGCAAGATTCTTGAGTTGTTGTTGTTGAGCACAAACATTTCCAATAAAGAAACATGATAAACTCAACAGAAATAATTTCTTCATAACCAAACTCCCTCAAATATTTTCGTTCTTTTAATTACGCTTTTAAGCCATTTTATTTTACTGGCAATGTGCCTACCGCTTTTTCTAAATGGGGACGCCAAGATTCATAATAGGGAATTCTAGCATCTTGGGGTGTCGCTGCTTTTAATAATTTAAGAGCAACATCAAAATCGCCTAAATGGCGTTTTAGAAATTCATTTTTATAATTTGGATACCCAACATATGCATGCGTTTTTGCATTAAAACCTTTTAAAATTTCATCAAGAGTCAACTTGAGATCTTTAAGAAAATCAGCTTGCGTAACTTCTTGTGTATCGTCAACAGTTGCTTGCTTTTCTAAATTAAGATCTTTTAGAATGGCAATGAGTTGATTTTTTTCTTCTTCACTCACTAATTGAGCAGGCCCCTTTGGTAACGGCCTTTTTGTGCCATTACGCGGTAACCTTTGCTGTAATGTTTGCAATGCACGCGTAAGATCTACAAGATTTTGCTGTAGCACCTGATCAGCCTGTAGAGATGACTGATATGTACACGACATGGCGATAATAAGAAAAGGTAGCTTCTTCATACTGCTCCAAGCTTTTTAAAAAATTCATTACTCACTTATTCTAAGTTACAACAGATGTATTTTCAAGTGATCCTAAAATTTTGGCAAAGGATATTCTTTATTTATCTCAATTTTTCTCTTGGCGCCTTTTTTAATTTCCCACGTACCCCCAGTTTCTACCAGCCATTTCACCAACTTTCTGCAAATAAGCATCATATTCATCACCAGATACGCCATTATCTTGTAAAACACGTAACAAACTATTTGCAAACTGTATATTAAATTTAAGGCGTCCTGCAGTAACTTCATTATAGAGAGTATCTATTCTTTTTTTCGTATGTTTGACCATCAGTTCTTTATATTTAAGAATATCTTCTTGCGGTGCACCCACTTTTTCTAAATTAAATAGATAAGAACGATCCAGACGATTAGTTGCATCTGTTAAAACAGCAACGTCTGTTTCATTAAAAATTGCGTCTAATTTTGCTTTAATAGTGCGCACTTTGTCATTTGCTGCTGGTGGTGGCGGCAATGGCCGTTTGGGCCGATCTTTCTCCAACTCAGCAATTTCTTGTGGTGTAAGTTGAGGGTATGCAGGAATTTGACCTGTTGGCGGAGGTGGTGGTGCGCCCCCACCTAAATCTTGTGCAAGTTTTGTTAAACTCGCAGCAAGATTTTTAAGCTCATGCTCTAAGCCATATGCTGGCTGAACAAATAAAAGGGTTAAAATAATGATCGACAATTTCTTCACAAAATACTCCTAACAATTTTTTATAATACAGCATTACACTCTTATTCTATGCCACAAAAAAGTATTTTCAAGAGATCACTTCAGACAAATTGAATATAGGTACGTATACTGCAAATATTAATCCAGTAATCATAAGCCCTAAAGCTATCATTAACAATGGTTGTATAAGTGTTGTAACTAAATTACTCGTTTTTTCAAGTTGTTGTTGATACACAACAACCACCTGCTCAAAGGCTCTATCAAGCCTGCCTGATTCTTCACCCACGCGCAATAATGCAAGTACTGACGGCCCACCATAAAGCGCATTACTCTGTTTTAATGCCACAGAAACATGCTTGCCGTGCTGCACGTCATAATGAACTTGTATAAATGTATCGTGCAAAGATGTTACCGAAATTGCACCAAGAGCAAGTTTTAATGCTTGCGCTACATGCACGCCGCCGGCACTCAAAATAGCAAGCGCTTGCATATAAGAAAGAAGATTGCCATAACCAATAATACGCCCGATTATTGGCACATTCAAAAGCACGGCTTCATATATACGCATTACTTTGTAAGAACGTTTAAGCACACGTACACATAAATATAAAACTACAAAAAAAGGAACAAGTAATGCCAAGCCTGCAAGTGAAACCCAACTTGATAGCCAGAGCAGCGTTTGCGTTGTAGCAGGCAACTCTTTGCCAGCAGATTGATAAAGGCTTGCAAATGAGGGCACAATAAATCCAATAATAATTACTGCAACAACCAAAAAAAATAAACAGGTAATAAGTGGGAGCATACACACGCGTTTAATAGTTGCTTTAAATTGTTCACGAAAAGCAAGATATTTGGCAATCGAGCGCAATGCTACCGGCAAATTACCAACTTCTTGCCCCGAACGCACCACGCTTATGATGACTGTATCAAAGAGATCTTTGTACACATCAAGCGCTTCATGAAATTGCGATCCTTCTTGCACACTTGAGGCAATATCATTAATTACACTCGCAAAACCAGCATGCGCTGTTTGTTCTGCTAAAATTGCAAGCGCTGCATCTAAATATACGCCCGCTTCCAAAAGCGTTGCAAGTTGATCAAAAAAAGTAGTGCGTAAAGACAAAGAAACAGGGCGCAATCTGCTATATGGTGCAATAACAGACGCCTCAAGCAATGCAATATTTTGACTTAATAACAGCGCATCAAGTTGTTTACACGAACGCGCCTTTTGTACGCCTGATTTATCAAGACCATCAAGACCAATACCTTTCCATGCAAATTGCGCCATATTTTTACCTCAAAATATTTTTTTCTGATCAGCAAGGCCCATTAACTCTTTAAACTGATCATACGTTAATTGCAAATGAATTTTCAAGCGTTTCTTACGAGAAATTTCACCTGAGATTATCTCCACATCATCTTGAGGGCACCGGAGTAATTTTGCAATAAACTTAATAAGCTCGGCATTTGCCTGTCCCTTTTCAGGGGCACTTTTTAGATAACATTTTATGCGCCCCAGCTTATCAAAGAGCATAGCTTGCCGCCCCGATGCAGGGACCACAGTGATTTCGATTACTAAAGCCATAGTAAGGCACCTTGTTTACCTTGAGAATATATCATAATCACTCTATACTTATTAGGTTAAAAAAGCTAAGATATTAGATATAAATTGAAATTACTAGAAATTATATGGAGAGATGGCTTCCGCCTACGCTCAAGGCTACGGCGGACAAGGTCCGGCCTAAAAGCGCTCCTGAAATATGTAATAAGAAAATTTGAAATTTAAGTTTTATATGGAGAGATGGCTGAGAGGCCTAAAGCGCTTGCCTGCTAAGCAAGAGCCTCAGAAATGGGGCACGAGGGTTCGAATCCCTCTCTCTCCACCAACCTGCGCCAAGGCTCCGGTTGGCAGGCCAGTTTACGTGAATGCGCAGGTTGCGCGACGGAGTTAGCCAAGCGAACGTAGTGAGCCTGGATTAACGTAGGCGGGCTTTTGCCAAAGCCTTCAAGTAAAAGTTTATTATTGGTGCGGGCATATGATCGTAGAAATCATTAATCACGCCGAGCAAATGCCTGGCTACGCCAGTTGTTCAAGGATACGCTCAACAAAAGCGAAGACTGTCCGGCGTAGTAAGCGTAGACACGAAGACGGACAAGCAATCTTTTACGGCAAGTCAAAAACACTTGACTCATTTTCAACAATGAAATACATTTAAATGCATCGCGCGCCCGTAGCTCAATTGGATAGAGTGTCAGACTACGAATCTGAAGGTTATAGGTTCGATTCCTATCGGGCGCACCACTCGCCGCCGCTCCTCTGGAGCTCCCGCTACGCCTAGGCTAGCGTGGCGAGAAGGCGTAGTGCCACGCCATAGCGCTTCGCGCGACGGCGGGCAGTCTCTCTCATTTACCAGAACCCCTCAAGTAAAGTTGTTATTAGTACGAGTTTTAATCGCAGAAATCATTAATCACGTCGAGCAAATGACTGGCAAGCCAGTCTCTTCTCGGAAATTTAGATTATAAGTAAAGTTAATCTCTATGGAAAAAGCAAAGACTGCCCGAATTTCCGTGAGGAAAGATAAGCCTAAAAAACCTCATTTCTCAAAGCAAACCCGCCAATATACTACCGTCAGTTGCATGCTAATGTAGAAGTTCGTAAATCGAGGGACAGAAATGACTGACACCGTTCTTAAGAACGAACATCAGTAATTTTCTGCCTAAAAGATTCTTTTTTTTCAGTTGGCCATTCAGCCATTGCTGCATTAAGAGCTTCATCAAAAATAACTTTAAAGCTTTGTTTTACTTGCGTGCGATCAAATGTAACATTAAGATCAATAATGTTTTGAGCAACATCTAATAAATTTTCTTTGAGCGCGCGAGCATCATCAAAATTGGTGCTTACTTTTGTTTGACCCGGTGGTGGTGGCAATGGCCGCCAATCATGCCTCGTTTCATAGTGTTTATAATCAAGTTGTGTAAGAGCACCGCTTGTCTTTTGACTGAGCGTATCATTCTTATACCACTCATTTAAATCAGCTGCTGTATATTGTTTTTCAGCAATAACTTGCATAACTTTGGCAGCATTCAAAGACTGCTCAATAATAAAATGAAAAAAAGCTATACGTTCTTGTTCATTGGCAAAATTGCGATGCGGATCAATAATATCTTTCAAAATATTTTTTAAATTTGTTTTTAATGCCGTTAATGTAAGTTTTTGCGCGTCATCAGATGTCACTGGAGCGTGCACGAATAATTTTCTTTGAAGCTCCGATAATGCTGTGGAAAGATTTTTAAGTTGTGTTTCCAATGCACACAAATAACCAGTACAAGAAAAAAGCAATAGAAAAATAAATCTTTTTTTCATTATCGTTCCTTTTAATTAACATCAAAACAGCTCACTAATCTATACTACAAGAACAAATAGTTACTTTTCAATAAAAATGTGCGTACACCTTGGCATACGCACATTTTTAAAAACAGTTATTAGGCAACTACTTACGCAAGCTCTTGAATACGAGATCTTAAAGTTGCTTTTTGCATGCCACCAATTTTGGAATCAACTTTTTTGCCATTCTTAAAGAACATAGTAGTTGGTACTGACTTAATGCCATATTCTTGTGCTATCACAAGCGCAACATTAATATCAAGCGCCACATATTTCACCGCAATTTTGTTATTGCCAGCAGTAAGTTCTTGCAATTCTGCTGCCACTTCATCAAACAGAGGCGCATATACTTTGCACGGCTCACACATTAAGGATGAATATTTAACTACCGTAACACCCTCATGCTGAATGATAGCATTAAAGGCATCTTTCATTTGCGCATCAGTTTTACCAATTGCAAGTTCATTAAAATCAATGACAACTGCAGGTGCAGCAGCCGCTGCCTGTGCAGCTTTTGCTTGCGCCATCATATGCTCTTGAATTACCATCATGCCGCTTTGCATCGCAGCCATTACTGCAGCATTTTGAGCGTCACCTGATGCCATAAATTTACGGCCTGTTTCAGAAACAAAGAAAGTAAACAACACGTCAATGTCTTGTTCTGTGAACTCTTTATCAAACAAAGCCAAAAAAGTCTTTTGCATTTCAGCATAAAATGCTTCATTGACACGCATTTTTACGCTTTCATCAGTAATCTGCGCATTTGCAAAGATACCCTCAAAAACCATTGCTGTTTTCTCTTTTGGCATTACTATGTCAAATAACGCTTTAGTTTTCTCTTGCCTTGTAACCTTACGCATATTCTCAGCACGAACAGCTGCTGGCGTTACATACAGATACGCAGTGAGTGCTGTTACCGTAAAAGTAAGCATGAACTTTGTTAACATACATCGTTTATTCATGAGAAGTCATCCTGTTGTTAAAAATAATTATGTTATTGTTACTTTGAAGCTTTGTCTGCATATTTTGCAGCTACTGCTTTTACTTCTGCTTGGGCTTTTCTAAATTCGGGAAGATATGCATCATTCAACGCATCTATTGCTTGCATATATTCAGCAGAATTTTTATCAGCACCATACTTCTCTGCTATCAATTGTGCTTCATGTTGATACTCAGGATTATTCATCAATTCAGCATATTTTTTATATACTTCTTGATTCTTTTGATGAACGTGATAAAAATCTTGTTCCATTTCCTTTATCTGTTCAGCAGAAGGCTTTGCAGTATTAGCATGGACCTTAAGGTTATGTAGCTGTTCAAACGCCACAAGTTCTGCTTCTGCTTTTGCATGTTCTGGCGCATGTTTATCCCGCAGCATTTTATAATTTGCCATAAACTCAGGTGATGTAATGGCGCATTGCTTTCTCAACTGATCAACAGCATCTATAAAATCTTTGTTCTTAGAAAGTTCTTCACTTAATCCTTGAAACTTTTTAAGTATAACAAGGTATTCTCCTTCAAGTTTTTCTCGTTGATCTTTTTCAAGACCCTCATAACGCTTAAAACCTTCACGAATAGAAGCTTCTAAGCTTGCCTGATGATGCGTGAATACTTCGTGCACTTTACTTGGTGCAACTTTTTCTTGAGGCGTAATAATAATTGACTTACCATCGGTCTTAATCTTAATGATAGCACCTTCTTCTATTTCTAAAAGCTCTAAAATGGCTTTATCCAAGATTATAGCATTACTATTACCATATTTGACTAGTTTTTTTAACATGAGGAGAATCCTAGTTGTTTTATCTAATTTTTGAACTATTGCCACTTTGTCGACTTAACATAATATATACAATGATATAACAATGTAAAGTACTGTTTTGTATATATTGATTACATGCTATCTTGAATGTGACCTACTTCTATTCCTTTCCCTGCCCCCTATTTTACTCTGGCCAAAGACCTATCTTTATTAAAAATAGCAAAAACCCTTGCAGATCAACATTCTCATACGTTATACTAATACAGAGAAGGTAATAATCCGGTAGTTCCGGTTCACCAATCAAAAAAAAGGAAAAATTATGAATAATTCACATAAAATACTTGCCCTGACAACCCTGTTTCTTTTTATTGCAGCCCCATTAAGTGCCCAAGAAGCTCAAAATGCTCTTTCTGAGCCTATTGAAAAGAGTGAGACTGCACAACTGACCACTATGGTTGATCGTTTGCAACGCATTCTTGCAAACCATTATGTGCTCTACACAAAAACGCAAAAATATCATTGGAATGTAGAAGGCAAACATTTTAACGATCTCCATGCTTTCTTTGGCACATTATATGCTGCGCAACAAAAAAACATTGATTTAATTGCTGAGCGCATTCGTGCACTTGATGCGAAGGTGGCAAGCACACTGCAGGAGTTTAAATCACAAGCTACACTTACTGAAAATCCAAACAATAATCCTAATGAGCAAGAAATGATTGCAAGTCTATTGCATGATTACCAAATACTCATAGCGCAATTAAAAACAGATTTACTTTTTGCCCAAGAGCAAGGTGACTCTGCAACTAATAACTTTTTAACCGACTTAGTATTCCAGTATGAAAAGACAGCGTGGATGCTAAAAGCCTTACTTGCCAAGTAAATTACTGAAAATTTGAAAAGAATATTTAAAGTAATAAATATACTATCTTGACCACGAAGCACTGGGCACGCTCACTGAAATTGTAAAACATGCGGCGCTCATTGAAACTCCAGGCCAAAACCCAATCATGAAGCCATTATTCGCCAAGTAAGGGCTGATGCAGCTTAGTCTCTTACCTTTAACGATGCTGGCACCAATGACTTTTTATTGGGTATTATGCAAAAGCATGAAAAACTGCTTTGATTTTACGGTCTCTTGCCACCGAGTAAAAATATACCTGTTTGGCCAAAACTAGTTGAAAAAGCCTCAATTTAGGTTATATTCTTATATGATTCACTCAGCGGAGAGATGGCAGAGTGGTCGATTGCGGCGGTCTTGAAAACCGTTAGCCCGAGAGGGCTCGTGGGTTCGAATCCCACTCTCTCCTCCAGTCTTCGTTCCTACGGAACTACGCCTGGCTTCGCCATTTTCTTCAAAGGAAAATATTTTATTAATAAAATAAGCTACTATGGAAAGAACGAAGACTGTCCGGCGTAGTAAGCGAAGACACGAAGACGGACAAGCAATCCTAAAAGCGAAGTCTCCCAACAACCAACCCAAAAAAACATTCCTTCTTAACTCAAAACCAAAGGATCACGCATGATCACAAACGTAACTCACCTTACTGTTTTTGTGGAAAACCAAGACCAAGCTCTTGATTTTTACACCAATAAACTTGGCTTCAAAGTGCATACTGATGCGCAATTTGGCCCAATGCGATGGCTCACCATCCACCCAATAGAAAACAAAAATTATGAAATTAGCTTAATGCTAGCCGAAACGCCAGAAGAAAAAGCGCTCGTTGGCAAGCAAGCGATCCAAAAGCCACTTTTTTGCGTTTCAACAAATGACTGTAAAGCAGCAGTAGAAACATTTAAAGCGAGCGGTGTAACGTTCTTGCAAGATGCAAAAGAAGAGCAATGGGGAACTAGCGCAACCTTTGTAGATTTATATGGCAACATCATTTACATGGTGCAACCAGCTCAATACTAACTCTTTTTATCTTGAAGCGGATCAATAATGTCCGCTTCAATTTTTGATACATAGTTTATCTAGCAAGATTCTTAAGCGCTTGTGGCTCATGCTCTTGCTTTATAAAATCAACAATTTGTTGAGCCGCCTTTTCTGGCGTTAATACGCTTGTATCAACCAAAAAATCATAATGCGCATGTGTATGCACATCGCTGGTTTCTGTGTACCATCGCGCAAGCCCAATAAAGCCACCAATTGCCCCTCTGCTGCGTTCACGCTCTTCTACTATTTCGAGCGGACAGCGAACTGCAATGCAATATACTTTAAAATCTTTAAAATGTTTTGCAGCTTCACCAAGATAAGGCGTTCCAAAAACACCATCAATAATCACATTGGTGCCATATGAAGCAATAGTAGCAATCACTGGCATATACGCCATGACTAAGTTCATACCAACTTTGCCAAGTTCAATAGCAACTTTAGGCCCTTCAGCATCATCTATTCGATTGAGCACTATGCCATCAGGATTTTGTTTGATTTCTTCACTCGCGTTAAAATTACACCACTCCGGCGGCAACAAACCCACAAATCCATCAATGGGTAGATGCACATATGGATTATTTTGTTTGGCAAGCGCGCTTTGAAGTGCTTTTGCAGTGGTTGTTTTTCCTGAACTAGAAATACCACTTAAAATTATAATTGTTGGTTTTTTTGTATGCATATTATGTTATTCTATTAATTATTTGTAGAGCCTACGTAGTTCACTATCATGAAAGCTAGCAGAGCATCAACTTATGAAAACCCTATCTTTCGGTATATTTAGTATACTAATAATTCTTGGAATCTATTATCTTATGCAGACTAAAAATAATGATCACAATCTTGTACGTTTTATTGAATATTATTACAGCTCAATGGCGGCACCACAAATTAACACGCCAGAAGCTTTTGTATGGTTTACTGGCCTCAATATGCCCGTATCAAATGCAGTCACGCATTTTCATTACAAAGAAAATATTCCTGCACATCTAGAGAGCATTTTAAAGATAGCTCCTGAAGGCAAACCATTATCTTTTTGGATAGACGAATTCCAAGATGCCACTGTCTTAAAAGAAGAACTTGAAACACGTAATTTTAAAAAGGCTGTTACCATTCCTTTTATGGTGTGGAACGTTGCAGCACTTGAAAAGCCAACGACTGAAATTAAACGAACCACGCCAAAGACATTTGACTTATTTACGCGAATTCTTGGGAGCGTATTTGGTTTAGATGATAAAACAGCACATGACTATGGCATATTGCTTGGCCGTTCAAGTGCAGAGCATTACATAATTTATGTTGATGAAAAAGCTGTGGGCGCTGGCACATTATTTGTTTCTGGCAATACAGGGCTCATACTGAACATTGCAGTGCTTCCAGAATATCAAAGAAAAGGACTGGGATCGGCTATATCTCAATTTCTTATGCATCGCGCCTATGAACTTAAGCTAGAAAAAGTTGTGCTCAATGCAAATCCTGCAGCAATCAGCATGTACCAAAAGCTTGGATTCAAAACTACATACGATTTAGATATTTATGCCAAATAGCGCAGAAGCATGCAAAAGTGATTAGGCCACAACGCACCTTAATGCAGTTTTTAAATTCAAATTCAGAATCAGAAGGTAATGAGTAAAGATTACCAAACATGTACTCTGTATAATTGTAAACCGCGATTTGCTTAGCCGTGTGAGTCATGTTGCCAATTCTTAATGATCAAACTAATAATTTATCACCTGCACACCAGGCAATAGTTTGGCTATCTGATCACGTTGGTCATGACTAAGACCAGTAATGTCCAAATAAAGAACTTTTAATTCAGGCATTCCCGTTAATGCATCAATTTCCAATCGAGTTAAAGGATTACCATAAAGATCAAGACGTTGCAGCTTTAAACCATGTAATAAGCCAATAGGTAGCGATTCAATCCGATTCCATCTAAGAAGAAGATCATTCAAAACATCTAGCCCCTTAAATTGACCAACGTGCAATAAGTCAAGTTCATTCTCTTGAAGATTAAGATAACGAAGCTTAGGTAGCGGTCTAAATAATTCAAGAGGAAGTTCTTTAAATTGATTACTATCTAAAAATAAATAACGCATGTTTGATGCCCCTTCAAAAATATCAGACTGCAAACTGCGCAAATGGCAATCAGAAATTGAAAGTCTCAACAATGCATCATAGCCCTTAAACGGATACTTTTCTCCTTGAACGTCAAGAGAAAAATCATAGAAACAATTCCCATCCAAAGTTAATTCCTCAACTTGGTTTTTGCGCTTTAAAGAAGATAAGCCAAACAAGCTTGTAATTTTCTTTTTGCTTAAATCAATCTTGCTTATCGGGCCTATGCCGCGTTCCAATGGCATGTTAAATGTAGAAACATAATCTGCCACGCTCTGTTCTACCATAATACCGCACCTTCTAAAGGTGATATGCTTCATCACGTAATCTAAATTGATTAATAAAAAACCATGTTCTTTTAATTTTTGCATGATAAATTGTTGTATCTGCTTATGCTCTTCTGCTTTTTTATCCCATATGCGAGTTTCTGAGCTAAGTCTGGGTTCAGGTATTTCTTTGTATATTCTATCGGCAATTACCGAAGCAACAGCATTTGAAATATAAGGTATGTCAAAAAAATCAGCTGCATTATAAAGCGCTGCAAGACTTTGATTGCTTGTTTTTTCTAGAATTGGATTAACACGTCGTTGAAATATACGTGGTATGTATGCAACATCCATGCCTGCAGTCTCATGCTCTTTTTTTTGCATTAACTGATCAAGCTGAATAAGTAAATGAATGATAATTTCTAAAGTTTCGCCCTTAATTTCTGAGAACTTATAATAGGATTGGCCACTAGCCGCAAATTCACTTTGCAATGTTCCCGAATGTCTCATTGCGCTCAGAGGCAATCTAAAACTTGCTCCATTCAGCCCAACCAAAACTATATCATCGGCAGCTGGGGCAACTTGCACTTGCGGCGTTACACTGGGCCTAATTCCTGGCTTTCCAGTAAATTCAGGTCGTAGGCCAGGCCTTACCCCTAAATCTTGCCGGCGCATTGCCTTATTTACTACTACACCGCCCAAAATTAAAATGAGTAAAGAAATGCCAAGTATACGCATTGAATGCATCTTTGATCCTTTTTATAAGTTACTTAAGGACTTTCTCCTCTATATAAGTATAGAAAATGAGCATTACAAATAGCAATATTACATATAAATATGTCCGGGCAAGTCTTTACTTTAGCTTTGGCAGTCTATTAAGGTATAATGAAAAAATAGATTAAAAATGGCTTGTAAACTAGATAAAGAAGATGTTATGTCTACAATAAAAAATGTATTTTCAGTGTTTGCAATTGCTTTCGTAATGCAAATTATCAGCAAATGCTATGGATGACCAAGCTGCAATTCGACGAAAAATGTCTGCTTTTGCATGAATGTTATTATCTTGGACATAAGCAGCGTGGCAATGATGAAATAGCTGCTTGTTTTTAAAACTCAACCTAAGGACAGGCAAGGTTGCTTCGATATAACGTGAACCGTACAAGATCCTAAAACTGAACTAAGCAAACTCATGATGGTAAGTTTGATCAAGATGCAAATTTCGCCACTTTTATGGATTTTAAAAATTAGTATGCACAGCAGCAAGAAAAACTAAACAAATAAGTATTAAGCTTTTTAGTTCAAAGCAGTAAAAAATGTTAAAGAAGCTCTATATTCATGTATAGAGCTTCTTTAATTAAAACATCATAGGATTAACAATAGCTTTAAACTGGTTCCAGCAAGCTTCTAAATCCATCTTTTTATATGTTAACTTATATGTTAAATCTTTCAAAAAATGCCATGCGACACACACTTGTAGCTGATCTATATTATCCAAACAATTAAGATCCATATCCCATATACAGATCGTACCATCAAAAGATCCTGAAACAAATTTTGTATCTTGCAAAGCAGCAACTGCTTTCACGATATCTGTATGGCCCCTTTGAATAGCTGCCACATGATTTCCATCTGGATCCCATATCTTTATGCCATCGTCTTGAGAACCAGTAATAATTTTATTACCTTTTGTTACAGCAATCGCAAAAACTTTGCCACAATGACTTACCCATTCTGGTGCCTGCCCAAAGCCCCTGCGATGCAAAAAACCTTTACATATACCAATTCTATTACCTTCTATATTCCATAATAGGACTTGGCCATCTTCTGAACTCGAAACAATTTTATTATCATTGGTCATGCACACAGCCAAGACTCGCGAGAGATGGCCTTTACATTTTGCAATCATAGCACCGTCGTTACTCCATATACGTACCGTTTTATCTTCTGAGCCTGAGACAATTTTATTATCTTGCGATAAAGAAACAGACAGTACGCCAGCTTTATGTCCTCGCAACGTTTTAAGGAGATTCCCATTCATATTCCAGATACGCACAGTTTTATCTAGAGAGCCCGAAATAATATTATTATCGCAAGATACGCACACTGACATTACCGGGCCAGTATGCCCAGTACACTCGCCAATACAAGTACCTTCCATATCCCATAAGCAAATTGTTCCATCCCAAGCGCCTGAAATAATAATACCATCTTGAGTCACACACACTGAACTAACAGTCTCTCTGTGGCCAACACAAGCTCCAAGCTGATTTCCTTCCATATCCCAAATAGAAAGAGTATGGTTTCGATGGGCTACGATAATTTTATTATTATGTTTTATATCTTTCATGCAAGAGGTTAGCCAAAGCGCCTCAACAGTATCTCGTGGGTTTTGAGAGACAATAAATTGCTTGATCATTATTGCCCCCCAAATATTTGTTGCAAATGTATGCAAAAGAGAAGTACTTACTTCTTTTGGCAGACGTGCAATCTCTGCACCAGAATAGCGATTTGCATGCTTAAGAATATATTTTATTAGTTGCTCATTCAGAGTAGGCACATCTTGAAAACCTGATGCTTCTTTCAGATCCATACACTGTAAAGACGAAACGGCACATGCCGTATACAAACCAAGGGCAATTTTTTTCAGCTTAGTCATTAATTTCCAATTATTTTTTTTATTTTCCATGCACATTCATTTCTTTACGCACAAATGCTGTTCGCACATTAGCTGCAATAGCTTCTCGATGCTGCTCAACGTTGTGAGGATCAAGCAACGCACGCACTATTGGATTATGCGATTGAACTAACCGCTGAACTTGCGCATCAGCAACCATATGTCTCACAATGCTCAGTCTATGCGTAACAACAGCAGCAACTATTTTCTCCAAAAATTCTTCCTTATATTTTTTATCTTGATACATTGCTACAAACCATTCCAATGGACAATATGCTGCCAATTCTTCAATATTTGTCTCACAATTTAATAGTAACCGTGCGTGTTCTTGATTGAGGGTATCTTCAGGCATGTAAGACAACAACTTTAATTGAACATCATGAGGAACCAGATTTCTGGCAAAGCAGCAAAGCGCAGCAAATATTCTCTTTCTTGAAGCTTGCTTACTACCTTTTATAGAACATTGTGGATGATGCAAAAGCATTCTGATTGTTTCTACGTCACCTGATGCTTCAAAATCAAGAGCAAAGCATAACGGTATCCTATGAAATTGATCTTTAGCGCCGCGATCTGCACCTGCATCTAATAATGCTTTAAGCACACCTTTGTGATTACGACGGACAGCACTATGCAACGAAGTTATACCACCCGCTTGCCTTGCTTCTTTATCCGCACCATGCGACAAAAGCAATGTAACTGATTCTGCATCATCGCCAAGAACAGCTAGCTGCAAAGGCGTCCTAAAAAGAATATCGCGTGCTTCCGTTCTTGCTCCTGCCGCTAAAAGCTCACTAATTGTTTCTATATGACCTTTTGCCACAGCTTTATGCAATGGCGTCGCACTCTCTTGCGCATCTAGTGCTTCAAGATAAGCTCCTTTAGATAAAAGTTCCTTAACTGTTTTTGTATGCCCATTTTCAGCAGCAATGTGCAAAGGGGTACAATCACTCAGTACATCTCGACATTCTATATCAGCACCACGCTCTAATAACGCCCTTACTTCTTCAGCAAAATCTGACCTAACTGCAGCAAGCAATTCCCTATCTAATTGTTGTTTATTTACTATATCAGAATGCATAGCACAAATAGGCAATGTTACACAGAACAGAGATAGAACGAGGGTAATTTGCTTAGAAACGCTCATGGACTAACCTCCTGGATAATAGGACAATTCATAATATTTATTTCTAATTGTATATATTTTCATAGAAATGTCAACATTTGCTGCCCAGATAACTTTAAAACCACCTTCTGCAGGTGTACAAACCTGTAAATTATTAATAGCCGCAATAAAAGCCAGATTCATAAAACCTCCCGAGAACCAAACCTGTACTCTAGCATTGGCAGGCTATTTTAAGGTATACTAAAATTAAAGAAAATAGGCTAAAAATGGCTTCTAAACCACATAAAGGAGATGTTATGTATACAGTAAAAAATATATTCGCAGTTTTTGCGATTGCTTTAGTAATGCAGGTTATGAAGACAGCAAATGCTATGGATGACCAAGCTGCAATTCGACGCAAGATGTCTGCATTGCATGAATGTTATTACCTTGGAGAAAAGCAACGTGGCAATGGTGAAATAGCTGCTTGTTTTTTTAAAACCCAACCTAAGGGAAGTCAAGGTTTCTTCGATGTAACGCGAACAACACAAGATCCTAAAACTGGTGTAACTAAGCAAACTCATGATGGTAAGTTCGATCAAGATGCAAACTACGCCACGTTTATGGATTTAAAAAATCAGTATGCACAACAACAAGAAAAACTAAACAAATAAGCAAGATAAATCGCTTATAAACCACATAGAGAAGATGTTATGTCTACAGTAAAAAATATATTTGCACTATTTGCGATTGCTTTAGTAATGCAGGCTATGAACACAGCAAATGCTATGGAAAAAAAACCAGCAAAAACTAAAGTTGAACGCACACAATTCAGCGAATTTGAAGAATGTTATAGCCTACCTGCGAGCCCAGAAGGCCCAGATATTGCATGTCACAATAAAAAAACAGGCAAATTTTGGGGTGCACAAACTAAGATGCAACAAACGCCAGGAACTCGTTTTGTTTATCCAATGCGTGTTGAAGATGCTAATGCAGAACAATCATTCTCATATCTAAAAAAACGATATGAAGAACAACAAGCCGCAGATACAAGCTGGTATAATAAACTTTTTGGCTCAAAGCAGTAAAAACCTTAAGAAGCTCTATATTTACGTGTAGAGCTTCTTAAGGTTTAAGACACAAAAAATCAATCTTTAACGGATTGTAAATTATCTAGTATAATGTTGGCAATATCATGTTCTAAATCTCTATTAAACATCATATGCCCCATACTATGAACAACAACCATTTTGCTATTTGGAATTGCCTGAGCTGTAGCAATACCAGCTTGCACGGGGATAAGTGGATCTTTTTCTCCGTGAATAAAAAATGCCGGCACTTTAATGGACGCCAATTCTTTCTTTAAATCAGCAAATCCTTCTTGTGCTTTAATGTGATTCCATGCAACGCCTACCGGATGATGTGAGCGAACGTACATATCGCGCGTATATTCAGTAGCTAATGCATTATCAAAAGGCAAATCACCATTTAAAATTTGCCACGACTTCATAAAACCTGGCAAACTTTCTTGAAAATTTTGTGTGGGTTTATTTGCCATAAGCACTTGCATCACTTCTTGCGGTGGCGCACCAATGCCGCCAACAGTGCCCATTGATAGTGAATGAATGCTCAAAATGTGTTCCGGGTAATAAATAGCGAGTAGTTGCGCAATAAGTCCCCCCATTGAATGACCCACCACATGTGCTTTTTTTATATGATAGGCATCCAAAATAGCAATTGCATCACTCGCCAAATCTAATGCAGTGTAAGGCGCTTTCTCATAATCAATTGCAGAAGATAAACCAGTATCGCGATTATCAAAACGAATCACAAAATAATTATTATCAACAAAATGCTTAATAAATTCTGGGGTCCAAAAGGCAGCAGGCGCTCCAGCGCCAGAAATTAACAAGATGGCAGGATTTTTAGGGTTACCAAAACTTTGAGCCCAAAGTGTTACACCATTGTTGTTAACAAGACGCTCCCGCGTAAGTTGTCCATTCAATTGTTCTTTTTCTTGCAACCATTCAAGCACGATCTTATCAAATAACTCCGGTTGCTCAAGTTGCGGCGTATGCCCACTTTGCTCAAGCACATGCACGGTTAAATCCTTAAATTTAGGTTTATAAGAATCCCACACTCTTGATTCTGGTATTAAAAAATCATAGTTGCCAAGCACTAATAACACCGGTATTTCAAATTTTTCTAAACCTTTTGTAATATCAATATCACGAAATACAACGCCCCACATATAATCAATGGCATGCATGTTCATAAATACATCTTGCCAAAGAGGCGCTGCATCATAGCGGTAATCAAACCAACTGCGTGCGCCCAGGAGTTGCAAGACAATCGCAAATCTTCTTTCTCGATGCGCTGCGAGTTCTTGTGGAAGCTTCGCTAGATTGTGCTCAAGAAATTGCTTACGTTCAGCAGTCGCCGTTTGATTAAAATAGTCATCGGCAGCCTGATGTATTGCCGGGCTTAAATTAGGCGCAGTGGCTATCATAATAACTTCGGTTACATGCTGCGGATAACGCTTTGCATACTCAAGCGCTAAATACCCATGCCCTGAATGCCCAATGATAATAAACTTATCAAGATCAAGCGCTTTACGCATTGTTTCAATATCATTGATTAAATGATCAAGATCAAAGCGGGAATTATCAATAGATTCTGCGGGAACTGGTGCAAACCCTGCATGATCAATAAAATACATGCGTAAGTGCTCTGCCAAATCTTTAGAAAATGTTCGAGGATAAAAAATCGCGCTGCCAATAACAAGTGCTGGCTTTCCTTGACCAATAACTTGGTACCCCAGCTGAAACTGATCTACCTGGATTACTCCAGTGCTTAAAGAATTATCATGTGATTGCATATGCAATTTCCTAAAAAAATAGAGGCCACTCAACAGTGTAATAATTAAAACAATAATGGTTGCGATGCGCAAAATATATCCCTATACGTCTATTCAAATGGATCCGTCTCTGTACAGATTCGGATAAAGGTTATTTAAGATCATGCTTACCCAACATTTCCCAATATCAATAGAAAGCCCCACTATTCACTGTAGTATTAATATACTATCAAGATCAAGCAATTTTGGAAAAAGCATCATGAAATTATTATTATTATTGCTCCAATGGCTGATCTTGTTCACCCAAAACGTTCTTTCTAATTGCACTAAAAAAACAGTAGTAAAAAGTCATAAAATGCTATATTATGAATATTATTCAACACAATAAGGAATATATGGCAAAGCTAAATAAACCAGATTATGGCTATGACGCCCCCAAAGTTATACGCATGTGTAGCATAATGAGTGTTGTACTAATACTATGCTCTGTTATAGCACATTATGCTTTACATACAACGTATCCCATAATCAGTTGGCTTATTATCGGTGCATTGTTATTGAGCGCGTTGAGCATGCTCTACCCAGTAATGACCATTATGTATGGAAGCCGTAAACTGAAATTCAGAGAACGTGATTGGTTATTAAGCTTAATAACTATTCAGGGTGATGAACAAATTCTTGATGTAGGGTGTGGTCGAGGATTATTACTCCTAAGTGCTGCCAAAAAATTAAAAACGGGCAAAGCCACAGGCATTGATATTTGGTGCATCGATGACCAAACCCAAAACAATGCGGCAGCTACACTTGAGAATGCCCAGTTAGAAGGCGTATCGAATCGCATTGAAGTTATTACCGCTGATGCACGCAAGATGCCATTTAATACGGATAGCTTTGATATTATCATATCAAGTTGGGCTCTTCATAATATTTCTGGAGAGCATGAACGAAAGAAGGCACTTTTGGAGATCATGCGGGTACTCAAGCCGGGCGGTGCGGTAGCTCTTATGGATATTGATACTTGGCAGGAATATGAAGCATTTTTTAAGACACATAATTTTAATAATGTGGAACGGCTTGGCCCACGGTATACCTTTGGAAATCCTACGTATATCGTAAAAGCTACAAAAAAGGCTACGCTTTGAACTTTAGACTCATATTCACACTTTGTAATGCTATAGAAGCTACTCCACAGTGATTACCAGCGCAAAACGCACAGAAATATGCCATATTACTGAGTTATTTTTTTAAACCAAAATAACAGCTTTTCTAAACCAAACGTTTTTGCTTAAAAATCATTTATTAAAAAATAGCTCTTTATCTTTCCTAATGATAATAATTGATGTAAAGAGTAAAATGAACGTAAGAATAATCCAGGTAACTGGCGTTATATGAAAAATGCTCATGCAAATATCTAAAATACTATGAAACATAATTGCAACTAAGATACTTCGATTATTTTTATAATATAACCAATTGTTGATTATGGTAAGCAGCACTAAATCAACAAAATACAGTGACGTATGCACTAAACCTAAACTCCATATCTCTTGATAGGCACCATTCTTTATCAAGAAGAGCGGCACGTGCCAAGCGCCCCAAATAACGCCTAAAAGTAAAGACGCTTTAAAGAGACTGAATTTTGTTTTTAAGCTATCAATACCATACCCGCGCCAACCTAACTCTTCAAGCGGACCCACAAGAAATACCACCACTATAATCATCAAAGCATTGATTCCTTGCAACACTTGGTCAGAAGACTGTGTGCTCAGGCCAAATTGATCTGCCGATTGACCAAACAATAAAGATATTGCTATTGCAAGTATTATTTGGCACGGAAATAAGAACAATACAACAGGAATAAACTTCTTTGTAATCCTACCCGGCCGTAACCGCTCAATAAAATCATGCCACAATTCTTTATTCTGTGATTTGATTAAGATGAATAATGAAGCTAGTGCAGGGCCTGCAATACCGCCAAGAACTAATGGCATTAAAAGAGATTGCATTGTTGGCTGCCAACTTACATAAATTGCACAAGCCCACAGCGCCCAACTTATAGTAAACGCGGTTAAAAAGAATGATAATGGTTTATATGTATACGTCTTTAACATGTAATATCCTTAGTTACTGTTTAACAAATTAGGTAAAAAATCAAATGATCCTTTTGGCGCCTTCAAAAGATTTTCAAGTATCCCTGGAAAGGCATTTGCTCTACGCACAAGATCTTCATGCGTCCAAGGGTAAATGCCCTTATCAATGAGAAACTGAACACCTGATAGCATAAACTCTGCTACTTCTTGCGGCGACTCTGTTTGGAAAACGCCTTCTTTACAACCTTGCTCAATTACTTGCGCATACACAACAGCTTGTTTTGTTACTGCACGAGCAAGAAGTCGTGCATGCATAACATCATTACGCGCATGGAGGGCGCCCAATAGCTTCTCATGTTCCACACTTATATTGCCAGCTGCTATCAGCATTTGCATTTTTTCTAATGCAGTTCCAGTTGCTTCTTGCAAAAGAATTTGCATGCGCTCAATACTAGTATCCACAATGTCTTCTATTACCGCCTCAAAAAGCTCTTCTTTTGATTTGAAGTAATGATAAATAGTACCCTTGGCTACGCCCAAAAAGCCCATGACATCTTGCATGGTAACTTTATCATACCCCTTAAGCTCAAATAAATGCCGAGCCGCACTTATAATTTCTACTTTGCGATCTTCAGGCTTTTTTACGGTTCTCACCATAATCGATCTCCAATATTAATAATTAAGTAAAAAATAATTTTTTATCTCGGTTAACAAGGGCAACCGAAACTAGCATTAAGAGAAAAGTCATAATGCATTTAGTAAACTGCTCAGTTTGAAAAAGCATCGCACTAAGATTAAGCATGGCATGAAAAAGTACACAAATAATGATGTTGCGATTATTTTTATAATAGAGCCAATTCATCAAGATGGTTGCCGGCACCAAACTGGCAAAGAAATTCAGCGTATAGATACTACTCGCTTGCCATAGATTATATTGATAATAATCTTTGATAAAAAAGAGCGGCACATGCCATAACCCCCAGAAAGCTGCAAATAACATACTCGAGGTAAATAAATTATACCGTGACCTGAGGCTATTCACACCATATCCGCGCCAACCAAGTTCTTCAAGCAATGCTACAACCAGAACAAACAGTAAGCTTATTGCAATCTGCCCTGGCCCACCTGCAAATTCCGGTGAAAGATTAAATTGATTAGCTGAATAACCAAACAATAAAGAAATTGACGTTGCCAAAAACAGCGTAACAGGCATGAGCGCAACTAGTATCAACAAAGACATGCCCGTTATTTTTGGCATGTGTAATCGCCGCCAAAAATCCTGCCGTACATGTGCATTTTTTGATCTATAAATCATGTATATTGCCACACCACATGGCGTACACAACATTATAAGCATACCAAGCAATTGCAGCCACGCCATGCCTTGCTGATAACTTGCGTAAGCTGCTGCAAATCCCGCACTAAGGCTAATTGATAGCACGGCTAGAAAAAATTGAATAGGTTTGTAATGATACACACTTTCCATAGGGTCCAATCTGTCTTATAAAAGGTTTACTCATGATTATAGTACTAGTATAGCACTAGACCGACCGTCGGTCAATAGTAAAATAATAGGTACTCATTTATCTTAAAAAACGCAATAATCCTGTATAGGAAACAATACAAAATTGCTTTCTTTATCTAATAAATTATAATAAAAACATATTTAATTATTGTTAAAATTTCAAATAGAAACAAATATAATGCCTAAACCATTCATTTTATCAGTTTTTTCATTAACCCTTGCACATTCTTTAGCTGCTACACAAGAATTTGATTGGAGCGCAATCCGCAATGATTCAGAAAATGCCATCGTGCATATTGCCGCTACAATACATGAAATAGATATACTGCAACCTCAAAAAGAACCTAAAGAATATATGCGTTATGGAGTCGGCTTTATTGTAAGCGAAGATGGCGCTATTCTTACCAATTTTCATTTAGTTAATCAAGCAAGAAATATACAAATAACCTTAAAAGCATGCGGTGGGCAATTGTTTGAAGCGTATCAATCTTTTGTAACTCCTGACAACGACTTAGCAGTATTACAATTAAGAAATGTAGATGTGCAGTCAATTATACAAAGTTGTAAAAAGTTACCTACCTTGCCGCTTGGCAATTCCGAAGCAGTTCAGAGAGGTAATACACTATTAATTATCGGTAGCAAGTCTCGGCAGGAACATACTATATCTGCTAACCAAGTAACGGTATCAGGTAAAGAACCAGATGGCTGGATTCAAGTTGAAGACAACTTCACACATCTTGGTGGCCCAGCGGTTAATTCATTGGGCGAGGTTGTAGGTTTTTGCTCATATTTTATGTCAGGGCATCCTTTAGCCTATCTTATCCCATCTTGGGAGCTTAAAAAAACATGGCTTCATGCAAGCATGCTGCAAACTGCTACAAAGATATAATTGAATAATATCACGCCTTTCTAGCACCCTCATCAGAAACTTGTACTATAGCATTGAAGGCCCATTTTAAGGTATACTAAATGAAATAAATCAGCCTATAATAGCTTGGCAACCTCATGAAAGTCCTTATGTATACCCTAAAAAATATATTCTCACTATTTGTAATCGCTTTTTTGTTGCAAGTTATAAATACAGCGAATGCCATGCACCAAGCGCTAACGCCACTAGATAAACAATTATTTAAAGCTGCAAAGCAAGATGACGCACAAGAAGTTGAGCGCCTTCTTAATGCAGGAGCTAATAAAGAGGCCTATAGTTTTTTGGACGGAACTCCGCTCATGGCAGCTGCTTTACGTGGCTCTACTAAGGCAATGCGTGTACTGCTTGATGCTGGTGCAAATAAAAATGCTAGATGCAGTACCGGTAAAACTGCACTGCATAGTGCAATCATCACTGATAAAGCTCTGGCCGTCAGAATGCTTATTGATGAACATGCTGACCTTGAAGCCACAGATAGATTTGATCATACGCCATTAATTAAAGAATTAAATACATTTGCCAGTGATGAGACTATCTTAGATATGCTGCTTGATGCTGGTGCAAATGTACATGTAAAAACCCGTGACTGCAATACATTGTTACATCTTGCAGCTCACCATGTGCGACCAAATGCAATTACAGTGCTTCTTGGCAAAGGTTTACCTATAAATGCTAAAAATGATGCCGGAAAAACGCCTTTACATAAAGCAGCATTATATCTACAGGACAGTGCCGCAACAGTTGCAACACTTATTGAAGCTGGTGCAGATATGAATACCCCTGATAAATCAGGCAGCACACCACTCAATAGAGCTTTAAATGAATATAATACACAGCGTGTGCAATCACACTTTAAGCACAGCATTCTCATGAGTTTAAAAGCACTCCTTACATCCGCCACCCCCCAGGAAGTTCAACACGTAATCCCTGCAATAATAACTTTAACAAGCAAATCACGGGGAGAACAAGGTTTATTGCCGCTACCTGCCGAAATAGGCCATAGGATTGCTGTTGAATTAATTCCTGAGATTGTAAAAGAAAAATTAGCTTTAGCAAAAAA
Organism: Candidatus Babeliales bacterium; assembly: GCA_050179755.1. Taxonomy (GTDB): domain Bacteria; phylum Babelota; class Babeliae; order Babelales; family JBFXEV01; genus JBFXEV01. Next base: position 817,548 of record JBFXEV010000001.1, on the reverse strand, counting down.
ATATTTACCACAATACAACGAAGCACAATTGAGGCAAGAGATTATACAAAGCATTAATCGAGTTATCCAAAAATCACCATACATAGCTGCAGCGACTAACTCAAAAGCATCACCCGCTGCAACAGACCATACATAAGGCAAAACTATTCCTTTGCCATTTTACAAGCCACGCAATTGGCAGTAACCTTATATACATACAATTTATTGAAAGTATTATGGAACTCTTGTTATTGCTCAAAGCCCTTGCAATTGGCTTTTTTATCTCGCTCCCCATTACCCCCATTGGTATTTTATGCCTCAAGCGCATGTTTTCTCGCGGGCCACTTATTGGCTTTATTTCTGGCTTGGGATCGGCAACGGCTGATTTTATTTTTAGCATCATTGCAGCCTTTGGCGTTTCTTTTATTACTTCACAGCTTGATGCGCACCCGCTTTTAATTCAATTAATTTCTGGCATTGTACTCATTATTATTGGCATTTATATTTTAGCAACACCGCCCTCTCACATTAAATCTGATTTAAAAAAAGGCGAAAATTACTCACAAGCTTATTTATCTGCTTGTGCACTCACGCTCTCTAACCCAGCAAGCATTCTTACCTTTGCGGGTATTTTTACGGCGATAGGCATATCGCCAGAAGAAGCTCATGCGCAAACTGCATTTCTGGTTGCATTCAGCGTGTTTTTGGGTGCCATGTTATGGTGGACAATTTCAAGCGTTATAATGTCTTTTATCCATAAACAAATAAGCGCGCGTACGCTAGAGCGCATAAATACCATTTGCGGCTTACTGGTCTGCCTTTTTGGCATTTTAGCGCTATTAAATTTAGTCTACGCAATGATCTATGGAACTAACATAATTTAAAGGAAAATAAGTATGCCACTCGCCATTACTAAAGATAATTTTGATCAAGAAGTTACTAAATCAAGCAAACCCGTGATTGTAGACGTGTATGCCACGTGGTGCGGGCCCTGCCAAATGATGGAGCCAGTTATTGCTGAACTTGAAAAAGAACTATCAGCAACGCACAAATTTGTAAAAATAAATGTAGACGAATCACGCGATCTTGCCGTGCAATTTGGCGTTACGTCTATACCCACATTTGTCTTTATGAAAGATGGCAAAGTAAAAGGCAAAGAAACAGGTTATTTAAGTAAAGAAGATTTAAAAGCTAAAGTGACTGAGCATTTAAGCTAAAATTTAAAGGGGAGGATTCTCCTCCCCTTTACTATTTTTACAGTTTCTTATCTTGCACATCCACGCCAAGAGCTGCCAACTGATCACGCAACTTATCTGATGTTGCCCAATCTTTATCAGCACGCGCTTGTGCTCGCGCATCAATAAGCTTTTGTATTTCTGGTGTAATTTCAACGGTTTTCTCTTTTACTGGTTCCATAGTCAAACCAAGCACGTGTTGCATAAAATGTTTAACATGACTTGCTACTTTTGGTTGTTCCAAAATAGTTTTTAATTCCTCATGCAGCACACCAAACATGCCAGACGTATTAAGGTCTTCTCGTAAAAATGCGGACATGCGTTCTATAATTGGTTCGCTACGAACCAATTTTTTTGTAGTTTCACTTGGTCCTAGCATAGGCACATTCTCAAACGCTTTAACCAACTTGGTATACACTTTGCGCGCGTTCTCTAATTCTTCATACGAAAAATCAAGCGGCGCGCGATAGTGATGCTGAATATAATAATAGCGCACTACCATAGGGTCATAGTCTTTGAGCAGAGCTCTCAGCTGTATAAAGTTGCCCAAAGATTTAGACATCTTCTCTTTATCAATCCGCACAAACGCATTATGCATCCAATAGCGTGCAAATGGTACGCCGTGTAAACCTTCAGATTGTGCAATCTCATTTTCATGATGAGGGAATGCAAGATCAAGACCGCCAGCATGAATATCAAGCGTGGTGCCAAGATATTCTTTTGCAAGAACAGAACATTCAATATGCCAACCGGGTCTGCCCCACCCCCACGGACTTTGCCAAAATTCACCCTTCGGCTCCGACTTCCATAACGCAAAATCTAAAGGATCTTTCTTAAGCTTATTAACCTCCACACGTTCTCCTGCACGCAATTGATCAATTTTTTGTTTTGAAAGTTTACCATACTCACCAAACGTTTGAATATTAAAATAAACATCACCACCTTCTACCACATACGCTTTGCCCGCTTCTACCAATTCTTCTATAAAATTAATAATGGCTGGAATATTTTCTGTTACCCGTGGTTCAAAGGCTGGAAACACTGTATTCAGCGCTGCCATATCATGATTATATGAAGCAATATATTCGTTTGCAAGTTCAAGATAGCGCATTTTATCACCAAATAATTTCTGCGCTTTGTTAAGCAACTTATCATCAATATCAGTAAAGTTTCTGCAATACACAACATCGTAACCGAGCGATTCAAGCAATCGATATAAAAGATCAAATGTTACATAACAGCGCCCATGGCCAATATGCGCATGATCATATGGCGTTACACCGCATACGTATAACGTTACTGACTTTTCATGCTGAGGCACAAACGGCTCTTTTTTACCTGTTAATGTATTAAAAACTATCATCATAGAACGCCCTATTCTTGCTTTTTCATTGAAATTAACCATTAATACTATACACTAGTAGTGAAAAAAAATGAGCCATTTCCTGGCCAAGTATCATCTATTATGTACACTCGAGTTACTTAAAAGTAACAAAAGCGAGTACCTTAATTTTTAATTTGTAGAACATAAGACTTGCCGTATTGCAGGAGCACCTATGCCACGCACCCCGGGTATTACCTATTCTTTTATATATGCTATCTTTGTCTTTTTGCTTGTTTTTACACCGGTTGTAAGCACTGCGCAAGAGATAGCAACAGCGAATACTGATGCACAAGAAACACTATCAGAACAAGATGAACAATACCAAGATACGGACTTTGATGAAGAAGACGATGCTGAATTTGATGAACAAGATCAGCAACAAGAGCCTGCACCTCAACCAGTTCAAATAAGTTCACCGCGCTATATAAAAAAAATTAGTATAAAAGGTAACAGAACAGTCCCTACCGAAGCTATTGCCAATCGCGTACCATATCAAGTGGGAGAACTATTTGAAGCAGGCCGCACACGAGAACTCATTCAAAGTGTTTATTCGCTCGGGAATCTTCCATTTGGCATTGGCTACTTTAGAAATATTAAAATTGCAGCAGAGCATGTAGGCACCGATGGCATAAACCTTATTATCATTGTTGATGAAAAAGATACGGTCAATGATGTTATTTTCAGAGGAAACAAACACTTATCTCAAGCGGACATAGAAAAGAAAATTCCTCTTGATGATCTTGCCGTAGTGGATCAAGAAGATTTAGGCAAATATATAAGTGTCATTAAACAATTATATAGTGAAAAAAACTATCACTCGGTAGGCGTAGAAGCACATCTTGAACGCATCAATGGTGCGGTAAATATCATATTTACCATTAATGAAGAAAAAAAATCATTCATTAAGCGTGTATATTTTAAAGGAAATAACGCGTTTAGCAGTAAAAAATTACGTAGCCTAATCTTCACGCGAGAAGATTGGGTGCTTGGCTTTTTAAACCGCGCAGGCTCATATCAACCAGAAGCAATAGAAGCTGATAAATATGTTATTGAAAACTTTTACCAAAGTAATGGTTTTCTACACGCAAGCGTCTATGATGCAAAAATTGATATTAATCCTGACTGCCCAGATATTTACATAACCTTTTATGTAGATGAAGGTGAGCAATATTGCATAAATACCGTTCGCGCTCCTGGTAATGAAATTCTTGATGAAGAAACAATACTCCAAAAAATTAGCATTAAACCTGGGCAATTATTTTCTAAAGATAAAATTCGCGAGAATATGGAAAACTTGCGCTTACTCTGGGGTGAATATGGCTATATTTATGCTGACATTGCACCATCAATTCAGCCAGACGAAGATTCTAAAACGGTAGACATTACTTTTTATTCTGAGCTAGGCTCTGAAGTTCATTTAAATCGTATCACGATCATTGGTAATGCAAAAACGCGTGACCGCATTATCCGCAGAAACCTATTACTCAAAGAAGGCGAATTATTAACCACCAATAACTTGGATGCGTCTAAACTCCGCGTTGAAAATCTTGGTTACTTTGATCAGCGTGATGGCGTAAACTGGAAAATTAATCGTATTGGCAAAAATCTTGCTGACTTAGATCTTATTTTAAAAGAAGTAAAAACTGGCCAGGTTAACTTTAAAATTGGTTTTGGTGGTTCACCAACCGATATCACTAACCCTAACTCTGCTTTTAGCATTGGTGGTAATATTAGTGATACTAACTTGTTAGGGTTAGGTATACAAGGTGACTTTGGCGTTGAACTTTCAAAAGATCGATATTCATTTAACTTAAACGTAACGGAACCATGGTTATTTGATAAACCAATCTATGGTTCTTTTGATGCATTTTATAAGTTCTCAAACTATGAGGATTTAGATCAAACAAGAAGTGAAATTAAAGAACGATTTGCAGGCGGCTCACTAAATACTGGTTTTTATTCAAAAAAACTTAATAATACCTTGTTTGCATTTGAGCTTGGGGTGAATGACATTCATTATACTAACAGACCAGCACCAAAAGAAGGCTTGGGTGAAGTATTAGTCACTGAATATCAACAAATACTTGATAGACGATTTTTACCAGGATTTTTCCCTTGGTTTGGCGCACACGCTTCTATTGATTTGCGTAATCACCCAATGCACCCAAGCAGAGGGTATCAATGGAATGCCTACTTTAAAATTGGTATTCCTGCAAATACGCGCACCTTTCTTACAGAAAACGATACTTCTACTGGCGTTATTATACCACGCCCGTTTGACCCACAGCGCCTTGGATATTGGAAAATTGATGCTGATGCAAGCTGGTACACACCACTTATTGGCGAACATGATTTAGTATTTTGTTTGCATGCGCACGCAGGTATTGTAAGTACCTTTAAAGATACGCAAATTCCATTCCGTGAACTGTATCATATTGGTGGCCCTGCGTCAGTTCGTGGTTTCTTGTTCGGGCAAATTGGACCAACATGGCTTAACACCGAATCAATTGGTGGTACCAAAGCACTCTGGCTCAATGCTGAACTTATTTTCCCAGTATCAGGCGATCTTTCTATGAAAGGTGCATTCTTTTATGACGGTGGTGCTGGTTGGGATACGCCAGATGCACGATTTATTTCAAAGAATAATCTACGCAATAATAATTTTGGGTACCGTCATGCAATAGGATTTGGTTTACGTTTATTACGCCCAACACCAGTAAAGCTTGACTGGGGCTTTAAGTTAGATCGCAAAAAGAATGAGCCTGCTTCAGAAGCTCACTTAACGATGTATCATAACTTCTAAAATTTGAGCATAATACGATGTTCGCAAATATTTTTTAGTGTGGTATTCTCATGGTAGTGTAATCTAAAAAAAAGGCACGCCATGAACATTCTACTAATAATGCTAGTAAGTATATGTTGCTCAAATCTATGTGCAATGGAACCTGTCTCTACATCAAACAACGCCGCAAGTACGCTTCATTTGCGTAATATATCAGGTAGCGAGCATTCTGATGCGCTTGCATTATCTATAGTAGACGAACGACTTACACCCAATGCGTGGAAAAATGAACTTTCCACCGCTCTTGCAGAATGCAAAACACAACGACTTGTTACTCTGTTATCTCAACAGCCTCAACCTCAACGTGGCTTTCATTTTCAACTCTATGAAAATGCGTTAGAACAAATTCAAGCACATAAAGCGCGTGAAGTGCGTATTCTCACTAATGAATCAGAGCCTGAGGCAAAATGCTGTAAATGTTGCAATATGGTGTATGTATGGAACCGTTATACGGCACCCACTCTTATTGTAGGGTTAAAAGTAGCTCAAGGTGCATTTGCAACCTGGGGCATTATTAGAGCGGCAAAAATTATACTTGATCAAACCCCTGGTAACTATATAGAAGCTGCTGCAAATGCCGCTCCCGCAATCGGCTCACTCCTTGCTTCTGCGGGAGAACTGCCTTTTTCTCTCATTAATGCTTGGCGGCGACGCATCTTAAAAACACAGCAAGCAAAATATGAATATTATCTATTGGCCGAGCATTCTGTTACCATGCAAGAAAGCGTTGAAAGAACCGTTCTTGAAAATCAGCAACTCCTGAAAAGATTACTTGCAGCAAGTGAACACCATGACCAACAAGAACGTACGATTTCTCGAGTTCCTTCACAGGATAGTAGTGATCAAACCATAGATGAACAATTTGGTGAAGGCATTCCACTTAAGGTAAAAAAATGAAGTGCTTACTACTATGCAGCTTGTTCATAAGCATGCAATTACGTTGCATGGAGCCTACAAATCTCGTCCGGCCGCTCCCAGTGCCGCAACACATGGGAGTAAAATTGTGGACACGTTCAGTGATCAATTGTATAGAAACTCGTAACCACGAACATTTGCAAGAACTTTTTGAAAATCCACCAACGGCGCGCACTACGTACCCCTTGAATGACAGGATCATGGAAGAAGTAAAAGAACATAGAGATAATCAACTTGCATCTTTATATGCTCCCTGCGGAAGTAAAAAAATATGGAACAAATTGCGCGCGGTTACGATTGATTTAGGTTTGCCGCTCGCCACATTATGCATTGGTCTTTCTGACGGCATTATTTCTGGTCAAAAAGTAATTATTGCACTTTCAAGCATCTATTTTGTATTATCATTAGAGAGCGCTGCAAAAAACGCTTACAGGCACTGGACCATGAAAGAATACAAAGACAAAATTGAAGAATTTGATGTCTTGCTACAATTATTGCAAGGCATGAAGCAATTACAAGAGAAAGGAACCATCAATCAATCAGCAATACTATCTGATACTCATAATGAATAAGAATTATTAATTTTTAAAAAATATAAGGAGTTCACAATGAAAATAAAATTACTAGGGCTTGGTGTTTTACTACCCACTTTTGCATTGAGCATGGAACTAGTCCCGCAAAATCAAGCACCAGCACCAGTTGCCGCAAAACAACCACACGCAATTTTAGATCTTGAAGCTGGCTTACAAAGCAACCCTGCATTAGACATAGATTTAGTAAGCGCAATTCGTTATGGCGGAGCAAGCAGAATTTGTGCACTTATTGCACAACCAAGAGTTAATGATGCCACAAGAGCCGATGCCGCTGCACCTCAGCCAACAAATGCCGCTACCTTAGTAAGCGCACTTGAATTAGTCAACACTAATTTAAACTCCGAACAAAGTAAATTAATACATAGCCAATTAGAACAAATATTCCCCCGCTTTAAATTTGCCGTTGCACCTAGTTTTGCAACACTAGGTGCAGCAGTTGCCTTTGCACTTACTGCCGCACGCTATGCCCAAAATGCTGGAACTAATACAACTCTTGATACCGTACAATTGAGTTTAACGCTCGCAGGAGCTGCGGGAGCAGGAGCTGCCACTTTGCATAGAGCCATAAAAGAAATTATAAAAGGTTGCCGTGATACTCGCCAAGCAAAAGCAGTTGAAAAATTACACGATGCCAAACTTGTATTAAGCATATTACAACAAAATGGTATTAATGCTGATGGTAGCATAAAGCCAGAATATCTTGAATTAATTAACAAACAAAAACAACTGATTGCTGTTCTTACTTTAGAAGAAGCTCAAGCAACTGTTGCTGCTGATGATACAACGACACCAGCACATTCAACAGACGCTACAGCAGCTCCAACACGTACAGTTCCTATGAGCGCTGACAATAACAATAATGTTGGTAATGACACTGCCGATGGTGCGCCAATAACTCGTTCACAAGTTACTACTGACGATCTTGAAATGGAATTCATAGAAGAAGATGGTACAACTAGAGCTCCTCAAAAATCACTCATTGCCGCACCAACAATTGAAGCCGCAACGCAGGCTTTAGATGCAGCAATAGATGCTGCTGCACAAGGTGTAACGCCAAGTGAAGAATTGCAAGCAGCATTAACAGAAGCTGATCAAACACCAACTGCCCAAGCTCAAGCAACATCAGGCGGCGCATTATTAACGCATGAACTGCTTGACCAATTGTTCCCAGCAGCACATGACGCAGCTCCTGCTGATGCAGCAGCTCCAGAACAAGTAGCTTCTGCTCAAGTTGAGCAACAAGCGGCGCACCCAGAAGTTCCTACCGAACCTGCAAAAAATGTTGAACGACAAGCTGCTACGCCAGCCGCGCAACCAGATGCTGCACAAGTGGAACAAGCGTTGCAAGAACAGTACACGCAAGGCGTCACAACTGAAGCTCCTGATTTTGTGGCAGATGAAAATCCTGCTGCACAATCTGCTGCGCCAGCTGAACAAGCAACACAAGCTCAAGGTGAACAAGCGCAAGCGACAGCCAATAATAATAATGCTAACAATAACAATGATGCAGAAGCTGAATTTCTTAGAAATTAAGAGTGCACAAGTAAATTATTAACGTTAACAGAGCGCATTATTCTAGACTTTTTTATGCAAAGGGGCTAAAGTAAAAGTATGAATAACACGATTACAAAGCACTTACACGCAATTATTGTTCTGAGCTTATCGCTCTTTATACTTACTAATGATCTTTATGGGCGAGAAACTGAAGGGTTTCTCGCTCGTTCTCTTGCATGGGGCAGCCAATTACTTGATCAATTTAAAACTACACGCACTAAGCTACGCACCGAAATCCCCAAGCAACGTTTGGTATATAAAGCTGCGCAAGTAAACGGTGCAATTGGGGCAACATTAACACGTGATGAACGTGCGATGCTCATTAAAAATCTTCAATCTTTTAAAGCATTAGTTGAAAATACCCAAATTCATCCTGAAGATATAAAAATAGTAAAAACAATTGTTATGCCTGAGCAACCCGGCAAGTTGCAAAAACAATATCAAGGTGTAACACTCTATACTGCACAATTTGCTCAAGAAGTAGACAAACCCTTTTTAGAAAGCGCTCAAGGCAAACAATCGCTATGCGCAGTGCTTATGCATGCGCCACCTCCACAGCAGCTAGTTTCTCACGCTCAACGCGTAAATCATGAAGAAAATATGGCTCGCAAGATTTTTCCTAAATTAAAACAATGGGAACGTTTTTTAATTGCTACGCGAAAGAAATTTAACGAGCAGGAAAAAAATCCCAAAATGGTAGCTGCGCTTCAAGCTCTTGAGAATGACACCATTATCGCTACACACCAAGAAAAAATACAAGAACTACAAGTACTTCTTGAGAAAAAAACTCAAGATGCCGAACTGCATAAGGTACTACCTTTAATCAAAGCTAAAGAAAAAGAGGTCCAAAAAAAACTTCTGGTTATGGCAAAAAACCCAAATTTAACCAAAACCCAAAAAGAGGCCCTTGCAGAGAATATTTTGGCAGAATATAGGCAATTTATAAGTGGGTATCCTGCTTCAAAAGAATATGTTGAACTTGCAGCGCAACTGATTACGCTTACAGAAGAAATGCAAGCGCGCATCCAACAAATAACGCAAGAACACCCGGAAATCATGCTCTATATGCAGTTATTGCAAGATGATGAGCGAGCAGTCAATGGTTATACTAACGCTGTTGCTCAGATGCAAAATGTGGGCAACGCGGTGCAACAAGCTGCAGATAAGTACAACACTACAATTTGGTGCAAACAATTAGTTGCATGGATTGATGCATGCATTAATGCACTGGAAACTAACGCACAACCGGAAGATCATATATTAGCACAAGAACATGAAATGAGAACTCAACTTGCAGATTGGCATGCAGTAATTCGGGGACATGAAGATCTTGAAGCTTATGGCTACTATCGAGAACTAAATACTAGAAATAATATAGCTCATGAAGCGTATTTAAAATCTGAATATGCTCGGCTTAATAAAACAACTAATGATATAAGAAAAGAATTAGAGAAGAAAAAGGCCGATCTTCTTAACATGCCCACTGACATTAAAGAAGCTCTTGCTACTCTTGAAATTACTGATATTGATCCAAGCGACTTTTCAGCAATTCATAAATCACGGTTAACTAAAGAATATCGCAAACTTAGTCTAAAATATCACCCAGACAAAAACACTGATCTTAATGCTAAAGAACAACAAAGAAAAATAAATGAAGCTTATGACAAATTACAACAACTACTAGAACCTGATTTTAATAAATTAACTAAAGAACAAAGAGATCAATATGCTGAATTGCAAGAATATCTAAGAAGCGAAGAAAAACTTGCCACATTTTTAGAAAAAGAATACGAACAAGCTGAAACAAATATACAAGCTTTGCATCGTAATCATGAAGAATATCATGAAGTTCTTGAGGAATATGAAAGACGCTTGGAGCGTCATGTTCAAAATAATCGTGCTTTCAATCGATTGTTTCCACGCGAACTAATGTTAGTAAAAGAATCTTCTTATAAAGCAGCCATTAATTCCAAGGATTAAAAAATAATCTTTCTTTCTTATCATGCAAACAAGTATGTGCCTTATTGTTTTTGCATAAACTCTTTCTAAATCTCGTCACTTCCCTTTATGCTAGTAACAGAACAAGAATAATAATTATTCTTTAAGGAAACTAGTATGAACAAAAAAATCTATTTTTTGAGTTTTTTTGTGGGAATGCAGATACTTTTAATTATCTTGCAAATACACAAACAAAGTTCATTTATTAAACTCTCATTTGAAAAGCAACGGCTTGAAAAAGAGCAACGTGAACTTATTGCCGAGCACAATACACTTAACGAGCGCTTGAATAAACTACAAGATCCTGAAGCAATAAAAAAATACGCGCTACAAACCTTACATATGAAGCACATTGCCCTTAACCAAATACGGCACGCACATGATAGCAATCAATTATAGAACTCGTTCATCAATAGTATTTTTATTATTTTGCGTATTATACGCTATTATGATTGCCAATCTCTATTATCTGCAAATTACTCAGAAAGATTTTTTTGCGCAACTTGCAAACAAACAATATAACGTTACTGTCACACAACTACCGCCACGCGCATTAATAGTTGATCGCACGGGCAAACCTCTTGCTCTTAATAAAGATGCACTTTCTGCATTTATTATGCCCAAAATGCTTAAGCATCCTGATTCGCTCAAAAAATTCTTGAAAAAAAATTATCCTAAAGCATATGAACGTCTGGTAAAAAGACCCGATGCACACTTTTTATTTGTTAAACGCCATTTGGCTGAAAATGAAACGTTTGCACACGAGGATATTCATATCCTCAAAGAACCAAGCCGTTATTACCCGTTACGTTCTGCAGGGCCAATCATTGGCCTTACTGATATTGATAATAATGGATTATTTGGTATTGAACTTATGTATAACAAACAACTTGCAGGAACGCCTATTACCTATGGCCTTGCAAAAGATGCACGCTCTGGCCATTTTTATTTTGATAAAAAAGTAAAAACTGAAGGCCACGAAGGTGAGCCAATAAAACTCACGATTGATCGTGATATTCAATTTTTAGCATATGAAAAAATAAAAGAGGCAGCGCAAGAACATGGCGCTCAAAGTGCAGCAGCATTGGTGATGGATCCTACCACCGGTGAAATCCTTGCAGCAGTGCAATATCCAACTTTTGATACCGATAATATAAAAACAATCGATCAGAAACAAACCAAATTACATGTAGCAACCGAAAGCTATGAACTAGGCTCTGTTATAAAAACTTTCTTAGCACTTGCAGCCCTAGAAGAAGGCGTGGTAACTCCTGACGAAGAAATTGATTGTGAAGGTGTGCTTTCCGGATTTGTAAACGGCATGAAAGTGAATACCACATTTGCAAATGGGTGCATACCATTTAGTGACGTGATCAAAAAATCTAATAATATTGGCGTTGCCAAAGTTGCATTCAGATTACAAGATAAATTATATAATCATTACCGCACGTTAGGATTTGGGACAAAAACTGGCCTTAATTTCCCCGGTGAACAAGCAGGCTTTGTAAATCCGCCGCACCGCTGGTCAAATAGATCACTTATTTCACTTTCATTTGGGTATGAAATTTCTACAACACTTGTGCAACTTGCACAGGCCATTGGTATTATTGCAAATAATGGGCATATGGTACCACCGACGTTAGTAATCTCAAAAACTAGTTTGAATCGTGCTGTTTTAGACATGGCAACGGAAAATAGAAAGAATTCCAAAAATTCCGGTCTTCCTGAACGAGGTCGTAAGGCCGAGTTGCAGGAGACGGATTTGCTATATTCCCCAGAAAGTATCGCCCAAATGCGCAACATTCTAGAACAAACTGCAGCATCCACCACCAAATCATTAAGCACTATTCCAGGACTTAAAGTTATGGGCAAAACGGGCACGGCACGCTTAATTAGTAATGGCAAATATGTAGAGAATAAAAATATTTATACGTTTGCAGGTATTTTGGAAAAAGGTGATTACAAACGAGTAATTATCACCTTTATTAAAGAAATACAAAATCCGGGCGTGCTTGCAAGTGTTATTGCAGCACCAGTGTTTGTACAAATTGCACAGCAATTATTAATACATGATAAGAAAACATAAAAAAAATAGGTCTCTTGACAATAAAATTAATATCAGTTTATCTTAAGACATATAATTTAATAATAACTCAATGTATAAATAGGATGAGGATTCAAAAAAAAAGAAGCCACCAGTCTTTTCAATATTAATTTCACATCACGGTACTGGTTATCAAAGGAATTTAATAATCAATAACTAAAAGTGATAACAATGCATAAATGCTTCAAAAAAAAATTAGCAATAACAATGCTTGCAAGTATTCTCTTGCAAGCACTCTCTCCTATTACATTACTCGCCGAGCAAATTAGAATTTGCTGCACGGAACCAATTAAACCTTGCAAACCAAAACACAAGAACAAAAAGTATTATGATGCAGACTACATTATCATTGGCATGGGCGGAGCTGGAGCGGTGATTGCCAATCGCTTGACTAAAGATAGAAAAACTTCAGTGATTGGTCTTGAAGCAGGTGATAATAACAGCCAAGACCCGGTAATTATAATTCCAGAACAAGGATATTTCTTCTTGTTCCCATTCTTTTATCCACAATATTTCTGGCAAGGCGAGGGTGTTCCACAATTCCAACTTGATGGCCAATCATACGCGTGGTCATCAGGAAGGCTTCTTGGTGGCGGAACCTCTATTAATGGCCTGCAAGTCGTGCTTGGATCTGACGCATATTGGTCGGAAATAGAAGCGCTTCTTGGATCAGATTGGTCACTTGAAAAAACGCGCAAACGATACAAAAAATTAGAGACCTACATTGCTCCCTTTCCTACAAGCCCTGCTCGAGGCACTAACGGGCCGTGGACTAATATAGCATTACCATTTAATCCAACGGAAGATGATCAATATTTATTTAATGCAATGACTGTGGTGAGTGGTATGCCACCGGTTCTTGATTTTAATAATCCAGAAACACCTAACGGCGCTTTCTTGCAATGGGATACTCAAGAACGTATAGAAAATGGCTCATTTCTACGCGAAGCAACTTCTTATGCTTTCTTAGATGAAACTGTTATGACTCCAAATGGTGTTGGTGTAAATGGTAGAAAATTAAGAGTGCATTTAAGATCTACCGCCATTGATCTCATTTGGAAGAATAATAAAGTAATTGGCGTTCGTTATACGCAAGATGGTAAATGCCACACTCTATTTGCACGTAAAGAAGTTATTGTGTGTGCTGGTTTCCAAAGTGCACAATTCTTACAACGTAATGGCATTGGACCAAAAGACATTCTTAATGCAGCTGGCGTGCCAGTGCGTGTAGATAATCCTCATGTGGGCGAACTAGTAAATCATACCTACATCGGTAGTTTAATTCAAATACCTCCAGGCACAGAAATAATTCCACCAGCGGAACCATGGGCAGTATGGGGACCTGGTGCTATGTTACCTGCCGTAACACCACCTGCAGATCCAAATAATACGTTGCGTGATATTCAATGGATTTCTACACCACTGAGTGACGAACTTTTGTTCTTTGGTGCAGGATTAATGCGTGTAAAAAGTGTTGGCTCAGTTGCAATCCAAAATGATGATCCACTCAAAATTCCTCTTGCTGACGCAAACTTGTTGAGTAATCCTGAAGATATAGATAAGTTGGCGGACGCGTATCAAAACTTTGCTTTAGACTTAGAAAACTATTTTGAAGCAAATCCATCTCCTAAAGGTACATGGACATTCATAGCTCCTACCAAAGATGTAATGATGGATCGAGACGCTCTTATTGCCTTCATTAAAGCAAATGCTTCTCAAGCGCACCATTATTGCTCAACAACAAAAGCTGCTCTGTCACCAGAAAATGGCGTTGTTGATCCTTATGGCCACGTGTTTGGCGTAAAAGGTCTACGCGTTGCAGATGTTTCTATCTTGCCTGTAATACCAGACGGCAACACCGCAACGCCTGCAGTATTAATTGGCTGGACAATTGCCGATTTTATCCGTGCAGGAAAATAAATCACCATGTAACAAAGGGCCGCATAATGCGGCCCTTTTAGTTTCTGCACAACCAACTTCTGCCACTTCAGTCTGCTTACGATTTTGCTTCAGACCTTAAATAAAAAATTGACAAACCCGTGCGAACTTATAAAACTAACAACAGGAATAAAGCATTTAAAAAAGGAGCAAGCACATGGCATCACTCGACCACATCAAACAATATATTTCTGCTTTTGCGCACGGCAGCATGCTCATTGTAATGGATGATGAAAACCGAGAGAATGAAGGGGATCTTATTTTTGCAGCCGAGCACAGCACCCCAGAAAAAATCACCTTTTTACTCCAACACACCACCGGTATTATCTGCACGCCGCTGACCAGCGCACGCGCCCAAAAACTTGGCTTACACTTAATGACAATCCATAATACCGATCATCACGGCACAAAATTTACTGTTTCATGCGATCACATTACTACCACTACTGGCGTTTCTGCTCTTGATCGGCATAACACCATACAAGCATTAGCTGATAGTTCAGTTGATGCAACATCTTTTAGAAAACCTGGCCACGTATTCCCACTTATTGCACACCATGGTGGATTACAAGCACGCCAAGGGCACACAGAAGCGGCAGTAACCTTATGTGCACTGAGTGGCTTAAATACCGTTGGGGTAATTGCAGAATTAATGAACCCTGACGGTACTATGATGCGCTATCCTCAATGCCAGATTTTTAGCCAACAGCACAACATACCTATTATAACCATTAAAAATTTGCTTGCTTACATGAACCTGGACATTGCAAAACCACAAAATAATGCACCGGACCAGTATGTGCAACTGGCAAGCAGTGCCCAATTGACTGTGCATAATGGCAAACAACCTATGCAGTGCGAGTGCCGCATCTTTGTTGACCAATTTGGTAATGAACACCCCGTGCTCTTGTATGGCAATTGGCAAGAACATACCATTGTTCCGGTACGCATTCATTCTGCATGCTTTACGGGAAACACGCTCCACAGCATGCATTGTGATTGTGAGCAGCAATATTTAAACGCATTACAAAAAATTAAAGAAATCGGCTATGGTGTATTAATATATATGAGTGACCATGAAGGGCGTGGCATTGGATTAACCAATAAAATTAAAGCGTACGATTTGATGCAACAAGGGCATGACACTATTGAGGCACACGTGCAGCTTAATTTGCCTATTGATATGCGCGATTATACTGTCGCTCGCGCAATTGTTGATTATCTTGCCCTCGAACACATAGACCTTATCACCAACAACCCTGATAAAATAGATTTTTTTAAAGATAAAGTGCACAGCATTATTCAAATTGCAAGCAGTGCAACACACTTTAATGGCGCATACCTCGCCACAAAAAAATTAAGAATGAATCATCGTCTCATTATTACGCCAGAAGAAGGAACCTATGTACAAAAAACTAAATATCCTAGAAAGCAGACTTCCTAATGCAGTTCAAGCCGCAAACTTACGCATTGGCATTGTAAAAACTGCATGGAATACAGAAATTGTAGAAGCTTTGTACCAAGACTGCGTAAAGCAACTTGTGACCCAAGGCGTACTTGCAAAAAACATATCAGTACGTGTGGTGCCGGGCGCATTTGAGCTGGCACATGGTACACAACAATTACTTGCACAACAAAAATGCGAAGTCATTATTTGCCTGGGCGCGCTCCTTCAAGGCGCAACATACCATTTTGAAGTTCTTGCAAATAGCGTAACGCATGCACTCCAAATGCTTTCTATCTCATGTGGCGTGCCTGTAATTTTTGGTGTGCTCACCTGCAATCATGAACAAGCTGTGGAGCGAGTCTATGATGGCATTGCAAAGGGATGGGCAGATTCAGCGCTTATGATGACACATCAGGAAAATATGCAAGTGCCTTCGCTTGAAACAATGCACCAACCTCAATTATAAGTTTATGCTGGGTAAGTTGCAAAGCAAGTTACCTGGCCTACTTATCTTATTCAAGAATTAGAGACGCCATACCATGCAACTCAAACAACCACTATTGTTCTTTGTATGTATCATGCTGACAACATATTATCACGTAGACGCCACAGTAGATGAGGTCACTTGCTATGGAGTGTATTGGGGCACCTTTGATCCACCTACCCGTGCACATCAACAGATCATGATACGCTCATTCTCCACTGGAATTCAACAATTATTTGTGGTAATAAATAATCATGGTCATAAGCAGTACACTGCTTCTCTACAAGATCGCATCGCCATGGTCAAGCTTCTGATATCGCCTGAATTACCTATTACCTTGCTCACGCAAGATGCCACACAAACTTGGGGAATAGAACAACTAAAAAATTGTTTTGGCAATTCACCAAAAGTACGCTGGCATTTGTTTTCTGGCCAAGAGAATTTGGCACACTGGAACCCCAATAACGAGGATTCTTTTGATAAAGTATTTATTATACCGCGCGAAGGCAAAGTACAACACTTGATTCCTGCAAGCGCCACACAACTTCGCATTGCCGCAGATTGCTACACAATCTCGAGTAGCATCGTACGCTCACGCATCAAAAATCTCACTCCCTGTTGGCAGCAGTTTGTGCCCGCAACTGTCGCACAGTATATTAAATCACATGCACTATATCATTTCACTTTGTAACCTCTCAGGAACCCCATGAACTACACAACAATATTATTTGATATGGATGGCACTATTATAGACACCGAATCACTATGGGTAGAAGCAACTCGCTTATTATTGCTCAAACGGGGTATTGCAGTAACTGCGCAGATGCAAAATGAAATAAATTTACGCGTGCGCGGATTACACGTAAAAGCAATTTGCGATGAATTAAAATCAATGTTTAATCTCATTGATGATAGAGCGTCTCTTGCTCAAGAAGAAGAAGAATTGGCATACAACCTCTATGATACGCATTTAAAATTTATGGAAGGGTTTGAAACTTTTCACGCGCACGTAAAGGCGCTCAATATTAAATGTGCTATTGCCACCAATGCAACAAACGACGCTCTAAAAAAGACAAATAGCATCCTGAATCTAGAGAGCTTTTTTGGTAAACATATCTATGGCAGTGCATGCGTGCAAGGTGTGACCAAACCCGCTCCTGATATTTTTTTATATGCAGCACAACAATTAAAATCTAAGCCTAGCGAATGCATTGTGATTGAAGATTCGCGCCATGGCGTTACTGCAGCAAAAGCTGCTGGCATGTATTGTATTGGTATCAACAGCACTGGGATTGCAGAGTTTACACAAGCTGCTGATATTGTGGTAAAAAACTTTTTAGAACTTAACGCTCAAAAATTATGCAATGGGGCGTTTGACCAATCTTCTTTAAAGCAAGAGCATCATCCATAGATGATCCAAGCACGGTATCAAATAAACTGATACCATTGCTCCCAATTATTACCGGACCAAGATAGACATGTAATTCTTGGTACGCACCCGTTTTCAGAAGCTCAGTCTGCAACCGTGAACCACCTTCAACAAGCACTGATATAACCTGTCGCCTACCCAATTCTTTATACACCTGCACAAGATCAAGCCGACCGTCGGTGCAATGTACTACACAATATTCAATACCAAGTTTCTGCCACAGCTCTTTAGTTTCTTGGTTGCATTGATTAGATGTAATCATAAGCGTTTTTGCTTGTTCTTGGTTAA
Organism: Candidatus Babeliales bacterium; assembly: GCA_050179755.1. Classification (GTDB taxonomy): domain Bacteria; phylum Babelota; class Babeliae; order Babelales; family JBFXEV01; genus JBFXEV01. The sequence continues at coordinate 799,358 of JBFXEV010000001.1, read as the reverse complement.
AGATATGCAAATCAGGATTAGTGACCACGCCATACGTATCAAGCACTACGCGGACTGGTTGTGGACCCGTGTAATTTTCTAATCTCACGGTGAGTTGTGGATTATCTTTGATTACGGTTGCTTGACCAACCAACACTGCCTGACACCGCGCACGTAGCTCATGCACTTCTTGACGTGCAGCAGCATCGGTAATCCAGCGAGCACTACCATCAGCTGCCGCTATTTTACCATCAATACTTACACCCACTTTTGCAATTACAAAGGGCATACCAGTGGTACGATGATGAATATACGGTTTAAGTGACTGAGCAACTTTGCAAGAGAGCACGCCGACAGTTACCTGAATACCAGCCGCCTCTAAGGCCTTAACACCCTTACCTTGCACGCGCATATCTGGGTCAAGCATGCCAATAGTCACGTGTGTAATTCCCGCTTCAATAATAGCTTGCGTGCACGGACCGGTTTTTCCAATATGACAACATGGTTCTAAAGTAACATACATACGAGCGCCTTGCGCATCAAGCTGATCGCGCATGCTGCGTAGTGCTTCAACTTCTGCATGTGGCTCTCCCGCCTTGGTGTGATATCCTGCACCAATGATTACATTATCTTTTACTATTACTGAACCCACCCAAGGATTTGGTGGCGCAGTCACAACCCCTAGCTGAGCTAATTGCAACGCACAATTCATTGCTTGCTCATCAGAGAATACCCGCGTGCCAAGCGCGCTGGCCAAATCGATTGAGCAACCTTTTTGTGCTTTCAGAAACGTATCATACTCAACGTTAACTAAGTGACCTTTTTTTAAGAAAGATAAATTTGTTTTTTCAAGCGTAATCGGAATCAGACTCACACAAAAATAATAAGGGCATACATGTGAGACGGTCAAACTCACGCCATTGAGTGCTACCGAACCACGCAATACAATCAGTTCCGGTTTTTTGTTTTCAATAAACACCTGCCATGAGCCATCTTCATGGTGCACTACATCAAGTACTTTTACTTTGTAATCAATATGACCAGTGACCACATGCCCATCTAACTTATCCTGTGCTGAGAGAGCAGGCTCAACATTTACCACATCACCAATCACCCGAGCACCAATAGTAGTGACTATGCATGTTTGCTCTATTGCCTGAAACATAAGTTGTTGAAGCTCAAGGTCTTTGCGCACTATGCTCAAACAAATACCATCAATTGCAATTGAATCACCAACCTTTTGTGCGGCAATAAATTGTGTATCTTGTACACACACAGTAACTTGCAATGGGGAACTTGCTTCTTTTTTTATTGAAGCAATGGTGCCTTTATGTTGTATAATTCCAGTGAACATGAATACCTCTTACTTAAAAAATACTTTTTATAATGACAAACCCTCATGCTTGTAGAGTACCATGTTTTATTCAAAAGCGCGCTGCTCTCCCAAGAAAAGTAAAATAACTTGAAAAACAAATTCTGACACACCAAATTGTTGCCATATGAAATCTAAAAAAAACTGTTTTTTATTCTTAAAAAAAACAATTGTTAACATTTCTCATTAAGTGCTTGACATGTACTTTATTTGTGTATCATAATAAAAAAGGTAATTAAAAAGCTTAACAAAAAAGCAGAGGAGGGCCCCAATCTTGAAAAGAAGCCACCAGTCTTACCAATCTTATTATTCACTTCATGCATACTGGTACGTTGAACCTGTTAACCATGTATCGTATTAATTATTATTCGAAACGAATATGATGAAACTAAACATTCAAAAAAAAATAGCAAGAATTCTTGCCTGGAGTTTGCTCTTGCAAGCATTCTCACCAGTAGCATTATTTGCCGATCAAACAAAAATTTGCTGCACAAAACCCATTAAGCCTTGCAAACCAAAACATAAGAAAAAAAAGCATTACGATGCCGATTATATTATCATTGGCATGGGTACCGCTGGAGCTGTGATTGCCAATCGCTTAACAAATGATAAGAAAACCTCAGTTATCGGTCTTGAAGCTGGGGATAATAACAATAATGATGAAGTGATTGAAGTTCCTGCAAGTGGTTACCTGAATTTGTTGCCCAATTATTACCCCTATTACTTCTGGCAAGGTGAACAAGTCATTCAACCGCAAATGGATAATAGAAGCTTTCAGTGGACAGCAGGAAGGCTACTGGGCGGTAGTTCCTCTATTAATGGCATGATCGTGGTACGTGGAAGTAATACCTACTGGTCAAACATGGCCGATTTACTTGGACCCGATTGGTCGCTTGACAAAACGCTTGCACGTTACAAAAAGCTTGAAACGTTTATAGCACCTTTTGTTGCTAGCCCTGCACGTGGCACAAATGGCCCATGGACTAATGTAGCACTGGCATTTACTCCCACTGAAGATAATCACTATCTGGCTAACGCAATGGCAGCAGCCAGCAATTCGCCTATAATTGATGATTACAATGACCCAACAACACCTATTGGTACAAGTCTCAGAAGTGATAATCAAGTGCGGCCAGTGGGTGATATTTTCTTGAGAGAAAGCACTGCATTTGCCTTCTTAAATTCTGATGTAATGACTCCTAATGGTTTTGGAGTTAATGGCAGAAAACTGCGAGTGCATTTACGTGCAACTGCAATTGATCTTCTTTGGAACAAAAAAAATAAAGTAATTGGTGTTCGCTATACACAAGATGGCGAATGCCATGAGATTTTTGCTCGCAAAGAAGTAATTGTTTCTGCTGGATTCCAAAGTGCACAGTTCTTGCAACGTAATGGTATCGGGCCAAAAGACATACTTAATGCTGCCGGTGTACCGGTACGTGTTGAGAATGATAATGTGGGATTCTTTTACAATCATACGATTCCATTTGCACTGTTCTCCATTCCAGGTGCAGTACTCGTCCCTCCAACTGAACCGTGGGCTCTCTATTCAGCAACTGCCTTTTTACCATCGATTACACCTATTGTAGGGGATCCTCAATCTGCACCGCGTGAAATGCAATGGGTTACTGTCCAACTGGCTCCTGATTTAATGCTTTTAGGACCTGCTCATTTAAATCCTGTAAGCGTAGGAACTATCGCAATTCAGAATGATGATCCATTTAAAATACCACTTGTTAGTGGAAACTATTTCGGTGATACAGAGGGGCCTGGTGGAACATCGGCAGATTTGGCTACATGCGTTCAAGCATTCCAAAACTTCGTCGCAGATCTAACTGAATATTTTTCAAATAATCCTGCGCCTAATGGGCAAACATGGACACTTTTGCAACCATCACTAGATGTCATTAATGATACAGCCGCACTTGAAAATTACCTTCTGGCTACTACCTTCCAATCCCATCACTATACGTCTTCAACCCCAGCTGGTCTGACTCCTGATGTAGCTGCGGTTGATCCGCATGGTCGTGTGTTTGGTACTAAAGGTCTACGTGTAGCTGATAATTCAATCTTGCCATACGTACCTGATGGTAACACAGGAACTCCAGCGGTGCTTGTTGGTTGGGCTATTTCTGACTTTATACTTGCCGGTGAATAAATCACATTATAACAAAGGGCCGCATGTGCGGCCCTTCTCATCTATTTTTATTAAAAAATATATTATTCTTCGCTCGAAGAATATCCTGATGAACTTTCACCTTCAGATGAATAACCAGATGAAGATTCATCTTCTGAATATGTATACATTGGCGCTTTTCCATAACTTGCAGGCAGTGTTGGAGCTTTTGGTTTAACAGCAACTGCCGCAGGCTTGACTATAACGGGATGCGGTTTTGCTATCACCTGTTGTTTTGGTTGCGCGGCAGTGATTGGTTTTTTTGTTACAACAGCTTGCGTGCCGCCAGCTAATTTTTGCTGAATTATGCTTCGCAACTTCTCTTTTGTTTCTGCCCCTATAACTTCTTGAACTTCTTGTGCTTTTTTGAAAAATTTAATTGTTGGAAAACCTTGCGATGCGTATTTTTCAACTAATGATGAAAGATCTTGATTATCACCATCAATATGCACAAACATAACATTTGGCAAGTCACGTGTAAGCTCTTCAATAATCGGCTTTACCTTTTTACAAGGCCCACACCAGGTCGTTGAAACAAGCAATACCACAGAATCATTAGTACGAAGAATATTTTCAAATTCCTTTACCGATTTAATGTCAGCACGATTGCCTTTAACTGCCACTAATTGCTTTATTTTTTCCATTGCAACAAGATCCACTGTTTGTACAAACAATAATGTTGCTGCCATTAATAATAATTTTTTCATAGTATATTCCTTTATAATTTATTACTGAATCGCTGCTTGTAAAGATTGTTTATTTAAATCAGTCGCTGGCACTCTCCTTACTTCAGTGCCATTTTTAAGCACTACAAGCGTTGGACTTTGCGTGCGATATTCATGAGATAAATCAGATAGCTGTGGGCTTGCAAGTTCTACAAAAATAAACTTTGTATTATTATTTGCTGCAGCTGCCTCTCTAAATTTTGGCAAGAAAGCACGGCAATGTCGGCAGCCCATGGTACCCAAAAATATTGCTACCTTGCCAAAACCCACTTGCGATCTAAATTCTTGCATTGTTTTAGGTTCCATAACCCCTGCAGCTTGCGCTGGTTGGCCAAATATTGCTACGGTAATGAGTGCAATTATTACAAATTTTTTCATGCTATTCCGTTTACTGATTTACAAAACTTGTCAATTCAGCTTTGCTCATGCTGCCTGTGCGAGAACCCACAGCACTGCCATTTTTAAATAATTTAAAAGTGGGTATGCCACGAATACCGTATTGATCAGCAACAGATGATAATCTATTGGTATCTACAAAAATAAATGTTGCAGTGCTGCCCTGTGCAGCTTGCGTAAAGAGAGGTTTCATTTGCCTGCAATGTGGGCATGAGTTAGAACCAAACATTACAATAGATTTATCACCGCGCAATGCAGAATTCAAATCTGCTGCTGAAGAAACTTCACTATATGCAGCTTGCATGTTTGACTGCGCACCTAAAACTACTATTACTGCCAAAATAAACTTTTTCATACTATCTCCTTTTTATGTTTTACAACTTTTACTTCATTAAATCTCTTAATTGATCGTGAGATCGCGTTCCTTCAATAGTCTCGGTCACTTCCCCATTTTTATAAATCTGCATCGTTGGAAATACCTGTGGTGCATATTTACGTGCAAGTGACTTATTTTCTGAATCAATATCCAGAAACAATATATTTTTTAATTCTTGTGATAGTTTATCAACCACTGGTTGCAACGCTCTGCAATGTGGGCACCATTTTGCAGAAACTAATAAAAACACCACTGGATTTGCTTGCACGTACTTATCAATTTCTTCTTGCGTATGCACTTGAATGCGTGTAGGCTGCGCTGCATATGCAGTTTTCACCACGATCAAAGCTGCAAGCACCATGTATAAACTCTTTTTCATTAGTTCCTCCCTTGCTCAACATGCGCACCATGTGCCGGCATTGCCGGCATAACTTGTAAGCAAGCGCGCGCAAGCACGTCCCGCAATTGTTGCCATGTTAGATTTCCTTTTAAATAGTTCACTGGCAATTGCCATATGTTATAATTTTCAAGGCCTCGCGACACAAAGTACGTGCCATCACCGCTAAACACTGAAGGTGCATCAAACTCATTTTTAAATGGAAATTTCACGTTTAAATTACCACGCGATCGCATACCGTAAACGACTAATGGATGCTCTTTCTCTAATCCACACGCTACAAAACCACCATCCCCCTTAAATGACTGGCCGGGGCTAAATACTTGCGTAGGGCTTATATGCCCTCGGTCAAAATATAAAACAGATGCTTGTTCATCAATATCAAACAAATGGTAGTAACCCTCGCCAGTAAAAGCAACATATTTGCCATCGGCACTTAATGCTAGTGCATGCGCACCAAGGCCCACATACCCTGTATCAAATGAATCTGTCATAGCACGCGCAATAAGTTTGCCTTCTTGCACATCATATACGTGTATTTCATTTTGGATCGGTGCTATCGCAAGCCTTTTGGCATTTTGGCTTAATACTACCGCCACTGGCGTTCGCCCTCCAAACTCATGATCAAATAAAGGTGGCATAGGCTCTAACACTTCTTGCTCTCCATAGAGAAGATTTCTTACATCCCATACACGCACGCGGCCAAGATCAGAAACTGTTGCCAAAAAGTAACCATCTGGGCTAAATGACATACTGTATAACGCGTGCTGGTCATCAGCTTTAAAGTGTTGTGGCCGAATATTCAAATCTCTTTTAATAAACCAGGTTATTCCTCTTTTTTGTTCAGGTTGCCGCGTATAGACTAATGCAACGTTACGCTCAGCATCTACCCAATTAATAGGCTCAAGCTCATTTATAAGTGTTCTATCTTCTGGAGATAATTTTAAAAAATTGGCAATATAGGGATCATCTTCATCAGGCTCATTATCATTATGAAATTGAGGATGCATACCCGTTACTTTCAAACGCACTGTCGGCTGCGCATGCGCACCAAGATGCCAAAAATAAACGTTACCTCTATTATCAGCAAGAGCTAATATGCTTGAATCTGGCGACCATGCCTTTGGCGCATCAAACGCAAAACTATCTGGCAGTTTAATCACAGATACTGGTTTATTCTCCTGTATGTTCCATACAACCAACGTATTATTTTCCATACTAAAGGCAAACATTGAACCATCGGGGCTTATTTCTTCATTATACGCACCTTGGGGCATGGGCTGAATAGTTAGCATTGGTTGCTTAAGATGCACATCGGCAAGACGTAAGTCTGGTTTGCGCAAAATTGCTTTAATTAAACGTTCATCACGTAAGGTAACTACGCTTGGGTCATAGCCCGGTAATAATTCTTCAAATTTTTTATATACAAAATCGCAAGGGTTAATGCCTTTAACCACTTCATTAAAAAGCGCATCAAGCTGATCACGCTGTATATATTGATCTTCTTTACTTACGTGATACGCAAGTTGCAGTTTATTAAAAGCAGTTCCTGTATAACGATCATCTTGCACAAGGGCAAGAGCTAATGGCACTTGCACTGCATAAGGTAATTGCAACACCAAAGCATGGATATCTTGTATTGTTTTTGCAGTAGAAAAAATATGGTCAACTGCAGACTGAATGGCAAGTTGCGCGAGCGGCGGTACTGCTGAGCTTGCTGCTTGCTCTACTGCTTCTTGTGGCATTATTACTTCTTCCATGCTACGGATCTTGCGCACTGCAAGGCCTAAGCATAGTAAAACAAGACATGAAAATACGAGTGATTTGTAATTCATAACGTTCCCCATAAAAGCTTTTACCAAGGGCATCATAGCCCTTTAATTTCAAAATAGCATTTTTATAGAGGAAAAAGCAAGGGTTTATTCTGCAATGCAGGGAAATTATATAATTTATACAATACGTCCTTTTTTAAAAGAGTATTCATTTCGCTCTCCCTAGCTATACGTTGCCTTATATATTTGCTACAAAATTTAAGAAAAATATTAACTACCGCTCATGCCGAGTGTTTTACGATGCCTTTTAAGGCGAGTAAAAAGTATCGAGGCACGGCCGAATAAAAAGATAAGGGGCCTTTTTTGCAGGCCCCTTACGTTACTTATTTAAAAAAACCAACCTTAGTAATAATAGTATTCATATTCTGAATCTGAACCATCATCATCATAATAATAGTAATCGCCTTGGCCGTAGTTATCGCCATCTTGTTCATAGTCATCTTCATAATAATAATCACCTTCATAATATTCACCTTCTTGAGGCTCTTCCTCTTCATATTCTTGCTCATATTCAGGTTCTTGTTGAGGCTGATACTGAGGTTGATATGCCGGTTGCTGATACGTTGGTTGCTGATACGTTGGTTTTGGTTGATAATAGAGTTTATTTTCAAGTTGGCCGAGTGCATTTTGTAATTCTGATAAAGCATTTTTAAGTTTGCCAGATACTGCAGTTGGTTGTGGTTTTTGCGCTTGTGGCTTATATGATTCCGGAATAAATGCTTCTGATTCTTGTTGCTGTGGCTTTTGCGCCTGTGGTTTTTGAACTGGTGGTTTTTGAACTGGTGGTTTTTGCGGCGTTGGCGCAGCAGTTGGAGGTTGTGATGTTTTATCAGTTTGTACTTGCTGCAACTTCATGATGCCCGCATATAATTCTTTTTCTTTTGCTTTGGCTTCTTTTACGCGAATTGCTTCAAGTTCTTTTCGGCGTTGTTCTGCCAAATCAGCCAGCTCTTGCGCAATTTGCTGCCCAGCATACTTTTTGCGAATAGCTTCATGCAAGGCAGTAGTCTTTTTTTCTTGCACAAATTTCTTTTTGCTTTGCACCACTCTATTACTACTTTTTTCAAAAATAATAGGCAACGTAGGGTCATCTATTGCCACAAACCATTCTGTATAAGGAAAGCGCACGCCCGGCACTTGCCAACGTTTTTTTAAATCAAACTCGCTCACATTTCTAATAATCGCTGCAAGTTGTGCAGTAACTTCAAACGTGGATCCTTTTTTAACCGGTTGTTTTGCTTTGCCTTTTACATATTTTTTTGCTGCGGGTTTAAGTGATTGATGTATAAATCCATGTAAGCTACTAAAAAAAGCAGGAAACTTCACAAAATCAAGCACCGCTGATGCTGTTTCTGTATACCAAATATTTGTTGTTAAAATCAAATAATTATAGCTATCTTTTTTTACTTGCTTTTGAGGATTTCTCAAAAAAGCATCCCACTCTTTTTCATACAATTTTGCAAGATGTTGCCCACCAGCAAAGCAGCTTGCATAGAGCATGCCGCCCGTTACCACGCTGCCATTAAAAAATTTAAGAAGTTGCTGAAAACTATTATGTTCAAGCCCGGCAGTTATACCAATATTACTTGGGCCTGGATAATAACCTGGCCTATTAATAATAATTGGTTGTATTTGACCCGTATCGGAAGGGCTGCCATGACCATCAAGATACACAAGCCATTCATGGAGCAGTAATGCTTCATTTTTTTCTGTATCTTCCTTAAATTGCGCAATATTTTTGCGTGGATCAATTTTAGAAATAAGATCCGCGCGTGTAATTAATAATTTGCCAAGCATATACAGCACGTGTTGGCTGAAAAAATAAATTTCTGCAATATGTTCATTACCACTGCTAATCAATTGCTGCATGGTTGTATGAGCATTTTTACGCATCATATTATTATAATTTTTTACCTCAATATACGCCTTATGATAACCAACATTAAACAAATCCTTTTGTGACATGTCAGGAAATTTACTCACCTTCATGCCAAGTTCACGATCAACTTGCGTGAGTGCAGTAACAGTGTTTAAATCTTGATTGAAACTATCTTTTTTAGCTTTTACAGCATTAAGATAACTTTTGGGCACAAAAAGATACAAATAATCTGAAAGTTTTTTTATAATCCAGTCATTAAATCTAAATGAAGGATTAGAACCATAAAATACACCATAAGAAACATCTGAATCAGGGTACTTCCGATCAGTTCCCCGCCCCATAATTGAGCGCCATGTTTGCGATGTAATAATCACCGGGCCTGCTTGTTGCTCCAGCGCAGATATGGTTACTTGTGATAATGCACCAAATTGTTGACCATCATTAAGCGTTTCATCCATCCAGTTCATCATAAGCATTAAGTGACGTGAACCGGTACCATATACTTGTGATGCAAAAAGGCACAGCACACCCAGATATATAAACTTCTTCATACTTACTCCATAATTTTTTTACTTACCATTTTCATCTACTAACAATGCATCAACCATATAATACAATGACCTTTCAAGTCGCTTTAGTGCCTGCTGCAAATTTGAGGGAACCGGCTGCTGCGCTGGCCCTTGCATAAATGGCGGTGGAGGCAACTTGGCTGGTAATGTAGTAGGCGTTTTTCCTCCCGTTGGTGCCGCTGGCAATTGAATAGTGGGTTGCGTAGGCAATGGTTGCAATGGCACTTTATCTTGCGGTTTTACTTGCGGCACAATTGGTGGCTTTTGTTTTTTCTTTTCACGCTCTTCTTGTTCTTGGCGCATTTTTTGCATGCGCTCAAGAAGTTCTTTTTCTTTGCGTTCTTTTTCTTTGCGTTCTTTTTCTTTTGCAGCAGCATCTTGCGCAGCTATATCTTGTTTTTTCCACATGAATCTTTCTTTGCCAGTAAGGTCTTTAATATAGTGGCCTTGCTGTTCAAGCGGCAATTTTTTAAGGCTTTCTTTTACTTTGGCAGGAAGTCCTTTTTGTATAATTTTAGGAAGTAAAGAACGTGCTGCAGCTTCTCGCTCTTCGCGCTCTTTTCTTATTTTTTCTGTTTCTTGCGAACCTAATTGTATTTGTGCTCCTAAATCGCCAAGAGATACAAACCATTCAGTGTATGGTAATCGAATAGCAGGAACCATGTAATTTTTTGAAAGATCAAATTGATGTACATAAGAAATAGTTTTAATAAGCTCTTCTTTTAATGACGGCATTTTTACTACTTTTTGTTTCTTTGAGGCCCTTTGTGCGGCAAACATTCTTACGTCTGGATGCAATAATTGGGCCATGCTTTTAAAGTATTCTCTAAACATAAGTCCACTAATTTTATCCATTTGTTTTAAATATTCTTTATATCTTTCACGATCCTGAGGTATAATTCGCTCTAATGGAATAATTTTTATGTGTCCCCTTAAAGGAAGCTTGTTATAATGTGTGTTATTATCAGACCAATAGTGAAAAAGTCCTGTAAACGTCACCGTATAAAATTGATTGGCAGCAATGATTAAATAATTAAAAACATCAGGCACTGCAATATTATATCTTTGCACTTGCACTTTTTTACCAACTTTTTGTGTGAGTGGATAATCCCAATGATGTTCAAAAAATTTAAATAAGTGTGGACCACCGGAATAACATGAACTATAAAAAAAAGACCCGGTATTTACACGATTATTAAAAAAACCAAGCAGTTCACGAAACGCTCCCTGTTCAAGGCCTGCTGTATAACCTACTTGGGCCGAAAATCCCCCTTTATGCTCTGCAATAAAGGGCTGCAAAGCGCCTGGTTGAGAAACAGAACCATGCCCATCAAGATAGACAAGCCACTCGTGCAAAAAATGAGTTTCGTTTACATCTGTTTTTTCTCTATTGCCACCCGGAAACTTAAGATCTGTGTGCGTTACAAAAAGTTGCGAAACTGTATGAATTACGTGCTGACCGAATAAAAATCCTTTTAACAAATCAAACCATTTAAAGCCTATAGCACGTTGTACCATATTATATGCACGTTTAGGAACTAACATCTTATAATTATCATGGTTTATCTGCAGCACATGCGCATTTATATCTAGTAATGTCTTGGCTGGTATATCAGGAAATTTTTCAAATTTCATACCAATAAGCTGCTCTCGTTTTGATAAAGGCGTGTTAAATTGTGGGCTTTGTGGCTTACCTTTTTCATATTCAACAGTTTCAGGCGTATCGTGGCGCGCCTGGACTTCTTGCATATACGAAAGTGGTATTAATAGATACAAATAATCCGAAAGTTTTTTAACAATCCATTCTTGTGGCTTAAATGCCGGATTATTTGCAAAGAAAACTTGATATGCGTAATAATAATCCACTATTTTCAAGTCAATACCTCGTAGCATTAAATCAGCAGATGGATCATAACCATTACTCAGGTCTTGTGCAAAAGCTTTTATATTTTCAGGGTTAGAAAACAGAGGATACTTCTTGAGGTAAGAAAGATTGGCACCCTTTACCGCATCTTTAAAAATTTGCGCGCGAGCAACGGCATTTTTCCACGTTGATGAACTGACAATAATGGGAGCTGCTTGCTCAATTAAGGCCATAATAAGTGCCATCGTTGGCGGCCCAAATTCAGCATGAGGGAAAGTATATTTTTGATTTCTAAATTCATTCTCAATAGTTTCTTTACCCCAATCAATTGGCATTATCAAATTGCGAGTGCCCGCACAGAAAACATTAAGTGATGCACTGCAAACAAGCAGAGCCAAGAATAATCGTTTCATAATTGCTCCATCAAAGATAACTACCTTTAGTATACGAAAATCTGCAAAGCCAAAACAATGATTGGCGCAAACTCTGGATTTTTACGGCACATAAGATATATCATTACAAAGGAAACTAAAAAGACTTTAACAAAAGGTAAATCATGCCACGCAACGTTATCACCGATGCAGATATTGTAATACCAGCCGACGTACCAAAAGCAATGCATGCTACATTTATTAAAAATTACCAAGCACTCACCAAAAACACAGGGCGCTTTTTTGTATTTGCTTGCGACCAAAAAATGGAGCATCTTAATCAAGATTTTTTTGGCAGCAACGTGCACCCCGATGCACTGCACCCTACTCATATTTTTAAAATTGCTCAAAACACTGAGGTTGGTTGCCTTGCAACGCATCCAGGCCTTATTGCACGTTATGCACAAGAATATACTGGCATCAATTACGTTGCCAAATTAAATGGCAAAAGCCCGCTCGTGCCCCTTGAGCAGCAAGACCCTTTAAGCAAAGCTTTGTGGAGCGTTGATCAAGTTGTGCATTGGGCACAATGCGCCAACATTCCTGTGCGCGGTATTGGTTATACCCTCTACCTTGGCAGTGAGTTTGAAAATAATATGCTGCAAGAAGCAGCTCAAATTATATATAATGCACATCAACATGGGCTGGTAACTATTCTTTGGATTTATGTGCGCGGCAAAGCGATACAAAACGATCAAGATGGCATGATCACCGCTGGTGCGTGTGGTTTTGCAAACAGTTTGGGTGCAGACGTGGTAAAAGTTAAACCACCGCTTGGTGATGTAGAAAAAACGAGTACAGAATGGCTTGCTGTTGCTGCGCAAGCTGCTGGAAACACCAAAGTAATCTGCGCTGGTGGTAGCGTAATGAACATTAAATTATTTTTGCAACAACTTAACGATCAAATTAAAAAAGGGCACGCGTCTGGTTGCGCTACCGGTCGCAATATATTTCAACGATCGTATACTGATGCAGTAAATGCGTGTAAAGCTATTGCAGAGATTGTATATGAAAAATGAAGCATAGGAGATGCTATGAAGAACCGCATATTCACCTGTATAATACTCACGTTTATCTTTTCATTGCATTCTATGGACTTAGTTCGCCCCAATTCATCTGAAAATATAGCTACCGATGACGCTACCCAGCAGCAACCTCTTCTTGTTGCACATCCGGCACCAGAACGAATGCCTTACAACGAAGCAATTAACACAATTATGGAACAGACTCACTATGTTTCCAGCGGTTCATCTGATGATGAAAACCCGCAAAGGCGGCAATCACGCTCACCACAAGCACAAAGCCCACGTACGATCTTAATTAATGCAATCCATGCTGATGATGATGAAGCACTTGTTATGGGACTCTTTAATTTTACCGAGCTCAATACGCCAGGCCAACAGTATGATCGCGATGATCCACTTTTATGTGTTGCAGCAGGGCTTGGGCGCCGCACCATAGTGGAAACATTGCTTGATAATGGCGCATCAGTAGCAACATATGATGGTCATCAAGCTAGCCCACTTCATTATGCAGTACGCTTTGGGCATCTTACTATAGCAGAGATATTGCGTGCACAGGGTGCTTCTTTAGAAACGCGCAACATTTGGGGCCAAACGGTGATTCATCAAGCGCTCGAAATAACTCCTTTAAATTTTGACATTATAGAATGGCTTGTGCGTGAAGGTGCCGATGTAAATGCACAAGATGAAGAGGGAAGCAGTGCAGCTCATTATGCATACATGCATAAACGTGATGATCTTTTAGAATTATTAGACACAGTTCCGAATATTAATTGGGTCCTAGAAAATCATGAAGGCACACTACCAAGCCAGATGCCAAAACACCCTTATTATCTTACACCCCCGCCCTCACGGCAATCTGAATCTCCGCCTCCATTACTTTCAACAGAGCTTTCAGCACCATCTCCAAAAATTGAATCCCGAACAATTTCTTACCATGATCTTGATGAACTTTTGGGCTATTATTTTGAACCCAAAATCGAACACGCTGAAACTGAAATACATGATAAGCGAATTATCACTCACTATTATCGCATGAGATTATGTAAAGAAGACCCAGAAATTACTGTTATTAAAGAACAACTGGTCACTAACCAAAATCAAGATAGTTCTACAGAAGATTGTAATTGGCCATCGTTTGACGAACAAGAAAAAGAAATTTCAGGAGCAGCACAGGAAGCTCCTGATCAATTACTTATAGAGGATAATCCAGCATTTACAGCTCCTTATGCGGTGCAGGAATATGATACAGATGATACGACAAGTGACTGGGATGATGATTGATAAAAAAGGTTTTTAAATATAAAGGTATGACTCACATAACGTAGAAGTTCCACTGAATATTTAAAAGCATAATCACAGGTGCCGCTACGCGCGGCGGCGCATGCCTTTTTTTGTGCAAAAAAAGGACGCAAAAAAGCACCAGCATTCTGCTGGACTATTCCGCTCAATCGCTGAGCGCTATACCTCACGTCGTTTCACGACGAGGTATGCACACAGCGCGCATAGGAACCACTAATAAAATTTTTCATTTAGAACAAGCCTATCCGCCGTAACCAACCAAACTGAACGCCTGGATTGGCGTAGGCTGGATGTTCTTATGTATCTCCGCGCTGATAAACTCCCCCAGCGAACCTTTAAAAAAGTTCTAAGGGTCTCCTCAAGGGATGCTTCTTATCAATAGAATGTTATACAACGCTTACGCTGGTGCGCTACAAAAATATGTTAGTCCAAGAATAAACAAAAACACATCCACCTGTTTTAGTTAATTTATATTTTTTATCCTAAAAATGGGATACGCAGCTGAATAGCTCACTTAGCATCACGCTATTGCAGTCCACCAATGTTACCACATATGAACCGTGCATATCTTAAGCCATAATAATCTTTTGAATATGAATCATCTATGTCACTGTAAAGAGAAAAGTAAGGAGGGTAGTTTATGAAGTCGGCCCAGCCGGCCGTTTGAGGCGAAAAACTGATTGTAAAAAAGTCTGTTAAAAATCCTAAATGTAAAAGTACTTTAGGTAGCCTATTTTACTCGTTACAGACTGCTTTAGCAGGCTGTATACGTGGAAAGTTAGGCGTCACCGGTGCCCCAGCGCGAGCTGGTGCCCTTTTGGTCAATACTGTTTTGGGCAAGCAAAACAGTTTGCCCTCGCCGGGCAGGCGCTCAGCGCTAGCTACATAAAATGAAAGAATAAATTTCTACATAAAATTATTTCGTAAATCAAAAAATAAATCGAAAAATCAAACTTCTAGTAAAACAACGTGCACTTGGCAATCACCTAAAATGACACTAAGCTAATATCACGTACTCACCTTATGAAGAAAAAAAAGGATCATATGAAAAAGTTCAGCCTCTGTGCCTTACTCTGCATGTTTTCATTTAATATCATAGCAGATCAACTTTTGCCAACATCTCAATACTTGTTTAAATATAAAGTCAGCGGCAAACACGAAAAATTTAGCCAAACATTCCTCTTTACACGCCCTGCATATACCTTAATAGAAGCCCGCCAATTTTTAGCACATGAATTTATGGCAAATAAAAACTGCTACGGCGGCTTTTTTCAAGTGGTGGGTATGTATCAAAAAGCACATCGCTCAGAACATGTTGGCAGATATTTTGGTTTGCCTGAACGAACTGATGTACTTGATTCAGACTTTAATGTAAAACCTAAAAACATCATCACCGTAAAAGGCGATGATGTTAGACCAATCAATCGTGACGTACGTGCCGAATGGTTAGGATTAGGGCCAAATTTTGAAGGCGTACTTTCACTTGAACCAGAGCAAATGCAATGGGCAGCGTATCTTGAATATCAACAGGATTTTAAACCATTTACTGATAATTGGTTGTTATCTTCTTTTTATTTTTCATTTCAATTGCCAGTGCAACATGTTAAAAACGATATGAATTTCAGAGCACCACTGCCATTATTACAAGCCTTCAATCGACCTGAACTTCTTTTTTCTAAAATCCCTACACAGTCTGAAAGTGTTACGTCTGTTCCTGAAATAATTTTCAGGCTCGGCAGCTACTTTTTAAAAGATGATGGTTTTGAGCTTGGCGTCTATTCAATGCTCTTAATTCCCACCGCAAAATCCGCAAAAGCAGAATTTTTATTTGATCCTTTTTTAGGGCATAATAACCACTGGGGTATGGGTTCTGGTTTTAATTTTCAAATGCCGCTCAATTGCACTACCGATTGCCGCATATTTTCATTTTACGTAGATCTTGAACATACGTATTTATTTAGAGCAACGCAACACCGCACTTTTGACGTGCGCTTTAAGCCATGGTCTCGCTACATGCTGGTTAATAGCATATATGGTGAGTGTGGCATTCCAGCGGCAAACGTGCTCACGCGCAGAGTGCGCACTGAACCATTTAGCCTTTTTGAAGGCTCAAGCGGTTTTCGATTTTATAATGAATTTGTAGCATTGCAACTTGGCTATAGTTGTTACGCGCAAAGCACGGAGTGGCCACGCCTTAAAGAACCTTGGCTTGAGGAATTTGGTTTTGCAGGCGTTGGTGGGCCCGGCACCGATGGTCTTGAAGTTAATTGCGTGCCCGTGTGCCCTACCGCAAGTGAAAGCACTATAAGTTGCCTCGCAGATAATGACGTTGATGAAGATGGTAATTTGGTCTTTGTGCCTATCAGATGGCAAGACTTAGATTTTTATTCTGGTGGCGCTCGTGCTGCAGTGGTTAATCGTGCACACGTTGCTGTGGGCTTTAAGGCAGAAGGCAAATATTTCTCATTCTTTGCAGGGCTTGGTGCATTTGGCGAATTCCCTACACTCAATACAGCATTTACTCAATGGGGAGTTTGGGGTAAATTTGGTGGCACGTTCTAAAGTTGAAAAATAGCTCAAAATCGTTAATCTAAGCTATAATTTCAATTTTATAACAACATCTAGGAGCATCATGCTTACTCTTAAACATTTAACATTACTCATGTGTTGCGCTTCAACACTGGCATTTGGAACAGGAACAGAACAATCTACTGCAAAAATTGAAGCCGGCATTCGGGAACTGAATAGCAAATATCACGCATTAAGCGAACAAATTAATGCCGCCAATAAACAAATTCACACTGCAAGAGAACATCTACATGCTGCAATAAAAAAACAATCTGCAAAACCCGGTTGGCCAATGTCTGCTCGCCTTGTTGCTCTTGCGCTTGTTGGGTTTATTGCTTGGGAACATAAAGATGCAATGACCGTTGAAAATGCTCAAACTATGGCACAAGAAACAGCAAAAAATGCTCAGACTGCTTGGAAAGAACGAGAAGGTATTGCTCGGACTATAAAGTATTCGGTTGGTTCTGCTTATCATCAAATTGCAGAAGCTGTGACATCTCGTAAGCGCAAAGATGCTCAACAAGAGAAGGCTCACATGCAGAAGGCTAAATCAAGTGACGAGCAAACTGTTTTTGATGAAGCGTCTCAACGCCAAGATTAATAAATATACTAAAACAAATCTTAAAGCGTCGTCGTTCTACAAAGAATGAGGGCGCTTTTTTATTAGATGTAGAAGTTCCTTTGAATATTTAAAAACATTATCACTGGGCCGCTCCCGCCGCGGCCGGCGCATGCCTTTTTGGTGACAAAATACAAACATTTATTTTTGATATTTGTGTAGAAGAAGTCTTTATTTCTGCAGATTTCTTATCACTGGGCCACTACGCGTGGCAGCGCACAAATCTTTTTGGTGGCAAAAAGATTGTGGAGAAAAACCAGTTAGGGGCGCCTTCGCCCCCTAACCACCCCATCTCCCGGTGAAGACGCCTATCTCGAATTTCCCTACATGAAATTCTCACTAGACTCCACCGTTTCGTGTAGGATTTTCTTTTTTAATTTTTATAGTTATTACTGTGGATGGAAAGCAATTGGCCCCCAATGTAATTTTATTAGTAGATCCTATGCGCGCTGCGTGCATACCTCGTCGTGAAACGACGTGAGGTATAGCGCTCAGCGATCAAGCGGAATGGTCCAGCAGAATGCTGGTGCTTTTTTGCGTCCTTTTTTTGCACAAAAAAAGGCATGCGCCGCCGCGCGTAGCGGCACCAGAGATAATGTTCTTGCATATTCAGTGGAACTTCTACAATAACTCTCTACTCATAATCTTTTAAAACTATTTCTACCAACCCAGCACTATTGCAAATAGAAACTATTTTTTGGTATTATAAAGGTGGCAGGATAACCACTCCTGCATAAAAAATTATTAAAAAAACCTAAAAAAGGGCATTTCCATGAAGCACCTCTTACCCATATTAATGCTAATCTCTTTCCTCTTTGCCACTTCAAACTCTTTAAAAGCCGTTGAACGCCTTGCTTCTGGCATCTGCACGCATTATAAACCTGAATTTAAAAGAAAACCTATTGTAGATGAAAACGGTAACGTTACCGGTGAAAAAGTAGTGATCGATATAGGTAACGGTGAAGAAATCCCTGCTGGTGAAGATTGGGATAGCGGTTGGCTTGCAAGTAATGATGATCGCATTACTTTTGACTATGATATTAAAACACGTCGCCAATACCGCTGCAATCAGATTGAACAACCTGCTGATAAAGATGGGTTAATGGTTGAATGCCATAAACGTGGTTATGATTATGGCATGATAACAAATGGCAGCCCGGAATGTTTTACTACCTGGGACTATAAACGTGATATAGGTGGCGCAAGCATTCAATCAAGCACTGCTCCAGACTCTCTAAAACGTAAACGAGATCTTGAAACTGATTTACCAGCAAAAAAAAGAGCTGTTACTGTAGGTCAACAATAAGTATGTGCTCCTTACACCACACTATATAACGCCGTAACTTTTAATTCTCACTAAACTTAATGAAAATTAGCGAAGGCGGACCATCCTCCTACGTTTATCCGGGCCTTCAGGCTCGGCAAACTACGGCGGACAAACATTCGGCATACATATCCCATAGTTCTTTATGATAACTATTATGCCCACCATTATTTCCAAAAATAACTTTTGTGGTTCCCAACGCATTCGCTTCTTCTAATTTCTCTATGTATTCAGCATCATCATCATTATAAATAATCTCATCAGGGTTTTCAAAATACACAATGATATGTAATTTTAACCCTTTAAGTGCTGCAAGCGTATCAATGGGCCGCAAATTATTTTCTTTATATTGGCGTGCAATATACTCAAGTTCTTGCGATGGGCCACGACCTTTAATAATGCCTTCCATAGATTTAAGTGGCACTTCAAGAATCACTATACCGTTCTCAACTGCTTTGAGCATTGCAGCTTTATCTGATCCTGTAATACCAATTTTTGTAAGCTCTGCATCAAAACGCGTACCATTTAAAATGCCTAACGCATTCACTATCACGCCGCCCCCAGCAGAAAAACCATATAAGTTAACGCGTTTTGCTCCTGCATTAAGCACTGTTTTAAGAGCATAAAGAAATGGCAAAATTTCATTGATAGTGCCATGGCTCAACGCCTTTAATTTTCTATCAAGGCAATCATAATCAGGAAGATTAAACGTCAATATCTGTCCGCTCATCGGCGCATTTTTTGCAAGATTAATACCGCGCTTTTTATTTGAACCATAGCCATGAGCGGAAATAGTAATTTCTGTATCATTGGGCGATTGAGTTGGTGCCAGTTCTAGATCAAGATTATAGCCAAATAACTTAGTGCCTTCTCTATTTACTTGGAATAAACTCTTATTTAATCGCGTTGCTACTGTTTCTTGCGTACATGCAGTAAGCACTATGGTGCATACATAAAATATAAATCCTAAACTGACTAATTTTTTTAACATATGCATCCAATTATTGATTAATAAAATTTTTTAATTATTAGTTTGCTCGTTCAAACGAGGCACCTTGGCGGCCCTTAATCCACTTTTTATCTTTTTTTTCTTGTCTTTCTCGCTTGCCAAATATGCTTCATAATCCTGCGCAGCAAACATATCGTGAATACCATAATAAAAACATCCCAAAGTTGCTGGAACTAGTGCAACATCAAGAATAGAAAAATCTACACAAATCACTTTTACGGTACCTGCTAAAGCTGCAATAAGCATGGTACCTCCTCTTGCAAACAGTTCTGAACGTGTGCTTGGCGGTTGCTTTGCAAAGTGCTGAGCCAATTTTAGATATTGAGGTATTTCTTCATTTTTAAATTCTTTGCAAGCAGCTTCAAATTGCTTGTCTATTGACCCTATTTTAGTTCTATACACATAGCTACGATTCCGTTCTTGTGATGCTAAAAGCTCTTGCACAGCTTCATCACGTTTTGATTGGCAAACAGCTTGAATAGCGCTGATGCGAGCACTCAGTGCAATTTCAAGAGCCTTGGGCGAGTTACACTCAATTGCTGTTGCAATTCCAGCTTGAGTTAACACCTTCAATATGCCTTGACCTTCAGATTTCGGTTCCATAGCATGCAAAGAACAGATGCTTAAACTTAACAATAAAAAGATATATTTAACTACCATAACTTTCCTTTATAATTTTATTATCGTATTACTTATACAGCACCGCTTTAAATTAACAATTTAATCAAGCTTAGAGCTATATTATTTTAGTTTATTTCTTTTTAATAGTCAGTTGTTCAAAAACGCTCCTTTTCCGTGCAAATAATATTCTTTGCATTGCTTGGCAGGCTCTCTTTTGATTCTCGAGATATGTATCATAATCAAAGACATTCATTAAGTCTTGTGTTCCTGCATAGCACCAGGAATTCCAACTGGTAATGCAAATAACGCAAGCAGTAGTGGTGTATCTTCATATTGCATGAGTTGAATAGATACTGAAACTCACACATACAAGAATAATTTTTTTAATCACGGTATTTTCCACAGCATAGAACAGTTAACATATACTGAGTATATCAAAAAAAAGGGCCTTGCTAGCAAGCAAAGCCCTTTAAATATATAAAATTTATTGCGAGATCGCGATAAATTAATACATTCCTCCCATGCCACCCATGCCTGGGTTCATAGGAGCAGTTTCTTTTTTCTCTTCCGGAATATCAGAAATGATAGCCTCAGTAGTCAAAAGTAAACCAGAAATTGATGCTGCGTTCTGAAGCGCAGTGCGAGATACTTTAGCAGGGTCAATAATACCCTCTACTACCATATCCACATATTCACCTGATTTTGCATTAAAACCAATGTTATCTTTTTCTGTGCGAACTTTATTTACTACCACAGAAGCTTCAAAGCCAGCATTATCAGAAATAATACGGAGTGGTTCTTCAAGAGCACGTACTACAATTTGCGCACCAAGTTTTTCATCACCAGAGAATGCATCTAAGTTGACTACTTTTTGAGCACGCACAAAGATAGTGCCACCACCGGCAACCACACCTTCTTCTACTGCTGCACGAGTTGCATTAAGCGCATCTTCAATGCGGTCTTTTTTCTCTTTAAGTTCAGTTTCAGTTGCTGCGCCAACTTTAATTACGGCAACACCACCAGAAAGTTTTGCAAGACGTTCTTGCAATTTTTCTTTGTCATAATCAGAACTTGAAGCTTCAATTTGCTTTTTAATATGATCAACACGGCCCTTGATTGCTTCTACCGCACCAAGACCATCGATAATAGTACAATTATCTTTAGTCATGACCACGCGTTTTGCTTGACCAAGATCTTGCAATGTTACATTTTCAAGCTTTAAGCCAACTTCTTCTGCAATGAGCGTACCGCCAGTTAAAATAGCAATATCTTCTAACATTGCTTTCCTGCGATCACCAAAGCCAGGAGCTTTTACTGCCGCCACGTTGAGCGTGCCACGCAATTTATTAACCACAAGAGTTGCAAGCGCTTCGCCTTCAACATCTTCTGCAATAATCATAAGCGGGCGACCTGCGCGCGCAAGTTGCTCAAGAACTGGCACCAAGCTTTTCATGCTCGTGATTTTTTTATCAAAAATTAAGATTGCAGGATTATCAAGCACTGCTTCCATTTTTTCTGTATCATTTACAAAATAAGGAGAAAGGTACCCACGGTCAAATTGCATACCTTCAACCACATCAAGCTCGTTTTCCATGCTTTTGGCTTCTTCAACAGTGATCACACCATCAGAGCCCACACGGTCCATAGCTTCTGCAATTAATTGGCCAATTTCCACATCTGAATTTGCAGAAATAGTGGCAATTTGTTCGATTTCTTTTTTGGAGCTTACTTTTTTAGATTGGCTCTTAATAAAGGCAACCACAGAAGTTACTGCTTTATCAATACCGCGCTTTAATTCCATAGGGTTTGCACCAGCGGCAACATATTTGTTACCTTCACGGAATATTGCTTGCGCCAACACAGTAGCAGTAGTAGTACCATCACCGGCAATATCAGCCGTTTTGCTTGCAACTTCACGCACCATTTGTGCGCCCATATTTTGGAATTTATCTTTTAATTCAATTTCTTTGGCAACAGTCACACCGTCTTTGGTGACGCCTGGAGAGCCAAACGATTTTTCATAAGCCACGTTACGGCCACGGGGCCCAAGAGTTACTTTTACGGTATCAGCGAGCAAATCAACACCTTCACGGATTTTCTCACGTGCATCAGTGCCGAATAAAATTAATTTTCCTGCCATAGCAATCCTTTATACTTGTTCTACAACGCCAAGAATGTCATCTTCGCGCAAAATAACGTGCTCTTTGCCAGCCTCGGTGCCTGCATATTTGCCAAAAAAGACTACGTCTCCAGCTTTAACTGCCAATGGCGAAACTGAGCCGTCATTAAGCACGCGGCCGTTACCCACAGCAATTACTTTGCCAGTTTGAGCCTTTTCTTTGGCTGCATCAGGTATATAAATGCCGCCGGCTGTTTTTTCCTCTTGCTCCAAGCGCTCTACAAGGACACGGTCATGGAGTGGGCGAATCTTTTGAAACATCGATCCTCCTTATAAGTAGTAGTAAAATTGGGGAATTTAAACTATTTTTTAGTGTGGTAAGAGTTTGGGCTTAACACCTGAAAAACACTTACTATTCACGCTTATATTAAGTATAAGGGAAATAGACAAGATGGCAATATTTTATAATGGAAGACTCAGATTTTTTTAGGGGTATTTATTAGAACTCAAGGCACTACCACCTTAAAAATAGGCAGACTATAAGTTATTTCACTCATATATAAGTATTCTGGCGCCTATGCGGCGGGCATGAGATCTTTTGCTTCTCCAAAAGATCTCAACTAAAAAGAGCCAAGCTACGCTTGACCAACGGTAACGCCTAACTTTCCACGTATACAGCCAGCTAAAGCAGCCTGTAACGAGTAAAATAGGCTACCTAAAGTACTTTTACAGTAGGATTTTTAACTGATTTTTTTACATTAAGTTTTCCGCCTCCACGGCCGGCTGGGCCGACTTCATAAACTACCCTCCTCAAATTTGCGATTATAAACAACATTATATAAGAGATGGTCTTTCTGTTATTGAATAGTTAAAAAATAATCCTAAAAGGGAATATGTGTGATGTGTTTTCTTGGTTCTTAGCGTTATTTGCAGCACAGTGCAGAGCGCAAGTGCTGCTTATGGCATTTTTAATAATGTAAATCCTACACGAAACGGTGGAGTCTAGTGAGAATTTCATGAAATGAAATTCGAGATAGGCGTCTTCACCGGGAGATGGGGTAGTTAGGGGGCGAAGGCGCCCTTAACTGGTTTTTCTCCACAATCTTTTTGCCACCAAAAAGATTTGTGCGCTGCCACGCGCAGTGGCCCAGTGAACATCAAATGTACATATTAAGACTTTTTCTACACAACTAATAAAAAAAATGTTTGTTTTTTGAGTCCTTTTTTCTGCGTCCGCCGTAGCCTTGGCGAAGGAGGATGCACAAAAAAAGGCATGCGCAGCCGCGCGTAGCGGCACCAGAGATAATTAATGTAAAAAATAGTGGAACTTCTACAAGAAATCTGCACATACAATCTTTTGAAGTTTCTACACAACCATAATAACAAAAGTATATAAAATATTGTTCTACACATCATTATTATGTTGTACTAAAATTAACTAAACTAACTTTTTATACAGAGAAATGCAATGTACCAAAAAAAACTCTATTTACTCTCCTTTCTTTTCTTATTTTCATCACTCACCCATTCTATGGAAACCCCAAAAAATCACAATTTAGCAATCGCCGCATGGGCAGCAGCAACTTTGGGCATACAGCTTGTTCCCAAACTTTTTAATACAAATCATTATTCCAAAAAACTAGAAGAGAAAACCAATCTTACTATTCACGATATTGCAGCAACGGCAACACTTTCTACAACCTTACTGGCTGCAAGTTACACATTTTCTACAGACCGCCGAAATAAAATTCAATATTTTGCTTTACGATTTCCTATTGCAGCAATGCTATCTAAACTAATCACGTGCAAAAGCGTCAAACAATCCACACAAAGCATTCCAATTTTAAGTTGGTATTTAGGCTGCCCTAATGAGCAATGCAATGGGCAGTGCAATTCATGCACGCTAAGAAACATGATTATTTTTACGGGATTAATACGCGTACTTATCTAAGATCTTACTATAAACAAAATCTTAATCTGTTGACCTTACTCCTTTTCTATTTTAATATGATGGCGTAAAAACATTCTCTCTATTTCTTATTCAGAAATAAATGGAATAGGTAGTGAGTAATTGTCAAATATTAACCTCAAAGGAGCTTCCTATGAAGAAGTTCATGCAAGTATCACTCTGTCTAGCATTACTTGGTGGCACGGTAATGAAAGCACATAAACCTGGAACTTTTGATAGAGCCGCTGATGCTGCAAAAGGAGCTACATTTGTAGCAACTGGCGCATTTCTGGCAACTGGCGATGGTCGAGCAGCACTTGGCAAGCTACTTATACCGCGAGATGAAGATGGCAATATAAATGGCAAACACGTTACCGCTGCAGCAGCTGTTGGTCTTGCTGCATATTTAATGGAGAGTTATAAATTACACAATCAGTTACGCAAGTTACCTGCTGGTGATACTATGGCAGATTTTGTGGAAAATCATAAAGGGGGTGTAGCAGTAGGAGCGCTCGTTGCAACGCTTTGGTTATGCGCTACATTCTTAAAAGCTGCATCACCAACACTCTAAATCATAGAAATTTTTATATTTAATACACAGAGGTGGATTTTGAAGCCACCTCTTTTTTACTTTAAAAATTAAGCTTCAGCTTTTTTTTGAGCGTCTTCTTGCTCTTTCTGATGCTTCATAAATTCCGCCACTTTTTCAGGCGTTGGCTGATACAAATCAATCACTGCATTGCCTGGGTCTTTAAAACTTGCCATATAGCCATGCAATGCTTCCACCGGCTCACGCACAAACTCAACGCCTTGTTTTTTAAAGTACTCGTAACTTGCTTTAAGATCTTTCACTTCAAGCACCAAGCCAGTGCGATGGAGCGGCAATTCCTGAGCTATGGGTGCTAAACCAATTTTAATATCACCAAGCTTGAACTCAGCCCATTTACCTTTAACCTGAAAAATAAGTTGGAGCCCCATGTTTTGATAAAAAGCAACCGCTTTATCTAAATCTGGTTGCATAAGAATAAACATGTTAACGCGTGTGGGAGTTAAAGACATTAAGAACCTTTCTGAAATTTTTTATCTTCAGTATAGATTAAAGAAAATTACAGAAGAAGTTAAGATTAAGCTTGCATATGAAGCGAGCTCAGAATGGCAATGCTCGTGAACAATAGAAGTATGGCAGAGGTTATGATAAGTCTTTTCAACAAAAGCCCTTTAATGGTAAGCTACCTTTATGTACGTATTACACTTTTAGTATACACAAACTAAGCATTAAATTTCAATGGTATGAAAGCGATTGCCATCAAAAGGAGCTCTATGAGCAAAAAAGCCCAGATCTTTCCCTCACTCATGTCCGCAGACCTTATGAATCTTGAAAACGTTATTAAGTCTCTAGAACCTCATTGTGACGGCTTTCATATAGATATTATGGATAACCATTTTGTGCCCAATATCACCTGGGGAGCCGATATAACCAATCAGATTGCCAAAATATGCAAAAAGCCTCTTTTGGTACACTTGATGGTAGAAAAGCCTAAAGACATTATAATGAAACTTAAGCTCACACCTGACAGCGTTATATCATTTCACCTTGAAGCGGTTGAAAATCCCCAAGAGATAATCAATGTTATTACAACAGCCGGCTACACGCCAAGCATTGCCATAAAACCAGGCACCCAAATTGAAGCGCTCTGCCAATGGCTTGTAAAAGGCATACCTCATGTTTTACTTATGTCGGTTGAACCAGGTTTTTCGGGGCAAACTTTTTTACCAGAGTCAAACGCGCGACTTAAAGAACTTACCGCATATCGCACCAAGCACAAAAAAGAGTTTATTATTTGCATGGACGGGGGAATTAATCAAGATAATATTGGAAACCTACACAGGCTTGGCGCCGAACAATTTGCCGTATCAAGCGCTCTATTTGGCGCCAAAGAACCATTAAAAGCACTTAAAGAACTTTACGATTGCTCGTTTGTTTGATGCACATCTTTAAATTCGTCTTCCACCCCATTAATGGTAATAGAAAATTTAAGGTAGGATGCTGGATCATAGTTCAGCTCAATAAGATTGGCGCCACATAATCCAGGCAATTTTTGGGCCCAAAATCGCTTGCCTACTAAAAAAAGATCGGTTGAAAGCCCGGAGGCTTTTATGCTCGGTTTTAATGTTGGAATAATTCTATATTCTGCCATTAAGTACGCTAAGCATTCATCTTCTTTTACATGGCTGCCAAGATGTGCAAGCACTTCATTTTCCTGAGGCTGCAATATAAGTTGAAAATCAGGCAGTGGTAATGCAGCTGGCGCACCAGTCTGCGCTCCTGTGGAGCTACGCCTGGCTTCGCCATTTTCTGGGCGTTTGCCTTCAAGCGATTTAGTAAACCAGACACTCACTTTAATTTCTAAAAAAGAATTATTTTTGAACGTATACTGATTTTCCACCGCAGAGCAATAATTGCTGATCAAAAAAAGTATTAATGCTTTGCATAGTTCATTACGTTGCAGCTTCATGTCGTTGGCCTTTAACTTCTGGGAAATTATGAGATCGTTGAATTATCTGTTTGCCCTGCGCATCAGCAAGCGCATATGCTCGGCGCAATCCGCGCTGTAGCCGCTCGGAGCCTTGGCCGAATACGGCAACTTCATATTTTACTAACGTCTTCATGATTTCATATTCATTAAGATAGGCTGCCAACATTAACGGACTCCATTTGGTCAGATCATCAGGTGACTGCGTGTATATATAAAACAGATCGGGACTTGAACCAAAAAACTCTTGCATTTTTTTAAGTAAGGCGTCTACCATGCGCACGTGCTTGCGCATCACCGCGATATAAAGTGGCGACCTGCCATATTTATCTTTTTCATATACTATATCAAACAATGCTTTTTGATCTTTACCATACATTTTATAGAGTAAATCAAGCAACCACACAATCTGCTTTACTTGGCCATTTGCTGCATAATGCATAATGATATTCCAACCATCGGCATCTTCGGTGGTAATAAATTCCTCAAATTCTTGCGGAGAATAAAGATCTTGAGCGCTCAAGATAAGCTGCCTGAATTGTTCATCCACGTCGGGATTAAACTTACCATCAAAACTAATAGCTTTTGCAAGGAGCTCTTGCCCAAGCTGTGGCTTGTTTTTTATAGTGTTGACTGCATAGAGTGAGATAAAGATAATGGCCAAACAGCAACCACTCGCGAGTATATATTTTTTCATAACCGCCCCTTTATCTATTTTTTATCCATTTTTACTCATTGTTATAGTAACAAAATTTATTTTATAATTGCAATAATATTTAATAATCTACTCAATAAATAGAGCAAAAGAACGGAACCGGCTTGGTATTATGGACAATTTCAGTAGTTTTTGCATAATTAATAGTGTAAACATTATGTAATCTCTGAAAGCACACCATGCACCAGCAGCCCTTTATCATCATGCTATTCAGCATTCTTTACTTGCCATGCCCTCTTGCAGCGATGAAACGCACTGACGCTGAGAATACTCTACCATCCCATTTACAGCGCGAGAAAACAGTTGTGATTGATTGGAACGAGATTCCAACACCATATCAGCAAACAGAAACTCTCATACGGCATGTTCCAATGATTTCTTGGCAAGAATCTACGAGTGCAAGAACTCAACAACGTACGTACACAGCTTTCTTGGTTGTTAATGTTATTGCATTAGAAGTTGAACCTATCGTTAAAGCAGTATATGAAGATAATCTTGAAAGATTCAAATGGTTATACTTAAATCAGTCAACACGTTTATTATTTATTACTCAGCATATTATTAATGAACGAGAAAATGCTACACTGCTTGATATTGCTGCATCAAGAAAGGCTTGTAAGTGTCTTGCCTTTTTTAGAGAAATATTACAGATGACACAGCCTGACAATACACTTGAACAACTTGCGTGTCACACAATGTATACTAATAACCGCGAACAAGAACAGTACGTGCCACATATTGAAGTAGCTACTCTCTCAGCACAAGCTGAACACTCTTTGCTTTACAGGCGCCTGAAAGTTCCGTTAAAAAATCTCTATGCGATTGCACGTCAACAAGCGTACACTATTGCAAAGAACAATGGTTATATGCAAATTGCAGCATTACTTACACCTATACCGAGTAATCAATGAAATACTTTTTTGTAGCCTTTTTAATGATCTTATGTTTGTTTGCATCATCTCATATAGATGCAATGAAAAGATCACGTTTGCTTAGCATGTCTACCCCACAAACACCTTGGCCTCCAGTCTTGTTGCTCACTCGACTGCCAAAACAAGCACTTGCAAAACAGTTTTATACTCAGGGAATATCAATATCCTCATTTATCTCAGCACAATTAGATAGTGCACGTGCCCATACATTTAATGCTATTGCCCAGCAAACTCAATTACCACTACACGATATACACGATATCATAGCATGCACAAAAATTGTCAAAGAGCGAGATGCACAAACTGCTCAGCAAACAATTGTATCTAAGCAAAATGATTATCAAGACGAAATGCATGAATACTTTCCAGAGATTAATGAAATTTGCAAAATATACAATGTCATTACAAATTTTTCGATTTTTTTTGAGCCAGAAGGCCCATTTGATGCGATGTATGATAGACCACTAAAATATATGGTATATACCATTAATGGGGCTTTGCAATTAGCACGCCCTGAAAATAATATATATAGTGCTCGACCTGAGCTTAGTATAGGTAGTTTGTTTTATCAACTTGATAATGCCAGTAAATTTGGTTGTCTGGCGCGCAATATTGCAGGGCATATTCATTGTGAACATACTACTGAATGGTACTTTTTAAAAGAAATAATGAAATTAAGAAAAACCCCCCTGCGTGCTGTACAAAAAGCAAGTACCGCTTTACATGAACTACATGAACTAGAAGCAGATCTTGTTCCTGCATCACAAAGTAGTATGTCTGCACACCGCGTATTATGCTGGCTCAGATCACAACAACATGGAACTTTTGCTCCTTTGATTCAAGAACGCATAAGTAACGTAAAAGCAGTACGTGATCTATTGACGGCATATGAAGCTTTACAAAAAAATAATTAAAAGACGTTCCGGTTTTAGCATAGTAATTATACTATCTAAAACCGGAACGCCTAATTACATAAAACTAAACAACCTGTTATTCTGATTTATGGCAATGATGCTTGCAGCTCTTACAGAAGGCCTCAGTAACCAAATCTTTGGATGCTTGCACACCATCAATAAGTTGAGCACCAATTGCAGCAAAGAGTTGTACCAGGTCGTCTTGTGGTATAGCATTTGCCGCTTGAATGGCTGTCAACACAGGAACGAGCCCAACACCCGGAAGTTCAATCATGCTCGCTGGATCTACCACGGCATAGCGCACTCCTGGCTGTGGCGCTTCTGCCACACGACGGGTATATTCTGCAGCGAATGAAACGTCATTGCCATCTATATTTTGTGGCACGGCAGCTTGGAATCGAGCACCAAGCACAAGTGGATCATCTACACTCAACTCACTTGGCTTATAAAACTCATATAAACCAATAGAAGTATTAATAAAATATGGCTCCATTAACGTGAACATAGGCCCAAATTTCTCAATACCTTGTGCTTTTTTAAGCATCTCTTCTACTTGTAACGTATCATTCCATTGCTGCAAGGCACGCTTAGTTATAGCATAACCATCGCCAATATAACCGTAGTAAACATACGATTGCATAGAACCAAATGAAATCATGCGCGTTTCATTAGAGTGGCGCATATACGGAAGCGCATTATGCACTACACGTTGATAACCTGCCACGTTATTATTAAAGATATTCACCAAGTCATCACCGGTTGCCTCAGCCATTGGCCCAGTCCACTTTATGCCAGCGCAATTGACAACAATGTCTATC
Source organism: Candidatus Babeliales bacterium (assembly GCA_050179755.1). GTDB lineage: Bacteria > Babelota > Babeliae > Babelales > JBFXEV01 > JBFXEV01. The sequence continues at coordinate 768,917 of JBFXEV010000001.1, read as the reverse complement.
TTTCTATGGAAATAGTGTTTTGCAACATGCTTAATAAATACCGCAACTTCATCATCAAACCGCACATCAAGCTGCAATAATTTATAACGGTGCGGTTTTTTATAACACTCTGGATGGCGTGATGTTGCAATTACCTTAGCCCCAACTTCTGGAGAACTGAACATTTTTGCAATAGCTTTGCCAATACCTTTTGAACCACCAATAACAAGTACGTGTTTTCCTCTGAGAGAAAGTTTAATATCATCAGGGACCACCGGTGGATTTACAATTTTTTGACAATCAGGAACCGTAAAGGTTGGACTTAATGTATAGGTGAGTTCCTCGGGAAACTCAATGCCAGGATATTTAAGTCGTTTACAAAACGATTTACACATTGCATCATAACCTTGGCAAGCCTTATTTTCATTAAGGTTACGGCTGCCTGATGGCAAATCACGGCTTTCAAAGCAGCAAATGCAATTTTGCCCTTCTAACGGAACCGGCGTATCTTTAGGTGGCTGAGGAAGATCTGCACAGCATTGTGCAAAAGCATTATTACATGAGGTGCATGAACTATCTTTACTACGCACAACATCTTCTGCAAAAGTATTTGCATATAATGCGTTGCATAATACAACAAATAAAAGTGTATTAAAAAACTTCATTTTTGACCCTTCTTTATAAAATAAACTGATAGCACTTTTTAAAATACTGTCACCAATATAGCAAATAAAAAAGAGAGAAAACAAGTATTAAAATATTTTACGTACAATTGGCGCAGCGTGGGGTTTTAAGCGAGAGTTAGAGCTTGTGCATAGAAATTCTTTAAATAGTAATCAGGTAGTATGAGAGAAAATGCCTGAGTAAGGCGCACCTCTAAGAATATGAAATTTAGAATTTTTCTCACAGGCATAGAAGGATGTTGCTTTTAGCAAAACATTAAAAGGGAGCCACCTACAATTTGTAAGTGGCTCCCTTAAGTTATTATCTAACGATTGTTACGCACAGTCTTCTATTGGACATGGCGTTCCGAAATATGAAGTAAAGTCAGTATCATATGGTAAACGTTTACATGGATTACATACCAAGTCTTCAACATACTCAAAACGTGTGTGTCTTCGAGTTTGTCTTTCAGGATCTGGGCAACAAGCATTATCAAGCAATCTAGGGAGTTTGATTGCTGGTTTTTGATCAGTTGGCGCAACACAATCATACCATGTTGACTCAAATGGATGTTTTGCAATAGTGATCCATGGACGTGATTTGATCCATTCAGTCACAGGTTGTTTTACCTTATAAGCATTGAATTTTGAAGAAAAATTGCGTGCTGAAATCGGTTTACATTTAGGATCAACACAGAATGTTTCATCTTCTCCAAATACACCATAACGCCATTCAGGATGCCTTGTTGATGCCATCCAAAGAATAGCTTCAGCTGCGCGAGAAGCTGGCATACCGTTGAGAGATGTATTTAATTCATTTGCTACTATACCAAGTGTTGCTGCATTACTTGATGGATCCCATGAACAACAAACACCACTTTCATAAGTTACGGGCAAAGTATTTTGACTATCACCTTGAGTAAATGAACCTTCCATTGAAATAGCAACTGTCTTATAGTATGACTTGCCGCCACTCAATTCTTTAAACAGAAGCCTCTCAAAGTTCCATTGTATAACCCATCGCACAAGCGCAGCTTTTGCTAAAGTATAGCCGGCACCAAAGAATGGTATAGGCACAATAGATGCTGCTGAAGTAAGTACTATTATACGAGAATGTTTTATGTCTGCGATCAGTTTTGTTGCATGATTTACCACGCGCTGAAAGCCTAAAAGCTGCACATTTAAGAACTCAAAAAGATCACTTGCCTTTGAATTAATAATACTGCCAAATTCTAATTTAAGACCGCCTAAAACTAAAATGTCAATATGATCCCATACAGGCAAAATAGCACATCTAAAGAAATTCTCAATTGACTCCTCGCTTGCAAGCTCAAGAGGAACTGCGCTTAACCCAGGAGATGCGGGAACGCCATTTTGCGTGTTGCTGCATTGATCACCAGTACATGATGGATCAGTGTAGCAGGCAGGATTCAAATAGCATTGTGGATGGCGAGATGTACAAATAACATTAGCGCCAGCAGCCTCAAAAGCAAATGCCGTAGCTCGGCCAATGCCGCGTGAACCACCTATAATGAGTACATTTTTGCCAACAAGTGAATGGCCTTTAGGGTCCACGCCGTACCCAGATTCTATCATACGAGCTGAATCGTCTTTTGGAACAGGAAAACAAAACAGATTTTTATGATGATGTCCTTTTTCAATAACATCCATATCTTCATATGACATATCAACAGTGCTTTTTACTTGATTTGCAACTACTGCAATGCTACTTAATAAACTGCACCACACAAGGGCAATACTTATTTGTCTTATCATCTTCATTTGACAACCTTTAACGTTAAAAAATAGTATCTACTTCTTATTATTTGCGCATAATTTCTTATATGGAGACATCTATGCTAAGTTGCGCGAGAAAAAGGTGAAGTGCTCCATGAAATGTTTTGGTCTACTCCTTTTATAAAAATTTTGTACTCTCTCAATAACAAAATTAGGATGCCATAATAAAAATTTGTGTAAAGAAATTAAGAAAACTATAAAATTTAGTTAATTAGTAATCTATAAAAAGTGAATTACCATACGTGCACGACTTGAACTAATTTTTAGATTCTTTAAAGGAATTAATAGGTGCATTATTCCCTTTAAAGAATGGACTGCCAGTCATTTGCTCGGCGTGATTAACGATTTCTACGATTATATACCCCATCAGTAACAAACTTTTGCTGGAGGGCTTTGGCAAATGTAACAGACTGCCCTACTACGCTAAACCCGCTCATCCTGAGCCTGTCGAAGGACGAAGGGCATACTTCGCTATCGGTAACGAATGTTATTGTAATTATTAAGTTAGATCCATTAAAGAGACTGGCCGTGCCAGCCGTAGCTTTAGCCTAGGCTGGTGTGCCCGGAAGGACTTGAACCTTCGACCTACTGATTAGAAGTCAGTCGCTCTATCCAGCTGAGCTACGGGCACCTGAGAGTATTATTGTACCTGATCTTTAATGAAATCACAATTTTACACCACCCAAAAACCCTCCCGTCTTCACTAAAGCTACGCCGGGCTAGGTCGATACCGCTCATCTCAAGTGAATTGCGAAGCAATGTGTATCAAGAAAAGGGTGAGCAGTTTTGTAACTTACTTCGGCACAAAAACTTTATTGAATTCTGTGGCAATTTCTCTGAGCTTTTTACGATCAGACTCAGTTAAATTTTGACTTTCAAAAATAGCATCATACACGTCTTGATAGACAGATTTTACATAGCTGACATATTGGCGTGCAAAAGTATATACGTTTTCAGGTTTGAGCTTATCAAGGTAATTTTCCTGCAATAAAAAGAGCATAAGCGTTTGATCCACAAAGTTATACCCCACAAATTGTGGCTGCTTTAAAAGCTCAATGGCAAGACGGCCGCGAGCGAGTCTGCGTTGGGCCACCACATCAAGCTCGGTACCAAACTGAGAGAAATCCAAGAGTTCGTGATACTGTGCAAGTTCCAATCGAAGCGCTTTGGTTACACTTTTAATAGCTTTCGTTTGTGCAGCACCGCCCACGCGAGAGACTGAAAGTTCAATGTTAACTGCAGGGCGTATCCCTGTATTAAACAGTTTAGTATCCAAAAATATTTGGCCATCAGTAATGGAAATTAAATTGGTAGGAATATAGGCAGTAATATCGTCACTTTGCACTTGCACAATAGGCAGTGCTGTGATAGAACCTCCTTTTGCCAATTTACCCGCGCGTTCAAGTAAGCGCGAATGTAAATAAAAGACGTCGCCAGGGTATGCTTCTCGCCCTGGTGCACGGCGCAATAACAGTGACATTTCACGATACGCAATGGCATGGCTGCTCAGATCGTCATATACTATGAGCACGTCTTTACCTTGATCGCGGAAATATTCGGCAATGGTACATCCCACATAGGGTGCTAAAAATTGGCTAAGTACCGCTTCTGATGAATCGGCAGCAACAACAACGGTATATTCAAGTGCGCCACGTTCTTCCAAAGTGTGCACAAAGCGCGCAAGATTTGCTTGACGCTGGCCAATAGACACATAAATGCACAACACGTCTTTGCCTTTTTGATGCAAAATAGTATCAAGTGCAATCACCGTTTTACCGGTATTACGGTTACCTATAAGAAGTTCACGTTGACCTTTACCAATAGGAATCAATGCGTCAATAACCATAACGCCTGTTTCTAAAGATTCATCCACCGGGCTGCGCTCTATTACGCCAGGCGCCTGCGCTTCTACCGGCCGATATTCAGCAGGCTCTAATGCACCAAGCGCATCAAGTGGTTCCCCTAAAGGGTTAAGTACACGGCCAAGCAACTTCATACCTACTGGTGTTTTAAAAACGCCACCCGTGCGTTTTGCCACTTCATGTTCAACTACCGGAATTGACCGATTAAGCAAGAATATAGCAACAAAATCTTCATCTAAATTAAATACTATACCTCTATTGCCGCCTTCAAACGTAATAAGTTCACCATAAACTGCGTTTGTAAGCCCATGTACACGGCAAATACCGTCACCAACTTGAATGACAATACCAATTTCATCAAGTTTTTGATCTTGTAAACCACCGAGTGATTTTTCAAAAAGTGATACTAAATCACTGTTTTTTACCTCCATGCCTTGTTCCTTACAGAGTAAAATTATGTTGTAATTGATTAAGCTGTTTCTTTATGGAATATTCCCAAAGGAGCGTATCACTTTGTAAACGAATACCAGCAATCAATGAGGGATCTATCTTTTCGGTATATACAATAGTGTTAAAAGAGCTATTTTTCAAAAACAACGCAATGCGCTCTCTCGTATGCGCATCAAGAGGCAAGGGGCTTATAAACTGGAATGTTTGAATTCCCTTACGTGCTTTATAAATGTCTGCAATTTGATAAAGAATACCTACCAATAAAGACAGCCTGTTATGCTCAATTAAAAGAGCCACCAAATCCAATAGTGACAGAGGAATAGTAAACTTGGTACATAGTTGTTCTAAAGCTTTTTTGAGCACCGAAGATTGTAGTGTAGATAGTTTTAAAACCAACTGTGCTGCAGGAGTATTCTGTAAAAATTCAGCAGCTTTCTCTAAGCGATCACTTATGCCAAGATCAAGCTGCGCACCATACACATTTACATACGCGGTCGCATAGCGCCTACTTAGTATCAGTTCACCATTCATTGCTTACTCTTTTCAAGAAAATGTACGATATGCTCGGTATATTCTTGTTTCTTATACAAAGGATCAAAAACGTGAACAAGCTGATCATGTGTTTTTTGAATTACTTCGGGCAATATGCGCTGCGCGAGCGTATATTTTGCATACCAATCACCTTGCTGCTGCGCCTTTTTTTTAAGTTGAATTTGAATAGCAGCTTGTGCTTTGCGCTCATTATCAAGTGCCGCATCAGTGGCAGCACGCCACCGCGCAACTTTTTCTTGAAGAGTTTCAATTAACTGTGATTCTTCCACAATTTGCTTTTTAAGCCGTTGCTCTTCTTCATGAAATGCTTCCGCCTCAAGCTTTAGAATCTGCACCGCATCTTCTTGAGAACGCATATGCTCAAAAAGGAGCTGTTTGCCATATTTTTGGTATAGATAGACACAAAGAACAATAAAAATGCCAAAATTAATCAGCGTAAAGAACATTGAACTAAGTAACATGTTCAATTTCTTTCACTAAGGCAGTTACACATTGATCAATAAGTTCTTGTTTTTGAGCAGTTTCAAGCTCGGGAATATCGGGCAATTGTTGAACAACTTTAAACGAACTTACCTGTTTAAGAGACGGCTCTATGGTTGAAAATCTCTCGTGAGCTGACAACCAAACTTGTCGTTGACTGGCCTCAAGCTGCTTTACCGCCAATGTCTGTGCATCAAGCTTTTCTTTAAGTTGTTTTTTTTCTTCATGATCGCGCTGAATCTCTTGCACAACAGGGCGAAATAGCCACCGCTCTATAATTACATAGGCAATGAGAAAATGTATGATCTGCATGAAGAACGTACCGTTCAACATGAACGTACAACCTTATGTTATCTGTTAAAAATTATCAGCAACAAAGCAACAAGAAGGGCATATACAGCCGTAGACTCAATAATACTGAGAGAAAGTATCATTGCATTACGAATTTTATCCGCGCCTTCTGGATACTTACCAATAGATTTGCATGCTTGCGCACCAACCAGACCTTGAGCATATGCAGGAGATAAGCCCCCAATGCCCATGGCAAGAGCAGCACCAATAAATGCAGCTGCTTTGGCTATTTCCATTTCTTGCATTATAAATACCCCTTATACTTGAATAATTATATTTTTTATGCGTGAAGGCTTAAAAACATTCAGGCGCAAACGAGCTCTGGCAAGGAACCTTTTCCTTATCCTTACTTTACTTAGTCTACTCCTATTAAAGGGCTTTGTTCAAGCCCTTACGCACAAATTTTAATAAAATTATAAAGATATTTGCATTTCATGCCCACCGCCAGTAGCTTTTTGGTACATAGTAACCCCAAAAGCCTCACAAATTTTTTCAAGATGGCGCTGTTGCTCTTCTTGATCGTCTTCAAAATCATTATTACAAGAAAGAGCCAAAACTGGCAATTCTTTAAGATAAGGCGCCACGTCCTTTTTCTCCATCAACCATTGTTCATGCTTATCATGAAGCATTTTCAAATATTCTGGCGTTACCCCAACTTCTTCAGTACGGTTTCGTTTACGTAAACGGTCATAACATACGCTTGGGTCTGTTTGCAAATAAATAAAGCCATCTGGCTTAGTGGAATAATTATCAACAAGCCACGCAAACCATTCTTGATATAACTTCCATTCAAGTGAACTCATAACACCCATTTGAAAACAGTTTTTGGCAAAACAATATCTGTCTGAATATACAGATCGTTCAAGAATCTGAAACGGTTGTGTGCATTTTTTTAAGTATGCTTCTTGCTCTACTATGCGAGTTACGAATGCATAACTTTGAAACGTGTACGACCATCTATTAATATCTTTATAAAACAAATCAAGCAGATTTTCGTGACCATCTACTTCTTGCCATTTGCGATGCGGTTCATAAACAACTTGCACATTAAGTGACCGCTCTAATATTTTTAGAAACGTAGATTTGCCTGCTCCAATATTACCCTCTACCACTAAACATTGTGGGCGATTTTTACGCTCAGCTATCATGGCAGATTGCCCTTTGCTCTTTAATGTTTGTTTATAAATATGTGAACGTTAACAAGCGTACCACGTTGCTCTTAAAAACGCGAGTAAGAAAAAAGCTAGTCAATTACAGCTTTTGTCTTACTCTCAAGAAACTGCTACACTATACACACACGATATTTCTTAAACTTACTTTTTCTCAATTTAAACTCTCTTTAAAAGTAATAATAAATTTAACTATGGTAAACAAAATGATTAAAATAAAATGTGCGCTTTTTCTTCTTTTAATCACTTCTTTTTTTTCTTCTTTTCTTATATGCATGAACGATGATTTATCTTTTACCTTTGATGATATTTTTGTGAATGAAAAAGAAGAAGAACCAACTGATGACTCTTTTATTAATTCAGATGAAGCCAAACGAGCAATTGAACTCCATCAAGTCGACCCGTTAACGGCATGCGATGTAGTTACCTTGATTACTAATCCTCCTATTGAGGCACAAATAGTACTTCAAGAAGATCTCTATCTTCATACAAATCCCAACAATAGCAGGTCCTTACTTAATTTACCTGGTTTTTATCATCACTATTTCTATCCTTGTGAAAATTATTTTTGGACACAACTTTTTTATAATCAAACATCGAATGGTTATTACACCAAAGAAAGTACACAACTAAAATCGTATATTCTACTTAATAATCCAAACTTAATTCGACGTATAGAAGAATTTGAAATTGAAGTAAATGTTCCTGACGTACTTGCAATATTTAGCAATATGAAACTGCAAGAGCGTAGACTTGGTTTAATGTTTGGTATTCAACATGTTTGGGGGTGTAATTGGCATGTACGCGCTTACGCACCGTGGTATTATTTAGAACGTAATTTATCACTCACTGATGAAGAACAAATATTACTTGAACGAGCAGGAGTTCCACCACAAGATGATCCTATGGATTTTGCTCGAAAACATGTAATTATTGATAAACTTGGTGTAGGCGATACGCGTATAGAACTTGGCTACATGCCTTATCAAACCGATTACGCTTTTGCACGCATTGGTGGCCTTTTTACTATTCCTACCGCATTTGCATGGAAACAAGGTTTATATGGCACTCATTTTTCTAAAACTACACCCGCACCAAATTTTAATCTCCTTAATTTTATAAATACTATTCTTGTTGATAAAGATATACCACGCGCCATTGAAGAAGGAACCGAATTTTTAATTGCAGCAGTTGATCGATTATCCACTATAGTGCTTGAAACGGGCATGGGCAATGAAGGCCATTTTGGTCTTGGCATATTTGCCGATCAACAACTTGAATTATCTAATTGTTGGACGTTGCGATCAAAATCATCACTTGAATATATAACGCCACGCAAAGAAAAACGTTTTTATATTATGCACAAAGACCCTGCAGAATTTGATAGAGATTATACGTCTACGAATCCTATTGTTTGCCAAGAAAATTTAAACTTTCTCAATCAACAACTTATAGAAACGTTGTTTCCTACTATGTATGAAACACATATTTCACCTGGGTTCATTTTTATCTGGAACACTAGCCTTACGTATCACGGCAAAACGTTTGATTTTCAATTCGGTTATGATCTCTATTGGCAAGATAAAGAAAAATTAGGTACAATCAATGCAACAGCGGCACAAATTGCCCGACTGCGTAAAGAAATTGCAATTAAGCCGTGCGCATATCAAAGTAAACTGTTTGGCGATCTTATATACAAAAAACAAGGCACATGCAGGGATTATTATATTGGGTTCCATCTTGATGCAACAATCTTGTCTACAGGAATAGGCAAAGACTTTACCGGTGCATTATATTTTGACATGACCATTTAACTAACGACAAAAAGGACTTCACTATGCAATCATTTATGTCTAAGCGTTTTGGCGCGCTCATTTTAAGCGCATTATTAGTTCAAGCAACATCAACACTACATGCTGAAGAATCACAAGGAATTATACTCACTTCACGCGTGCTCAAGTTTATTGATGGCATTTCCCACGCAATGGACGGGCATACTATTCTTGATATGAAACTTATTATTCATAGATTACGCGGCATCATTCATGGTATTCTAGATCAACAAACCAAAAAAAGAGTAGGTACGTTTGATTTTCAAGATAAAAAAGCAACGCTCCACATGCTTGCACGCATAGAGGAACGCATACAGGCAACTTATAAAGCTGCACGCGAAGAATTAGAAAACAAATATCTTGATTCAGTTCGTTTTAATGGTAAATGGCAAGCACGGGAGCAAGCACTCATTGAACAATTTGAAGCTCAAGTTCAAAAGTTAGAAGAAGAAATGATGTTACGCCATAAAGGCGATGAAACTCGTGATATTGCAATAAAACAAGCAAAACGAGCTATTATGCGTAAGCAAGATATGCTGATTGCCGAAGAACTTGAAGCACTCAAAAAAGAACATATCGAAAACTTTGAACAATTTACCAAAGAGCTTACAGAACTTGAACATAAGCGCATGCAACAAACGCAACTCCTTGCACCGGCACTTGCTCAAGCTAAAAAATCATTTGCCGATCTTACGTTCCCATTTATGGAACAAGCGCGCGGCTCTAAAGATTTTATGGTGCCATTAATAGAAGAATGGGCAGAAAAAGCTGGTCATAAAGATAGCATGTTATTGCGCTGGAGTGAAGAAGATCCAGGATCAGAAATGAGCATGTTTGATCATGATATCAACAATTGCGCTCGCCTTGATAATATGTGCTGCAACTTACTTGATTTCCTAACTTCTCTTATTGCAAGCTGCCCCAAGGCAGTTGAACAATATGAAGTACTTAAAACTAAACTTACCCATACTACATGAGCCAACCTGAACAACTTAATGGCACTATTGAAAAAATAGTATTTCAAAGCACGGACACTGGTTTTACGGTGTTCGTGCTTCAAGTTTCTCACGCAAATTCCACAACCGTTACGGGTAATTTTGCCTCAATACATCCAGGCGAATACGTAAGCCTTATGGGCACGTGGTCAACACACAAAAAATTTGGCAAACAATTTGTTGCAACCCAATGCACCACGCAAATGCCAACATCGGTATTAGGACTCAAAAAATATTTAGGTTCAGGCCTTATCAAAGGCATTGGCAAAGTTTATGCAGAAAAATTAGTAGATGCTTTTGGCGTAAACGTACTTGATATCATTGAAAAAGAACCTCACAAATTAGGCAAAGTACAAGGCATTGGTCCTAAACGTTTAGAACAAATTATTACCGCATGGCATGATCAAAAAGAGATTTCAAGCATCATGCTGTTCTTGCAAGAAAAAGATGTCTCTCCTGTGCTTGCCACCAAAATCTATAAGCACTATGGCAAAGAATCCATTGCGATGCTGAATGAAAATCCTTATCGGCTGGTGCAAGATATTTGGGGCATTGGTTTTAAAACAGCAGACGGCATTGCTCAAAAATTAGGATTGCCACACGATTCGATCAAACGTATAAAGGCTGGCATTAATTTTGCCATTCAAGATGCCACCAATCGCGGGCATTTGTATGTAGAACTTGAAACATTAAAAGAATCGGTAATAACCTTGCTTGAGCTCAAAGGTGAAACTATTGAGCAAAAAGTTAAAACGGCGCTGCATGAATTATATAATGAAAATAACATTAAACTGATAACGCATGATGCTGTGCATTACATAACTCTTTCACTGTATTATTTTACTGAAAAAAATCTTGCTCAAAAAATTAAAAATGTGATGCAACACAAAAGCCCATATCTTTTTGATCTTGATGAGGTCTATAAAACTATTTCACAACCACCACCGGGCAAACTTGCACTTAATGAAGAGCAGCAGCGTGGCATTCTTGGTTGTTTGCAAGATAAAGTTACGGTAATTACGGGCGGCCCTGGTACTGGTAAAACCACACTCATCAAGCAACTGCTTGAAATTCTTGATGACTACCGTCTTATTTACCGCTTGGCAGCACCCACCGGACGCGCTGCAAAACGAATTACTGAAGGCACCGGCAGGCATGCAGCAACACTACATCGTTTGCTTGAATTTGACCCAAGCATTATGAGCTTTAAGCATAATGAATCAAATGCACTTACCTTAGATTTTTTAATTATTGATGAAGCTTCTATGCTCGACGTATTCTTGGCATACGCGCTCATGAAAGCACTGCCACTGACTGCGCACATAGTATTTATTGGCGATACTGATCAACTGCCCTCAGTTGGCGCCGGCAACGTGCTCCATGATATTATTGCCACTAAAACTATTCCATTTGTACGTTTGCAGCATATTTTCCGCCAAGCACAAGATAGCATGATCATACTCAATGCGCATAAAATTAATAATGGCGAGTTTCCTACCTCATCGCATGACGGAGCCAAGCGAGATTTTATGTACATTAAAGAAGAAGATCCAAGCCAAGTACCTGCAATTTTAGAAGATATTTTCACGAATCATTTAAAACGTTATGGCATTGCGCCAGAGCAGGCTACCGTGCTCGTGCCCATGAACCGTGGTATTGTTGGTACACAAAAAATTAATCATGACTTACAAGGATTATTAAACCCCGATCCCTCGCTACCACACGTAATGCGCTTTGGCACAGCGTATAAAGTTGGCGATCGCGTGATGCAATTACGTAATAATTACGATAAAGTAGTATTTAATGGCGATATTGGTACCATAGAAAGCGTTGATCAAGAAGAGCAACAGCTTACCGTGCTGTTTGATGAGCGGCTTATAATCTATGAGTTTGACGAACTTGATGAATTAGTACTTGCTTATGCAATTTCAATTCACAAAAGCCAAGGCTCTGAATATGCAGCATGTATAGTGCCTATTTTTATGCAACATTTTATGCTTTTACAGCGTAATTTAATTTATACTGCCATTACACGCGCTAAAAGGCTGTGCATATTCATTGGTCAATCACGCGCTATAGCCATGGGTGTAAAAAATGACAAACAACAAATTCGCATCACGTTTTTAACCCACTATATAACCACTGATCTTACATGCACCTAAAAAATATTATTTTTTTTATACTCTTTTTATGTAGTTCATATCAGTTAGAAGCGTTTACGCTTCTACTTCAACCTGCTGGCGACGCGCGCCATCCAGGGCGCAGCATTCACGGCTCGTATGAACGTGGACTTTCCATTCAACTTGCAGAAGAACTCAAAGAACTGCTTGAACGCAAAGATATAACACTCAACGTTATTGTGCCGCGCTTTAATGGACAAAGCGTTGAACCGCTTCAACATGCAGCAATAGCAAACCGTCTTAATGTTGATGCGTATATTGCAATTATGCTCTATGAACAGCAAGAAAGTAACGCCCAACTTGGTTTATATACCTATGCCGCAGACCCTTCTGACGCACTCAAAACTATACGGACAAATAGTCTTGCCTTTATTCCGTTTGATCAGGCACATCTTACTAACCACCAAACAAGCTATCGCATGGCAGACGTATTGCTCACTTCGTTCCAAGCAAAACCATTATTTACTATTATTGGCAACCAAGTGCATGCCATTCCTTTAAAGAATCTCACCGGTATTCTTGCTCCAAGCGTAGCCATAGAATTAAGCATACAAAATACAAAAAAAATAAAGGAATACGCGCAGTCTCTTGCTGATGCACTGCATACCATGCTGCAATCACTCAAACAATGGAGCTTGCCTGCATGACGTATAAAAAAACACTTTTTCTTTGCGTTATGTGTTTGCTGAGCGCGATACTCTTATTTGCGTATATGAAAGAATGGCTCATCATCAGATTACCCCAAGTGCATACGCACATTATTAATGAATCACACATCACCAAACAACAAGTAAGCTTATGGTATTGGCGCCAAAATCGCTGGCATCATGAAAAAACTGAACTATTATCCTCGCACAGCGTAAGTGATAATATAAGCCAGCTCGTGAGCGCATTACTTGTATTATTTGAAGAAGAAAAATTGGTTGATAAGAAAGTTACCTTACAATCAGTTACTCTTTCAAGCGATGGCATGACTGCTTTTATTTCTCTTGATCGTTCTCCTATGAGCAAACAAGCAAGCGTGTATATAAAGCTCATGATGATAGAATCTATCTTAAAAACGCTTCGAGAGAATGGCATCAAGATACAAAAAGTCCAATTTTTAACCCATCATCAACCAATGCAAGATATGCACTTGGATTTCTCAAATAGTTGGGTTATTTCTGGTTTTTTAGCATGAAATTGGCAACCTAACTGGCTCATTTTTATTACCTATCTTGGCCCAATGCTCAATCTGCCCAGCAACCGACCGATTTAACGCCTTAGAAACTGATTTTGCTTCCGTAACTATTTTGTCCGAAACTTAACTGCTAACCTCCATTAATCTAGTAAATAGTACCTATATTATGTATAACCCACAAAAGCAACCATTTGCAACCTTTAGCCACCTTTTGCACCACCTAGTACGGGGGATGTTTATTCCTTCTTTTGAGGAATAACTTTATGCAGAATATTGCATGTGCTATACGTTTAATGCTAAGGTAAATTTGTATAAGTTTTTTTTCTAAAAAAGGAGCGGTCTATGTTTGGTTTTAATCTTAATGATTCGCAAAGAGGCTACTTATCTCTTGGCATTGGAGTAGTATTACTTCTCTTTTCAATGGGCTTTTTTATAAGCTTACTCAAAGGAGTAATATTCTTTTTTGCAGTATTTTTAATAGCATATGGCTTAATAAATACGCACGTGGTGCAACTGGCATGGAAAAAAATTCAAAGTCTTCGTAAAGGCAAAGGTAAATAATTACAATTTATTTTTCTTTGGCTGCTTGCTCATCTATTGCCATATACACAGGCACTGCAATCTTAATGCCATTTTTACGCAATGCAGACACAATAGAAAAACGTACGTCACTGGCAATATCCCATTTATTTAAAATATTATTGTCAGTGACAAATCCGCGAATCATAAACTTAAATCCATATTCACCAAATTCTTCTAAGCGAATCACCGGTGCTGGGCTTTTAAGCACCGCCAGACTTTTATCAAGCACTTCAGCAATAATTTCTCTTACGTTCTCTGGATCGGCTGAATAAGGAATAGTCAAAATAATATCATCAAACGCCACAAAATTGCGTGCATAGTTCCAGTTATTAACCGGATCACGCACAATCATAGAATTGGGCACTAACACCGTAAAACTATTTTTGCGGCGCAATATGGTAGAGCGCGGCGTTATACGGCGAACCACACCTGAAAGTTCTTCATTTATTTCAATGTAATCACCAATTTGGATTGGCCGTTGCACCAATATGATAAAATAGGAAAAGAAATCAGCAAGCGGTTCTTTAAATACGTTGGCAATCAAACCGATGGCGATACCGATTGGTATTAACATGAACCCTAGTTTGGCCCACATAAAGGCTACCAAAAACACCACTAAAATAATTACATAGCGTGTAATACTCATTACGGTATTTTGAATACCAAGATCAACAGGAATAAGCGAGAAAACACGACGCAGCACAAAACGATTAACAGCAGAAGCAAGTACAAACCCACCAATAATAATGCCTGCAAGGATGGCAAAACGTTCAAATGTAAACGAAAACTTTTGACCATCTTCTACAATTTGGAATATCTCATATTCAAATAAGTTATACACATCTTTATAACTTATTGCCACGTCCCACATTTTAAGGCCGATCACTAAGCCAATTACGCCAAGGAAAATAAAGAGTAAAATCGTAAATAAGCCATACCATGTTTTTGCTGCAGGGAATCGTTCTTTATACGAATCTTCTTGGGTAATAAAAAATAGATGAGAAGAAACCTGTTTGCTCCATCCTTGTAGCACAGAAAGCCCCCATAATAACAACAAAGTGCCTGCAATACCCTGGAGCACGTACGAGACCAAATTGCCATAGCCACCAACATACGGATCACTCAAGATCATGAGCACTATAATGATGCCAAGCAACAGATAATAAAAACGATTCAATTTATCGGCAACAAATTGCCAAAATAAACCACGTTTAGGTAGCAAACCTACTACTTCTTGCCGACCAATAGAAAACGCCTGGAACAATAAAATAGGAATCAGCACGCGAGCAACCACCGAATACATCGCAAGCAAGATACGCGGCGTTTGTGAGGGACGAACACTTTCGGTAATAAATGCTTGCCTGAAAAACAATAGCGTGATGGCAAGATATGCAAGTATAGAAAACGTGATTGCAAAACGTCGCTCAAAAAGAGGCACAAAAATTACATTATCTTTTGATTGATTAAGCTCGCGCACCGATTTGATCATTTTATGGGCAAAATAGATCCAATACGGAATAGACATCAAATAGAAGAAGACACGAGGAAACGTTTGCGTGATCATATTTGTTTGAATTAAAAGAAGCAGTATAAACCATATGCTCATGCCCACCACATGATTTGACAAGAACCCCATAAGTGCTGCAACAATACGATTTACCACAAACGTTATATGATGTTCTGGTTTGCTTGCAAGTAAAAATTCTTGCATAGACGGCAATAACCGCCGTTTAAGAAATATAATGCCAAGCAGTAAACCAAGTAAAAACACAACAAAAAAGAGTAGTGTGCCCGCATGCGTTGCACGCACCTTGATCCACTGAATTATTTTTGCAAAACTCATATCTTGAAAGTACTGTACCCCAGTCACCCACGTGCGGGCAAAGAATGCTTTAACGTCAGGCAGCAAATTGGCAATACCTTCGCGCGTAATGGCATATTCAGAGCGTTGCCAAATACTTTTGACTTCTAATTCTTCAAGCAATGTTTTGATATCTTTGACCATACGTTCAGACAGCGCAATCATGGCAGAATATGTTTCAATGCGCATTCTGTTGGCAAGCACCTCTTGCTCTAACACGCCATAGGCATTGACCATATACGAATGAACTTGTGTAAACAAGTTATGATTACCCGCAAACAACGTATCTTTTTGCCCTGCTATTTTTTTAAGTTCTTCCTTAATAGTATCAAGCGAACGTGTTTGCACGCTCAATAATTCGGTGGCAGATTTACGCTTTTCAATAAGCGAACTTGCAACACGCTCTTGCTGAGCCACAAGATCTTTATATCGCTTGATTTCTGCAGTAATAGTTTCTGTATCCCGTAACAAGCTGTGTGTTATATCGTACCAAGAGCGTTTAGTGTCAACCACTAATTTTTGATAGAGTATGCGTGTATTTTCCAAATCTAATTGTGCATTTAACAGTTCTATTTTACGATCATAAAAGAGGAGCTGCTCATGCAAATAGTTAATATATGCCTCGTGCTGATATGCTTGGGCAGAATCCGGATTTAATTGCCAGTCAACTTGACTTGCCACATCAAGTGCTACTCCTGGTTCTTTTTCAAGAAGTTGTTTTACTTGTTCTCGCAGTGAGGTAAGTTCGGTAACTTTTCTAAAATATGCTTCTCGTTTTGCGCCAGCTTCTTGTTTTACTTTATCAAGCGCTTGCTCTTCTGCATCAATATCTGCAGGATCAACACGTAGTTTAGATTTAACAAGCGAAAAATTATCTTTAAGAATGCGCAGTTTTTGCTTTTCATAAAATATTTGTGTGGCAAGCAAGCTATTATTTTCTTTTGCTTGCTTTTCTTTCATGCGCAATAATTCAAGCCGCGCTAAAACAAGAACCACTTCTAAATCAATGAGTTGGCCACGCTGCTTTACCGTAAAACCTTTATCAACATCTTGATCAAGAGGCACGGTAGTTTTATCTTGAAATTCTTCTTGAATCTTACGCTTTGCATCATATTCTTTTTGTGATGCTAAAAGATCACGTCTACGCGTTTCAAGCTCAAGCGCCATATCTTCTTTTTGATCGGAAAGCCTTTTAATGCGCACTTCTTGCTCAAAAAAAACTTTGCTTGCTTTTTCAAGCTGCTCAACCGTATAATAAGATTTAGGCTCTAGTTTAAGACTTATAAATTGAGGATCTTTTAAATACCCTTCAAGCAGCTTAACGTGAGATTCTAAAATAATAAGAATCTCTTTACGCGTAATGCGGCGGCTTAATAACAGTTGATGCACTTCTTTAAGAAGTGCGCTTTTTTGCGTAAGAAATTCACGCGTTGCCGTTTGCGTAGCTGATTCTAGTTCTTGCTGTGTGCGCGCAATCTGCGTTTCATTTTCATCTAGTTGCTGCTGCAATGCGCGCGCAAATTGCTCGCTTTCTTGCTCATATTGCTTTACATCAGCAGTAACATGATGCAGCACTTCTTTTTGAATCTGATTTTCTGAAGCAAACACTTTTTGAGGGGTTTGCTCATCTTGAAATATAGCTTTAAAAAAACCGCCATACAATGGCACAGTGGTAGCAGCTATAACTACCATACAAACTATTTTTACATTTCTTAATAACTTCATAAGGCCCCTATATTCAACATAAAGCCGCTCGTCTTAAAATATGCTCGTTGTGGATGGCATAAAATCGCATGCCGTATCCAACAAAATAGGTGTGCAATCTCACGCGAGTCAACAGTCTCTTTTAACATACTCTCAAGTGGCAATGCAAGCAAACGCTGCAAAGCAATCTTATCTTGCAACATTTCTATTTCTTGCCTAAGTTGCCACAAAAATTTACCAATAACCATCATTTTCTGTTCACGAGAAAGCTCCACGTCAGTCACACAAATAAATTGAACTAACGGAAATATCTCAGGAGTAACATCGTGAAGCTCTAAAAAATAATATGACAATTCTAATATATGATGCAAAAAACCTATATCCTGCTGAGCGCTCACAAATGGCGCTGCTTGCAAACTTGCGTTGTCCAGAAAATGAACCCCAGCACCTTCAGTTGGGATATAGGCAAGTTCCATCCCTGGCCATACCATTTCTATAAGCCGTTCATCACGAATAACTGCTTCTATTCTGCCCAAATGAGCATCAAGCAGGGATATTTTTTGCTTTTTAGGCATATAGCGCTTGAGCACTATGCCCGTGTGTTGTTGCATTATTTCCATCTTATAAGAATACCCCAGATCCCATAATAATACTATGCCAATCAATGAAAATTCAATTTTACAATGAAATTTAATTGCAATATATTGCAATTTAGAGAATGCAAATTGTATTATTAAAGTAGAAATAGCATAAAAAAAACCGACCGGCCTCTCTGAGAAAAAATACTAAAGCTCAGCAAAGCGATCGGAAAAAGGGAGAAGTAATGAATTCCAAAATTATAGCCATTCTTCTTATACTCACTTGTAGTATAAGCCAAGCACACCATATTTCAACAGCGTCAGTTCATTATACCGTAGAACCAATTGGATCGGCATCTGGAACTGCTATCTACGATATAGCCCACGGAATGTTACAATATACAGATGGCGCTACTAAGCGCTTTTCCAGAGCACACATGGCCCGCTTAACGCCGTGGAACGCCCAGGAAATAATTGGCAAAATTACGGTGGATCTTGCAAATGAATTTGCGGGAACCTGGTATATTTACCGATAAAAAAGTTATCTTTCTCTTACTTTGGCTTATACACTATCCCCCCTGAATAACTCTTATCACGTAACACAGCCACCACAGCATATTTTAGTTGCTTTTCCATGCACTTTAGGTAACATATAAAGAATACCTAATAATATTAAAAACAGTTACTTAGGCGCTTCTTATTTATATAAATACAAATTGAAAAAAATACAATATATCTTTTCCAAACACAGAAAGGGCTTATGATGATCATATCACGTAACCGCTTTAACAAGTATTTACTCTTTACCACATTACTATTTTCAGGGAATGCAAGCTTTGCCCAAACGGCATGGTCTCTGGTAGAACAAGAATTTTTAAAAACAATTACCCCGTCGCAAGAGGCTCACAAAGTTACCGATGTTACCGATCTTGAAGATAAGACCAAAAAAGGCACGTTCTCACCATCAGTGCTCAATGAATATGACCAACATGCAATAGCCCTAAGTCTATTTAAAAACCTTGGTAGTCAATCTGAACCGACCGTTATTGATACCAAATTCATTAAGAAAATGGAATTATTGTGTGGTGGCAGCAGTGCAGGCCAACATCTGTTAAGCCATATTGATAGAACGCAATCTCTTTTTGGTAAATTGGCTCTTGCAAACATGCTCATAAGCCCAACACGATCGCAAGAAACTATTGAAGAACGCCAAGCATTCGTTAAAGGAATACTTACACTTGATACGGATGAGCTTGATACTCTTTTTGGCTCACTTAGAACACTTGAAACTGACGCTCTCTCTTTTTGGCGTCAAGAAAATGAAGCAACACAAAAAATGTTTGATCGCTTATATTTTGGTGACTACTTTGGTTTCTTGAATAAAAGCACTGTTGCTCTTGAATGTAAAACGCGTTTGAGAAACGCAGGTACTTTTTTTATGATGTCTCTACCCTTTTTACCCGAAATTGGCACAACCATCATTCAAAAAGGCAAACAAACACGCCCTGCCGATATAGCCAATGCTCTGGCTCGCTATGGTAAATCATTCTATCCATTTCCTCTGGCGTTTAAAGATAAATCATCTGCAGAGGTGACTGCTTTAATAAAAGATGGTAACGAGGGCGAATCTTTTGGTGATATTTGCATAGGAATTGATACTCGATTCGAGAATGCAGTACAATGGAACAAAGATTTCACGCAACGAAAAATTGATTATTATCGTGAACTGCAAGCAATTGATGGTGAAGATTTTACTGCAGATGCTCAAGATGAACTGAATAAATTATTAAAAAATCAGGCTGAACTTTCTACTATAAACGTGCAAGCGAAAACTAAGCCCTTAAAAATAGTCATCGGCGCTGGAAAAGTATTTATTACAGCCTTAACTCTTTGGCAAATTAAAAAGGCGATTAACGAAGCACAACTCAATACTACGACCACTAATTATTTACATAAAACCCTTATTAGCTTAACGGCTTATATTGATACTATAAAAAAGGCACATGGCTTATTAAAGAATGTAGAAGGTGCTCAAAATATTAAAGCTTTTGATGTGTTAGCCTCTTACTTTGATGGCTCTGCGCAAATTTCTGATAAAGCAAAAGAGCTCATGGCAATGCTTAATTCATCAACCTTTAGAGGCGAACCATCATTCTTTACCATCACCGGGCGTGTGCTTGCAGCTCATAAGCTCATGAAAGAAGTAAAAAATGAATTTGCGCCATTCTTTGCTGCGGCAGGTGAATTAGAAGCATATTATGGTATTGCAAAACTTTATGCTGAGCATCAATCAACCAAAGCTCGCTATTGCTTTGTACAGTTTGATCATTCAGACAAACCGTATATTGCCGCTGATGGCTTCTGGAACCCGTTTATTGATGCCAACAAAGTAGTAACTAATGATATTGTGCTCAATAATTATGCAGAGCAACACAACGTGATTTTAACTGGTCCAAACACTGGCGGTAAATCAACGGTGATCAAAGCGGTTGCTATCAACTTGTTGCTTGCGCAAACGTTTGGTATTGCAGCAGCAGATAGCTTTACGTTCACACCGTTTGCTGCGATCAATTGTTACCTTAATATTACCGATGACATTGCAAGCGGCACGTCACTCTTTCATGCAGAAATATTGCGTGCAAAAGAACTTGTTGAACAAATAAAAACGCTTCGCTCAGATGAATTTTGTTTTACCATTATGGATGAAGTATTTAGTGGAACTAATGCTGAAGGTGGTTCTGAATATGCATATAAATTTGCCGACGAACTTGGCAGAAATGAGAACACCATCTTGGTGATTGCAACGCACTTTGGCAACATGCATGAGCTTGAAACAACAAGTAATTTTAAAAACTTGAGCGTTACCGCACACGTTATGGATAATGGCACCATTATTCGCCCGTATAAATTAGAAAATGGGCCGTTTAGTGACCCAGAAAACAAAGTGCTTAAAGCTCTTCTTGAACAAGAAGGTATTTTTGCATAACGTAACGCGTTAATTCAAATTACAAGAAAGAGCGTGCATTATTAATTTTAATGCACGCTCTTTCTTTTTATAATCCCAAATCTTTTAAAAACGCATCTTGATTTGGTTCTCGCCCCAAAAAGTCTTTCAGCAATTCACGCGGATCGTTACTACCACCTTTGCCCAGCACTTTTTCTTTATAGTGCGCGCCCATTTCTGGATTGAGTAATCCATTTTTTTTAATATGGTCAAACAAATCAAGCGCAAATACTTTTGACCATAAATACCCATAATATCGTGCACCATAATTATCTAAATGACCAAAAGAAGCATAAAAATGACTGTCTGGGTCAAACTCGCTTGATGGTATGGTTTGTGCATGGATTTCTTTGCGCAATGCATCAAGATCTTTTGATTCGCCTTGTGCATATGCATATAATGAAAGCAAAGCATAACTACTTTGAACTTGCACAAATTTGCCCGAATCAAAATTCTTTAATGCAATAATTGTTTGACGGTGCTTTTCTGGTAACGATAACCCAGTTTTATAATGACCACTGACTTGCTCTAAAATTGCAGAATCATAGAGCCATTCTTCTAACATTTGCGATGGCAATTCCACAAAATCAATCTTTACACTAGTGCCTGCTTGTGATGCAAGATAGGTTGCTCCCAGAATTTCATGTATCGCGTGACCAAATTCATGAAAAAACGTTTTTACATCATCAAATTGGAGTAATGATGGTTGCGATTCAGTTGCTTTGGGGAAATTGGTAAGTACCACGCACACTGCAGGAACTCGTGAACCATCACGCGTAAGCAATGCAGGCACCACGCCAATTTCACACGCGTGTGAATATTTATTGGCACGTGGATACAAATCAAGAATGAGATAACCCAAAAGCTGATTATCTTTTTTTGTTTTCACGGTAATAAGCGTTAACCCTTCTACCCAAAGAGAATCAATGATTTCTTGATGCATAGAAAGACCAAAGAACGTTTCATAGATTTCCAAAAGCCGCTCAATAGTTTGCTGCATAGGGAAATATTCACTAATCTCTCGTTCATCAAATTTAAAATGCTTTTGTTTATAATAAGCAGAAGTATAGGCATTGTTCCACGGATACATCTTGCCTTGTGGGCTCAATGCCACTCCCGGGGCCAAATCACTCGTTAGCTTTGCAAATTCCTGCTCCGCTTTTTTACCCGCTTTGCCAAGCAATTCTGTAACAAAACTTTCGGCAGTTTCAGGTGATTGTGCCATTTGATTATCAATGTTTAAATGCGCATAACTTGCAAACCCCAAAAGCTTTGCAAGTTGATCACGCTTCTTTATGATAGCATTGAGTATCTCTTTATTCTTTGGATACGCACGATTTTGAAACGCTTTATATAAACGCTTTCTCGTACTCTCTACGGTGCAATATTCAATCACTGCAAAATAAGTAGGATAATCTACGCCTACTTTATAGTTGCCTTCATCAGTTTGTTGTAAGCCCTCAATAACTTGCGCATCAACACCTACAAGTTCTTCACCAGTTGCAACGATAAAACTTTGATCGCTATTAATATTTGCAGCAAACGTAACTGAAAGTTCAGCAAGTTCTTTTTCCAGCCGCGCTATATGCTCACGCTCTGCAGACGATAAATCAAGACCACTCTTTTTATACTCGCGCATGGTTTGATCTAGAAAATAACGCTCTTCTGGTGAAAGATTTTCTGTTTGCGCATTACCTTCATAATAAACCTTAAACACATCAAAGAGTTTTTTATTCATAAAAATAAGATCAATTGCCGCATCCTGGAGCGCCACCACTGCATCACGCGCAGCAGCTCTCAGCTGGGTATCCGGACTTACATATACAAGCACTTCAATGCCAGTTTTTCCACATGAAAAATTACTCTTAATGGTATCTAATGCGAGCGCAGTATTTTCAAATGTACGTTCTGTATTTTGAATGGCAATAAGCGCATTCACCGCCTCTTGAGTAGTTTGTATCAAGGCAGTTGAACGCGCGGAAATTTCAGCAACACTTGTGGGGAATAAACCCAGCACGCGCTCGCGGTTTTGTGTAAAAGCGTATAATGTTTCTCGATTCATAGATTAAAGACCCATGCTTTGCATAAATGCATTTTCATTTGGCTCACGCCCTAAAAAGTCTATCAATAATTCCATAGGATCAGCAGATCCCCCTTTGCCAAGCACTTTCTGAGCATACACGGTGCCTATTTGAGGATTTGTTAAACCAAATTTCTTAATATGGTTAAATAAATCAAGCGCATAGACTTGCGACCATAAATACCCATAATAACGCGCACCATAGCCTGTCAAATGCCCAAAAGACGCTTGATGATGCGAATCGGGATCATGCACCGTATGCTTGTGGGTAAACGCATGCAATTCACGCTCAAGCGCATCAGTATCTTTACAACCACCAGGGCAAAAGCATTTGAGTGCAAAGAGTGCTGCATTTGCTTGACCAATTAAATGCGAACCTGCATCAAAATTCTTCATTGCAATAATAATATCAATAACATTATCAGGGAGTGATTGACCTGTTTTATAGTGGCTTGAAACTTGCTTGAGAATCTCTTTATCAAATAACCATTCTTCAAGCATTTGTGATGGCATTTCTACAAAGTCTCGTTTTACATTGGTGCCAGACTGTGTTGCAAGCGGCGTTGCACCCAAAATAGCATGCATGCCGTGCCCAAACTCATGGAAAAACGTGCTCACATCACTACGCGTAAGCAATGATGGTTTTTCCTTTGTGGATTTAGGAAAATTGGCAATAACTACAGAAAGTGCAGGAACTCGTGTGCCATCAGGTTTTTGCAACGCCGGGCAAATGCCTATATGGCATGCATGAGAATATTTGTTAGCGCGTGGATGTAAATCCAAAATTAAATACCCAAGTAATTGATTATCTTTATTATTACGCACGGTAATCAAAATTAAATCATCAACCCATAAGCTTTTTAGCGGCTCTTGGTGCATAGTAATATCAAAAAACTGCTCATAAATTTTAAGCAAACGATCAATTGTTTGCTCCATAGGAAAGTATTCACTCACTTCGCGTTCATCTAGATTATAATGCTTCTTCTTATACCATGCACGCGCAAATGCACCATCCCATGCATACATTTTGCCATCAGGACTTAACGTAACCGATGGTGCAAGATCAGCCCTTAAAATGGCCATTTCACGATCTGCTTTTTGTTGCGCTTTGGTAATAACTGAACAGACAAACTTTTGGGCAGCTTCTGGCGTTTTTGCCATTTGACTATCAATATTTAAATGGGCATAGCTTGGATAGCCAAGTAACTGAGCAAGTTGATCACGCTTTGCAATAATCTCATGAAGAAGATGCACGTTAGCAGGATATGCTTTATTAAATATAGCCTGATACATTCGTTTACGCGTTTCAGGATTGGTTGCATAACGCATCACGCCAAAATAGGTAGGATAGTCTACACCAACTTTATAGTTGCCATCATCAGTTTTTTGTAAATTATCTATAACACTTTGCTCAACACCATCAAGCTCTTCTTGTGTTGCCGTAAAAAAACTTGTATCAGTGTTAATATTTTTTTGAAACCTGGTGGTGAGTTCACTCAGCTCTTTTTCTAATTTGATAACTTCTTGGCGCTTATCTTCAGGCAAATCTAAACCACTACGTTTAAAATCATCCATAGTTTCCTCAACAAGATAACGTTCTGATGCTGTTAACTGCTCAGTTTTATAAGCGCCCTCATAATATGCTTTAAACGCTTGATACAACTTTTTATTTTGTCCAAAAAGATCGATCCCTGCATGGCTCAATTTAACGTCAGCTCGTTCTGCAGCAGTACGCAACACATCATTGGGGCTCACATACATAAGCGTTGCAATACCTGCAGATTGCAAGAGAAAATGACCAACCACCGTATCAAGCGCACGCGCAGTATTTTCAAACGTGCGTTCATTATCAGGAGTAGCAACGATAGCATCAATGCCTGATTGCGCTTCATGGAGTATCTTATACACACGATTATTAAGCTGTGCTACATTTTGAGGAAAAAAAGCATAGAGCGCATCGCGGCTTGTAGTATAACCATATAATACTTCTGGTCTTAAACTTGATTCTATAGTTTCCTTTGCCCTACCACAACCTATAATAGAAGCCACTACTAACACTTTAAGGTACTTTTTAATCTGCATAATAATCCTTATGACGGTGCATCTAATCTCTATATTCTTGCAAGTTAGTATGCACAACCTAGTATCTAAACACAAGGACTTCAGCTTGCAACGCCCTAAAAATGCTTTATATCCCATTTCTTTGTCTAAAAAAAGAGTAAAATGCGCTCTGGCAGCTATTTCTGTGTGTAAAATTTAAAAATATATTGCATTTAAAACATTTCCACTTGTATAATTAGTTATGTAAGGGTAGTTCTAGGTGAATTACCATTACATTTGAATAGTAATTAACTATAAACCCTTGGGTTTATATATGAATTAAGGAATTAATATGAATAACAGAAAACTAGTAATCTATTATATGGCAGTTATTGCCGCGTTTGTAACCACTCAGGCGCCGTTCTGGGTTGCTCGCAAAGCTTCTGCTGCTCACTATCAAGCAGCAAAACCTAAACGAGTTGCAAAACCGCGCGCTACTGTGGAAAATGCTCAAGCTAAAACTACTAAACTTGCACCACACAAATTAGTTACAGCACAGCACACGGTAAAGCCATATAAAGCAATAAGTAATTCAATTTACACGTTTGATCCAGAACGCAACGTCTTAGTATGTGAACATGGTGAAGGGTTAAAACTCGAATTACCTGTAACACTCAAAGCATATTCTGGAAATGCGCTTGATTATGTGGGCCGTCTACCTAAAAGCAAAAATGCTTTATGTGGATTGCCAGTACTCAAAAAAGGTGAAAAACCAGTTGATGGCAAACCAACTCAATGTGGTTTAGTGATTGACGAAACGCGACTTGCAGAGGCATCAATTGTAATGGGTGAAAAGCTGAAAACGCTTAAACCTAAACATGCCAAAACAACTGTCGCACAAGCAACACCCACATCCGCACCAATAACTCAATAATGAAACAATGAAACACCATCCCGAGGGGCCCCTCAAAAGGCTCTTCGGGATATGAACTCTCCATATGAAGCGCTCATCCCGAGTGTTCAACGAAGCTTTAGCGAAGTAGAATGTATCGAGGGACGGGGTTTATTCATTTTTCGAATCGAGTTTGTCGTGACCTGCCCTGCACCACCATTCTTGAATAGGAGCCACAACAACACGCCATGCAAGTGAAGCTTTATCTTGTATGTTTACACCATATGCATCTTTATAGAGCTTGCTTTGATATTCTGAATATGCACGCGCACGCCGATAATTATCACGAAGTAATGGATGATGTGGATCATTGCTTTGTTTTCGGATCGCAACCATAGGATAGCAGGGAGTGCCATCTGCTTGTTCAACTAAATTTGCATCAAGATCAAAAAAACAAGAGTAATGCGTCTCAGCAGCATGAAGCAATCCTGGCAAATGTTTAATAACTGTTTTAATAGTTGAATGGTTAAGCTGACTACCATTAAGTTGTGTGCGCACGTTATATGCTATACATTCTGATTGTGTTCCTGGCCTTGTTTTTCTACCACTCGTCCAAGCTGATTGCAATGAACCAAAAACTTGCGCACAATCATTTGATCCAAAAAAATTGAATATTTTTTTCATATTAAATGCACACTCAGGATGCTTAATTTCTGCCAATGCGCCTTTATCAACTTCAAAATCAGGCGTGGGTGATGCCAGATGAATTGCAGTATCTATGGGCACTTGATGCCCGTCTTTTAACATATCAAGCCCTGCCCAATTAACTACGTTACAACCATGTGAATGTGCAATAGTCCAAACAAGATCGTATGCTTTTTTCTTTTCTATTAAAAAATCAGCAAGTTGCTTACCTGCTTCTTTTCGCGCCTTGATATCTAATATGCCAGACCATGCAAATGAAATAATTTCTACAGATTTATTATATGAAATACCTAAAGTATGAGCCAAGTCTATTATCGCATGCGTGGATTTTCTTTCAATCTTATCCCCAAATCCCATATCTTTTGAATAGGTACCGTGTACGCATATTAAAGCGAGAGTGCCTGCTCGTTTTAAACTTTGCAACACGGGATGGGTTTTAAATGTAATGGCAGTTGATGTTGCTTCAAAAGCAGGTTCTAGACATTTTCCTCCAAATTCCATGATAGACATATTCATAGTATCTTCGCTTGGAGGCATAACGGTTGCATCAAAAGAATTTTCTTCGCTTACTTTTATAACACGTGCTTCACAAAAAATATGATCTTCTGGTTTTGGGCCTTGGCAAATTGCCTGTAATAATTTGGTGTCTGAAGTTAAGCTTTGGGTGTATGTGCTTTGATCCATCGTAACGACAGAGAGTGATGAAACAAGAGACAAGAAGAGAACAATTCTGTTGGTATTCATTTTGCTACCTCTTTGAAAATCAACTTATCATTATTAATATACTTGCCTTATACCAAAGAAGACAATAGCGCAAGTTTCTAAAATAAAATGTAGAAGTTCCGCTGATTACTTGTAAGCATTATTGCCGGTGCCGCTACGCGCGGCTGCGCATGCCTTTTTTTGTGCAAAAAAAGGACGCAAAAAAGCACCAGCATTCTGCTGGACCATTCCGCTCAATCGCTGAGCGCTATACCTCACGTCGTTTCACGACGAGGTATGCACGCAGCGCGCAGAGGAACCACTACTAAAATTTTCATTATGAGCCAGTGAATATCCATCCACCCACACAATAGTATGCATAGAAACCAAAAAATATGGACGGCGAGATTTAACCCAGTTGATTTAATAATCTACTTGATAAGGTATGGGGATTCTTAAGGGATAGCATGCCCTTAAGTGCTTTTTGTACCCTTATTTGCACAAAAAAGGCGTACGCCGCCGCGCGCAGCGGCACCAGTGATAATACAGGTAAAACTCCAGTGGAACTTCTACGTAACCAAAGCCTCTGCAAACAATCTAGAATCATTATAAAAACCGGAACTTTTCACTTTGCAATCAAAATACCCTTGACTGTTCTCAAACAATAAAATATATTAATAATAGAAACTAACATGGCTAATACTATAGGAGTACGCCGCCAATGAAAACCACCACCCGCATAATCTCTTAAGTTCCAATAACTTAAGATGTCTTAAAAATTGCCGCTAAGGCAATGATATTCCCTTTATTAAAGTTTAATAAAGTTATTTTTCTGCGCTTGCTTAAAGCTGTAGCAAATTAGCTTATACACGATCGTCAACTTTTTAAAAGTTGATTATAACCAAGGTCAACCACATGACTAAACCATTATTATCCATACGATCTGTTGAAAAACAGTATGGTCAAACACGTGCGCTCAAAGGCGTATCATTCGATTTATACCCCGGTGAAGTAGTAGGGCTTTTAGGCGTTAATGGTGCGGGTAAAACAACGTTATCAACCATCATTGCAACGCTCCACCCTGCCTCAAAAGGCGATATTCTCTATAATGATGTTTCAATATATAAAGATATCCCTGAATACCGCAAGCTCATTGGCTATTGCCCGCAAAAGCCTAATCTTAACCCTATGCTTACCATCAAACAAAATTTAGAGTTTGCAGGTAAATATTATGGCATGAGTGATGAGGCAATTGCACAACGGCTTGCCGAGCTTAATAACTATTTGGGTATTAATCAATATTTGCATGCAAAGCCAGATGAACTTTCTGGTGGTTGGAAGCAACGCTATATGATTGCACGAACATTAATGCATTCACCAAAATTGATTGTACTTGATGAACCAACAGTGGCACTTGATCCTGCAATTAGAAATCAACTCTGGTATTACATTGAGCAAATCAAATCACAAGGTGTGTGTATATTGCTCACTACACATTATTTGGAAGAAGCTGAAAAACTTTCTGATCGAGTAGTGCTCTTGGCAAGTGGTGAAATTAAATTGATTGATACGCCAGCTAATTTAATGAAAACGTTCCAAATGGGGCGTCTTGAAGATGTATTCTTGGAACTTACACAAGAACCAAAAGAATAAGGAACACAATGCAATTATTATCTTATGTACCAATTTTCAAAAGTTTGCTTGCAACAGACTTATTACTACTCAAACAAACAATCAAAGATAAATTGATAGATCTTTTTATCTGGATTATCACTATGGTGCTGGTGAACACGTACCTTATGCCCGCATTTGGACTGTCACAAGATTATAGTGGTTTTTTAATCGCGAGTTTAATTGGCAGTGCAGGACTTTTTGAAGTTTATTCAAGTGCTACTAATTTTATAAGTGACTTTACTGGACTTAATATAACATCGTTTTATCTAACGCTACCCATGCCATCATGGTTAGTGTGGATAGAAAAATTGGTCTATATGACCATTAACACAACGGTGATTAGCATATTGATTTTACCTATTAGCAAGTTGCTGGTATGGAATGAATTTAGCCTTGCTGAATTTAGCTTATTTAAATTTTGTATTGTGTTTTTGCTTTCAAACATTTTTTCCGCAGCATTTGCATTGTGGATCACCACGCGCATTTCAGGCATGGAACAAATTGGCAGTATTTGGATGCGTTTTGTATACCCCATATGGTTTCTTGGTGGATTCCAATATTCATATGAAGTGTTGCATCAAGTAAGCCCCATTATGGCATACGTAAGCTTGGCAAATCCTATGCTCTATGTTATGGAAGGCATGCGTGCATCAGTACTTGGGCAAGAAGGATCACTTAACTTTTGGTTCTGCTGTGTAATGATTGCATTGTTTACCATACTGTGTACATGGCATGGATTAAAGAGACTTAAAACACGATTAGATTATATATAAAAAAATATGCCCCTTGAAAGAGGGGCATCATTTTTTCTGCCCGCCGTCGCTAAAAGCTATGGCGTGGCTACTAAACTTTAGTCTTTTTTAGACGATAGCGAGTGCAGTCTGCGCCATTCTTCACGCAATGCAATTGCTTTTTCAAAATCAAGATTTTCAGCAGCGGTTCGCATTTCAACTTCAATTTCAACAAGACGTTTATGCAAGTCTGTATCAGACATATTTGCTTCACGAGCTTTTTTGCTTTTATTTGATTTCGATGCCGCTTCAATGGCAGCTTGCAAGTCAGTAATAGTTTTAGTGACTTCTCGTTGCACAGATTGTGGCGTAATATTATGTTCTTCATTATATGCTTGTTGCAATTCGCGCCGACGCGAAGATTCTTGCATTGCAAGGCGCATTGATTGCGTTACTTTATCTGCATACAAAATAACTTTTGATTCAGTGTTACGTGCTGCACGGCCCATAATCTGAATGAGTGAACGTTTATCACGCATGAAACTTTCAATATCGGCATCCATTATGGCAACTAAGGCAACTTCGGGTAAATCAATCCCTTCACGCAGCAAGTTCACACCAACCAAAACATCAAATACGCCTAAACGTAATTTTTGCAAAAGCTCGGTGCGTTTTGGCGTTTTAAGTTCAGAGTGCAGATAACATACTTTTAGTTGTCGTTCTTCTAAATAGTTTGCCATTTGCTCGGCAGATTGCTTAGTCATAACCATAACAAGTGAACGGAATCCTTTATCTCTCGTTTCTTTAATTTGGTTAATCAAATGATCAATCTGGCCTTCACGCTTATGCACTTCAACAATAGGATCCACCAAACCAGTTGGTCTAATTAATTGTTCCACCACGGCATCTGAATGCGCAAGCTCATAATCACCGGGCGTTGCAGAAACAAACAAAACGTCTTTAAAATAGCGTTCAATTTCTTCAAATTTAAGCGGACGGTTATCATACGCTGATGGTAATCTAAAACCATGTTCAATTAAAGAAGTTTTGCGAGACCTGTCACCTGCATGCATACCACGCAATTGCGGTAATGCCATATGCGATTCATCAATAATAAGTAAAAAATCTTTGGGGAAGAAATCAAATAAACAATACGGAGGCTCTCCCGATGGTCTACCCTCAAAATGAGCAGAATAATTTTCAATGCCAGAGCAATAACCAACCTCAGCAAGCATTTCAAGATCGTGATTCACGCGTTGTTTCAAACGCTCGCGCACTACCACATTTTGAATCTGCGGTAATTGCTCTTCAAGTTCACGCTCAATGCTGCGCATTGCCATTTCTTTTTTTGCGGGTGTGGTAACAAAGTGTTTTGCCGGGAAAATAATAGTATTATCAAGGGCCATTTGCACGATGTTATTCATTTTATCAACCCATTGAAGCGATTCAATAACATCACCAAATAGCTCAATACGAAGCACTGCGTCTTGATAGGGCAAACGCACTTCAAGCGTGTTTCCTACCACTGAAAACATGCCAGGTGCTTTTTGCACATCATTGCGCTGATACTGAATATAAATAAGTTGATCAACAAGATCGCGGCGCTTAATTTTTTGACCTACTTTAAGGGCAAACCCTAAATCGCGATAATCGCCTGGATTACCCAAAGAATAGATGGCAGAAACCGATGCGATCACAATAGTATCTTCTCTATTAATGAGTGACGCAGTAGCTTCTACGCGTAAACGCTCGATCTCACTGTTAACCTTAGTCTCTTTGGCTACATAGACGTCTTGAGCGGGCAAATAAGATTCTGGCTGATAATAGTCATAATAGCTGACAAAATAGCACACCTTATTTTCAGGAAAAAATTGTGAGAATTCTTCATACAACTGAGCTGCCAGGGTTTTGTTGGGAGATAAGATGAGAACGGGCTTACCCTGCGATGCTATCACGTTAGCCATAGTAAACGTCTTGCCAGAACCTGTTACCCCAATAAGGGTAGAGATCCCAGGGCGAGACTTCACCAGCTTCTTAATAGCCTCAGGCTGACTACCTGCAGGTTCAAAAGGAGCATGAAGCTTAAATAGTTTTTTCATATCATACCAATAATAGCATTAAATGGGCGTTTTGGCAAAGGCCTGCGCTGGCACCGCGAGTTAGGTTACTCACTGCTCGCGGGCAAAAAACGCCGATAAAAATCAACCAATTGCTCCGTTAAAAATCCAGGCGTATACCGCTTTGCAGTTTCAAGCGCATTACACCGCAGACGATAATGCAGATCACCGTCGCCTGCTAGGTGTTCAATAGCCTGTTGCATTTCTTTTTGATTATGTACCAAAAAGCCATTTTCACCATGTATTATAATGTCTTCTTGCCCCGGACCATTAAGGGCCACCACCGGTAACCCATTAACCATTGCTTCTGCCAAAACTAACCCTTGTGTTTCTGCAAGTGACGAGAAAATAAAAAGATCGTGTGCTGCATACAAAGCACACAGATCTTCCAAAGGCAGTTTAATGGCAAATTTAACCGTAGTTGGTGATAGCTTGAATGTCTGGTATGCACAGGTTTGCAATGCTTCTAGTTCATTGCCAAAGCCCGCAAGCGTAAAGCTGAACTTGGTTTGATCAAGGCGCGCAAAACATTCAAGCAAAAAAGGAATATTTTTCTCTTTTACAAATCTGCTACAAGTCATTAGGCGAAACGGTTGTGTTGCTGCCCTATGTATACGTTGCACACTTTGCACACGCTTGCGCATATAGACTTCTTGCAAGGGACTTGGCAATACTATATGCGGTGTTGTAATATCATCGCGAATAAGCAGTCGTTTGGTTTCTTTACCTGGTAACATAATGCCATCTACTTGCTTGCAATATTTTTTTACGCGAAAACGCACAAGCTTTTTTAATAATTGCTGCGGCATGGGAATATAATGCGTATATTTTTCATATAAGCTATGATAGGTAAAAATACAAGGTATTTTCTCCGTTTTTGCAGCCTTTAATGCTGAAATTCCTAATAAAAATGGATGATGAGAATGAATAATATCCGGTTGTAACTTATTAATAATATCGCGAACTTGCTTATCGGCGCGCAAAGGCACCGCAAGGGGTATACCTTTATATGAAAATTTAATAGGGCAATACACACGAATCACGCCATCTTCAGGCTCATGCAAAGAGCGTTTAAAATCCAGAGTTACCACCGTCACGTGATGCCCCTGGCGCATAAGTTCTTGCCTAAACGCTGTAATGGAACTTACAACTCCCGCACTAAAAGGAATCCAATTATTGGTAATAAATACAATTGATAAATTTTTATTTTCCGTCATACTAACATTACACTCTCGTCAAATATCACAATCTTCATACCTTATATTAGTATAGCCTTAAAAGAAAGAATATTATGCTCATACGATTACTCGTTACTGTGATTCTTTCTTTTACTCCTTCTTTAAATTACACATTGGAACAAACTAAGCGAATTGATATCTTAATGCACTTACCGCGATTAATAATCTTATATGGCAAAAATATAATAAAACATCTCAAACACAAGCGCATACTGTCAGTAGCTGTCAATCTCTGGCAAACCACGAAGATAACTTAACTTTCCCAAGCAGCGGCGCTTATAGAGTATTTTGGTACAAATTTCGAATCAAAAACTACTGACAAATAAAGCAACTTCGTCTATACTTTTTTTGCATAAGTAAGTTCTCTTTGTGGCCAAATGCTGCAAAAATGGAATAAACAGAATTACCTTAGCAAGGATATTTGATGGAAGAGATGCTCACAACTTATCAAGATGCGCTACATGCGCTATCCGATATGCAAGACATTCTTGATACTATTGATAGCGATGAAATTTCAGCTGAAACATTTGATTTGCTCCTAGAATCATATATAGAGTCACGCGATCTTTTTTTGAACTTCTTAGCCGATTACATTGAAAATATATGCGCAATTCCTTTAGAGTCGCCTACCTCTGACGATATTCTTCATACAGCTCAAAAAGAAAAAATCATTACCGGTAAAGAATTTAAATATCTTTCTGCACATCTTGAAAACATAACCGAAAAAAATATAAAAGAATCGGAAGAAGATGCTCATGATACGCTAGAAACATTTACTTCTCTTTATGAGATGATGCGCGATATTCTTGAAGGTATAGAAATTTAATTAAGGAAACTGTTTGATCCCTAATTTTTTCCAATCTTCAGTAAACAATTCTATACCACGATTGGTTAATGGATGATCAGTTATTTTTTCTAGTAACGATGAAGGTAGCGTTGCAACGTCAGCCCCATTAATAACGGCATTATGCACATCGCGCACCGTACGCAACGAAGCTGCCAAAATAGCAGTATCTTGATAACAATAGTCATCTATCATAGAACGCATTTCATGTATAAGCTCATTACCGTCAACATCAATATCATCCCATCTGCCAACAAAAGGTGAAATATAACGCACGCCCATTTTGGCCATGAGCATACCCTGAAGCACGGTAAAAACAAGGGTGATATTAAGAGCAACGCCTTCTTGTACCAACTTATTAATTACCGCATAATAATCGCGATGGCAAGGAATTTTTACTACCACATTTTTGGCAAGTGCTGCAATGGCTTTAGCTTGTTTATAGACAAGTTGTGGGTCTGCTTCAGTTACCTCAACGCTTATATCGTGATCTTTCATGAGCGCGCACATTTCTTGTATATGCTTTTTGGGGTCCCCACCTTCTTTTGATAAATTAGTGGGATTTGTTGTAACGCCATCGAGAATGCCCATATCATACCAGCGTTTGATGTCATGTAAGTTTGAGGTATCAATAAATAATTTCATAAAATCTCCTTGAATATAAAAAAAGCGTATCACATACACACAAAGTGTCTATGCAATACGCTTAAGTAATTGAGAATCGTATGCTTTTATTGATACACAAAAACAAGCTCAAGCGCACCATTAGTTGCTTGATGCACGCTCGTGGTCATTGATTTGCAACCATATTTTTTACTTGGCTTCCATATCGTTTGTTGCTCCATGCCCTTGATCGCCAAATCTGCGTTAGGCTCGGTACGCACTTCTTGCAAACAGCCTTCAAAAACTTCTTTTTTTGATTCATGCGCAGCAAGCATTATGGTGCGACTTTTTGGGCCTTGTTTACCACTAAAAACCGCTCCTAATGTTACTGCTTCGTCCGTATTGTTTTCAAAATGAAAATCAACTGCCGCTGCCATAAGGTTTAAACTAAAACTAGTTAAAAGCACAGAAAGCATGGCAAAAAAAATATTCTTCATAATCGTTCCTTTTTAAACACAAAACATCTACTCATTATAATTGTAATTAAAATTATAAAATAAAGTCAACATTTAAACTAATTGCATTAACAAAACAATGATGCGCTGCAAACTATTCCTTAAAACATAGCAAATCAACTACACTAAAAATGAAAAAGAAGATATCAATAACACCAGGAGGGGATATGATTACAATTAAACCCCAAAGCTTACAAAACAAGCTTCCAAACGCTAGTACAGTCACAACACTCTATGGCACCGTAACCATTACCGAACCAGTTCTCATTGAGTTATTACATTCACCTTCAATGAAGCGCCTTGAGCATATTAATCAATATGGCATTACGCCATTTATAAAAAATTTACCACCATATTCACGCTACACACATTCAGTGGGAGTTATGGTACTACTTCGATTGTATGGCGCTCCCCTTGAAGAACAAATTGCAGGGCTACTCCATGATGTTTCACATACCGTGTTCTCGCATGTGGGTGACTTTTTATACACTGCGTCACACAACGATTCATATCAAGATAGCATTCACCATTGGTTTATTGAGCAAACGGAACTAAAAGCTCTGCTCCATAAATATGGCTATGAAATTGCAGATATTATTCATAAAAGTGGGGAATTTAAACTTCTTGAACAAGATATTCCCGAAATTTGTGCTGATCGGCTTGAATATGTGCTTTTTGGTGGTCAATTAAAAAATATTATAACAAAAGAAGATATTACCTATCTATTATCTCATCTTAAAACTAAAAATGATCAATGGTATTTTGATGACGTACATGCAGCACGCCTTTTTGCAGATTGCGCTTTATCATTAACCAAAAATGAATTTGCGTCAGCATCTGGCCTTATTACCTATAAATGGGCAGCGCAAGCACTGCATCGCGCATGCGCAATAGATCTCATTAATAAACATGACATACATTTTTCTATTGATGACGTAGTCTGGCAGAAGCTCACCAGCTGCAATGACCCTGAAATAAAGGGGCATATGCATAAGTTAAAAAACTTTATGGATATCATTTGTTTAAGCACCAAAGACGATTACGATATTCACATGATTGGCAAGTTTAGGGGCATTAATCCGTTAGTATTGCAAGGCACTACGCTCAAACGACTGACTGAATGTGATCATGCATTTAAACACGAATTTGAAAAAGTGCAGGATATTATTGCTCAAGGATGGTATATTAAGTGCCGGCCTTAGTCTGTTGTTCTCTTTGCGCGCGAACACTTTGCTTACGTGCTATGTGCACGGTGCCATCGCTGCGTTTTTTTATTGTAAAGATCCAACCCTGGCACCTGTTCCATGTTACCGGAATAATAAGCTTATCGTCAAAATCTATATCGGTAACATTACGCCAACGCTCACTATAGAGTGAAATGCCATAAAGGCACTGATCTTGGGCATAAAATGTTTTCTTTTCGCCCTTCATCACAAATTGGGTAACCGACGTATTATCTTCATAATTAAGTAACACGGTAATATCCATACCAGACTCATTATTAATAATAATGGTATTAACAGTACTGGTTTGAGCATACTGATCGCGTGCATAAAGCACTAAGATTAATAAAAAAAAACAAGACGTTATTCTCTGTAGCTTCATAAACTTATTCCTCAATTTACGGCATCTTTCTACCATAATTATAACAAATTCACGCATTACAAAACAATGAATGACTTAATTCACCATTCAAGCATTGCCTTTATTGCTATTTGAATAGCCAAATTGGTACACTGAAATTAACAAGGCTACACAAGATTAAAAGCCAAAAAACAGGAGCTCTCATGAAAGCCATTATCTTAAAGACTATCGCCGTAAGCAGTTTTTTATGCTTACCCCTTGCCCTTTTAGGTTCAAACGAAGATGTTAAAAAATTCTTTCAAGCCTCTGAAAAAGGCTTTTACCAAGTGCTTCTCGATCTTACTAAAAATCGCAAATTAACTGCTCAAGAAATAATGAACGCGCGCGATAATGGCAATACGCTTATTAGTGCTGCTTTACAAGGTTACAAATTAGCGGTAGCAAAATATGGCGAGCCAAAAGCCTCACAATTACTCTATGACGTACTTTCCATGCTCCTTTTAAGGATTGATAAAGCAGACGCAGTTAAACTGGTAAATGAGGCAACCAAAGCGGGCATGCCGCCTCTTTTTATGGCAACTCAATTGGGGCTTTTAAAAGTAGCGGTTCTTTTGCATGATAAAGGAGCCTTCTCAGTTACAAAAGATGGTAAAAAAGCATCTTCCTATGCAAAAAATGCGCAACTTAAAACAATTTTAGCGCAATGGGAGAATCTGGAAGACGACTGGGTATTAGTGGGGGATAAAAAATGAAATTACAAACAATAATCATATGCACAAGCATTATCTGCGCGCCAAACATGCTACGTGGGTCAACTGAGTTATTTCAAGCACTTTATAAAGGAGATGTTGCACAGGCTCGTAAGCTAATCAGTCAATCAAAAAATTTAGCAACATTGCGCGACGGCAAAGGCAACACGCCACTCCACGCAGTACTTGAAGCGGTTGGCACTGATATTATTACTGAAGAGCAAGCACTATCGCTTATAAAAGAATTGATTCCCCTAAAAGGCATTAATGTGAATGCTCAAAATGTTGCGCAGCAAACTGCTCTTATGATGGCAGCACTTTTTGGCCTACAATCGGTTATTACCTACTTAGATACAAAGACGCACGTAGACTATACCCTTAAAGACAGTTTAGGCAAAACAGCAAGCGCTTGGGCACAAGATATAGCATCGCGCTTACAAAACCCCAAAGAAAAGCGTAAGTTTGAACAATTGGCACGGTTTCTTAAAGAGAAGGAAGAAACTGAGGGGTTTACCTTGATTGAAAGCAATTACAAATAATCCAAAAAAAAGCCCTCCTCAACCCTAACCTGCACACTTGAAGTAAAAAAATACTATAATATTGCTATTTGAATGACAAAATTGATATACTATTGGTGATATAGAAGCATGCCCTATGAGGGTAAAAAATAGTAAAAAAACAGGAGAAAACCAATGAATTCTAAATTTTTAACCTATCTTGGAGCAAGCATGATGCTGCTTTCATCTTTTGGCGCATTTGGCTCGCCCGATGAAGCTACAAAGTTTTTTGCCTTTGCAGAGAAAGGTGATTATGTAAATTTGCTCAATCAAGCAAAATCTCTTTTGATTAGCACCGAAGATTTATATGTTGCCCGTGATGCTAACGGCAATACGCTCATTACTGCAGCCATTAAGGGATTTCCACAGGCGGTAGCTCTTTATGGAGAAGCACAAGCGACGCAATATATCACCGATATTATCAACCGATTGCTTACAAAACTACCTAAAGAAGACGCTGCCACAGAATTGCTAAATTTGCCAAACAATGCCGGCATGACTGCGCTTTTCTATGCAGCACAAAATGAGCTTTTAAAAATAGCTACAGTACTCCACGGCAAAGGTGCACTCACTATTGTTGGCGGTAAAAAAGCTACTGATTTTGCATCAAGCAAAAAGGCCTCAGTAATACTTGAAGGCTGGCAAAAATATGAAGCAGAAAACGTAACAACAGTTTCTGCCGGATTTAGAGATTTTGGCGATACGATGAAAGAAGGATTTTCAGAACCAGATCCAGGTGATTCACTTGCCAGAAAGCTTGAATATTACCGCCAAGTACGCTCAGGCGAAACACAAAAATAAAACTTAAGACTTAAAGGAGTTTACTATGAAACGTTTATCACTCAACATGGCTATCGCAGCTCTTATGACGTTAAGCTGCAACCATATATTAGCTGATTTTACAGTTAAAAATAATGCTGCCGTAAATGCAGAAATATATATCACAGCGGAAGGCTATGATTTTATAAGTAAAAACAGTAAAGGAAACCTTGCGTTTGATATGGAAGGCAATTTGGATGACCCTAAAGGGAAAACTCGTACTCTTGAACCCGGTAAATCAACAGATTATTCTTGGGAAGGTGGCGATGCACGCCAAGGTATGCCATTAAAAGATCTTATGGTAAAATTTGCAGGCGAACCAGATTTTGTACGCGCTGTTAAAGAAAATAAAGTAGCTGCAGGAACCACTCAAACTATTAATTTAACGCGAAGAGCAGATGGTAAACCTTCAATTAACTTTGAAGGTGGAGAATCACTTACTGCAAAAACTGAACCTGTTGAAAGTGTTACTGCTGGCAAGATGCCATCTAAAGGAAAGCAACCGTCTTCATAAACGGGTGATCAAAATTCCCACTGCGGCTATATGACCGCGCTTGACAAGTTGTTCATCGTCTGCTGAACTTAAAATATATACTTATTTGTATATTGTAAGGAAAGCATGATGATGAACAACTTCTATTTAATGCTGCTTTTTGGTGGCATACAATGATACTCGCTCATTGGCTACTCTTTATTCTTTCTGCAATTTGCTATGCGCTGCCATTACTTTTGAGTAGCTATTTTTGGCCCTTGGTTTTTATTTTCGCTGCACCCCTTTTATATATAGCAGTATATAACAATCTCTCGTTTAAACGTGGTTTTCTATGGGGAATTATTACCTTCACTCTTCACCTGGCTGGCGTTATTACAGGTATTGATAACTTTGCAAAAGGCTCAATTCTTGCACGCCTTGCTCCCGCATTAGTACTCATCTCCACCGCTGCTTTTTATGCGGCATGCTGGTTTTTGCTCAATAATACCATAATTAACTTTTTTTCATTACGCAGCGTAGGGCAGCGACTCTTTTTATGGGTTAGTACGTACACACTTTTTATTCTTTTTATGGAACATTATTGCTTTATACTCTTTGGGCGCTGTGAAGGGCATTTTTTCTTTAATCCCGTACTTGTTCTTGCAGAGGAACCGCGCTTACTTGCACTTTTGCCTTATCTTGGCAAAACAATACTTATCTTATTACTTATAAGTTTTTCAGGATCACTCGTTTACTTGTATATAAGAAAATCTCTCTATGCTTTTTTTTGGGTGATAGCATTCGCAGCCCCCTGGCTTATTAGTTTGGTAATTCCGCTCGCACCGATGATAAAACCGGCATGGCTCAAAGAAATAGCCTACCTGCCAAGCAAACTTTCAAGCCA
Organism: Candidatus Babeliales bacterium; assembly: GCA_050179755.1. GTDB lineage: Bacteria > Babelota > Babeliae > Babelales > JBFXEV01 > JBFXEV01. The sequence continues at coordinate 728,473 of JBFXEV010000001.1, read as the reverse complement.
AGTTGATTTAACAAAACAAGCAAAATTGGCGCAAGAATTATTCTTCCATGTAGCGGTATTACAACCTGATGCCAAGCTTATTATTATGCCTGAGTCATCCATTTTTTGTGATCATTTAAGCAAAGACCCTGATCTTTGCGCAATGTGGTCAGAAGAAGATTTGCTGCGGCCACTACATATTGTACTTGGCTCATTTCGCTGGGATGGCCCTTCTTACCGCAACACGTTACATTGGTTTTTTAATGGGAAATTAAAAGAAATCTTTGATAAGCGGCATGCAATGCTCCTTACTGAAGCATTGCCAGAAATTTATAATTTTAAATTGTTTGAAAAGTTATTTTTCAGTACTTATCCGGGCATAACTCCATCCACAAATGAGCGACCAATGCTCCATATTCTTGAAGGAGTTTCATTTATACCGTATATTTGTTCGGAACTTTTTTTTAATGATAAGCCAGACGATAGGTATGAAAAAGGGTCAACCATACTTGCAATAACCAATGATATATGGTGCAAAAATTCCAATATCCCCAAATTAATGTGTCTTTCAGCTCGATTTAAAGCCGTGCAGTGGCAACGCAATATACTCTATATTTCGTATGCCTATGCCAAATATTTTGATACGTCAGGAAATGAAATTAATTTATCTGGCTAATTTAAAATCGCGTGGGAACTCTAAAGAATTTTGCACTGGCGCTGTAAATTGCAACACGGTAGTATCATAATATGCAGTTAATCTTGAACCATCACCCCAAAAACCCACTTCTTTGGTTTCACCAGGATAAATATCAATACCATTTACATTGAGACGCACGCGCATTTGATCACGGGTAAGCTCAACGCCAGATCGTGTAACTTTACCTCTAATTTCACAATTTACCGTGTCCATGGTGCAAATATTTGCTATTCGGGCACCATCAGCGTCACTCACCGCAACACCATACCTAAGATTATTTTTTATCTGTATAGCGATCATTTGTGAACCAGAAATACTCGCCACTAACAATGCTAGCGCAATTATACGTTTTTTCATCATAAAACTCCTTTAGTACTAGCTTTTTTTAAGGATCTACCTAATTTAATAATACTCAATCTGTATTAAAAAAGTCAATATATATTCTTGAAAACCACCCTCCTGCCTTACCTTGATTTTAACCTGAATACCTCTAAACAAGCCTGCGCTGCCTTTCCCGCCCAAGGAAAAACTATTGCATATTAGAAATTAATAATGGTAAACTAAAAGTGTAAAGATACTTATACAGTAGAACAAAAAAAAGTATAACTAATAATAAAGGAGTGTTATCATGAATAACAAAACTTCAATCATGTTAGCAATCGTAGGTTGCTTAACGTTTTCACAGTTAGGTTACGCTTCAGGGCGTGATACAACCGTAAAAACAATTCTTAACTGCGTAGGTTACGTAGTTGGTGGTTGTATAACTGGTGATATTACTATGGGTGGTGCGTTCCAACCTGAAGCGCTCAACACAGTAGGCGTTCCCGTTGAATCATTTGGCGTTATTACCAGAATGACTCAAAAAACAATCGCTATTCCTGCAACCGGTAAAAAAATATTTTCATTTACGCCAACTACAGGCAGCTATGCCAACCAACAAATCAAAGCAGCGTTATATACAATTGATTTAAGCCAGCCGTTGCCGGCAGATGCTCCTTCTATTATGAAAGAAGCAATAGAAAAAGCTAAAGCAAATCCAAAAATTAACTTTGCTGATTTAAAGACAGTAACTGGTGCGTTCCGCCAAGGACCTGATGAACAAGGCCTTTGGACGCCATTCTATGTTGACGGAAGTAGTGATACGCCTCAAGATTTAGCACAAGGTAAAGGTATCAGACTTGTAATTCAACCAGGTGGTAAAGTAATTGCATATCTTCCATCGTTCCTTGCGCCACAAACAGATGGCACAACCAAAAAAGTAAGTGCTCCACCACTTCAACTTGAACTTGGTATGACACTTGATGAGATTCAAAAACTCCCTAAAACAGCACAGTAATCTTAATCAAAACGTAGTTTATAACACTGCCCCAAGAGAGAAATCACTTGGGGCAGTATGTTTTTTTAAACTATTGCTTAATAGTCAATAAAAATGCTATGCTGAAGGTGGAAAGAATAATGAAAAATTTAGATTAATTAAGGGATAGTACCATGAAAAACTATATTATAACATTAACGGTTATAGGGCTGGCACTTACTACAAACATGACCTTGCCCAAACAAGACGATAACAGTAAAACTGCCAACATCTGCCAAGGGGAAATTGAAAATTGTTCAGTAGGCGATGTTGTAGTAAAATCGGCTACAGTTGGTAAAGCTGGCGACTTACTAACCTTTACTACTACAGGTGTAAAAGTACAACCATTAGGTCGCATTACTGCAAAACGCCAAGTCGATATAGACATGACTGCAGGTGGCAAAAAAATAGTTACTTTCACACCCACTGAAGGTCGACTTAAAGAACAACAAATTAAAATTTTATTTAATGCATTTGAGCTTGATAACATGCCTAAAGGATTATCAAATCCAAACATCTATCAAGAAGCTATTGACGGTAAAAAGGAATACCCTTGGGCGGTTACTATGTTAAAAGTATATCGTTCGACTGGCAAACAATGGGCTGAACTCATTGCTTCTTTCAGTGATGACCCCTTTAATAAAATGAAGCCTATTGCTACTGAGATATTTCCCGATGGACGCGCAAAAATTTATTCACCAGCACATAAAGATGGGCAAGGAAACACTGTTCCTGCTAGCGTTATGACTACTGATTTGGCTAAAGCATTTTAAAAATATGAATAAAAAAGGAACTCTATCATGAAAAATAACTTACTCATAAGCACACTGTTCAGTTGCTTGATCTCTCAATTTAGTTTTGCAATGAACTTAGATCTTGGCCCCATTAAATCCGCAAAAGCAACTATTGATACTACCGATATTCAGGCAGAAGATTATGGCATTATTAATAAACAAGTGATTGCTACCATTGCACTACCAACAAGCGGTAAAAAAATAATTGAAATAATCCCAACACAAGGTAGATACACGGGCAAAAAAGTTAAAGGCTTATTCTACATGCTCGATCTCGCTCAACCATTGCCCACTGATGCGCCAGCAAACTTACTTGCTGCTATTAAAAAAGCTAAAAATGATCCAAATATTGGTGATCAGGGCAAAACAATAGTGGGCATATTTGTGCAAAAGCCAAATGAAACTATGTGGACTTCAGTAGACCAAATGGTTTCTATTGATACGCCAGCTGATTTACAAGAACCAGGCGCTATAAAGCTTGTACTTACCGGTAACGGCAAAGTAGTAGCAACATTGCCTGCATTCCAAAAAGCAATAAAGGATAGTTCAACACCAAAAATTGGTACTACACCGCTTACTGCTGAACTTGGCAAGGATTAATATGAATAGAGTACATAACATTGCGCTTACCATACTAGCATTAACCATTTCATTACATGCGTTTGCAGCAGAACCCACGCCAAGACTTTTTACCATAACAAATAATACTTCAACGCCCGCACAAGTTTTTATTACCGCTGCTGGCTATAGTTATGTGAGTAAAGGAAGTCAGGGAAATTTAGCATATGATCAAACAGGCAGGCTTGATCCTGAAGGTCAGTACCGTAACTTACAACCCAATGAATCTACTACCTATACATTTAAAGAAGGCGCACGCATGGGCTTCTGTGTATCATCAGTTATGGTAAAATTCCAAGATCAAACAGAATTTGCAAAAGCTATTCCAAAAAACAATACACAAAAAGGTTGCCCTAATCAAAATATTATTCTCACGCGCGAAGATGGCGCAGCTGTTGCAACGTTTAACTATACAAAACCACCAGAACCACTACCAGAAGGCGCTGTAGGCATGGTTAGAAACCCTGATGGTACATTCACAACCCAAGCTGGCGACCCAGTTAAACCTAAACTTACCCCAGAGCAACAAGCTGAGGCTGCCAAAAATGCGCCACCTCCCACAACAAAAGAATCTGTGCTCGAGGGTATGAAAAACCCAAATTCTTAAGCGCTTGACAAGTTGTTCATCATCTGCTGAACTTAAGTTGTATATAAATTTTATATATAACTTAAAGAGAGCATATGATGAACAATTACCTTTTGAGTGCAACATGTATTGCACTATCGCTTTATTGCACCCAATCACTTAGTGTTATTATAACTGCAAGCGAATTTAATCAACTCTATTCGTGCGATAATCCATTTCGCCCTAATGAAACCAGTACCATTATTCTTGATGAAGATATAGTTATTACCGATACTATCGGGTGCTTGCTCATTGAAGCAGGGCCAGGGTTTGATCTGCAAACCGATGTTGTTACTTTGACATCAAGTACTAGCGGCGCTTTTATTGTTAGCACATCGGCACGTTGGATAATTGGGCTCAATATCACATTTAATGGTAATGCCCAACTACAAGTTCTGCCGGGAGCTATTTTACAATTTCCTGATTTACAACCAATTCTGCGTATGAGTGGCAACAGCCTATTTATTCCCGTGCAATCTTAAACATAAAGAGAAATTATGAAGCACAACTATCTTATATACAGTTTAGTAATTGCCACATGCATAAGCACAACACTTACTGCGCGTGAATTTAGAACACCCATTCCTTTATTACGTTATTGGCTGCACACTGAACCACTTAATCCTCTATGTGAACAAGCACAATTTTATGCATGGGCAGGTTATTATCAGCGCAAATGTGATACCGCACTTAATGTTGAAACTACTGATACACATAAAAGCCCGTTATCCGCATTATTATTTAACAGAGCAGATTTTCCAGTAAATGATATTTTTGCAACGCAAACCACGTCACCTATTAATATTCTTTTTTCAACTCTACTCTCACCCCGTTATACCTATACCGATCGCGGCGTAGTGCTTGGATTAGTAAGTTCTCATGCGGTGCGCTGCAACGTGGTTGTTGGTGGCCGTGTAACTATCCCCTTTCGCAATTTTAACATGCGCTTAACGCAAGGCCCGATTGTTAATAACCAAATTGACCCTGCAATTCTTGATGCTAACGTACGCGAACAAGTAGAGTTTTTAGGCACTAACAGCACACCGGTGGAAACATTTGCATATCGTTTACAATTTTTGCATCAATTACCTGAAAGCTGGTCACCTCCAGGCCTCATGGTGCGGCTAGTTGATTATGTAGATACAGGATTCAAAGGCAATCCACCAGCAAATCCAGTGACATATCCTATAACTATTGCAAATGTTGATGTCACCAATAACTTTAATACGCTCAATCAAATACGCCAAAACCCAGTTACTGTTTTTAAACCACCTTTGGGCACTGCACCAACTCCCCCTTTTGCGCAACCAATAGACCAAGCACAATCGTTTGATGGCTTACCAGGCAGTGGTAGTCCTGTGCCCATCGGCGGGCGCGCACGCTTTCTCATCACAACACCTTATGGTGAACTTGGCGCCAATACTCCTGAACAAGAAGAAATTCGGGAGCAATTGTGGATTGAACCAACCTTTATATCAACGCCCACGGTCACTAAATTGGTTGATCCCGCGTGCATAATCAAAAAACGCGTTGATCTTTTAATCGGATCACCAGCCACACAAATTAATGCATTTTTTGAAAGAGCTGGCATTAATTTTAATTCGCGAAGTCATGGCGGGCTTGGTGATATTGATGCACAGTTTTTCACCCAATATTGGTGGAATCAGTGTTCTTTTGTAGAAGGTAATGTTGCATTGCGCTTACCAACGGCCGGCGCACAAGTGGCTCCAGGCCTGATCGCATTGCAATCACTTGGCAATAACGGACACCCAGAAATTATGATTGGCACGCGAACCTATTGGCATGATTATGATTGGTTATTGCTACAAGCAGATGCCCTCTTTTCTGTAGTACTTAAACGCGCAGAAAATGTGGCATTACCGCTGCAAGGAGCAACGATCAAAAACATTGGATCAGGCGTTCCTGCCAACGTAAATTGGCACTATTTCTTAGGCCACGCAGAAGCTTCTATTGCACGCCCTATCACCTGCAAGGATTATGCCCTTATGCGTTTTGGTTATGAACTGTATATCAAATCACGAGATTCTATTAGCTTACAATCAAATGCGTGCACATGCATACCAACGGGCACCAACTTGCTTAATGCTAACAATCTAAGAATTAACACAGACGTTACCACGCATAAACTCTACGGTGAAATATGTTTACGGCATGAATTTGATTGCATTACTGCTGGCATTTTTGCAAGCGTTGGCGGCGTGGTTGGTGGTAAAAATACACCACAAGATACAGATTGGTATATTGGCTTAGAGTTTTTCCTATAAAAAGAGATCATAATGAAATACATCATAACTTTTTTGCTTGCCCTACTGATGACAACGCATCTTCATGCAATAATATATCCAATAGACCCCAACATTTGCGGTGATATAAACAACCCTGGCAATGGGGGGTTACTAGTGCTTGTTGGTATACCCACGTTAGACAAAGTTCCACCATCACCTTTGGCACCCGAAGGAGATAATGTTCGTTTGGCAATTGTCTATCTACCAAGAGGATATGAGACAAGCACAGAACGTTACCCGGTCGTTTATTATTTGCCCGGCTTTGAAGGTGATCATACTTTTTTTGTATGCGGCGATAAATTGGTGTTAGATGATTTAATTAACAATAAATTAATTACGCCTATCATTGTAGTATCGGTTGATGCGAGCTTAATTAATGGTGTAACTCCAGATGGCTTGAGAAACTATGCCTCAGCATGGTATGTTAATTCGGAATTAAATGGCGTAAATAGAATGCCAGGACTTTTTGAAGATTTTTTGGTGGAAGATACCGTCAATTTTATTGATGCAAATTTCCGCACAAAAGCAGATAGAGCGTATCGAGCGCTTGCAGGCCAATCAATGGGCGGCTATGGCTCTACATTACTGGCCATGAATCACCCAGATAAATTTATTGGATTTGGCTCTGAAAGCGGCACGCCGCTCTGGGCTATTGCAACAACCGATCTTGCACATACAAATACTGCAGGCATTCTTGATGGGGCGCTATTTTCACTAAACAGTCTTGTGCAACCAGAAATACCAACTTCGGGCCCAGATACTGGCAGAATTGCTCCCACCAATGGCCCTAATACCTTTTTACTTTTTTCATTATCAGGTGCACTTAGCCCAAACTTAGCTGCTATTCGAGGTGAATTTGTAAACCCATTCGTAAATACCTACTTTGTGGATCTTCCTTTCCAGGTAAATGGTGATGGCACGCCGGTATTTACTCCGGGGCCTTTTATTGGTGCCAGCACAGAAATCCCCGGGACACCAATAACATTTCCCGTGTCATTAGTATTAAGTCAAACTGCTATTGAGCGTTGGCGAGAAAAAGATCCTTGGTTCGTATCAAACGATCCAGATGTTATTGAAACGTTACAACATCAAGCATTTTTTCTTGATGGTGGTAATTTAGAACTCATTAATGCGCGTGGCGCCCGCATGCTCTCGGTAAAACTTGCAAACGAACAAGTAGATCATGAATATCTTCTTTATAATGGCAAACACACAGATTGCATTGTTAATGAAAATTGTTCACGCAACAGAACAGTATTCCAAATGCTATCTGCCGTATTTTCTCAAAATGGAGAAGACCCTAACGTGGTACGATCTAAAATAATAGGCACGGGTACCATTATTATTGAAGAAAATGCGCAATTATTTGTTGAAAAAGGAACATTACTTGGCATAGAAACGCTGCCTCCAGAAGTAGAAGCTACCAATATAAATTTACAAATACTTGATAATGGTAAAGTACTTATTGGTGATGAGACAAGAGCTGGCGGTGGCTTTCAAATTGGTAATTTATATAGCAAAGCACGAGCCTTTGCAGATCCTTCGCTTAATGATAACAGTGTTCAAGCGTCTATTATTATCAATGGGCCGGGTGCATTATTTAAAATTGGAAGACAAGGCTTTTTTGGCATTGGTGCAGGCCTTCTAGGGCAACCAATCGTGCCACCTGATAGTTCTAACTATCAAGGAATGAGCGGTTTGCGTAATCTGACGCAAATAACACTTGATATTCAAGAAGGTGTATTTGAGCATAATCAAATTGCCTCAGGCCTTGAAGATGCTGCTGCTGTATTTGCGCTCGGGCCTGCCGATAATTATACATTTAGAGTTAACTTTCCAACTGGCAACGTGCTGGGAGGCGCCAACCTTGCAACGCTTCCTGATAATTGGCGCATGCAACCGGTTAATATTGACCAAGCTGGAATTCTTGAACCAGGCGGCATTCGCACTACAAGCCCTGTCAATTTTATTGACACTGCTACAAGCACTGATGACTTTTTCTATAAAGAAGAAATGGCTTCTACAGGATTTTATTTTAATAAATCATTTAGAAACGTTTTGGCATCAGCAAAACAATTGGAAGATCGTGGCACTGACCCTATCTATGAAATTACCACCAGCAGCTTAATAGATTTTAGTACCTTTATTGGCGCACAAGTATATGCTGATCAAGGTACCAAATCAGCTGCCATTGCAACGGTAGAAGATGAACTGCGTCTTGTGTATTTAGATATTATTGAAAACAGTACCACCATTGTGCGCACAAGCGATATACCATTTGAATTAGGCCAGCAACTTGATATACCAAAGATTTTAGATTTAGGTGCCATTGGTGCTTGGGTGGAAACATTTGGTGATACACGCGAATTAATTAGTGTATATGATCTTGAACCATGTGAAGTAATTCCTAATCCTTCTGCCTAATAGAGTTTGATAAGTAAAGCCGCTCATCACTAGACTGAGCGGCTTTAACCCCCCCTCCCCCCTTGCCTATCTTTGTTTAACCTGCAAGAACCCTTACCAACCCTGCAAAATATTGCATAATAGAAATTAAAAATGCTATACTAAAAGTGGAGATTAGAGCCTCTATTGTAGGTATTTTACAAGGAATCCAGATCATGAAGAAATTAGCTGTAGTATTCTTAGCATTCTTATGCATAGCATATGATGCATATGCAACAAACTATATAAAAATTCTCAATCAAACCAAAGAACCGCTTAAAGTTGGCTTAATTAAATCAGCAATAAATTTTGCTGTACTTCACGTAGACCCACAGACAACGCGCGATTATAATTTTGGACAAGAGCAAGACTGTTTAAAACAAATAACCATCAATGGTAAGCAAATGTGGGCAGGCAATAATTGTGATAATTATGAAATCGTTATTACAAAAGAAGCCGATATGTTCTCAATTAAATTTAACGAATCTTCTGTACTAAAAGCAGCACCATTTGATCCTTCACAAGGCATTAATATGTCGTAATAGGATAAGGAAAAATTATGAAGCACACTTTTCAATCTTTTGCAATTATCATTATCACCGTATTTAATTGCTCTTTTTGTTTTGCCGTTCGCAAAGAAATACTCTTTTGCGTAGGAGCACAAGGAGATTGCGTGGCAGGCGATGTGACTATTGGAAGTGCAAGCGATAAATTCTCACCAAAAGAGATCAACATTGATGTACAAAATTTAAGTACCATTAAAACAACAAAAGAAACAGAATTAACATTGCCAGCTTCGGGGCAAAAAATAATAGCTTTCACCCCAACCAAAAAACAGTATGCCAATCAACAAATTAAATTGTTATTTTATGCATTTAATATTAATAACATCCCTGCAGAGTTATCAGATGCAAAATTCTCACAAGAAATTGCTGATATAAAAACAAAACATCCAGAAATTAAAAGCGTGTTAAAAGTTTATTATAAATTGCCAGAGCAAAATCAATGGACATACCTGTTAACTTCATTTAATGAAAAACCTATTACCGCACTTAAACCACTTATTACTGTTGATTCTGAAGCAAAATTATTTTATTATCCACAACCATATACTGATACCACAGGTAACTTAGTAAGACCTGCGCCAATTACTTACGATTTAAATACCATAACATAGGGGGATAGATATGAAAAAAATAATACTAATTCTTACAATCAGTAATGCATTGTATACACGCATAGAAGCACTCACGCTTAATGTGCAAAATAATACAGACGGCCAAATACAATTATCACTTGATGCATTATCACAGCAAGCACTTGGTGGCATTTCAAGCCTAAATCCCTTTGCAGACATAATACTAGATAGAATCAAACAAGAAGCGAATGATAGAATACAGCAAGGCTTTGAAGCATCTACCATATTATATTATGGCAAGGGTGAATCAGGAACCACCAATTTTCCATTTTGCCCACGCAAAATCAAAATACAAAAGCTTACCGGTACGGGAGCTGGCAAAATAAGCTCTTTTTGGACCAGGCAAAATTGTAACGCCATTAATCTTATTGTAGGGGACGGCCCCAATGGGCTTATATTTGACCAAGCAATACCTTAAAAACCCTTGATTTCCAGAGGCAAATTTTGTTACAATGAGGATAGAAGATAGATATTAGGCCTTATCTGTACATAGATAATCTTTATCACTATGATACAATATGCCACTAAATAAAAAAGGAGTTCTCATGAACAATAAAATAACAACCCTTGCCGCTCTTGCTTGCTTGGCTCTCATACAGATGAGTTTTGCAAAACAAGACAGTAACCAAGTTGAGATTAAAAAAGAAGATATAGAATCAGTTCAGATAATTTGCGGCGAAGGCGCAACTGGTTGCAAGCAAGTTATAACAGCAAAAGGACACTCAGCCTCAAAAGTAATGGGTTCTGCTGGTGATAGAGAAGATTATAATACTCTCGAAGCACAAAAGAATATTACAAATTTTCGCACCATCACTGAGAATAAAGAAATTATATTACCTGTTCCCAATGTTGGCAAAAAATTGTATGCAATAACTTTCTCTAAAGGGCCGTATCCAAACGAACCGTATAAAATATTATTTTACGTATTTAGTCTTGATGAATCGTTCCCCGAAGGAACGCCTGCAAAAGTAGCACAAGAAGCCACAGATGCAAAAGCAGCTGATCCAAAAAGACATACAGCTATCAAAGTATATGCAAAAGGCCCTCGTGCAAAACAATGGACTGAAACTTTGACTATTTACACACCGCTCAAAAAAGATTTTGGTAACTTAAAAATCAATGTTCAAAATGATGGAACATACCAGATACCTAATTTCTTTGGAACAACTCTTAAAGGTGATCTTAACGCAGCAAATTAAGTAAAAGAGAATAGTAAATTAAATCATCCACGAGGAAACTCGTGGATGATTACCTTAAAAAGGAAAATCATGAAAAATAATAAAATAATCTATGCACTAACACTAGCTTTAACCTTAATAGCTACCTCTGGAATACAAGCATTTGTAATTCAACCGGGAAACTTTCGAAACTTTACTGATGGCATAATAGAAATAAAATTTGAAGCACAAAATGGCCAAACATTAGTGCAACGATTTCACCCTCATCAACCTACGGGTATTCTAAATTTTCCATGCCCCACCAAATTAACGGTGAAAAAGTTAACTGGTATTGGCAATGGCAATGAATTAATATTGATACCAGACTGTAATATTACCAGAATAGACATCTTATTGAAGCCAGCTGCACCGCTTGGTTTTAGCGTATTTGTTGATAATTATATGCCACCTGTTGGCTAATCGTAATAACTCATGAATACAACAACTCTTTATTCATACCGCAAGCGATGTTCACTCACGGGCTTGCGATAAAAAAACTAAAAAAGGGCAAGCTATACGGGTAACAATAACCAAATAACAAAATACATCTTCTGCCAATATAACATGCCAAGTATTTGATAAGAACAGAAATAAGAAACCAAATATCTCATGCAAGGTGTATATGAAGAACGCATTAATTTATTTGATAGGATTTATTCTTTTGGTTGGTGGTATAATCTTTGCAAGACATATATGGACGCGCATTCAGCACTATATTGTTACTATCATTAACAAAGTAAAAATATTCATCATCAAGAAAAAGTTAGCTGCTGGTGCTGATGCAACTGAACTATTAAAAAAAGCTTTAAAGAATCCTTCATTATTATGGGGTAGCAGTGAGAAAACATCACTCATTAAAGTATTATTAGCGCACGGTGCAAATGTGAATATAAAAAATGATGACGGAAATGCAGCAATTCACCTGGCATGGCACCCTAACATCATTAAATTATTACTAGAGCATGGTGCAGATATAAATGCCAAAGATAATCGTGGCAAAACAGCACTCCATTACGCATTCACTCCACCAATGGCTGCTTTCTTGATAGCACATAACGCAGATGTAAATGCAAAAGATATGGATGGCAAAACAGCCTTACACACTCATTCACCCCACCTCTTCTGGAAAGATATAGTTAAACTACTATTGATCCATGGCGCTGACGTGAACGCAAAAGACGTTGATGGCAGGAGAGCATTGCATGGTGCAAGAAATGTAGAAATCACTGAACTACTACTGACTCATGGTGCGAAAGTGAATGCTCAAGATGACCTTAACCGAACGGCGTTACATATTCAATATAATTTAGAAACCCCACAATTGCTTATAGCTCATGGTGCTCAGGTAAATATAAAAGATAAATTCGGTAGAATTCCACTCCATTATGCATCGTATGGAGGAAACAGAGAGATTGTGGAATTACTTTTGGCGCATGGCTCAGATGTTTACACAAACGATAACAAAGGCCAAACACCGCGCATGTTTGCACAAGAAGCAGGCCATACTGATATTGCACAATTACTTGAAAAACATGAACAGTAAGTTGCTCGCTAATACAACGTACACCTTGTCTGCATAGTAATCATTGACAACAACACTCCTATTATCATAAAGTTATATCAGTTATGATTAACTTTATACTAGGAGTAGTGAATGCGCACAATTGCGGTAATTAATCAAAAAGGTGGCAGTGGCAAAACAACTACCGCCGTAAATCTTGCAGCAGGTCTTGCTGAAAACAAACGAAACGTATTACTCATTGATCTTGATCCGCAAGGATCTACAAGCTCGTGGCTTGGCGTATCAGACGGTGATGGTAAAAGCCTCTATGATGTATTTGTAAACAAAGTACACATTGATGCCATTATCACCAGAACAGAAGTTGAATATCTTGATGCCGTTCCTGCATCAAATTGGCTCTTTGGCCTTGATAAAGCCTTGGCGCATGAAGTTGGCTCAGAAACAATTTTAAAACAGCAATTCAAAAAACTCTCCGGCAAGTATGATTATGTGCTTATCGATTGCCCACCCAATTTAGGAATATTGACCATCAATGCACTCACTGCCGTGCAAGAAGTGATTATTCCGGTAGAAGCACGCGTAATGGCATTGAGCGGCTTGGTACAATTAATGCAAACTATTGATGTAATTAAAGAACGGTTAAATAAAGATTTGCATATTGCAGGCATTGTGCCCTGCCGTGTTGATGGTAGAACCAAACATGCAAAAGAAGTAGTATCTGCGCTTGAATCTAACTTTAAGGGAATGCTTTATAAAACGGCAATTCGTGAGAACGTGCGGCTTTCTGAAGCGCCTTCATTTACCAAACCAATTACTGAATATGATACACGCTCGTATGGTGCATTCGATTATAGAAGTTTGGCAAGTGAAGTGATTTTGCAGGAACAGAAACAAACAGTTATTGTTTGAAATCTCTCGAATAACTTTGTCATTTTTTCAAAATACCACATTCGCGGGATTATTAAGGAATTATATAAGCAAGGAGTTTACATGAGTAATAAAAAAACAATTGGCAGTAATCCGTTAATGGCTTACTTGTCTCAAGAAATTGAGCCTAAAAAAAATAGCACAGCGCAAAAAACAAAAAATGATACAAGTGATGTTTCACCAAAGCAACGAGTAACCATTCATCTTTCAACCGACCTCATTAATAAGGTAAAAGATGCAGTCTATTGGGAGCCGGGGTTAACACTCACTGCCTTTGCAGAAGATGCACTCCAAAAGGCTCTTGAAAAATTAGAGAAAAAACGTGGTGAAAAATACCCTGAAAGAACTGATCATAATTTAAAAGGCGGAAGGCCGTTAGGTTAAGGATTTTTTATCAACCCACTTACATCTAGTTATACAAAAATGTGAGTGGGTTGATGTAGATTTTATGAGTTTGAACGTAAGAAAATCAATAAAAAATTATAAATCATCGTATACTTGTTTTCGATGCCCAACGCCTATAATCACGATGCAAAACTCCCCATCAATGAGTTGATATATAACTCGGTAAGTACCAACTCGTAGCCTATAAAAGTCGTAACCCTTCAGCTTCTTAATGTCTAAATTAAGTGCGCCTGAAGCAAGGAGATCTATCTTTCCAATAACTGCATCACGATCATAACGAGGTAATTTCAAAAATTGCTTTGAAGCCTTTGCTCGCCAAATAACTTTTTTCATTTTAGCATGCTGCATGAAATTACTCTTTATCTCCGCTCATGCGCCGCACATCCTCATGTGAAACATACTCGTCATCTTCTTCAAGAGTTTTTTTGGCAAGAAGAGCAAGATACATATCTTCAACTTCATCTAAAAAATGCTCAAATCTTGCTATATCAATAACAACACTAGTTTTTTTGCCTGACTTGTCAACGATATATTGAGGAACTAAATCTGGTAATGGTAGTTTCATAAGGGCCTCCTGGACAGCTAAATCATATATTTTAAAGTATACCATATTTATATAATAACAACAGATATTCTACGGCAACTTTGTAGCATGCTTTTGTATATCATGCCATGGATCGCCGATACGCGACAACCGCTTGAATATATTTGAGATGTTATATTTTTGAGCGGTCAAACCTTTTTTCTTCACTTCATCCCAAAGTAATGGTGCTGCAACCGGCGCCTTTTCATATGCACGAATGGCATATGGCGCCACAGCTGTTGCGGTAAATCCATTACGATTAATATCAATAAATAACCGCCCTTTTCTTTTTTCTTTTCTGATTTCCATGGTAAGATTTTTAGGATCATCTTCAACCAAAATTTGGCCAACTTCCTTTGCAAAATCACGAACAAAATCAAACGTATACAAACGTTTTATGGGTACGGTAACATGTAAACCGCGGGAGCCAGTAAGTTTTATAAATGGCACCAAATTATTCGCTTCTAAGATTTCTTTTAATCGTAACGCAACATCACAAATAAATGAAAATGGTTGTTTTGCCGGATCTAAATCAAAAATTAAAAGATCAGGAGAATTAAGCTTATCACATTTACTCAGCCAGAGATGTGGCACAAGGCATGCTTGTTGTGCCAAATAAACTAACGTTGCGGGTTCATTACACAACACATAACTTGTTGTGCCATCTTCTTTTTTTGCAACATTACATCGCTTGATCCATTTTGGAAAATACGTTGGCGCATCTTTGTGATAAAACCCTTCACCTTGTATGCCATCGACATACCGAAGCATTGTTACCGGATGACCATACATGTGTGGCACCATAATTGGTGCAATTTTTTCATAATAATTAAGCACGTCACCCTTGGTTATCTTTGATTTTGGAAACCAAATTACATCTTCATTGGTGGTGGTGATTATGTGCTTTCCTACCTTTCTTTCCATATACTCTCCTTTTTAAAAAAGCAGTCAACCCAAAATCACCTGCCCTTAATTAACATTAATATTATCTGTTCTTTCGATGATCAGGATCAACAAAAAATGCCCGCACAATACGAGCGGTTACTTCTAAAACTCGCGCCACATCAACTTCAAAATGAAATACCGTAAACATTATACTGTCGGAAAAATAAGCGCGTTCCAAACTTTGTAGTTGCTCGCGGTATTTGTTAGGAAAATGCTGATAAATAGTTCGCTTTAATATTGGTGCTATTTTATGAGCAACTTCATTATAACGAGCAGTTGCGCCTTCTTGCATAAATAATTGATATAATGCGTCACATGATTCATGCAATTCAATAGGAGTATATTGTTTATTTTCTTCCCATTCTACAATAAATTGCGTTAATACTTGTAAATCAATACTACGCTCAGTATAGGCACGCGCAACTCTATACACAGCAGATAAACCAATAACCCCAACTATTGGCGAACCAACTTTTTGAGTAAATTCTTTCCATTTAAATGTTTCTTGCTGTTCTAAAATCGCATGTTCAGCTAATTTATAGGTACCATAGCCCGCTGCAGTTCCAGCCGCAAGCGCAGGAATCCAGCGCTTCATGCTACTGCTAAAAGCGTTGAGTTGAGCATGTGGCTCAATGACAAAAATCTGCTCCACAAAATCCCAGGGCCTATTGGCAAACAATGCTTTTATTGGGTCAACAGCAGGAGAAGCTGAGCAAAAAACAGTTAATAAAAAAATGTGAATATGTATAATATATTTGTTCATGAAAAAACCTTGTTGTAAAAATTAATTTTTAGGAACTCTGCTCAAAACACGATCCTCTTTTATAATATATTTATTCCATAGAAACCTTTTCAGATACAAATATAAGTAATGCGGAAAAATACCTGCAATGCGCTCTGTTACATGTATTACATTGCCCACATTGTTTACCATACAAACTATGTAAACAAAGTCAGCGATTGTTTACCTTGAATAAATGCATACAAATATTCATTAGCATGCGATTATTACAAATATGCCCATTCCTACATTACCAACAATATATGCGTTCACACACAGTGCATACCAAGCATGCATTTGCAACAATACACACTTGGCACACAACGTAATAATTTATGATGCGCTAAAAAACCTTTATTTGCACCCTTTTTCATGATCACTTGATCACAAAATTAATCATGCGGCCCGGCACAAAAATCACTTTATCAACCACCTGGCCCTCAAGCCATTTGCTTGCAGCATCACGCGCTTGGTCAACAGCACTATCTTTAGTAACATTTTGGCTTACCACAATCGTTGCACGCGTTTTGCCATCAACTTGCACTGCCATGGTTACTTCATCTTGCTGCGCTAATTTTTGATCATACGTTGGCCATACACAATCTTGTAAGCGTTTTTGCAAAACAACTTCTAACAATTCACTTGCCATATGTGGCACCATCACTGAAAGCGAGACAAGTATTTTTTCCATTCTATCGCGCGATAAGCGTGCTTTTTGTTTAGTTAAATCGTTAAATAATTCCATTGCAGCAGGAACTGCCGTGTTTGGCTTAAAATGCGCAATGCGTTCTTGATATTCTTTTAAAAATCGATGCACGCGTTTAGTAACTTGTAAATCTTCCATTTCATTGGATAAAAGTAACGTACTTTTATCAACCGAATAATTCCAAACTTTCTGCAAAAATCTTTTAACGCCTTCAAGACCAGTATCTTGCCATTCACAATCAAGCTCAGGCGGCCCCATAAATAAGATATACGTGCGTAATGCATCAGAACCATACTGTGCCACCATGTCATCAGGATTAACTACGTTACCTTTTGATTTAGACATTTTTTCAACAGCACCAGAAATTTCAGAAAATTTATTAACCATTCCTTGATTAAACAATTGTTTAAACGGTTCATTAAATGGCAAATAGCCTAAATCATACAATACTTTAGTATAAAAACGCGCATAAAGTAAATGTAAAATAGCATGCTCCACACCACCCACATATAAATCGACCGGTAACCAATAGTTCATATCTTGTGTGTCAAATGGTTTATCAGTTAATGTTGGATTTGGATAACGCAAATAATACCAACACGAACCTGCCCATTGTGGCATAGTATTTGTTTCTCGTTTGGCAGGCCCACCGCATGAAGGACATTTGGTGTTTACCCAATGTTCAATTGCTGCAAGTGGCGATTCACCAGTGCCTGTAGGGTGATATTCTTTAACCTCTGGAAGCCTGACCGGTAATTCAGATTCAGGAACCGGCACCACGCCACAGCGCATACAATGTAGAAGCGGTATAGGCTCTCCCCAATAGCGTTGACGGGAAAAAATCCAATCTCGTAATTTGTAGTGCGTTCTTTTAAATGCACTATTACGCGCAATTAAATCTGCGCTAATTTTTGCACGGCCTTCTGTTTTTGCAGGTAAATCTGAGTACCATCCAGAATTAATAAGCACACCATCACCAGGATAACATGCTGCCAAATCACCTGCATCATCATACTGCACCAATGGTGATGAAATCACTTGTGTAATTGGCAAATCATATTCTCGTGCAAAATCAAAATCACGTTCGTCATGCGCAGGAACACCCATCACCACACCAGTGCCATATTCTTTTAAAACATAGCTTGAAATAAAAATAGGTAATTTTTCGTGCGTTAACGGATTGATTGCATACGCACCAATAAACGCACCCGTTTTATCTTTGCCTGTTTCACGCGAAAATGGTGACATGCCAGAAACAATTTCTTGATATGAATTTACTGCTGCTTGATGTGCAGGATCAACTAACTTTTCAACAAGCTCGTGATCAGGTGCCATGGTCAAAAAGGTAACTCCAAAAATAGTTTCTGGGCACGTAGTATATACCGGCACCAAGTACGTGTTACCATGAACATCTTCTGCAGTAAAATGAATTTCAACACCTTCAGATTTGCCAATCCAGTTGCGCTGCATTGTTTTTACTTTTTCAGGCCACGATAACGTATCAAGACCAGTAAGTAATTTTTCTGCATATTCAGTAATGCGTAACACCCATTGACGCACCTCTTTTTGTATCACGTGTGAACCGCACCGTTCACAATGGCCATCAACCACTTCTTCATTGGCAAGACCAGTCAAACATGACGTGCACCAATTAATAGGCATATTGTCTTGGTAGGCAAGACCCGCCTCATACATTTTCAAAAAAATCCACTGCGTCCATTTATAATACTCTGGATCAGTAGTGCTTAATTCTTTTGACCAATCATAAATAGCAGCAATTTGCGTTAGCTGTTTTTTAAAATTGCTTATATTTTTATAGGTACCCTCTTTAGGGTGTATGCCTTTTTTTATAGCATCATTTTCTGCAGGCAAACCAAAAGCATCCCACCCCATAGGATGGAGCACGTTGTAACCCTCGAGCATTTTAATACGAGCATACACATCAGAAAGTACATACCCGCGCCAATGGCCTACGTGCAGCCCCGAACCCGAAGGATACGGAAACATATCCAAGCAATAGTATTTTTTACCTGATCCTGCTGGTTTTGCATACCAATAAGGATCTTCTTGCCACCGTTGCTGCCATTTTTTTTCTATACTGCTTACGTCGTAACTCATAATGTTTCCTAAGGGACCGCTCGTTTTTCCATCCTCACCAAGGCTACATCGAATAAAGTCGATACACCGCTCATCCCAAGTGAATCGCGTAGCGATTTGTATCGAGGGAAAGGTGAGCGAAAATTATCGCCTGTCGGCCGACGTAGGCTAGAAAATATAAAAGCGGGCCAAATATCTATAGTATCGTTGTTTTAGTGTACCACAAAGAGCTTTAGGGGGTAACTCTTGTGCATATATTTAAAGAAACAGTATGCTATACAAAGAAAGGAATATCATGGCACACCGTGTACGCTCCTCTATTCTTACTCTCTTATTTACCAGTTTTCACATAATGCGTGCAATGGAGCCTCCCAAGCCGCCTGACGAAGATTTTTTTACTCATTTTAAAAAATTTAAAGAAGGGAAAGTGCGCAAAGGCGCTCCTTCGCGAACACCATCGCCAGAGCAAGAAAACCCTTCGCCACTTACACAGCACTTTGCCAATTTTGCACAAGGCAAAACCAAAAAAGAAGTACAACAAGAACCTGAGCCTGCAGCAGAAAAAGAAACAGCACTTTCTCGTCATCAAAAAGAATTTTTCCGGGTATCCACCCGCCCTCGGCAATATGTGCACTATGAAGCGCCACCGCCCCTAAAAACAGAAGCGCAAAAACGAGCAGAAGTTTTTGCCATGCTTTCGGCAGTACGGCAAAATAATATGCTTAAAGTCCAACGTCTGCTCTTGCAAGGAATAAATCCCCAAGCCATGCACCCAAGAACAAAAAATTCAACACTACATGTTGCCGCTGAAGGAGGATTTGACCAGTTACTTTTGCTGTTACTTTACCAAGCGGGAATTGATATTGATACTTATAATAAAGAACGTTATCCTCCCATAGTATTTGGTATAACACAAGAACATCCATTTTGTATTGGTCATTTACTTGAACATCGCGCATGGGTGGGCCCTGATGTTAATAAACACACCGCGCTGCATACTGCCATAGATAATAATAAACTCTATTCTTTGCTTGCATTGCTTTTATATTGCATAGACCCCATTATTCCAATTCCTGCGCCACCCGAGCCCCTGGCGCCGCCCTTGCCCCAGCTTATTGAAAATATTAATAATAACAACAATCAAGTACCTTTTGATGTCAATAACAATAACAATCAATTACCTGCAGCGGCTAATAACAATAATAACGATCAACCTCCTGCAGAAGCTACGGTACATGAAGACCCTATCGCAATTCTTGATTCTATTCTAGAGGCATTAAACCAAAGCAACGTGCCAACACTCAGAACATTATGCATTCAAAAATTCTTAGAAACACATCTTACGGCGAGCACATTATTACGCCAAGATCTTCTGACGCTCCTTTGGAATGGACCACTTGTATATAATATACCTGTAGATGTAAGTGAAGATCTGGCTCCTCTTATGAACTTTGCAACTGCGCGTACGTTTGTTACATCATTTGGCCCAGATGAACAGCAAAAAATTGCACAAATTCTTGCATGGCACTATGCAAAAAAACATTTGCAAAATATTACTCGATTACTCTGCACCGCAACAGAGCAAGGGCAAACACCACTCCAAATGGCACAGGCCTTAGAGCGGTCAGCGCACATGCAAGCACTCGTTGATCCCCACTTATACATTCGGAATTTAAACATCATGCTCAAAGTAATAAAGCCTCTTGCATCGGTGCTTGCTGAAAATCCCGACGAACAAGACCCCTTAACTCTTTTTTATCAACTGTTTATATATCGGTTAAAAGGTGGAGCAATTTTTTTTAACCACAAGATATAAAAAAGAATAGCTTTTTGCATACCATGCATACAATGCATGCAACGTACACTTATTTTAACCGTTGCTCGTTATGTGCTGTTTTTGGTACTCTAAAATCAGAATTAAAGGGAGCTAGTATGGAAATGAAGTTATATGTTATTGCTTTTTACACTCTATCACAGCTTGCATGGGCATCAGTCAGTTGGTCCATGGAAGGAACTTTTGGACCTCGCAGATTGTTTATCCTCTTTGATCCTCACGGCCAAGAAACCTCCCAAACAGGAAGCTTTGCTCTTATGTCTGAACTTGTTGCTGGGGTTGAGCAACAAGCAGCTCCTCTACTCGTTTCCGAATCACTTTGGCATAACTTTGTAACCAGGCGTCACCGCTATCAGCAACTAAAAGACAACGGCCCATTAGGAGGCAACTTATTAACTGATTTATTAAAAAAATATGCTACCACTATTATCGGGCCACAGTATGATTACAGAAAAGATATTCTAACCTTCCGTAACAAACTGAACCAACTGTATGCAGCCCATTATGGGTATTTCGAGCAAGCACTCAAAACGTTTGGCAACCAACCACCATCAACCGATTTTAATGATTTCTTTAAAACAATAGCTATTCATGAAAAAGAATTACAACAAGATCACCCCATTAGAAAGGAAATCAATTTTGATTTTATAGCATATACAACTCGCTTCAATCCTTTAGATTGGACAATACGCCACATCCCAAATTTTGCCTATCTTTTAGTGCCAAACTCATATGAACAACAAGTGACCAAACAGGTAAACACCAATAACCTGCCTTCATTCCAAAACATATCTAATCGTGAGCTTATCCTAGGCCTTAAAATAGATCATATGCCAACAATAACTGATCCTCTCACCCCTCCAAAAGAATCAGTCAGCGCCCAGCAAGCTAACATAAGCGAAAAAATTGACCTCAGGCAGCTCTTTGTCACGCGACAAGATCTTGGCTTGATTGCACCAAGTTCCAAGATAAAAGCTCCTGAATCACATGAAAATTATTTGGGGATGTGGAATGTGTATGCCACTGGCCATGGCTGGCCGGATAGAACATTATATTATCAAGAAAAAATTGCACAAAATGAGCAAGAGCTTGCGCAAGCAAAAAAAAAATTAAAAGAAACTCAAAACCAATTAGCAACATATCAAAAAGAACAAGAAACGATCGAAAAGAAATGGAGGGAAGCAAAAATTGGCAGCACGCAAGAAAAATATTATGCTAAATCTAAGGAGAGTATATTTGCTACAATTCTAAGCTCTCAGAAGGCAGTAAGCGCTTATCAAGAACTTGTAAAAGCACTACAAGATCAAGTTAATAAGTTGAAACAAAAAATAGCTACTGGTGATACTGGTGCATCAATTGCTGGATTATCTGTAGATAACTTTAAGGAAGTGCTCAATTTTTTTAATAGCTTCGTAAAAACTGGGTTATTCTTTTATAATACGTGCTTTGGTAGTGGTAAAAACTTAGAAGCACCCTACCAATATGAGAACATGCCCCTCAACTATAATTATACTCTTGTTTCGGGAGCAAGTGTTGATGCTCCAACTACCGTCAAGATTCCAGAAATTGGCGTGTCACCGGCCACGCCAACCGCAATTGCACTTGAGTTAAGAATTCAATTCAATCAAGATTTTACTAAATACTTTACAGAGTTGGAAGCCTTTCAAGCGGGCAAATCAACACCATCATTAGCAGATATCTTAAACAATATCCACAAGTTCAAGTCGCCTTGGACTCTCGATAAAATGCAGAATATTCCGTTGGTTCGATTTCCAAATACTGAATGGTTTAGAGTAGTAGATATGCCAAAAACAAAAGTATTTGGCTCAAAACTTGGCCCACTCACTGCAACAATTACTGAGCAATCAGCGATAACGCATCTTGCGAGTAATACACCATTTACCATTCAAGGCCAAAATGCATTACTACTTTACACTGAGCATATTCCTGTTCCAGTAAAAATAATGAAAGATAGAATGCCTGCAGTGCTTTCCATGATTGGTGGTAATGCTGATCATTACTTTGAAGAAATATCTGCACCCAAGATACCATTGTCTGAAGTTGTGCAAAAATTCATGCCTATACAAAAACAAGAATTCACTAAGCGATTTTTTATTAAAAGGCTCACGTGCTTAGTTGATAAAAATCCAAAGTATGAAGGACTTATTAAAAATCTCAAGGGATTTGAAATTACACTTGATAACGTAGTTATTATAAACAACGATACAAAACTATTCACCTCTGATTCTACAAAAAAAGTTAACGTTGTGCTCTTTATCCATACGTTTAAAAGCCAAAATATACCACATCAGGCTCTCTGGCCAGCAACTGACACCATATCCTCTGGTAACATTCCTAATCTTACTTTTTTTTCTTCCAACGACCCTAAAGCTGGTCAATTAATAAACACGATTGAAAAACTGTTTAGTACCGCAAGCAAACCTCCAGTAAAGCGTACTGAACAACTTGCAGGGCGCAAGAAGATACAAACATTCCTACAAGAAAAAGCGGTACCAGTGTTGCAAAAATATAAAACGCTACAAGAAACCAATCCGCAAGGTATTGCCGCCTGGCTTACTTCACTCACCCCAGATGAACGCAAAATAATAAGCATTATACATCCAAGCGAAACTACCACTCCAACACCAACGCTTACTAAAACAGAATTTGAGGCGTGGCAAAAAACTATAGAAAAAGAAAGCAAACCTCGTATTCAAACCCCACCTCTCAGTGGAGTTAAGCCTCAAAATACGCTGGTGAATTCCCTACAACAATTACAGATTAATTTGAGAAATTTAGAACAAAGATTAAGATAATAACATCAACAATGGAGGAGAATGAAATGAAAAAGTATGGAGTAATAGTACTTGGGGTGGCAATGTTTATAGCACCACGCATTGAAGCAAAATTCATAAAAAAAGTAGTCATTCCCGCAGCAGGAATAGGTTCTCGCTTTTTACCACTCACTAAAGCAATACCCAAAGAAATGATCCCGCTTACTGAAAAACCCGCCATGCATTTTATTGCCGAAGAAGCCCAGGGTTCAGGCCTTACTGATCTTGTGGTGATAAGCAGCGATTTTAAACAAGCACTCAAAAATTATTTTGATCCTTTTAAATCTGAATTTTTAAAACCTTTAGGCAAATATCACATGGTAGAAGCGCATGAGCAAGCGCTCGCCAATCTTTCATTTACTTATGTTGAGCAAGATGCACCAAAAGGCCTTGGCCACGCAGTGTTACTTTCTGAACCAGAAATAGGAAACAATTACTTTGGCGTAATATTGCCTGATGATATTTATCTTGCAGATGATCCTGCTATAGGTCAGCTTATGCGCATTGCAGAGCGTGAACAGGCCTCTGTAATTGCCGTACAAGAAGTACCTATGCACATGGTGCAAAATTATGGTGTAATAAGTTTTAGTAAACAAATTGATCCACTTACCTTTGAAATAAATGATTTAGTTGAAAAACCGGCACGAGAAAAAGCCCCTTCAAATCTAGCCATTGTAGGCCGTTACGTGCTTTCTCCAAAAGTGTATGAATCTCTTAAATATCTGCAAGCACATAATATGCTTACCAAAAACGAACTCCAATTAACCGATGCCATTGCTCACATGCTTAAAAATAGTGGTGAGCGCGTGATTGCGTATATTGTGCAAGGTGAACGGCACGATACTGGTAACCCTTTGGGGTGGATGAAAGCAGTTATTGCAAATGGCATGAGAGACCCACGCTATCATGATCAACTTGTTGAATTTATGGAGCAGCGACTTTATAAAGATGCACAAATAAGCACATTCCATGCAACAAAATATCATGAGCAGACCGCGCGGCTTGACTAATGCCCAAACAACGCGCGCTGCCCTGCAATACTAACTTGCCATCCTTACGCACTCTTTGGTATAGTATTCCTAACAACAAAAACACTCATTACTAAAGGGCCATCATGAAAAAATATACATTCTTTGCAGCGTCTTTAATGATAAGCAATTGCTATACCATGGACAATGATGTAAGAAAATTAATGCAACGTGTGGTAGTTTTGGAAAGAGAAGTTCGAATTATTGGGTCACTTAAGGATCGTATAGCTACTTTGGAAACAGAAGTACAAGTATTGCGTGGAGCACCTGGCGCTCATGCACTTACATTAACTGAACAAGCTGCCGCTCAAGATTATGAAGCACTGGATGCAACACAAAGACAGTTTGCTTTACAATTTAGAATGGAGCAAGCAACAGCACCCGCTTCCAGAGCTAACCGATACAACTCTACGGGACATGTAGAAGTAGGCCCATGCGCGAGCGATAGCGATTCAATGTAATTAAGGAGTATGCATGAAGCACTTTTTTTTTTAATAGCAGCATGTTTAGTACAAAGCGCAAGCTTTGCAATGAAAAAACCTAATGAATTAACAGCAAAAGAAAAGGAACAACGAGAGCAAGCTTTTGAAGCACGCATGATGGCAATGCGTCTTGAGCAAACGTTACGTAAAGAAAGTGGCAATCAAGAAGTTCCCAAAGTAGAGGTGGTTGAGTACGGCCATGGTACTATTGATTGTGGACAAGAAGGAATATCAAGAGAAGATTTGATTAGTACTCTCAAACAAGCACGCGCTAAATATGAAACAGAAAACCCGCAACCAAAAGGAGAAAAACCACCAGCTATATTTTCCACATGCAGTACACCAAAATTAATTGCAGACTATGCAAAAAAGGGTTATTTAGCATATCCTCAAGAAGATGGATCAGTTGGTTTTTGTTTGCCTGGGCACGAACAAGTTTTATCTTTTCTATTGAAAGCACATCTCGCTGCGACCTTAAATGCACAAAACAAATGATGTTTTAGAAAATCATCACCTTAGTAATATACTCAAACTAGAAAGATGAAGGTATAAAAAGTTTTTAATATAACCACAGAATAATCGTTCAAACCAAAAAAGGACCGTATGTTTAGATTACGTGATTGTCTTATTTTCTTGGCAGGCGCGGCAACGTTTTATATTTTAGGGAGTTTGTTAGCTTTAGCTTCTGGTGCGTTACCAACGAATATTTTTTTTGGAACTGAGATTACCTCTCAGCTGTTCATAACTGGAATAGTAATTACTACGCTTGTTGTTATCATTTTATTATGGTGGGCATCAAGACTACCTAAGTAACTAGTAAAAAAAAGTCCCGTGAATGTTAAATTATACTATCTTTCACGGGATTTATTTTTTAAAAGCTGCTACTTTTGCACGTGCGCTTCTAAGAACCATAAATTCTTTTCAAGCATACGCACTAAATCAATATACAGATCATTAGTTGCCATATCACCATATTCTTCTGACTTCTCTATATCAGTGCGCGCAAGCTCACTCAAGATCGCAATATTATGCGTTAAATGCGCAATATGATCTTTTTCATCAAAAATATCCACCGGATATTCACGCAACTGAGTATTCTTGACTGTTTCTTGTATGGTGCCAAGTGCCGTGCCGCCAAGGCTGGTCACACGCTCTGCCACAACATCTACCTGTTCTTCAACTTCTTCTGCTATTTTATCAAGCAGCAAATGAAGCCCTATAAAGCTCATGCCTTTAATATTCCAATGTGCTTGTTTACATTGAACGTAAAGATCAGTGGTAGAAGCAAGTGTTTTATTAAGAATGGCACAAAGCTCAACACGTTGGTTTTCTGGCAAGCTGTTTTTAGTCGCATGCATTAATTTTTTCATAAGAATACTCCTTTTTGAATATAGTACCTAGTAACAGTATACAAAAAGCTATTTTCATTGTGCAAGAATTATTACAAAATAGTAATTGACGGCTTAAGCATATTCGGATACTATGATCTAGAGCTCATTATGAAACAAGTCATTCTTAACCCTTCAACTTTAATCACTGGCATCGATGATGCCACTAAATGCCCCGTTATTGGATCAATCATGATCGCAGGCGTGGTAGCAGACCCTGCAACCGTTGCTCTTTGGCACGAGAAGGGTGTAAAAGACAGCAAGCTCATTGCCCGCAAAAAGCGAGACGAACTTGCAAAGCTCATTAAAGAAACGGCAATCGCCTTCTCAGTGCGCAAGCTAAAACCCCATATGATCGACAATAAAGCTCTCAATCTCAACGCATGGGAAATGCTTGTGGTATGCAAAATAGTGGAAGACCTGCAAAAGCAAACAAGCACCGAACTTGGTAGTGTTATTATTGATAACTGGGAAGTCTCTGAAAAGCTATTTTTTGAGCGATTTAACCATTTATTAAGCAAAGAAACACGAGCGCAACTTGATGCACTTAAAGTCTCTCTAAAACGTAGAAATTTACGCAAAGTTCATTTTATTCCTGAGCATCGCGCGGATGAAAATCACACCATCGTGGGTGCTGCATCAATACTGGCAAAATCTGCTTCAGATTTAGAATATGAACGTCTTAAAAAGCGTTATGGCAATTTTGGTAGTGGAAGCCCTGGTGATCCTAAAACGCGGTTGTATGTGTGGAAGCATCGGCATAAACCAACGCCGATTATTCGCACGAGTTGGAATACGTTTAAGACTTTATCCATAATCGATTCGATCGAACAAGATTGGTTGTTTATTGCGCGCAATAACAAAAAACAATCTTTTTAGCTTGATAATAAAGCTTTAACAAGAACACCACCAACAGCAAGTCCTAAACCAAAGGATAAAACATAATTTTGGTAATCTTTAGTTTTTACAAACTGTTTAATCTGTTGTTCTTGTTGCTTTTTACATTCCGCTTTATATTCTAAACTTTTATCATATAATTCTTGAAATTGTTCTGGTTTTGCTTGCACGGTACGCAACATATAATAATAAGCTCTTTCGCAAGGATCACATGCTTGTTCTTGATCTTGCGTCTTTATCAGGTTTACTGAAAATGCACTCAACCAAACCAATAAAATTAATTTTTTCATGGCAAATACTTTCGTTAAGAACATTTAAATTCATATAACTATAACCTAAATAAAAAGAATGTAAAAAATAATTCCAGATTTTATATAACTTCTAGCAGACCATTTAATTTACAATGCTGAGTCTTGTTTTGCCACTAGAGATTGTTCTTTACTTTCCAGTAGTAATGTAGAAGTTCGCTTTACCATTTTACAATCATTATCCCTGGTACCGCTACGCGCGGCAGCGCATGCCTTTTTTTGTGCAAAAAAAGGACGCAAAAAAGCACCAGCGTTCCGCTGGACCATTCCGCTCGATCGCTGAGCGCTATACTTCACGTCGTTTCACGACGAAGTATGCACGCAGCGCGCATAAGAACTACTTTATTAATTTCCTAAAAGCATAAAGAGTTTCGTCACGCCCATGCGCTTTGCCCTGACTGCACGCCTATTCAGGCGCAGTAGTGCTGCAGCTCCATCAGACTTCTTTATTAAAATTTTCAAAAAACCCACAAGTTTCATCGTGCCAATGCGCTACAATGGTGCGCTGTAAAAAAGTGAAGCTAAAAGAGGGAATCCTTTACGTATCCCTTTTTCAGGATTTTTTAACTATCAATGTCACAAAAACCATTGCTTATACAATGGTATATAATCGTAAATTTAAAGGAGGGTAGTTTATGAAGTCGGCCCAGCCGGCCGTTTGAGGCGGAAAACTTATTGTAAAATAGTCAGTTAAAAATCCTACCGTAAAAGTACTTTAGGTAGCCTATTTTCTCGTTACAGGCTGCGTTAGCAGGCTGTATACGTGGAAGGTTAGGCGTTACCGACCGGTCAAGCTTTAGCTTGGCTCCTTTTAGTTGAGATCTTTTGGAGAAGCAAAAGGTCTCATGCCCGCCGCACAGGCGCGAAGCGTAAGCATTCATACATTAAAGAAAATCCCTGGAACTATATAATAATTTTAATAAGTAAGCAAACTTCTATAATGCATTAAAATAGAATCCAATATTTCTATAAAACACTTGTAAACTCTTCACACATTTCTGTAATCTCACAGTATAAAACAGGAGCATACATGAATCCCATTTTAGAAAACTTACCACCAGAACAAAAAAAATTACTCAAAAAAAAAGCACAACCCTCCACGTTTAATTTAATGCTTGCAACATTAACCCACAATTACTTCTATGACTCAGATTGGCTTTACGAACACAAACTTGATGGCGAGCGTTGCGTTGCCATAAAAAAAGGCAAAAAAGTTGCTCTTGAATCACGCAATCACCTATCAATGAATATTAGTTACCCTGATGTGCAAGATGCCATCGCACAAATACCAGCAAACGTGATTCTTGATGGAGAAATTGTAGCTTTTAAAAACGGCCTTTCTGACTTCTCGCGTTTGCAACAGCGCATGCACGCCCGCACCAAAGAAGCCGCCACCAAAACACGCGTTCCCGTGTATTATTATATCTTTGATATCATGTATCTTGATGGCTACGACCTTACTCAATTACCACTGATCACGCGTAAGCAAATATTGCGTAAGGTAATGACTTTTGAAAAACCATTACGTTACACACAACACAAACTCAAAGCAAGCGCCTCTTATTTTAGAACTATCTGCAAAAAAGGATGGGAGGGATTGGTAGTAAAATATAAAAATAGTACCTATCAAAGCAAACGTTCTACCGATTGGCTTAAATTCAAATGTGTGCAAGAACAAGAATTAGTGATTGGCGGCTACACGGACCCGCAACGATCTCGCGTTGGATTTGGTGCAATTTTAGTGGGCTATTATAAACGCGGCAAATTACACTATGCTGGTAAAATTGGCACCGGCTTTGATACAGAAGAACTTCTCTATCTTACAAATAAATTTAATAAATTAGCCACAAACAAAAATCCATTTGTAAACTTTGACGATTCACTTAAAGGCGTGCATTGGGTAAAACCACAGTTAGTGTGTGAAGTTGGTTTTACTGAATGGACCAAATATAATAAGTTACGCCATCCAACATATAAAGGATTACGTAGAGATAAGCCTGCAAAATTGGTAACACAAGAAAAATAGTTACGTTCCAAATGGATACGTTTCAGGCAACTCACCTTGTTCCCATTCAGCACTTTTATCAAGCGGCTCCAGCGCATGCGTAGTATCAAAATGAATCATTACATCAAACTGCGCGGGCAAACTTGCATAAAAATAATGGCTGGCTCGCTCACGCTCTGGCAGATAAATAACACCTATCGCTCGCTGCAAACGCTCTGGCGCAAGTAACTGCTTAATACGCTCATCATCATGTGTAAAAAGCACAACCTTTTCAAATGGTAGTTCATGGAACAGCGCTTCATAACTTCCTTGCAGCGCGGGGCGTACAATTTTGCGCTCAACGGCACTCCCCCAATTTGATGCAGCACTCACGGTGCCATGATACGTGCTAAATCCAACAGAAACTACTTTTGCACCATATCGTTCTTTGAGTAATTGCCCCACATTAATTTCACCAAAACTTGCCATTTGGGTGGCACTGGCATTGCCAAGATGGCTGTTATGCGCCCAAATAACAATTTTGGGAGATTCGTTGCCACGAACACCAAATTTCAGTAATGCATCAACCGTTTGTGCCATATGTGCATCACGTATATTCCATGACGCTGCACGATGACCTTCAAAAAGAGATCGGTAATAATGCTCCGCATTGGCAACCACCAACGCATTCTGCTCAATATACAATTGGCACTCTCGCGCGGGCATGGCACATTCTCTATAAAAATCTAATTCTTTTTTTTGTAATGCAACAAGTTGATCAAGCACTGCTTGCCTACAAGAATCATTAGGATAGAGCGTTGCATGGTGGCCATAATATTGCGGATCAGGGAACGCATCAAAGCATGCATAGCGCTCACGTGCTTTTTGCGCGCTTACTTGATCGAACTTTTCAAGCTCGGTAACAACTAATTCCATAGATCGATGCAAACTGTAAAGATCTAAGCCGTAAAAACCAACTTTGTGATTCTCACGCACATTGGTGTTATGTATGCGCAGCCATTCAATAAAGTGCACCATCTCAGCATTGCGCCACATCCATGCAGGAAATCGTTTAAAATCAGAAAGTGCATGCACAGCGCTAGTGGCCGTACGTTGGTGAATATATTGGTTCACACGGTATGCATCGGGCCAATCGCCTTCGATCGCAATTTGCGTGAATCCTTTTTCTTGGATTAAACGCTTAGTAATTTGCGCGCGTGCTTCATAAAATTCATGCGTGCCGTGGGTGGCTTCACCAAGCAATACTAGTGATGCATTGCCAATGTAATTAAGAAGAGGAGTATAATCATCTGGCGCGTTCTGCAAAACATGCATGTGCTTTTCTAATAAATCTATTGCTTCTTTATGTTCCATCACAATTCTCTTGCTATTCATTTTTTGTTTTAGATTGCAACAACAGCGTTCTCAGTTTTTGGTCTTTTACCACTTTTAATGCTGATTCCTCTTGAAACACTCCTTGATTTGGCATTTCTAGAGAACAAAGAGTTGGATCGGCACCAGCGCCAAGTAATGCGCGTAAAATTACAACACGCGCAGCAATTGCTGCATCATCTTTTCCTCTGCGTGCTTCAATATCATGCACAACAGCTCTCAATAAAATGTGCTTTTCAATACGCTGCGTATCAAATCGTCTGCACAGCATTACCACATTTGGTTGAGCTTGTGCGCCAAGTAACAGCCTAACGCTTTCACAATCACCCGCAGATACGCGATAGGTCAGAGGTGTGCCCACGATATCACGTATGTTGGGATTTGCTTTACTATCAAGTAACAATTGCAATATCCCATGCCCCTTGTGTTGATCTTCTGGCTGCAATGTTCTGCAAAGCACCAAAAGCGCAGGGCCATGGCCTTGGCAACCTTGTACTGTTGCATCTTCAAAGTTCACATCAATATCATGAGTCAGCAATTCTTTAATGGATTTTTCTGCCATAAACAAAGTCGCCACTTGCAATAGTGAAAGTCTAAAAGTACGTACTTTAGGTTCGATTTGATCATACAGCTCAGTACCGATCACGCATGTTTGAGCATTAACTACTTTAAGCGCTTCCCGCACCTTATCCACTTCATCTTTTTTGAGTGCTTCTACTAACTCATACGTTGCTTGATTTGGGCATTGCAATTTACTTGCAATGCTTATTTTCATTGCCAACAAATTATTCATACCTACAAAGCATATAATGTTTACATATACAAAGTATTTTATAATCATACTGTCCTCCTTACCGCATATATCTCAACTCTAGGATAGACCAAGCAATGACCAAAGTACAAGGATAAGGCATACGGCGTAAGCAAAAAAAGATGACGCTATCGTTTATTAAAAAACTGGTTGCGCGACGCTTATAAAAAGAGCACAATAGACTATAATATTAAAATGTAAAAATTACACAAAAAAAGGTGCATACCCCATGGCACAACAACAATCACCGCAACTACAACAATCACCAATAACCAATAAACAAGATGAACTTATCTTGGTAGTAAAACGTAAAGAATTATTTGCACACCACGCACCATGGTCTGGGCTTAAAGAAGTTAATTTTGAAACGTATTTAAAAACCATTCAAGAAAAAAAAGAATTCTTGCCACGCAGTATTATGGAAACCGATCCAAGCTACAAGCAAATTATTCCTTATCTGATTTTTAAGCATGAGGATACGTATTTCTTAATGCAACGGCAGGGTGACGCAACCGAAAAACGTTTGCAAAATAAATTCTCTCTTGGCATTGGTGGCCATATACGTGAAGAAGATATGGAAAGTGATTCTATTATTGATTGGGCAAAGCGCGAGTTTCATGAAGAAGTTTCATATAACGGCGATCTTGAAATCAAACCGGTGGGCGTACTGAATGACGATTCTAACCCAGTAGGGCAAGTACATATTGGATTTGTGTTTTTGCTTGAAGGTGACAATAATCAAATTAGCGTGAAATCAGAACTTAAAAGTGGGCAACTCTTGACTCTTGAAGCGTGCAAGCCATATTTTACTAGTATGGAATCATGGAGTCAGATAGCGTTTGAATTTTTAATTAAAAACTCATAATAATTTAAACCGCTCAAAAACCCCTCGATACACCCGTCATTTTTTTCAAAAATTTCGGGCACTTGGGATGAGCGGTGAAAGTTTAAAAATGTATATATGGCAAACTGGCAAACTCACCGGTAAATTAAAAGATAACCAAATTGGCACTGTGCGCAAGCTTGTCTACGCATTAATTATGGTAGTACAATTTGCCACCGGTTTATTGGTATTCCAAGCAATGCCAACGATGTATAATTACGTGTTCACCTATGCAAAAGAACAATTAGAAGAACGCACGGGGCACCCGAGTTTAACCATCAAAGTATATCAAGAAGCGCCAGAATGGTTCCCGTGGGCATTGGGCATGATACTAGCGTTTGGTCTTCTTATGTGCGTTATAGCACATTATCCAAGCAACCTACGCAGCTTTATTGATCGATGGATATGCTTAAACACGCCAATCTCTTTGCGCATACTATTTGTTTCTTTATTATTTTTTTCCATTCCTATAGTTTTGGCAGGGCTCTATTTCACGAACGAGTTGCAAGAGTTACAACAAACAGTCGCACAAACAGCTGTCACCTATAACCCGTTAAAATTTTTGTGGAACGTATTTAAAAAAGCAACTGGTTTAAAGATCATATTAAGTGGGCTAAAACTACTTGAAGGCGCACAAAAAATATTTAAAGATATCAATGAATTTAGTTTTTATGCACATCTTGCAAGTTATTGGATTGCACTCGTTTCTACCGCTCTCTATTTTTGGCAATTACAAAAACGCTTACGCTGCATAAATACCAAACCATAAAAGGAATACTATGTTTGCATTAGGTTTATTTGGAACACTTGCCACCTTATTTTCTTGGTTTACACCAGCACAAGAGCACACACTTGTTCAAGTTAAACAAATTATTCCCAATATTGTGGTAGATATTAAATATGCAACGCCGGATAATTTTACTGGCAAAGTGCTTTATCCTT
Organism: Candidatus Babeliales bacterium; assembly: GCA_050179755.1. Lineage (GTDB taxonomy): Bacteria > Babelota > Babeliae > Babelales > JBFXEV01 > JBFXEV01. The sequence goes on along the minus strand of JBFXEV010000001.1, from coordinate 694,494 downwards.
CGGCTGAATGCTATTTGCTCCAGCATGTGGCACTTGCTCTTGCTGACGTACAAAAAGAATTAAATGCAAATGGCTACGGCTTAAAAATATGGGATGGTTACCGGCCGTTGTCGGTGCAAAAAATAATGTGGAACGTGGTACAAGGCACACCGCAAGAAAAATATGTCGCCAATCCTGCCATGGGTGGAAAGCACACACGCGGCACGGCAGTTGATCTAACGCTTGTATATTTGGCAACAGGTCACGAAGTTGAAATGCCAACACTTTTTGATGATCTTACGGAACGCGCATGGCGATCGTCTACCGATTGCCCTTACCGCTGCCAAGTAAATCGCCGTTATTTAGAAAATATTATGCACGCACATGGCTTTGTGGGATTGCCACACGAATGGTGGCATTTTGATTATCAAGATTGGCAAGATCACAAGCCGCTTGATATTAATTTTCTAGATTTAAAGTAGCAGAGCAGCTTATCCCGTTGCAATATCAAATAGAGTCGGAAAGCCTTGTGAGGCTTTATTATATTGCTTTAAACGATACAATATATACGCTCGTTCCATTGGCCTTAACAAATAAAAAGAATCAGTTTTAATTACATCAAAAGATAACACTTCCGTATTTTTATTAAAAATGCAAAATCCTTTAACTGTTTTTAATACGTGTTCTGTAACATCAGGATCTTTTGCGGTAGTTTCAACCCAATAACTTACAGATTCATTATCTTCTGTTGCTTTAGCTAAACGTAAATACATAACTAAAATTTAACCTCGGATTGTTAATGCTTCCACATTATCAGGATCAATATCAATAATGTTATGTGCAAGTTTAACGGCTTCATCATTACTGAGTAAATCACCTGGCAATGTTTTAAACTTAAGCAACCATAACTTATACTCAATTTCTTGCGGCGCTAACTCAACTGCTCTCTTTGCATGCCAATACGCAGAAACATAAACACCTTCAATCGTGTTGAGCAATTCTACTAAAACCCTTGATGCCAATTGATGAGTTACGCCAATTTCTTGATGAAGTAATAAGTTCACTACATAGCCGTACAGAGTAAGAGTTTGTTCTTGCTGACTAATAATAGTCATCATTGTAAACAGCTGATCAAGAGAGATATCTTTCACAAGCTCCCTCACCTCTTCAAACTTGGCATAATTGAGCAAAACATACATTTCTTTAGTAAGGCGATCTGTTAATAGAGCACTAATCTTAAATACAGGCAAAAAACTAATATCAGTATCAAAGCGACCATTCTCATACTTTTTTATCACCCTTTGCGCAACTGTCACTGTTGGATCAACGTGTAAAATTTTTGTAGCAACTTGATATGCCTCTTGTGGTGATACTAATTGTTCAGGAATATCATGAAATAAAATTAAGAACGTTGTATTTTCAATATTATTGGTTGAATCTAATATGATTGCTTTTCTGGCATGATATAGAGCAACACTATAGGCCCCATGATAAAAGCATAATGGAAGCGCCAAGAGTTCAGCTACCAAACCATGATTTTCACTGCTTTGTTTTTTTATCAACAAATTCACCACAAAAGAATAAGCTGCAATCGTAGATGAGTCGTAAGCAATAGAAAATACTAAATTATATAAATTATCTTCATTGTAATTCAATATTAGCTCATTTGCTTGCTCGAAATTTCCTTTTAATATTTGTTCTACGATTTCTTTTAGCACATAGTCACCCGCAAGACTCATCCTCTCAAGAGTATTAATAGGTGGAATTTATTTTCTATTATCATCTTGCAGTATCTCCAACGCACTTTCATTGTTAGGTTCAAATACAATAATTTCTTTAGATAAATTAATTGCCTCTTCTCTGCTTATAACTGGTTCAGGGGTTGAGTAAAAAGCCAATAAAAGTTTCTTATGTTCTAAGTTTTCGGGTTCTAATTGTATAGCTTTGCGCGCATGATACACCCCCAAAGCATAAGCTCCATCAATAATCGATAAGGGCGCTAATAACATTTCGGCAGCAATATAATGCCATTCAACTTTTTCTGCATTCAATAATTCATTAACTACAAACCCATAAATACTAACGTTACGCGTTTTGCATGCTAAGTATAATATTTCTTGCATTAGCTCATCTTTATTCATGCGTTCCGTGACAACTTTGGCAGCGTCAAATTCGCCACTCAAAATCTTTTCTTCAAATTTTTGCATTATTTTATCCAACCATTACCTAAAAAAATACCTTTAGAATTATTTACCCATCGGACTTGAACAACTTCTCCATAAATCTTGAGTGTTGACAAGAATACATCCTTCGATTCTTGTACAAATGTTCCTTCATTATATACTTTTGTCATAAGTCTAAAAATAGAATCATAATCATTAGGATCTTTTACAAACCTCCCCCAATTATGTTTATAATGCGCAATATGCCTACAACTATTGAGATTTAAGCCAATTAAACTATCATGAATCCTCTCTGTACCAGTAATCGGAATTATAAATTTACTTTGAATCCTTGCAAGCTCTACTTGCACTGCTTGTGTCGCATCTGCAACTTCAATAGGATCATTAGGGTAATTAAAAATCGATCCCTTATCGCCAGTTGAACCCGCTTCACTCAACAAGTTTCCAGCCGAACCCACTTTACCTAACGCATCACCTGCTGCCCCAAATTCATCACTCAACACTCTCAAAGCAGCGGCCGCACGAGCAAGCTCCGCTCCCTCAAGCGCCACATACCCTTGCATGGTGCCCATCGTAGTTGGCATCTGATGAACATATTGCAATTCACTCAATTCATCTAAAAAATTGGCAAATGATAAAGCACCTGCTTGCGCTAAAGATCCAACCGCTTTTCCTGTTGCATAAGAGAGGGCCATTTCAGTAGCAACTTCTGATCCTTTTTCTATGCAACCCTCTAACCCTGTATCATAGGCAAAGAGTGCAGTGTTCTTGAGCATTTGATGACCATCTTTAATCGTTTCATCGAGCCACTCTCTTCTTTGTTGCTTGATAGTTAAAGATTCTTGATTAGTTCTTATATGCCAATAATACAAATGTGGGTTATGTGCTTTTGCACGCCACTTTTCTCGAGCATCTGAACACTCAACCAAATACTGGCCAAAACGCTTGGCTGCTTTTTTGATTTTAGGAGCAAGTATTCTAGTAGTTTCGATCGGATGCAAAGACTTATTCACCAAATCTTTACAGCATGCACCAAGAGCAAGCAATTTATTACCGTAATTTTTGGAGCCTTGCCAAGCTCCTCTTAACGCCGCCTTGTTGCATCTATAGCCAAGTTTAATACCCTCTAAACACATTTGCCCGGTCATTTTATAAAAAGTTTGTGCCACATCAAACATCTCATAGCAAAAATCTATAAGGGATATTGCTTGCGGTAAATGACCTGCATGATTATGTTGGTGCCCAGCATCTGCAAACAGAGTTAATGATCGAATGAATGGTTTTGCGTCGTCTTGAAAATTATTGCCAACATGTATCCGTGCTGTTTGATCTAGAATAGTAATAATCTCTTGATGCAGCGCAAACTGCATTTGATTACCATAGAATTGACTATATGAATTTACATTTATGCCTTGTTCTTTAAGCAGTTGTATAGTATCGTGCATTAGGTTAAAAGTATGCGCACGCCATTCATCTCGAGCTTCAAAATGAAGCGCTAACGCATGATGTCTTTTGGCCAGCACCTCTTGCACTTGGGGGTCATAATCTTCAAGATGTATAATAGCATTTGCAAAATCTTCACATGCTACACTCAGAGCATTATGCTCAACGCTCAAAACTTTATTAATATGCTCTTGATAGCGAGTTTTTCTTTCTTTTTCTAAACGTTCTTGCTGCAACCATTCCTGATATCGTTGAGCCTCATATTCACGTTGCGCCTTACGGCAGTCAATCTCTTGAACTAACGCATACACAACATCTTTAAATTTATTTTGCTCATCCTCTGTGATTAAATCAAATTCTTTACCATGCTTAATCTGATCACGCAATTTTATAATCGACTTTTCATACGCTGAATGATTTTGCAAAAGTGATTGGAACTCAGCAAATTGATAATAAGCATGCTGCGCAAATAAGTACTCTGGAGGAATTTCATTATATTCACCACATTGACTCATCAATTTGAAGCGTGCTTCAAATTGATCATACGACCAATTACTCACTTGATTAAGATGTTCTTGATGATCAGCGATTCTTTTTTGACGTTTGCGCTCACGTTTTGGCTCATTGATAATCCGATCACATGAGTAACCGACTCCTACCATGCCCATGAAAGCGACAACTTTCATTATTGTAGGAGCAACATAAGGTATACAAGCAAATAGAGGATGAGCTTTAACTTGAAATATATTGAATAAAAGAGCTACATACAAAATCGGTATAATTCTTTTTTTCATGATAAACTCTTTTGCAATTTAGTTAAAGCATTGAATCGGTGTGATTGTAATATCATTACACGCAAAAGTAAAGATCTAAAAAAAGAAACTTATGATCTATTCAGATGATTGATTAATGATCAAAAATGAAATGACCTGACTTTTTAAGTCAGCATAAACCTGTAGTATGGAAAACCATTTTAAAAAAAATCCCCCACAAACCAATGTCTGTGAGGGATATGATCTCTCAACTCGTTACACTCGATCAAGATATACGGTGTTTATTTTATTCTAATATCTGCCATTCTTTGCAAGAGTAATTAAGCTCTTTGCACCATCACGCAGTGTACGTTCATATGTATTAAAATCAACTTTATAAATGCCATATTTATTGGCAAATCCAGTATTCCAGTTAAAGCTATCCATCAGCGTCCACACGTGATAGCCACGTATATCATACCCAAGTTGTTTTGCATACCATGTTACCCATAAATGCTTTTTAAAGTAATCATCACGCTTAGTATCACTTGCATCGCAAATGCCATTTTCACCAATCCACATAGGCACACCTGGCAAATGCTGCGCACATAATTCTATAGAACGTAATAAACCTTCGGGGTACACGCCCTTGCCATTATCAGAAGTAGGGCGATCAGGCAGTGATTTATGTTTGCTACCTTCTAGCATTACGTGCGAATAATAATTCACACCCACAAAATCAATAGCGCCTTTTACAAATTTATTTTTACCCTTCACTCTACCATGCAAACGAAAACCCCAATCAAATTTGCCCGTGCGGAAATAATCAAGAACAGCAGTATTTTGCATAGGGCCAAAGTATGAACAACCAATCCAGCTTACAAGCTTTTTAAACGGATTCCCCGTAGGGTAAGGGTCAAGCGGCACCATCATTTGTGCAAAACCAATTTTGCTTGTAGGATCTTTTTCTTTAAAGTGATGATAAATAGCAGCATGTGCATCAATCATATTTTTTAGTGCTTTACCCGCTTTACGTAAACTTTTTGCATATGGTGGATATTTACCTCTAAAATAAGCCTCCAAGCAATAGCCAGATGGTTCATTAAACGTCATCCACATTTTTACTTTACCATTAAGTTTATTAAACACGTAATCTGCAAATTTAGTAAAATGTGGAATATTTTCTTTTTTCTGGAAATCACCTACATTGCCAAACCATACCGGCCACGTATGGTGAAAGAGCATCACAAACGGCGTAATTCCATTGGCATTAAGTTCATCAACAAGATCAATATAATGTTGCATTGCATCTTCATCAAACACGCCAGGCTCTGGCTCTATTGCCGACCATTTAATAGAAAAACGATATTCAGTAAGCCCAGCTTGCTTTATAAGCTGCACGTCTTCACGGAATCTATCCCAATGCCCTGCAGCAATGCCAGCCTTTGGAGCAATTGCTGATTCTGTCCAACTATTTTTAATTTTTTTGCCATGCGCAGTTTGATCACCCTCAATTTGATAGGCAGACGTTGCTGCACCCCAACCAAATGCTGGTTCAAATTGCACCTCGCTTGTATCAATAGTAGACCAATCCCATTGGAGCGGTTGCCGAGAAACCACTGTTGGTGCTGCCACTAGGCCCGAAAATAAACTAATTGAAATAAGAGAAATGAGTAGCTTTGCTACTTTAAAATTGCGTGAATCTAACATTATGAAAATCTCCTGGAACATGATATAACCTCTTATTTCAAGCGTAGCAAAGGGGTTTTTATTGTCAATGAGCTCCTTGCAAATTGTACCAAAAAATATAGAATTGGGAGTAGGTTAACTTGCAGGCCCTATGCCACATTATTTCTAATAGAAATTAAACAAGCTCCCCTGAGAGGCTATAAGGAATCTTATGAATATCCGTAAATATATACTCATGTTGGCACTTTGTGCGGCAACAAGCTTTGGCCTACAAGCCAAAACCATTATCTGGGATCTTGGCGGGGTGTTATTTGCTGCAAATAAATTCAAAATTACTCTAAATGAACTGGGTATTGGTACCTTATTTGGCCATACCATTTTAGATGGCAAAAACCCCGGAAATCTGCAAAAAAGAGCCTTTGAAGTGTTATATACGCTAGGCATGCAAAAAGGGCCAATTCATTTAAGGCTTAAAAGCCCAGAAGGGCTTGAATTACCTCAATTATTAGTTGACGTGCTGTTGGGGGAAATTAATCCTCAAGACGCATTGCGCGAATCTACTGAATTAGTGAATAAGCTTTGGCAAGAAAAAAAGATCACCACTAAACGTGAAAAAAAATTGCTATTGCGCATCATGCGCACGATCTTTGATACAGAAACATTTGCAAAATACATGAAAGCAATCCCTGCAGGGGCACAATTAGTTGCAACTTGCGCGAAAGATCCTTCATGTGAACAATTTATCCTATCAAACTGGGATGCATATTCTTTTGCACTGCTGCATGAATCTGCAGAAGGTCAAAAAGTATTCGCTCACCTTAAAGATGAACATATTATTATTTCTGGTGGCTGCAATTTGGTAAAACCAAGCACTGATATTTTTGAATATCTTATTGAAACGCATGATCTTAATCCAAAAGAATGTATCTTCATTGATGATACGCTCGAAAATGTAAAGTCTGCGCAGGCCTGTGGATTTAATACCATTTATTTCCATAACATGTCTCACAATGATCTTAAAAAGATTCTGATCAAACATGGTTATTTGAACCCAAATGCCAAGTCTAGTACAACGCAATTAAATTCTGCTAGAGTATAACTACTATTAAAACCTTAAGGTTTTAAACTTTATACGCAAAGGATTTCCATGTTAGATCATAACGCTGGTCATATAATGCCAACTAGCAAAAAGATTGTATTTATCATCATATGCGTTATCACAACCAATACTTTTTGCATGGAACCAGATGCTGATGATAATCTAATGGGAAAAAGCTGGATAATCATTAATACCGCTGGCAAATCCATGCATGCGGAACGGCCAGCACTAAGCGATTTACAAAAATTATGCAAAGCAGCAAACACCTGCACGCGCACTATTCATGGCCAAATTGAATTACTCTTTAATCACTGCAAATTACCATTTAATAGAGCAGCTCCTGCTGAATTTGTTGTGCGCTTACATGAAGCATCACCCATAGATGCGTTGTTAAGAACGTTAGATCTTGCAGATAGCCCAAAACCACTGCTCCTTATTGTTGATGATTATGATGCTCACACAATGCAAAAAACTCAAGAACAGCAAGAAGCGCCAAGTGAAATTACGTATATAGCCACACTTGATAATGCAAGCGCAGTTTCATTAATACCTGCAGCCGAGCAGCAATCATCTAAGCACTCCACACTTGAACAAACAGCAACACCAGTATCAACTGCTTGGCGGTTTCTTGCACAGAAAATAAGGGGTTCATTTGCCCCATTTAAAAGTATTATTGCTGCTACGCAGCAAACTCAAACATCAGAATCAGTGCCAGTGATTGAAGCAGTAGAAAAAATTGAAATGCAAGAACCTCTGCAAGAATCAAATCCAGAAGAATTGAATCATAGGAAGTATGAAAAAGCATTAACACACGGCAAAGAACTTCTTAAAAGAATTACTAAAGAAGATGAAAAAACTAATGAGCTTCTCGTGCAATTACACGCACAATTAGTTGCACTACATAAAGAAGTTGAATCCAACATTACAGCACTTGAACGAGATCAAATTTGCTTTGCAACATTGAGACAATGTATTTTAACGCAAGACCTAACGCTCACTGAAGAATTTTTATTAACATATGCAAAAATGGGGCAGTATAGTGCATCAGTAGAAAATACTATGGCAGATTTTTTTGGAAGAACAAATCTAAAAATAAACGATGTAACGGATGAACAGTTTGCAGCACAGTGGCGAGCAATACAAGTTGCCTATGAAAACGGTTCATTAGCAAGTGATCTTTATTATCAATTGCGCCAATATAGCTATATCTTGCAAACCGTGCCCTCACGCTGCATTGCTCAGGCATTTTTAGATGGCACACTCGATCAATATGGGTTAACCAAAGCACAAGCGCAAAAGATTGGATTAACAGACGAGCGCATTCAAGACCTTATTGCGGAACTTTCAAATTGCAAGTCTTTTTTATTAAGATTAAGAAAAGGATTTGCTGATTCGATTAAGATTATTGAAAAAGCATTATAAGAAAGTTAATTTCTAGTTTGTCCTAGTCTTGTGGCACTATAATATTTTGAACATATACACGGCACTTATCAATCTCTTTTTTATATAAGCAAGTCCATATATACTTTGCTTGCTCTTTAGATAATGCACGTAAGCGAGCAAATATATCTAGATTCCATATACGCATGGTCTTATCCAGCATAGATGCTGAAACAAAACGACTACCCTGTGACACAACTTTAAGATTACAAACTGCCTTTGTATGACCTTTAAAACAGGCAACTAATGTACCCGTTGCAAGCTCATGCATATGTATGTTACCATTTACAAGCCCAATCAATATATAAGAACTATCTGGCGTAACGCATATTGCGCTAATTTGCTCATCATAGCCTATGCGGTTAAGATCGGCACCGGTTTTAAAATCTTTTATAAATAATACGCGACCAGCATAATTTAGAATTATTTTGCTTTGATCTGGCGTTATTAAAACACCATCAACACAACTGCCATCTCCAATTTTAGGAAATGACTCAACGCGTACTCCTGATTCCATGTCATGTAGAGTTATTGCACCATTTAGCGCACATAAAACAAGATACTTGCTATCAGATGATACACAAACAAGCCTTGCGTCACTTAAAATACGATGAATAATTTTACCAGTGATACGATCCCATACAATGATGAAACCCGTGTGCACCTTGCACACAATTTTAGTGCCATCAGGGGTAACTTGAAATGTATGTACGCCTAAAAATGCATTATCAGGACGCTCAAAGGTAACATTCTCACAAACCTTATTCGCTGCCAGATCCCACATTATTATTGGCTTTGCATGAAAACCTAATAGGGCAGCACTTTCATCAGGCAATAAGCCCAAGCCTGGGCGCCCCCATGATGCATGCCCGAATTGACTTAACTGCTGACCAGTTGCCATATCCCAAATACGCGCAATACCATTGATATGCGTGGTATATATCTTGTTACCATTGGGACTAACACAAAGTCCTGCAATCGCTCGTTTAAACCCCTTAATAACTTGTTGCTGCTGCCCTTGTAACGGTGCTAACGCCCGCAAAATATGCGCAAGAACTATGGGATTGGCAATTTCTTTTGGCAGCTGAATAAGCTGCTCCGGGGTCATAACAGAAACATCTGCTTGCTTTACAACATCAAGCACAATATTAAGTAAAATTGGAATATCCAAGTAATTAACTGCTGTAATAAAATCAACAAGATCCTGGCATCTAAGATCTTGTAAAGTTGCTATAATAGAATTTTTTGCATGAGGCGCTAAGGCTGCATCATTTCCCGAAAGAACACTCACGCGCTCTAGCAATGATTGGGTTAACTGCCATGTATAAGCAGTAATATTAGGTAGCGGAATTGGATGATCTATTCCAGCATCTTCGATTAAATTTTTTAGTGTCTCAGATAACTTAATAAGTTGAATAGGAACTATAAAGTGTTGGTCATCCTCTGTCTGAATAGCAACGTCCTCATCGCTTTTTACGAATGCCGGCTGCTCAATTGATAAATATCTGGGCAAAGCGTCAACCTCACTTGAACCATCTTCTAGAGGATTATCATAACGTTTTTGCCGCTTACCTGGCACTGGTTCCATGGCATAAGCGCAAGAGACCGTTAATAATGAAAAAAATAGTAATTTCTTTAACATAATAATACTCCATTTAAACCTGAATAATATAGGGTATATTCAGTATATCACAGGTATAAATTATGTCAAATAGAAAATATTAATTTGGGTAAAATAAGCTATTTTTACCTGTAGCTCAGGTAATTATTACTGAGCACCCCGCCGGCGTTTTGTGGGCGGCTGCACTTCCTGCACACCCGCTACTCCTTGTAACATTGTTGGCCTAAGTGCCAGAAGGTTTAAAATAGGGCTCCAGTCTTCACGATGACTGCCTTGTAAATACGACCAAATGAACTCAGCCTGCTGTAGTGTTATAGCAGGAAAGCGATCCAAAATTGACATATCAAATTTGAATAACAAGTTACCACTGGAACCCACAATAGTTTTGCCATCGGGCGTAACCCGAATCATATGAGGAAAAACAATAAAATGTACAAGTAACGCACGATTATTTCTATCCCATACTTGTATGCCATTCTGAGAGCTTGAGAGTATTTTACTGCCATCCTGCGTTACAACAACAGAATTCACAGGACCATCGGCTTTTAGCTCGTATAATTGTTGGTGAGTGTTGCTATCCCAAATACGAACTGTCCCATCCAATGACCCTGAAACAATAAAGGCACCATCTGGCGTTGCCCACACTCCCTTAACTGGGCCGGTATGCCCTATTAGCTTAACTAATGGCTTATATGTTCCAATATCCCATATGCCAACTGAATAATCATCGGACCCTGAAATTATATGTTTACCATTAGGTGTTACAAAGACTGCATTGATCGCTTTGCTTACAGAATCTCGCAACACGGCAACAAGTTCACCTGTCATAATATCCCATATGCGAATTGTACCATCAGCAGAACCTGAAACTATATGATTACCATCTGGCGTTATAGAGATTGATGTCACAGGAAATATATGCCCCATAAACACCCGATGGAGCCCACCGGTATTGATATCAAGTAGACGGACAACGCCATCGTCTGAACCAGTAACAAGCTTACGGCCATCTGGTGTTACACAAACCGCTCTCACCATATTTACGGTATAAAATGTTTTAAGTAAGTTAAAATTATTAACATCCCATATACGTACGGTTCTATCATTAGATCCTGAGACCATCTTGCTGCCGTCAGGCGATACATCCACTGAAAATACTGAACGTTTACCGGCAGTTTGCTTAACCTGCAATGAGCTGTCACTCAATGGACCCAAAATATTTAATGTCTGTGCAAATATAATAGGATTGCGAATTTCTTTGGGTAGTGCAGCAATTTGTGCGGGAGTTATCTTTTTAACATCAATCTGTTTTGCAACATCAATTGCTAACTCTAATAGAATACGAATATCCAAATAATTAACTGCAATAATAAATGCTATGAGATTAGTGCCATCAAGTTGTTTTAATGCGGCAATAATGCCATCTTTTTTTTGCTGAGCATCTTGAGTGCCATCTATAATATCGCGAACAGCGGGTAATAAATTTTGAATCTGCGCCCATGTGGCCCCTGTAATATTAGGCAATGGCAATGAGTTCTCAAGTAGATCCCCTCCTGCATCTTCTATTAAATTCTTTAAAGTTTCCGAAAGCTTTGCAAGGTCTGCGTCTACAATAAATTCTTGACCTTCTTCCGTTTGAATAGTCACTTGCTCCATGCCCATAAGATTGGCCAGAGAGAAAAAAGCACAAAACAGAACTAATTTTTTGCTCAACATTAACAATCTCCTTTAGTTGTGCTCTTTACTTACTGCTACATCAAAATCTGCTGACGCTCTTTCAAACTTTTCTTCTTCTTTTGAGAGCAAAAAAGACTTTCTCTGTCATTAGCCTATCGGCGTTATCATATAAGCGACCAATGAGAAATCACCTTGCATGGAAATATCTTTAATAGCGCCAAATGGCATGCTTGCATTAACTACCATTAACGCATAACTTTTTTATGAATGCTGAGTGCTTTATTAAGCAACTAATACTCATACAGCCAGAGTAAATTTTTTTAGAATACCCTATATTAAGCACCGGAGCCTATTCTATATTCTCATTGTAACATAAAGCCAGGTTAAAATTCAAGGGTCTACAGAGGGCTAAAAGGTAAATAATCTCTGAGATTATAGGGTAAAATCAACATTGTATAGGAGAGCAGGAGGACTTTTCCTCTCGTAGTTTGCCGACCCTAAAGGCCCGGATAAACAAAGGAGGAAACCAGCCTGAGACCGGCTGTAGAGGTTTTTTGATCTAAAATTAAGGGTTCTGATACTAATGCTTTTACGCACTAACCAAAACCCTTACTTAATTTTTGAGCACTGGGCTCAATGAAGATTACTCTCCAGTTCTACGAACTCGCACTTGGCGGCCGCCGAACTTTTTGCCATCAAGTGATTGAATCACTCGATTGACTATTGGAGACGGCACACTGATAAAGCTGCAACGCTTGATCAATTTAATTTTACCAAGATCTTGCCCATTAACTTTTGCATTCTGAGTCAAGAACGTAACTAAATCAGTTTTAGTAATTTTATCATCAGAACCAACGTTTAATGCAAGTTCTTCATGACCATCAGCAAGGCGAGACGGCCCACGATCCCCACGATCACGGCGTTCACCGCCACGATCATTACGATCACCACGGCGCCCACGGCCACGTGATTCAGATTCGTCACCAAAATCACTAAACTTACTTGCTGGTGTGAATGAAATATCTGTTTCTTGTTTAATATGCTTAAAGAATAGATCATGCAAGCTGTTAACTACTACGTTAATAAGATCCGCTTGCTCATATTCTGTTACCAAGCCACGCAACGTGTCAAGGTACGCACCAGAATGTTTATCTTTATGAGAAGAAAGCGCCACATATTCTGCAGCTTCTTGCACGCGAACCCCTGCGATGTCTTCTATGCTCGGCACATCAATAGGTTTAATGTCTAAGCCAAAGCGTTGTTGTAAACGTTTGATACGGCTAATTTCTGACGGATTAATAAAGGTGATCGCAGTTCCTTCTTTACCAGCACGGCCCGTTCTACCAATACGGTGAACATAGCTTTCTTGGTCTTCAGGGATACAATAGTTTATAACGTGCGTTAAATCTGCAACGTCAATACCACGTGCTGCCACGTCAGTAGCCACAAGAATTTGTACTTGATTGTCTTTAAAACGCTTAATTACACGGTTACGTGACGCTTGGTTCATATCACCATGAAGCGCACTTGCTTTATAGCCACGTTTAAGAAGTACTTCAGCAACTTCGCCTGCCAAAATTTTGGTTGGACAGAAGATTAAACCATAAAATGAAAGTGATTTATCAATAAAACGAGAAAGTGCTGCAAGGCGATTGCGCGATGGCACTATGCAATAATATTGTTTTACTTGTTTGTTACCAACATCGCTCTTTGATACACGCACTGAGATTGGATTGCGCATGTGTGAATTTTTAAGATCTTCAATACCACCTTTAACCGTTGCTGAGAATAACCAGATGTTACGCTCTTTTGAACAGTTATTAAGGATTTCATCAATCTCTTCTTTAAAGCCCATATCAAGCATAATGTCAGCTTCATCAAGCACGATAGTTTGAAGTACATTAAGCTTTAATGTTTTTCTGCGTAAATGATCATTAAGACGACCTGGAGTGCCAACAACAACTTGCACGCCATTATTTTTAAGTACGTGTAATTGATCTTGCATTGATACACCACCATAGATTGTGGTGATTTTAATTTGACTATATTTTGCAACTTGCTGTAAACTTTCTGCAATTTGCACTACAAGTTCACGAGTTGGTGCTACAATCAATGCCTGTACTTGCTTATTTGTTGGGTCAATGTGATGCAGTAATGGCAAGCCAAACGCGAGTGTTTTACCCGTACCTGTTTGGGCTTGGCCATGAAAATCTATATTTTTTGCATCAATGAGCTGAGGAATTGCTTTGGCTTGAATCTCAGTTGGCGTAGTAAAGCCAAGCTCTTCAAGAGCTCTTTTTAATGAGGCAGCAAGCGCAATGTCCTTAAATGAACTAATCATATAACTGGTTTTCCCTGAAAAATTAAGAATGTTTGATTTTTAAATCTACTCAAACCTTATAAACTATAAGATATATCTCATCATAAGACAATTTGTAAATTTTGTCAAAAGGAAATTTGGCTTTTTAGCGCTTTTTGCGACTAAAAGAACAGGGATAGTACCTGCTACAGAATATATACGTAAAAACAAGCCAAAAAGGCTAATTTGGCTTTGAAACCCATTTTCCCCTACAAAAATATTTTTCACCTAATAATTCTTTATTTACGCCATTTTTTGCTGTCATTGCCCATTTTGAAGATTACCCTGCTCTTGAAAGACCCTTAAAAATAGAGTACAACTTATGCATCATCACAGGTTTGCACCAAGGAAAGCTCAATGAAAAAGCATTTAAACAAGTTAGTCTTTTCACTCTGTATCCTTTTTATACTCAATGAACTTATTGTAACTACCGTTCGCCCAATGGCGTTGGTAATATATGAAGGTGCGGTATTAGCAATTTCTGCAGCTGAAGCGCTCGGGGTATGCGAGCTTCTTTTAGGAGCAGTCATTCTCACTGAAAATATGCAAGAAACGCACATAAACCATGCGGCAGCAGAAGTTGCTTGTTCTTATATTGCAGCGCAACAACAAAAAGAACCTTTTAAAGAAGGTATAGCAATCACCGCACTTGGCAAAGAATATGCGCACTACATTAATCCACAAACATTGCCAAAACAAGAAATTATACAAAAACCAACTGCCGTTGCTACTCTTGCTCATGTGCAAAACCAAATCAGTGCGCAATGCACTGCCAATACCATAGATTCCCACATAGCACCTAAAACACTACACCACCCCTTATGTACACAGCCAATAGAATATAAGTTTGATAATACTTTTTATGAACCACATACTTTTGCTATTCAAAATGGATTCAGAACAACGTTAGGTAATGGCTACTTTCAAATGCAGTTCAAACCAATCGCCACTCCTAAGCGAAAAAGTAAATATGAACAAGAGCAAGAGTTTATTAATCGTTATTGGATTAATGATCCTTATTTTCAAGAAGATTTAGCACAAGCTCTATCATATTGTTTAGACGTTCTTATTAAAACAAATGCCAATGATCCATCCGTGCACGTGGAAGCTCGTTTAAAGTGTATTAATTTACGGTTGCCTGGGTTATATGGAGCACATTTACACAATGCAATTAATGCATTGTTATCATATTATTTTAGAGCAGATGGAAGTCTGGAACCCTATTATGCAAATGATGAATTTGAATATATTATTTTAAATAATTTTATACTACCAATCTTCGGTACAAAGAATGCGCACAGTATTCTAAAAGAAAAAAAATTATTTCGAGCTATTGCTCGCCTCGAAGATCCAGATTATTTTGCACGCGCAGTCAATTGGTGCGCTTTTGCACCTATCAATATTAGCTATAAGATCAAAGAAAACTTTTATGATCGTGATCCAAACGAATGGAAAACCATAATTCGTTGCAATCAAACAAATCGTAATTTACTTGAACTCATTAATGCATGCCAAAAAAATGATTGGCATGTTGCTCAAGAATACCGCTCTTGTTGCCCAAATTATGCTGCAGATTTATATAATTATTATTATAAAAAGTACCTTTCTGCAACTTACAATGAATATGGCATTTATCGCGAAGTAACAAAAGATCCTCGTTGGGCAATCATAAGCGAGCAGGATCGCAAGTCACTAAAAAACAACAAGGAAAAACAAGATGCGCTCAATACAGAGTTGCTTATGCGCCTTGATTGGAAAAAACGACTACAAGAGGCATGGCAAATTCCTGATGATGCACATAATGCCGTGCATGCAGCACTTTATCAACTTGTAGGAATAACTGCTACTCCTGTATTAATTGATACTATTTTTAAGATTATTTCACCGCAAAATAAACAGCGTGAAAAACTCATAGATGCTTTCTTTGAGCCTTGCGGCATCTTAAAAGATATTGCTCAGTATCAGAATATAGAATTGAGAGCAAACTCCTCGCTCTTAAAACCAGAATTCCATGTTCTTTGCCATCAATACAATCAATTAATCTATGCATACAATATTGAAAAAGATACAACACAAAAATCTGTTCTAAAAGAAGCGCTCAGCCTTATTTGCACAAGCATTAAAAATAATACTTGTTATAGATATCAGCCATCAATCCAAGCTCTGTATGAAGCAATAATAACAAACCAGCCAACTGTAATAATTAAGCAGGAAATAGAACGATTTTATACCAGAGAATTGGCTTGTGTTGTAGACACCAAGATTGACGAGAAAGCTCCTGCAATTGAAACTTGTCCGCCAAGAGAGCCAGAAGAAATTAGAGAGCCGTATGGCTGCAAATTACCAGAAATTCCTACAAATGAATCTGAGAATTGGCCCTGCGTGCAAAGGCCACCAGAGATTGCTGGAGAAACGTGTGGTGGGGTGCAGGGTATTGAAATTGAAGTAATAGATTCTTGTAATTGGAGTCAAGGCAAACCAATACTACAAATCGAGGGGCAGCTTGAAGAAAAGGTCGAGGAAGACCAGGACAATGATAAAAATGCTATCCCATCTCCAGATGATGAAGTAATCGATGAACAAGGTGAAGTTACGCCACAACACCAATACCCCACAAAAGTAAGACCTCCAAAAGAGACGGATCGCTGTTGGGATCTTCCAAAACATGACCCTGCAATCGACATTGATAAAATAGATTTTTCACTTACACCTTATTTAACTGAAGCTGAAATTGAATTAATTAAACACTGTATTAAATTATTTTTAGGAGTAGAGGGTTTTCTCGCAAATGATGGCGCTTTGTGGAGAATACTCAAACATGAGGATCAAAAAAAAGGATCATTGTTTGAATTAGAGTATATTGTGGAATTACATGACCAAAATAAAACAATTGTTAAAATGGGCTATGAAATGAAAATAGAAAACAAACTAGTAGAAATAGATATTGAAACTGATACTGAACTAATAGAGTGCAAAGCAGGTACTTGGGAAGTAGAGAGAGCAGATGTTATTGAAAAGTTAAGAAAAAACTACAACGGGCAAAAAAAATAGGCAACAACTTACAAAAACCATTTGTCGTAGTTTCAAAAGAACCAATCCCACAACAGTGGAAAAATTGGTTTGTAGACAACAATATAAACTATAGAGAGAGAAAGCAATGAGTAAAAATTATGAATTCTTAGCAATGCTTAATACAGAGTATACAGAAGAAAATATTCTTTCAATTCTTGAAAATGGGTCACAATTAGGATGCATTTACCAAGATTCTCAGAACAATATCGTAAGTAATACTATGGCTAAGAGAATGATTTGGATGAACCATTTACATAATATCCCGCCATTAATAGAATTAAAACACTATAAAACACATTTTGATATTTGGTTCTATAATAGAAACAATAAAATATATTTATATTTAGGCCCTACCCACATCGCCTGGAAAAAACGCTATGATCTTTGCAATTGGTATGGTATCAACTTCTATCGCTATCAAATGTTTATGTTAGGCTTGATCGGCAATAATATAATCACACACTTTGAGACTTATGAGTATTTTTATGATTCTTATAACGCAGAAAGCAAAAACCATAATAAAAAAATATATGTAAAATTATATACTTACTGGCCATATGATATATATCATCACTTTAAAGTGAATAGCCACATGCTACGCATTACGTGGTTAGACTCAAATAAGCAACCAATTAATATGAAAAAAGAGGATAACACCTTAGAGACCATTCTTTACAATGAAAAAATAAATCAATGCTGGTTCGCTGTATATAACAATATTACCTTAAAGTTTTCTCTGCACAAAAAACATGTCTTTACCATAGAGCCAATAGTTACCTCTGATACCCTAATCACAATGAATCAAGAACAAATATTTGATCTTGGCCTACGAGCTACCATTGAATTATTTAAAAATATGCCAGTTATGAGATTTATTACATTTCAAAATGATGAAGATATAGAAATCATTAACAAAATGGATGAATGGCCATAATTACGCCCGGCGCACGCGAACCTCACGGCCCATAAGTTTTTTGCGGTCAAGTTCACGGATCACGCGGCTAATTTCTTTTGAGGGCACGCTAATAAAGCTTTGGCGCTTCATAAGCTTAACTTTGCCAAGATCACGAGACTTAAGATTTGCATGTTTTTCTAAAAATGCAAGAAGATCGGGCTTTGTTGCTCCATCATCAAGACCAATGGTTAATAACAATTCTTCATGTCCTGGCGCAAGCCTGCTTTCACCCCGTTCACGTGGCGCTCGCTCTTGAGCAGCATGCGAAAAATCAATATCTGCATCTTTGATATGTTTAAAGAATAAGTCATGCAAACAATGCACGGCAATATTAACCAATGCTGCATGATCATATTCCGTTGCCAACGCGCGTAGTTTTTCAAGATAATTACCATCTTGCTTATCTTTGTGAGAGGCTAGGGCCATATATTCTGCAGCATCTGCAATGCGGCTTGCTGCAATATCTTCAAACGTAGGAACTTGTATAGGATTTATCACAAAGTTAAAACGCTGCTGCAAACGCTTGATCTTGCCCACTTCTGATGGATTAATAAAAGTAATTGCAATACCTTCTTTACCTGCTCTGCCAGTTCTACCTATACGATGCACATAGCTTTCTTGATCCATGGGTATGCCATAATTAATCACATGAGTAAGATTTGCAACATCTATGCCACGCGCTGCCACGTCTGTTGCCACTAAGATATCAATTTGTTTATCTTTAAAACGCTTTATCACTTTATTACGGGCAGCCTGATTCATATCACCATGCAATGCTGCAACTTTATAGCCACGCTTTAAAAGAAGTTCTGCCACTTCACTTGCAAGCAACTTGGTTGGGCAAAAAATAAGCCCATAAAAATCGGGTGCTTTATCTATAAAACGAGCTACCGCTGCAATGCGCTGCCGGGCAGGAACTATAGAATAGTATTGCTGCACTTGCTTATTGCCCACATCAGTTTTAGATACACTTACGGAAATGGGATTGCGCATATGAGATCGCTTGATAGTTTCTATGCCACCTTTTACGGTTGCAGAAAACAACCAAATATTGCGATCTTTAGAACAACTTTTGAGTATTTCATCTATTTCTTCTTTAAACCCCATTTCAAGCATAATATCTGCTTCATCAAGTACTAACGTGCGAATATGCGAAAGATCTAACGTCTTTCTGCGAATATGATCATTCAAACGGCCAGGCGTTCCTACCACAATCTGAACGCCACGCTTAAGAATGCGAATCTGATCTTGCATGGACATGCCACCATAGATAGTAGTAATAGAAACAGGCAAATGCTTTGATACTTTTTCTAAGCTTTCAGTAATCTGCACCACAAGCTCCCGCGTAGGCGCTACAATGAGCGCTTGCACATGCTTTTCTTTAGGATCTATATTGTTTAGAAGTGGAAGTCCAAACGCAAGAGTTTTACCAGTCCCCGTTTGGGCCTGACCATGAAAATCTATATTTTTTTTACCATTAATAAGCTCAGGAATAGCTTTTGCTTGAATTTCAGTAGGTTTAGTAAACCCTAGCTCATCAAGTGCCTTTTTAAGCTCATCTTTGAGCGCCATATCCTTAAATGAATCAACCATGATCAACCCTAATTCACTTTAAAACCAATTTCATTATCCACGACACCTCTTCATGAAATAGAATACTCTCCTGACAAGGCAAATTGCAAACAAAGCTAAGACCAGAGATCAATTGTTACAAATAGAAAACAACCGTAGATATATACTACCTGATAAGCCTGGGCGAGTTAGGGCCAACTTGACAAACAAGCCTAAAAAGACTACGCTGGTTACAGATAATTCAATGATGGAGGTCATTATCAATGATATTCAAGAAATTCCTAAAACCAGTTCTATTAGGCCTTATTACTGTTTCGGCAGCAATGCCTATGATAGCTACTGAGCCTATACAACCTGGTTATATAGACAGCATTAAAGCAATTCCTAGCGCTATTATAAATTTCCCTGGCCAATGCGTTGATAAACTTTATCAAGAAACTCTTGGCAAACATCCTGGCAAATGTGTATTGATCTTGGCTGGTTTTATTGCTGCTAATACGCTACATAATAGATATAAAGATTATCATAATAATCGTGCCAGAATTCGCAGCCAACTCTGGAAGAAAATTCAAGCAGAATGTTATACGTTCTCTTCTAAAGGACTTTCAGCCGCTGCAAAAGTAAGAGATTTTTCTGATCAACATATTGTAAGTGCCTTACTAAAAAAGAAAACTGATTGGCTTAACGATGCACACGGTATTTCTCGCTGGGCTGTATTGCAAGATAATCGCTTGGTTAATTTGATTGAAGAATTTTTTGTTGCACTTAAAGATTATGCAGCCAATGAACAAGCACCAGTTGCACCAGCACCACAAAAAGCCTGGTATGACTTCTGGTCAGCAAGCCATGGTAAACGCTTAATTCCTACTATCCTTCAAGACATTGAAGAATGCTTAATGGGTAGCTGCGGATAAATACCAGATATCGCTAGCAATTTACACAAAGGGCACTTATATAAACAGTGCCCTTTTTTATTATTAACTTTGCCAAACCAGCGTTTTCATGCTATTTTATATTATGTAAGCTGTATAAGTATAACCTCCTAACCCCTCAAAAGAACATATACATGGCAAAAGAAGTCTTGCGCGCAAGTCAATTTGCACGTGCTCTTCCTCAAGTGGATGACGAGCATTTAGTTAATGCTCAGCTCCAACAAGAGCTTGAAACCCTTTTTGATGGTGCTTTTGAAAATCTTACCGTTGGTACTATTATTCAAGCAAGCATTATCAAAGTAGAAAACGATGGTGCCCTCGTGGACATCGGTTATAAATCTCATGGCTTTATTCCCCGTTATGAATTTTCTGACTACGAGATGAAAAATCTTAAAGTTGGCGACGTGGTAGAAGTAATCCTTGATGAACTTGAAGGCTACGACGGAAATATTCATATTTCCTATGAAAAAGCTAAATCACTCAGAGCATGGGATAAAATCACTAAACTCTTTGAGTCTGGCGAACCTGCAGAAGGTATTGTTACTCACAAAGTTAAAGGTGGTTTAAGCGTGGATATTGGTGTATCAGCGTTCCTTCCAGGATCACAAGTTGATCTTCACCGTATCACTAACTTTGATGAATGGGTTGGCCAACGTATCACTGCAAACGTGTTAAAAATTAACCAAAAGCGTGGTAACGTTATTATTTCTCGCCGCAAACATTTACAAGAACAGCGCACTGAACAACGCAAAGATATCTTAACAGGTCTTGAAGTTGGTCAAGTGATCCCTGGTATTGTTAAAAATATCACCAATTATGGTGCCTTTATTGATATCGGCGGCGTTGATGGACTCCTTCATATTACTGATATGACATGGGGACGTATTGGCCATCCAAGTGAACTTATTAAATTAGGTGAAAAGATTGACGTTAAAGTCTTATCATTTGATAAAGACCACGAAAAAATCTCTCTTGGCCTTAAACAACTTTCTGAAAACCCTTGGGATAAAGTTACTGGGGAAGTTAACGCTGGTGACACTATCAAAGGTGTTGTTTCAAGCATTACCGACTACGGCTTATTTGTAGAAGTTGCAAAAGGCGTTGAAGGCTTGGTGCACATTAGCGAAGTTTCTTGGGGCGGACGTATTGATAACTTGAAAAAGCAATACAAACCAGGCCAAGAAGTTGCTGCAAAAGTGGTTTCTATTGATAAAGAAAACCGCAGAATGTCACTCAGCATTAAACAGCTTGAGAAAAATCCGTGGGAAGGCATTGCCGAAGAATTTAAAGTTGGTCAAAAAGTTAAAGGGCCAATCAGCAACATTACCGACTTTGGTGTGTTTGTTGAATTAAAACCTGGCATTGATGGTCTTGTGTATATTTCTGACCTTTCATGGACAGAACATATAGTGCATCCTTCTGATCGCTATAAAGTTGGCACTGAAATTGAAGCAGTTGTTCTTTCAGTTGATGAAAAGAGCCAGCGTGTTTCACTTGGTGTAAAACAACTTGGCAATAACCCATGGGAAACCATTGAAAAAGACTTCCCCGTAGGATCAATTATTGAAGGTGAAGTTTCTAAGATCACTAACTTTGGAGCTTTTGTTAAATTAGCTTCTGGTGTAGAAGGTCTTGTACACGTTAAAGAATATCCAGGCCAAAAAATTGAGGACATCCTCAAAGTTGGTCAAAAGGAAAAATTCCGCGTGGTCAAAGTAAGCAGTGGCGAACAAAAGATTGGCTTGAGCCCTCGTTTGGATGCTACAGCTGAACAACCGCGTGAACAACGTGAACCACGTGAAGCTAAAGCACCTCGTGAACGCACCGAACGCGGCGAACGTAGTGAACGTGGTAGTGAACGCAGCGAACGTGGTGAACGCCCAGAGCGTAAAGAGCGTAAGTCTCAAACGCAGCCTGAAGCTAATCGCCCTAAATCGCTCCTTCAATTAGAATTAGAACGTCATAAAGAAGAACAAAAAGAAGCTGATAAAGAAACATCAGCTCCTAAAGCAAAGAAAACAAAGGAATAATCTGCATGTCATTACAACGTACATTTGCGATCATTAAACCTGATGCAGTAGAAGCTGGTCACGTAGATGATATTATTGAAATGATTGAGGATCATGGCTTTGATATTATTGCAGGAGAAGAAATTGACCTTGATAAAGCTCAAGCTCAACAATTCTATGCAGTACATAAAGACCGTCCGTTCTATGGTGAATTAGTGAGCTATATGACATCTGGTCCTGTGGTGCTTTTGGTTCTTGAAAAAGAAAATGCTGTTGAAGATTGGCGCAAACTTATGGGTGCCACCGATCCTAAAAAAGCAGAAGCTGGCACGGTGCGTGCATTGTATGGCACTGATATCAGTAAAAATGCAACGCATGGTTCTGACAGCGCGGAAAATGCTGCTATTGAAATTGAGCAGTTTTTCCCTGATTTAGACGAAGAATTCGACGACGAAGACTTTGAATAAATCAAATATATAAGAACAAATAAGGGGTGCTCGCAAGAGTGCCCCTTTTATATTACACTCAAACTAATTATATAATAAAATAAAAACCTTTAACCTCGTTTATCTGAATGAGCTTAAAGCGAATTCAGAATAAACGATATGAAAGTTGGCGTTTTTGATTCAGGTATCGGCGGATTAAGCGTGGTAAAGCAAATACTGCGCACCAGAAATGCACACATTGTATACGTTGCAGACACCGCCAACATGCCCTATGGCCTCAAGTCGCCTGATCAAATTCGTGTATTAAGTGAACGCATTACTGAATTTCTGCTCACGCAGCATGTTGATTATATTGTGATCGCCTGCCACACCATTTCTGCAATATCTGGCCCCTATTTGGCCGCAAAATACCCACATATTGCTTTTATTACTATGCTAGAAGTAGTGGTGCCCGCTGCTCTTAAAACCACCAAAACAAATCGTATAGGCATTATGGCAACACCTGCCACTATTCTTGCGCAAGTGCACAAGCATGCATTACAATACAGTAACCCACGCATTACCGTGTTTGAGCAACCGTGCCCCACGCTTGCAAGCACCATTGAACATCAGTTTGATAATCATGCGCTCATAGAAGATCGCATAACACAGTATGTTTCGCCACTCATTGCACATGGCATTGATACGCTCATTTTAGGTTGCACGCATTATGACCTTATTCAAAATGAAATACAAGATTTTGTGGGGTCACAGATTACTATCATCTCGTCTGGCAGAACGCCGCTGCCATTGCTACCCAAGCCTCGTGAGCAAAAAGAAGAAGGTGCTTTAACGATTGAGTGTTATGTGAGTGGCAATCAAGATATGTTTACGGAAAGCCTGGTGCATATTATTGATCCAGCAATGCCGGTGAGCATACGAAAATTTTAATTTACCTAATAAAAAAAGACAAGCCACTGTGCGCAACTTGTCTTTACTCTTATCACTAATTAAAAGATGCTATGACGGAACTGCCGTTTCTTTTTGTTTAATAATTTTCCTCCTTCGCCAATCCAGGCCTTCCGGCTTGGCTGGCTACGGCGGACAGGGATCTATTCTTCTGACTTTTGTTTAATAATCTGATCGAGAATACCATTAATAAACTTAAACGCATCTTTTTCAGCAAATGCTTTTGCAAGCTCAATCGCTTCATTGATCACTATTTTAGGATCAGTGTCACCAGTTTCCAGCTCCCAAATTGCATACCGCAAAATAAGTTTGGTGCACACACCAATACGCTCAATACGCCAATTTGAAAGCAAAGGGATATACCGTTCATCAAGAGCCGCACGTTGCTCAATAATGAGCCGTGCAGTTTCAACTTCGGGAGCATCCAATGGCACATCCATATGAAAACCACGGTTGAGATTATCAACAATTGATTCCATGGTAGCTTCATAATCAAAAACTTCCATGATATAGAGCAAATGAAATACAAGTGAACGTTTATCGCGCTGCGATAAGTCACCGTAGGATTTATCAGTTTGAAACTGTTCAGGTTCAGCTGCTTGATCCATAATCTCGGGATTCATATACGGGTCCTAAGTATGTTATTTAATACGTTCGATGTATTTAGCATCGCGCGTATCAACTTTAAGAATATCACCTTCTTCAACAAATAAAGGAACTTGGAGCACAAGGCCAGTTTCAAGTGTTGCAGGTTTTGTAGCCCCACCTTGAGCCGTATCACCACGCACGCCAGGCATAGTTTCTGCAACTTTAAGTTCCATAAAAAGGGGAGGAGTCACTGCTATAGGCGCATCGTTAAAATATAAAACAGTATAAATTGATTCTTCTTTAAGATAATCAAGAACTTCTTCTAACTGGTCTTTATTAAAAGCCACTTGTTCAAATGTTTCTTGATTCATGAAATTATAAAGGTCACCATCAAGGTAAAGATATTGCATTTCTTTATATTGCATATCAGGCTGCTCTACCTTTTGATCAGCGCGGAACGTTTCTTCACGCAAAAGGCTGGTGATCATATTTTTCATCTTAGTTTTAATATAAGCGCCACCTTTTCCAGGTTTAGTCCACTGGAAACTTACGACCACGTAGGGTTCATCTTTAAAAAGTATTTTTGTACCTTTGCGGAATTCTGTTGCCGAAATCACGATAAGTGCCTCTTAATCTTCTATTAAACGTATATTTCACTCTTTTTAGTATAGAAAAACGCGTAAAAAAAAGCAATTGTGTGCTTTGTGAATATGAAGTAGACTGAAAATAAAACATTTATTAAAAAGGTGCCCCATGCAAGACCTCAGCTCTTTCAACCCCAAAAATAGCCAAATTCTGGGCCGCGCGCTCGCAAAAGAAGAGAATCTACGCACCCTCGACCCCAAATTAGACCATATCATAGGCCAAGAGCTTGAGCGCGAGCAGCATCAGCTCACCCTTATTGCTTCAGAAAATTATGCACCCCAGGCTGTTTTAGAGGCCACCGGCTCAGTACTGACCAATAAATATGCAGAAGGTTACCCTAATAAACGATATTATGCTGGGTGCCAGTACGTGGATGAAGTAGAGCTCCTTGCTATTGAGCGCTGCAAAGAACTTTTTGGGGCCGAGCATGCAAACGTGCAACCCCATGCAGGTTCACAAGCTAATTTAGCCGTCTATTTGTCTGCCTTAAAGCCGGGTGATACTATACTTGGCATGTCTTTGCGAGAGGGCGGGCATTTAACCCATGGTCATGCGGTCAACATATCAGGCCAATTATATAAAAGCGTGCAGTATACTGTAAATCGCGAGACGGAAATGCTTGATTATGATGAAATTGAGCGCCTTGCCCATGAACATAAACCCAAACTTATTATTGCCGGCGCTTCTGCATATTCGCGTACTATTGATTTTAAACGCTTTGCTACTATTGCCCAGTCAGTTGGAGCTTTGCTTCTTACTGACATTGCCCATATTGCGGGATTAGTTGCAGCAGGCGTGCACCCAAGCCCCGTCGGGCTAGCAGACTATATTTCAAGCACCACGCATAAAACTCTCAGAGGCCCACGAGGCGGGCTTGTGATGTGCAAACAAGAGTATGCGCAAGCGCTTGACCGCGCTATTATGCCTGGCTCACAAGGCGGGCCGTTTATGCACGTGATTGCAGCAAAAGCAGTAGCTTTTAAGTTGGCGCAACAACCTGAGTTTAAACTCTACCAACAACAGGTAGTCCATAATGCGCGCGTACTTGCACAAGCTTTAGAAACACAAGGCTATCGCATAGTGAGTGGTGGCACGGATAATCATTTGTTTATTGTTGATGTACGAAATAAGAATGTAAACGGTAAACAAGCAGATACCGCTTTAGAAAAAGCAGGTATTATTATCAGCCGCAGCTGCATACCATTTGATCCGGAGCAGCCGTGGATCACTAGTGGCATACGCATTGGCACGCCAGCAGCCACCACACGTGGCATGGGTGAAAAGGAAATGCAATTAATTGCAAGATTTATTGATGAGGCAATTAAACATCGTGACGATGAAAAGAAATTACTTGCACTCAAACTCGAGGTCGAGTTGCTGTGCAAGCAGTTTCCAATATATTAATAGTTACTTAGTTTACTTGGCAGCCTCTTTATCTGATTTCACTTGCTCAGCAATGCTTGAAAGCACTTTAGAGATTGCTAATTTATTTGCTCTGCCGCGGATAGTATGCACTAACACGCCATCTCTATAAATAAACGTTGTTGGTACGCTATCAAACGTGAGGTTCTGCGTTAAATCATTGCTTTCACTCGCATTTAATTTAACAAGCGTTACAACATCGCCAAAATCATGTACCGCGTCAAGCATGTCTGGATACATAGCTCTGCAATATGGGCACATTGGTAAATAAGCAAAGAGTACGGTAATTGGTTTTTTCTTAAATACTTCAGCAAGTTGAGTACGTGAAGTCACTTGATCACTACTGCTCATTTTGCGTTTTTGTGGTGATTTATAATATAACTGCTCAAGATCCTTACTCACTTCTGAGTTAAAACCAACAGTTTTATGCATAAATTCAATAAGCTCTACTGCCGCTGCCATACCAAAACCTGCCGAAGGACCTGCTTTGTTTGGTTTATTGGTAACCGCACCGGCTGCAAATATGCTTGGAATAAGTGTTTGTTGTGAATCAGGCTGACGTAAAATATAACCTTCTCCATCCATAGGAATTTGACCTTTTAAAAATGCAGAGTCTGGTTTATAAACGCTGTTTAAATAAACTGTTGAAACCGGAATAGTTCGCTCACTACCGGCTTCTAAATTACGCAAGCGTACGCCAGTCACACGTGAACCGTCACCTTCTACTTCGGTAACTTCATGCCCAACAATAAGTTCGGCATTTTTCAAACGGTTTAAATCGCCAATGGTTGTTGCATTAACTGATAATTTTTTCTTACGCGTAACCATGATCACATTATTTGCAAATTCAGCCAATTGAATAACACGCTCTGCAGCAAAATCATCATCTCCCACCACTACCACATCTTGGCCAGCTGCAAACGGCGCATCACAAATGGTACATAAACCTATACCATTTCCCCAATATTTTTGCGCACCAGGAATATCAAGCTTTTCTTGCATAAACCCTGTGGCAATAATCACCGATAATGCATACACCGTTTCATCATTAGTAGTTTTAATTTCAAAAGGATACACATCAAAATTTACTGAGGCCACGCCATCATTAACCATCTGAGCACCAAAACTGAGTGCTTGATCTTGTAATTTTTTGGCAATATCTTCACCAGATGTTTTTGGTAATGCGGGCCAATTTTCAATTTGCTTAATATCCATTAAATGGCCACCAGGAGCATCATTAGTAAAAACATACGTTGGCAATCCACTGCGTGCAGTATATACGGCAGCGCTTAAACCTGCAGGCCCAGCACCAATAATGGCCACTGGCATAACATTTTGTTTATGTTGTACTTTAGCAATATTTACTTGATCAAGGGTTATATTAGCCTGTATGCTTATTCCCACTACAGAGAATGCTATCACCAGAGAAGCTATTCTTAATTTCTTACTATTCACCATATTCTCCCTCTTTTAGTGAGTAGGTATCTATTCTAGTATCAGAGTACCACTCCTAAGTGACAAATTGCAATAAAACAGGTTTGGATTCCTATAAATATAGGCTATACTATGTATATGGAACCTTTTAGAACTGATAATTTATATCAAGAGGCACTGGAGCATGCATTAGAACTCGCTGGAGAGCAAGCTGCTTTTTTTGCTGAATATCAAGCGCACATTATAACAAAAATACTGAATAAACAGGGCACTAACCCTGCAACTATTCTTGATTATGGTTGTGGTGATGGCACCATGGCATATATTCTGAGTGCTTTGCTGCCGCAAGCACAGATTCAAGGCGTTGATACATCAGATGAATTAATTGAAATTGCACAAGGGTGGTATGGAACCAAAAATGAAAAGCTTCGCTTTTCAAAATCTTTTGCGGGACAATTTGATATAATATATATGGCAAACGTTCTTCATCACATACAAAAAGATCAACGTAAGAACTTGCTAAAAACACTCACCGATCATCTGGCGCCAAACGGGCAACTTATTATTCTTGAATTTAATCCATTTAATGTGTTTGAAGTATGGCGATTTTACCGCAATAAAGAAGAACAGGGCAATCATATGATTTTGCCCTGCTCAATTAAAAAGTTATTATGTAATTTAGGAACAACAAAAACATATTATCATAAAAAAATATATGCTGCTGTTCTAACGATAGATTAAACTAGATTATTATATTCTTGCCAGGCTGTTTCTTTACACCTATCTACATTTTTAAGAAACATCGCAAATAATAATGTTATATCTTGCGGTGTTAGATTTTCAAACGCTCTGATGTCAAAATATTTCGCATATTCTTCATCTTGATAAAATAAACACTCTTTAAATTTGGTACCCATTCTTTCTAATCGACAATCTACAAAAAGCACAAATGTTTCTGAATCACAATTAACGTGCTCTCTCAATACAAGCATATCATGCAAAAATTGACTATACCTATGCTGTAATAACGGAATTGACTCTTTAATTTCTTGAAGCATAATACTAAATACTTGTTGACTTAAAGCATCTGTCTTTAAAAAAATATTATTAAATTGATCGTATATTGAATTCTTAAGTTCATTATCTATTGTTAGCAAAGAAACATTTCTATGTCCTTCGTGATTGGACAGTCCATCAATCAAAGCAAAAAATTGTTCAAGCCTATTATTAATATAAGCAATAAACTCTTCTATAGCATCTTGTTGCATTAAATCACGTTCTTCTTCAATAAAAAAATATTTTTTAGCAATATCATCAATTTCTATACATAATGAACCTATGCTACCAGTGATAGATAAAACAGGCATTACTGAATTGGCGCAAGCTTTTTCTACTAAAGGGCGTGTTTTAATCACTAAACTTTCAATAATCTCACCATACATATGCATTATTTTAAAAGTATCTTGCTCCAATACTCTTACCATTTTTCTTACATCTTCTGAGGCTTCATGCGCTAAATAATTCTCCAGAGCAAAATACCGCTCTTCTTCTTGCTTGCGAAACTCTGCTAGACGCTCGTCTTGGTAATACATGTCCTGACTATAAGCTTGTATGAAAGAAATGGTAAATAATAAAGTAGAAAGTAAAAACTTTACATTTGTGAACATGCAGACTCCTTTGATGTTAATTTAAATAGATTGAATCAGCATAACAGAAAATTGGGCAGGATTACAGAAAAAAAGCCGGTATGAAGAAAATCATACCGGCCATAAAAAATTATTTATTAATGCGCGACTAAGATAATACGGCTATTTGTGTTTCAACAGTATCAAGTTTTTGCAGAACAGTTTCCAAATACTCTTGAGTCATTTTCATCGCACGCTTACACATATGCAGGAGTTGCATTATATCTTCCTGCTTTGGCTTATTAAAAATTCTGTTGAATTCATTATATTCTTGAGTCAGTTTTAATAATTCTTCATTGAATTCATATCTTCTTTGAAGTGTGTTAACTCGATGTGCGAAAAATTGCAGTATAACAGAGTCAAAATCAATTTGTTGCTGCAACTTCATCATGTCCAGAAAATACAAAGACTTATCAAATAAAGTCAACTGCATTTCTTTAGCTTGTTGCATACAATCATTAAGAGGACGCACAATTTTTTTGAGTAACAACTGGCTTTGCAGTGTGAGTGCATTAAACTGATCTGAAAATGTTTTTATAATTTCATTTGATTCATCACTAGATAAAGGATGTAAAGAAACTCGTTGCTTACTTTCTCCGCACGCACGAGCCAAACACTCAGATATAGCGCATGAGCATGCTACTAACTCTTCAAAAAAGCATATGTATTGGCCGCTTGTGGTAAACGTTCTTGTATCCACTGCAGCCATTCCTTTATCATTGGCACATTTAACTACCGCATTAAATACGTCACCCAAAGCAAAACAAGTTCCTGTTAGCTCAAGTGCCCTATCTATATGAGCTGGATTATCCTCACTGCAGATTTGGCCTATTTCTAGAATTAAATCTTCATTGCTTATTATTAAATTATCAAAAAAATTGAGATAGGTACGCGCTAGTAAAACTATATTTTTATCAATCTCATTCATTAAAGCACGCTGCTCTGGAGCACCATTATGAATCAAAAAAGCATCTAACTCTAAAAACTTTGCCTGATTCTCAGGAGCAATATAATGCTCAAGTTTATTGTTTATTTTTTCTTGCACAGATACTTCAGCTTGCACAAACGTGGTTGCACATAACAGTGCAACCACCAATATTTTACCTATATGTTTCATGTAATATTTCATATTTTTATAATTAAAACGATTTTAACAATTCTTGTTCAAAGAGCATACATTGCTCAATTATTTCTTTTGTTGATTTAAATAACATATTTAGTTCACGATACAGTTTATATTTACCTTTTTCTGTAAAGTAAGCACCAATGTTTTCCATCATTCCAGGTTCTTTTTGATAAGTTGTTACAATTTTTTTAAACCAATTAAGTCTTAATTGGGTTAGTGCATTCAGCGCACAAGCGACATCAAGGACTTCAAGAGCTCCTTGGTCTTTAATGAGTTCACCACTTTGCGTCCAGAATTGCATTAAACGTTTCAATTCTGCGGGGGTGAATAACTCCTTGGCGGAGTGATGTTGCAAGGCTATTTTACTTGTTTCAAGCATTTTAAGATTTGCTTTACTTATTGCAAGAATAGCTTGTTTTTGTTGAGAAGAAAGTGACTTGTAATAATTTGCAACCCACGTTTCTATTGCTTTACGGTCATGTTGATCATAAAGCTGCTTTGCAGCCGAAATTTCACCGGAAAAAGTGATTGCCGCACACATTACTACTGCCATAATTTGCTTATTCATAGTTCCTCGTTGTGTTAAAGTGTTGGTTCAAAATCCCATAAGAGCTTTTGTCTGTTAAGAACGAAAAAGCGATGCTTCTTGCCATTTGATTGGCATACGCACCGCAACTCTCACGAGCCTGAACTTGGCTCATTAATTTAGTTAGTTTTGAATAAGAACAGTACTAAGCATAATCAAGTTCCAAAAAATGTCTAGTATCTAAGCCACTGGCAACATTTTTTTGAATATTTGTAATATATACACCTTTTCGTCGGCTGACAAAACCCCTGAAAACCATAGCACAATCGGCCAGGTAAAGGCCCCTACAAAAAAGCATACGATAGGAAAGGGGGTAGAGAGTGCGTACCAAAAAAATAAGGTATAAATACCATAGAGCACAAACATAGTGCCCAGCTCCCGCACGTCAAATAGCATTTTATCATATATATACGCGCTGCCAACAGCATTCATGAGGGCATAACACATAAAGGCAAAACCATTGGCATACAGCACACCAACCAATCCCCACTGGCCTAAGAAATAAAGCCCGCCAAGTTGTAAAAGTAGAGTGCTCAACGTAATAAAAGGAATATGCTTTGTTTGAGTTGCCAAGTTAAATCCCGCTTGCCAAAATTTGCCCGTCTCTATAAACAAAAGTGGCGTAATAAAGAGCGGCACATAGCAAATCAAATGCTTATACGCTGGCAAAAATTGTGAAAGCAGTATATAAGCGCAGGGTGTAACCATTAATGCGCCAGTCACATACGCGAGAGTAATATACTTAATAGTTCGCGCAATAATGCGATTGCCATCATGCTCGTGCTGCACATTATACAATAGTATAGGACTTGCTTCATAAAGCGCTAAAGTGCCATAGACAAAAATTCTACCAAAATACCACAATATCGCGTATACACCCACTATCTCATAGCCTTGCGTTGCCGCCAAATACCAACGATCCACCGCAAACAATAACATATAGAGTATATTATAAGCAAACAGCGGCATACCAAACACAAGTTGCTCGTATACAGCGCGCGTATCACACAAACGAATGTGCGTAAAAAACACGCGCAGCGCTGGCATACATAATAAATAAGAAATGCTATTAGCCCAAAATAGTACCGGCATGCCATACCCAAGACGCAAGCCTGTAAACACAAGTGCTAATGCCAAAATACTTTGCGCGCTATAAAGCAACACATATTCTTGTATGCGTTCACGAATCTGATAAAACGACGTTGCACATGAAAAACATGCAAATAGCCCCGCATTTACAAAAAGAAACATCACGTAATAACAATCACCACAAAAACTATAACGCGCAAATGTTAGGGCCGCGAACACAAAGCAAAGTGCTGTGCACAGCGCAATAATTACACTGCTTGCTCCAATGGTGGCACGCTGCAAATCTGGTTCATTACGGTGTTTAAGATAAAATCGGAGAAGTGGCTGTGCAGTCAATGAAGATATCATTAAACTACCAATCAAAAATATGGATTGGTAAAAATCAAATACGCCAACATCGTGCACGGTAAGTTTATTGAGAATAGTGGGCATTGCAATAAGCCAAATGCCCTTTGTAAAAATGGCGGTTGCTCCAAAAAAGAACGTATTAGTGCATTGTCGCTTAAAAAGACTAGTCGACATCGCATATTCCTTATTTACCATATGCAAAAATTATATTATTAAATTCTTCCCTCGCGCATTATAAGCAAGCAATGTTTGCTGTGGTTGACTATGCAAACCACCTACTTTTAACGTATCAAAAAACAAGCCGATATTTTTCATATTGGAATGTTCCTTGTTTTGCCATGAAATTATGAAAGATTGCATGTTATCATCTGATAACTTTTGCTCAATCTGATTAAGATCTTTCAATACGCTTTGCTTACGTAATAAGGTCATATCAATATTATTACATAACTGATCATAACTACAATTAAATTTCCATGTATAGATATTATCATGTACATGCTGATCCATTAGTCTTGCATCAGTGTTTTCATTATTAAAGGGGAAACCAGCATGAGAAAAACCTAAATAAAAACCATGTGCGAATGTTTTTTCTAATTCTAATATGCACTGACACACATCTATAGGATCCTGCACAAATAGGGCATCAGTACACAATACAACATGTTGTTGCTTACATTTTTGCAATGCCATACGTAATGTGGCACAAAAAGTATCCTTAAGGGCCGAAATAAATCGAACGTTCGTATAACGAGATTGCAGCGATTCCAAGTCAGTTTTATTAAGCTCGTTACCTACTACATATATGTCTTTTATGCCCTTTAATTTAGATGTTGAATCAAGCAGTACAAGCAAGTTTTTGTAAGGATCTTGAGCCAGAATAATTAAATCAGCTTGAGCACCTTGAAACTCATCAAGTCTGTTATAAATGGGCGCGTCTAGTTTTGCATATTTTTTTCTATTCTTCTTAATATCAATACCAGTATTTTCATGCAACTTAAAGTCAACCCGCACTCCACACAAAGGATTAGTTTCATTGTATATATATGTTATATCTGGAATAAACTCTATTCTATTTCCTGCCATTTCAAGCATAGGATAATAAGAAGCGCTATCATTTTGTACCGGGAAAAATTTACCCTCAAACCCTGGTGTTAGCTCTGAAATAAAATCTTCTAACTTAATACTCTTAAATAACCATGCATAAAACGTACGTAAATGAAGATACTCCCAACCCCATTCTCTAAATGTTCCCGTTGCAACTACATGCTCGGGCAATGCTCTAACAGGGCCCGTTCTATTATTAGGATAACCCCTAAATTGACCATAGGTGAGCCATATATTTTCATTTTGATATTTACTATTAATTAAAGAAAATATTTGATCATGTGGCAACCAATCATCCGCATCAACTTGCACAATGATATCATGATCATCACAAGCATGAAATAAATTATATATATTCTGCATCTTGCGACAGCGCGTAGGATTTACCTGTAAGGTTATTTTATCTTCCAAATGGTGCCTGGCAATGTATTCTTTTACTATTTCGGGAGTATTATCAGTAGATGCATCATCAATATACACCACATGATAATTGGAATATTTTTGCATAAAAATAGAATCAAGATTTTTTTCCACCCAGCGCGCATCGTTATAAGCACAAACAGATATAACAAGCGGCAATTCTTTAGGATGGTGTAAAGTTTTTGCAATTAACACACCCGCTATTACTATTGCCATGCACAAAACTAAACGAAGTTTTGTAATATAATGTACCATATAACTTTTTCTCCAATTTATTTATATCATATGATACATATTCTAATGAGCGTTGATGAGCTTTGCAAATAATTAGTCTAAAAGCAAATTTTTCAGCTAATACTCCCCCTAAAATTTTGAGCGGTTACTATGACAATACCCAACTTTTACTTAAATTGAACAGTAAGAATTTATAAAGATAATGCAGTATTAACGCAATTCATTTACACTATGTCACACAATTACTAATAATTGATAAACCTCTCTTACACAATCTTGCAACAAACCTTGACTTAAAGCCATCTATAATAGCCGCATACATACTTATTTTTTTATAAACCATTGACTTAAAAAAGGCTCGCGTTGTAGTCTCGTAATATAAAGTAAACCACATAAAAATTGAAGGTTGCAATGAACAAATTTTTAATAAACATACGCGTATGCTTATTTTTAAGTATTATCTCACCTACGTGTCTTGCTTTAAATAATGAAGCAGAAACTATTTTTACTACTATTTATGAGCAAAATGCTTGGGGCAGTAAAGAATCGGTTTCTGGACCAGGCTCAACTCTCAAAGAAACACAAAAAATTCGTCAAGAAATACCTAAATTACTAAAATCATACAAAGTTAAAGTATTTTTAGACGCTCCTTGTGGCGATTTTAATTGGCTGCAACATGTAGATTTATCGGCATTAGATCACTATATAGGTATCGATATAGTTGATGATCTTATTACCAAAAATCAATCACATTTTACCGATCTAAAAAAAAGTTTTTTTCATGCAAACATTCTTACAGATGTATTACCTAAAGCTGATTTAATAATGTGCAGAGACTGTTTAGTACATTTTCCCTATGAAGAAATCTGGACTGCACTTAGAAACTTTAAATCATCTGGTGCGCGCTATTTATTAACTACTACTTTTCCAGGCTGTCTTGTAAATAAAGATATTCCAAAAGTAGGTGGCTGGAGACCTCTCAATTTGGAAATATCACCTTTTAATTTTCCAAAACCTTTGGCACTTATTACTGAAGAAATAAAATACACTAATATTGTGTATATAACTAAGAGTTTAGCTCTTTGGAAATTAGAGGACTTACATGAAGTTCAATAAAAAAAAACAAACAGCATTCTTCCTTTTTTTTTGCACACTGATATCAGCAAATAGCAAGAAACAACAACAAATACCATCTTTTGATAGAGCAATGGTATGCCACAGCATAGATGAACAAACTTATAAAAATCTCGTCACAAAACGTCATCCGGCAGCTATTCCTTTTGAATTTTTTCGGCAGCAATATCAAGAACATATAGTTTCTAATAAAGAAGATTATCAAAGAATCCGCATACCAAAAATTATTCATCAAATTTGGATTGGCCCTAAACCGTTCCCTGAACATTGCAAAAAATGGCAAAAAAGCTGGTTAAAATTAAATCCTGATTGGGAATATAAATTATGGACTAATGAGGATCTCAAAAACATTACACTCATTAATCAAAAGTACTACGATCTTGAATTAAATTGGGGTGCAAAATCTGACATTCTTCGTTATGAAATATTAGAGCAATTTGGGGGCCTCTACGTTGATATAGATTTTGAATGTATTAAGCCATTTGATTGGCTACATCATTATTGTGATTTTTATGCAGGGCTTCTTGAAATCAAGCGGCTTAAAAATAAAGCGCGTCTTGCAAATGGCATTATTGCCTGTTCACCACACCACCCGTTAATGCAAAAAATAATTGAGGAGCTTCCCAATTATCGTAATAATAGCAACTTATTAGATCGGGTTGGGCCTGATTTTTTTACCAGTGTGGTCCATACATATATGCCTGAATGCCCCGGAATAAACATAATATTCCCTAGTAACTTCTTTTTTTCTTGGTCAAATAAGATACTTATTCAACCAGAAACGATGGCAATACATTACTATGCCGGGACGTGGCATTGATAAACAATATTTACAAATTATGGCAAAATCACGCCAAACTGCTTACCTCTACTTTTACATATCTTGAATGGTCTGTTTAGATATGCTGCTACTTGTGTAAGTAAGGCCTTTTCGTCAGGTCTATTTACGTCATCAAAAATCATAGGAACATTTGTATTAAAAAGATGAATATTTGTATAGAATTTGTTTCGGCCAATAGCAGCAGGAGGACCATCAATTAATATAAGATCATATTTTTCTGGTAGCTGTTTACTGAGTACCGCAGTATCATACCATCCATCTATTATTGGAGCAAAAATATACGTGCTCTTATACTTGTGAAGCCAATTAGAATCATTCTCAATTGAATACATGGTATATTTTTTAGCAAGTTCTCCAGTCCCCCAACCACTCCCTAGTTCTAAAATAGTAGAACCTTGAGGCAGCAAATGCGTAATGTAGTCAAATAATTCCTTTGAAATTGACCATATATCAGTAAACGACCTACTAACGGCCAAACTCTGTGCTGTTGCTATTTTTAAGTTTTTAGGGGCAGTAGGGCAAGTATTGTATAAAGCCTTCTTTGCCTTTGATGCACGCTCTTGCGCGCTTTGAACTTTATTTTTTTTATTTTGCAGCCGCCCAAGGCCTAAACTATTATTGAATGGCAGCAACATCCAAAAACAAATACCACATTTTGCCAATATAACGCTTTTATTCATTATCCCCCCTCAATTTACATTTATTCTTTCTTAAATTAACTGTAATCTAATTACCTTTAAAAAAACAATATTTAAGAAGCCAAGATGTATAAAATTCCCTTATATTAAATAGAATGCTCTTTTCTTTGGCCTATTCAGGCAAAATCTTGCTTTGTTGAATATGACTACTATAAAATGTTCATAAAGAATAACCGTGCCAAAACCAGAGTGGAGTTAGGTATGAAAAATAAGTTGTGTTTCATATATGTTATAGTCAATACATATCTCCAACTCAACGCAACTATCAAATTACCAACAGAATTACCCTTTGTGATCTCTGTAAGTGCCTACAATAATGAGCCATGGGTAAAAAAAAATCTAGACTCTATTTTTATGCAGGATTACTCAAACTTTAGAGTCGTTTATATTGATGACGGCTCTAGCGACAATACTGCAATGCTTGTGCAACAATACATTGATTTACACAATTTACACGAAAAATTAACATTACAAGTCAATACAAAACGCTGTAAGAAAATGAAAAATATTTATAACTTATTTCACACTTGTGATGACAATGAAATCATTGTGCAGGTTGATGGTGATGATTGGCTGGCACATGATCAAGTTTTTTCTATTTTAAATAGAACATATCAAGAAAAACAAGTATGGCTCACCTATGGGCAATTTAAAGGTCATGATGGCAGTCAAGCAGATATTTGTACACCAGTACCTGCAAACGTTATCGCTAATCGCTCTTTCAGAACTTGGC
The DNA here is from genome assembly GCA_050179755.1 of Candidatus Babeliales bacterium. Taxonomy (GTDB): domain Bacteria; phylum Babelota; class Babeliae; order Babelales; family JBFXEV01; genus JBFXEV01. The sequence goes on along the minus strand of JBFXEV010000001.1, from coordinate 656,228 downwards.
CCCGTTGGGTCTATACACATTTACGTACGTTTTACGCATGGCTATTTAAGAACATTAAATTAGAAGACGTGATCAACGAACAGGTTCCAGGATATCAAGGTAAATTTTTCCCGCTAGGCAACGATGCAGCTACCTATTTTCCTATGCTTGAAATGTGCGGTGATAAATTTGCATTCATTCCTGACATTCTTTATATCTACAATAGAGAAAATCCTTTTCTCACCGCAAAACTTACTAACCATCTTATTAAACCTGCAAGCCAAGACATTAGAAGCAGACCTCAGTACCCACAAATTAATGAACCAAAACTAAACAGATTAGCTCAATATAAAACTGCTCGTGCAGATGTAATAATTTTATCTGATAACAACCTTGAGCAAATTAACAATTTTATTAATTCACTGCTACAACATGCAACGGGTTTTAAAGATATATACATAATTTATAATCCCCCTAAAAAAGAAGGGGTTTCTTTTAAATCATTAGAACAATTATATGATAATGTGCATTGTATTTCTTTAACATATAACAAAATTAATCATATATTGAATGATATACTACGAGAAAGCAAACAAGAGCATTTCATTATTACAAATGGATCGGTCGAGCTTATTGACGCCCTAGATATTCCCACCTGCATTACAGAGCTTGAAAGAACTTTTGCCTACGCGTTTTATTTAAATTTTGCACAAAGTGAACCATTCATTGATAAAAAAACAAAAAAAGAGTTAATACCGCATGAACATATTACTAACGATCTTTACGCCTGGAAATTTAAATGCGAAAACAATAAAAATTATCTTTGCGATAAATATTTATACAACAGTATAGATATGGTTCTTTTTAGAAAAAAAACATTGCTACAACGCGTAGACAGCATATTCAACCAAATGCTTGCCGCTGCTAAAGGTATCTCTAAAATAATAAAACATACGCCCAAAAGACTTAATATTACCTCAGATTTTATTGCTGCATGGTATAAATTTAAAGATATTGATTTACATAAGGTTGGTCTCTTTTTTGGTAGAGAAAAATGCACAAGCTATATGAGTAAATAGAAAATGAACAAATACAAAAAAGGAATGCCATGGTTTTAAAAAAATATATTATATTAGCGTCTCTTATATGCTGTTCAAGTCACATTCTTTTTTGTGCACGGCCGCCTGGCCTTAATAACTTTGGCGCTACATGTTATGTTAATGCTACGTTGCAAAATTTGTATAACACTGTGCCGCTCAGAAACTATTTACTCACTCAAAATATTGCTTACCCTGCAAATAGCTTTAGTGCAAGCTTTGTACAATTAATGAAAGAAATGAACAAAGGCCGCGATCTTGGGCAAAATAATCAATCACTTTATACCTTTATACATGATCATGCATATAAAGTAATGGGTGGTTGCGGGCACCAGGATGCACATGAATTTGTAAGCCGCATACTTAACTTTCTTATGGAAGAAGATCCACGCTTTCAAGGAGCACAATATCGTGATCCCAACAGATTAAAGAGAGATCATCCTATTGGGAAAATACTCAATTATGGACAGGCAAGTATTGTAGCCTGCCCCAGTATTAATTTTGAACGTACACGCGTTGACTATGAATTATTCATAAGTCCTGAAGTTGGCAATTTAACTACAGTGAAAGCGTGTTTACAAAATTTCTTTAAAACAGAACAACTGAATGATCCTAATAACTATTATCGCCTTGACTTAAGTGATGCTGAAAAAACACAACGGCAAGATCTTTTGAAACATAACAGAAAAGAAATCCCTAATTGCAACAGAAGAATCGCCATAAATCATCTTAATGAAATAGTCATAATAGCACTCAAGCGCTTTGAGCAAGATCCTTTTAGTGGGCAGCTTAAGAAATTAGAACAAAATATCACCGTAGAGGAAGTGGTAAATTTTGGCCCCTATATGGCAAAACCAACAACAAATGCTCCAAACTATCGTTTAATTGGTGCAATTGTTCAGATGGGTGAGCTACGAGCGGGGCATTACATTGCATACGTGCGATCTAATAACACCTGGTACTATTGCAACGATAGTCGAGTACAAGAAGTGGACTGGAACCAAATGGAAATAATGGGTGAAAATGGCAGAGAAAGTATACATCAAAGCTATATGCTTTTTTATCAGCGAATAGGTGCTACGCAACCAGTGATAACCCCACCGCAACCCACAAATGGCCAACGTCAGCAACAAGAAGCACTGCGTTTAGAACAAGAGCGTTTAAAACAAGCAGAAGAAAAACGCAAACGAGAATTAGAAGCAAAAGCAAAACGTGAATTAGAAGAGGCAAAAAAACGCCAACAAGAAAAGGTTAGGCTAGAGCAAGAAGCAAGGCTGAAACAGATTCAAGAAGAAAATGCACAGCGAGCACAAGCTGAAAAACTCCAGCGCGAACAAGAAGAAGCTGCAAGGCGTGCGCAAGCTGATCAGCAAAAAGATAAACTGGCGAAAGCGCTTAGAAATTTACAAGTAACTCTCGATGGGCTGCAAGCACGCTTACTTTAATAACCTTGCTCGGGTTTTGCTCTTTTTGGCAATCTAGGCTATCCTAAAATTCTTAAGATAGCCTTACCAAAAGAGATTTAAAGCCTTATGACACACGCTTCTATTAATCACGTATTTGAGAAAAAATTAAAAAATGGTCTGACAGTTCTTGTCAGACCTACCCATAACATACCTAAGGTCTCAATCCAACTTTGGTATAACGTAGGCTCCAAAGATGAAAAAACTGGCCAAAAGGGCATTGCGCATTTAATTGAGCACATGATCTTTAAGGGCACCAAAAAGCTATCAGAGTCAGATATTAATATGATCGTGAACAAGCTTTCTGGTGATTGTAACGCCTTTACTTCATTTGATTACACTGGCTACTTATTTAATCTACCAAGCCAAAATTGGCGGCAAGCATTGCCTATTATGGCAGATTGCATGGCCAATTGCACCTTTAAAGAAGAACTATTAAATTCTGAACTTAAGGCAGTTATTCAGGAACTTAAAATGTACCGCGATGACTATACTTCATCACTTATTGAAGATATGATCGGATCCATTTTCTCTGGCCATCCGTACCAACACCCTATTATTGGCTTTAAACAAGATCTCTGGAATCTAAAGCGCGATCAACTTATTGCATTTTATAAAGAGCATTATATACCCAATAATGCAACGCTCGTTGTGGTGGGTGACGTTGATCCTGAGCAAGTATTTGCCGAAGCTGAAAAAGAGTTTGGTTGTATTAAGCCAAACTTTGATTACAAAAAAGAAGAATTTTACTTTTCACCAGAAATTGGTGGCAAATCGGTAACCATCTATCGTGACGTGCAGCAACCGTTTGCAGCGCTTGCTTTTACCGTTCCTGGAGCACGTTCAAGCAAAGACTTTGCCTTAGAAGTTTTATGCTGGCTAATTGGGCTTGGCAAAAGCTCACGATTACAAAAAAAACTTATACACGAAATGCAATTATGCACTGAGCTTGAAGCTTTTACGTATGACTTATTTGATTGCGGCATACTCTTTATTTACTTTCAACCAAACGATGCAAAAGATATACAAAAAATTACTGATATCATCAATGCCCAGCTAGAAGATATTGCGCAAAACGGCTTTAGCCAAGATGAGCTTAAGCGCGCCATAAAACAAGCCAAAACTAAATACTTATCCGTGCTTGAAAACACACAAAAGCAGGCATATATCATCGGCCAAACTTACTTGGCACTTGGTGAACCCAATTTTATGTTTACGTATGGCACTGAAAGCCCAGAAGAAATTGAAAAAGATATTAAAGAAATTATACATTTCTTCGTGCGCCCAACGCTTGAGCATACGGGCGTAGTGCTGCCATTCAAAGACCAAGATAAAGATCTGTGGCATCATTTTCAAGACCGCTCCGACCAAGAAGATGCCCGCGTGCTCTCACGCATAAAGCGCGAAGTTGAAGTAGAAAAAGGTGTGCACGTGCATACTATTTGCACTGACAAACCAAAACCATTTAACTTCCCTAAACCTCAATCAATTACACTGCCTAATGGTTTAAAAATATTATTTTACCATAACCCAAACATCCCTAAGGTTGAGTTACTTCTGGATTTAAAGACAAAATATTATTATGACCCAGAAGACTTGCAAGGCCTCAACATGTTTATGAGTGCCATGCTTTCTGAAGGTACTAAAAAACATACTGGCGAACAGCTTGCCAATGTGATTGAAAGTAACGGCATGAGTTTTGGCGCATCACCAGGGCTTATTAATATGAATATGTTAAGCCAAGATCTTGAAAAAGGGCTTGGGTTATTACTTGAAATTTTAACGGAATCCAATTTCCCTAAAGAAGCGATCAATAAAGTGCGCTCGCAATTATATGCAAGCATTAAAAACTTTTGGGATACGCCTTCTGAGTTTGCATCACAACTTGCACAAGAGATTATTTATAAAAACCACCCCTACGCAAAACAAGCAATGGGCACCCCCGAATCACTTAAAAATATTGATCAAGAACTTCTTAATCAATGTTATAAGCAAGCCATCACACCAAAAGGCACAATAATGGCAATTGTGGGTGATTTATCTGGCTACGATATTCCAGCTTTGCTTGAACGCACACTCGGCGCATGGCAGGGCCCTGAAGTTAAAGAAACTGTTTTCCCTCCACTTGCGCCAATAGAAAAACAAGAGGTTCTTAATTACCCGATCAATCGCGATCAAATAGTGCTCACCTATGCAGGGCTTTCTGTTTCTCGCCTTGATCCAGAATACGATAAGTTACTGTTATTCAATCAAATATTCACCGGTGGCGTGCTGGGCTCTATGAGTTCTCGGTTATTTGAGCTGCGTGAACAATCCGGGCTCTTTTATACTATTGGCGGGTCCTTGCTTGCCAGCAGCGACAAACAACCTGGCATGGTATTTATAAAAACTATTGTCTCACTCGATAGACTGGAAGAAGCTGAAAAAGCGATTGAACATACAATCAATACCGCATGCAATACCATTGATGATGAAGAATTTGCGCAAGCGTATAACGCACTTGCCAATTCAATGGTTAATAACTTTGAGGCCAACCGCAGCATTGCAGCAACATTTTTATTCTTAGAACGCTATCATTTGCCTATGGATTATTACGATACGCGTGCACAACATCTTGCAAAAATTACTAAGCAAGACGTTCTTGCAACGTGCAAGAAATTCTTGGATAGCAATAAACTGGCAAAAATTAAAATTGGCAGAATAAAATAATAATAGGGCTGTTTAAAAGCAGCCTTTTTTTTATCCATTAGACGCTATTGCTAAGTCACGCTACACTAAGAATAGTACAACATCTTAAAAAATAGAGAGATCAATAATGCATAAAAAGCTAATTCACCTATTTTTATATCTATCATTATTCGCGTGTGCTCTAACAGCATCCGCTGGTAAACATGTGCACAAACATGTACTTGAAAATGGTATGACCATTCTCGTACGCCCCGTTAAAACAGCACAAAAAGTAAGCACGCAACTTTGGTTTAATGTTGGTTCCAAACATGAAGCTGACTCCGAAAAAGGACTTGCGCATTGGCTTGAGCACATGTGTTTTAAAGGCACAGACAATATGAGTGAAACTGACGTGCGCTTAACTGCAGCAAAATTATCAGGCTCCTTTAACGCAGCAACCAGCTACGATTATACGCGCTATTTTTTAAATTTTCCCTCACAACATTGGTTTGAGGCGCTCCCGATGTTTGCAGATATGATGCAAAATTGCACGTTTAAACAGGATCTTTTGAATGCTGAGGTGCAAGTGGTGATTCAAGAAATGAAAAATCATCATGATAATTTTTTGCGCCATTTGATGATGGAAATGATAACTGCATTATTCCCCGATCATCCGTACCATTATCCTATAATTGGATTTAAATCAGATCTTCAAGCCCTCTCGCGTGATAGATTATATGCATTCTATAAAAAACATTATATACCTAATAACGCTGTATTGGTGATAGTTGGCAATGTAGAAGTTAATGATGTTATTGAACGCGCGACCGCCACTTTTGGCCACATGCAGCCTAATTGGGCATACCATCAAAAAGAATGGAGCAATCACACAGATATAGAAACTAAAAACATAACACTTTATCGCGACGTGCAAAAACCCACTGCCATTGCACTATTTAAAATACCGGGCGCAAAAGCAGGGCAACCTATAGCCTTTGAAGTGCTTGAACGTATTCTTGCGGGTGGCAGAGATTCACGTTTATACAAAAGATTAGTTGATGAAGAACAACTTGTTACCAGTATAAGCGTACATTCTTTTGGCTTATTTGATGCTGATACGTTGTGGATTATATTTGAACCACATGATGCGGCAACAATACCTACAATTCATGCTATTATTTGGAATGAACTTGAACGTTTAAAAATATATGGACCAACACAAAATGAAGTTGCATGGACGGTGCAAAAAATCCAATCAAGTTTTTTTGATATGCTTGAATCAAATCACAGTCAAGCAGAAACTATTGGCCGCCTGTATCTTGCAACAGGGCATGACGATGCGCTCTTTAATTATTTTACGAGCACTATAACATCAATTATGCATGACATACAACAACTGGTATGCAATTATTTGCGGCCTTCAATAATGCACACCGGCTTGCTAATGCCGTTACCACCTGAAGAGCATGAGACTTGGAAGCAATTGCAAACACAATCAAACCAAGAAGATGCCCAATTATTGCAAGATAAAAAGCGGATATCACCAGTTGAAGCGCCGGTCTATATGCATAAGGTTATTGCGCGTGAACCAAACGTGCATGATATTGCAGTGCCGCAAGAATTTATGCTCGACAATGGCCTTAAAGTGCTCTATTATCATAATGATAATATCCCGAAAGTAACTATTAATTTACAATTTAAATTTGATAGTTGGTATGAACCCAAGAAAGCACCCGGTCTCTGCTCAATTCTTAATGCAATGCTTCTTGAAGGAACCAAAACACGCTCCAAGAAAAACCTCATGGAAGAACTTGAGCGCTATGGTGCAGGGGTTACCACTGGTATTGGTTCATTTACCATGAACGTGCTTACACAAAATGCTGCAATGAGCATGGAACTGGCAACAGATATTATTGCAAATCCCCGTTTTGATACTAACAATTTAGAAAAAATTAAACAGCACGTGCTTGCTTACTATAAAAAGTTCTGGGATAACCCAGATTCTATTTTAGATTATTTAATTGATAAGCATATGTGGCAAGGTCAATGCCCTAACACATTAGGCACGCCAGAAAGCATTGCGGCCATAACACCCAACATGCTCCATGATTTTCATGCCAAATATTACAGCCCGCAAGGTGCAACACTAGTGATTGTTGGTGATTTGAATGGATTAAACCTACGAAAAATTGTCGAGCATACGTTTGGCAAATGGCAGGGACTAAGAGTTAAAGATATCACATATCAAACGTTACCTAAACATAAACCAGAAACAATACTACACCCTATTGAACGTGAGCAAATAATGCTTGCAGTATGTGGTCCATCAATTGATCGCCGTCATAAAGATTTTCACGCACTGGCGCTGTTTAACCAAGTGCTCAATAAAAAGTTATTTACCTTGCGCGAGCAAAGTAATGCCTTTTATGGCATTGCAGGATCCGTAATTAGTAACGTTTCCAAACGCCCTGGTTATGCAGTCATTAAAACGCAAGTTTCTCAAACGCGAGCACAAGAAGCACAAGACATGATTTTACATTTTATTGATCATGCGGCAGATTCGTTTACTGAGCATGATCTTTATGATGCGCAAAACGCCCTAATTAATACTATTAATGATCAATATTCTACCAATAATTCTATTGCAAGCTCGTTTGCTTTTTTGCATGATTATGAACTGCCGTATGACTATTATGTAACGCGTATTGATGAGCTTAAAAAGATCACGGTGCAAGAAGTGCGTGATGCGGTAAAAAAGGTATTTAATTCCAAGAACATGAGCGTATTTAAAGTAGGTTCTGTTAATTGAGCACCAAGAAACATTAACCCGCCGCGGCAACATCTGCAGGCGGGTTGTTTTTTAATGTTTTGCACGCAGCTATAAATTCTTGAACATTAAACTCTGGAATTGCAGCCAATATAAAATACGGTGAAATAGAAATAGCGTCCACCCCAATATAAATATTAGGACTAGTTGGTAGATTGCTTAAATCTCTTTCTTTTGATGTCTGAACAATATATGATAAATCTTTTAAAATCCTTGATATATTATCAATACGCGATTCATATGCACACACAAAAATAACTGGCTCTCGTTTATTTTTTAAAATATGAACTATTACTCGCATCTCAAATAATAAATTACTCATATCAAACAAGTTTGAAAATAGACTACTCTCGCCATGGAACAAATCGTTTATACTTTCTATAAATGTATCGCTCGAAACCAAATCTACAAAAGTAATTGTATCAGTTTCATCATCACCAACTTCTTTTGGAAACGCCGTGGCAATAATAGTATTTATTTCATTACATAAAATACCGATTTTGTCCAATTCAATAGCAAGGATTTCTATCTGGTCTGCTGAGTAAAAATTATCATTTTTTAAAAGTGCAATGTCTTGTGAAATTTCTTTGAGTATAGCAAAGCCGTCAGCAAGTGCCTGGTTAAATGCACGAATAGTAGAAATGAAAATTGCTGCTTTAGCATCTTCATCTTGCCCTAATTTTTTCATACATTCAGTATAGTATTCTCTAAAGGAATATTTCGCATCAATAAGTTGCCGTAAGCCTTTTCCGAAATCACATTTATAGCCTGGCAATCTTTGAAGGGTTAATTCTGCCTCTAGCGCATGTAAAAGTAATGTAGGCTCACTTATTGGCTTGTCATCATTGAAAACCTCTAAAATTGTATATGCTTTGTTATTTTGTATCGCAGCCAATACATCATCTTGTTGAGAAATATCATTACTATATATATCGGCACCCAAAATAATTGTCTGCTTAAGATGAGGGTGAAATAACTCCTCCATCTTTACAAACGTAGCCTTACTGCTTACAGAGATAGTCAAACAAAGGATTGTGAGCATTTTGAATGATTGGGCCATTTTTTGCCTTACTAATAAGAAAAGAAGAATATCCACCATTTAACCATAATACATTATATTATTATTACTTATTATACAATTTGTAAAAATAATGGCAAGGATTGAAGCGCCAGGCGGCCTTGCGCGAATTATTTCAATTTGTGATTATATGGAAAATAATTGAAAAAGCTCGCCATCCTGCTATGCTTACTTTATGACAAAAGCTACTTTTTGAGTTAATACTAAAAGCGATTCTATTTATGCAAAAACTACTTATTAACCTAGTCTCATTGAACCTTTTACTCTGCATTACATTCATTAATGCGAGCACGCACGTGCAAAAACATGTGCTTGAAAATGGTCTGACCGTCTTAATTCGGCCGGTAAAAACTACACAAAACGTGAGCACTCAACTTTGGGTAAATGTAGGTTCAAAGCATGAAGCTGACGATGAAAAGGGCCTTGCTCATTGGCTTGAGCACATGTGCTTTAAGGGTACTCAGAAAATGTCCGAAACTGATATTCGCCTAACGGTTAACAAGCTTTCAGGTTCTTTTAATGCGGATACAAGCTATGATCGCACACGTTTTTATTTAGACTTACCGACCCAACATTGGTTTGAGGCACTCCCTATTCTTTCTGATATTATGACCAATTGCACCTTTAAGCAAGACTTACTTAACGCTGAGCTTCAAGTGGTCATTCAAGAAATGAAAAATTGCCGTGACGATTATGGCATCCAAGTAAGCCAAACATTGATGGCTTCTGTTTTCCCTGATCACCCGTATCATTATCCTATAATTGGTTATCAATCAGACTTAGAATCGTTATCTCGTGAAAAACTGGTAGCATTCTATAAAAAGCATTATATTCCCAACAATGCCGTTTTGGTAATTGTAGGTAATATTGACCCTAAAGAGGCTCTTAAACAAGTTACTAAGCACTTTGGCGACAAAAAACCGAATTTTTCATATAAACAAAAACAATGTACTCACCAAGAAGATATTTGCTCAAAATCAGTAACTCTCTACCGAAATGTGCAAAAGCCAGTTGTAGCTATAGCATATGAAGTTCCGGGTTCAAAAAAATACTCTAGCATTGCGCTTGATGTCTTTTTAAATATCTTATGTAGCGGGCAAAATTCTCGATTATATAAAAAATTAGTAGAGAACCAAAAGTTGATACATTCAATCAGTGCAAACACATGGAGACTTCATGATCATGATATACTGCTTATAGGATTTGAACCAAACCAACAAGAAGATGTAGAAAAAATAATAGCTTGTATTCAGCAAGAACTTTCTCTACTGCAAACTGAAGGGCCTACAATTGAAGAAATTTCAAAAGTAATCACCATGTTTGAAGCAAGCTTTTATGTAATGCTGGAAAATAATCATGCTCAAGCATCTTCTATTGCTTCACATTATCTTACAACCAAAAAAGAAGATGGCGTATTTGAATATTTAAGACACGATTATGCGCACATTAAACAAGAAATACAAACCTTTATTAAAAAATACTTGCGCAGCTCAGTAAGGCACATGGGCACACTGCTACCTCTTCCGGAAGAGGAACGACCCATTTGGAAAGAACTACAAGAGAAAGTAAATCAAGAAGATCTTTTGCTCTCGCAAAATAAAATGCGCCAGTCTCCTGTAGAGCAAGGTAAGTACGTGCACACAGTAATCGCACAAGAACCTATTGCCATTGCCATTCCAAAACCTGGAGTGCACACCCTTTCAAATGGCCTTAAGGTACTCTACTATCACAATGATAATTTACCACAGATTGAAGTACAGTTGGACCTAAAATTCGATAGCGGTTATCAACCAAAAGACAAATCACCTTTGAACGCACTATATGTTGCCATGTTATTTGAAGGTACAAAAAATTGGCCAAAAGAACTACTCTGGAATGAGGTTGAAAAAAGAGGCATAGGTATTGCAATCTCTCCAGGAACATATCGAATGAGTACGCTAAACAAAGAAGCTCAAAAAGCATTTGAACTTTTAACTGATATTATTTGCAACCCCTTATTTGAACAAGAAAAATTAGAAAAGCAAAAACAACTTGCGCTCACCGATTATGTAAACTACTGGGATGATCCACAATCAATTATGTGTTATTTGATGGGCAAACATCTGTATGAAGAAGCAGGATTCTTCCAAGATCCTATTGGAACGCCCGAGTCGATTGCAAGTATTACTCTTGACGATATTAAAGCGTTCCACACCAATTATTGTAGTCCTAACGGTGCAACTATTGCTATTGCAGGAGATTTATCTGGTATCAATATAATTGAAGTATTAGAAAAGACTCTGGGTAAATGGCACGGGCCAAAAGTTGAAGACCGCAAGCTATTCAATGGCCAAGTTAAAAAAACTGAAACAGAAATCACCTATAACATTGAACGTGAGCAAATCATGCTTGGTTTTATTGGACTTTCAGTCAATAGCAAACATAAAGATTATATCCCATTACTTTTATTTGATGTTGTGTTTAACAATAAATTATTTGCTTTACGAGAAAAAACAAATGCATTTTACTGGATTGGTGGCTCAGTTGTACAAGGGGCAAATCAAGAACCTGGCGAAGTCTTTATTAAAACCCAAGTTTCCCAAACACGGGTTCAAGAAGCACAAGAATTAATTCTTAATACAATCGATACACTAGCAAATGAATTTACTCAAGATGATTTAGTGCTTGCGCAGCAAACTATGGCAAATGACCTTAATGATCAATATTCAACAAATGGATCCATTGTAAGTACTTTCTTGTATTTAAATGCAAGGAAATATCCGCACGATTATTTAGTAACGCGCATAGAAGAAATCAAAAAAATTACGGTTCAAGAAGTGCGTGATGCCGTTAAGCGAGTGCTTAACAGAGATAACCTCAGCATATTCAAAGTAGGGCCGGTTTAATCTAGTTGCTCAATTTTTCCTTTGCAGTACACTTTTGTGCATGACAAAGTTAAGCATCAAACAATTTCGCACGATCATCTGGGATCATTATAACGCAAGCAAACGTGAATTTGCTTGGCGCACAACTAGTGACCCCTATCATATTCTAGTTTCAGAAATCATGCTGCAACAAACCCAGACTCATAGAGTGGCACCAAAGTATGATGCTTTTTTAAAAAGATTTCCTAACTTTAGTAATTTGGCACAGGCACCACTTGCTGATGTTCTTTGTATGTGGCAAGGCTTAGGGTATAATCGTCGTGCAAAATCATTGCATAATGCCTGCAAAGAAATTGTAACCAAATATAACGGCATATTCCCTCACGAGCCAGAAGAGCTTATTGCGCTGCCTGGCATAGGGCCATACACCGCACATGCAGTTTGCACGTTTGCATTTAACAAGCCCCACGTTTTTATAGAAACCAATATTCGCACCGTGTTTATTCATTTTTTCTTTCAGAAAAAAGATAAGATTTCAGATAAAGAACTAATGCCCTTTATTAAAGAAGCTTTAGATTCTTCAAACCCTCGTGAATGGTACTATGCATTAATGGATTATGGCGTATTGCTTAAATCGCACATGATTAATCCAAGCCGCAAAAGCAAACATCACGCAGTGCAATCAAAGTTTGAAGGCTCAGATAGGCAAATACGCGGTGCTATAATAAGACTACTGACAGAGTCTGTTGCAATATCATATGAAACTATTATTATGAACATTAATAAAGAAGAAGAACGAGTAAAAAAGATCTTGTATCAATTATGTAAAGAAGAGATGATAATAAAGCAGAGCAATATATTTCGATTACCACATTAGCGAAAAAACAACTATGCATAGATCTAAATTCTCTCACTTATTATTTTTATCTTGCGCAATACTTTCATGCTCATCAGGCTGCTTTAAATCCGATACCAAAGAGCATTACGTTGATCTAACAAATTATGTACTGCAACATACTATGATTTCGCCAGCACTTAATGAAATTCTCAAAATAACTAATGTGCAACATGATGGAACTTTAGATTCTGTTGTGCAAGCAACGCAGCAAGCATGGTTACGCAAACCCGGTGTTGAACGTTGGCAAATAGAGCAAAAATTTGATGAGCTCAAACCTCAATTAGAACCTTACTTTAAAGAATTGCATATATTTGACGAGATAAAACCGACGCAAAAAGAATATAATGATGTTATTATTCTTGGCGCAACACTTTCTAGCATGCGTACACGCTTACAATATGCACTTGATCTGTGGAATAAAGGCATCCGCTTTAAACAACTCATTTTCTTGGTAGGACAGCGACCGTTAGATGCTCAAAAAGAATCACTCGTAGAACTATTTGATAGATCAAATACACAACTGCCTATAAGAAATGATTGGCAAGAACCAAGCGTTGCACCCACCACTGAGACAGAAGCTGCAAAAATGATTGTTGATCAAGCAAATTTGCCAAAAGAATTTAAAGAATCGGTACAAATGTTTTTTATCGATACACCAATGCAGCAAGCTGCCGATGGCAACACACGTCGCCCAAATACTGGTGATACTATTAAGCTTTGGCTTAAAGAAATGAATCCACAAGGCACAATCCTTGCAATTTCTAACCAACCTTATGTAGGATATCAACATGCAGTTATCAAAACAGCTGTGCCAAAAGAATTAAAAATTGAAACAGTTGGACCAAAAACAACGGTGATCAATGTGGACGTGTTTCTTGATAACCTTGCACGTTGGTTATATCAAGAGAATGTGTATCAAAAATCTAAAATGGCGCAATAAAGTATAAAAAAAGAATATTATAGCAAGTAAAAAAGGGGGAATTATTATGTTTAAAAAAATAGCAACATGTGCCTTGTTGTGTGGCGTTTTCCATAATGCTATTTCCATGGATTATGTAACTGGAACTGTAAAGTTAGCGGTGAGTACAGCAGGCAACGTCTATAACTCAGCGGCTGATAAATTGAATCCAACTTCTATATTTGATGAAATAAGAAGAGGGGATTGGAATAAAGCTAGTGAGAACGGAAAACAAACGTTACTCCATAGGATGCATAGAGGATTTACTAAAGGATATTTAAAAGAAAATCAGTTAACAAGCAATATACTTGATGCTGTTGACGACGTTATACCACAATATCCTATTTCTACTTTAGTTCTTGAAAGAATTCATAAGCACATAAAAACAAGGCTATCCACCCTTGATGCACGCTCTGTTTTATTTTTTAGAGCACTTAAATCAATGTATCGGATTTACCCTAGCCAATTAGCACCAGATATTACCAACCGCACCTTCTTAAATTATCTTAGTAACGCTAATCTACGAGAAGAGGTAGTAAACACAATTGCTGAAATAATAGTGCTCTCCGGCAAAATAACTGAAGCAAATGACCTTGTATCAGCATTACGAGAACAACCAGACGAAGTTACTTTCGGAACAACTGCTCAAAAACTATTATTTAAATTTTTAGAACAAGCAATGCTTAGTAGCGCAGAAAGTTGTGATTATATTGAAAGGCTTGGCAATGCTAAAAGCGAAGATAGCAAAAAAGTAGCAGATGCCAAAGCAAGAATAAAACTAAAAACAACCCGCGCGCAAGCTGCGCTAGAAGCTATCACCAAAGACGAGCAAACATTGCAGCCACAATTAGACGAGTTGGCACTACGAAGCGCCCAACTTGCAGCACAAAAAGCAGAGCAAGAACGTGCTGCATTAGCATTGCAAGCAGAACAACATGAATTAGCGCTCAAGAATCAAGAATTAGAGCGTATGCAACGTGAACTTAATGTAGTACAAGCATACAATGCAAAACAAGAACAAATTCTTGTGCAAGAACTTGAAGCTGCCGGAATTGCTAAAGCTGCTGCTGCTCAATTAATTGCTGAATCGCAACAAGCTCAACAAGCGCACATGCAAGCTGCTGCATTACCTGCTCAAGCATCACCCGCTGCAGCAAGGCTTGCGCAACCTGCGGCCGCAGCGCAACAACAACAAGCGGGGCGCTCACCTACAACAAATAAACAACCTACTGCTACAGTAGCTAATAGTAATAATGCTCCTACCGGCAACAAGAAATAAAAAAGGTTAAAAATATGAAAAAAATACTCTATTTAGTTATTCTCACAAGCACTATTAATAACGCGTGTGCAATGCAATGCTGGCCGCCTGCCGCAGGATCACCACGCGCAGTAAGCCCTGCAGCGGAAGCTGCAAGCAACAGCGCAGATGATAATTGGCAATTAAGTGATCTACTACCTTCAATGCCGGGCGTTGTAACAACTGTGCTAAACCGACTTGACCAAGAATTTGGTGCAGGAGCGGCTGAGCGTCAAGCGCACCAAGATGCAATGGAGTTACATGCAGGCGTTGTGCGCAAGGCACTTTTACAAGGAACTCTTGAAGATGCAATTTCTAGAGCAGCTAAAGAATCATCCTCAAATCGATTTATTTCTTTATTGCTCGGCATGCAACATCTTAAAATACAACCCGATGCTGCAAGTAAATCAATTATAGAGCAACGATTAGGTGCACTTAGACTAGCGGAAAAACAAGAAACTCTGGAATTACTTGAACAACGATTAACGGAAGAAAAAAAGAAACACGAATTGCGTAAACAATATCTTCCTAAATCGCAACTTTCTGACGATGAAGATTATAATGATTTACATAAATTCGTGGATATGAGTCTTGAGACAATAGAAACGAAAAAAGAGAAATAATCTTTATAGAGCCTTCTTAAGAAGTACTTTATAATTTTGATCTTGTTCGTTATCATGCATAAGCTGCGCGGCCACTTGCTCTGCAGCTTTTAATTTTGCTCTTCTTTTTAAAAGCAACCCAACTGATATAATGTCTCTTTGTGATAATGCAAGCCAAAGTGGAGAAACACCCACTGCATGCAAACTTTTTTTACCAGCCGCCTCAGCTTCCACATTACTATTAGGGTTTGCTCCTAGGTCTAATAAAAAATCCAATAACTTATGCGCTTTTCTTTCTACGGCAGAAGCCATTGGTGTAATTCCTTGCTTAGTTGCACCATTTAAATCACCGCCTTTAAAACATAGAAGCTTTGCAAGTTTAGTTTGCGCATCTTCATCTTTAAGAAATGATACTACGTGCAATGGCCCTCTGCCCAAATGATCTTGCGCATTAGAATCAACACCATTCTTTATTAATATTTCTGCACATTCAATTAAATTATGCTTTAGCGCAAGATGCAAAGGATGCAAAATATAAAAACCATACTCACCTTTAAAAACCCAGCCAGATCTTTGCGCTGCTGAACCTTTTTTTGTAGCAACAGTTAACAATGCTTCAACAGCACTCACAAAAAGTAACTGAGTTGTACCGTCCATAGCATCATCGCCCACAAGTATTATTTGATGCGTAGGCTTTGCTTGGCACACTTTCTTTTCTGCAAGAGCAGTTACTGCAGCAACTTGTTTATCTATTTCATGCACAGCGCTGCAAGGTATCTTTTTAAACAACAACCTATCGTGATAGGTAAGTTGTTGCATAAAAACAGATAATGCATGAAATTTAGGTTCTTCTTTTGGAGTAATAGTAGATGCTGGAGGAACTTGGTGCGATAAAAGATCTGTTATCCAACTATCTGGTTGAAATGCTGCAGGTTGTTCAACCTCCATTCCACATAATGAACCAAGCTGAAACCAAAAAACCAGTAACAATTTGCAAAAATCTTTCATCTTTATTCACCTTACCATATAAGTGTTAGGTCTTTATATCTATCGCGCGTCAAGACTACTACTAAAGATACTATACTTACAAGAACTGTTGCCAAATGAAAGCAAAATATGTTTACATTAAAGCAGATTGCGCTGCTTTAATTTAGGAGAAAAAATGTATCAATTTAAAGATCATCACCTCTATATTCCGGCAATTGCCCTCATAACGTTACTCATTAGTTCCTTGCTTTCAGCTCAGGGTATGATATGGTATCACACCCTTGCGTTACCGTGGTATACGCCACCGGCGTGGGCGTTCCCTATAGTATGGAATATAATATACTTTTTGACCATAATTTCTGCCATCATGTTTTGGGATGTTGCCAAAAATGATAAAGAAGTAAAAATATTATTTGCGATGAACACATTCTTAAATGTTCTCTGGACTTATTTATTCTTTTATATGCACATGCTTGGTGCAAGCCTTGCAATTGCAGTACTGCTTGAATGCACTATCGTGCTCATGATGCTTCTTATGTGGCCTACATCTTGGCGGGCTGCGTTACTTCTTCTACCGTATTTACTATGGGTGGGCTTTGCAATCGTCTTGAATTATGGAGTCTGGACTCTAAACTGACTTCTTGATATTTTATTTGCACATACTGCATGATCGCATTACGCATGCAAGCTTTGTCGGCAGCATTTAAAAGCAACGGTGTTTCAGAATCATTATGCCATAATAATTGCTCGGGAACCCAATCGTGTTCATTTTTCATCGCAAGCGCTGATGTAACACGAACAAGTTGATTTTCAATTATGGGAATAAATATGCCACTAGGGGCGGTTGAACCAGCTCTAAGCTGCTCTGCTTCAAAAGCCATAATTGCTCGTTCATAATACCCACATAACATTAGTCGTATATCTCTTGGCAACATGCCAAGCACGCCTCTTGGCTCCTCTTGTGTATGCCTCTTGCAACAACGTAAAAAAGGAATTATTAATTTTTCAATGCCTTTGGCAGCTGCTGCGATTTTTTTAGTAGCAACCGTGCTTATAAGCATACGCACTGTCTTTGGTTTTCTATATCTAAATCCAATATGTAATGGCGTATCGCCATCTTCATTTAACGTTTCAAGCGAAGCACCTGCCGCGCATAATTTTCTTACCATACTATCCTGCCCTTGCATTGTGGCAATATGTAGCGCCCGGTAACCTTGCCCAGCATCTGCATCTAGATCTATTTCAGGATGTGCCAATAATAAATCAACAATTGAAGCATTATCGGTTGCAACTGCTTCAGCCAGCGGCGTGTGGCCATTATAGTGTGGATGCGCCAAATTGATATGTACTGGGCACTGAAGTACAGCACGCACGTTTGCGCGATCTTGTTGTGTTATATATTCCATTAAAGCTATATCACAAAAGTTAGGCTCTGGTGCAATGTGCTCTTCCATGGCACTGCACGTCATTCCATAAAACAATAGAAAGAGAACCGTGCTACAATTTTTTATAAAACGCTTTAACCATCGTACTCTGCGCTGCATGGTCCACCATTGGTTTTGGATATTCAGTGTCATACTCTTGATGCTTAGAATACCAGCGATGAATAGCTTGGGAAGATATTTTATTAAGTTCAGGAATCCATTGTTTAATATAGATGCAATCAGCATCAAACTTTTTTTGCTGTAACCATGGATTAAAAATTCTAAAATATGGTTGTGAATCGCACCCGGTAGATGCCACCCATTGCCAATTACCATTATTAACCGCAGGATCATAATCAACTAACTGTTGTGCAAAATATTTTTCTCCCCATAACCAATTAATAAACAGATCTTTAACCAAAAATGACCCCACAATCATGCGCACGCGATTGTGCATAAAGCCCGTTGCATTCAGCTGCCGCATGCCAGCATCCACAATAGGAAACCCAGTAGTTCCCGTGCACCAGCGCTCAAAAATTGTTTTATTAGTATTCCACGTTAATTTTTCATATTTTTGCTTAAACGGCGCACCAAATACAAATGGTGAATGATAACCCACATGTGTAAAAAAATCGCGCCAATAGAGTTGCGTAATCAATGGGTGATTTTTCCCAAGTTGATCGGCAATAGCATGATATACTTGCCTAATTGAGATGGTACCAAATTTATTATGCGCAGAAAGATGCGTTGTGGCATCAAGAGCTGGGTAGTCGCGCTCTTTGGCATAATTCTTAAATTTTTTTAAATTGCGCAAAATTTTTTTGCCGTTGCTCGTGCCGCCTTGCACCCACAAATTCTGATTTTTTTGAGGTACTATTTTTTTAAAAATAGTTGATGACTGTGCAAACTTGATAGGCTTCTTATAAAATGAACTTATTTTGGGAAAGGTTTTTGGATGTGCTACCGTTATCTTTGAAGCGGTTTTAAAAAAAGGTGTAAAAACGGAATAGGGCACGTTGCCAAGCGTTAATACTTCATAAGGTTCAGTAAGCAAAGCATCCTTGCATGAATCAAAGGCAACATCATAATGCGTACACACCTTTTTAATACTGTCATCACGACCTATACTAAATGGCGTGTAATCTTTATTTACATAAACGGCATCTATTTCTTCTTGCGTAATTAGTTTTTTTATAAGCTCTGCCGGATCACCATAAAAAAGATATAACTTGCCACCATGCTTTGTAAGCTGGTCGTGCAAATCCTTAAGAGATTCAATCATAAATTCTAATGCGTTAGTGCTTTTAAATGCATTGGCATCAGTTACTTGCCGTGGATCAAATATAAAACATGGAATCACCAGCGCGCTTTCCTCAAGCGCTTTGATAAGGGCTGTATTATCGAATAGCCGTAAGTCTCTACGAAAAATAAACAAAGATTTTTGATATGGCTTCATAGCATCTTTCTTTTAAGACTAACAGTTCTTACTTTTAGTCTGCCAGATAGCTACTCCTTGAGCAAGGGCTTAGATTTACTACCCACGTTTCAACATGCACCCAAAAATTTATGGAGCAAGGCCCTTTTGCCTTGATAAACCCTGCGCAATTGACAAATATAAAAAAATTGGTTAAAATTTATATTACTACCTCTTTCTATAAACAAGAGACTTTCCACGCTTAAACACCATGAGGGTAAATCTATAATGAAATCGTTACTTTATGCACTTATATTTTCTTTAGGAGCACATCTGTGCGCCATGAATCAAGGTCCTAACAATCACGCGAACTTAAAGAAAGCCGGAACAGAATCAGCAACACTTGCCTTGGCAGATGAACATTATACGGCGGGTCGTTACGCGCAAGCTAAAGAAGTATTTGAAATAGTGCTTGAAAGAGCTACTACAACAAATGAGCTCTATAAAGCCAACCAAGCATTGGCCGATCTGCATGCGCATCGCTTACCAAAAGCACCAGAAAATGTTGAAATGGCGTTCAATTATTATATAAATGCACTAAAAGTTTTAGAAGCACTCGAACAAATCAACACTAAAGAAGTGTGCTTGCCTCATCGTGCAGCCCTTTTGCGTAATCTGACCAAAATATGCTTTGAATCAGGTAAACTAGCCCAAGCAATTAGTTACGGCACACAATCTCTTGCAATTGAAAGCCATCCTATAATTATTGCCCCATTATGCCATATGATAGGTGTAAGCACCAGATCAACTGACGCGGCACAATCTAAGCTCTATTTAGAGCGTGGCGTTAATGCACTATTGCAAGCAGTAAACAACAAAGAACAAATATTAGAGGCAACGCCAGAAGCTGCCCAACTTTACGGCCAATTGCATAAAGAACTTGGCAATACCTTATTCACGCAAAAACAATTTAAAGAAGCAGAAGTAAACTATAAAAAGGGCATGAGGTTCCTACAAGCAATGGGTGATAAAGCAGATATTTGGGTGCAAATGGGCTTATTGTATCAAAGAGATGGTAAGAAGTTATTGGCACGCGCTAATTTTGAATGCGCAGCAGAAGAGCATGTCAAAAGTGTAAATGAAAGGGCGTATAACGCAGCCAAAGCATGGCTTGCTAAACACCCATAAAATAGCTCGTAAACAGTGCTTTACTTACCAAATTTCTTGCTTGGCGTGTGCTGCCCAAGTTTACTATGACTTTTATAATTTTTGCCACGACCTTTTAACATGCCAATAGCATTATGAACTCTAAGCGATTTAAAGATGTTTGATGCCCCACGAGACATATTTCTGCCAATCTGAGAAATTCTATTCTCTGCATCAGCTTTAACCTGCTGATTCTGTTTACTCTGTTTTGAACCAAACAGAAGATGTCTAATCTTTTTCATAGTTTCTCCTTTAAAGAACCTGTATTCTTCTTATCTTTAGCATACCTGATCCAATGCTGCAAAAGCAATGGTTTATTGACAAATAGAAAACTTTTCAGGTAGAATAAAAGTAGATAAGAATGCCTTTAAATAGGCTTAAAAAAAGGATCTTCATGAAAAAATTAATACTATTCTTAATATGCTTTAGCATTTATTCAGCATATGGTATGCAAGGAAAGCCAGATAGCCCTCGTGCTAATCTACAAAAAGGGATCAGTGCATATGATCAAAACAATAAGGTCCTTGCAATAAGCTTTTTTGAAAAAGCTTTTGAATCAACAGACCCAATTATGAAACAAGTAGCTGCTCACTATCTAGCCGGAGCGTACGCTTCATTAAATAACGTAGAACAGTCAAAGAAATATAAATCAATCGAGCTGCAGTTAAGAAACGAGGAAAATCGTAAAAATGCTGCTGCTGCTGAAGAAAGATTACAACAAGCCCTATTCTATTTAGAACAACAAAATATTGAGAAAGCAATAGAACTCCTGAAAGATCTTTATCACGGTCACCGCTTTCAAATTCCTTATCCCCCCATTTTTTTTGCTGCGACCTTCCTTTTAGGTAGAGCTTATCTTAAATTGGGTGAGATTGAAATAGCTCGTGGTTACTTAACAAGGGCAACTAGTAAATCTGCTCCTGCTGACATAAAATTAGCTGCGCAAAAAGAATTGGATAGACTTGATGCTGCACAAGCTTTACAAAGCCTGAACATTGGCAAACAAACACAATAAGGACATATGTTATGAAAAAACTATTAATAATTCTTATTACACTCTCTGCACTACCGTATGGGTACTGTATGGATAGGCCACAGCCAGTATCTCAGGTGCAAACCAGCAACACGTTGCACGCAGCACAATCAAACCTTTCAAGAGGCCTCGAACTTGTACTACAACAAAAGAAACAAGAAGCTATTCCCTATTTATTGGCAGCATATAACAACCCTCAATTTGCGGTGATACATTTTGCTGCAGCATTACATTTAGGCCTGATATATGCGAAATTAGGTAACGATATGTTAGCTCGAGACTATTTAACTACTGCTGCAGAGCAAAATTTCTTTTTAGATATAAAAGATGCTGCACAAAAACAATTAACGCGACTTGATGCAGCCCAAGGCATACAGCTCTTGCAGCCAATACCGCCAAAGCAATAAGGAACGATCTTGAAAAAATTTTGTATAACATTTTTAATATTATTTGGAGTTTGCTCAACTTATGGCATGAGATTAAACAAACCGCTTACTTTTCACGATGCAGATGATTTTGCAAAGAATGATTACTCTGTTTCTACACAAAATGCGATTGAAGGTCAATTACGATTAAGAGAAAAAGATTACTTGGGAGCCATACCTTTTTTAGAAGCCGCACAAAAATCTGGCCATTTACGCTTAAAAATTGAAGCTGCAATAGAACTTGGTATTGCTTACGTAAATTTAGAGAAACTTGATAAAGCACGCTCGTTTTTAAACTATGCAGCAAATCAGAATGATTTTCCCTATGCAAGCCGCCGTGCGCGCGCAGAATTAGCAAAAATTCAGGGTGCCCAAAATTTAATGCATATAAAAAATAGCCCATACGTAAAAGATAAATCTCAATAATATGCTCTTTTTGCCAGTGTTCAGAAGGTGAATCACGATGCCAGAAATATTGGGTATTGCAGTGTTAAGTCAACTTGATGCTCTGGAAGGCTTGCAAGCTCTTGGCGTAGATGAGAATAAAATTTAAGAAGTAGCGTTAAGTTAAAAGGAGTGACAATGAAGAAGCTAGTATCTACCCTGATTTGCATGAGCGTGCTCGTGCCGCTTTATAGCATGGAAAGCTCCCTGAAATCTAAATCCCAGGGACAATCTAAGCTCGATATCCTTTACGTGGCCACATTGCTCGATACGGGTAAAAGCCATGCCGATAAAAAAGAATATAACGAAGCCATACCATATTTTAAACAAGTGTTTGCGCAACGCGTTGATCCTCATGCCAGCGCAATAGCAGCTTATAACTTAGGGTTATCATTCCTTATCTTACGTGAGCAAGCCAACGCGCTATTCTACTTTAGGCAGGCAGCTTTACAACACGATGAACCATTAATTAGAGTTATGGCACTTGATCAGTTGGCCGCCATCTATGCTTCAATGAATAATTATCAAGATGCAAAACAGTATTACAAACAAATCATAGATCAAGATATTCATTTGCCACTAAAGGCTGATGCTCTCTTAAGCATTGCAAGAATATATAAAACGCAAGGAAAAATAAAAAAAGCACGGAAATATTTTAAGCGTGCATTAGAACAAACAGGTGATTTTAAAGTAAGATTTAATGCGCTCATGGAATTAGCGCAGCTTGACACGCAACAAGCACAAGGTAGTAAAAGAGAACGCACTGATAGCGATGGCACTGATAAAGAAAGTAGCTCAGAATTAATCATAAAAAAAGATAGGACTGCAAGTGAAGCCGATGTTGATTAAAATACAAAAATACGTAAATACTTTCATTTTTTTTGGCACCGCGTCAATACTGTTTGGCATGGATGCTCCGCAGGCCGTTCCTCAATTCATTAAAATCCAAGATTTACCTGAGGGAGCCAACATTACCACTGCCGATGCTGGTAAAATAGAGAATGGCGTTGAATATCTTAATACATTGCAAGATGAGCCAGTGCGCTTTATCCCATTTGGCGAGTTAATACAAGATAAAGCACGCTATAGCGTACCCTTAATCTTAGCGGTCGTCACTACTGAATATACAGATCCTAATACAAACATTACTACAATCTCTCACAGCTATTATGAAGCAACAGGCCTTAATAAGTTTTTATTTGGTCAAATATTACATAATATGGCAACAAAAAAAGCTAAATACTCCTTCAATCGCCGCCTTCATGAACCCGACGCATTCCGTGATCCCTTTACTAAGCAAAGAATACAAAGCATTAATTACTTTACCATAGATCCAGAAGGCCATGAAATGACCCATATCGGCTCTGATGTTGATTTATTCCCTGTCGAAGCTCAGCAATCTGTTTTAACTTTAACTAATTTATTTCTTCTGCATACCCAGATCGATACTCTTATATCCGAATTGCCCAATGATCCAACTAAATTACCCTTATTATTTCAGTTCTTAAATCTTCTTGGCGATTTATATGCTCACGAACAAAAAACCGAGCTGCAAGCGATGCCTTATTACACACTTGTGGCTCAACAAAATGTAAACCTTGCTCAAAAAGCACATGCGCTGGGCCAGTTAGGTTTGCTATATTCAAATCTAAAGCAACCACTAAAAGCCATTCCGTATCTTGAACAAGCCATTCAGCAAAATGACAATTTCTTCGAAAAAGTACGTAGTTTGTTCATGCTCGGTAAACTATATTACGAGCAAAAAGATTACCAAAAAGCCACCCTCTATCTACAGCAAGCTGCAGCGCAAAATACATACCTCGTTACAAAAGCAAAGGCGTTGTTGAACCTAGGTGAACTTTATTTTGATCAAAAAGAATACCCAAAAGCTACTCTATATTTTGAACAAGCTACGGCGCAAAACAATAGTCGCAATGTGAGAGCAGTAGCATTTATTAGATTAGGTCAAATATATGTCGCTAAACAAGAACACACGCAAGCTTTAGTTTATTTGGGTAAAGTTGAACCGCAAGTTTTAACTCAAGACCTGCTCTCTTTACTACTAAATACAATTATCACTATTGCCCAAAACGAGAGTGTCCCCCTCAACACCAAAATAAAAGCTCGCGAGCAAATAGAATACCTATACTCATCACTTAACCAATCTGAACTGGCGATACCATATTTAGAAGAAACTGCGCAACAAAGCATTAATTTAGGAGCCAAATTAAGCGCTCTTTACGATTTAGGCTTTATTTATCGTCATAACTTAAATCAACCTCTCAAGGCAATTGCCTATTTTGAACAATTGGCCAACCAACATATTAATAAAAACAGGCAACTTGAAGGCATCCGAAACTTAGGAGAAATTTATTTGGATCTACACGAATATGAAAAAGCAATTCCTTATTTTAAACAATTTTTAGCTCAAAGCCTACAAGCATCCAGCTTCCTTAAACATAGGACCTTATTTGCCCTCGGTTTATCATATCGCGCTCTTGGACAAGTGGATCAAGCACGGCATTACTTTAATCTCATCTTGCAGCAACAAAATGCATTTTTTGGCGAAGAAGCACAAGCAGAGCTTGATAAATTAGAAGCGGCTCAAGCTCAATTACCACCAGTTCAAGCCGCGCAACCTCATGAGCAAGGAACCAAGAGGGAAAGACCTGATAGTGATAGCGATAGCGCGGAATCAGAAGCTCGCAAAGATTTATTACTTAAAAAAGAAAGGGCCGAAGTCGGCACTGATCTTTAATGAAAATTAAAAAAGCAAGCACATGAATACAATAAAAAAAATATTAGTTTTAACATTTACTATTTTTCAAATTAAATCTGTGCAGGGCATGGGCATTTATCCAAGAACGCGTACGCCAGAACAAATAACTCAAGGTCGTCTTTTATATATACAAGCAGTTGAGGATGCAAAAAATCCAACTCTTTTTGCACAAGCTGAGAAAGGTTTTTTAGAGTCGCTCAATTTAAGTAATGACGCTACTGCCCACGCAGACATTTGGGTGCATCTTGGTATTTTATATCGAAATCATAGTATGATTGATAAAGCTCAAGAAGCTTTTGAAAAAGCATTATTTATCTCAAATGACCCGTTTATTGTAGCAAATACCCGTTTACAACTAGCTAAATTATTTACAGCACGGGGAAATTTAGAAAAAACAGGCAAAGAGCAACGCCTGCCTGAAACAAGTATAAAAAAACAGACGACGGAACTCCCATGAAAAAGTTATATATTATTTTAATCGCCTTCACAACCATTACAAACGCATATAGCATGCAGTGAGTAAAACTACTTAGTCTCTGCAGAAATAAAACTACAAAAAGGGTATAGAAGAACTTACTACTCTAGAATCTATGTTACAAATAAGACACCAGGGCGATAAACCAATGTAAAACAGCATTAATACGGGAATACCAATTGATACTAAATAAACAAAAAAAATCTCTGATTATCTTAAGCCTACTTTGGCCGATACAAACACTTTTGTGCATGAAGCAACAACAACCTTCTTCATCTCTTATCAATGCTTTACATGCTGGCCAGCAAGCGCTCATGAAAAAAAGATTATTGGACTACAATACAGAAAACAGACCCTGTTTTTCAATTTGCTAAAGACAATGCTACTAAAGTTCAAGCTGCAGTAATACTTGGTGTGGCATATGGCAACGTTAACGAACTTGATGTTGCCTATTACTATTTTAATTTTGTAGAACAGCACGCCACGCCCAATACCGTAGTGCAAGATTATGCAAAAAGACAACTAAAACTATTTGCTCAACTCAAGTTGACAACTCAGCCTGTTATAGATAAGCCCGAGGCTCAACCAAATGCCAATATCACACCAGAGTTAGAAGGCTCAGCACGATCTTTACTTAAAAGACCAATGCAAAAAAGTATGGATGAGTTTAAGTAAATAAAGCTAATCCAAATACTTTTTAAGAAGTTGCTGTATAATTTGCGGGTTACCCTTGCCTTGCGTTTTGGCCATAGCCTGGCCCACAAAGAATCCAAATAATTTGGTAGTCCCCGCTTTATACGCTTGCACTTGATTTTGATTTGCCATAATAATTTCTTTAATAATGGCTTCTAATTCTTCCACCGAACCAATTTGCTGCAAGCCTTTTTCTTTTACCACATCTTCTGGGTTTTTGCCTGTTTGGGCAACTTCTTCAAACACGGTAAGCGCTGCATGATTATTAATCACGCCATCATCAAGCAGCTTTGCAAGTTTTGCTATTTTTTCTGGCGTTACTTTAATTTCAGACAAAGAAACGTTGCCATCTTTTACTAACTTTAATACATCACGCAAAATCCAGTTGACCACTTGGCGACTTGGATTAACTGCATGCGCTTGTTCAAAATACTGTGCAAGCTCGCTATCTTCTACCAAAATAGTAGCTTCATATTCAGACAAGCCTAGTTTATTCACATAACGCTCAAATTTTTGTTCTGGAAGTTCTGGCATTGTTTCTTTAACACGCGCAATCCATTCAGGCGATATCACCACTAAGGGCAAGTCAGGATCAGGAAAATAGCGATAATCGGCAGCTTCTTCTTTAGAGCGCATTGGGTATGATTTATGCTCTTGCGTGTTCCAAAGCCGCGTTTCTTGCTTAACGGTACCACCAGATTCAATAAGTTCTATTTGGCGCTCAATTTCATATTCAACCGCATCGCCAATAAATTTAAACGAATTAATGTTTTTAAGTTCTGCACGGGTGCCTAGTTCTTTGGCGCCTTTTTTACGCACCGATACGTTAGTATCCGCTCTAAAAGCACCTTCTTCCATATTGCCAGAACATATACCAAGATAGGTCACAATAGAGCGCAATGCCTTAAGATAAGCTTTTGCCTCATACGTGCTTGAAATATCAGGATACGTCACCACTTCAAGGAGCGGCGTTCCTGCGCGGCTTAAATCAACAAAGCTTTCATTAGTGTGCTCAGCATGTATATTTTTACCCGCATCTTCTTCCATATGAATGCGAATCAATCGAATTTTTTTCTTGCTGCCATCTTCAAGGCGAATATGTACATATCCTTCAGTACAAATTGGGTCTGTATGCTGCGTGGTTTGGTAGCCTTTTGGCAAATCAGGGTAAAAATAATGTTTACGAGCAAATTCAGAAACGGGAGCTATTGTGCAATTGGTTGCAAGGCCCGCCATGATACCATATTCTACCGCTTGTTTATTAAGCACCGGAAGCACGCCAGGAAATCCTGCACACACAGGGCAAACAGTACTATTAGGCTCTTTGGCTACCGCATTGGAGCACGAACAAAAAATCTTAGTTTTGGTGGTAAGCTGCACATGAACTTCTATACCAATATTTAATTCATACTCTGGATAATGATCTAAAATAGAAGGCGTCTTGGCCATGAAAAATATCCTCAGGGTAATTTAATAACGTAGGAAAAGTGTACCAAAAAAGCGTACTCTGGGCAAAGTTTAACCTAACCTAGCATATAAAAAGGCCTTCCTGCTATACTAGTACTAGTTACTTCAAGTGCTGAACCCGGAAAAGTATAATGCAATACTCATGCATTCAAACGCTCTTATTTCTAATTTTTCTTCTCTCTATACAAGCAAGCAACTGTCTGTATCAGCCAGTAGCTATTCATCTTGCCGATCAAGAAGAAAACCCTTATAAAAGTGAAGCGTCACTCGTAGACCCCATCTTAACCGATTTTGCTATCAATGTGCAGCAACAGCACGCCTCACTTATTACAAGCCGCCAATTTGTGCACCGCTTAATTCGATATCAAGAACAAAGTGCGCAGGATCAACTGAATACCTCCACTCGGTTATATGCTTTTTGCAAATCCCTTGCTTCGCTACAATCAGCTTTAGGCTTATCACCAGTCACTACGCCATCAATTTCATTTACCTTGTATAAGGCAAATGAACAATCCGGTAGCACACCCAGCTTAATTCCACCCCATATACGAGGGTTTTTAAGACAATACCCAGATTTACTTACCTATTTTTTTATTTCGCAAGTTCCACTTTCACGCTGGCAAATTTTTCAAGTAATAAATCCAGACACGCGCACCATTACCATAGAACCTTTTTATGTACTATTGCCGCCAAATACTGTACCGTCTAAGAAAAAAAATTCAAAAAAGAAAGGCATACGTCTTAGTAAAGTACTGTTTAGTGATATACACCAACAAGCGTTAAATGAATCTCAAGCAACACAGCATGCCGATTATGGCCCCATTCCTGCATGGCTGGTTCATGGCATGTTAAAAGCACTCCAAAAAAAATTAACTTCTGATCCTCAACAAAAAAGTTCTTTAATCATATCGCTCACTGGTCATGGCAAATATACGCGCAGTCAATTTGGCGTAGTGGCTGACCGCATGCAACCCAGTACTTTAAAAGCAGTACCTAGACTAGATCAATATAAAGATGAAGAAAAAGATACTCATGGCAGAATAGCGTGCCTTACCGTTCAAGAGTTTCGGAAATTACTGCTTCGTTTAGATAAAGACGCTTCAACTGCTTTTTTACATTATGATTCTTGCCATTCAGGCGGTCAACACTTAGTATTACCCTATATGCATGAAGATGATAAGCCTATAAGGCTTAATTTTCCTACCGTATCACGTTGTATTGATAGCGGCGTTAGTGCACTTGAATTTTTCCATCTTGGCACCACCATGCAAGATCCGATTGTGCTCACCTGCCCGATAGATCCAAAAAGTTTTTTTGAAAAAGTTGTTACATGGTGTAAAGTCAGAAATGATACCCGTGAAAATAATCACTTAAAACCTGCATTTCTTGCAATGATTGGCAAACGAGAAAGAAACAATGTATGCATAAGAGATGCTGGCGCGGTTGAATTTGTGCCATTACTTACGCCGCAGCATCGCGCCATAACCCACCTCAATACCCGTGAAGAACAATTTACTTTCAAAAAGAAACGGCACGATCTTTTTTTAGGTCATAACAGAATTTCACAACCTATCCAAGCGATAATACCACGTATTCGATCATGTATTCCCACCAACTGCGCACATTTTATTAAGGAACTTAACTGTACAGATCCCCAAGACCGAGCACCTTCAGACCTTCTGACCAAAATATTTTTTCATAAGCATAACCTTTCATCACTTAATCGACTTATCTTTTTTATTAAGACCTTTCGACTAACAACGCAAGGTAAAACGCATACGCTACATGATTTTATGATTATGCAACATCCATTATGGGGAAAAACTAAAAATAGTTTTGCACTTTGGCGAAATCCCAAAACACCTAATGGAGACCGCACCTATACATTAACGTGCTGGCAAAATGCGCAATCAAAGTTAGGAGATTTACAAAAAGTTGACCCAGTTAAGGCACGACAGGCTCTTTTATATTATCTAGCACTTGATCCATCACAACATAGTTATTTGGAAGTGCCATCATTATTTAGTGCAGCCCCACATGCATTTGATGACACGGCAATAAAAGAACATTGTATCAACACGCTCAAATCTAAAGAACATGGCACCAGAGCCATACTTAAAGTTTGGCGCATGCTTGATATGTAATTATCGTGCTGATCTCAGCTCAAATTGATCAATCTTAAAGCTATCATTGCTTTCAAGCGTAATCTTACACCCACACAATCTTTCAAGCATAAGCACGGCATTATATTCAATATTGGTGATATAATCCAAAATATCTCGGTGCACCACCAAATTAAGCGCTCCTGTGCTTTGCTTTGCAGTGAGCTTTGATTTTACTTGATTAAGTATAGTGTATGCTTGTGAACGAATTGAAGTAGTAACGCCCAAGCCATGGCAACATGCACACGTATTGGTCAATTCTTGTTGCAAAGTCATGCCAGATCGTTTACGCGTCATTTGCACTAAACCAAACTCAGAAACCCTGAGCACCACAGATTGAAATTTATCACGCTCTTTTAATGTGCTTTCAAGATGCTTGAATAGTTTTTGACGATTCGATGGATGCGCCATATCAATAAAGTCGATCACAATTAATCCGCCAATATTACGCAAGCGCAATTGACGCACAATTTCATCTGCCGCTTCTAAATTAGTTTTTAAAAGCGTTTGTTCCATATCAGCTTTGCCAATATAGCGGCCAGTATTAACGTCTACCACCGTCATTGCTTGAGTTGGCTCAATAATAATAGAACCACCAGATTTGAGTTCAACTTTGTGCTTTAATGCGCCTTCAATTTGTTTTTCAAGCTCATATTTTTCAAAAAGCGGCTGAGGGCCAGTATAATGCTTTACCTTATGACGATGATCGGGAGCAAATTTGTTAACAAAGCTAAATACTTCTTTATAGACGGTATTATCATCAACAATAATAGAATCCACATCGTCATCAAGATGATCACGCACAATTTGTAATGCAAGTGGCAGATCTTTATAAATACATTCTTTATTTTCTGCATTTTTAAAGTTTGTTTGTACTGTTTGCCAAGCTTCAAGCAAATACGTTAAATCATGCACAATATTTTTTTCTGTTTGCTCTTCTGCAGTAGTGCGAATGATAGCACCCATACCTTCTGGCAAATGTGCACGCATAATATCACGCAAACGAGAACGCTCTGCAGGTTCTTCAATTTTTTTGGAAATCGCCAAACGCGGTATATTAGGAAGCAAGACCAAAAATCTACCCGGCAACGTAAAGCAGGTGGTAAGCTTGGCACCTTTTTCATAGACAGGTTCTTTACTTACTTGAACAAGTATAGATTCGCCTTCTTTGAGAATTTTGCCTATATCGGGGGCCTTTGGAGCACGGCGTACCGGCTTTTCATCATCAATTTCAACCGTTTTAGACATACGCTCAAGCGCAAGCTCTCGGTCAACTTCAGAAATATGCAAAAAACCAGCTCGTTCTTGGCCGATTTCCACAAAAGCTGTTTGTATGCCAGGCAACACCTTTACCACGACACCCTTAAAAAAGGAGCGCTCAAGTGGTTCTTGAGTATGTGATGCAAAATAGATGTTTTGCAGTTCATGGTCACGCGTCAGCCCAATGCGCATTTGCCAAGGGTTGACGTTCATTAATATTTTTTTCATAGAGTCTTTTTCCTCGGCCCCTGCTTATAAGTCGCGCCATATGAGCGCGAAGTGCCTTTACCAAAACCTTATCGGCTCAGGCAGGCAAAAGATGCAGGGAATTTCAGAGATTTATAATTTTTTACTCATATTTAGTATAGCGCATCTGTTTATTAAAAGGTATCTTTTTTAATGCTTTCTGGGAAAAAAGAATGAAGCCAGCACAAACATTAGAGGCCTGCCCTGCGAAGCTTTTCGAGCCTGATGGCCCGGATAAGCGTAGGAGGGTTGACTTTAAGCAGAGTACAAACTATGCTAAAATTCTGATATAAAAACAAAATTGATTAATCTACAAACCTTTTAATTTCCCGGAGAGACTTTCATGACTAAATCTTTTCTTTTGGCCTTAGTTGTTGCTGTAATTGCCCTTGGTGGTTGTGGCGGAGGTAATTCAACAAAATCTAATAAAAGAAACAATGCATCAAAAAATTATGAAATGAAAACGGCGCAAGCCTCAGTCTTTGATGAAGACATTGAGTCATTTGTTTTAGAACAAGATGACTTATTTGGCGGCGTTAACGACAATGCCACACTCGCAAGCAACGGGCAAGGTTTACCATTTACATGGGAAAATGCGCATGAAGAAGGCAAAGAGTCTTTTAAAACCGTTTATTTTGATTACGACAGCTCACGTATTCCACAAACAGAAGTAGAAAAAATGAGCGCAAATAAATCAAAAGCGCAAGAATTTACTCAAGAGGGTAAAACCGTGGTTTGCAAAGGTAAAGCTTGCAAATATCGCGGAACAGAAGCTTATAACTTGGCTCTTTCTGACCAACGTGCGCAATCTGTTGCTCGTGAACTTAAAAAACAAGGCGTTCCAAGCGACCACATTAAGGCATTTGGCGTAGGCACTAAAGAGGCTCACTCAGAAGGCAATTCAAAAGCTGCTCATTCAAAAGATCGTTGCGTTGATCTTTATACCTTGAGTATCTAATTGTTTACCTAATTTTTTTATAGAATTATTTTATGCGCTGTGCTGGTTTATTCCTTTTTTTCCAGTACAGCGCTTTTGCTTTTTCACCATCACTCATTCAACTCAACCAAGATTCACTAAGATCTTATATAAGCAAAGTGCCAAATGCTCATGCCCAAGCATGGATTACGGAAAATCAAGATTTATTAATCTATCTTGCAAGAACGCCCTACCCACTTTCCACGTGGCAAGAAAAATACACTAATGGTAATTGGCATCTTTTTAAACATGGTATAAAAAACCATGCATATACCAATTTTGTCTTTCAAATTCCCCATAATGACTATTGGGTGCAAATTGCAGGGCCTAAACATAGAATTCGCAATATATATGCGTATAACACGCGCGCAAATTCATATTGGTATGCAGAAATTGCAAAACATTGGGAGTTTAGAAATAGCACGTTAATTGATAAACTTGAAATAGTGCCAACCTATCAAACTATTAGCAGATATGCCTATTATCTACTTTTAGAAAAAGCACTTGAGCATTTCTCTTGCACGCACATACGTATTGCGCCAACTTATTTAGTACACATCGCACATTATAGCACTCTACTTAGCGATGAAAATTACATTGTGGTGCAAGAACATATCCCTGATCTTGTTCATTTAAAAAATGCGCCGCATTGCATTAAAGATATTTCAAAAGAAGCAATTATTGAACTCTTTAATATTATTTGCGCCACCGGTTATTGGAATGTAAAAAATGGGATATATGTTGACCCTGATAATAATCTGGTGCTTCTTGATTATGAACAGCGCAATATTGAAAATCCAGAAGATTTTTTTTATAAAGATCTAAGATCTTTTGAAGAATGTGTTTATAATGGACTTTATGAACTTGCTTTTACGCATCTTAAACCACATTGCCTTGATCTTTATCAACACCTTTTGTGGTTGATCACAAAAGATGCTACATTACCACATTCATCACTTTGGCCGCATTACCTTGAGTTGTGCAAGATAAACTAGGTAAACTGCTATCTATACCCACTTGCAGTTACAATAATTGCTTGTGTATACTAAAAATAAGAGTATATATGATGAAACTCAAAAAGGAATAACATGCCAGCAAGACAATCTATCTCATTCCTTGCCTGCTCGCTCATTTTTGCTCCATCTATCATGGCTATGAAAAAGAGCGCACCCCCATCAAAACAACCGCTGCGTCGTCTTTTATTTACAACAATTGAAAATGATAATTCAGCAGACGCTGCTCAATTACTGCTAAAAGGAGCCAAGGTCAAAACAAAATCAAAAAAAAACTAAAAAATCCACCTCCTTTTCATCAAGCTGCAATGTACAACAGGTTGCAGATCATAGAAACATTGTTAATAAGTCCACAGGGCGGTCCTGAGTTTTCTGATATGTGGATGCATAGAATGAAAAAAAAATGGTTCACTTATTTATGCTGCATAAATCGACTGAATTTAACAAGGCCAGCAGAAGTATACACCAAAATTTTTTCTTTTTGCTTACCAATGCCAAAAGATTTTATTAATCATCTACCACTAAGACAGCTGCCAGCTTATAAATGCGTTATGACTCCTCTCTATAAAGAACAAATCATTGCTGCGCTTACAATAAGACATATAAATCAACTTAAACATACACTGAGTGCTAGAGTAAGATATAAAGAAAAAAGCCAAACCCCAATGCAAATGGCAGAAGAGCGCGGACACGTTGCAGCAGCACTATTACTTAACCCAAAAGCTCTAGGCTATTATAAAAATAAGATAATTAACGGATATATGCAATTGTTAAAATAGCTATTTGCCTCTACAGAATTCGCGAAATACCCTTCTTTGCTTACAGCAAATTCGGGCAAGCAGCGTTATTGTTACTTTCCAACACAAAATTCTTTAAATACTGCATCCATGCCGGCTTCACTTATAGATTTACCGCTAAGTTCAGAAAGGTTGCTCAAAGCATCTTGCACATGGCATGAGAGCAGCTCATATTCAACAGCACCATCTAGCATTGGCATTATAGTATTAATTGTTTGTTCAAGTTGCACAAGCAATTGAAATTGACGCTTATTAAGCAAAAAGGGTGATGCGCTGCTTGCAAAAAGAGTTGCCACTTTATTTTTGATTACTTGATGAAGTTGAATGATAGTTTCTGGAAGATTTACAGAGGTTTTAAGGATTAACAACTTTTGAAAATCTTTTTTATCGGCTGTCCCTCGATACAAATCGCTACGCGATTCACTCGGGATGAGCGGTGAAAAAAATTGATCAGACTTATTTTGAACCACAACAACTTTAGAACCATACTCACGTAAAATTGATTGATAAACCACACGCTCAGATTCAAGCAGTTCGCGTGCACCATCATAGATCAATAAAATAATATCAGCTTTTGCAGCTTCTTCGTGAGATCGTTCAATGCCTTTAAGCTCCACAATGTCATTGGTTGTGCGTAATCCTGCTGTATCCACAAACGTCCAAAACCCACCATCAACGCTCATACTTGCTTCTATAACATCACGCGTGGTGCCTGCAATATCAGTCACAATTGCGCGTTCTTTTTCAAGCAGTGCGTTAAATAAAGATGATTTGCCTACGTTAACTGAACCCAAAAGGGCAATGCGAATGCCGTCTCTAATTTGTTGTTGTTGATCAAACGTTTTTTTAATGGTGGTAATATCACGGAGCGTTGCGGAAAGCATCTCTCTAATTTGCCCACCAAACGCCATATTTTCTTCATCAAGAAATTCAAAACTAGCTTCAGAAAGTGCCAAGCATTTAACTAAGCGCTTTTCAAGAGTGATAATCCACCGGCTAAAGCTGCCTTCAAGCTGAGACAGCGATTGCTTGAGACTTTGTTGATGTGCTGCATGGATCAATTCATGCACTGCTTCTGCTTGCACCAAATCCATCTTGTTATTTAATACTGACCGTTTTGAAAATTCGCCGCCCGTAGCCAAACGAGCACCACACGCAATTGCACGTTCAATAATTTGCTCAATCACAAATTGATTATTATGACACGTAATTTCTACGGTATCTTGGCCAGTAAATGTTTTGGGGCCACGCATGGCAATAATCATCACGCGGTCAATTATTGCACCGGTGTGCTCTACCACGCTGCCATAATGCACGGTATGTGAAGGAACTTCAGAAAGCTTTATGTTACTTGCAAGCTTACAAAGTTGATCTGCAACTTCAAATGCAGTGTTGCCAGATAAGCGAATAAGCGCCAATGCACCACTACCTTGAGGGGTGCATTGCGCTATAATAGTTTCTTGATCTTTGGCATGAAATAATGCCATGTTTATAACCTCGATAGAAACCGAAACCCTTCGATACATCCGTCATTTGCCTATTCCCACAACATACTCATGGCTCTAGAAGCTTAATGCAAAACACATAAATGACGGACTACTCAGGGTGAGCGATTGATTATTCTTCGTGCACGTCAACGCCACCAGTCTTCGCAAAAGCTACGCCTGGCTTGGCCATTTCACGAGAAAGAAATTCTCTTCTATTCATCTTCAACGTCAACACCGCCGCGGGACAACACAACCTTAAACCCCTTAAGTGGGCGCTTAAGCCTATTGCGCATATGCTGCATTAAAAGCATTGCAAAGCTACGGAATATTTGACGTTCGGTTGCCATATTAGGATTAACCGGCTCGTCAAATGAAACTTTAAAATAAAGGCGATTCACATCAGTAGAATAGTGCACATGCGGCAAATCCATTGCAGCCAGTGAACCTTGCAACCAATCTTTTGCCATGATAATCATTTCTGGCGTCCAGAACACGCCATCAAATGCCATATCTTCTGAACCTTCATGCTCTAAAGCTTGCTCTTTTTGTTCAAAAGAAGGTTTACTATGTGCACGTTGCGGCGCTCGCTCACGCTCTTTAGGCCAAGAAGGCTGTTCTTCTTGCGCATTTCTAAAATCTTTTGCATACGAGGATGGTTTGCCATTAGTTTCTTGGCGAGGCCCGCGACCTTGCTTTTTAGCGCGTCCACGGTTATCACGCTCAGAGCGTTCGCCGCGTTCTGGGCGCTCACTGCGCTCGGCACGTTCTTGGCGACCAAAACGTTCTGCTTTATCGTGTGACTTACCAGATGATATTGGTTCTTTAAAAAATAAAGCGACTTTTGCGGATCGCGTGGTCATACCAATAAAGTTGTGTTGTGGTTCTTCAAGGATTTTTACGGTAAACTCGTGGGGTTTGCCGGCTGATTGCCAGGCACTTTCAACCGCCTTGGAGATAGTAGAACCTTCTTGAACAATAGATTTCATATATGTGGTACCTTGAGAAAAAAATCATAAAAACAATAATTTAAGGACGCTATTTGTAAGTGTATCAGTATACTCGGCTTTGGGAAATAGTCCTGAATGCCCCTCGATACATTCTATTTCGCTAAAGCTTTATAGAACACTCTGGATGAGCGGATAAAGGCTATAGAAAATAGCCTACAAGAACGAAGACTACCCACCTTCACGCGAAGCGCTATGCGTGGCACTACGCCTTAGCTCCAAAGGAGCGGCGGCGAGTGGAGTGGGAAACGGGATTCGAACCCGCGACCTTTGCCTTGGCAAGGCAACGCTCTACCAGCTGAGCTATTCCCACATATCTTTCAAATTCATTTAAAAAGGTACCACACAAAGCTCATTTGTCAACAAAAATGCTATAAAGGCCATTTGCGTGCGCATTAATTGCACCGTATACTTGAAACAAGAATAGGTAAAAATTTATTGAGGAAACATGATTGATAGCATTAAAGGCACCATTCACTCCATTAGGCCCAAAACAGTAGTAATACAAGCTGCAGGCTCCGGCATTAGTTTTGCGGTACTTGTGGCTCAAGAAGCTGCCTATACTCTTAATAAAGAAAGTTCTTTATTGACCTATCTTCATTGGAACCAAGAGCAGGGCCCAACACTCTATGGATTTGAAACAGAACTTGACCGCACCGTATTTTTGCTGGTGATAAGTTGCTCTGGTATTGGTCCTAAAATTGGTCTTGCAACGCTTGAATGTTTAGGTGGCAATGGCACACTTGAGGCAATAGGGCAAGAAAATAGCACCATGCTTTCAAAAGTACCTGGTATTGGCAAGAAAAAAGCTGAGCAAATTGTGGTACATTTAAAAGACAAAGTAGCACAACTTATTACGAGTGGTGTAAATTTAGCAGATGATAGCAGCGCAAAGCAATGGCAACAAATTACCCAAGTACTCACTTCGCTCAATTATTCACGGCAAGAAATTACTGGCGCACTACAGCACGTTAAAACTAATGATATGAGCAATGCCCCTTTTGATCATCAATTGAGATCCGCGCTTTCATATTTGGCAAAAGTAAGATAAAGAAAGAACCACATGAATTTACTTTCGTTAATTGATTACATTGCCTACGTGCTTGCAGTGCCTGCAGCATTTATATTACTTGGTGCTGCTCTCTTTTTGACTGTAAAACTCAATTTTTTGCAATTGAGAGGATTGCCTCGCTTTTGGCATTTGCTCAGAAACGGTTTAACTGAACGCAGCGATAGGGCTGGCATTAATCCGTTTTATGCATTATTTAATGCCATGTCTACTTCTATTGGCATGGGCACTATTGTGGGGCCTTCAATCGCTATTGCTGTCGGCGGGCCCGGCGCTTTGTTTTGGTTAGTTTTTTATGCTTTTGTTGCAAGCGTTACCAAGTTTGCAGAAGTTACCTTTGCAGTTCATTTTAGATCACAACAACCAGACGGCAAAATTGTAGGCGGCCCCATGCAATATTTACAAAAAGTATATCCATGGCTTGGTTGGTGGTACACGTTTGCAACAGTATTTTTATTTTCTTGCTGGTCAGGGCTTCAAACAAACGTGCTTGCAGATGTACTTGCGCAAGAATCTATACCAACATGGGTCACTGGCGCAACACTTGCTATCTTAGTATTCATACTTTTACAAGGAGGCGCCAAACGAATTGGTGAGTTTAATAGCAAGCTAGTACCAGCAATGTTTTTTATTTATGTTTCATCTTCATTAATAATATTAATTAACAATTGGAGCGCAACACTCGATGCGCTGAGCCTCGTGTTAAAATATTCATTTGCACCATTGCCTGCGCTTGGCGGATTTCTAGGAGCAACTTTTTATTCTGCAGTGCGCTCTGGCGTCTATAAAGGTGCTTTTATTACCGAGTCTGGCATGGGAACTTCTTCTATTCCGCATGCAATGGCAGATGTTGCACATCCATCTGATCAAGGGATTCTTGCTATGGTATCTGCCTGTGTGGATATGCTACTATGCACATTATCAGGACTTTTAGTGTTAATTTCTGGACTTTGGCAAAAAGGCACGCTTGACAACACCATGATGTATCAAGTCTTTAATCAATATATTCCGGTTCTTGGCAGACCATTACTTGTAGCAGCAATTTGCATGTTTGTGATCGGCACAGTAATTGGGAACAGCTTTAATGGCCGTCAAAGCTTTGCAACGATCACACAATTTAAATATGTAAATGCATATGTAATTTTTGTCTGTTTAATCATTTTTGTAGGATCATTAATAGCAGTGCCTCTTGCCTGGGCAATTGCAGATGTTATCTTGCCACTTGTCGCAGTGCCAAACGTATTAGGGCTTTTATACTTGGCGCACAAATATGCACACGTGCTTGAAATCCCTAATGAAAAAGTGCAGCCATAACAAGAATCGTACTCAATACTGCTGCACCATGAGTTACGATAGAACTTTTATACCAATGAACGTCTTGTGGTGCACTTAGCTTTAAATAGTCTTTTGTACAGCTATGTAAATGAATGGGTATGTCGATCACACTTGATGCAGGCAATTCTAATACTGTTTTTACATCACACGGCTTTTCAAAAATCCCTTGAGGCCTGGACGTATAAGTAATTTTGCGTGAACCATTGGGGAACTGAAATAAACGAAATTCACTTTTTTCATTAAGCGGTGTGTCGGGCGTTACCACCCAGGCGGCTACCATTATTGAGATTCGTTGTTGAGTTTGTTCTTTCTCCATTGCATACATTTGACCACACATCACCAAAAACAACGTAATTGTTTTTTGCATTTCGTCTCCTTTATTAACTTTAGCGTACCCAAATGCAACAAAACAACACAAGAGGTGACAATAAAAAATCAGCGCATTGCAATTTCCAGCATAACTGCTAAGGTAATATTAGGAATAATTTGCTAAAAAGAAAGGCGCCAAAACAGCTTAACTAACTCTAGAACAACCCAACAAAAAGCAGTTTAATAATACAAGCAAAGGATTTGTAATGAACAAAGCACACAGCAAACAAATGTTTGCACAATTCATTTTTTTTAGTTTACTACTCAATATAATTACGCCTTATATGGCGTTCGCACAAACAGACGGCCACAGCCAAAAAGGTAGTTTGCCCTCATGCTGCCAAAAACAATATTCGTGCCATGGATCGTTTGATTATAGCGCTGACTATATAATAGTAGGGGCAGGAACTGCTGGTTCAGTGGTAGCAGCACGCCTTGCACAAGCAGGCTATTCAGTAATAGTTCTTGAAGCGGGCCCCGATACCAGTTTACAATCTACTGACCCACGCGTTCAATTCGATAAAAATCTCATACGTATTCCTATAAATTTGGTTCTTGAAAGAAACAGATTTAACCAAGATCCCAATTCAACTAATTGTGGCAACTGGAACGCAACGCAAAATCTTGCAAACTTTATTTCTTCTGATCAAAATGGCATATATTATGCATATCCTCGTGGACTTGGAGCAGGTGGCTCATCTAATATGCATGGCTTTGTACATATACTTGGATCATTACAAGTCTATAATAATATTGCCGAAGTTGTTGAAGATGATTACTGGAGAGGCGATAACATACATCGCTTGTATAATAAAATAGTAAAGATTCTATATGCAACACCAGGTGATGGCTGCTCGACAGAAGGTTGGTTATCAATTAAACATACGCCAATAGAAGAATTATCACAAGATATCGCCGATGTAGTTGTTGCTATGGTTCAAAAACCTTTTCTTGAAAACTTTTGTAATCCTCAAGAAATCGTTGGTATTGGCAACAATGATCAAGATATTACTGCTGCAGGGAATCGATCTTATGGCTACCAAGATTTATTAGTACCTGAAATGGCCAACACAGGAAATATTAGAGTTATTTTTAATACCTTGGTTTCAGAAATTATCTTGAAGGAAAACAAACGTTCATGCTGCAAAAACCAAAATAAATATAAAGCAGTTGGCGTTAAAGCTTATGACAAAGCATATTTGCAAGAAGTACAATCTGGCGCCGCATTTGAAGTTATATGCCCCGTTGAAAGTTGTCCAAACCCTACTGATTGCCTTGCAATAAACACTGATCAATCTTTACCTGCCCGCACCACCAATTATATTGCCAAAAAAGAGGTAATCGTGTGCTGTGGTGCACTTCAATCACCGCAACTGCTTATGCTCTCTGGTATTGGGCCAAAAGAACACTTAGAAGATGTAGGTATAAAAACCAAAATTAATCTACCAGGCGTGGGATCTGATCTGCTAGACCATTGCGAAGCGTATCTAAGTTACGAAACTAATCCTTTAGTTTTTATACCAGCTTGGCAAGCAGCTTTTATATTGGCTCTTAACCCAAATTTAGAACAAATTAACCCAGAAATATTTGCTGTATGCATTGCATCACTTGCAGCGTTTCCAGAAAACCCTTTGGCTTATAATACATCCTCGCTCCAATGGTATAATTTTGCTGGCGAACAAACAGGGCAATTCCCGCTCCCTAAAATCCAAGCAATACCATTTAATGCCTTTATATTTAATTTTGATCAAACATGGTTTGGCCCACAATATCCAGGCAATTATTTTGATTTCCCAAGAAATCAACTAATACCAAATATTGATGATCCGCTTGATCAAACAGGAGTGCCGCTCCAAGGAGCAACATTTTTTTCAATGTTTACTTCCAGTCCACGAACGTTTCTTAGTTGGAACCTAGTAAACTTAGTACCACACGTTGCTAATGGCACAGTTCGCCTGGCAAGCAAAGATCCAAGAATTTCACCAATACTGCACGAACAACTTTTTGAAGATGAAATAGCAATAGAACGAATTGCTCTTATGATTCAAGAGGTACGTAACGTGATGAATAACCCACTCATCAAAGATAAATACAGCATTCCTGGCCAGCCATGGGAAATTATTCCCGGTCCAAATGCTGCTACTGTTGATGAACTTAAACAATACATAAAAAATTGGAGCTCGTGGGGACATCACATAAGCGGTACGTGCCAAATGGGCGCAGTAGACAAACAAACTGGAAAAGCAAAGAATCCAAACACTGTCCTTGATTCGCGATGCAGAGTACTTGGCGTAGACAGTCTACGCGTTGCAGATACCAGCGTATATGTAAAACCCTGGATTCATGCGGGTAATACAGCAATTGCAGCTTATTTAATTGGCGAGGCGGTTTCTGAATTTATTGTTGATAATATTAATTAAGTCATCAAATCTGGAGCTTACTCAAGATAGCATCTTGGTAAGCTCTCTACACAAAGAAGAGAAAACACCACTACATTTCAGCATAAAAATTGATGAAAAAACAGTTTAATAATATAGTAGAAAGGTTTGTACATGAAGAAACAGTATGGCAAACGAATGTTTGCGCAGCTTATTTTTTACAGTTTACTGCTCAACACAATTACGCCCTCTATTGCGCTCGCAAGAACAAACGCGCAAAGCACAAAATACGATCAAAATATATCACGTGGTTCACGCGCCAACAATTGTCAAAAAAATGCTTTTAAATGTAATGGGTCATTCGATTATACTGCTGATTATATTGTAGTAGGAGCAGGGGCTGGCGGATGTGTTGTAGCTTCGCGGCTTGCGCAAGCTGGTTTTTCAGTAATTGTGCTGGAAGCAGGCCCTGATACAAGTTTGCAATCAACTGATCCATTAGTGCAATTTGATAAAACCTTAATTGAAGCCCCAATTGGTTTAGCATCTCTTAGAAACAGATTCAATATGGATCCAAATTCAACCAATTGCGGTACTTGGAATGCAACTCAACCGCTGGCAGGATTTGTTTCAACTGATCAAAATGGCATTTATTATGCATACCCTCGCGGCTTAGGCGCTGGCGGATCTGTTTCTATACAAGCTTTAAATGATGGCGTTGGATCACTCCAAGTATATGATAACATTGCCAAACTTATTGAAGACGATTATTGGCTTGGCAGCAACATAAACCGTTTATTTAAAAAAATGGAAAATGTATTATATGCACAACCAGGTGATGATTGCCCAGGAACTCAAGGATGGCTAAGCATTCAACATACTCCAGTTGAACCATTGCTTCAATCTATTTCAAATGTAATTGTTGATACTATCAACGTTCCTTTTCGAGAAAATTTCTGCAATCCTCAAGAACCTGATGGCGTTGGTAATGCTGACATACAAATAACAACTGAAGGAACAAGATCATATGTATATCAAGCATTACTAACTCCCGTGAAAGAACAAACCGGTAACATACATGTTGAATTTAACACGCTTGCCGCAGAAATTATTCTTAAAGAAAATAAATGTGGCAAAAATAAATATAAAGCATGTGGTGTAAAAGCATACAATAAAGCATACTTACAAGAAGTACAATCTGGTGCCGCGTTTAACATTGTATGTGAAGATCCAAGTGACTGTGTAAATCCAGAAACATGTACTGCTCTTACCACTGATCAATCTTTACCTAGAGTAGCAACGAATTATTTAGCAAGAAAAGAAGTAATAGTCTGCGCTGGTGCAATTCAAACACCGCAACTTCTTATGCTTTCAGGAATTGGTCCAAAAGCACATTTACAAAGCGTTGGTATAAAACCAAAAGTAGATCTTCCTGGCGTTGGTAGTGACCTTTTAGATCACGTTGAAGTAGCAATAATCTTTGAGATCAACCCATTAGTCTTCATACCAAGTTGGCAAGCAGCGGTATTATTAGCTCTCTATCCAAATTTACAGGAAACAAACCCTGATATTTATGCTGTTGCCAAAGCTTCTGTTGAAGCATTCCCTAATACATTTGATACCAACACCTCAGAAATTCAATGGGAATGGTATAGTGCGGGTCAACCCCCTTCACCACAACCTGGCCAATATCCGTTTCCTGATATAAATGCTATTCCTTATCAAGTCTTCTTCTTCAATTTTGACCAAACGTA
Source organism: Candidatus Babeliales bacterium (assembly GCA_050179755.1). Lineage (GTDB taxonomy): Bacteria > Babelota > Babeliae > Babelales > JBFXEV01 > JBFXEV01. The sequence goes on along the minus strand of JBFXEV010000001.1, from coordinate 612,301 downwards.
TGTAAGTCCACAGTACCCAGACAGTTATTTTGATTATTCAAGAAAACTATTGGTTCCTGATTTTAATGATCCCATTAATCAAACAGGCATACCTATCAAAGCTGATTTATGGTTTGCTCAATTTGCTCCATTTCCTCGTGTATTTGTCTCCTGGCTTACTGCAACCTTAAAACCCCATGTTTCGCCAGGAACCATTCGACTTGCAAGCAATGATCCAAGAATTGCTCCTATTATCCATGAACAACTTTATGAAGATGAGACAGCTATTGAACAAATAGCACTCATGGTGCAACAAATACGCGCCGTGATGGAAGACCCTGCAATAAAAGATGTTTACGGCATTCCAGGGCAACCATGGGAAATTATCCCAGGGCCAAATGCAGGCTCAGTTGCAGAATTAAAACAATACATTAAGAATTGGAGTGCATACGGTCACCAAATGTGCGGTACATGCCAAATGGGCGCCATAGATAAAAAAACGGGTAAAGCTAAAAACAAAAACACGGTACTTGACCCACGCTGCAGAGTACTTGGTGTAGATAACCTCAGAATTGCCGATACTAGCGTCTATGTAACACCTTGGTTACACGCATTTAACACGTCACGTGCTGGATATGTTGTAGGAGAAGCAGTTTCTGAATTTATTGTTGATAACATTAATTAAATCATCAAATCTAGAGCTTACTCAAGACAGCATCTTGGTAAGCTCTCTACACAAAGAAAGGGGATACCACTACATTTCAGCTTAAAATAAAAAGTAGTTTAATAATTTAATAGAAAGATTTGTACATGAAAAAACAGTATGGCAAACGAATGTTTGCGCAGCTTATTTTTTACAGTTTACTGCTCAATATAGTTACGCCTTATATGGCGCTCGCAAGAACAGACACGCAAAACACAGAGTGTGATCAAAACATAACACGTGGTGAGCGCAAAAAGCATCACGATCGCCCTCACAATCCTTGTTGCCCAAAACCATGCAAAAAGGAAAAAGATAAATGCAAGAAGAAAAAGAGGAAAAAAGAAAAGTTTGACTTTGTAATCGTAGGCGCAGGTCAAGCCGGGTGCGTGCTTGCCAATCGATTAAGTGAAAATGGTAAATTTACTGTTTGTGTACTTGAAGTGGGCAGAGATGATGCTCGACTTTCAGAATTATTACCTGAGCCGTCACCTGCCAACGTGCCTCAACCAGGCGATTATCATTGGGGAAAATACACTCGTGGCGGCCCTCTTTTTGTAGGACCTCTTTTAAATAGAGGCTTTGGCAGTTGGTGGTACTATACGCAGGCAGATCGCCCCAATGGATTTAATAGCACTACGTACACCAGAGGCGCAAAATGGGGTGGATGCTCATCACATAACAATAATCTTTGGATTCGAAATGCACCGTATAATTGGGATCAATGGGTTGCGCTTGGCTTGACCGATTGGGATGCAAGCACGCCAGTTAGTCCACTTGTTTCAATATACAAAAAAATTGAAAATCGTTCTCAAGCAATTTTTGGTACCGCCGTTCCTTTCTATAATCCAGGAACTCCAGGAGCCTTTGGAGGATTTGACCCAGCATGGTACGGATTTGATGGCGAAGTTCCTATCTTGCATGGATTCCCAGATGAATTTACTACTGTTCTTCAAGGGGTAGTTGGTACTACGTTAAGCAGTTTTGATTATCCACTTGCAGCACCAGGCGTTGCAAACCTTGTAGATCTTGATTATCCACCAATGACACGAGAAGGCGGACTCAGTATTCTTAATAACACGTTAACATTCCAAATTTTGGATGCTACTCTTACAGAGCCGGGCGATGCACCTGCTCCCGGTGACTTTGCAAACAACGTGCCATTTGCGGTATACAATTTCCCTAAATATGGAGACACTGGATTTAAAGTACCTGAAGAGTTTCAAGATCTCAATGATCCAACTCTAGATCCTGCAGCACTTCAACCGTTCCAAAGAGTTTCATCAGCTAATACATATTTGTATGATGCTGAAAACAGACGAAATCTGACAGTAAAATCAGAAGTATTAGTGACCAACCTCATTATATCAGATAGCAACAAGGTCAAAGGTGTTGAATATTTGAAGGGCTGGAATATTTATCAAGCTGGTCGTAATCCAAATACCTCACAAGCCGGTTATGGTGGCACTGTTGGCGACGCTCGATTTAATGGCGTTGCAGCAAAAAAAGAAAGTACATGCAAGGTCTATGCAAAGAAAGCTGTAGTGCTTTGTGCAGGTGCTTTCAATACGCCACAGATTCTAAACCTTTCAGGTATTGGCAATAGGTTTGATTTGGAACCAATGGGCATAGAGTCAAAACTCCATTTGCCTGGCGTAGGCCAACACTTAATTGATGATACTGAATTATTTTTATTATGGCAAACGCCTGAAGGAAGAGTTAACACTCCAACAAACTTCAATACGCTTTCAACATTTGTAAATCCAACAGATAAGGCCAACGGTATTCCACCAGCTTTTGATTTAATCTTTCTTGGTGGCACTATTTTTAGTATTAGTTGTGAAACTACTGATCCCTTTGTGCAAAAATTCTGGGCAGGGCTTAGGAACGTGCCTGCAATTTATAGCACCAATACCAGAAATACATTCCACAATATTTTACTGGATACAACAAATCCAACAGCAAATCCTGAGCCTATAACAGTAATTTCTGCTGCAGCGCCAGTTGCTCCAACACCACCTGATACGGGTCCATGGTCAGTAACATTTACCATACCAGCATCAATAGTGTCATCAGGAGGATTTACGGTAGAAGGTAATAGCAATCCAAACTATAACGGTAAGTTTACTGCTTCAGCATTTAATGGGCTTCCTACAGTTACTCGTAATAATGTTCCTGGTGTCACCACGATAACATTATTATATCCAACTAATCCTGGCGTATTTGGTGGTGGTGTAACAACTATTACTGGCGATGCTGCATTCTTACCTATTATGGTAGATCCTATTAGCGCGCACGGACTACTGTTAGAACAAGAACAAGATAATCTATCAGAAGGTTTCGTAAAATTGGTATCTACAGACCCTACAGTGCCACCATTTATACATATGCCATATCTTGAACATCCGCAAGATTTACAAAATTGGGTAGATGTGATGAATAACACGGTATTTCCTGTTTGGGAGGCATTAAAAACAACAACTCCCGCTTATTTTGAGAAACTCTTATTCCCATCTCCAGCAGACATTCTGCTTGATGGTATAGTTGAGTTCAACAGTGCAGCTGACGTTGATCAAGCAAAACTACGAACTTTCTTACTCAATTATGTTGGGGGGCATCACGCTATGGGAACATGCAAGATGGGCACAGCGGCAGATCCTTTGGCTGTTGTTGATCAAGATGGCAAAGTATTTGGCATGAAAAACCTGTACATTGCGGATATGAGCGTTACACCTGTGAGCGTGCGGTGGCCTAATAGTACGTGCTATGTAATTGCAGAGAAGATCGCTCAAGATATTCTTGCAGCATATGCATAAACGATAAGTAAACAAAGAGAATTAATTTTCTTGGTACTGCCCTGTTGTACGTATTGTTTTAAGAGCAACACGCAGCAAGGCAGTACTCTTTTTAGGATCACTATAGAAATTATAGCACTTACTTATTTTAATTATTCCGCATCTGCCTATTAGGAGGAAATCAAAAAACCTCTAAAAAAAGGGAAATGCCGCATGACCTTAATAAGGCCTTTTTTATTTAATAAATAAATAGGATTTTAAGGTATTATCGGGCTTTTGTAAAAAAAGCACCCCATTTGCAACATTATAAATAAATGCTATTGTAAAAATTAAATCATAAAATTGAAGCATATATTATAAACGTGAGATAACGTTAAACAAAAAATAAAGAGGAGGGAAACAAAAAAAGAGCCGCTCGAACTCATCTTAAAACGAGCAGGAAAAAAGTAGTTCAATAATGTTTTAGAAAGATTCATAATGAAAAAACAATATGGCAAACGAATGTTTGCACAGCTTATTTTTTACAGTTTACTACTCAATATAGTTACGCCTTATATGGCACTGGCAAGAACAGACACGCAAAGCACAGAGTGTGATCAAAACATAACACGTAGTGAGCGCAAAAAGCATCACAATCGCCCGCACAATCCTTGTTGCCCAAAGCCATGCAAAAAGGAAAAAGATAAATGCAAGAAGAAAAAGAATCATTGCAAAAAAGAAAAGTTTGATTTTGTAATCGTTGGTGCAGGTCAAGCCGGTTGCGTGCTTGCAAACCGCTTGAGTGAAAGCGGCGAATTTACTGTATGCGTGCTTGAAGCTGGCAGAGATGATGCTCGCGAATCAGAATTATTACCAGAACCATCTCCAGCTAATGTGCCTCAACCCGGCGATTACAATTGGGGAAAATATAATCGTGGAGGTTCTCCTTTTAATGGGGCACAGCTCAACAGAGGCTTTGGCAGTTGGTGGTATTATGAGCAAACAGATCGCCCCAACGGTTTTAACAGCACTACGTACACCAGAGGCGCTCAATGGGGTGGATGCTCATCACATAATAATAACATTGATGTTCGCAACGCACCCTATAACTGGAACCAATGGGTTGCACTTGGTTTAACCGATTGGGACGCAAGCACACCAGCAAGCCCGCTTGTGCCAATTTATAAAAAAATTGAAAATCGTTCACAAGCAATCATTGCAGTACCACCCACTCCAGGCAGTTTACCACTTTATAATCCTGCTTTAGCCGCAGGTGAATTTGGAGGGTTTGATCCTGCATGGTACGGGTTTGATGGCGAAATTCCTCTCGTTCATGGATTCCCAGATGAGTTTACTCCTGTTCTTCAAGAGGTAGTTGGTACTACGTTAAGCAGTTTTGATTATCCACTTGCAGCACCAGGCGTTGCAGCGCTTGTAGATCTTGATTACCCACCTACTGCAATGTTTGGTGGTTTAAGTATTCTTAATGCCACATTAAATTTCCAAGTTCTCAATGCCACCATTACAGAGCCTGGTAATGCTCCTGCGCCAGGAGATTTTGCAAATAACGTACCATTTGCAGTATATAACTTTCCTAAATATGGAGACACTGGATTTAAAGTGCCTCAAGAATACCAAGATCTGAATGATCCAACATTAGATCCTGCCGCACTCCAACTCCTTCAACGAGTATCTTCTGCAAATACATATCTTTATGATGCCCAAAACAGACCAAATCTAACTATTAAGTCTGAAGTATTAGTAACAAATCTAATACTTAAAGATAACCAGGCAAAAGGTGTTGAATATCTAGAGGGTTGGAACATTTACCAAACTGGTCGCAATCCAAACACCTCACAAGCAGGATATGGTGGCACTCGTGGTGATGCTCGATTTAATGGCGTTGCTGCAAAGAAAAAAGATACCTGCAAAGTATATGCAAAAAAAGCTGTAATACTTTGTGCGGGTTCTTTCAATACGCCTCAAATTCTCAACCTTTCAGGAATTGGTAATAAATTTGATTTAGAACCAATGGGCATAGAGTCAAAACTCCATTTGCCTGGCGTAGGGCAACATTTGCTTGACTCTACCGAACTGTTTTTAGTTTGGCAAAAAGCAGAGGGAGCCATTAACTCTTTCTTAACATTCAATACTCTCTCTACGTTTGTAAATCCAACTGACAGAGCCAATGGTATTCCACCAGCTTTTGATTTACTCTTTGTTGCTGGCAGCCTATTCTTTATTAACTGTGAATCTACAGATCCATTTGTGCAAAAGTTCTGGTCAGGGCTCAGAAACGTTCCTGCAATTTATAGCACCAATACCAGAAACACATTCCACAATATTTTACTTGATACAACTAATCCAACGGCAAATCCTGGCCCTATCACCGTTACTTCTGCTGCAGCACCAGTTGCTCCAACGCCACCTGATACGGGTCCATGGTCAGTAACATTTACCATACCAGCATCAATAGTGTCATCAGGAGGATTTACGGTAGAAGGTAATAGCAATCCAAACTATAACGGCAAGTTTACTGCTTCAGCATTTAACGGGCTTCCTACAGTTACTCGTAATAATGTTCCTGGTGTCACCACGATAACATTATTATATCCAACTAATCCTGGCGTATTTGGTGGTGGTGTAACAACTATTACTGGCGATGCTGCATTCTTGCCTATTATGGTAGATCCTAACAACATACTAGGTCTGCTCTTAGAACAAGAACAAGACAACCTATCAGAAGGATTTGTAAAACTGGTATCTAGTGACCCTACCGTGCCACCGTTCATACATATGCCATATCTTGAACATCCACACGATCTACAAGTTTGGATTGATGTGATGAATAATACGGTATTCCCTGTTTGGACAGCCTTAAAAGCGACATCTCCTGCTTACTTTGAAAAGCTCCTATTCCCATCTCCAGAAGACATTCTATTGGATGGTGTAGTAGAATTCAACAGCATAGCTGATGTTGATCAAGCGAAATTACGAACCTTCTTACTCAATTATACCGGTGGGCATCACGCTATGGGAACCTGTAAGATGGGTGTAGTAGGCGATCCATTAGCGGTTGTTGATCAAAATGGCAAGGTATTTGGTATGCAAGATCTCTATATTGCAGATATGAGCGTTACGCCAGTAAGCGCGCGTTGGCCGAATGGTGTATGCTATGTAATTGCAGAGAAGATCGCTCAAGATATACTTGCAGCATATTCATAAGGATATGATAAACAATTAGAACAGCGTGAGTTGTTTGTTTTGGAGGAAGTGAGAAATCACTTCCTCCATTTTTTTAGATCTAAAAAAATTTTACTTTACATCCAGATGAACTGTTTGTGATGCGTGGCGCACTTTATTAACGTTCATTTCCTTTGCAGTCTCACCATTATGTTGTTCTAACCCAAGTTGCACAATCTTATCAATGAGATCCATTGGCTTCATGCCAAGCTCTGCAGCTTGATGAAAAAGGCACGTTGCAGGAGTAAGTGCTGGTAGCGTATTAATTTCTAAAATAACCACGCGTTCAAATCCTGTAGGGCTTTCTGCTTGAGTTTGATAAAAGCAGTCAATGCGTGAGTAACCTTTGCACCCAACTGTTGTATATACGTGCTCAATAGTGCGTTGCACCAATTCAGTTGCTTGAGCAGAAAGTGGCGCAGGAGTTTGATTTTCACCAGCGCCTGGCAAAAACTTTTCTGTCATAGAAAGAACACCAGCAGCTGCTACTGCTTTACTTGGCGGTAATGCTTGCGCAGTAGTATTGCCAATTACACCAACAGTTAATTCCATGCCAATAACGCAAACTTCTAAAAGAGCTTGCATGCGATCTACAAAGAACGCTTCAAGCATTGGTTTTAATTGTTGTTCATTTAGAATTTTTTGTACACCAACACTACAGCCATCATTATGTGGTTTTAAAATAAGCGGGAACTGAAGTGTGGTAATTACTTTTTGAATGCACTGATCTTGCGCCCTTTGCCATTCATTTTTTTCTATAAGCACGCTTTCAGGCACAGCAAAGCCGTGCGCCTTAAGCAATTGATTTGTTTCATATTTATTCATACATAATGCACTGGTCAGTACCGAAGGGCCATTATATGGTAATTTAAGAAGTTCTAGTGTGCCTTGTATTGCACCATTCTCACCTTCTCCACCATGCAATCCAATAAAAACAAAATCTGCAATCTTAGGCAAATCATTCCAAGCAACAAACAAATCTGGTGTTAGTTGGCGCTCAATTTCACCTGTATTATTACATACTAATAATTTTGCATTCAAGCGATACAGTTCAAGCTTGCTGCTCACAAAAAGTGGTGTGACATCGTATGTATTGGGCGATAATTTATAGACGACGTTTCTGCCAGAATCAAGTGAAATCTCTTTTTCATTTGATCTACCGCCAAGAAGTACTGCTACTTTCAATTTATGTGTTGCACTAACCGCACCAGCTTTTGTCTCGGGAGTATTCATTTCCATTCCTATTCTATAGGATTTTAATTCTGTTTTAATCAAATGATTTATCAAGTCTGTATGATTCATGCCATATTCGGCAGCTTGCTTAAATAAAAAGCTTGCAGGCCCCATACCAGAAAGAGAATTAGGATCAATAATATAAATTTCTTCATGTGGTGTTACAAACCCATCAATACGGCTCATGTTAGTAATATTAAGCGCGCGCATTGCTGTATAGCATGTCTGTTGAATACGCTCGGTAAGCTCTTGGCTGCAACGCGCTGGTGTAAATTTTTGCGCACGACCTGGCATATATTTTTGTTCATAGTCAAAAATATCAGAACCATCTTCTATCACAATTTCTGTTGGCGGTAAAAATATTGGTTGGCCAGTTGTATAATCGGTCAATATAACACACGTAAATTCCATGCCAAACAAACATTCTTCAATCAGCACATTCTGTGCTGATTGAGCATTTACCCACGCTGCTTTTTTGCATGCTTCTTCCAAATCGTCCTGCGTATGCACTTTACGTATGCCCAAGCTAGAACCTTCTGCTTGTGGTTTTACAATGCAGGGGAACACAACGCCTGCTTTTTCCATGCGTTTGTAAATATCATCTTTCATTAATGAAAATTGGCCAATTTCATGCGCACGAACTACCGCATAGCGTGGAACCAAAACTCCATGCCGTTGGAGCACGCTTTTTTGCACAATTTTATCCATGCGCAAAGCACTTGCGTATACCTTTGCACCAAGGTAGGGAATGCCAAGCACTTCCAGCATGCCTTGGAGCGTGCCATCTTCTGCGAATCTACCATGAGTTGCAATGTACATGAAATCAATCGTGTTTTTTAATTGATCCCATGTTACTTGCTTACCCTCAGAAGCTAATCGCTCAATAAAATCTGAAATTTTTCCACGATGCAAAAATCGCCATGGTAAAATGTATAAAGCATTATCGTGCGTATGAAATAATGGAATAATTTCGTAACAAGAACTATCTAAATGATCACAAATAGTTCTGCCAGAATTAAATGACACTTCATCTTCAATTGACATGCCTCCCATAATCACACCAACACGAATTTTTTGCATAGATTTTCCTCTCTAAAATAAGTGGCATTATTATACCACAATGCAATTAAAACGCTTACATTTTTTATTTATTTTCAAGTAGACTGACATTAAGCATGAGATATACTTAGCATAAAAGGAATATTATGAAGTTAAAAAATATTTTTTTCTTATGCATATCACTGCAATTTGCGCACAACATATATGCAATGGATCCGACTTGGCCAAGGTCCGCTCATCCTGCCGTGCCCGCCGTAGCTTCACGCGAAGGCTGGGAACTTGCCGAAGAACGTGATACCAATCACGCCATCTGGCCACGCTATAGCTTAGGCGTAGCGGGAGCTCCGGAGGAGCAACGGCGGATGGATGTACAGGAACCATTGAGCATGCTTGCGCAAATTGACGCTCGATTACTGCGTGCAGCTGCTGATAGTAACGTGCAACAAGCAGTTGCAGATCTGATACAAACTACATCAATAAATGCACAAGACCCACATGGAAGAACTCGTCTCCATTTGGCAACATGGCTACAAGAAACTACCTGCATAGAACAGTTATTACAAGAATCACCTGGATTAATTGATATTGCAGATGGAACTGGAGAAACAGCACTGCATTTTGCCGTAAGCTTTACCACGTCAAATGAATTTGAAGCTTCTCAACAATTTAAGGTTGCCACGCTACTCCTTACCTATAACGCAAATCCAATGATTGAAACTACTGCCGGACAAACTACACTCGATTATGCCCAAAGATTGCCATACAATGTTATGCTTTGTAGGGCGCTGGACAATCCAGCTCTTGCGATTATTGATAAAAAATTATTACTTGCTGCTAGTCACACTGTTTTTGAAGGTGCGATCAAACAACTTTGCGAAAATAAAACAATAACTGCACAAGACAAGCAAACGGGCAAAACACGATTACATTATGCGGTACAAATTAGAGATTACAGCAGCACAGAATTATTGCTCAAACACCCAATGGCAACCTCTACGGTGAATGCGCAAGATATCAATGGCGAAACACCGCTCCATTTATTACTTGCAAGTACCCCAATAAATGAATTTGATGCATCCCAATTATTAAAGCAAGTTACTTTATTTCTCAAGCAGGGCGCCAATCCATTACTTGGCAATAAAGAAAAAGAAAATGCTTTGCATTACGCAATAAAACATCACAGTTCTGATAGAGTGTTTCAAGAAACGCGCCCTAAACTAATAGATCTTTTGATAGAACATGGCGTACCGATAGATAGTCAAAATGGGAGCGGAGAAACTGCTTTACATTATGTGTTTAGACCGCATGCAGAACTTGAATCATTCTGTTTCTTCCGCCATAAATTACTACTCACTTTGCTCAAACATAGAGCAAATCCTAATACTCAAAATTGGCTAGGTGAAACTTCTTTTCACTTTCTTTTAAAAACATATGAGGAATCAAATTCGGAGGCAGTCCAACACATGCTTAGTGCTGGAGCAGATCCAAATATACAAAACAGGCTTGGGGTGACTCCTTTTTATGAGTTACTCTTATCTACATGTACCGATGCCAAACGCAAGATAGCGATTTTAATATTTTTTTATCATGACGCGAATCCTAATAGAAGAACCAAAGAAGGTTTTGGTGCTCTGCATCTGGCGGTAGGCTTACAACAACTTGAATGGGTTAAAGTACTCCTTGCACGTACTGCATCAGTGTTTAATAATGCAACAGATACGTCTTTGGAGCATAGACCAACATATAAAAATGCACCCGTGCTTGCAAAAGGAAAAACCCCATTAGATTTAGCTGAAGAAATGCTACCTATGCCTGGAGTAACAACTACAAGCGATGCCGTTTTCAATACGCACCAACTAAGACTTGCACAAGCTCGTGAAAAAAACCGTACTATAGAAACCATTTTAGATTTATTAAAAAAAGATAATGAAAGAAAATTATTGAAAAAGTAAACAATTCTTGTACTATAGATGCCAATTTGCCTTTACCATGAAAAGAGCTACGATGCAAAAAAAAGAATATCCAAGAGGAAACTTTGTCTGGATTGACCTAGAAATGACAGGTCTCAATATTGAAACAGAGCATATTCTTGAAATTGCCACCATTATTACTGACGATCAGCTAAATATACTTGATGAAGGCCCCAATTTGGTAATTCATCAACCAGACAACATCCTTATGAATATGAGTCCTTGGTGCTTGGAGCAACATGGCAAAACTGGGCTTATTAGAGCATCGCAAGATTCTACCACTACGGTAGAAGATGCAGCCGAGCAAACGCTCATGTTTATACAACTATATTGTCCACGCAATACTGGCATACTTGCCGGAAGCTCTATTTGGCAAGATCGCATTTTCTTAAGTAAATATATGCCAGGTATCGTTGAATACCTTTATTACAAACAAATTGACGTATCCTCGGTAAAAGAACTTATTACTCGTTGGTACCCAAATGACCCCGATGCAAACACAACCAAAAAAGATGCACATAGAGCACTTGATGACATTCGTGAATCCATTGAGCTACTTAAACAGCTCAGAAAACACTTTTTTATATAAACCCTTGATAATTTCGCCTCCAAAAAATTACACTTAAACTATGTAAGGTTATTTTTTGTCAAAATGGGAGAGGTTATGAAGAATCTACGTATTATTATTATGCTATTATTATTCACGAGCGTTACAAACATATGTGCAATGCGCCGCTTTGCAGGAATCAGCGCTTTACTAAGACCACAACCACTTGCGCGCCACAGTTCAACAGCAACTCCTCATTCAAATCTTGTTTCAACGCTGCATATGCGCTCACTAAGTACTGCGCCGCGCATACCACATCCAAAATGGGCACAACATACATGCTATCATAAATTAAATGCAGATCCCAAGTCTCACGAAGCTTATACTATGCTTCAAGAACAAGATGCTTACACCAGACAAACATTACTACGACTTGCAACACAAGATGTTCAAGCAAATCCACTTATCTATATAGCATTGCTAGAAGCTGGAGCAAAAATAAACGAACTTGATAGTGAACGCCAATCACCACTTCACTTACTAGCACAACAAAGCGAAAAACATTTTGATGAAACAACATTGATTGCCATTTTTGATTTTATCGCACCCTATAACCCTGATTTTGAATTAGAAGATATGCACGGGAATAAGCCACGTGATTATGCTGCAAAAAAATATAAACATTTATTTGCAGCACAAGAACCTATTACTCATCCTACCATTCGTTACAAACACCCAAGTTGCGGCTCATAACAATTAAATTATATAGAATATAAGAGATCCCATGAGAAAAATACTTGTGCTCATGATAATCTGCACACTCCTTAACGCAAAAATACTGTGTACCAAGTCAATTGCTCTCGAGGTCCTTGATCAAAATCTAGAGCTTCTTGCACAAGAAAAAGCAAAAAATGCAAGTTTTTCATGGCTTGCTGAAAAAGTTAATATAATAACCAAAAGCGAAGATATCAATGCTACTGATAACTTGGGTAATACAAGATTGCATTATGCTACTTTTCTTGAAAATTCTGAAGCTATCAATTTATTATTGCGCATGGGTGCCGACATTACTAAATTAAATAATAATGGCCAAGATTTTCTTGCAATTTTAAAAGTACTTATTGATAAAGAAAAAGACCAAAAAAGAAAAAATACGCTTACCACCAGATACCAACAAATACTGCGTTTTATAGCTCAAAAAGATATACACCAACGCTTTCAAAATGGTGATACGCTCCTGCATAGAGCAGTAGATGTGCAAGAAAGTTCACTCGTAATTGAATTTTTGAAACAAATTGATCCTAACACGCCAAATAATCTCGGATTAACGTCTCTTCATGTTGCAGCAGCAGAATCTCTTGTGTATCCAGCTTTACTGAATCAATTGCTGACGCATGGGGCTCTTCCTAACTTACAAACGGCAGCAGGCAATACACCTTTACACGCTGCCGCTATGTTTTTTACTGGCAACCCTTTAACAATAAATAAGTTACTTGAATATGGTGCAAGCCCCGATATTCAAAATAACAACGGAGATACGCCAATTCACAAAATGCTGGAAACATTAAATGAGTTAATTAAAGAATATACACAAGCTAAAAAAGCGCGCGCAATACTTGATGAAAAATTGACTATTATTCAGCGTGCCGCGCAAGCACTATTTAGTCTTTTGAATCATGCAAAAAACAAAAATATACAAGATGACTTCGGAAATACGGCACTGTATCATTTAATACTTTTATCAGCAACTAAAGAACCTGAGATTTACAATGTACTAAATCCATTAATTGAGCTCCTAACGACAAGCCCTGCAACAAATCCAAATATACAAAACAGAGATGGGTTCACGGCACTTCATGCAGCGGTTGCGCAACAAAATCCTCAATTAGTTAAATTATTACTTACTCAGGGCGCAAATCCATTAATTAGATCATACACACAGCCTCGCACCATTGCACAAGTAAAAAGTGGGCAGGTGCCTCCACCAGATAAAACTCCTCGAGAATTGGCACAAGCAATTAAGGTGGCGCTACCGCTTGAACAACAGCTGCCTTTGATTGAAATTGAAAATGCTTTATACAAGAAAGAACAACAATTAGGCCAAACGCAGGGACAACCTAGATTGCAACAAGAAAGGCCTGAAAGTCCAGCACCTCTAGTAATACCACAACCAATGAGTCATAAAAGCCCAACACCACCACAAACTCTAACGGCTTTAGAGGGTGCAGTCGCAGATCTTATGACTGCGTTACAACAATTACAAAAAATTTTATAAAAAAATAGATTAGAACCGCCACCAAAAAGTGCGGCACTTATTTACGGCTCTAGAATGCCATTTTTAATATATCCCTGAAAAAACGATGTACCCAGGTTTGTTCTATGCAAATTCAAAATATGATTTTGAATCGGTCAAACAAAATCACGAAAACCCTTGATAAATTCAAAATGACAGTGGTATACTAAAATCATGAAGATAATACCGCGAAGCCTTACACCTTATTTACTCAAAGCCGCAACTGGATATCCCGTAATAGAAATTCTGGGTCCCCGACAATCTGGCAAAACCACTCTTTCCCGCGCAGCGTTTCCTGACTATAGATATGTATCCCTTGAAAATCCTGATAATCGCGCATTTGCCAAAGAAGACCCTCGTGGTTTTTTAGATCATCACCGCAACCCAAATGGAATCATCATCGATGAAGTGCAATATGCTCCAGATCTCTTAAGCTATATTCAAACTGACGTAGACTTAACGGGGAAAAAAGGTTATTACGTTATCACTGGCTCTCAAAATATTTTACTTAACGAAGCGGTTTCACAATCACTTGCTGGCCGTGTTTCAATTTTTACACTCCTTCCCTTCTCTCTGGAAGAATTAGCGGGTGCTCACCTGGTGCCTGAATCTCTTGAAGAAATGCTTTTTAAAGGCTGTTATCCACGTATTTGGGCTGATAAGCTTGATCCGCTCGATTGGTATCCCAATTATATAAATACCTATATTGAACGCGACGTACGTTTAATTAAAAATGTCACCGATTTAAGCTTGTTTCAAAAATTTATGGGGCTTTGCGCTGGCAGAGTAGGTCAAATTCTTAATTATTCGGCAATTGCTAATGATTGTGGTGTTACTATGCCCACAGTTAAAGCATGGATTTCCATTTTAGAGCAAAGTTATATTTGCTTTGAAGTACAACCTTATCACAATAACTTTAGTAAACGCCTTATAAAATCTTCAAAATTATATTTTTATGATACAGGGCTTGCTTGTTCATTGCTTGGTATTACCTCCTCAGATCAACTTGCAAATCACTACCTTAAAGGAGGTATCTTTGAATCTTTTGTAATCTCTGAGCTCATCAAACAAAATTATAACAGCAATCGACGCCCGCGTATGTACTTCTGGCGAGACCAGAGCGGACATGAAATTGATTGTATTATTGAAAAAGGAACCACGCTAATTCCAATCGAAATCAAAGCTGGTAAGACAATTAATCAAGGATTTACCCAAGAATTGACTTATTGGAATGAACTTTCAGCCACAAACCCAAAAGATAATATAATTGTGTATGGCGGCACACAATACCAACAACGATCTGCAGGTTTATTTGTTGACTGGCAATCACTACCCAAATTAACATCTCTCATTATTTCATGATTTAAGTTTAAGATAATGGATTTGGCGTAAAGTAAATCGCACTTTGATAACTCTTGCGTTTAATCTTACCAAATAGCGCCATCATGGGATACACAGAACTACATTTTAAGTAAATCTTGCGCATGTGAATGTGCTTCACTTTATGTACCGGCGGACGAGCAGGGCCAAGCACAAGGACTTCACCGCAGACAGCACGTAATTCTTTTGCAAGTTGCTGAGCCTCTTGTTCAATAATACCTTCATCAGTAAACTTCAGCTCAATCTCTGCAAGACGCATTGCAGGGGGATACCCACTCTCTTGCCGCTTTTCCATTTGACTGCCATAAAACTTAACGTAATCAATTTCATTAAGATAATTAAATATCGAATGCTCAACCATCGTTTGCACAATCACTTGGCTTGGCTTGCCCGTTCGGCCTGCACGGCCTGCCACTTGAATAAGTTGCTGCAAACAAGTTTCTGCGGCATTATACATGGGAAAATGTAAATTAAGATCCGCCCACAAAATACCAACAAGCGTTACATTAGGAAAATGATACCCTTTGGTGATCGTTTGCGTGCCAACCAGAATATCAATCACACCATGCTCAAACTGTTCAAGCGTTGCTTGCCACTGCTTTTTATTCACGGTGGTATCCATATCCGCACGAGCAATGCGGGCGCTAGGAAAGAGAGTTTCCAAAATAGATACCACTTGCTGCGTACCCACACCTTTTTTAAGATAATTTTTGGCACTTGCTTTGCAACCTGGGCATTCAGGCAATAATTCTTGGCGTAATGCACAATAATGGCAACTGAGCCTGCCATCTTCATGCAATGTTAAACTGACCGAACAATTATTACACATAAAAATAAAACTGCATGCTTTGCACTGCACAAAAAAGCTATATCCGCGACGATTCAAGAAAATAATAGTTTGCTCACCTCGTTCTAAACGCGCTTTAATTGCGCGCTCAAGTTCGGTGGTCACCCAGAAATTACGCCTATTTTTAGCGTCTTTTAAACTCACCGTTTTAACCGTAGGAAATATTCCCGCAAACCGTTTTTTAAGCTCAAAAAAATGC
Source organism: Candidatus Babeliales bacterium (assembly GCA_050179755.1). Lineage (GTDB taxonomy): Bacteria > Babelota > Babeliae > Babelales > JBFXEV01 > JBFXEV01. The sequence continues at coordinate 596,077 of JBFXEV010000001.1, read as the reverse complement.
CAGCCCTTGGTTTTTACATTATCAAGCGATGAAAGTGAAGGTGTTGCAGAACCTAAAAGAATAGGAATGTTATTCATATGAGCACGCCAGATGGCAGCTTCTTTGGAATTGATTTTGGGATGCTTTTTTTCTTGATAACCAACCTCATGCTCTTCATCAACAATAATAAGGCCTAAATTTGCAATCGGTAATAAAACGGGCAAATGTACACCAAGAATAAGAACCGGCTCGCCTCGAACCAAACTGCGCCAAAGTGCCCGTTTTTCCGCACTTCCTGACGCTGAATGAAAACTATACAGCTTAATCTCTTTAGGTAACTGCGCGCGCAGCAACCGCGCAAATTGCACTGCCAAAGATACTTCGGGCAGCAAAAGCATAACTGAATCGCCTTGCGCTATTGTATGCTCTATAAGCCGTTTATAAACTTCTGTTTTTCCCGATCCTGTTACGCCATGCAAAAGCGTTGGCGCATACTTTTTTTGAGTAATTTCAGGCGTTAAGAAATCGCACACAACCTGTTGTTCGGCAGTTAAGCTAACAACTTTATGCCCGTGCCCCGCTCGATCGTTGCTGTGTGGCACTCTCGTTTTAACGTCACGTTGCTGTATAAAAGAGCGCACGCGCTTGATCAACAGCATATAATCAAGTTGATAATAATATGCCAATTGTTTCATAAACCTGATATACTGAATGTCAATAGGAAACGGCTCCAGATCAATGATCGGCTTAAGTTTAAAGGGCACATTGGGAGCTGCGTGAGAAAGACCATCCACCACGCCCGTGACAGTGCGCCCTTGAAGTGGAGCTGCAACAAGTGACCCCACAAGACACCTTGAAGCAAGAGTTTCTGGAACGGTATACCATAATGGCTCTTGAAAACCGTTTAATAATCGTATTTTTGCAAACATATTGTAAGTGTAACAAGGGAATACAAAAATGAATATCAAATATATTTTAATAAGTCTATTCTTCATATGTGGATGTCGCGTTAATGCAATGTATTATGGCATTCCTCTACAATTATTACCAAAAGAGCAAAGGCAAACGCTACTTAACAAACGACTTGCAAAGTCCATACGAAATGGCAATACTGTACGAGCACTCACACTGATAGATGAAGGAGCAGAAGTTGATGGCTTTGATCCAAAAACACTCGTGCAACCTCTTGTTACTGCTGTTACCTGGAATAGACTAAATTTAATTTCTGAGCTTGTAGCACGGGGGGCTAAAATTGATGCATCATTTTCAATGCATAAGGGCAAAAAGCATCTTCAATTGGTGTTTCATGGTACGCCTCTGCAATATGCAGCAAGTAAAAACAATGTAGGAGCGGTCGAACGAATGCTCTGGACCATCCCACAATCATTGATACGGTCTTTACCAAAAACACCCCCCGAAGATATTGTGGAAAAGCACCTAGCATTCATAACAGATGTGCTTACGAAAGAAGTGCTAGAATGTCGTGGCAAAATAAACGAATGGTCCAAAGCCCGTCCAATTGATCATGCAGTACAAGCTTCAACATCACATTGTATATCTAAGAAAAAACACGCTCGCATAATTGCCCTACTATCACCCGAAACCATACCTAATCACAAAGAACATATAAACGCAAATCTCAATCAAAATAGACCAAAAATTGAATGATTATTTTAAAAAAACTCGCAGCATTATTACTTGCCTTATTTGTCTTTGCCCTGAATAGCGGGTATCCTATTAACAATACTTATACCGACGCATTATGCGATTCAATCGAATTACCCGAGACACACGGCATGAAATTTGATCCTAAAAAAACCATATTCTTAATCGATGGCTCCTCATATTTATACCGCGCTTACTATGGCATGCGCCCACTCCATACTATCCACGGCGAGCCGGTGCAAGCAGTATATTCATTCTGCCGCATGATCCAAAAATTAATGAAGCAATTTCAGCCGCAGTACATGAGCCTGGTATGGGATAGCAAAGGCAAAACGGTACGCCATGAAATATTCCCGGACTATAAAGCAACACGCCAAGCACCACCAAGCGATCTATTTACCCAAAAAGAACATATTATTGAATTTGCAGATCTTATTGGTCTCCATCAAATTGCAACGCCTGGTATAGAAGCAGATGATCTTATGTGCTCACTTGCACGGGAGTATGAAAAACAAGGATTTCAAGTTGTTTTAGTAACTGCCGATAAAGATATGGGCCAATGCATTAGCGACAAGGTGGTACTCTACGATTCATTTAAAGATAAATTTTATGACCGCCAAGCAATGGAAGAACGGTTTGGATTTGCCTTACATAAACTACCGTTTTATTTTGCATTACTTGGCGATACTTCAGATAATATTCCTGGTGTTAAAGGTATTGGAGAAAAAGGAGCCACCGAGCTTGCGCAACAATTTGATTCACTTGAAGATGCCTATGCAAATTTGGATAAAATTGAAAAAAATCGCACACGCAATGCTCTTATTGAAAACAAAGAGAATGCATTCTTAAGCCGTGATTTGTTTTTACTCCGTGAATATGATACCGGCGTTACACTTGAAAATTTAGCATTTAATGCAACGTATTGGCCAAAAGCGCGCCCCTTGTTTGAAAAACTTGAATTTGCCTCGCTAGTCAAAGAAATTGCAGGCCTTACCGGGGTGACTGAGCGAAAAGAAGAATGGCTTTCCAAGTCAAAGGGATACAAATTTATTACGATTGATACGCAAGAAAAGCTTGATGCGCTTGTGCATGAAATTAACACAAAAAAACTGGTTGCTATTGATACAGAACTTACTGGCCTAAACCCGCTCTATAATCATTTGGTGGGTATTTCTGCATGTACCGTAAAAGGAGTTGCCTATTATATTCCCTTTGCGCACACCACTGGCGAACGCCAGCTCTCGCGTGACGTGGTGCTTGCTGCATTCAAAAAAATATTAGAAGATCCAAGCATTAAAAAAATCATGCATCACGCCAAGTTTGACGAACACGCCTTTATGCACTACGGCATTATGCCGCAAGGGCTCGTGTTTGACACATTGTTAGCAGCGCACTTGGTGACAGAAGATTGGCAACGCAATGGCCTTAAATACCTTTCAGAATATTTTTTGAACGAACCTATGATTAGCTTTCAAGAAGCAGTGATCAATAACGGCTTTAAGACCTTTGCACAAGTGCCTCTTGAACTTGCCACCGAATATGCAGCCAGCGATGCGCACCAAACATGGCAATTATATCCTATTCTTGTAGACGCGCTCGTTAAACAAGATATGGCAAAACTCTACCAAGATATTGAGTTTCCACTCGTTGATATTTTGACCTACATGGAGTACCGTGGCATTAATCTTGATACAGAGATTTTAAAAACTCTAAACGTTAAAATTGATGAAGAGCTTACAATCATTAAAGAAAAAATTAATGCGTTGGTAGGCCCCTTGCATAAAGACATTAATTTAAACTCGCCGCGTCAGCTTGCAATACTCTTGTTTGAACATTTACGATTGCCTCCGCAAAAGCAAACTGATAAAAAAACTGGCTATTCAACTGATCAAGAAGTGCTAGAAGCCCTTGCACATTTACACCCGGTGCCAGCGCTCATCTTACGGCACCGTGAATTATTTAAGCTCAAAAGCACGTACATTGAAGCTTTGCCTTCTTATGTAAATCCCGAAACGGGCAAAATACACACCACGTTCCGCCAAACACTTGTGGCAACTGGCAGACTTTCAAGCCAAGAACCTAACTTGCAAAACGTGCCAACAAATTCATTTGAATACAAAGGAAACTCAGTGCGCTCGGCGTTCAAACCAGAACCTGGGCACGTATTTATTGCAGCCGATTACTCACAAATTGAATTGCGCGTGCTTGCGTATCTATCACAAGATAAAAGTTTACTTGATGCGTTTTTGCATGATGAAGATATTCACAAAAAAACTGCTGCAAATTTATTTGATACCACGAGCGATAAAGTAACGAGCGAGCAACGTCAAATAGGCAAACGTATTAACTTTAGTATCCTGTATGGCCTAACACCTTTTGGACTTTCTCAAGATCTTAAGATCCCATTTAAAGATGCAAAAATATATATAGAAAAGTATTTTGCTCAATATCCTGGCGTGAGTGCATGGATGGATAAAATAATTGAAGAAACAAAAGCAAAAGGGTATGTTACCACGCACTTTGGCAGACGCCGCTATGTATCAGGCATTCATGAAAAAAATAAATCACTCTATGAACAAGCTACGCGCATAGCCATTAACACGGTTGCACAAGGCACGGCAGCCGAACTGATGAAAATCGGCATGATCAATCTTGAACGGGCTTTTAAAGAGCATAAGCTAGACGCAAACATGATTTTGCAAATTCATGACGAACTATTAATTTCTGTGCGAGAAGATCAAGCGCAAAAAACAGAAAAAATAATCCGTGAAACATTGGAAAACGTAGTCTCTTGGAATGTGCCGCTTGTAGTGACTACAAGTACTGGAAAAGATTGGAAAGAAGTCACCAAATAAAAAATGGAGGCCTTTGTAAGTACCTCCATTTTTTATAACAATTCTTACTTTTTATTTATTGAAAAAAAGCAGTTCTACGTTGGACTGGCAACGTTGTTTTTTGTACTTCAACTTCACGAGTCACTTGAGCATCAAAACCTTGTTCGCCTTTTAGCAAATCATGTTGTTGTGTTGGGCGCACATACGCTTGGCGAGCAACTGTTGTGCTTACTGTTTGCGGTTGTTGCGCTGTTGTAGGCGCTACTTGCGTTTCAATTCGTTGTTCAGTTTGAAATTCAGTAGGTAATTGCTGTTCACGTGTTACTGATTGACCAACATAAAGGTCACCTGCACACGCATTCGCTACAAATAATAACGCAGCTATTGATAATATAATATTTTTCATGATTTTCTCCTTTTGTAAATCAAATCAAATCTACAAGTTTAAAACCTAAACCTGCCTACTTCTATACTAGCATATTTAGAGGCTATTTTTCAATAGTTTTACACTAAAAAACTAACTGAATAGCTTGACTGGCAGATGGGTTTGGCTTTAACAGCTGTTCATGTAAATACTGGATCTGCTGTGCAATATTCAGGCGTAAGTCAGCGCTAGGATGTGTAAAGCTTGCGCCGCTGCCAAAGCGTTCTTTTAATTGCTCTAAAAATGCTACACCACTTGTTGCGTACACCTGATTTTTAAGCATAGCATCAATATCTGCGCATAATTCATTTGCGTGCGCAAAAGTATAAAATGCATTACGTTGTGCTTTTGATTTTTGTTCACCCATTAAATTTTCTAAGGCACTTTCAAAACTATTATCTTTATGTAAAAAATGCATAAGTTCGTGTGCTATAGCAAAACGTTGTGCCTCAGGCGTATAACAACTTAATTCTTTTTCATCGATATATAACGTATAATCATCTGCTGCCACAGGAGAACCTTTGCCAGTATAGGCAATAAGCACAATATCACGCGAGTCAATTTCAAAATCAAGCAAAACTTGGTGCACTAGACAGAGTGTTTCTTGCGATAAAAGCGGCAAACCTTGTGCATGAGCAGCATACTTGCTCTCTATTTGACTCTTTAAAATAGTGCCATATTGCACCAAAAAGTTCTCACAATCGTGATACGAGATACCAATACATGCCAAGCGCTGCAAAACTTTATCAAATAAGTTATCAAGATACGTATCTAATTGTTCTAGCGATTTATTTTTTACAATATCTTCCTCATAGAAACCATGCATGTCATTAAGAAACTCAAAAAGATCGGGATCAAGCACCATTATAAGTTGATTGCCCCAAAAAGGATCATCAAGTTGATAATCTATAGTAAAGCCAAGGCGTTGATACGTTTTGATTGCTGTTACATTTGCACTATCAGGATCGACAATGATTTGCGTTATAGGCTTACCAAGTTCTACCTGATCTTTGATACTTTTGGTTATAAATTGAGATAACATTGCACTGCCAAATCCTTTGCCAAGATAGCCTGCGTCACCAATATATAAATCAATACCATACGTGCCTTCAGGATCTGCGTTGCCCAATCCATCAAGCCATAAATGTGCATCATATAAACGAATATACCCAAAAGGGTGATCATTATGGCATGCCAGATATTCATGGCCCGTGCCAAGATAACTTTTAATTTGTTCTCTAAACGTTAAGAATTCTTGCCAGGGCAATGCTTCACGAGAAAACCATTTTTTTACAAACGGTTGATGCAACCAATTGTATATCAATGGAAGATCAGCATCTTGGAGTAATTTAAATTTAATTTCATATGCATACGCTAAAGAAATGTTAATACAACATAAAACGGTTAATGCGCTCGTGAAAACGTTTTTCATAAAATCCCCTATTAAACGTGAAGACCTCTTCTTTCTCTGATTTTACACTTCTTTCTCAAAACAGTATCTTAAATTAAATAACTGATAATAACAGTAACACCTTTACTTCGGGACAGACAAAGAGAATGGCCCGATAACGGAGTACCCATGCATTTAGACCAATTATTAGAAAAAATTAATCTGCATGCCGATGAACGTGAAGAGCATGAAAATAAAATAGACCCACTGGGTGATGGCATTAGTAGCGTGGAGCTTATACGCGTTTCTGGCAGCGACCTTGATATTGTAAACGCAGCACGTGTTTCATACGGCAAAATATCCACTGAGGTTACCGAGCGCGATGAAAAACTTATCAACTTTTTAATGCAATATAAGCACACAAGCCCCTTTGAGCATAACCAGCTCTCATTCAGAGTAAAATGCCCTATGTATGTGGCTCGCCAATGGATGCGCCACCGCATGAACTCGTATAATGAAATTAGCTACCGCTATGCCAAAGCCAAGCTAGAATTCTATATCCCTGCAAAATGGCGTACGCAGGATAAAATAAATAAACAAGCCTCAGGCGCCGCTTATGAAGATGAGCACTTAAAACAACAGTATATTAACTCTATTAAGGTAGCCACCGAGGCTTATGTGCTTATGCTGGAGCAGGGCGTATGCCGTGAGCTTGCCCGTGGCGTTTTGCCCGTATGCGTGTATACCGAGTTTATTTTCACCTGCAACTTGCACTCCCTCATGCACTTTTTGACTCTTCGCCTTGACCCAGGCGCTCAGCATGAAATCCGTGCCTATGCCCAAGGCATGTACCAGCTTGCACAGCCTCACTTTCCAATGGCGCTTAAGGCATGGGCGGCGCATTCTACACCGCATGAAAAGGCAGAGTGACCCCTCAACTCGCTTACGCTGGATCGGGATGTAAGGGAATTACAAAATTAGGGTGCCTGTGCGCCGGAGCCTTGGCGCAGTAGCAAGCGGGGTTGAAGACTTGACATCAAAGCATAGCTGTGGAATACTTGGGATATATAAAGCGTGATTCACACGTGTTATCACTCTATAAAAATATCCAATTACATGTTTGCATAAGGGAATATGAGATGGCAACCAGTAAATCGGGTGGTTCCACCCAGAACGGCCGAGACAGTATTGGCCGAAGACTTGGCGTAAAATTATTTGATGGGCAGCTTGTTTCAGGCGGCGAAATTATTATTCGTCAACGCGGAACTAAGTTCCACCCAGGAAGCGGTGTTGGCATGGGCAAAGATCACACTATCTATGCAACCGACGCTGGTTCTATTAAATTCCACTTTGGCCACAAAGGCCGTAAGTACGTTTCTGTACTTGCTGATTAAAAAAAGTATTGTTTTGCCTTAAGGCTTCCCTTATTCTTAGGGAATCTGCCACTAGGGCATTTATTTAACTTATTTCTATGAACATAGTTATATCTCTGGAGAGGCCATGACAACGTATTCTTTTAACTTTTTGCGTTATCGCACTATTTGCCTGTTATTCTCTGTAGCAATTTTTGCTACTTTTATAGGCGTCTACGTCTATAGAATGCAAACGCGTGGCTATGCGTTTACCTATAGTGTGGATTTTACTGGTGGCACTCAAATTTTATTTAAATTTGATCAACCGATAAATAGCGAACAGCTTAAAGGAATTCTTGATAAAGCAGGATGGTCTGGAGCAGTTTTACGAGAATTTAGTAAGCAAGAAACAATGGTGCGTATTAAAGAGCATGCAGGTGACGTTACTGGCACTGCAGAGCGTATGCGTGCAGCAATTCAAGCTGCTGAACCACAAAATAAAATCTCGATTTTACAAACAGATAGCGTTGGCGCAGGAACAAGTGAAGACTTGCGTTGGAAATCAATTAAGGTACTACTCCTTGCCTTGCTTATTATGCTTGCATATATTGCATGGCGATTCTGGTCTGTCAGTTATGGCGTGGGTGCAATTGTTGCCTTGTTCCATGATGCCATGGTAATTTTAGTATGCTTTTTACTCCTTGATAAAGAAATTTCTGTTAACGTAATTGGCGCAATCTTGCTTATTCTGGGTTATTCAATTAACGATACGATTGTTATTTTCTCTCGTATTCGTGATAATGTTAAAGCAAATCCAGGAAAGCCTATAGAAGCTGTTGTTGATGCTAGTTTAAACCAAACGCTCACGCGTACAATTTTAACAAGTCTTTCCACAGCATTGGTCGTAGTTTCATTAATCTTATTTGGTGGTGAATCGCTCAGCGATTTATCTATTGCATTGTTGGTAGGAATCATTTTTGGTACGTATTCCTCAATCTACATTGCAAGCCCCATCATGATTTTACTGAACAAAAAGAGTGGGCAAACACAAACGTCTTCTGCACCGCAGCAACGTTATAGCCAGAAAACGGTATAACCCGCCTCTTTTCAAGATCAATTCTATTATTTTAAGTTATATAATCCAATGCTCTATCACTAAACATAGAGCATTGGACCCCAAGCAAATTTCGTACCCAATTTTAAAACATCTATTGAGTTTGCATTCTGATCTAGCTTAGGCTTAAACAAGAAAGCAAATAGAATAATAATATCTTTCTAACATTCTCTTAACTTTCATGAGGTTCTTTCTATAATGAAAAGAAAACTTGAAGAGATGTCCTTACTTGAACTGCAACAATACTCGCGTACTGTTGGCGTTGTAGGAGGAAGTCTCTTAACCAAAAAAGATTTAATCATTCAAATTGAAGATTTGGAAAAACATCCAGATAAAGAAATTGAAGTGCAAGGCGTTCTTGAACGATTGCCCGATGGTTTTGGCTTTTTACGCAGCGCAGGCTACGATTATATTGCAAGCCCTGAAGACGTTTATGTTTCACCCTCACAAATACGCCGATTTGGTTTACGCACGGGTGACACCGTACTTGGTACTATTCGCAAACCGAAAGAAAATGAAAAATATTTTGCTCTCTTAAAAATTACTGAAGTAAACGGTGTAAATCCTACAGAACTTGCCGATCGTAACTTATTTGAACGGCTTACACCACTTTACCCACAAGAACCGCTCAAATTAGAAGCTAATCCAAATTTTATTTCAACGCGTTTAATGGATATCTTCTCGCCTATTGGTAAAGGCCAACGCGGACTTATTGTAGCTCCTCCTAAAGCTGGTAAAACAGTGCTTCTTAAAGAAATCGCACTCAGTTTAATTGCAAACAATCCTGACGTATATTTGATTATTCTCTTGATTGATGAACGCCCAGAAGAAGTTGCAGATATCAGACGCACCGTTAAAGGCAAAAATGTAGAAACTATTGCCTCAACGTTTGATGAATCAGCCGACCGCCACGTGCAAGTTGCAGAAATTGTGCTTGAGAAAGCACGCCGCATGGTAGAAACAGGCAAAGACGTGGTAATTCTTCTTGATAACATCACACGTTTGGCGCGTGCTTATAACACCAATGCGCCAGCGTCTGGCAAAATCTTAACCGGTGGTATTGACTCACATGCATTACACAGACCAAAACGATTCTTTGGTGCTGCTCGTAACACCGAAGAAGCGGGATCACTCACTATTCTTGCAACAGCGCTTGTGGATACCGGCTCTCGTATGGATGAAGTAATTTACGAAGAGTTTAAGGGTACCGGTAACATGGAAATGCACTTAAACCGTAAATTATCAAACCGCAGAATATTCCCAGCATTTGATATCTTGCTTTCTGGTACACGTAAAGAAGAATTATTGCTTTCTGAAGAAGACCTTAAAAAAGCATGGGTGCTACGTAAATTCTTGAGCACTATGAATATTATTGAAGGCATGGAATTCTTAATTGATAAAATGAAGAAAACTAAAAACAACCAAGAATTCTTAGATTCAATACAAAAGAAAGTTGGCGCTGCAGCAACATCTGGCACTGTTGGCGGTGGACCTAATACTGGTGATAGCAGCCGCAGTGAACGAAGCGATAGAAGCGATCGTGATCGCGATGGTGGCGGCCGTGATGGCGGCAGCAGAAGCGGCGGCGATTATTAAGTTGTTAATCACATAAAGCACATCCTTAAGACTTCTTTGCATGATTTTATAGGGTGTGCTTTTTTTTTAAGCCTCTTACCATACCATAGGGCTTTCATTGCAAAAATGAACAATCTTTGGCATATTGAAAATATTAATATTTTTCTCATGTAGCGGGTATACTATGCAAAATATAATTTGCTTATTCATTTTAAGTTCTTTAATCAGCTTAACCAGCCTAGTGAATGCTATGGATGCAAACCCTACTAGAGCAATAAAAAAAGCTAAAACGCTAAGGCGTTCTCTGCGAATCATGAATCGTACTGCAAAATCAGATAGAGCATCTGGCGCAACCTCGCATGCAACTATGAGCGCAACTGCAGAATCAGCTATTGATGAAAAATGGCAAAGCAAAAATGCACAACTCATGGACTTAGCACAAATTTGCGATAAAGCAACTATTGAAGAAAGATGGCAAAACAGAAAAGCAGAACTCATGAACTTGGCACAAATTTGTGTTGATGAAGAAATGGAAACTTTTAAAGATTGTCCTCCATATTGTGGACCATCAGAAGAAAAAAAATATAGGGAAGAGCTATTAACTCTTATTGAAGAGGCCCTTGACAGAGAGCACGCGCGTAGAAAAGCTACAAATCCCGAAAAATAAACCAAGAAAATAATTGACCCCTTTTTAAATCCCTTTAATACAATGTTTTCATTGTAAAAATAATTAATGTATGGCATATTGAAAATATTCAAAAAATTTTCATCTAAAGGATCTTCAATGCAAAAATTAATTTTTGTTATGTCTTTTTGGCCTCCTAGTCGCTACAGCTTACCCAATAAGCGCTATGGACAATAACCCAAATGCAAACTGCGAATCTAGCCTTGATGAGGAACTTGAGTATCAAGCTCATATGCAAATTATAATAAATTTTACACTCGTTCGCGAAGTACGAAGAAAACGCGATGCAATAAACAAAACAAGAGAAGGTTTTGATGCAGTGCTACGCACCAAGCGCGATGAAGTAAAAATTTCTGGAGCAATAGTTGAAGCTGATTTATGAGAAAAGCAAGATGGTTTATCTGTTTTAGCAGCTGAAGTAGAAAGCACGTTGCAAGAAAAGCAAAAAGAATTTCAACAAATTAAAGACTTATTAGAGAAATAACCTATAGCATTCTTATGAATATTAAAATAATCGTACTCGGCATTTGTACTTTTTTATCACACAAGCCTATAGCAATGGCATATGTTAACCTATGAACATGAAAGCAAGATACCTAAAAAATGAAGCACAAGCACGACAAAAATTAAGAAAACAATCTGCTTAAATAGCCAAACGCATGCCAATTTGTGGTCTAAAGACGATTCAAGAAAATAATATGATTTTTAAAATAACGCACCGTTACATTTTTATTTTTTCATTTTCATTTACAGCATATGCGATGGATGCACCAAAAAATTTTGTGTCCGACACTGTGGCAATCAGCTTGCCAAATTTGCCACTTGGAAAGATGATAAAAGTACAAGTACAAATCGATGCACCACAAGAAGCAATCACCGATGCTGCCAAAAAGGCGCATTTTCTATCGCGAGCCCCAGAGCTTAAAGGTAAATTACAAAAAGTACTTGTTACATACCTAAATAATCTGACTCCGCAAAACTTTGAACTAATGAAAATTATACCGTCAGCTTTTTATTATGAGCCTGATACCGGTAAGTTTATATTAAGAGAAGAATATGGCACGCATCAAATCAGTGATACTGTGCAAGCTTTTTTTGAAACACGCGTGGCATGTTCACATGACCCTAAACAAAATACTTTAACAACCAACCCATTTTCATTATACGTGTTTCCAACAACAGGTTGTAGAAAGCCATATGTGATTTCTGTAGACAGATTACGTTGTATCTTTCCCGATCAAAATCAATTACAAGTCAATGATAGCACAAGAAGCCAGCTCATTCAGCAATCATATGTTAATGCAGCTCAGAAGGCCCATGACCAACTTGCAACAGGCAGATTGGCCGAACGCATTGACCCTGAAGCTGATTATAGAAAAGTATATACGCAAGATTTAGTTACATTGTTTAAATATTATTTAACAACCCAAGATATTGGGGATATTGATTAAGTTTTTTTTCACACAATTTTAGGAACCTCCATGTTTTTCAAAAATGCTCTAGCTCAAGTATTCTTATCTCTTGTTTTATTAATATCCCCTGCAACAATAGCCATGAATCCGCCTTCGGCCAGACAAGAGAGTGATCCCAATACTTTTTCAATGATGGGTACTGTCACTCTTGTCAGAAGGCTCTTACCTCAAAAAAGCATAGAATATTGTATTGACGTAAACATGCCAGGCAGTGTAATTGCTGCTCAACTTGATCAGCGCTACGAAAAATCAATCATGGATACATTCAATCAAGTTTTAACAGCGCATGCAGCCGCAGTAGCAGCACGCATGAATAACAACCGTATCACCATGATACCAACACGCATACATTTCAGTGCAAATACTCAAAGAGTTACCTTCGAGAATAATTTAGGCAAGCAACAGTTGACAGGCAATCAACAAGCAATTTTAAAAGTGCAAGTACATGCGCTATTTAATCAAGCTCAATCAACTTTTGAAGATAAACGGGCCCTGGTGCATGTTACATTTACAAATTCTGAAAAACAACACGTGGTTCTTGACCTTGCAATGCTTAATACTCTTTGCAGCAATAAGGTTACTCTTAAGTTAACACCGGAAACGCAACGAACAGTTTTTCGCAGACAAGTTGCATTGTCTGCAACAAGGCAAGTTTTAGCAGACAATCGATTAAATGCTTCCGAACTTCCTGATCCAGATGAATATCTAAAGAATAAACACATCAAAGATGTGGTAAAAATGGTTGCTTATTATATGCAGTATATTGATTGCCTTGATGTTGAGTAACAAAATGATGATTTAATGCTTAATATAGCTTGCGGATTATTATTTAAGTTCACACAATATTCTAGATGTCGATTAAATGACTTTTATTCCAGCTATTCCTTTATGAAAGTGAATTTTTTGAAAACATACTCTCAATTCTTGCTTAACGGTTGCGGGCTCACTCATACTATATCTTGTAGGGCTATACTGCTATGCGCACTATCTCTGTTTAATGCGCAAGCAAGCCACATAACTGAAGTGGCATATAGCACATCTTCCCAGGTACGCATGAAAACCGCGAGTTCTTTTATTTCTGAACATAAAAAAATTATTGCCTGTGCTGCAGCGCTTGCTCTCGGCATATCAATAACTCATTACATGATGAGTGATGATGCAACACATGATGTCTATCCCAAGTTGATAGCTCTTAATGAATCGCAAGCAAACCCATCTACGGTGTTTTTATTTGCACATGGTATTGATCCACGTGCAAGCGTTGCTAATACGCAACCGCAACGATATATCACATGCGGCGCAATCAATAGCACGTGCTATACCTTTTCTTTTCATGATAGAATTGGCACACTTAATTTTGGCCAAGATCATGATAACGCTCTTTTATATAATGCGTATCAAGAAGTGCAGCATAAGCACCCACAAGCAAACATCGTACTTATAGGTATCTCGCGCGGCGCATCGGCCATTATCAATACGCTTGCAACGTACAAAGAACTTGATATCACCAAGCTCAAAGCTGTAATACTTGAATCGCCTTATATGAGCGTGGATTCTTTGCTAGAACATATTGCAAAATCATATCTCTCTTACGTTCCTTACGCCACCAGCATGTTGCATACACTAATAAACGTATTTCCCCTTTATAACACACATGGCCTACAAACCATTGATGCACTGCCACACTTCCCTCAACAGGTGCCGGTTTTTATTGGCTATAGCATGGCAGATAAAACAGTTGCACCGGGCGATGCACAGGTTGCAGTTAAATTATTGCGAGCGCAAGGTAATTTAGTAACTGAATATGCAGCAACTCATGGCCGTCACAGCACGCTTGCAACACAGCACGATTATTGCAATGCCGTACGATTATTTCTTGCTAATATTTTTTCGCACGATAAAAAATAAGTAATACCACCACGTGAGCGATAGTATCACCATGAGTGGTTCCACCGGCATGCGCAAGCGCGCATAACCAAAGCCACCCGTCATACAAAGCACAGCGCCAATTAAAAGCCCAGTTTTAATCCACAAAAAAAACATTTTCTTTAAATAGTCAGTGACCGCAAGTTTGCGCCAAATAGATTGCACTAAAAAGAAAAAGAAACCTAACCATAACCCAATCCACAAGAAAATAGACCAGAAAAATTCTATCCATACTATGGCCCGCGTATACCACGGCAATGGATGCGCATATAAACATGCTGCCATTTTTTCTGTTAAAAATTCTTCCATCGGATCTGCTTTAAATGTGCCTGCATACAGTGACACTAATTGGTAGCTATACAAATCAAACGTAGTTTTGCACACTTCTTGCATCCAATCTCTAAACGCAAGCCACGGATGCGCAAATATCCATGGCCACATGTGTTTGCCTGACACTAATTCTTGCGAAACAAAATAACCCGGCTTTTCAAGACTCAGCTGCCTCTGTGCTTTCCGTATCTCAATAGACATTTCATGCATAGTTTCTTGCCAGCATTCTTTAAGCGATTTGCCCGTTAAATGTCTTTTTAATTTTGGCACATTAAAACAAGCCAAATAGGTTCCAGAACCAGGCCAAAAAAATGCATGCCCAGTCCAACGATAGTTACGCACTATCCATGGCGCAAGTATGCTTAATAATATAAGAATAAAAACTGCACATTTTTTACTCTTATATAAAAGTGAGCTACTTGAAAGCACCAGAATTAATAATGCTATCAAACCCACAAATTGGCCCATAGGCCGCATCCACGTATAGATGCCTAATGAAAGTGCTGCAATTACTAAATCAAGATATGTTTGTGTATCTACACCCTCACCCCACATGCGGTAACCGCGATAAAAAAATATAAGAAAAATAAAGAAAAAGAGTACTGATAGTGCCTCAGTAAGCAAAAAGCCGCTTGCAAGCACAAAGCCAGGATGAACCGCAAAAATAAAACCTACAAGCCAACTTAACCCAAGTACGCCAGTAAGAACTAATGCAAGAAAAAAAAGCAAAACTGGTGTAAAAGAACTTAAAAAAACTTGTGCCCACAATGCCGCTTTTATGCCATTTTCATTACCCTGAAAGGTACCTGAGCGTGGTTTAAACCATGCATAAAAAGGTAATAGATAGGCTGAGTATCCAGGAGTTCGCCAAAAAATTGGTTGACCATTATCCGGGCGCGTCATACCATTGCCAATATACATGCATATAGTAGAATTATGATAATCCATAGTATCTGGCTGTTGATAACGCATTTCATGCTGCGTGTACGTATAAAATACAAGCGCGCGTAATGTAAATGCTAGTAAAAATAGCACCGATAATTTTTTTAAATTATATGACGATGTAAACTCTTTGCTTGCATGCACTATGTTCATGGGATACTCCTTATAATCAATTTAATAAACTCAAAAACAATATATGTTATCTTGTATATCTTGTACAACTTCAGATTGACACACATAAGATTCTGGTGCACTGTAATACTTGAAAAATAAAAAATGTAGAATGTAAGGGCAACATGAAAAAAGCACTCATTACAGGAATCACCGGGCAAGATGGTTCTTATCTTTCAGAATTTCTGCTTGCAAAAGGTTATCAAGTTCACGGTATAAAACGCAGAGCATCATCATTTAATACTGAGCGCATTGATCATCTCTATGCTGATTTACACGAAGATGAACATGCTCAATTTAAGTTACATTATGGTGACGTAACCGATTCCACCAACATTATTCGTATTATACAAGAAATACAACCAGATGAAATTTATCACCTGGCAGCGCAATCGCACGTGCGTGTTTCTTTTGATACGCCAGAATATACAGCCAATGCAGATGCAATTGGTACGTTGCGCATTCTAGAAGCCATTAGATTACTTGGCTTGACTGATAAAATAAGATTTTATAATGCAGCTACCAGCGAGCTCTACGGCAAAATAGCGCATACGCCGCAATCAGAAACCACACCATTCTATCCACGCTCACCGTATGCTGCTGCAAAGTTATATGCTTATTGGATTACCATTAATTATCGGGAAGCATATGGCATATATGCGTGTAATGGGATTTTATTTAATCATGAATCACCACGCCGTGGTGAAACGTTTGTGACCAGAAAAATTACGCGCGCCGTAGTGCGTATTGGCGCAGGTCTTCAAGACATGCTTTATCTTGGCAACCTTGATGCACAGCGTGACTGGGGTTATGCAAAAGATTATGTAGAAGCTATGTGGCTTATGCTGCAACAAGCACACCCTGATGACTTTGTGATTGCCACTGGTAAAACATATTCGGTGCGTACGTTTGTGGAGCTGGCATTTAAACAAATTGGCATTTCTATTGGCTGGAAGGGCACAGGTGTTTATGAAGTTGGCTACGATACGCTCACCAATAAACAACTAGTGGCCATAGACCCCGTGTATTTTAGGCCCACTGAAGTTGATCTTTTATGTGGTGACGCCACTAAAGCGCGCTTACAACTTGGTTGGGAACCTAAAATGGATCTTGAAGGGCTTGTTCAGTTAATGGTAGCACATGATAATAATTTAATTTTTCAAGAAAAAAATATCCCTATTGAAGAACGGCAATTTAAAAAAACAACAACACTTTCTCGAATGTAATGAGTATGCACAAACAGGCAAAAATATACGTTGCAGGTCACCATGGGCTTGTAGGTTCTGCATTACATAATGCATTACAAGCGCAAGGATATACAAATATTATCACGCGTACATCAAAAGAATTAGATTTGCGCAATCAGCAAGCGGTTACTGATTTTTTTTCTCAAGAATTACCTCAGTATGTATTTTTGGCTGCTGCAAAAGTAGGTGGTATTTATGCAAACAATACGTATCCTGCACAGTTTCTTTATGATAACGTGATGATAGAAGCAAATGTGCTACACGCCGCGTATGTGTACGGTGTTACTAAATTATTATTCCTCGGCTCTTCATGCATTTACCCACGCGAGTGCGCACAACCAATTAATGAAAGCTATTTATTATCAGGCCCACTTGAACACACTAATAAGCCCTACGCACTTGCCAAAATTACCGGCATTGCCTTATGCGAGTCATATAATAAACAATACGGCACTCATTTTATTTCTTGCATGCCCACAAACTTATATGGCCCCCGTGATAACTTTGATCTTGAAACGTCACATGTTATTCCTGCACTCATTGCAAAAATATGCAAAGCGCAACATGAACAACATAAAACAGTCACTGTTTGGGGCACCGGCAACGCACTGCGAGAATTTTTGTATGTAGAGGATCTTGCAAATGCTCTTATTTTTTTAATGCATAATTACGATGAAAATTTGCATATTAATATTGGCACCGGCAAAGATATGAGTATTAAAAACCTTGCTCTTTTAATTAAAAAATTAACGGGTTATCAGGGTGAGCTTATATTTGATACATCAAAACCAGATGGCACACCCCGCAAAGTCTTGAACGTAGAAAAAATAAACAACTTGGGTTGGCATGCAGCCACTCGCTTGGAAGATGGACTTAAAAAAACAATTGATTGGTACGTTGCTGAGCACTACAAAAAAGCATCTCAAACGATACCTTTGTGCACGTCAATTGATAGTTCAATGTTGCACTTTTAAAGATGAAAGATATATAAATGCAAAAAAAAATACTGGTTATAGCACTTTGCTTATCTGCAGCACTTCTTTCAGCCATTGCCATAAAACAAGACTTTTTTAAACAAACACCCATCAATGAAAGTCCCTATTGGCCGTCACCTGGCTTTCCATTACATGTTGATTTTCTAGAATCCATGGGGCCACGTAAGTTAGTGTTTAACGTGCAATCGCCAGACGATAAAGAATGGTACTCTTTTTTTCATAAACTCTATGATAAAAACCAACTGCCAAATGTGCGCGTATCAGCAAAACCATTAATCCCTAAAATAATTCATCAAATCTGGCTTGGTGGCAACCCGCCAGCTTATTTACCTGCCTTTCAAAAAACATGGCAAAAATTTCACCCTGATTGGGAATACAAATTATGGCGCGATGATGATGTTAAACATATGAAAATCCATAACCAAGAACTATTTGATGCAGCGGTAAATTATGGCCAAAAAGCAGATATTTTCCGTTATCATATTTTATATGAAATTGGCGGGCTTTATGCCGATTGCGATTTTAGATGCTTACAAAAATTTGATATTTTGCACCATTGCTATGATTTTTACTC
The DNA here is from genome assembly GCA_050179755.1 of Candidatus Babeliales bacterium. GTDB lineage: Bacteria > Babelota > Babeliae > Babelales > JBFXEV01 > JBFXEV01. The sequence goes on along the minus strand of JBFXEV010000001.1, from coordinate 577,402 downwards.
AGGCTTAAATAATTGCGGCAATATTGAAATTGCAAACGGGCTTATTGGCGCACGCCCAAAGCACCCAATATTAAAGCAATGCATCGAGAAATTAGCTGCAAGTACCGATACGCTAAAACAACTTTCAAAAGATGATCCTGAGTATCTTAAAAAAGCGTTTGGCCTTGTGATCTCTCAAACAGGACCAGGGTTTTTCACTAAAAGTTTTATGGATGTTGCGAGAACGTATGATGGCCCCATTATTGTGCTACCGTGCAGCTTTTTTTATCCACTGCCCAATACGCATCGTAATCTAACTATTCAGGAATCTGAAAAATATATTAAGCCCGAGTCTTTTGCAATTCATTATTGGGCGTGCAGTTGGATGCGACCAGATGCGTTTATTAAATAGCCAAGCAAGATGCGCGCACATCTTCTTGTGCTTGCGCAATTAAATCTAACCAATAAGGCATGTAGCATTTTTCCATATTAAATTGTTTTTGTGCAAATTCCTGATATTTTTGTTTCAAAAAATCAGGCGTGATCTGTTGCCAATCTTGTATAATAACAACGGGTAAATCCTCAAACAACACGTCAAGGAATGAAGATATTACTATAGGATAGCTACCCATTAACAATGCCTCCCATGTTCTATGGCAATCAACGCCCGATCCTCGTGGACTCAGCACAAACTTGGATGAAGCAAGATCACGCAGGTAATCAATGGTTGGTTTGCGTTGGGCAATAGTGCAAAATGGTTTATCTTTAAAATAATCATATACTATATCACGCTCAGATTTATAGGTTGATCGTTCAAAATTCATATAAAGCAATGTATTTTTTTCTATCTTGCCCTTGTTTATTTCTTTAATAACTTGATCAAATAATGCCGTTTTGCCATGCTTCCAATGATTATTGGCAAGCCCAATAGGAATACTTATCATTTTTGGATGATCCGGCATATTGGTATTTTTGCCAAACCAAAACGCCAACGTCTGGCTGCTTAGAAACTTTTTAAATCGTATTCCCGGCGCATTGTGAATAGTATCGTGCGTTATTAATATATAACGTGCCCTAATGCGTGGATGATATTGCAAAAAAAATTGTTTTAAAAAATCACCGCATAAAAAAACCGTATCCCCATCTTTTACCGCTTCTGGCCTAAAAGAACTACTCATATTAGGTATAACATGGTTGCAACATGCGCGGAACGTATGACCAGAAATATAAGGATAACTTGATGAAGAATTATTAAAAACGTTAGCTTGTAGATTAGCAATACATACTAAAACCACAAAAAACATACGAGCTTGCATAATCTCCATTTCCCCAGATTTAGTATAGGCACTCTCTTTTTTATTACTGTATATTTTTTTGCAAGGCAAAGACAAGGGTCTTGAGTTGCTTGGATCATAATTTATGGTATGGTAAGCATGAAGCAACGCTATGCATTAGAAAGTTCGCATCTAGGATGGCTATGTACAAAAAACATCATTTCTTTATATCAGTCTTACTTTGCTATTCAGTTTTCTTTTGGTACGCGGCTAGTTTTTGTGATTCTGACTATTATTATGATTCACAAACTAATAAACATTATTTAGATTTCAAATCTGACTCAAAATATAAATTACAATCGTTACCTGAAATGATACAAGATCATGTTAACGTGCGCGTTATCCATGATTATACGTGGGATTTTCCAACTCATACTCGATCATCTAATGAACCGACTGGCTTTGAAGACTTTAAAGACGCATGGAAAAATATTGGCAAAGGTATTTGGCAAGGAATAAAGAGTTCAGGAAAACGAGTAGCTGCTCTGGGCAAAAAAATCGTTAAAACCCCAGGCAAAATATTAGATAAAATTGGTGATGGCATTGAAACTACAGTTAATTGGTTAGAAGATGAAGAAACTGTTGAGCGGCAGCCTTCTTTTAATAAGTATAAAGATGAAATTGCACAATCTATTCTTGAACTTGAGCAATATCCTTTTGACACCGTACAACAACGCTATACTGAACGTTTAGAAGTTTTTAATCATGCAGAAAATGACCCCATTGTATATGAAAAGACCTATAGCATACCAACAGCACTTGGGTCTTACATGCAAGAAAATGCCTTACATGCTAAAAGTTTTGCAAAATGCCATGGTAATATAATCCAACATCGCTTGCACCAAGAAATATTAGAAATTCTAACTACCAATTATGAAATTAATAAAATATTTTCTGAACACCAGGAAAATCCGCTATTTACCGATCTAGTAGTAGAAGGCGCTGACCTTGCTCGCCAACTAAATACACAAGGCGACATAGTTCGCGGCTTTAAAATTGCGGATTACTGTAGATGGCTCAACGAAGCTGAATATCCAAGACTTGCAATGATTATCAAACAAGTAGGGGCAGTTGTTGTTGGAGCTGTTGAAGGTGGCGCTAATATTGTAAAAAATACTTGCCATATGATCAGGCATCCTATTGAAACGGGCGAAAATCTTATTATTTTGGGTAATGAAGTTGGCAAATTTTTATTGCATGGCATGGTGGAACTAAATGATCTTGCTCAGCATGTTGGTTTTGATGGCGCTTGCAATGAAATAGGCTATTTTCCCGTTTACAATAAAGATCGAGAAGATACTTTTGCCCCATATGAATTACAAAATCCTGATTTTATCAATGATGTACAAACATTAAAAGCCTATTACAACCAAGCTTCAGAAGAATTTGCAAAGTTACCTACAGAAGAAAAAACACAAAAAATAGTTGCATTTGCATTCGAGCTTTATTTTACCGGTAAATTCTTAAAGCAAGTAGGCAAAGCAAAATCAGCTGCTATCAAGCATATTGCAAAACCTAGCATCAATGCTCTGTCTACCAAATTAGAGTTATTTAGCAATAAAGCAATCTCCAAAACATGTAATCGCATTGCCAGAACTTGCAAGACTGTTGAAAATTTTGTGCAAAGAAACGTATCAAGATCAGAGCATTATTGTGAATGGGTTATGGATGAAGCAGGCACGTGGAAAGAAGTTATTAACGTTAAAGCTATTCCTAGTTTAGAAGTTCCTGCATCAGCAGGTGGTCATTTGGTTTCTACAAATGCCATGCCACCCAGAATCACATCTATTACAAAAAACTTTAATGATGTTCAAAAAAGTATTACCAAAAATCTGCTAAAAGAACGTGTTGAAGCAATTGAATTTGTTAAAAATGCAATATCACGTGAAACACCCAACTTATTGACTGGCGCTGCGCAGCAAGCAATTACCGCTGTAACTAATGTTACAAATACAAATCAAGCAGAAATGGAAATGCTTCGTTTATTTGTTGCTGAAAAAAAATGTGAAGACTGGCGAGAAAATTCTAATCGGTATTTAAAAATTAAAATTGAGCATATATTTACTATTGACCCAAAAAGCACGAATCAGATAAAAGGTTTCCATCATGATTTCTTGGGCATTCTAGAAGAAAAGGGCGTAATTACGCTTGAAAACTTAAAGATTGGTGAATTTGGCGAATATATGGCTGATGTAATATGGAATGGCACAAAAACAGCGAAAACTTTTTTCCCTAAGCATTGGACACGAACTCAAGTTTTAGAAAGCATTATTGAAGCTTATGAAAATTTTAAAGCTACCGGAATAAAAAAAGGACCTGAATTAGATGGAAAATATCATATTAAAAGCAAAACTAATTCTGGAATGGAAATAGAAATGTATATTGATAACAAATGTAATATAGTAACCGCATATCCTGTAATCGAGAATTAATGCAAAAATTATTAATAACACTCCCAGATAACTTCAAAACTTATACAATTGATGAATATGTAGGGAAAATTGGATATCTTGGTTATTTCTTAAATGATATTCGATTACATTCAATTCCTACATTTACAAAATGGGCCTTAAATCCTCATGAATTCATAACCGGAACTAATAGCGCATGGCTTGAGAAAAAAAATAATTTTATTTTAATTGGATCTTTATTTGCCGATGAACCCGATGGTGGCGCATTTTTCAAAATTTCAATCGATCAATTTATTAAATTGCTTCAAGAATGGCAAAAACTTGTAGAAAGCAAAACTAAAAAAATAACCATAATTCAATCAGATGATGGCACCATGACTATCGCAGGAGAATAATTAAAAAGTGCTATTCACATTTGCCGTCATTTCAATTTATGGTATGGTAAGCATGAAGTAAAATTTTTAAAGGAGATAACGATGGCATATGCAAAAAGTGCAGAAGAAATAAAAGAACTTGAATCAAAATCATATGAATATTGGCTCAAGAAAAATTGGTACTATCACTCCTTTATAGACCATTTTTATCAATTCACTATCCCCCAAAACGTAAAGGTATTACAAGTTGGTTGCAAAACAGCAAGCAAACTTGCAGCGGTGCAACCCGCATTAGGCGTGGGCATAGATGATGATACGCACAATATTGAACTTGCACGCCATAAATATCCACAGTATCAATTCCATGTAGGCACGCTTAAAGATCTACACATTTCTGAACAATTTGATTACATCATACTTTCATCAACCACCATGGAAGTATATGACATTCAAGACCTTTTTGAATCACTCAAGCCATATTGCCATAACCGCACGCGCATTGTTATAGATTTTTACTCCGCTCTGTGGAACCCCACGTTATGGCTCTTACAAAAACTTGGTTTGCGAAGACCAACACAATTAAAAAATTGGGTATCTATGTATGATATGCGCAATTTTTTAGCTCTTGCAGGTTTTGATGTGGTAACTCATGGCCGGCAAATGGTATTTCCGCTTTATATCCCTGGATTTTCGTGGGTTGTGAATGCCATCTTTCAAACTATACCACTTATTGATCGCTTATGTTTAAATCAATGGATCATTGCACGCCCTATCTATACACAACTGAAAGCTAATGAAGTAACCGTAAGCGTGGTAGTTCCCGTAAAAAATGAACGCGGCAATGTAGAAGCTGCTATCACCCGCACACCGTTAATGGGCAAACATACTGAGTTTATTTTTGTAGAAGGGCACTCTAAAGACGGCACGCTTGATGAAATCAAACGCGTGCAGGCTGCTTACCCGGAAAAAGATATTAAATGCTTAGTGCAAGATGGCAAAGGCAAGGGCGACGGCATGCGCAAAGGGTTTGCTCATGCAAAAGGCGACGTGCTTATTATTCTTGATGGTGATTTGACCACGCCGCCCGAAGAAATGCCACGCTTTTTTAACGCGTTAATCTCCGCACAAGGAGAATGCATTAACGGCTCCCGCTTGATTTATGGCATGGAAGATGAAGCAATGCGCTTTTTGAATTTGATTGCCAATTTTATGTTTGGTGTTGGATTTTCTTGGGTGCTTGGCCAACGGCTCAAAGATACACTATGTGGGACTAAAGTGCTTTTAAAGTCTGATTATGAAAAAATCGTTGCAAATCGCGCATTCTTTGGTGAATTTGACCCGTTTGGTGATTTTGATTTACTCTTTGGCGCTGCAAAGCAAAATTTAAAAATAATTGATTTACCTGTGCATTATAAAGCACGCACGTATGGCGTCACCCAAATTAGGAGGTTCCATGCGGCCATGTATTTGCTGCGTATGAGTTTTGTAGGATTTTGTAAGTTTAAATTGCGTTGGTAAAGCGTTGATTTGATGTTTTACCATATATCAAGCGTGAGATCGTCAAATTGATTACGTTGATATTTATAATTACCCACAAATGCAATCATGCCACCATTATCAGTGCAATATTTTGGTGATGGCACAAAGAACTCTAAGCCACGCTCTTTGCAAAAGGCGAGCATATGCTCACGGATATATTTGTTGCACGCAACACCACCCACAAAGGTAACTGCTTTTATATGTGGTTTAACCTCAAGAGCATAGGCAAGTCTATGTAAGAAAATATCTTTAATGCAGACAAGGAGCGAGCTAGAGACTTGTTTGCGTACGGTATCTAAATCAGCTGCAACAAGCTGCTTTTTTTCCATATCATACCAACCACGTTTTACCATATCATACAGCACTGCCGTTTTGAGGCCAGAAAAACTAAAATCAAGAATTCCTTTTTTACCGCGGGGGTATTTAAAGAAATCTTCAAAATCTACTTCGCGTGCTAATTTTTCTATGATCGGGCCACCGGGGTAAGGGATATTGAGAAGCTTTGCAATTTTATCAAACGCCTCGCCAGCAGCATCATCCATAGTTTGACCAAGCACCGTATACGCACCAAAATCAGTGATTTCATAGAGTGACGTATGGCCGCCAGACGCTGTTAAACAAAGATGAGGGAACGGCACCTTATTTTCAATAAGCGCAGAAAATGCATGGCCTTCCAAGTGATTAACACCAATCAATTTTTTTTCTTTCGCCCACACCATACCTTTGGCAAAACAAAGACCCACCAAGAGTGAGCCGGGAAGGCCCGGTTTATTGGTAACGGCAATCGCATCAATATCATCTAGTGTTACTTGGGCGGTATCAAGAGCAAGTTTTACTATGCCATCAATTTTATCAAGATGCATACGAGAGGCAAGCTCGGGCACCACGCCGCCATAGAGTTGCTGCGCTTCAATTTGGGAGTGCAGCACGCTTGAAAGCATCCCCTTTTCTGAATCATATACAGCGCATGCAGCTTCATCACAAGAGGTTTCAATACCAAGAATGAGTGCCATATTAACCTATTGCGCCCGATCGTGTGAGTGGCATAGAAACCACGCAGTTACTGGCAACTTGCGCCACATGTTGTTGAAAGCGTGCATGAAACGGCTTAAAATCCATTAATGTGCACAGCATTTTAATCACACCTTCCTTGAGCCGCTCTTCTGTTAAAGAGGCATCAAGAACCACGCGTGGCAACCAAGCTACTTGGTCATCTTTCCTCCAAGTCTGAGATTCAAGGCCTGTCACAAACGCTGCTGGCAGCAAAAACACTATGGTGTTAATTGGAATTTCACGAGACTCTTTATTGTCAAGCTCTTTAATATCCCAGCCATTAACGCGTTGCATGGTGCCTTTTTCATCTGGTTGCATGATAGATGATTGCGCTATTTTAAACAATTTATACGGGAATTGGCTTGAAGTTTCAAAGCATTCAAACCCAGTACCATTTGGCAACTTAAGAGACTCTGAAATTAAAACATAAAATTCCTTTGAGTCAAGACGCTCCATTAATTGATAATGCCCAAGGCCCGGGACCGTATCAGCCTCCACTGCATATTCATCACCTTTATACAAAATCTTAATTTCAGCTGTTTGTTTAATTTTTTGAGGGTACACAACAGTCCCCAAAAAGCGAGCAGCCATTACCTCTTGACCAACTAAAAGAGTAACTAACATACAAAATGCTAATTTCATAAAGAGTTCCTTTCTTGTACGATAAGTTTCATACTACTTTGCAGTTTAAACCTGTTTAATTGAGAGGTTACTACAAAGAACTGAGCGCTCAGTCAGGCTTTTAAACCTCATATGCGCTTCTTTTTTGTGACAATAAAGATATACTACTACTATAGGATACATTACGAAGGCCATAGTTGCAAAGCGTCTTCAGCTACCCCCTAACCCTAGAGCCTCATGCTTACGCGCATTAAAAACTTTTTTGCCTCTCTTTTTAACCAAGATCTTTCTCCAAAGCATATTGCTGCCGCGTTTTGCTTAGGCAATTATATTGCGTTTTCACCTTTTTTTGGCCTTCATGGAATTATGGTGTTTGTATTTTCCTGGCTTTTTGGGCTCCATTTTGGCATCATGTTTGCAGCGGCGTATGGCATTAATAATCCCTGGACAGCAATACCCATATATTCGGCAGACTATTTTTTTGGGCATTGGCTGGTTCATAGCATATTTCAATTGCCAACCGCTAACATAACTCCCTGGTGGCTTGATTATGTTTCAAACAAATTTGCTGCATTTACCGGTTTTGCAAAACCGTGCATGATTTCTTTTTTAATCGGCGGTAACCTACTTGGCATTCTGGTGAGTGTCTTATTATATCCTATTATACTACGCGCCTGCTACAGCTTCCGCACTCAAACTTAAAAGATTACTCTATGAAAATATTTGCTCAAAACAAAAAAGCATTTCACGATTACCAAGTACTTGATACTATTGAAGCAGGCATAGTGCTTGTTGGTGACGAGGTCAAATCAATCAAACTTGGCCAAGCCTCACTTGGCGGCTCGTATGCCACCTTTAAGGATGGCGAGCTTTACTTACTTAATGTCAATATAAGTCCTTATGCGCAAGCGTATATGAAAGGCGCAGAGCCCACGCGAAGCCGCAAGCTCCTATTGCACCGCAGAGAAATTGCACGCATTATTGGTGACATGTCTCGCAAGGGTGTAACATTAATCCCCTTAAAATTATATGCCAATAAAAAAGGTATTATAAAAGCGGAGATTGGGTTATGCAAACACAAAAATGCTACGGATAAAAAGCATTCATTAAAAGAAAAAGATATCAAACGAGAAACGGAACGAGCATTAAGGGGAAGATAAGATAGGGCGACTACGTCGCCCTATGAATTCTCTAACAGCCGAGACCCTTCGATACGATTTGCTTCGCAAATCACTCAGGGCGAGGGGTGTGTAAAATTAAACCTCAAGAACACGCATTAACTTCATCTTAACAGCACTTCTATTAGTAGAAGACATCATTTCTTGTACTAATTTGTTTACTGTTTGATTTTTAACGCGATCACACCACATCTGTGCACACGCCATAAGCATGTCAGCATTTTCTTCACACGGATTGCTCATCCACGCATTTACTTGATCCATCATTTGTTGACGTTGCTGTGCAGGGCTTGCGCTTCTAAACGCTGCCATTGCTTGTTCTGAGCGTGGTCTTGGTTTTGGTTTTGGTTTATTACAGGGGCAACGGTCTGCCGGCTCACACGCTGCACTTTTTGTTGCCGGTGCTGGTTGGGTTTTAGGTTTCGGTTTTTGTTTTGGTCTGTTGCACGGTCGGCATCTATCAGTTACTGATAAGCAATCACTGCGGTCTTGAACACCCGGTTTTTGGCGTTGCTTGCTGCCCCACATTTGGCTGCCAGCTTCGGCATACGCCACACATAACAACACTCCCACAAGTGTTAGTAATTTTAAAGATACTTTCATATATTACTCCTTTAAGTAATAATTGTTACTATTAAGGGTAGTATACCATCTTTTGTTTTAATCCGACAACCGGTCATTTAACAATATATAAGTTACAAGTGTTACATTCATACTGAAACAATTGATCTAGCCTCAAAATAGCTTATTATATTATTTTAGAAAATTTTTAAAATGACAAAACGATAACTATTCCCGTATTGTTCTGCCCAAACCAAGCACGCGCCGCAACTTCATTACAATGGCATCTTTATCTAATACACTAATCAGCTCTTGCACTAACTTATTAACCACTTGGCTTTGCACGCGATCACAATATATCGATGCACATTCGGTAAGAATTACTTCCAACTCCTCTGATGGATCACTTGCATAACGCTCAGCATACTGCAGCAGCCACACGCGCTGCTGCATAGGGATTGCAAGTTTAAAAGTTTCTACAGCGTCTGAATTAATACTGCGCACGCTGCATGCCTTTGGGCCTTTCAGCACTTTACCAATTGCAAGTAATGCTTTTTTTTGTACTTGTTTTTTTGCTTTAGCATGAACCAACTCTTGCGCTATGTGATATACGTTTTGATTATTCATGCGCTCACTATACACGCGCGCACATGCGAGTAACACCGCTTCAGTAACATCATACGGTTCTACTACATATTGATTAATAAATCCTTCAAGTTGTGCGCGTTGACCGCGAGGGCTTGATTCTTTGAATGCTTTAACTACTTTTTTTACATTAGTATCTGGTGTAATGTCGGGGACCATTGCACACGGGCACGTGCGCGTTACATTATTATCTTCAAATGCATGTAAAGCATTTGCTCCCAATGTTAAACAGAACAGAATTGTTTTTTGAATAGTTTGGTTCATGAACTTACTCCTTTAAAAGTCATAGGATTACTCTAAAGGTAGTATATCATTGTTTTATAATTGAAACATATGCATTAAAGCACGTAGGAAACTGTAACATAAAAAAACGTCTATGAAACAACTTTGTTTGTAAGGTCTTTTACCCATTGTTGCAATGCTTGTGTGTCGCGCATATCACCAGTAAATGTATGTTTTGGCACATAACATTGATTGTTTTCTCTACAAATACGTTTCCGCCTAATAAGTGATGGAAGCAATACTTCAAAATTGTTATTTTCAGTAGGAGCAAAAAGACAATCCATAAAAACAGTGTCACCGCCAGTTGGGCGACCTATATGAATAATTTCTGGTACACCAAGGCAAAGATCTGCAAAGCTTAATGACGCACTACAAACAGCACCATCAGTTAACAAGTAGACAGTTCCATTCACAGGGTTTGTTGTACATTGCACCTCGGCCCGTGAACGATCTTCCATATCCACTTCATCATATATCAAACGACTAAACTGTTTTTTGTCATTATATGCTTGCTTTAAATTAGTAAGCATTTCTTGCCATTGAGCCTTCATATTTTCTGGCGCACATGAATTTTCAAAATGTTTTTGCGTGCTTTCGATAAAGCACTTAGAAACTCGATGTTCATCAAACTTTTGGCCATGTTGCTTTTGTTTAACAGTGTCGTAAACAGTAGTTCCAAATAAATGAAGAATTATTTTATCTCCCCACGCATCTGCCCCACCACCATTTCCACGAATATCAAGCACTATAATGCGTGCAGTACGGATCGTTTCCAGATCACACAGCAATTTGTTCATAGCTGCAACCACTTCTTCTGTATTCAAATAAAAAGAAGGTATACGCACCCACACACAATCTTCATCAAAATATGTTAACTGCGCATGTTGCTCATATTCCATGCATTCTTGTGCTTTTTTAAGTAACGAGAATGTTTCATCAGTAACTGATTGCCATATTAAAGGAAATGTAACTGGCTTATCATCAATCAAAAATTCACATTCAGAAATAGAGGCTGCCCATGGATTATGCTGATCTATTAGCAAAGAAGGCGTATAACGTATCCAATCTGCTTCAAACTGAGCATTACCATAGAATGGAAATATATTTTGATGCATTAATTCTTGAGGGGAAATACCATTACCTGTAATTAATTGAGCACCCAGCGGTGGTAACTGATCAAATTGATCTTGTTGCTGAGTATGTGCAGAAACAATAAACTTGCCATTACGCCACGAGATAACAAAACCTGGCCATCGATACGTAATTGCACGATCAGCAATAGCTTTACATGCTTCCTTTTTCATAAATAACGCAACGTGTCTGTCTTGATAACCATTAAGATAATAACGCAAAGCATATTCATAGCCATGCACGTCACTCACTTGCTCTGCTCGCTTAAGCGCTTGATCATATCCTTGCGTATACCATACATTAAAATGAGGGCACAGTTGATCTTGGTCCAAAACACCGGGATGGATATCTGTAATTTGCTGATGGATTTTTTCTAAATCTTGTATGGCAAGCGTGCGCCAATCTGCTGAAAGCTCTTTAGGCTCAAACATGCCAAAGGCACTGTAAATAACAAAAAATATACCAATACTACCAAATAAATATGAATATTTCATAAATAAACCACCATTAAGACGTTAAGAAAAATAACTATTATTTATAATAGCAATAATTTTAAAAATTGTCCATTTAAATAACCAAAGAACGATACGTACTCTGGAACATTACTAGCCCTGGAACACCATATTGACAAATAATACGTATACGTATTATACTTATGATTAGATAGATCACCTCCCAGCAAGAAAGAAAGATTCTTATGATTAAACCAAAATTAGGATTTATACTATTATTTGTAGAAAATCCCGCTATAAGCGCGGCTTTTTACAGTAAACTTTTTAACACTAAACCCATTGAACAATCGCCAACATTTGCCATGTTTGCTCTCACCAATGGGGTGATGCTTGGCCTTTGGTCGCGGTACACAGCCGAGCCAATAGTTTCCAATGAGCCTGGCGCCGCGGAAATCTGTTTTGCAGTAGAAAACGTTGATGCTGCCTTTGATGTGTTGGGCGCCCAAGGAATAACCATGATTCAAAAACCAACTGATATGGATTTTGGGCGAACCTTTGTTGCCCTTGACCCTGATGGTCATAGAATTAGGATCTATAAACTAATGGGTGAGTGATGGCTAAAAAATATTGGATCGCCGTTGCAAGTCGCGAGCATGTTAAAATGGGTGTAAAAGGTGGATACGCGCAAGTGTGCCATGGTAAAGGAGCGCCATTAAAACGCATGGCGCCAGGAGATTGGATTATATATTATTCACCTGTTGAGATCTTTGGGGAAAAAACGCCTTGCAGAAAGTTTACCGCCCTTGGCATGATAAACAAAAAAGATCCGTATGAATTTTGCATGAGTGCCGATTTTACTCCTTGGCGTAGAGATGTTACCTTTAAATCTGCGCAAGATGTTTCAATTGAACCACTCATTAATGATCTTGATTTTATCAAGAATAAAAAGAGTTGGGGGTTTCCCTTCAAAAGAGGATGTTTTGAAATAGCAGATCAAGATTTCAAGTTAATAGCACACAATATGGGAATTATTTTAGATGAATGAAATTAATTTTAAACATATAAGTCTCTATAAATCACCAGAAGAAAGCCCAGGATATCTGTTATGGCGCGTGAGCACGCAATGGCGCAGCTCAATCGAAAAAGTACTAAAACCACTAGATTTAACTCATCCCCAGTTTGTAGTGCTTGCAACACTTGCATGGTTAACCAAAGAAGGCAACAAGGTAAGCCAAATTGACGTTGGCAGAATGGCAGCTTTAGACCCAAATAGTACATCACAAATATTACGCGGTCTTGAAGCCAAAAAGTTTATCAAGCGAAAACATTCAATTGATGAAAGAAGCAAAAACCCCGTGCTTACGGAACTAGGATCCACTACACTTGCACAAGCAATGCCTGCTGTGGAGCAAGCTGATATACAATTTTTTGCAAGGCTTACTGATAACCAAATAAAAACTATCGTACCATTATTTCAGACACTAATGCGTTAGATCACAACACTAATTTTATTATTTATTCACGAACTAATCACCAGACAAGTCAACAAATGCTTTCATAATGTTCTGCATAATCGCAGCACGATGCTGTTCCACATTGCCTGAATCAAGCAAAGCTATAAGCTTAGGATCTAAGCTGCTTATATCAAGTTCTTTAAAAGCTTGCGCAGATAATACTGCTTGCATACTATTTAACCGATATTGCGCAACCCCTGGCACCACTTTATTTATGAACCTCCTTTTTTTCTTATCAGGCAACTTTTGATAAACCATTTTAAACCAAGCAAGTGGGCACTGAGCAAGTAAATCTTTCATACCAGCATCATACAAAACATATCTAAGCTGGCCCGGACTACAAATATCTTCAGGCACATAAGCCAAAATCTTAGGAACAACTACTGTTGGCACACGAAAACGATTAAAAGTAAGCAAAGCTGTTTTTATTCTTTGACGCGAAAGATTAGAAACTTCTTTATGCACTTGCCTAAAAGGTGCGCTATGCAACATGAGCCTCAATATTTCCAAGTATGCCGCAACATCAAAGCCAGCATCAGCTTCCGTAATAAGCCAATTAATACAACCACATAATACAGTTTTACCTGGCGCAACAGCAAATTTATAATCCGCACCATGATCAATAAGCAATTGAGCACTGGCAACATCACAAAATGAAAATGCTACAGATAATGGCGCATAAGGCAATCCATTATTCTCTACAGGAAATAACACATTAGGTAATGCCCCGTGTTTTAAAAACAAACTTATAAATTCACAGTGTTTTAACTCCAGCACACTATGCCACAAATCCCTATACTGTGGAGATTCAAAATCAATGGCAACACTTTGTGCAAACACAGATCTTGCAACTTCTATGCGATCATTATAAATAGCCGATAGTAGTTGCTCATACGCAAGATCACTGTTGCTATCTTGTGCTACACAAGCGCTAATATATGCATGATCCATTGAGCGCATGATTGTGCACATAAAAAATAAAAGTATACCAAGAGACGCTTGTTTAAATGACGTATTATTTTGCAACTTCAATGTCTAACTCAGCCCATATAGATTAAGATCTTTACATTATTATTTTTTTACAAAGGCACTGCTATCGTAACAAAAAAACATAGGCCGCGTCAAAGGAACTAAACAATAATGCAATGCTACCCTAAAAAACAGCTAACCAACAATATTAAGCCAATTGACAAACCTGTAGATATCATTACAATTAGTAATACTAATCTATTAAATTCTTTGAAATTATTGGGGGCGTCCTGGCTTCGACGTGTTATAGGACGCATAGAGAGCATGCCGAGCCTTGATCAACAGACTCGATAAACCTGTGATCAAAACAATAAGTGCAGATATTAATCTCACTAACTTCAGCTCTGCTCTAGCAGTAGCTTAAGTTCTTATGTGTCTAACGTGTCTATCAGTTGGCCACATTCGTATTAATCAGATAGAACCTTTTTGCAAGGATTTTTAGTTGTATAGCAAATTTGTATCACACAACTGGCTTATATAACAATACCCAAGTTTTCAGGGTGTTCTATAAGTATTAAAGAAAACTAAGCATGTAGCGCTTTATGTTTGCTGTTATGCGGACATGGGTTCGATTCCCATCGCCTCCACCAACCTGCGCTAAAGCTCCGGTTGGCAGACCAGCCTCTTTAAGGGAATACACTTAAAAAGTAATTTTTGTAACTTCACGCTAAAAGCGCAGGTTGCGCGCCGGCGTTTGCCAAGCGAACGTAGTGAGCCTGGATAAACATAGGCGGGCCGATAATACGATAAGAAAAAAACTATAAATATTATATTCAAATGCACTTCATTTATTTAATTCAATCAATAAAATATCCAGAACAATATTATTTTGGTCAAACAATTAATCTAAAGCTAAGACTAGCTAAACACAATGAAGGCGGGTCTTCCCATACATCAAAATATCGTCCCTGGAAAATAATTACCTACCTAGCATTTGAAGATAAAGAGAAAGCAATAGCTTTTGAAAAATTCATCAAGTCAGGATCCGGTCGTGAATTTGCCAAAAAAAGATTATTATAAAAACAGCTTCCTGGCACGGCCAGTCTTCTTTTATTCATCCGCTTCCTGCGCAGCCTCTTTTTCTTTTAACCGATTCAATCTAATTTCTCTCTGTTCTAACATAAATTTTATTTCTGCTTGTTTTAGTTCTTCAAGCTCACGCACTTGACTCTCACCCATTTCACGCGTACGTTCATCACCTGCGAACGCCTTCTCATGTGCCTTTTCCAATTTTTCCGCATCCGACAATTCTCTTGTAGCCTTTGCAAGCGATTCTGCTTTCCATACCATATCAAGGTCTTGCGAAAGCGCCAAACTGCCGCAATAGGCAAGCATAAGCCGATGCGCTACCTTTGCACAAAGCAACGTTGCATGTTCTTCTATTGGGCCGTCAGTATCCCTGCGAATTAAATCTACCTTATCTAACAATAATTTTAACAATTGAATGTCACAAACATCTTTTTGCTCAGAATCAGCCCCTTTAAGCAATACCAATGCAAGCTTACCGTCTTTAAGACCATAATCCCATGAGCGCGATTCTGCACCATAATAGGCTTGTTGAAACCAGCTTAAAGCGCTCCCAGGTTTGGATTGCGCTAAAGATTCAGCTTCCCGAATAATTCTAAAAATATCATTTCGTGTAGTTGGTTGTTGCGCCTGATCCATTGGCTGCATAACATTAAACAGTGAACCACCCAACATACCCAATACTAAATACTTACAATATTGCATATGAACCCTTTCTTTTATATTTTTTTTGCTTCCATATTGTTCTTTTACCGCCTCTTACCTGAATACTCAGTATATCATTCTAATTTTTGCTTGAAACTCCCAAATATGATATACTACCTAGAGATAGCTTTAACTTCAGGAGGTCCCATGAATAAAGTTCTTCAAAAGCCAATCTTTTTAGGTTTTCTCTGCATTTCATACTTTTTCAGCTATGCAAACGATCCGGTTCATTTTGATATCACCTTAAGTAAATTGCATGAGCAGGCACTTGCTTATCCCGAGCACACCCAGACACCCCCCAAGAGCTTTCTTTCCCGTGATGCGCTCATTAAAACGACCGCTCAATGCACCACGGTAAACACGCTACACCTGCGCACGCCTTCTTTGTGGAGTACTGGCAGCAGCCCATTTTTAACAGCGGGAGCTCCTGGCTTTACGCCCTTTGTGCAAAGAGTGATAATACCGCAAGAGAGCAACGTCTACTTTTTTGGTGATTTGCATGGCAATTTTCATTCATTATTGCGCACGCTCGATTATTTAAAAAAACAGAACGTTCTTGATGATAATTTTTATATTCAAAACCCCCATGCTTATTTAATATTCTTGGGCGATTATGTTGATCGTGGCGAATACGGCATAGAAGTTATTTATACGTTAATGCGCCTTCGCATGGCAAATCCACGCAACGTTTTCTTAATTCGTGGCAATCATGAAGACATGCGCTTAAATGAACAGTATGGCTTTGCAGACGAACTTTTTGATAGAGCAAATTACAAAGACGCAGATTTTTCAACTATCGTGCAATGGTATGATAGTATGCCCATGGCGCTTTTTCTTGGTGTAAAAACAAATGGCCACATAGACTACATTCAATGCTGCCATGGCGGGCCTGAGCTTGGTTTTAATGCAAGCGCACTTATGGCGTCATCAGATGCAGTACAATACAATGCAATCACGTCACTTAACCGCGCAGATCATGTGCGCCAGCTGCCTATTGCATTAAAAAATGAAGTACTCAGATATATACCTGAGCATGAAATCGATAACTTTGTGCCACGAGCCCCCACGAGCCCCAAAACAATTGGATTGATGTGGGCCGATCTTATTGAAGATATAGCAAATTATGCCTCACCGATTGTCGCTTATAATAAAGGTAGAGGTTGGGTGCACGGCAAAGAACTAACGCATTATTGGTTTAAAGCGCAGAGTGGCGCCTATCACACGCTCCATGCAATAATTCGCGGGCATCAGCATTATGGCCACATGCTCCAGCAGCTTGTTATTAATAAAGGGCTTGTGCGCCTTTGGGATAACACTGCCTACACGGTACTTTCAGCGCCTGTTGCTGGTAAACAGTTCCCTTATGATGCTTATACGCATTTAAAAACAGCACCAAGGTTTAAAGATTGGGAAATTACACCAGTAGTAGTTTCTACTTAAAATTGAGCACTAAACCGGTAGGGTCTTCCGTGATGATCACCGCTTTGAGCGCAAAAGTTCCTGGCACCGATTTGGCAGCTTCTTCTCCGGCACTTTTCACCGTAATGAGTGTAGGCATATGCGCAAACTTATTTTTAAAGCTTGCTCCTGCAGGCACCGTGTGTGAAGAAAACCCCGGAGCAATGAGCGTTTCAAGCGGCCCTGGTTGAGCACTATACACCCATTTGCCATCCTTAAAATGTACATACTCACGTGCAGCTTCTTGATCAAAACTTGCAGTACGTACAAAAATATTTATTTTATCTTCTGTTTTATTAATAAATTCTACTTCAAATGGGCCGCGTTCAATAGGATGTGCGCTAATTTCTGCACGCATGGCGCTTACGCCACACATGAAATACAGAAAAAAATAGGTTATGTGCTTCATATAAACCTCTTTATGATATGTGATACTACTTTCCCTTAGTATACTAAGTATACAACAGCCAAAACATCGGCCACAATAGCCGTATGTCTTATTGGCATTCTAAGCTCAGATATTGCCATCTGACCATGCAAAGATGATGCATCTCTTGCAAATTAAAAAAAACCTACCGTATACTCAAAGCAGATTTCTAATCAATTATGTATCAAAAGAGGGTACCATGAAAAAATTGATCATACTTTCCCTTATAGTATTGTTAATAGCGCATCCTTTCAAACTACAAGCCCAAAATGATGATATACGTGCACTTGCCTTTCCAGCACTGCTTATTGGTGGCACCGTATTGGTTTTTTCCATTCTTGAAACCCAATTACAAAAAAGAAATGTAGAAAAGCTCAAGCAGGAAAAAATAGCATTAGAGACAACTGTTGCTGAAAAAAAGAAAGCAATCAAAACATTACTTAGCAAAAGTTTACGCCAAGTTGCTTTAGACACGTTAAAAACGCAAAAATTACAAGAAAAAGACGAAAAAATTCGTTCGCTCGAAAGCGAACTTACCGTAGCTCAACGAGCAGTCACCGCGCAAAAGGCAAGAGGCGATAAATTTTTCCAATTCTTAACGGGACTACAAACATATGTGCCATTCTTTTGTGTAGATGAAACTGTTATAACTCTTCAACACCGCAACGTATTTACCAATATGGGCTTTAATCCAACTTTAGATTCCATAGACGGATGCAAGGTCTATACATCACAAGTAATGCCTGAACGCAGAAAAACCATACTTTCAGATGCTTTGCAACGCACAAAAGAAAGAGATGCTCTTTCGCTAGAAATAAACAGCATTTCAGATGAAATTTCACTAGCATTAGAAGAAAAACAATAATATTGTTGCACAAAAAGAGTGTAATTACCTATACTCAAAGTAAGAAGTATAATTGAAATGGAGGAGTTATCATGAAAAAACTTTCCTTGCTTTGCGCAACAATAATGCTTGCACAACCAACAACAAAAACAATGGATGAATGGACTTTGGTTTGTGGCTCGTTAGCATTGGTTAGCACGGCACTTGCCGTATCTGCCTGTGGCAATTATTACCAGCACACCCGCATACAAACACTCACGACTGAGCGTGATACGGCAATAAGAGAACGCGATGCGCGGCCCGAATCACTCTGGAAAGGATTTTTAGAGAAAGTTTCTGCATTTACCCCATTTTTATGTATAAAAAAAGAATTAATCACTCCTGAGCAAACAACTCTTCTTACTAGCTTAGGATACTCAAAATCACAACGTAAACACAAAGTTCCAGGCTTAACCACTTTTATTTCTAACAATCCAGATTTTACCGATAAAGAAAAAAACATGGTTTCTGATGAAGAAGATGCGCTTGATGAACGAGACCAATTGCTTGAAGCTATTGGCAGCGATATTGAAGAGCTTAATGACGAACTTGAACATATAGGTGAGGGTACAACGCACGATAATGAATAACATACAAACCAACCCAAAAACTGGTTTAACAAAAGAGCAAGTTCAAAAACTACAAAAACAATTTGGGCCAAATGCATTACCACGCAAAGCTCCTGAATCTATTATTTTTGTGTTTTTACGGCAATTTATAAATCCACTCATATACATTTTGGTGCTTGCAGCAGCCCTTATTTTTGCATTGGGGCACCGCATGGATGCTTTTATTATCACCGGCGTGCTCCTTTTTAACGCACTACTCGGAACTATTCAAGAAGGGCGCACACGATCAATACTTTTAAGCTTGCAAACATATTTTACGCAAGAAACTGCAACAGTGCGCGATAGCGTTACCGATATTGTGCCATCAGAAGAATTGGTGCCTGGCGATATTATAATTATTCACGCGGGCGAAAAAGTTCCTGCCGACGCAACACTCATTGAGGCAGACAATATACTTATTGATGAAGCGGTTATAACAGGTGAATCTACACCGGTAGCAAAAGAAGAAAATGATAATCTATCAAGTGGCACCTACATATTAACAGGGCATGGCAAAGCAATAATCATTGCTACAGGCCCAAATACTAAACTTGGCAAACTAAATATTATTGTAGAAACAATACAAACCGATACGCCACTAAAACAATCTATTGATCAACTTGCACAGCGCATTCTCATTGCCATTTTTATAATGTGCGTATGCCTTTTTATAGTTGGCCTGCTTATGGGTAAGCCGTTACGTGAACTTCTTGTTATTATTACTGCGCTCTTTATTTGCGTGATCCCTGAAGGGTTGCCCGTCGTCTTTACTCTCACACTTGTAAGCGGCGCTTACCGCATGGCCAAGAAAAATGTAATAACTAAGCGTATGCAGGCAATTGAGGGTTTAGGTCGCACTAACATATTGATGATAGATAAAACCGGAACACTTACGCGTAATGAAATGATAGTAACATCACTTTACGCACATGATAAATTTTATAACGTAACCGGCCAAGGATATAAAACAGAGGGTAATCTATTATTCGATAATAAAAAAATAACTCTAGCAGAATCAGATCCAACACTCGAGCGATTGATCATAGCCGGCGGTCTTTTAAATCAAGCAGAAATTGAATACCAACCCGAAACGGATACGTTCCACATAAAAGGAGATCCCACCGAAGCTGCGATTGACGTACTTGCCAAAAAAACAGGCTTAGTAACTGCACAAAATGAATATCAAACCATAGTGCATATGCCTTTTAGCACTGAACTGCGTTATCAAGCAGGGCTGTACAAACATAATGATACGTATTATTTATTTGTAACTGGCGCACCCGAAGTTATTTTTGCCTTAGCAAACAACAACACTAAGAATGCACAATCTGCTCTTGATATTATGCTTGAAAAAGGATTACGCACCGTTGCCGCAGCGCAACGGAAAATTGATACTACCGAATTTAATGAAACAACCGTACAACCCAAAGATCTTCCGAGCCTACTTCATGATCTTACTATTTTAGGTTTATTTGGGATTCAAGACACCATTCGTTCTGACGTTAAAGATATGATTGAAAACGCACGTGCAGCAGGGCTCCGTATTGTTATGGCAACCGGTGATCACCAAGATACTGCACTCTATGTAGCACGCTCAGTTGGCATATTCCAAGAAGGCGATACGGCTGTTGATGGATCTGAATTAAAAAACGGTGAAAATCTGGAAAACGTACTTGCTACCACTACCGTGTTTTCACGCGTCACACCCGAACAAAAATTGCACATTGCACAAGCATTTCAACAACAAGGCAATCGCGTTGCCATGACCGGTGATGGCGTAAATGATGCACCAGCACTTGTTGCAGCCGATTTGGGCATTGCCATGGGTGGCATTGGTACTGAAGTTGCCAAAGAAGCTGCCGACCTTATTTTGCTTGATGATTCTTTTGCAAGCATTATAGAAGCAATAAAGGAAGGGCGCACCATTTTTTTGGCGCTACGTCGCGTGATTTTATACTTTTTTACCACCAATTTAGCAGAAGTTTGGCTCATACTATTTTCTTTCATAGTCAACTTACCATTGCCTATTCTTGCAGCACAAATTCTTTGGATTAACTTAGTCACTGATGGATTTCTTGATGCAGCACTTTCTCAAGAACCTCAAGAGCATGATATCTTACAATCGCGCCATACGGTTTCAGATTCTTTGCTTGATGCTACATCATGGTTCAAAATTGCTTTAATGTCTATTCCTATGGGTATCGTCTCTATTGGCATATTTGCTTATTACGCACCCATTAATTTAACGCTTGCTCGGACACTCGCAATGACCACGCTTGCAACATGCCAATGGTTTAATGCATGGAATTGCAGATCAGAACATCACTCATTGCTTGAAATGTCTCCATTCTCTAATCTTTGGCTTATTGCAGCAACCGTACTTGTGCTTATCTTGCAACTTGCCATTCTCTATATTCCTATACTCCAAAAAGTATTCAACACCGTCTCTTTAACTATTGAACAATGGCTGCTCGTGCTAATGCTTGCAAGCCCTGTTTTTTTAATTGAAGAAATAAGAAAATACTTAGTCCGGCACAAAACTATATAATTAGAATGTGCTTTCGCTGCAGCGACTATTCTTTGCTATACTAAAATAAAAAACATATACAAAAAGGAACGAGTTATGCCAACAATAGCAACGCAAGACGGCACCACGATATATTACAAAGATTGGGGATCAGGCCAACCCATAGTGTTTAGCCACGGATGGCCCCTAAGCGCTGACGATTGGGATGCACAAATGCTATTCTTTTTAGAAAGAGGTTATCGCGTTATTGCACATGATAGACGTGGCCACGGCAGATCAACGCAAACATGGCAAGGCAACGATATGGACACGTATGCATATGACTTGGCGCAACTCACTGAAAAACTTAATCTCAAAAATACGATTCACATTGGCCATTCACCCGGCGGTGGTGAAGTTGCTCGTTATGTTGCACAGCATGGCAAAAATCGCGTAGCGCTTGAAGTGCTTATAAGCGCCGTGCCGCCTCTCATGCTCAAAACAGAAAAAAATCCCCTAGGATCGCCACTCTCTGTGTTTGATGAATTACGCGCAGAACTTGCAAAAAACCGCGCTCAATTTTATAAAGATCTTACTCTTCCTTTTTATGGCTATAATCGACCTGGTGCAAAAATATCAGAAGGTATTCGTGACCACTGGTGGCTGCAAGGAATGCTTGGCGGTGCAAAAGCACACTACGATTGCATTAAAGCATTTTCTGAAACCGATTTTACGGAAGATCTTAAAAAAATTAACGTGCCAACACTGGTACTGCATGGCGATGATGATCAAATTGTTCCCATAAAGGCCGCAGGCTTACTTTCGGCAAAAATATTAAAGGAGGCTACGCTTAAAATATATAAAGGATATCCGCACGGCATGCTCACCACACATGCAGAAACAATCAATAATGATATACTCACTTTTATCAAAGAGCATCAATAAATAACATTTTACTCGGAGAACACATTACTATTCATGTACCATAAGGATCACTCGCTCCTTATCGCATTCTTTGCTAAACTAACATTAGTTCATGATGCGTTCATAAAAAAGGCCCTTACGTGCTCATCTTATACTTCATATTCATTTTCTTTACGAACGTTCTTTTTTGCATGGATGTTAAAAAGCACCTCACGCTCTCGTGGGCCAATCCTCGCACTGCGCAACATAATGCTCACCAGCATCCCACCATTACGCAACTTCAAAAAGATGTTCTTTTTACCAGGCAAGGCGTTGAGCAAGCGCGTAAATGCATGGAGCAGCGAGCAGCATCAGACTCTACCATTGAAGCGCTTGATCTTGCAAGCGGCAGAACACGCCGCCAACATGCACTTAAAGTTACTGCATTACTTAATTCAAAGCGCAAGGAGGATCCACGTGGGTTTCTGTTACAAGAATCATTATGTAACCCCCAAGCACTCAGTGATTGGCATGCAACACTTGTTGAAGAGCCATCGTTATTTCGTGCAGAATGGGGCCTTGCGCAAGACAGACACTATGCACAAGTTATGCTTGCAGCAACACGCGTAGCATCTCACCTTAAAAATATATTTTTGCAAAACGACAAGCTCTCCAGAGAAATTGCAAGCAACATCAGTGGTGCCCAGTGCTCAACAGATGGCCGTTATCTTGCAGGAAAAAGAGGGAATAACCACGGTGTTATCATTGACATTGCAACTCAAGAAGTTGTTCATACCACTTCTCTTCTTATGCCTTGGGAGCCTGTAGTATTTTCTGCTGACAGTCAATTTTGCATGCTGCCTCTTGCAGCATATAAAACTGGCTATTCACATAATTTTTGCAAAGTAACAACGCAAGCATTTAACCTTGTTACAAAGCAAGTAGTTCGCGCACCTCATGATGTCACTGATGTGGAACTACCTGTTGATTATTTTTCACCAAGCTTACGTTTTGGCGTATTAAAACCCAAAGCAACTACAAGTCCGCATATTGGTTTGTATGACACACACTCACAAAAAATTCTGGTTCCTTTTCCTGAAGCCAAAGGATGGGACAGCAAAACAGCAATCTCACCTAATGAAAAATACTTTTTATTGCCTTGTAAGGATGAACTCCGGCTTTACGATCTTGAAGCAGGGGGGCAACCTATCAACAATTTTGCCCTAGCATCAAGCGATCCGCGTTGGAGAGATTTACCATGGGCAGCTGATAGTTCATGCTGCGTGATCCCTACCAATGTTGAAGATCGCACTGCAACGTATAACGTATATTATCCTGCCGATAACTCAACCATGTGTCTTGGGCAAATATCGCATTCTCCACGGCCAAGCATTTCTCCCGATGGCAGATACTGCTATACCTATAAAGATCCTAATATCGGGTGTTTATACGATTTAAGAAAACGAACAAAAATACGTGAATTTGAATTAGTGCGTGGCAACAGAGAATGTGAGTGCCCTGAAAGCGCTTTTTTCTCTGAAGACCCTGAATACCCCTATTGCATTATACCAGCACTAAGCCTTGAAGAAATAGATGGAAAACAAGTTACATGCGCACGCATCATTGTATTTGATCTTGCAACACAAACTGTTGTTGAACAAGTAAGTAACTTAAAATATGTTTTTTTTGGTAAATGGCAAAAAAGGGGGCCATACTACGCTTTATCATATCTAAAGCCAGTTCCCGAAAACCACCCTTCTAACATGCACCATTCGCTAGAAATACGGGATAAAAGAACACACGCTGTTGTACTCCACGTAGATAATGGGCGTGCTGCGCAAAGCACACCCGATTCAAAATACCTACGCGTGCACGATGATGATGACGGTGCATTTTTAATAGATATGGTTACCGAATCTATGGTTCGTAAATTTACTAATCAATGGCAAGCACTAGCCAACGGCAGTATTATCGAATACGCAAACCAAGCAGCCTATGAAGTTGCGCCACCTAATTGCAATTGGAACAATATCACGTCACAGCAAATATGCTTGATTTTATATGCGCTTATGCGCTATCATGAGAAAAAACCATTAAACCTTACCGATCCTTCAAGCAAACCACTCAAATTTATTTTTGATAGCTTGGATGAATATATGCAAGAGTATGTTGCACGCGCCTGTAACATT
Source organism: Candidatus Babeliales bacterium (assembly GCA_050179755.1). GTDB lineage: Bacteria > Babelota > Babeliae > Babelales > JBFXEV01 > JBFXEV01. Next base: position 552,594 of record JBFXEV010000001.1, on the reverse strand, counting down.
ACTTTAGAGTAAGAAAGGAACATAACTAGGACCCTCATGAAAAAACAATTATTAATAATACTATACACGCACATTATAAGTTTGCCCACCGCTTTCGGCATGATGCACATTGAGCATCCGGAATATGGAACGATTCAAGTGTATGAATCTGAAAAAAACATTATTGCTCTCGCGCAAAAACGGCACTTGCAAGCAACGGTTTTTCAAACCTGTGTAAAGAAAACAAAAACTGGCCAATATTGCACCGATTCTTATCAACTGCAACCAGGCAATGAAGCACTTACTCTTTCTTCCGTAATGCCTCAACTTGCCGTTGTTAACTTTTTAAAAGGCAAAATTACGGAATATGAAAAGGAGCAAAAAGTAAGCAGCCGAACTAAAGTTTGTCAACCAAAACCTCCCCTGAATGCTGTAGATAAAGGTAGGTCATTTCTAAAGCGATCTAACTAATAGCACAATGAGTGAACCAAAAATTGACGAAATAACCCTTTGAGTTACAATAAATCTATACAATAATATTCTCAAAGGACTTTTATGAAAAAACTTCTCTATTCAATAACGGCATTATCACTTGTTACTGTTGCCACGTGCCCGGCAATGGCTGTAGATACACCTAAACCCGCAACAAGTGCTGCGACTTCTAAAAAAGACTTTACTAATGTAAAAATTGCAGTGGTAGATATCTATGCTGTATTTGATAAATCAAAAGAAGGCGCTGATCTTCAACAATCAATTAAAGCTGACATGGAAAAGCGTATAGCAAACATTCAGGCTATGGAATCTGAAAAACAAAAAATTGAATCAGAATTAAGTGGTGCTGGCGCAAACGTATTAAGTGGTGAAGCTCGCGAAAAAAGACAAAAGAAGCTATTGTCACTTAAAAATGAAATTATGATTGAACAACAAGCGGCGCAAGAAATTCCTCAGCAACGCGCTCAAATGGCACAAATGGATATGCTCAAGAAAATTGAAACTACCACGCAAAAAATCGCCAAGAATCTTGGCATTGACGTTGTGCTTGCTGGTAGCACCATATTTGTTGCAGACCGCATCGATATCACACAAATGATAGTTGACGAGCTTAATAGCAATTATAAACCAGCGGTAAAACCTGCTGCAAAGCCAGCAACACCTGCAAAATCATAATTTATTCAATGATCAAAGCAATCATAGGGCTGGGTAACCCCGGCCCTAAATTTTATGCAACACGCCATAACATTGGTTTTCAAGTAGTTGATGCATTGGCCAATCAATATAATGGCCGTTGGTCATCAAAAGATCTTTTTGATGAATGTATCGTTCAAATTAATAATATGCCTATCATTCTTATAAAACCAACGACCTTTATGAATGACTCAGGCAAAGTAATGCCTTATTTACATAAAAAAGGTATTAAACAACCTGATATTTTAGTGGTACATGACGAACTTGAAAAACCTTTTGGCAGCGTAAACTATCGCCTGGGTGGTAGTGCAAAGGGGCATAATGGTTTACGCTCAATTATTACGCATGGAGGAGAAGATTTTGGCAGAATTCGCGTGGGCATAGGGCGACCAGCTGAGCGCGAGCAAGTGCCTGATTATGTACTCAAGCCATTTACTGAAAAACAAGATGCTATTGATGCTATGATTGGCAAAGCACTTGCTCTTATTGAAGAGCAATTACGCTCATGAACGAAATTCTGTTCCTCGCGCTCTTTGGCATATTATCACTTATCTATTTATGCGTTGGCCTCTACGCCTCACGCAAGGTAACCACCACCTCAGATTACTTTCTTGCAAGTAGAGACTTAGGCATTGCCTCAGTTACCTTTACGCTTATTGCTACGCAAGTGGGTGGTGGCATGCTCTTGGGCACTGCAAGCAAAGCATATACCATGGGCATCTTTGGTATCATGTATACGCTAAGCATGAGCATTGGCTTTTTAATTTTAGGCTTTGGGTTTGCAGGCCTTTTGCGCGATGCAAACATTGCAACAACAGCAGAACTCTTTGCAACGCGCTATCATGCGCCTCGGCTTAAATATATTGCTTCACTTCTCTCTATTGCTACTATGGCAGGGCTTTTAATTGGTCAAATCGTTGCAAGCAAATCACTTCTTTTGGGAGTAGGCATTGATAATCAACTAATATTTCTTAGCTTTTGGTCATTTGTGATATTATATACCATGATTGGTGGGCTCAAAGCAGTAGTAATGACCGATATTGCACAAGTACTTTTAATTATACTTTCTTTCGGCGGCATTTGGTTCTTAACCTTATTTACTCATCCACTTGGCGTATTTGGAAGCATCAAAAGTATATTTACAAGCCAAGAGCAATTTGCAAGCACAGTATTTACCATACGCGACCTGCTGCCTATTTTAATAATGCCCGCGCTATTCTCTCTTATTGAGCAAGATTTAGGTCAACGCTTTTTTGCGGCAAAAAATAGACGTGTTGCCACTCTAAGCGCACTTCTTGCAAGTGGGTTTATGCTCTTATTTTCATTAGTACCCATCTATTTTGGCATGCAAGCCAAATTATTAGGACTAAGCGTTCCGTATGGCGCAAGCCCGTTAATGGTAGTCATGAGCGAGCTAACCAATGATTTTTTGTTTGCACTGGCAGTCTGTGGCATTATTGCTGCAATTACTTCTACTGCTGATTCGTTATTGTGCGCAATAAGTTCACATTTAATGCAAGATTTTGATTTGCCTATCACTAACAAGCAACAACTTTCAATTTCTCGCTACGTAACATGCATTGCAGGATCGCTTGCGGTTCTTGCTTCTTATTTTGTACCAAGCGACATTGTTGATATTTTAATTGCAAGTTATGAAATCTCAGTATGCTGCTTATTTGTGCCATTTGTTGCAAGTTTTTTTGTTAAAAATCTTACCAAAAATGCAGCAATATTTGCGATGTTTGGTGGAGCGCTTGGTCTTTTACTTGCATATAGTTTTCATATTCCAATGCCACGAGAACTATTTTCATTAATGCTTTCAGGGCTTGGATTTATTCTTGGTCAAGGCTTAAAACTATAACCCTTGAATCAATAAAGTCATTTATGCTACAGTAATTCCAAGAAAGAAATTACATAAAAGGTAGCACATGCAAGCAGTTAGCACCAAATATATTTTCCAGTTTATTTATAACATTGCCCGTCAATTTAAGTTCCCGCTCGCCATTATGATTTGCGCAACACTCATGCGCGCCATAGATGTGGCAGTGCGGCCGTATATTCTTAAAATTATTATTAACCGCCTTGCAACAAACGTGGGGCAAAACCCATTTGTTTTTTTGGCGATTCCGGTGATTCTTTATATTGCTCAAATGCTTATCATGGCAACTATGCATCGCCTCTATAATTATTACATAGATATTAAGATGATTCCTGATATGCGCCAAAAAATATCCATACATATCTTTGATTACCTGCTTGGCCAAAGTCACACTTTCTTTCAAGATCAAACAGCAGGAGGTTTAACCAATCAAATAAAAAACATTGGCTACGATGTACCAGACATTATTCAACTAATTGTGGATCGGTTTTTATGGAACAGCGTTACACTCATTATTGCAGTCTTTGCACTGTGGAGCGTTAACATCACTTTTGCACTTACTATGTTTATATGGTCAACCGTTTTCATACTTATTTCATTATTATTTCTCAATAAACTACAGGCATATTCCCGCGATTGGTCTACGCTTTCAAACAGAGTAACCGGACGTATTGTAGATGTGATTGCCAATATGCTTGCAGTACGTTTATTTGCAAGAGAACATTATGAAAGTGATGCACTTGATCAAGAACTTTCTGAATCAACTCATGCTGAGCGCAAACTCTCCTGGATCTATTTTATTATTTTCACCGTATATGATTATTCATTTGTGCTCATGCAAACGGTTTCACTCTATTTTTTACTCAAAGGCTGGCAAGCAGGCACAGTTTCCGTGGGAGATTTTGCTCTAGTGCTATCATTTAACACGGCAATAGTTGATTCATTATGGTTACTCACTAAAGATCTTTCTCAATTTGCAAAATATACGGGCCGAGTAGGTGAGGCGCTTGCAACGTTCTCGCAGCCTATTTCAATTCAAAATGCGCCAAATGCCAAAGAGTTGGTGGTCAAAGAAGGGCGCATAGAGTTTGATCAAGTGCGCTTTAAATACAAAGGCGCCGAACCTTTATTTCGCGATAAGTCAGTAGAAATTTTGCCTGGTCAAAAGGTGGGGCTTGTTGGTTATTCTGGTAGCGGTAAGACAACGTTTATTAATCTTATTTTGCGTATGTACGATACCACATCAGGCCGCATTTTAATTGATGGACAAAATATTAAAGAAGTCACGCAGCAATCATTGCGTCGCTCGATTGCTACTATCCCGCAAGAAACGTCTCTCTTTGCACGCTCAATTTACGCAAATATACTTTACGGCAATATTAACGCAACGCAAGAACAAATATATGATGCTGCACAAAAAGCACACGCACAAGAATTTATTGATTTGCTGCCACATGGTTATAAAACGGTGGTTGGTGAACGTGGCACTAAGCTCTCTGGCGGGCAACGCCAACGCGTGTCTATTGCCCGTGCGGCGCTCAAAAATGCGCCAATACTCATTCTTGATGAAGCCACAAGCGCACTTGATACTATGACTGAACGGTTAATACAAGAAAGCCTTAAAGACATCATGAAAAATAAAACAACACTTGTTGTTGCACATCGTCTTTCTACATTGCTTTCTATGGACCGTATTTTGGTGTTTGATAAAGGGCAGATTATACAAGATGGTTCTCATGAAGAGCTCATTGAAGAGCCGGGACTTTATCAAACACTGTGGAATGCACAAGTTGATGGATCGTTACCTGAGATTAATAAAGAAGAAGAAGTTGAAATAGAAGAGTAATAAAAACCCGCTCAAATGATACATAATGATCTTGAACGGGTTTTCTTATTTGAATTTCATATTTATTTGATAGCCATATTGTTCTTAAGCATGCTTTGTTGTTTGTTTTTCTTTAAGTAATTGAATAAGCTCTTTGTTACGTTCCGTCTCACGTTGTGCAAAAAAAGCTTGAACGGGAGCTGTTTTTAATAATTTTAATTCGTTGTCCAACCATTTTTTCTCGGGATCAAAAGCATTCTTTGGCGTTATTTTATGTACTTTATTCGCATAATACGCAGCACCCGCACAACTCGCTATTGTTATACTTGATTGAAGAATTGGCCATATTCTGGGCTTCACTACAGCAAAACCCGCAAGCGTAGCTGCAGCGGCAACACTCGAGAAAGCAGCAGCTTTATTAAGTAAAATCTTTCTTCTGTTGTCTACTTGTGCACGTTGATAATCATCTTTATCATAACATGCTGCGAGTTTGCATTTTGCATGTAGAACCTTGAGTAGGTTTCCATCATTAACTGCTTCTACAAACTCACGTTTAAACTTTCGTTTTTTTTCTTCATATGGTTTGCCCATTCCAAAATCAGAATTACGTATTTTGACTTTTTTTTCCAGCAGAATCATACCGATTGAGGAATGAGTAAAAATTAGAGCAGAGAAAACTATAAATATTGATATATTGGTTTTCATGAAACCTCCTTAATAAGTTAAATTAACAATTTCTCTATAACTATAGTACACCATAATCATCTATTTGTCAATTAATGCCGAGTGGGACAGAGATAAAAGCTCTTGCTATTTCAAAAAACATGCACTTTTACAGAGAAGGGCAAGTAGTAATTACCCTGTAATTCTTCTGTAACATAGTATTTCAAAATACCCCTCTAGAGCAGAGGTTAATAGTATGCCTATTTTACATAGTTAAAAAAAGTTTAAAGAACAAGAGTGATATTATTACTACTAGAAAAGGGGTTGTGGTAAGTGGCTTCTACTACTCAGCGTCACCTTCTTTCAACGCATCCTCCTGCACTAAAGTTCCGGCGGACAGGCCCCTGAAAAGCGCTGAACAACGCCGTACACCACTCGGCATTTAAACTCGAAGCATAATTGGTATTGTAAAATTTGTGACATAATCGACGCAAAATGGAGTAGTAAAAAGTCTTTTTAAGTTCGCATGGCCACTAAGCGACCCGAAGGGGCAGCGCGGTGGCAACATTCGAACGACCAAGGAGATTACTAAGAACGTAGTTCTTGGTTGTCTTTTGGTCAAACTGTTTTTGACAAGAAAAATAGTTTGGCCCGACCGGCAGGTCCGCAGCGTTAGCAAAGAAAAAATAAAAAGTCCGAACTTCTAAACCAAGTCGATGTAAGATTACTTATTTCAACTCTACCAAATCACCAAAATCATATTCTGGATTCCAAAACATACTCACATACCCCCGTTCTATTTTGCAAAACCGCGTGATGCCAATCCTTTTCAAGAAATCATAAATATCCGCAAGTGACTCTTTTACATTCTCTTTAGGATGCAACACTTCAATTTCCACAAAATAACCAAGGCCTTCAATGTGATCAATGGCAATTTCAAACTCTGGAGTTTCATACGCTTCTCTACGCTTTGCAATCTTGGTTTGCTCAGAGAAACCTAATTGTGCAAAAAGCGCAAGCATTACTTGCCCATTCTCAACGTTAGTTTCATATTCATCACAATGCGTGGTTTTACCCGTTTCTGGATCTCTATGCCACAATTTATATGCTACCGAATCTCCCCGCTCAGTGTGCCGCACACGTAAATACTTGAGCGCATCTTTATAGCCTTCTTGCGAGGTGAAGAAGAAAGTGTCTTGCGGATTATCAAGATACCATTCTGTGTGATGCAGCGCCCCTTTAAATTCCGCATGCTCAGACAACCATGCCTTGAGCAAGGTAAATTGCGCATCATCAACTTGTATTTTGATTTCTATTTCTTTATTCATAACTTGTGCTGCAGCAGATATTTGTTCCGCTTGACCCTTCGCTGCTTTCTCTTTCGCCTGAACGCTCAAAGAACACTCAGGGTGAGCGGCAAGCAAGTTAAAAGCAAAAACAAAACTTATTAAAAATAACCAATAAATCCCGCTCTCCCTGAGTAATTTCCCGCAGGGAAAATGCATCAAAGGGTCTTGAGCGGCTAGAGAAAAACTAGTTTTTAACATTCTTTACAAGCCATTCTTTAATCTGCCCACCAAGCTCTTTGCCCACTTTCGGCCCACCTCCTTGCAACATGTCAGCCTTGCCGCCACCACGTAACTTAGCAGTATCATTTAGCCACGCGCCAAATGATTTCATATCAATGCGATTAACAAATGCGGGAGCTACTGATGCAATAAAGTTGCTGCTGTTATCAACGCCGCTTACTGCAACATAAAAGCCAGGAGTTTTTTGTTGTAATGAACTTATAATATCTCGTAGCTCATCAGATGCAACATCTGCAACATGAATATATAAATAAGGCACCTTGTTTACCACTTCAGTGGCAGCTTGCCATGCTGGCACTTGGTAATGCCACAATTGTTTTTTAAGTTGCTTAATCTGTGCTTGCATATGCTTAAGCTGTTCATGTTGTTTTTCAACAGCACCAATAACTTCGGGTAATTGTACTTTAAATTCTTGGCTAAGCTCTTTAATACTTGCATACGTATTTTGAAACAACTCTAGAGCGCGTGGCCCCGTTACTGCAAAAATACGGCGATGCCCGGCAGAAAGCGCCGTTTCCTCGGTAATCTTAAACATGCCAATATCGCCCGTGCGATTCACGTGCGTGCCGCCACAAAGCTCATTTGAATAGTCTGCAACGTTTACCAAGCGTACATCTTCAGGATTATATTTATCACCAAAGAAAGCCAACGCGCCTTTCTTGAGCGCATTACTCAACGTAGTATATTCAATAATTACTGGAATATTTTCTCTAATCTTTTCATTAACCACCTCTTCAATGCGCTTAATTTCATCTTGCGTGATCGCACGATGATACGTAAAATCAAAACGTAAATAATCAGGGTGCACTAATGAGCCCGATTGTTTGACAGTTTTTCCAAGTACTTCAATAAGCGCAGATTGCAACAAGTGAGTACCTGTATGATTTTTCATAGCGTTAGTACGCCATACCGGATCTACCACGCTCGTGATTTTTTGACCAACCTTAATTTCACTAGGTGCTTCTATAAGCGTTGCAATGCGGCCATCAATATAGCGCACTTGTTTGATCGGTGCTTTTATGGTGTGATCAATCAATAAATAGCCTTCATCTGGCACTTGCCCACCACCCACAATAAAATAGGGAGACTTTTTGGCAAACACCCAAACGTCTTGCCCTTTTTGAGCGCTGTTTACCACTTTGTCATCCAATATCAATGCCACTACTTCTGACGATGTTTCAAGCTCATCGTAACCAGTAAATGTAGTGGTAATTTTTTCATCTAAAGCCACATGATCTAAGATATCTTTTGTTTTCTTGCCAGACTCTTGCTGCTGCTGCTCCATAAACTTTGCAAAGCCAGATTCATCTACTGAAAACCCGCGCTCATGTGCAATGATTTTGACAAGTTCAAGCGGGAAACCATACGTATCATAAAGCTTAAATACTTGTTCACCAATAATTTGCTTATTTGCTTTTTGTTCTACAAAATACTTTTCAAGAATCGCTTGCCCGCGCACTAAGTTGGCTGCAAACCGCTCAATTTCACTTTTTAAAACTGACTTAATCAAATCGCGAGAAGACACCAATTCTTGATACACTGGCCCCATTTGCAAAACAATAACATCTGCAAGTTCAGGGAAAATATTTTTATCTGTTAACTTTTGCGCAAAAAGAGCTGCTCTGCGAATTACCTTACGCAGTACATAGCCACGGCCATCATTTGATGGCGCACAACCATCGGCTATTAAAAAGCAGGAAGCACGAATATGATCGGCAAGCACATGAAACGCCGCTTTAAGAAGATCTGTTTGCTCTGCATATTTTTTCCCCACCAATTCTTCAGTACGGCGTATGGTTGGCATGAACACTTCAGTTTCAAATACTGAATCTTTATTTTCTAAGATCACACACAAGCGCTCAAAGCCCATACCAGTATCTACGCCTGTTTGTGTGAGCGGCACCAAAGAACCATCAAGCTGGCGGTCATATTGCATAAAAACGTTATTCCACACTTCAAGGAATCTATCGCATGAGCATCCTGGTGCACATTCTTTTTTACCACAACCAATCTTTGGGCCACGGTCAACAAAAATTTCTGTGCAAGGGCCACACGGGCCTGTATCACCCATTGCCCAAAAATTATCAGCTTCGCCCAAGCGAGAGATGCGCTCTTTGGGCAGAACCTTTGCCCATAAATCAAACGACTCATCATCATTAGTAAACACAGTGGCATACATTTTATTAGGATCAAAACCCATTTCTTTGGTCAAAAAGTCCCACGCAAACTGAATAGCGTCTTTTTTAAAATAATCACCAAAAGAGAAATTGCCCATCATTTCAAAGAATGTAAGATGGCGCTTGGTAAACCCAACGTTATCAAGGTCATTATGTTTACCACCCGCGCGCATACATTTTTGTATTGAAACCGCGCGCGTATAACTGCGTTTTTCTTTACCTAAAAATACGTCTTTAAACTGATTCATCCCTGCATTGGCAAATAAAAGTGTAGGGTCCTGAGCAGGAATAAGTGAAGAGCTTGGCACTTCTGTATGGTGATGCTTTTTAAAAAAATCAAAAAATTTCTGGCGGATCTCAAGCGTTTTCATAAAAGTCCTTTGGATAACAAGAGAGCAATAGATTGATAATAGCTGATTTTACGCATTTTCTCAATATAACAATCCTCGCTAGCTTTTTTTACTAAAAAAATATGCTAAACTTCTTACCACCAAGTAAATTCTATCTTAAAAAAGGAAGTACACATGAAAAAATGTCTCTATTATATAATAGCCTTCGCCGTTTGTCCTGCCCTCACAGCACGTGCTTATGATGACTGTAGGCCATGTGGCAATGTTTCTGTAAGCAGCATTCCCTATACGTTTGCTGTTCAATTTAGAGCATTGATTCTTAAGCCGAGCACGAGCAACTTGCATTATGCAGCACAGGCTACCACGCTACCAGCACCTTCGCCACGTTGGACAATTTATGACATACATCCTACATATCATTTTGGCTTTGACCTGGGCGTGCGCTCAAGCCTTTTTAATGATTGTAGAAGCTTAGGCATCAATTGGGAGCATTTTAATTCTACATCAGAAAATTCTCACACTGCACCTGCCCCTACAGACATGATAGGGCCCTTTTTTGAAATTGGACCAGAAGCAACACCTTATCAAAATTCAACAGGACGAACAAAATTCAATTTTAACACAGTACATGTAAACGTTGCGCAATTTGTTGAGTTTGGCAACTTAGAAACTCACTTTTTTGGTGGTGTAAACTTTACCTCCCTTAAACAAACAACAACCAGCTTCTTTTCAAGCACTAATGGCAACACTACGCGCTCCATAATTGCACCCATAAGTTTTAAAGGTGCCGGTCCTGAATTCGGCGCTTGCTTTGACTATGATATATTTTGTGGCTTAAGTCTTTCTGGCAAACTCGCAGCAGCGATTCTTATAGGTAAACGAAAAAATGATACTTTGTTTAGCTCCGTATCTCCTGTGCAACCAGCGCCACCCATTGGGCCGATAACCTATCCTAACTTACAAACAGTGATAACTGACAAAATGACTATTGTTGTACCTGTGTTTGAACAAAGAATCGGTGCCGCTTATGAGGCTCGCTTCTGGTGCACTTATACGGCTCGCTTAGAAGTTGGTTATGAGGCACGCGTATACTTTAACGCCTTACAGCAAATAGATGTGGGCAGTGAAGTGTCAAATGTTAATGCAGAGGTAGCGTCTGTGGGTGTGTTTGCAAGAACGTTCCGCAATAATGTAAGCAACTTTGCACTTACTGGCCCGTACGTTGCATTTAATATGACATTCTAAAAAGACAAAAAATTCTTTGTACAAAGAAGTACCAAGTAAAAACTAAGTACTTCTTTGTAATTTTAATAAACATGTAGCGGTTCGCTTGCTTGCATGGTGTTCATTTCATATCTCAAACTTCTAGTGCTTCAAAACATATTTTTAGTTGCTCATAAACTTTCACCAAATCAACTGATACCAATTTAGTTTCAGCGCACGTATCCAAAAAACCCGTATCACGTTCCCAACGCGGTACTAAATGAACATGCAAATGCGCAGGGATGCCGGCCCCAGCCGCGCTTCCCAAATTAATGCCCACATTAACTGCATGAGCATCTAATCGTTTTTTAAGTACTTGCACACTGCGTGTAACAAGTTCTATTAATTCAAAACGTGCATCATCAGATAAATCATCTAAATTGGCGCTATGTGCATAAGGCATAATCAATAAATGCCCTGTATTATATGGGTATCTATTAAGAATTACAATGTGGTGCTTTGCCCGATGCAAAATAAAATGCACGTCATCAGCGTGAGCTGCAATGCGTTCACAAAAAACACATGACTCCTTATCATAGCTTACAACCGGCTTGTGGCCAGTATTTAAAATATAATCAGTGCGCCATGGTGCATAAAGATACTGGTAGGCTGATGCAGTTCCACAAACCAATAATAAACAACTGAGCATATACTTTTTCACGGCACACCCTTTTAAAATTTAATTCTTTAAAAACAGTGTACTTAAATTACAAAAAAATATACAACTCTCTTTTTTATTATTTTTTTATAAACAGAAGATCAACAAGCACTGGCCTATGATCACTGGGCATACGCTCACGGCTTTCCTCTTGCACCACACGATGCTCTTTGACCACCACCGGAGCTTGCTTACTCACTAAAATATGATCAATGTCCTTAAGCTCTTTAAAATCCCACCCCGTACGCGTTTGATCTGGGCCAACTCGATTTTGCGCAAGAGCTTTAGTATTGGCAAAATCTTTGAGCTCACCCTCGAGCAAGGCCGGCGTTAATTCAGTATTAAAATCACCCATTAAAATTACCGGTAACTTATCAGTACATTCACCAATCTTGGTGCAAATTGCTTGCATGCCATGCACTTGCGCTGCTGCAAACTTATGATCAAGATGTGTGTTGTATACATAAAATTCTTGGCCATTCAACCTGTCTTTAAATTTGCCCCAGGTGGAAATGCGCGTGAGCAAGCCAACGGTTCTAGGGCTCCATAGAAATCTCCAATTTAAAGCGCCTGATGGATTAAGCACAAACGTGCCAGAATCTAAAAGTTCTAATCGTTTGTTTTTATAAAAGAGTGGGTTATATTCATCTTCTGATTTTCCCCACCATTCTTTACCGCGGCCTTTACCAACCCATGCATACTCCGCACCAAGGCCATTTTCTATATCTTGAATTTGTTCAATGGTTGGTTCTTGCAAACCAAATATATCAGGCTGCAACGCTTTAAGAGCTGCAACAACAAGCGGTTTGCGGTTCGTCCAACTTTTTTGCATGTTGTCGGCGCTTTCTTTGCCAGCTCTACGCACATTAAACGTCATTATACGCAATGGTTGTTCTGGCGCTTGCATGGCATCAAGCTGTACACTTAACAACAAGCTGCTTAGTATCAATAAATATTTTACTATCATTTTTGTCTCCGACTGGTTATTTTATATCACTTTGTTATTCTAACTTTAATGCAATCACCAAACACGAGTCAATAAAAGCAATGCATAAACAAATCACGATTCTTATCATTTGTATGGGGTATACTATGAATATTTTAAATGCAGCACGACCTTCATTCTCAGATATCAATCAACTGTATTATGTAACTGGCAACGCCATAAAACTCCAAGAAGCAAGTGATTTTTTTAAAAAATATGCCTCACATATAACATTACAGCAATGCGATCTTGATATTCCAGAAATACAAACACTGGATCAAAAAACTATCGCACTTGATAAAGCACGCGCAGCATGGCAAACACTAAAACAGCCAGTGCTTGTTGATGATACCGCAGTATTTTTTGATGCATATCCCGATTTTCCTGGCACCATGACCAAGTTTGTGTATAAAACATTAGGTCTTCCTGGCATTTTTAAATTAATCGAAACCGGGCAACGAATGCATATTCGCATTGTGCTTGTATTTATGTACGGCGATAATGAATATGCGATCATAGAAGAAACTATTCACGGCACTATTACTACTTGTGCGCGGCTTGATCTTCATAGAAAAGAAGCGCCTTTTGACACTATCTTTATTCCCGATGGAGCCACTCAAACGGTAGACGAGTTAGTTCAAGAAGACAAAGGCGAACCATACCAATATCGCATGCGCGCACTTAAAAAGTTTTTGGCTATGTTTGAAAGCAATGCATGCACAGAACAACCCGCACAACCTAAATACCGCTACTTTGTACAAAATAAATTATGGCGCGATAAAATGCCCAGGCAAGCGCAAGAACAAGGATCGGTAATTCATACCAAGTATCTTACTGATCAAGAGTTTGATCATGAATTGCGCTTGAAACTGCTTGAAGAGGCAAAGGAAGTAAAAGCTGCAATTACGCACGCAGAGCTGATACATGAACTTGCTGACGTCTACGAAGTTATTGATGCGCTGTGTGTTGCGCACAACATTGACGTACATGATATTATTACAACACAAATGCAGAAACGATCAGAGCGGGGCGGTTTTATGGAACGAAAATATGTTACTATTGCTGAGCACCCTGAGGGCAGCTATCTTGCAGCATATTGCTTAAAAGCACCCGCAAAATATCCTGAAATTAAGTAATCATAAAAAATAGTATTGTTTAGCGTTGGTTCTTAAAGGAATTTTAATGGGAGAACTTGGATGTTTTTGTTCCAAGACATCTTTGATGTTTCTTTTCAATCCTATAGGAGCTATGCTCTCACTTGCAACAATTTCATCATAAGTGAACCATTTTGTTTTCACTACAGGAAGTTTTTTAGCTATTTGGGCCTGCTGCAAGGTAATACAACTTTGTTCTGTATAAATCACTATAAACTGTTGAGAACATTTTGTTACCGTATTCATTAATTGATACTCAAATTCTCCAAACCACACAATAGGGCCAAAACGCACTTCATTGTGTGACAATCCAATTTCACGATCTATAACTCTCTGTGCAGCTTGCAAAACTGTTTCTTCCCCCTCAATACTGCCCCCCGGTGTAAACCAAAATAAATCTTCAGCCGAAGTTGAAAAAGGGTCCTGTGCGCCAATAAGCCATAATTCTTTTTTTGCATTGATCACCAGCAACTGAATGAGATTCTGATGCACAACCTTTTTAACCGGATAATCCTTTTTAACATATTCTGGTTCAGAAGCCTTATTCTTACCCACAACGCCAACAATTAAAGCATCAATAGTCCTAACACAACACTTTATAAATCGACTTGCATATATTAATAGCACGATATTCCTTTAGTGAGAGTTTTAATTGTTTGACCATGGAGCAATCAAAAGGCTATCCTTGCCAAATCAAGCCAATGAAAAATTTAAAAAGTTTTCACGCTGCCATTTTTATGCTACACTATACCGCAATAGGCTTTTTTTTACAAGGATATCAACATGTTCAAACCTACTATTAATTCCTTATTATTTATTTCTCTTTTTTTTCACCTCAACTATACATCTACTACTCAAGCTAACTATTTTTATCCATCGCCCAACATTATACCTGGCGCCTCATATTTTATACATAACACGCCGCACGAAAATCACGTTACTTACTACTCAGCTGATGGTGTTCCTTTAAAAACTATTTCCCCACATTATGCATTTGACGAACGGCTAGACCCTTATGCTGCAAAGCCGCGGCCTGTCTCGTGTAAAATAACACACAAAGCACGTTTGTATCGCATGCCTTATTGTAAACACGCACCTCGCTATCAAGAAACAATTGCTTTTTATGATACACAAGGCAATTGTATTAAAGAATATGATTATGCAAATGGAGATATTTTAGATCTTAATGCTAAAACCGGCAGAGCGTATAATAGGCAAAAACTAAATACTCTTGATGAGCTTGACCTCAGCCTTGTACAAAATCAAATACTATTCCAAATGATGCTTTCTGAATTTAAAAAGCAATTGTACCAAGAACTCTCTACGCGATTAGATTTTAATCAGCACATGGAACTTCTTGCACGCTATCTTGATGCAATAGAATCACACTCTCTGTGCATGGCTTATTGCAAACAACAACCTCGTTCTGCGCTATGCAAAAACTACTTAAGCAACTTCAAAAAATATATCTTGACTTCTTTTGATGCTTACGCAAAATCTACTAAACGCTCCCTAAGACGCTTAGAAAGTGCACAAGAAGATGTATTAATAAGCATGTTTGAAATAAAGCATGCATATACCGCACAAAGTGTTGATACGCATAAAGAATGGCAACAACTCAAATCACTAACCAAAAAAGCGGTGAAATATTATTATCAAGAACTTGCCTATGGCACAAAAATAAGCTTATTCTTTGATAAGCTACTTGATTAAGTACGTGAAAAGATTAACTCTATCTTTTAATTCTCTCGCTATAGTAATTTTTTTAGTGGCATTGCACCTACAAATAATACTTACTGCACAAAGTTATGAATCAAAACGGAGCACAATGAATATTACTTTTAAACCCATTACTGAATTTGACTTTCCACAGCTCTTTAGATGGGTACACACACCACATGTAAAAAAATGGTGGCATCTTGATGCGTTACCATGGGAACAATTTCAAGAAAAATATACAAAAAATCTGCATAACTCCAACGTCCATGGATATATCTTTTCTGTTGATGAAGAACCACTCGGCTTTATTCAATACTATGATGCGCATAAAATTCCAGATGCCTTTGGCAATAAAGATCCTGAGGGCACCTACGGCATGGATCTCTATATTGCAAATCCTGAATATCTTGGCAAAGGATATGGCACCAAAACGTTGCAAGCCTTTTTAACATTGATCAAGCAACGCCATACAGTTAAGAAATTTATAATTGATCCACATCCAGATAATATCGCTGCAATAAAAGCTTATGAAAAAGTTGGTTTTAACAAAATACACGAAGAAGATCAACCCAATTATGGCAAAGTGGTTATCATGGAACTCAATTTATAAAATAGTTATTTGCTTTCATAGCTGCCCGTAATGCGCGCTTGACCAAGTAGTGATCCTACCATATTTTTTGCAAAGACTTCAGCGGTAAACGGTGCTTCGAACTTACTTTGTTCAATTAACTGATCAACAGTTTCTTTTACTGCATACAAAGTAAATCTATAGGTATGCACACCACTGCCTGCTGGTGGGCATGGCCCATAATACACTGTTTTTCCTGAATCATTTGGTTCTTCATGCAATTCAACATTAAATCCCGTAAAAGCTATCCCTTTGCCAGAAGCACCTTCGGGAAGTTCATTCACGCGTTCAGGCACATATGCAATCCAATGCACAAAGGTTTTACCCACCACTTTTTGCGCATCAGGGTCATCTACAATAAGCACATAACTGCCAACATGCTCAATATCAGAATCCCAATGAAGCTCCGGGCTAATATTCTCACCTTGGCACGTATACTGTTGAGGAATTTCACCTTTATCAACAAAGGAATTACTTGCAAGTTTTAGCATGCTTTGCCCTCCCTGTGGTTTAATTAAAAAAAAATAACCAGCGCTTGCGCTAAGCAAAGCAATAATAAGTAAATATATTTTCATAAATTAAGCCTTCCAATCTTTGCTGCGCAACTTCTTGATTTCACTATGCCTTTTTTTGGCTTGTAAAGCTTTATCTTTTGCAGTTTTTGATATTTTGGTTTTCATGCGCTTTTTGGGCACCAAAAGTGCCTTATGAATTTTATGCGAAAGGCGATCAAACGCATTTTTTTTATTGGCACCTTGGCTCCGAGACTCGCTACTGTGCACCAAAATATCGCCGTCTTCGGTTATCTCTGAAGCAAGCTTTTCAAATAAACGAGCCTTTTGCTCATCAGTAAGCGCCTGACTATTTTTTACATTCCAGCGCACGGTAATGCGTGAGCTTGTTTTATTCACATGCTGGCCACCCGGACCGCCCGATCTACTTGCTGTAATTTCTAGCTCATGAGCAGGAATTACTATACCGTTTTTAATTGCTATATCATCTGCCATTTTTATCCTATTTTTTATGAACCCAAGTGATTTTAATGTACACTAGAATAACAATTAAACTGAATAACTTGAGAAAAACAAGATGGAAATAACACGAAAAGAAACAATCAACATCAATAATAAAATTAACTTTGATGCCAAGGGCAACCCAATGGTGCCACGTATTGGCGTGGGCGTGATTGTTATCAAAAATAATACCGTATTAATTGGCAAGCGCATTAATGCACACGGAGAGGGTACGTGGGCGTTTCCTGGCGGTCATCTTGAATTCTATGAAGATATTGAACAATGCGCGCGGCGCGAAGTGCTGGAAGAAACAGGCCTTGAACTTAAGAATGTTACATTTGCAACAATCACTAACGATCTCTTTATTTCAGAACAAAAACACTATATAACCATTTTTATGCGTTCAGAATATATCAGCGGCGAGCCTCAGTTGCTTGAACCACATAAATGCGCCGAGTGGGTATGGGCTACGTGGCACAATTTGCCAGAACCGCTTTTTTTGACCATGCAAAATCTTAAAACACAAGGTTATTCACCTTTTTAAAAGTCTTTAAATGTATCTTTTACAAACTCATTTACTCAACAAAATCAGGACGCAATTCAAAAAAAATGATATACTTTAATGACCTAAAACGTCATATTTAATATAAAGCAACGTATAACTAATTTAGGAATTCTTTTATGAGGCAGTTATTTTTAGAAGATAGTATGATAGCACTCAAAGAGGTCTGTCAGCCAGCACTTGATGATAACTCTGTCTTAGTTTCAGTACACTATTCATGCTTAAGCCCCGCAATAGAATCAGCTATTTTAGCGCTCACTGAGCGCGGTTTCTCGCTAAGCTCACTACCCGAAAAAGTAAATCGCATTCTCGCAGCATTTGTAGCATCTTCTATAGAAGAAAATATAACATACGATAAACATGCACAAGATACTATTTTGCCATTAGGCTATGCATGCGCGGGGCAAGTAATTGCCATTGGAAAAAATGTAACTAAATTCCGCACTGGAGATTTGGTGGCATGTGCCGGCGCAGGCAAAGCAAACCATGCAGATATTATCTGTGTACCAGAGCATCAAGCTGCTTTTGTCTCCGATAAAAAATTTCTAAAAGTTGCAAGTTCAAGCGCTATTGGCGCCATTGCACTCCATGCCGTTCGCAGATCACATGCTAAAATCGGTGAAATTGTATGCGTATTTGGTTTAGATCTATTAGGGCAAATTACCGTGCAATTGGCAAAACTCTCAGGATCTATGGTTATCGGCATTGATAGCAATGAAAATAACCGTAAAATAGCCATAACATCGGGTGCTAATTACGTTTTCGACCCTCATGATACAGTGCTGATGGATGCCATTGAAATGATTACACATTCAGCCGGCGTTGATGCAACCATAATAACTGTTGCAACTGATCAGCATTTCTTCTTAAATCAAGCAATGGACCTTACGCGTCAACGCGGTCGCATGGTAGTGATCGGTGATATTAACACCGATTGCTCTGCAAACAAATTGTATCACAAGGAGATTGATGTCATCATTGCACATACGTATTATCCTGATGCCATGCATAACGAACAAGCTGATCAGCCAGGCCGTGTTGCCTGTAATCATTGGACTCAACAGCGCAATTTGCAAGCTTTTACTACCTTACTTGAACAAGGCGCAATAGACATTGATCCTTTTTTGCTTGATAAAGCAAACATGAAAGATGTAGAAACTATTTATACGCAAATTAATAAACAAAAAAAATTAGGTGCTTTTCTTGCATATACGCCTAAAGCAAAACCTGCAGGGGAAAAACCTAAACTCTCAACAAATAGCAAAGATGCAAGCGGAGAGCTTACGTTTATCCCTGCCGTAAAGAATGAATTACGTATTGGAATGATTGGTGCGGGCGCATTTGCAAAAGAAACGTTGCTTCCTATTGTTTCTTCAATCAAAAACGCACAGCTTAATGCAGTTGTAGATGCCAACATTGCAACATCTCTTAATGTTTCCAAAAAATATGGTGCCGCACGAGCTTTAAGCTCAGATCATGAACTATTTACGCAAGACATAGTTGATGCGGTAGTCATTGCTTCACCTCATAATGAACATTGTGATCAAGCCCTCAATGCGTTGAGTCATGGCAAAGCTGCTTTTGTTGCAAAGCCAATGGTAACCGACTTTGAACAACTTGCGCGCATGAAAGCGTTCTTAACCGAACATCCCCAAGCGCCGCTCTGCGTTGGCTACAACAGATCGTTTGCACCGTTCATGCAACAAATCAAATCCCGTCTTGAAGGGCGTGCAACACCTATTATGGTGCAATACCGCATTAATGCGCGTACGCGGCTTAAAGATCACTGGCAACAAAGTGGCAAGGGGGCAGGTAACATTATTGGTGATGCATGCCACATACTCGATCTTTTTTATTATTTAGCCGATTCAGAACCGGTGGCAGTATCGGTAGAGTCATTGCGCCATATGGGAGAACAAATATTCCCAACCGACAACTTTAGCGCACAAATTAGTTTTGCAGATAGTTCAATTTGCACCTTATTATATACGTCAGTAGGGCATAAAACTGATGATCAAGAGCGTATGGAACTTTACTTTGATGGCAAATCCATTGTTATGGATAATTATAAAACACTCACTGGATTTGGCCTTTCACCATCGTTTAATCAAAAAACGACTAAGCCAGATAAAGGGCATGAGGCATTGATCAAGCGTTTCTTTTCAACTGTACAAAAAGGTGAATTTGAAGCCCCAATAAGCCACGAACGGCTCTATAGTGTTGCAAAACTTACCTTAATTATTGATCAACTTGCTATCCAAGGCGGAGGCTTTCAGCAATTAAAGGAGAATGCGTGATGCAAAACAATATTTTAGTGGTAATACCTACGTATAATGAGCGTGAAAATGTACCGCTCTTATACGATCGTATTAAAAAAGCATATAGTGCGGTGGATATTCTTTTTATTGATGATAATTCTCCCGATGGCACTGGCAACGTAATAGACACGCTTACCATACAAGATCCAACGGTCCATGCCATACATCGCGCTGGCAAATTAGGATTGGGGACTGCTTATTTTGCAGCATTTGATTATCTTAAAACGCATCACTATGATTCTATTATTATTATGGATGCTGATCTAACGCACGATCCAAAATATATTCCTGCAATGATTGCCAAAAAAGATTCTGCCGATATTGTAATTGGTTCGCGCTATGCACAAGGCGCGTCTATGCATGGTTGGGGATCAATACGTCTATTTTTTACTCATTTTTGGCGCGGCATGATAAAATATGGTCTTGGATTAAATTGCGATGCCACTGGTGCATTTCGTGTCTATAATACCGCCATTTTAAAGCCCCACATTTATAACAATATCCACGCAAAAGGTTTTGCCTTCCAAATGGAATCGCTCTATCGCTTTAAGCAATGTGGTGCTACCATTGCACAAGTGCCAATAGAAGCGCATCAACGCATACACGGAGTTTCTAAATTATCGGGCAAAGTAATGCGCGAAGTTGCAATAACATATTTTGTGTTACTGTTTGATAGAATATTATGCGTATTACATATACGCTCAAAGAAAAAAAATTATAATTAAAATGACAAGTAATTTTTATGCAATAATACTGGCCGGCGGTAGCGGTGAACGCTTGTGGCCTTTAAGCAGAGGGCTATTCCCCAAGCAATTATTGCCCTGGACAGATAGCTCGTTACTTGCATTAACGCTTGATCGTATTGCCCCGCTCATTCCAAAAGAGCAGCGCATGATTGTGACAACAAGTGCACAGCAACATGCAATAGAGCAAGCAGTTGGCACTCATGTGCAAACTGTGCTTGGCGAACCTGCGGCACGCAATACTGCAGCAGCAGTAGCCTGGGCATGTTTAACGCTTTCCCAAAAAAACCCCAATGCGATAGCAATTATTCTTTCTGCAGATCATTATATTCCTGACCAAACATTATTTTTGCAGGACATAAAAAAAGCAGTAGCATACGCTCAAGAACATAACGTAATAGCATTGCTAGGCATACAGCCAACTCACCCGGCAACGGGCTATGGTTATATTGAATATGCAAAAAACGATGCACATGCATTAAAAAAAGTTACTCAATTTCATGAAAAACCTTCACTTACTGTTGCGCAAACATATCTTAATGCTGGCAATTTTTTATGGAATACCGGCATGTTTTGCGGCAAAGTGAGCACCTTTTTAGATGAATTCAAAAAACATGCGCCTGGCGTACTTGATCACGTGCAAGCGTTCATGCAAGGCACTGCGCCCTATGAAGCAACACCAAAAATATCTTTTGATCATGCAGTCATGGAAAAAAGTAATGCAACAGTGGTGCTGCCCGCAAGTTTTGAATGGAAAGACGTAGGCAACTTAGATATATTTTTATCCCTGCAAAATAAAACACAAGAACAAAATAAGAATGTTTATGCGCTCAATGCACATAATAATCTAGTTAATGCAACTGATCCTAAAAAAATCATTGCACTTATTGGCGTTGATGATCTGTGCATTGTTAATACCAAAGACGCGTTGCTTATTGCAAAGCGCAGTGATGTGGAAGAGGTTAAGGCGATTGTGCAGCAATTGCGGGTGGCAGGGAATACAGAGGTTTTATAAGAACCACTTTTACCAGATCGCAATATCATCAAATTACGTTTAGCTCAAATGCTCTTTTTGCAAGACCATGCCGATGCGCATCAACAAGCTATGAATTATTTACAAGGTATGTCATTGGATAAATATGATTGGAAAGAATTGCTAAGCTACATGCCTTCAGAATACATGGAATTATTTGAAACTCATGCGGTAAGATCATGATATTCTTTATTCCTGGAGAATTTATAGCATTATTAACATTTCCTGGAATTATTATGCATGAAATATCTCATCGCTTTATGTGTGATGTTTTTAACATACCCGTTTATGAAGTGAATTATTTTAAAATATTTTCAAAAACTGCTGGGCATGTATTGCATGGCCGAATAGTAAATGTGAAACATAATGTGCTTGTGGCTCTTGCGCCATTATTTTTCAATAGCATAATTTGCATATTATTTACATTTCCTTTAACTTCAGTTTTCTGGTGTCGATTACACCCTTACTCTGCACTTACCCCTTTATACATTTTTCTTTGGTGGATAGGAATATCAGCAGGCGCTCAAGCATTTCCGAGCAATCAAGATGTTAATAATGTAATAACTGCAGCGGAAGACAACTCACATTTTGGCCTTAAATTTTTAAGTTATGTAATAAGAATTCTAAATTTTTTAAGCGCGCTTTGGCTATCTTTTCTCTATGCCATATTAATTAGTTTAATTTTACCGACTTTAATTTTTCACTAGATGTAATTACAATGAACTTTCAAAAAATATATACTTGCTCACCTAAAGTCCTCAGTCTTTTTTTTGGTTCAATGTGCCTATTTCTGAATCTCATTGTTGTTTATTCTTGGATATTTGGTGCCAAATTTACTCAAATGATCTTAAATAGTAATGGTAAAGATTTCCCTTTGGCATGGGACGCTTTTATTTTTGGATATTTAAGTTACACCACAATAAATGAATTTTTTTATTACAGAAAAAAAATGATGGTGGGTTACAATGATGCTGGCTTATGTGTCTATAATGAGCCAACATCGTCGTATATATTTATTTTATGGACTGACTTAAATGATAGCTATACTTCTTTTGGATTCGGAGGTCGCTACGGCTTTAATCCTCATGGTTTAATTACACTAGACTTTAAAAAAGCAACCTTATGCCAAGTTAATAACAATAGTAGCTATATAAATAATTTTGGTTACTGCGATTTACAAATTCATAATGAAGAAAAGCTTGACGAAGGTAATTGTGCTGTGGATTTTGGCTATTGGAGTTGGCAACCCTATACGATTAAAAAAGAGATCAAAACAAGATGTACTCTTTAAAGGGCTTTCATACAGACCTCATTTGCTGAAAAAATATCTCTTAAAAACGATACAAGATATTAAGTTATATGCTCTTTTGATTCAATTTCTAATTCTGCTATTTTAATTTCTAAATCTTTCTTCAGATACTCTGAAATACGAATTCCCTTGTAGTAAAAATCAAAGAATGATTGTATATCAATTGCATCACTGCAAGAAAGATTTTCAGAATTATCAATATACTGAATATTATTTAAAGCGTGTTTATAGCATACTAGAGCCTCACTTATTCTATTTCTCTTTCCATAAAATTTTCCTAAATAGCTGTAATTATTAACATGTTTATTGCATAAAGCTATGGATCGTAACAGATGTTGCTCGTATTTTTCAGGATAATCAAGCATCGTGCCCAAAGCGTTGGCAAACTCTATCATGGATGCATGCTCTGAATCTACATTTAATTTTGATAAGCTATTAAGAACCTCAAGCCTCACTTCTCCTCTATGAAGCCAGTCTGCGTATGCCAAAAAAAGTAATGCATATATATTTTCTTTATCAAAGCTAAGTGCATTTGTCAGATAGTTTTCCATCCTATAAGGATCTTTCCAAGACATGCTAAATTCCAACATTGTTAGTTGTAGCCAAGAGTCAACATTCTGTGGATACTTGCAAAGATGGTTAACCAGAATTGCTTCTATTTGTTCACCTAATACGTTGTCCAGTAAGCCAACTTTAGCACACAGTAACTGAAATTTAGCAAGAATTAGTTTTTTCTCATTGAAAGCGCTTTCATCATATAACTCTCTATAAAAACCATTTATTAAATAAGCTGAATCTATTAATGCAAAAACCACTACATCACAACGTCCTTTTTGATAAATATGCCACTCATATAATAAATTATGAAATTCAGAAATTGCAAATACTGTAACGTTATCACTGTTTTGCATATCTTCATCATCTTTAAAAAAAATCTTATAAAGAGTACGCTCTTTAAGAATAATCAATATGTTATTCAATAATAACATACCATCACTCATTTTACTTATATCATCAATAAAGTTCAGATTAGCGCTTAAAATATTAAATAAACAAGTAAGTATTGAGCTTTTTTTGTCTTTATAACCTACATAGCAAACATAATTATTATTATTTTGACGAAAAAACGGAATTACATAAAATGGTAATGGCATAATATTTAATTTTCTTGTTTATAAAACTATAGCAGTGTGTACCAACTAAAGATTAATTTGATTATCCGAAATCCGAGATGCCCAGCCTAGGAAAATATTAGTAGATCTAAACTTTCCATTTGAGATATTAACTCTAATAGTCACCTTATGCCCATTAATTAATGTTAAAATTTGATTATTACCCTCACAAAAAAGACTGTCTTTTACACAATCAGTTACTTTGCTAATAATATTCTCAATAAGACTCTTTTCGTTAGAGCATATTACAGATAAATTATGACTTTTTTGAAAAATATGATTGTAATAATGATTTATTATACCACGATAATCAGCCTCTGCCTGCTTCAGATCACTAAATAATACTGGAATTTTAATTTTACTCTCTGAACCAACTTTGCCTTTTTTTATATCTTTAAATAACGTGTGTTTGATATTCTTTATATTATCAGATGAGCGCTTAGCTCTTGCCTTACACACATCTTTAAGTGCGGCATAAGTTGTCGGACATTCTCCCGCGACCACTGCGGCTAATGATTCCTTACTCTTTCCAACAAATTTTACAGAGAACTTGTTAAGTACATTATTAAAACAAATCTGGGCAAGAATAGAAGCTGTTCCATGTAAAACTCCCTGAAGATTAGTGTTTTTTAGTGCTTCTTTACAAGACTCAGTAGCCCCGACTTGCGCAATATCTATTACTAAAGAACCAATCGAATGGATTAATTTTAATGTGTAATATCCGCTCATAATTTCCGGGGCAACCCCATAAAGAAGGACTTCGTGAGGATTTTCATATGCATATGATCCAACGCTCTTCAATCCATCATACCCTCCTTTAAGCACCGCTTGGCCACATTCAAGAATTTTCCAGGCAAAGTCAGCTATAGTTGCGGCTTTAATTACATCGCCCATCTTATTGCACTGAACACCTATTGCGGTAACATGCGCAACATCTACATGAACCAGTTTGAATGTATCCGGATAATGTACATTCATATCATAGCATGTTAATTCTTCAGCTATCTCTATAAACTCTGTATGTAATTGATGCTGCATTGCATTATAAAAACCTTTTTGAAATATCGCTGCATTAATTTGATTCTTATACAAATAAGTCTTTGCTTCACCCGAGAGCTCATAATAATGCTGCTTAAAAAAAACAGGGTCGCTTTTACATTTTTGATAGGCCGCTATTCGTTTTTCTTTCCGACACTGAGCCTCTCTTAAGCTATCACCTTTCCAACAACCTAATTCCTGTTGCCACAAATGGCTTTCTTCATCGATCGTTACAGCATCAGGCCATCTTGCCAGTGTAAGTGCTTGAATTTTCTGTTGCAACTGTATCTCATTTGTTTTTATTAGGCTTGCTTCTTTGATGTTATAATCTGGCACACAATCGTTGCCTTGATACTCATATCTGTATCCTTGCACCTCGCGAAGATTACTCTCAGCATCATTATACCTAGTGATATCATTTTGCGATGAATCATGCCGATCAAAAAAGGTATCTGGTTTTTCATAAGAATCAGAAGAATTATGCGAACTATGATCGCTAGAATGACTAGTAAGATCTATGCTAAAGCCACGTTCATCATTGTCTCTATAATAAACATGATCAGCAGTGCACTCTCCATCATAGGGGGCAGCGTCGATTCGCAAGTCCTCAAACGATACCAAAATGTCAGGAATGATCTTATTTTCTTCTATTTCTCTATAAGAAAGAATTGAAGACTTATCTGCATTCAACGAACAGAACAATGTAATGGAACAAATCAGAAGCTTATTAATAAATGATTTAAATTGCATATATTGCTAATCCTTATGCTGCCTAAATTTGTGCAATAGAAAATTCACATCAGTTATACTCGATAAATTTTGAAATTGCAAATCAAAAAAAGACGCAAAAATATTCTTTGAGAAACTATTATCCAAATAATCGCGCATTACCAATATTTCTTCTTGCAATCCCTTTTTGCTGCCTTTTACTAATATTTTGTTTCGATTGATCCTGTGCTATTATTAGAGAACAAGAAAAAGTATAAAGGAATACCATGCGTATAAAATTAATCGCTTTAGTTTCCGGAATGCTTACCATTTTTTCATGGGCAATATTTCACCAATTTTCCAAAAAAGAAGCATTACCCGTAAAACTTAAACTCTACGCGCTTTTAGCTCCCACACAGCTTGCACATGAAACACAAAATACCTTTGAAGCCGCACATCATCATGATTACGATGTAATCATAGAAAGGCAAAGCAACACACCAAGCGCTTTTGCCCAAAAAGTAGAGACCATGCTTACCGCCATAAAAGAAAACTGGGGAAGCATATTTATGTATTGTGAACTTAATGAAAACACCACGGTACCGCAAAGAGAGGCTATTCTTAAAGCGCTTGAGCATACTGACCTTGTTTTAGAACAAAGCCAGCATCCTACGCATAGCTTTATTGCATGCAGAGCAAATAAAAGAACGCTACAACTGTGGCAAACTATTAAGCATATGATGGACGAACATCCTGATTTGCAAAGCCAAGACTATTTAAATCAGGTGCTTTATAACAACAAAATAGCAAAGTTACGCTGGGACTACGTACCAAGCTCGCAAACTAGCCAAACCGAACCGCTTGCTTAAATTAAGCGTTCAATATGCCTAAAGCGCGGTATTACTTTGCCGTCAATCTCAATATCCTCTAAAAACATCGCGAGAGGGCGAGCCCATATTTGGCTGACTTTATTACAATACAGCGCTTCATAGATTACAAACTGCTGATTAATATCTTCACTATACGTCGCCACCGCAATCACGCGGTATTGCTGACCTTTATAATGCTCATAAATACTGTTTGGCAAAATTTGCATATTTTATCCTTTAGATTATGCTTTTTAGATGCAACACTGGTACGCCCATTTTAACCCCATTATTATACATCCCCTTATAACCATTACTATAAGCCTTATGCTTGGCATATGGTTTGCAACATTGCACAGTAATTACCTTATGATCATGGTAGTGCTAGGTGCTTGTAGCGCGTATCACGCCTTCACACGTGATACATTAAAACAAGCCACATTCTCTATTTTTTGTTTATGTGCCTCTTTTGGCATTGGAGCAGGGCTTGCACAGTGGCAGCGCACAGAGCATGCACGCATGGCAGCATTACTCAGTGGCAAAACCCTCGATGCCATCGCAACAATTATAAGCGTGCAAGAAAGCGATAAAAAGCAATATCCTTACACCATACATTTAAACATACAAAAAATTAAAAAGTGTGAACGCAACGCTCCTTGGCAAGAACACAATGCAGTTATTGCGGCCTATTGCCACAGCATGCCCTATATAGCGCCCGACGACCTTGTATATCTTGAAGAATGTAAATTCAGCAATCACGATCCAACAACAAGCTTTAACGATTATTTAATTAAATCAGGGATCAATAATACATTATTTACCCATCATTTAAAATATACGCTATTGCAAAGACCAACGTATTCCTGGAACCGTTGGGTCAACGCATTGCGCCACAACTTATTTGAACGTGCATGCGCAAAAATGACAGAACCAAATGCTGCGTTTTATTCTTCATTATTTTTAGGCAATTGCCAAACTCATAAGCAATATCTAAAAGGAATGAAAACACAATTTGGTATTTGGGGTCTTTCGCACTTTTTGGCTCGATCCGGCCTTCACTTGGTACTGTTTATATATTTATGGCACCTATTACTCTCGTATATTCCACTCCGCTCACGCTATAAATATCTTTTTATGCTACTTCTTAATACGGTCTATTTATTATTAAGCTGGACAAGTCTTTCTTTTATGCGCTCCTTTTCATCACTTTGTTTGTATTATGCTGCACACATTTGGCAACAACAACCAAGCACACTTCATATTATTACATTGATTACATGTGGGTGCCTTGTTTTAAATCCTATGCAATTATTTTTTCTTGACTTTCAACTCAGCTTCGGGTTAACATTTGCGCTTGCTTGGATATATCAAGCTTATTCTTGGCACAGAATACGCATTGCTGCCAACTCTTGAATCTTACCTAAAAAATCAGGTAGTATAACAATGACTTACGACATTGTTAAAAATAAGGAGCGAGGCGATGAAGTTTATAGGTAAAGTTTGCATTGGAAGCGCAATGCTATTTTTGCTGCCATTAATTTCAGGAGCAACACATAGCAATCAGTGCGACTGGGCACCAACCCCTGCACTAGTATACGATGATGTATTTGAGCTTAATCTACAGTCTCAAATTATGAATCATGCAAGCCTCGTCTTAAGGAATCCATCAATAATTCAAGAAGCAGGTGATATTAGTTTTAAAGAAAAAAAAGATTGGACTATCATTATCTATATGGCAGCAGATAACGACCTTGCAAATTTTGCACGTAAAAATTTAATGCAACTTGCTTCTATAGGCTCAAATGAACATGTAAACATTGTAGTGCAATTAGATACCACTATTCAGCGCAAAAAGAAAGTAACTCTGCGTTACTATATCGAAGAAAATAAATTAACAATTACTAATTACAATGACCCTGCATCTCAGCAAATGGATTCAGGTAGTCCGCATACACTGATTGATTGCGCGCGTTGGGCAATTGAAAATTTTCCCGCAAAAAATTATATGATTGATTTGTGGAACCATGGCATAGGCATTATTGATATTGAGCGCCGCAGAATGCTTAATGCTTCAGAACTATTTAGTTTTAATCCTCAAAATTGCATGGTAGAACTTGATCGAACCACACCATTTCTTGATTTTGTACTATCATCAGAGGGTGAACCAGAGCGTGGAATTTGCTTTGATGACAGCACCGGTAATTTTTTAACCAATCAAGATTTAAATTTTGCACTCAAAACAATCACGCAAGATTTTCTTGGAGGTGAAAAATTAGCAATCGTTTCTTTTGATGCGTGCCTCATGGCCATGCTAGAAATTGGTAATATTTTGCAACCATATGCAAATTACATGGTTGGCTCACAAGAAGTTGAACTTGGAACTGGTTATGATTATTCAAAAGTTATTGCACCCTTTGCTAAAAAAACAATGACGCAAAAAGAATTTGCAATGCACATAGTCAGTGCTTATAACGAAACGTATGCTCGTATAACAAATGACTATACGCAATCTGCAATAGAATTAAAAGATCTTAATTTACTTGAAGCTAACGTAAGTACAGTAGCTTCATTATTAATTACATGCCTTAAAGAGCAGCGTGATGAATCGGTTAAAAAAGCATTGCGCACTAGTCGCCACAAATTATTATGCACACACTTTGATGAACCAAGTTATATTGACTTGCATCATCTTTATTGCAACTTGCTTTCTAACCTAAATCATTTTGAGCTCACCAACCCAGAACGAGAAAAAGCAATAAAAGACATGTTGCAACAAGAACTGGTTGCAGGCAAAGAACTAATCGAGCACGTGGTCATTGCAAATCAAGTTGGCAAGAATTTACGCAAAGCACAAGGTATATCAATATACTTTCCAGAGCGGCGTATCCATAATTCGTACCGCAAAACAACATTTGCCCAAACTAACATGTGGGTGCAGTTATTAGGGTATTACGTGCTCTCATAAGGCGCAACGCGTGCAACAAAAAATTGCATAACGCAACAAACGCCCCGCAGAATCTTGTTCTTTTGGGGCGTACTTATTGTGCATGTTATGATTCGAGAATACTGCATTCGCCCATACTGTATATTTTTATTAGAATTTCACGCTTGTTCAAGAATATGATAAAATTGATTCAGTCGCATTAGCAAGCAGCTAATTGTCTACCATAAATTAATGCCCAAATGGAATTTCTCTAGAAAACTAGCCCATGCAAAACAAACTGTTTAATCACTTGCTACTCCTGTCTATGAGCTATACTCTCTGTGTATTTGGTATGGAGAAACCACCAAAATCACTTTGTGAATATTTTAATATGGCAAATATCCTTAAGCCTGAGCACAAAGACGTTCAGGATTTAATTGCAAGACGAATTGCTAGCCAAACTGCTTTGTTCTATAAACAGGCAACGTTGAAGCATGCTAATTGGATCATCTCAGTTGCAATTAATCCACAAGGAACAATGGTAGCCACAGCTTCAAATGATAACACCGCTTGTTTATGGGATGCTGCCAATGGCAATAAGTTACACACCTTGCAGCATACTGATTGGGTCAGGTCAATTACATTCAACCCGCAAGGAACAATAGTAGCCACAGCTTCAGATGATACAACCGCTTGTTTATGGGATGCTGCCAATGGCAATAAGTTACGCACCTTGAAGCATGCTAATTGGATCATCTCAGTTGCAATTAATCCACAAGGAACAATGGTAGCCACAGCTTCAAATGATCGCACCGCTTGTTTATGGGATGCTGCCAATGGCAATAAGTTACACACCTTGCAGCATGCTAATTGGATCATCTCAGTTGCAATTAATCCACAAGGAACAATGGTAGCCACAGCTTCAAATGATAACACCGCTTGTTTATGGGATGCTGCCAATGGCAATAAGTTACACACCTTGCAGCATACTGATTGGGTCAGGTCAATTGCATTCAACCCGCAAGGAACAATAGTAGCCACAGCTTCAGATGATAACACCGCTTGTTTATGGGATGCTGCCAATGGCAATAAATTGCGTACTTTGCATCATACTGATTGGATCAACTCAGTTGCAATTAATCCACAAGGAACAATAGTAGCCACAGCTTCAAATGATAACACCGCTTGTTTATGGGATGCTGCCAATGGCAATAAATTGCGCACTTTGCATCATAGTCGAGCAATCAATTCCGTTGCATTCAACCCACAAGGTACAATGGTAGCCACAGCTTCAAGTGACAACACCACTTGCTTATGGGATGCTGCCAATGGCAATAAGTTACACACCTTGCAGCATAGTGGAGCAGTCAATTCCGTTGCATTCAACCCACAAGGAGCACTGGTAGCCACAGCTTCAGGTGACAAAACCGCCTCTCTATGGTTGCAACACCATTTAATCCTTAAGCAAGTTTTGCTTTTTCTCATTCTTGATAAATATAGTAAGTTGCCAAAACAACCACAAAAATTCCATAGCATGGAAAGCTTATTTGAACAAATTGCCAGTCAGTTTAAACTTCACCAAAATGAATTAACAATGACATGGCGATCACTGCCTGTTGCTGCAAGAAAAGAAATTATGTATCACATTTTACATAGACTTTCTAAGAATACTAAATCAGACCCACAGTGTTAACGCTCACGACTAATTCCTGATAGCTGTGTAAATGCCTACTTTTGCACCAATTAATCGATTGGTTTATAATTGTTTTTTACAATTGATTTCATTATTATAATAATTATGGATATAAAACAATTTAAACAATATCTTCTCAACAAATTATATGAACCTTATCTCAACTGTGTAGAATGCCCACTCGGCACACTCGGGCGCACTACGGTGGTGTTTGGTGATGGCAACCCAGATGCGCGCATAATGATAATTGGTGAAGCGCCAGGGAAAAATGAAGATGAAGGCGGCAAGCCTTTTATAGGAAGAGCAGGCAAAGTGCTTGATGAAGGCCTCAAGGTCGCAGGCATAAATCGAGAAGACGTCTTTATTACCAACGTAGTCAAATGCAGACCACCAAAAAACAGAAAACCTAAGCCCATAGAATCAGGAACGTGCAAAAACCTATTATTATTCAATCAAATTAAGATCATACAACCTTCTATAATCATCACCTTAGGGGCAACTCCCTATGAAGCGCTCCTTGAAAAAAAGGACCCCATTAGCTCATATCGCGGCAAACTACACCAGGTTCTTGGCATCGATCTACTGCCAACATTCCATCCAGCCTATATTCTCAGAAATCCCAAGGCACGAGATTTGTTGTATGTTGACATAATATCAGCCGCCAACATTGCAAAAAAACTTCCCGCTAAATAACACCGTTCTGCTGTGCATAAATACACATAGAAATTGTGGATAACTATGTGGATAACCTGTGGATAACTATGTGGAAAGATGTGGATAACTTTACCCCACTCTAACAATAATGGCTCCAGAAGGCGCTATCCCAAGGGGCACGCTGAAACGCCTCTATTCATGCACCATTTCAAGCAAGATCGAAAGTTATCCACAATTTATCCACATAGTTATCCACAGGTTATCCACATAACTTTTTTAAAAAGAAATCTGCTCCAGATCACACAATACAGCGTTTTGCCGCCGAGTTATCCACATCTTTCCACATACCTATTACTACTAATTATATAAATATATAACTATTAAATTATAATGATTAATAGTTTTCCATTTTTTCAAAAAACCAAAAAACAAGGTTTGAAGGTTATACGGTTATGGGCAGTGCAGGGTATTGTCAGAAAAGAGCCTGGCAAAGCACCCAGGAATTGCGCGAGCCTAGTTTTTGGGCCTAAATTGCTTTGCGCATTGGCCTTTTTTTTGATACACTAAGGACTCAAACTATATTTTATCCGATTTTATGACGCATAAAGGGCACTGTGAAACTATCTCAAGTCATTGAAAGCCTTGTTGAAGAACGAGGTCTTGATTCTACCGTTTTAAGCAATATCATTTGCGAGGGCATGAAAGCTGCCTATGAAAAGCACTATCCTGATCTTGTCTTTGATGTGGGCTATAACAAAAAAACTGACGAGCTAGAAGTAAGCGTCCAGATGGAAGTGGTTTCTACGGTTGAAGACGAAGAAACTCAAATTAGCGTGCGTAAGGCTCGTAATATAAATCCTAAGGCGCAAGCTGGTGAGACTATTTGGGTGCCATTTACTGGGCCAATAGGGCGGGTAGACGTGCTGCGTGCAAAACAAGTTGTTGCTACTAAGATTCGCGCAATTGAAGCTCAAGCTGTCTATGATGAATTTAAAGACAAAGTTGGCACCATAGTGCATGGCGTTGTGCATAAATGCGAGCGCAATGGTATGACAGTAAAGCTTGGCGAAACCCTTGCCTTCTTGCCTAAATCATTAATTGTTCCTGGTGATAAATGCGTGGTTGGTTTTTCTGTGCGCGCTCTTTTAAAAGAGGTGCTTCTTGAGCCACGTCACGACAATCAGCTTATTCTTGATCGTGCTTCTTCTGAGTTTTTAGAGCAATTATTTGAACTAGAAATTCCTGAAGTGTTTGAGCGCTTGGTTGAAATCAAAAAAATTGTGCGTATTCCAGGTTATAAATCAAAAGTGGCGGTAATCTCTCACGATGAAAACATTGATCCTGTAGGCACTTGTGTGGGTGTTGGTGGCGTGCGTATTCGGCCGGTATTAAAGGAACTTGGTTCTGAGAAAATTGATATTATTGCCTGGCGTGAAGTTCCCGAAAAATTGATTACTGATGCGTTAAAACCAGCAGTGGTTAACCGTGTTGAAATTGTAAGCGATTCAGTGGCCAACGTATGGGTTGACGAAGATCAGCGATCACTTGCTATTGGCAAGGGTGGGCAAAACATATCGCTTGCTTCGCGTTTGAGTGGTTATGAAATAAAACTTGTACAATCTGATAAGCCTGAATCAGATCAAGAAATAGTTCTTGATGAGGAAGATTCACAGCCTTCTGAATCTCATTATGAAGAGGAATAAGGTTTATGCGTGTACACGAAATTTCCAAACAACTTAATGTTGGTAGCAAAGAGCTTATTGATGCGCTGTTAGGCCACGGATTTGAAGTCCAAAGCCATATGTCTGTGCTTTCTGCGGAAGCAGTAAAGTTTTTACAAAAACAGTTTGGCTCAAAAGAAAAAAAAGCTCCTATTTCAAAAATTAAAGCAAAAGAGCCGGTGCAAGCGCCAGTCCTTATTGTTGAGGCTATGTCTGTAGGGCAATTTGCTCAAATAACACATATTCCTGCAAATGAAATTATTATTCATTTGTTGCGCAGTGGCCGCATGTATACTATGAACCAAGTAGTTGATGCAGAGCTTGTAAAAGAGCTTGCAGATCATTTTGGCATAGAAACAATAAGCAGCAAGCAATCCAAAGAAGTGCCAAAAGAAAAAGAAGAAGTTGTACTTAAAAACGTTGGCGGTGCGGAAAAAAGAATGCCTGTGGTGGTGGTTATTGGCCACGTTGACCATGGCAAAACAACGCTTCTTGATTATATTAGAAAAACTCGTGTGGTTGCTCGCGAAAAAGGTGGTATTACGCAGCACATTGGTGCATATAAGGCACACACCAAGCATGGCGACATTGTTTTTTTAGATACTCCGGGTCATGCTGCATTCTCACAAATTAGGTCGCGTGGCGTAAAAGTTGCAGATATTGCTATTTTGGTGGTAGCTGCCGATGATAGCGTAAAACCGCAAACGGTAGAAGCTATTAAACATGCAAAGTCTGCAGAGATTCCCATTATTGTAGCGGTAAATAAAATTGATAAAGCACAGCCAGCTCAAATTGAGCGTGTAAAACAAGATCTTGCGCAATATGAATTGCTCCCAGAAGATTGGGGCGGCCAAGTAGTTGTGGTGCCAATTTCTGCAAAAGTGGGTACTGGTATTGATCAGCTTCTAGAAATGATTCTGCTTCAAGCAGATGTAATGGAACTGACTGCCGATGTTAATAAAACAGCATCAGGCATAGTGCTGGAATCAATGCTTGAAAAAGGCCGTGGCGTTGTGGCCACCGTATTATGCCATCAAGGAACATTGAAGGTTGGCGACCATTTTTCTGCGGGAAAAACTACGGGTAAAGTTAACTCGATGGTTGATTCTTTTGGCAAGCGCGTTATGAAAATTGGCCCATCTGAGCCTGTGCGAATTTCTGGCTTTGAGCAATTGCCCGACGCCGGTGATTACTTTGAAGTGGTTTCAAAAGATAAATTACGTGATTTAAAAACTGATGTTTCCACCAAAGCATTTGTTCCTAAAAAAGTAGATGAGGATGCGTTCCATATTATTATAAAAACGGATACAAACTCAACTAAAGAAGCATTAATCGGTGCGCTTGAAAAGCTATCGAAAAAAGGTGATAAGTCATTTAACATAGTGCATGCAGCCGTAGGAAATATTAATGAAAGCGATATTTCGCTTGCTGCCAACACCGGCGCAGTAATTTATGGACTACATGTAAAAGTGGAGCCAAGCGCCGCAGTGCTTGCACGTAAAGATAAACTTGCAATTCGCTTGTTTGATATTATTTATAAGCTTCTTGAAGAAATAGAAGTGCATGTTAAAGCGCCAGTGGTAGTTGCTACCGAAATTAAGAAAATTGGTGAAGCAACCGTATTGCGTGTGTTTGATATTAAGAATATTGGCGTTATTGCCGGTTGCATTGTGAACGAAGGCACTATTGCCAATAATGGCACGGTAAAAGTGCGCCGCGGCCGCCAAGTGGTGGGCGAAGGTAAAATCAAGAGCTTGCAACGTGATCGTAAAACGGTTAAAGAGGTGCATAGTGGTTATGAATGCGGTTTCTTAGTTGAAGGCTTTGATGGCTTTCAGGTAGATGACCGTGTGGAATGCTATCTTGAAAAGCCTATTTCTTAAATTTTATAATTTTTGATAATTAATTGAGTCGCGTTCAGCAATGGGCGCGACTTTTTTTTGATACTTGATAAATTCTTGTGTTCCTTTTAGACTTACTACATTAGATCAACAGTGTTGTTTTACATAAAGAGGGAGCTTCATGGTATACGTTTTGGGCATTCGACTATTGTTTGGTGTTCTGATCTCATTTCTTATTACTTTCTACCTTATCCCCTTGATGCAACTTATTGCCAAAAAGCATAATATTATGGATATGCCAGACGGGCAGATTAAGCTCCATAAAGAACCTACGCCTTACTTGGGTGGCATGGCCGTATACATTGGTTTTTTGACCGCTTTGGCTTTTATCTTTCCTTTTAACAACCACATGATGCTCATTGTGGTAGGGCTAACTCTTCTTTTCTTTATCGGCCTTATAGATGATCTTATTCCGCTCAAAGCATATCAAAAGTTCGGCGGGCAGGCGCTTGTTGCGTTTTGCTTTTTAAAGGCCGGATTTTACCTCAAGACAACATTTTTTTTATCCAACTGGTGGAGCATGGGGTTCTCGTTGCTTTGGATCGCCACGGTCATAAATGCATTTAATTTGGTGGATGTTATGGATGGCCTTGCAAGCACGTTGGCTATTTGTGCAACAATTTCTTTTGGTGTTATTGCAGTAATTTCCGGTCAGGCGAGCGTGCTCTTGCTGCTGGCCCCTTTTTTGGGATCGCTGCTTGCTTTTCTTTGGTATAATAGGCCAAAAGCACAGATTTATTTGGGAGATACTGGTTCTTTGGTGATTGGCGGCTTTTTATCGGTCATCCCTTTCCTGTTTAACTGGGGCACCTATGGGCCCTATGGTTTTTTAACCCCACTTATTATACTTGCTATTCCACTTTTGGAGGTAGGCACGCTTATTGTGGTGCGCACCTATAAGGGAATTCCTTTTTATAATGGGAGCCCTGATCACTTTTCTATCTACTTACAACAAAAAAAATGGACTAAGATTCAAATTCTTATCTATGTTGCATTGCTCTCGGTAGTGCTGTGTGCCGCATCAGCCCTTGTATTCTTACATATACTGCCATGGGGGGGTATTGTTGCGCTGGGCACTTTATTCCTGGCAATGTGGTATGCCATTTTGCTGCGCAACTGACCAAATCTTGCATTCTTGCACAATTATAGCCTCAAAACCATTATTTTGTTGCTTTTTTGTTGTTTTTTGTTGAAAGCAGCGTTACAATAAAGAAAACGCCTTTATTTAGGGCTTTGTGCGTTGTTGCGATTTTAATGAAAAAAATTTTGTTGTCTTTTATTCTAATTTGCGCAACATTGATAGAGCTCCTTGGCATAATTCTTAAATATGCCGCATATCCATCTCCTGTGATGAGTTCTTGATGGTATGGTTAGAAGCGCTGCTTTATATGGGGGGAAGTAATAGCTTACGTTCTTGAGGAAATACTACAATTCCTTCTTAGCTACAAAGGCGAGGCTATTACTTCACCACTCGTATCTCCTGATACCTATTGATTCTCCGCTCACCCCAAGTGATTCTAAAAAACTTCGGCTGTGCCTCGATACATTCTGCTTGGCCCTAAAGGGGCTTTGTAGAACACTCGGCATGAGCTTTTTTCTTCATAAAAATTTATATATGTAGGAATTTTTTAGTCTCGTCCGTTAATAATTCCTTAAGCACCGCCATATTTGCAGCATAGCCAGGCAAGTTGTCATCGGGAATCTCCAGTATCTTTGCAACATCAAAAAGGCGAGGATCATTCATAATGCAGCGAAAAGCTTCTAGGCCAAGCAACCCCTTGCCAATGTTTTCATGGCGGTCCACACGCGAACCAAGGCCTTTTTTGGAGTCATTTAAATGCATGATTTTAAGATTGTCCAGTCTTAAAATGGCATCAAATCGTTGCATGGTAGCTTGGTAAGTTTCTGAAGTGCGCAAATCGTAACCTGCTGCAAAGGCGTGGCACGTGTCAAAACAAAAGCCAATACGGTTTTTTTGTGGCACACTATCGCGTATAAATTTAAGTTGTTCAAAGGTGTGGCCTACAATTGTTCCTTGGCCTGCCATATTTTCAAGGCAGATTATTGTTGATCCGCTTATTTCTAGCACATTTGAAAGATTTTTGGCAATACGCTCTAAGCATTGCGTTTCGGTTTGGCTGCCCGCAGAGCCAGGATGTAATACTAAATAGGGGATAGTAAGTTGCTCGCAACGCGCAACTTCTTCTTTGAGGGCGGCAATTGATTTTTGTTCAATTTCGGGATTTTCTGCTCCTATATTAATAATATAACTTGCATGTACGGCAACAGGGCGTACGGGTGAATTTTTGCTGCGTTCTATAAATTGTTGTGCATCAGCCTGTTCAATTTGCTTTGCATACCATTGCCTATTGCTTTTGCTAAATATTTGCATAGTGGTGCAGCCAATTGATTCTGCACGATCCAAGGCATATGAAAGATGGCCAGCGCCAGATATATGTGCACCAAGCACGAGGCGTTTTTGTGATGAAGTTGTCATAAAGGTTTTCCTGATTAAAAAGCATTTAAAAGCGCTCTCCTTGAATGTTTTACAAAGTGAACATATCAAGGGTTTTGAGCGAATGATTTTGTGTAATTTCTTTAGTTTAACATGGTATTGTTGCACATAATACAAAAAAATAATAACTTTTACTTTAGCTTTTGTTGACAAATATTGCAGTACTAGTAGATTCAAAGCTTGTCTAACCTTTATCATCTCACCAATTTCCTTTCAAAAAACGAGTGTAGCATGCAGCAGAGTTGTTTAAAAAATTGATATTTATTTTTCGTTAAGAGAGGAGACTTCATGTTTTCCAAAATTAGGCTATTGATTATTCTTGCGTGTACAGCAGGAATAGCGATTGCCGGTGAACCTTCAATTGAATTGGGTGGCCAAAAACAAGTTGCTATGGAATCAGATTTACTGGAAATACCAGGAACGTCTGATTTATATACGCGCGAAATTTCTATTCAAGCGACAAATCCTTCTGTAGATGTTCCTGATGCTGATTATACGCGCGAGCAATTGAGTTTTGAT
Source organism: Candidatus Babeliales bacterium (assembly GCA_050179755.1). GTDB lineage: Bacteria > Babelota > Babeliae > Babelales > JBFXEV01 > JBFXEV01. The sequence goes on along the minus strand of JBFXEV010000001.1, from coordinate 513,852 downwards.
CTTGGCAATATGCGCGGCTTTGTAAAAATAAAATTTAAACCAGAATCATTTTTTGGTAAAAACATTAATTTGCTTAACAATAATGTTCGAGCAGATCGTGTTTTTTTCTCGCGCTCAACATTAGATATTAACTTTGCGCTTGAATATGGCAAAGCATGCTATGGGCACGAAGCTTTAGAATTTTTTATGACATGGCGTTCTAAAGCGTTATGGGGTAATGCGCAAGGTACGTTAGGCACCAGCAATGATGAAGTAAAAATAGTAAATAGTTTAACAGGCCCGCATAATCATACGCTCGCTCGGCAATTCCCGTGGATTCGTGAAGTTTGGGTGCGCTTTAATATTAATGACGCGTTGGGTCTTTCATTTAGAAATCAACATACGTTTACGTTAGGATCATTCCCGTTCCAATTGGGTCGGGGTATTTCATTGGGTGCTGCATATGCGGTTAACCAAGGCGTGCTTGGCTTTTTCTCAGATAATACCATTGATCAGTTTGCCTATGGATATAACTTTTCTGGTGAATTTGTAGAAGATATATTAGCGTATGACTTGTATGGTGCTATTTTACAAGATCAAATGGATTCGTTTCGTACTACAACTGCCAAAATTCGTGCACAAGAGCTAGGGCATCGCTTGAACCCAGAACGTGGACCAGGCCGCGTTGATTACGTGATTGCAGGTCGCTTGAAATGGGTGCCAATTGATAATGATGATATAACTATTTCATATGAACCGTATGTAATGTATAACAATAGCCCAGAACTTCGCCTTGAGTTTATAGGCGATTCTTCTGCCAAGCTTGCAACGTTTGGGTGTGCAGGGGAATTTGCTTTTGGTAATTTTGAATGGGGCTTTGATGGTGCGTTTAACGCTGGCTCTCAGCACGTGCGTGGGTGGGATCGCAATAGAGTGCAACTACAAAATACCAATGCGGGTGCTGCTGATAGTGTGATCATAAGTGGTGTGCCGACTACCGCAATTATTAATGGCGGCGTGTTTGAGGTTAATAGCCGCGTGGTGAATGAAGACCCGCGTTCTGGCGCTAGAACCACTAAAGCAATTTTTGTACCAAATTCGCCAAATCAAAAAGCAATTGAAGACGTGCAAATAGCATTAGCAAATAACGGTTTGCCAATTCCTGGCACCACGCCACAGCTTTATAATGATTTGGATAGATTCCGTAATGACTATCGCAATAAGTTTGATGGTTGGATGTTTGTAATTGATGCTGCATATACGTTTGAATCGTGTGACGATCTTAAGCTTGCAGTAGAAACGGGTATTGCATCTGGCGATGAAGATCCAAACAAGGATTTAGAAGATCCAAACGATAGTCGTAAAGATGGTAATTATAAAGGATTCATTGGTTTACAAGAAATTTATACCGGTAATCGCGTGAAAAGCGTATTCTTGCTTGGTGGAGCAGGCCGTTTGCCGCGACCACTTTCCACTCCACGACCTGGTGTGACTAATGATACGATACCATCACAAACGTCTAACTTTACTAACATAGCATATGTTGGTACTGGCCTTGATTGGAAGCCGTGTTGTGGTGGCAGGTATTTTCAAGTAAAACCAAATCTTCTTGGTTATTGGCAGCAACACCGCACTAAGGCGTTTGATCGTGTGACAGGGCAGTCTTCGCCCACGAGATTTGCGCGTGCATATCTTGGCACTGAAGTGAACTGTTTTGTTGATACGGCATTGTTTAAAGACTTTTCTATGTTTGCAGTGGGTTCTGTATTTATACCGGGTGGGCATTACAAAGACATTAGAGGTAAACCATTGAATGCTGAGCAACAACGCATTCTTGATCGTGCTGATAAAACAGGCTTTGATTTAGATTTATTGCCACTTCTTGGCACTGATGTTGCATGGACTATTAACATTGGTATGGAAGCTAAATTCTAATTTCTTAGAATCCGGTTCATCTTGACCGCGCAAACATGTTAATGCAACGGGCGGTTTCTAGACTCAAGCCGCTACTGCTTAGTTATTAATTTTAAAAAGCGTCGGGCGCATGCAGTATGCTCCTGACGCTTTTTCGTATTCATGCGTTCTAAGGAACGTACCATGAATGCGCAGCGTGAATTAGATGAAAACGTTTTGATATTGGTATCAATAAAGTGCCAAAAAAGAGCATCCCATTGTTTACACCACGCGCCTTTTTGGTAATTGCTCATCTTAAGTATATAGTTTGAGCCACAAATATATGGTTTTGTAGCAATAAGGCCACCGTCTGCATATTGACTCATTCCAAATACATTTGGTGTCATCACCCAATCATATGCGTCGACAAAAAGTTCCATAAACCAGTCATAGACTTGCTGTGGGTTAAACTGGCATAAAAGCATAAAGTTGCCTAAAACCATAAGGCGCTCTATATGATGAGCATATGAATCGGCAACTACTTTTTGAATGGTCTGGTCGAGCGGCATAATGCCGGTTGCGCCGTTCCAGAAAGATTTAGGGATAGAGCGCGTGTGTTTAAAGAAATTACTTTTCTTTTGCTTTTTGCCGTGGAACAAGTACATGCCATACATGTATTCCCGCCAGCCAATAATTTGGCGGATAAAGCCCTCTGTACTTTGTAGGGGCACCTTGTGCTTATATGTATAGGCAAGTGCAGTATCAATAATGTGACGGGGTGTAAGAAGGCCAATGTTTAAAATCGGCGTAAGTACTGAATGAAATAACACAGAGTTTTCTTTATCTATCGCGTCTTGGTAAGGTCCAAATAAGGCGAATCTTTTTTCGATAAAGTTTTTAAGCCAAGCTTGCGCCTGCTTATGATTTGTCGGATACAAAAAGGTTGCACTCTTTCCCGGATTATCAGCAAATTTTAAATCTACCCAGGTGATTGCATTTTTAACAAATTCTGTTTTGGTTATTCGGGGCACGCGGGGGGCCGCTACATTATTTTTGAGTCGCTCTCGATTAAGCGCGTCATAACTCCATGATCCTCCTATAGGTTTACCTGCCTTGGTCACTAAGATGTCTAAGGAAATACGTTGCTTGCGATAAAAAGATGCCATGAGATATTGTTTCTTTTGAGGTTTAAAAAACTCTTCAAGAAGCTTTCTGTCTGACATAAAGTAAGGTGACTCATATGCAAAAAGTTCAAGATCTTGTTTGCTGGCGGTTATAAGTAATTCATCTATTAATTCAGTTTCAATAAGTTCGGTATAATGTAGTTCCCTTATATTGTTTTTAGAGAGCTTGTTTATTAAAGAGGTGATAGTAGGCGCGTCGTTATATTCAAAATAGGTAACGTTATAACCTTGCCTTTGAAGGCTTTGCGCGTAATCTTGCATGCTCGCACGGTGCAGAATAAGTTTATGTTTATGAAATTTGTAGCGCGTAAAGAAATATGCAAGTTCAACCAGATAGACAGGCCGATCAGCGGCTAAAGCGGGATGATCAGTAAAAAGTTGATGAGGGAAGATTAAAGTTATTGATTTCATAATGTCTCCTGTGTAATTTAAAGGTGCCAAGAGTTACGTGATTTAGCAAATGGGGTAGCGTACTAAAAACTGGGGGAAATTAAAGATGCATAAAAAATGATTGAGGCTTTGGAGCCAAATGATTTATTGAGCGCACTATGCCAGATTGCACACGCCTTATTAAGAATATGATACTTGGCAATGACCCCTTTAAGTTTTGAGTTCAATAAAGAAGTGCATAAACTCTAGCATTTTCATTTCCAATTTAAGTATCTTCTAGATATGAGATGATTCTCATGAGAGATCATGTAACAATCCCAAGGAGTACTTATGAAAAAAAGTATTGTTTTTTTAACGTTGATTGGCGGTATTTTTCTTGCAGGATGCATGGAACCAGAAGAAAAAACGCAAGATCAATTAGATGAGGAGTTGCGTGTTGCGTTAAAAGATAAGGCCTCTTTATCAACAGTGCGTGATCTTATAGAGCAGGGTGCTGATGTAAATAAGCGCTATGAAGTGCCTTATACCACACAACCTGAAGGGCCGCAAATAGGTTTTATTACGCCACTATCATTTCCTGTCTCAAATGGGACTGGTAGCGATGTAAGTATTATTAAAGAGCTTGTTGATGCCGGCGCTGACGCCGCAGTAGTATTTGATGATGGTTCAACGTTAATGCACTTGGCGGTTCTTACTGAACGCAACGGCGATATTATTAGATTCCTTGCCCAATCTGGTACGCCAGTTGATATGCAAAATGCGCTTAAACAAACACCATTATTCCAAGCGGTGTATAATGAAAATGCAAGTGAAATTGAAGCGCTAATAGAAGCTGGTGCTGATCCAAATGTTCGTGATGCTGATGGTCAAACAATTTATGAAATGGCGCAAAGGTATCAAAAGCAAGCCGGGCTTGAGGCTTTAAGAAAAGCACTCGGCCAGTAATTTTCGTTAGCAAATTGGTTATGAGCCCTTAAGTACGTAACATACTTAAGGGTTATTTTTTGCTATCAACTATTTATCCTTGTGCTAAACTAAGCACGATTTGTGTGATGGTTCAACTAAAAACAAAGCAGATAGATTATGAATAAAACATTACAAGTAACTGTGCTAACTTATTCTTTAGGCATGATGCCTTTTGCATGCGGCATGGATAGTGCGTCAAATCAGCCAGCAGTTAAACAAATAACTTTTAATCAAGCATGGGAACATGCTGCACAAACTGGTGATATAACGGGCCTTTGGCCTTTTGTAGAAAAGGGAGCCGAGCTTAATAGTAGCGAAAATATTCAAGGAACAGGCGGGGTGTATCCGCTTGAAGCAATTCTTCAAGAAGTTTTTTCATCTGATTTGGTGGCCACTGCTTTATTGACTGGAGCGCAAATAGACTCAACTCATACATTTCTTAAGAGAACATTTTTTCACTGGATAGTATTGCAAAGTCATTATGTAAAAGACCCTGAAAAGGGATTTTTCCCGTTAAAGAATCTGTTAAGTGGGCTTGCATTACCTACGTATGGCCAATCAACAGACGGTAAAACAGCTGCGGAAATTGCAGGCTATCGCCTTGAGCGCGCACAACAATTGCTTAATTGGAGAGAAATGGCTGCAAGTTATACGGCTTATACTGGGGCACTTAACACCTTAAATTTCTTTAAAAAACAGAATGCGCCAGCAGACCAAATACAGCAGCTTCAAAGCTTGGTTGATGCACTAATTCCAGAAGGGCTTATTGAGCGTCATAAGCCCACATGCACCATGATAGTGCAAAATGTACTTGATAAAAAAAACCCATTCGCGGGCATTCCTCCATTTTAATCTAGAGCTTTTAGGCTCTCTGTGCTACACTAGACGGGTGACTTAAAACGCTTGTGCTTAATATTCTAAAAACGCGCAAGCACAGCTCGTATTCGTGTGAACAAGGAACTTGTATGGCTCTTTATAGAACAATGTATTGTGGTAACGTGTCAGCTGGTGATCTTGGCAAAACCATTCAACTTGCCGGTTGGGTGAATAAACGCCGAGACCATGGCGGTCTTATTTTTATTGATATTCGTGACCGCGCGGGTATCATGCAGCTTGTGTTTAATCCTGATATTTCTAAAGAAGCACATGACTTGGCTCATACGTTACGTTCTGAGTATGTGATTGAAGTAGAGGGCAAAGTAGTGAAACGCAGCCCAGAAACAGTTAATGCAGATTTGCCTACCGGTGCCTTTGAGCTGCAAGTTACTAAATTAAAAGTTTTAAATACAGCAAAAACATTGCCATTTATGCTCAGTGAAGCAGCAACGGTTGATGAAGAAGTGCGTCTTAAGTATAGATACCTTGATTTGCGCCGACCTGAAATGCTAGAAAAGCTTATCTTGCGAGATAAAATTTGTTTTGCTATGCGCGAATATTTGCATGAGCAAGGCTTTTATGAAATTGAAACACCCATACTTACCAAAAATACGCCAGAAGGTGCGCGTGAATTCTTGGTGCCTTCTCGCATTAAAGCGGGGCACGTATATGCATTGCCGCAATCGCCTCAGCTTTATAAGCAGTTGTTAATGGCAGCTGGCCTTGATAAATATTTCCAGATTGCGCGTTGTTTCCGCGACGAAGATACGCGTGCTGATCGTCAGCCAGAGTTTACACAGCTTGATATGGAAATGGCATTTGTTGATGAATCTGACATTCAAAAACTTGTTGAAGGTTTATATACGTACGTCTTTAAAAAAGTGCTGAATAAGCAGTTTCCTGTTGCAGTGCCACGTATGACGTTTGATCAAGCGCTTGCAGATTATGGTTCTGACAAACCGGATACGCGTTTTGATTTACGCTTAAAAGATATTTCATCGGCGTTTGAAGGTACAGAATTAAAATTTATGCGTGCGGTGCTCGATGCCGGTGGCAAAGTGGGCTGTGTGCATGTGCCAGCGCACAAATTTACGCGCTCAGAACTTGATAGTTGGGTTGATAAGGCGCAACAATTTGGTGCAAAAGGTTTATTGTGGATGCGTGTGCAAGAAAATGGCCAAGTTGATTCGCCCGTATCTAAATTTTTACCAACAGACTTTTTTGTTCGGTTACAAAAAAATATCCCCACGCTTGCCGTTGGAGATACGCTTTTTGTTATTGCAGGCCCTTATGCTGCTGCATGGACTTTGCTTGGCAGACTACGCATTGATATTGCAAAAGAACTAAACATGATTCCTGAAGATCAGTTTAACTTCTTGTGGGTTACAGATTTTCCACTTTTAGAATACAACGAAGATACCAAGAGTTGGTCTGCAGTGCATCATCCGTTTACTGCGCCGCAACAAGGTTGGGAGTCACAACAACCTGCTGACATGAAAGCGCGCGCTTATGACTTAGTGCTTAACGGCGTGGAGCTTGGTGGTGGTTCGATTCGTATTTATCACCGCGACATGCAACAAAAAGTATTTGATTTCTTGGGTCTTTCAAATGAAGAAGTGCAAAATAAGTTTGGCTTCTTGTTGGAATCTCAGGAGTTGGGCTTTCCTCCGCTCGGGGGTATTGCTTTTGGCCTTGATCGTGTATTAATGTTATTAACAGGGAGTAAGTCCATCCGTGAAGTCATTGCGTTTCCTAAAACACAGCGTGGCATAGAAGCGATGATGGAAGCTCCAAGCCAAGCCGATCCTAAGCAGCTACGTGAATATGGATTAAAGGTTTTAGAAAAGTAAGAAAAGGGAGCAGTACTAATGAAGATTAAAAAGGTTGTAGGGCGCGAAATTTTTGATTCGCGTGGTTTACCTACCATTGAATGTGAAATAACGCTAGAAGATGATTTTGTTGCATTAGGGTCAGCTGCAAGCGGAATCTCTCGCGGTGATTATGAAGCGAAAGAATTACGTGACGGTGGTGATCGCTTACTCGGGCTCAGTGTGCACAAAGCCATTGATGTTATTGAACGCACGATCGCACCAGAAATTCTTGAAACTGAACCCAACGTAGTGCAATCTGATTTGCGTCTTATTGAACTTGATGGCACTGAGCATAAAGAAAAGCTTGGTGCCAATACGCTGCTTGCGGTAAGTTATGCGGTGTGTCGAGCGCAAGCTCATGTTGCTGGCGTTGATCTTTATGAAATGATTGCAACACTAAGTGAAGCAAGCACCGTATCTGTTCCCTATCCTTTATTTAATCTTATTAATGGTGGCTTGCATGCCGATAATGGATTATCGTTGCAAGAAATATTGGTGATGCCCGTGGGTGCCAAAAGTTTGCGCCAAGGCATGGATTTTACTGTAACGCTTTTTTATATGCTCAAAGAAGTTATGGAAGCACATGGTCAGCGCCTCTTGGTTGGTGATGAAGGCGGCTTTTGTCCAATAGTGCAAGATCCCCGAGAAGCTCTTGATTATCTCATGGAAGCAATAGTTGCGCTTGATGCAGAAGATGAGTTCCATATAGCACTTGATGTTGCTGCAACAACGCTCTATGATGCAAAGTCTGAAAAATATCAATGGGGCGATAAAAAATATACTGCTGATCAAATGATAGATATTTATGCAAAGCTTCTTAAAAATTATCCAATCTATTCTATAGAAGATGGTCTTGCCTTTCATGATAAAGAAGGGTGGCAGCGCATGACCGCACGTCTTGGCGAAAAAATTCAAATTGTTGGTGATGATCTATTTGCAACTGATCCAGAGCGTATTGCAGAGGGCATTGAATTGCAACTTGCCAACGCTGCAATTATTAAACCAAATCAAATAGGCACTGTTACCGAAGCAATCCAATCGATTGGCTTATGCCAACAATATGGTATGGGTACCATAGTATCGCATCGTTCTGGCGAAACGGAAGACACGTTTATCGCAGACCTTTCAGTGGGCACGAGCGCGGGCCAGTTTAAATCTGGTGGTTGCTCTCGGGGCGAACGACTTTCTAAATATAATCAACTCTTACGTATTGAGGACCGCTTGGTCTTTACGTTGCTTGACGAGTAATGGATTATCTTCGTTTTGCATCAATTGTTTAAGTTGATTCTCTCTAGGTTGTGCTTGAGTTACCGGTTTGGCCACGCTGTTTGTTGCAAGCGGTGCACTATTTGGCGCATCAAAATCAATTGTTCTTGAGCGTTCTGCTACTGATTTAAGAATTTTGGATGGCGCTTCTAACGCGCTTGCACCCAGTTCTGTTTCTGGCGTTACATCTTCATCATAATATGATTGATCAAGATAATCATCAAGACCCTGATACGGGCAATCAAGATTTGGTTTAAAGAACCATCGTGTAATAGGATCGCGTTTATTGATAAAGGCCAGATCTTCGGTAATAGAGTCGCGCGCGTCACTCATTTTACCCGCAGTAAATACGTCCATGCCGCCTTCTACGTATGGTTTTACAATGGTAGGGCTAATTAACACCATAAGATGGTTTTTAACTTTTTGTTTACGCTTTGATTTAAAGAACCATCCAAGCACGGGTACTTGCCCTAAAAGTGGTGATTCGGTAATAGTTACATCTTCTTCATCACGCGTAAGGCCGCCAAGCACGAGCACTTCACCATTGCCCACGTTGGCATTAGTTCTTATCACGCGATCTGAGCGGTTATTTGGGCTATTGGTACCGGCTGCGGTAAGGAATCTACCTATTTGAATAATAATTTGCATATTCACGTTGCCAGTTTCACTAATATGTGGTAACACATCAAGCGTAATACCAGCACTCACGTCTTCAAAGTTTACACGAGCAATCTGACCAGTACCACCTTGTGTTTCTGATTGCAAATATCTATTTTCTTGCGTAAACACCCAGCCAGGCTTGTGATTTTGCAGTACTAAAAATGGCTGCGCAAGAATGTTAGTCTTAAAGAACGTGTTTAACATTTGGAGAATGCTCCATACGCCAAGATTATCTTTATCTTTAAATGATATAATAAACGAGCCAGGCTCTGAGTTGGATGCAATATTAATCGCCGATCCGGTGGTGGTGGAAACCAGTTGTAATAAATTTGCCATAAGAGCATCAGGAAGCAAGTTGCCATTAGCATCGCGTTTAAGAACTGGTTGAGCAAGTTGCGCAGATTGCCAGTTAATAGCTTCTGACGTACTGTTATTAAATCCTGATTTATTACGCGTTTGACCTCCCAAAAACATAGTGTGGTCCACGGTTAAATCAAGAATAAGAACTTCTATAGCCACTTGCAATTGCGGTTTATCAAGTTCATCAATTAATTTCTTGATACGCACCCAGTCATTTTTGCGAGCAGCAATAATAAGTCTATTACCACCAATTTGAATGGTGGCATCTTTTTGGCTAGATGCTGCATCTTTAATAACTTGTGTAATTTGCGTTTCAGGCGTAAGCGCTGCTTCCTTGGTAGAAATTTCTGCAATAATTACCACATCTTCAAAATATTGTTGTGGCCCTTGCGCTTCTGCTGTTTTTGTTTGTTGTTTTTGGCTGCCTTTAACAATATTTTGTAATACTTTTGCAAAATCTGTTGCTCGTAAATATTGTAAATCATAGACATGGAGCATTGAATCACCAGTTTCAAGCGGTCGGTCAATGTATTTAACAATAAAGTCTTTTACAATATCAATTGAGCGCGTGGTGCCCATGATAACAATAGAGTTGCTTCGTTCTAGTTTGGCAACTTTAGTGTTTTGAGGAAAATAAGGTATTTGTTTTTCCTCTGGTTTTGAACTTGCACCTTTTTTTGATTGATCAAGAAATAATTGTTTGTTAAATAAATCATCTACTAATGCTGCAGACGTATAATAGAGTGGGATTACTTCAATCGCATCACGTAAGCCACCTTCATCAAGTTCTGCAATAATAGTCATAGCATTTTTAATATTAGCAGCACGATCGGTGATCACAATCGCATTAGTTTGCGTAAGAAATTGATAGCTAGGGTTTTTTGAAAGCACGCCTTCAAGAATGTTTTTAATACCATCTTTGCTGATATCCAAACTTAGATTGCGCAAATGGTAAATATATCTAATAATCTGATTAGTATTAGGCAAATCGCTTGGCGGCACATCATGATAAAGTGTGAGCGGCTGACGCGCAGCGTCTTTTGCATTAGGATACAGAGTTATTGCAAGCAAATCGCCTTGTTGGTGTGTCATATAACCTAAGGTATGGAGCGAGACGAGCAATAATTCCCAGAGTTCTTTAAGCGAGATCTTTTCAGGCAAGTGATACGTTAGTTTTGATTCATAAAATATTTTATCAAGCCCCTTGCCATCTTGCGGCATCATAATATTAATACCAAGAAGAGCTGCCACTTCATTAACTGCTTCTGAGACCGGTTTATCAGTATAATTTACGCGAATAAATTCCGCATTAAGATCAAGATCCTTTTCTTTCTTTGCAACGCGATCAGTTACCGTGGTGTTGGTCGCATCTTCTTGGACGACTGCGCATGTGCGCGGTACTAAAAAAAAGAAACTAAAAAGCAGTATACAGAAGCGTGAAATGTAGTTCATAGTATTATTCCTCCGAAGTTTCTGCGGCAGCTTGGCTTGCAGGCTCAAGCGTTGCAATAGTAAGGCTCAAGTTAACCGTGCGCCCAGAAAGAGGTTTGGTTATTTCAATTTCTTTTGTGTTTATGCGTTCATTACGCTCTAAGGTGTCCAGAAGTTTAGCAATAGATTCCATGTTTAAGTTAGTTAAACTTGCAAAGAGTGTAACTTCAGTATGCCCCGTATCAAGGTCAGTTGGTCGTGTATCAGGCCTGCGCACTAGGTTGTTCATCAAGTTATGCTGTGCAAGCACTCTATCAAAATAACCAAGAATCTTGAAATTAGGATCTTTATTAATAAGAGTCTCTACAACACGTTGTTGTCCTTTCACCCGTTCACTGCGTATGGTTATTTCTTTTACTTCTTCACGCTCTTCATTAATGCGCCGTATATTTTTATGGAGCGACCGTACCGAAGCATAATAGCGCCATAAGATAAGCCCTATAATGAGCGTAATTACTGCAAAAAAAGCAATAAGATAATTACGGAACGTGGTGGCATCAAGTTGCGCAATACGCTGCTCTAAAGGCTCGAATATTTTCATAGTGCGCCCTTTTTCTTTTTTAATAACAATTTTACATTAAAGGTGGAAAAATCTTGAAATTCTTCTTTTGGTATATAGGCAAATAATTTTGATTTTTCAAGTTCGTTTTGAAGTGTAGTGAGAGCTTCCCAGTTTTTTACTGAACCTTCAATTGTCACATGATCTTCGGCAATCACGAGGCGCTTTAATAGCAGGCCAAGGCTTTCGCGATTCATAGCAGCACTTAAAGCTTGCAACACATTAAGCGGTGAGGTACGTGCTTGGCGCGAAAACGGGAACCATTGATCTTCTTGCTTATTGAGTTTCAGTTTCGCATCTTCTACTGCTTGTGTTAAATTCATTACGTCTTCGTCGACGAGTGCCAGTTCTTGCAAATAAATAAGAGCTTCTTTGCTTGCTCTGCGTTCTTGTGAGCGTAATGCGCTTGTTTGCCATATACTAATGCCAAGTAATCCGCCAAGTAAAAGCAATAGTAATGCCGCAAGTAAAATTATTTGTTTGGCAAACAAACTGGTGGTTTGCGGCGCAAATTCACCTTGCAGCATGTTCAAATTTTCAGTGGTTGGTTTTGGCAGCGCTGTGCTTAAGCTTGCAATTTGATCGGGCGTTATTGCTTTTGTGCCTTGTATTATATGTGGATTTTCAAACAACAGTTGTATGTCAAATGGCATGCAGGGTATGCCACTACGCTCGGTGATATATTCTGCAATGCCGGGCAGAGTTGCAAACGCTCCCACGAGTAAAATGGTGTCAATAGGTCGTGCAGCGCCTGTTTGATCGGCAAATGAGCTGAGCGTAAACTGTACTGCTTGCCATAAAGAACCTACAGCCTGATGCATGGCAGTTGTATAATTGCTTTGGGCATGAGACCCGGTGCCAAAGCGCAAAACCTGTTCTAGCGCATCGCCATTTTCAATATTTAATTCTTGCCCTACAATTTTGGCAAGATGGGCAATGCCCTGGCCAATAGTTCTGATACGCTCAAGTTTGTTATCAATCAGGTACATCAGGCGTGTGGAGCTTGCTTGTAGTTCAAGTAAAACGGTTACGCCTTTGCGTGCTCGATATGCAGGAACCATAAGATATAAGCCATAAAGATCAAAAAGATCAATAGTAATCTGATCTGGTTCAATTTGTGCTGCTGCAAAGAGCGCCATATGCTGTGCTACATGTTCTTTTAAAATTGCTGCAACCATGACAGTGCTTTCTTTGCGCTCTTCGTCCACGCTTACTACTATAAAATCAATAATGGCGTTTTCGATTGCAAAAGGCAGTTGGGGTGCAATTTCAAAAGGTAAGATCATTTTTATTTTTTCAGGATCAGCAAATGGCAGCTTTAATTGTTTAAAGGTGACCTGAGCACTTGAAAGCGAAGATCGTATAGTAACGTTTGTACCTACTTTTGCACGTAGAGCAGTAAGAGCATTAGCAACGCGTTCTTGATAAGAAAGTTCATTGTTTGTACTGAGCGGTTCTTCAAAAAAATCTTTAATGGTTAATGTTTTTGCCTGTGCAGTAACCAGCGCTGCACGCACGTGCGTTTTATTTATAACTACGCCAAGGATGTCTTGGGATAAAATATAATACCCATCTATTTTTTGGGGAATAAAGAGATCTTTGATCATGCAGTTACTCCCGTAGGTTTAGTGGTTTTATCTGGTTCAAACGTAGTAAAAATAGATTTCTTTTTTTGCTTACGCGTGCGCGGTTCTTTATTCTGGGCAAGTACTGGTCTTGGCGCATCAGGTGTAATAGAAGGTGGTGCCGTTTCATCGGGAATATTGGTGAGCAATGGCTCAGATTCGCCGGCCTCAATTATTTCTTTTGCAGAAATAATACCAGCTTCTTCTTTTTCTAAAATAAAATTATCAATTTTATCTTGTTCAAAGCGAACGTTATCTTTAAAGAACCATCTATGGATAGGGTCTCTCTTTTGGTTTGCTCGTTCACCATAGCATAATGTTTCTCGCGCCGTATTTACTTTATGTTCTGAATACGAGCTTAAACCCCCTTGCAGACGAGGCTCAATAATGTGCGGTGAAATAAACACCATAACATTATTAACTGTTTTTCGTTTGGTTTTGTTTTTAAAGAACCAACCAAGCACGGGCACATCACCAAGCAACGGCGTTTTGGCAACAGATTCATCCACTTCACTACGCATAAAACCACCAAAGGCAAGCACTTCACCATCGGCAATGTTGGCATTGGTGCGCGATTTATGTTCAACAGTGTTTGCAGCTTCTGAGCTGTTTGCAGCAGCGGTAAATGCACTTAGTTCAAAGAATATATCAAGATTAATGATGCCTTCACGATTAATTTGTGGTTTTACGCGCACGGTGAGTGCCGCTGTTTTATCAGTTTGCGAGCTTTCACTCGTGCTACCAGAAACAACGGTAGATGATACTACACGTCGTGTTTCACCAAGTGAAATGAGTGCTTCGTAATTATTGGTAGTTACCAAGTAAGGGTTTGATAAAATTTCGGTACGCGTGTGTGTTTGAAGCATTTTTAATAATGCCCACACGCCACCGGTTGCGGCTGTTCCAATAGAAACAAGTGTTGAACCTACTGTTTGTGATTGTGCAAGCGTGATTAAGTCTGCTGCAATGCTACCAGGATTAACGCTTCCTGCAGGTCGCACTACTGGTTGATTAAAGTTGCCAACGCCATCAGGCAAACCAGAAGATTGCCAATCAATATTAGGGTTAATTTGCTCGGGTGTTTTATTTCTGATTTGTACGCCAAGCTCTTTATTATCATCACCTGTTACGTTGACCACCAGCACTTCAATAGCAATTTGTGGTTGCGGTACGTCAAGTTGTTCTATGATACGGCGCACCATAAGCCAATCTTCCTTTTCACCTTTAATGAGCAAGCGATTACCTTCTTGCTCTGGCTCAAACACCATCGGTTGTAAATATTTTTCGCCCCGGCGTACGCTGCCATATTCACGAGCCACCGAATCTTTATTATAGCTGTTTACTACTTCATCAAGTATTTGTGCCATATCTTTTGCATTAGTATATTGCAAGTCATAGACATAGAGCGGTGAATAGGGTTGTTTTAATTCTGTATCAACGTAATTTGAAATAAAATTTTCTATTTTGCGAATACTTTTACGGTCGCCTAAAATAATTAAGGAGTTTGTGCGTTTTTCTACAATTATTTTTACATGTTCAGGAAAATACTTTTTAGTAGGCACGTTACGTTGGCCCAAGAATGATGCAATTCGCCGCTCTTGCTGATCGCCAGATGTGAGCGATTTGTAAAGTTGACCCACCTCTTCTGCATCAGCATTTTTTAGTTTTAAAACGGACATTGCTTCAGGCAATGCTACACCATCAAGCTCTTCAACTACCTGCATAAGCGTACGAATATTATACGCTTTATCCGTGATCATAAATGCATCAAGATAGGGCAATTGAGCTATTTGCGCATTTTTGCTTTTTAAATCATTGAGCACATCCATGATTGCTTGCAAGCGCATGTTTTGTAAAAAGTAAACATAACGCACATACTGATCGTTATCAGGCAATGCATGCCAATCGACGTTTACAAATGAAGGCAATGGTTGGTTGGTAATAGGGTCTGGCGACTGGCGCGAGACGGGGGCTACTTGATAAAAATTAGATCGTATCGAAGATGAACGTACTGCAAGTCCAGAAAGGTCCAAGAAGATAACAAATAAATCCCAAACTTGCCGCTTGGTAAGAGGTATGTGAGATTTAAAGGTTAATTTATTGTTTCCAATAAGCCCACCCGTCTTTGGTGGTGGATTAATTGCATCGTTTGATATAAACGAAACACCAAATAATTTTGAGATCCAGCTGGTGATATTTGATAAATCGGTTTCTTCAAAATTTACTTCTACTTTATTCTGTTCATCATCCACGGCAGTATCGGGCCGCACAGGTGGCTGGGTAAATTCCTCTACCGATTGTTGCACACGATTTGCTTGCCCTGGTCCGCGCTCTTCTATGGTTGCAAGGCCAGGGCCTTCAAGTGGAATATCTGCATCTTGTTGATCAGCCATATTTGCCATGATGCCTTGACGCTTTAAAGGAACTTTTTGTTCAGCGGTGGCTTCTTCTTTTATGACAGCATGCAACGGGAGGGCAATAAGCGAGCATAGTATGATATGGTATAATTTAGCGGTAAACTCTGTTCTCATGTTTGGCTCATTCGTTTAATGTGGTGATTCCACCAACTCGGTGAGTACATTGCGCTTACGTGGCGTTGATTGGGGGGCGGTATCAAGCATAGTACGTTTCTTTTCTCTGTCTAGTTCTTGAGCAGTTGGCGCAAAGCGATATTGTTCGCGCATAATGCGTTGCCGCTCTGCTTGCACATCAGCCATAGTTTTTTCAGGATATACCACATCTTGCATAGTAGATTTTTGTGGCTCTTCTTCCAAAATGTCCATTTCTTTAAGTGTATAACTTATTGTTTGATCAATGCCATTGCGTTGTAAGTGCAACTTAATGGTAGCATCTAGTTTTAACTTGGTGAGTGTTTGATAAATTGCATAACGATTATCTGTGGTGTCGGCAGGCATTTCATTTACTTGCGTGATAATGTCACCCATCTGGAGCCCAAGCGCTGTTGCAAGTCCATTGCTTTGCACTTTGCCAACGCGTACGCCAATGCTTTTGCCTGATTTATACACCGTAGTAAGATTAAGCAAGTCTATAAATTGCGCCAAGTTACGCACTTTGATAATGAATGCATTTGGATCAATCGTATAGGCACCTTCTTGCACTTTGGCGATAATAGTTGACCAATCACCCTGCGGCTGCACTAATTGATCAAGCTGTGCATCTCGTTTATTAACATAGAGCGTTTCTTGTTGGCCATTTGAGCGTACTATGCTTATTTTGTTTTTCATAATGCGTATGAGTTGAGCGTCTTCTATCTTATCACCAACGCGATAGTTTTTTGATTGCTTTGTTTGTGTATTTTCAATGACTGCCATATTGGTAGCATCATTGCCAGTGAGCATGATCCCTTTAAGCGTAACTTTGAGTGGTTCGAGTAATTTTGGTGTTGGTTTAACCGCAGGTTTAATAGGCTCAGGGCGTGGCGGTTGTGGCACGGCAGGAATTTCAGCGGCTTGTTGTTCCGT
Organism: Candidatus Babeliales bacterium; assembly: GCA_050179755.1. Classification (GTDB taxonomy): domain Bacteria; phylum Babelota; class Babeliae; order Babelales; family JBFXEV01; genus JBFXEV01. The sequence continues at coordinate 497,250 of JBFXEV010000001.1, read as the reverse complement.
TGGTGTTGTGGGTGCGCTATAGGTATTAAAAATGTCGTTAGTATAAATCTTTGCAAGATCAATTTTAGGTAAACTTTGTTGCGGTAGTTTTATTTCTTCTTTTTCTGGTTCGAATGATTCAAGTGCAAGTTTTTTTGGACGAAATAATAGCATCAAGCTTACACCAAGCAAGAGCGTAATAAGTAAAATACTATTGATCAACCAAAATGGATGTTTCATCCAGCTTCCCTTTTTTAGTTCACACTACCACTGTTACGGCGCAGGAATGGTCGTAAGTATGGTTTTAATAATATCATCTGAAGTTTTGCCTTCCGCTTCGGCTTCGTAAGTCAGAATGAGTCGATGACGTAAAATAGGCTGACATACTAATTTAACATCGTCTGGTGTTACAAAATGCCGTTGTTTTAAAAATGCATGCGCACGCGCGGCATGATGCAAAGCTAGTGTTGCGCGTGGAGATACTCCATAGTGTATCAAGGGCGCCAATTGTTTCAAGCCGTAGGCTGCTGGCATTCTAGTTGCAAATACAATATTTACTAAGTAGTTTACAATTTTTTCATCAATATAAATGGAATTAATTAACTTTTGTGCTTCAAATATATCTTGTTTTGAAAGTACTTGTTTGATTTCTTGTTTATTAGTATGAGCATTAATAATTTGCTTTTCTTGTTCATACGTAGGATAGCCCACATTGAGTTTAAACATAAAGCGGTCAACTTGCGCCTCGGGAAGTTGATACGTGCCTTCTTGCTCAATAGGGTTTTGTGTTGCAAATACTAAAAACGGTTCATCAAGGGCAAACGTGTTAGAACCAATGGTCACTTGATGTTCTTGCATTGCTTCAAGAAGTGCTGCTTGCACTTTTGCAGGAGCGCGGTTAATTTCATCTGCCAAAATTAAATTGGCAAAAATGGGGCCTTTTTTTGTTTCAAATTCTTGTGTTTTTTGGTTATAGATTAAAGTGCCTATAAGATCGGCTGGCAATAAATCAGGCGTAAATTGAATGCGCTTGAACGTTAAGCCAAGCGCTTCATTGATTGCTTTGATCATTGTTGTTTTGGCAACGCCAGGAACACCTTCAAGCAAAATATGGCCATTACATAGAATGGCGATCATAACAAAATTAATGCTTTCTGTTTGCCCAACAATTTTTTTGGCAACTTCTTGGCTTAATTGTGAAAAGCGATAGCTTTCATCTTTAATTTTTTCAATAAGAGCGTTTTGTGGTAATTGCGTATTCATATGCACCTTTGTGGAAGAACGTACGTCTGCAATGAATAACTATACCATTTTAAGCGCATTCTTACAATTTTTAGCGGAACGTAACGTATGTTACCATGTAATGGTAGTATTGGGCATTTTTTGTTTAAGTGCGTCAACCAGAGTTTGAGTAAGCTGATTATTTTTGATATTAAAATGAAATAGTTGCGCAAGACGGGCAATAGAGGCAGGAATTGAAGTTATTGCATTGTGCGAGACATTCAAATCTCTTAGTTTTTGTAATCTACTAAGCTCATTTGGTAACTCTCTCAGATAATTATGGGCAAGATTAAGCACGGTAAGGTGACCGAACATATGTATTGCACTTGGAATGATTTCTATAAGATTATGCTGTAAAAAAATTCGCTGTAACCCCAAGCATTGAAACAAAGGTGGTGGCACGATACGGAATTCATTACCAGAGCAGTCAATTTCTTGTAGCTTTGTATAACCATGTAACTGCGGTAGCTCGCTAAGGTTATTACTTGAAAAATCGATTGCAGTAGTATTGGCAACTTCTCCTTTTTGATAGTCTGCTATACTTGAAATTTCAATTACCACGCGTATTTTGGGATCTTGTTCTGAAGCATTAAAAGGCTGTTTTTTTGGTTTGGCCAAAGTTCTAGTTGGTTTTGGTTTGCGCGCCAGAGCATTGGCGCAAGCTTGATGCTCTTTTTGAGCAATGTTGGCTTTATCGTGCGAGCAAGAGTGCTCCATTGCCATGCATTGCTGTGCATTGCTTGCGATGCATAAAAAAATGATATACCACACCATGTTATCTCCTTAATAATGCCAGTATAGCATTATCAAAAAGATTGTGTGGAGAATTTATTCACGAGGGTTTGTTTTAATGCTGCCAGTGCTGCGTATATAATATTGTGTTTTCACGCGTCGGCGCGCAGCTTGATCGTCTGCAATTTTAGTGAGCATAGCTTCTGTATCTCTATGGTGCATGTCGTGTGCTACTTGCGCGGGCGTTAAATGATCTCTATTTTCAGCGTCTTCTGCGTTGGCGCCTTCATCTACAAGTAAGGTAATTGCATCATTATTGCCATTGCGAGCGGCCCAATGGAGTGCTTGGTACCCCGTGCCATCACGCACCAGTACATTAACTCGGGCTTTAATAGCGTCTTTAAGCTCACGCATGTTATCATTTTTGGCAGCTTGTAAAAAGCGTTCTTCAAGAGGCGTTAGTTGTTTTTGGTATTCGGCATGCGCTTGATATGTTGCAGAGCACCATAGAGCTATGATAAGTAATTTGTTAGTAAACTGCTTCATATTCATAATTTACGTAAAGAGTCGCACGTTTGGCGACCCTTTACGTTTTTATTTAAATTAACCCATAGTTAAGTAAGATCCACCAGTTGAGTGGTCTAAACAACTTGCCACACCAGTTTGCCTATCATATGTACAACTTGGCGCAGGGATTTTAACTAATGTATAAAATTCAATTAGGTTAAGTAACTTTGTATTGCCACTCAGCTTAGCCAATTCATATGGTGTTAAGCCCAATTTATTCTTTCTATCATTTAAAGCTGTTTTTCGATCAACTTTAGATAACATATACAGTAAGGTAGGTATGTCGGCATTTCTAGCGATCCAATGCATAGCTGTGTAGCCGTCTTCATCACGCGCATGTACGTTAGCACCTTCTTCAATAGCTAAGATTACAAATTTGCCAGTTTTATCATTTTTTGCAGCATTCAATAAGGCTTTGTCTATTGGCCGTAATGTTTCTACCGCTTGTATATCGCTTAATGTTAGTAATGCTAATGTAAGCGTGAGCGCTTTGGTAATAATATTTTTCATGGTACTTCCTTTTTTATGTGTTACCTAAATGGCCCATTGGGCGGGCCTTCTTCTATCTTTAGAGTAGCAAAAAGCGGCGTATAAAAGCAATGATATAGAAGTAGAAAACCCTTTATTCTAGAGGTTTTTTACTCTTAGCCTTCTCTTAAAGAAGTATGAGGAATTTCCGTTTTCATAGGGCCTTCAGAAAGGCCACGGATAAATTGAAAGACATAGGGATTATCGCTTTCCCATATTGTTTTGGCATCGCCAACATAGCGAATTTTACCTTGAAAGAGTAATGCAACGTAATCTGCATATTTAAATATTTCTACATCGTGCGATATCACCACAGAAGTAAGATCAAGCTTTTTCTGCATATCAAACATAAGTTCATGAATCACGCGTGCAGTAATTGGATCTAGCCCCGTGGTGGGCTCGTCATAGAGAATAATTTTGGGGTTGGTAATAAGCGTGCGCGCAAGGCCTACTCGCTTGCGCATACCACCTGAAATTTCATTAGGATATTTATACAATACTTCTTGCGAGAGATTTACCAGCGCCAGTTTTTCTTGCACAATAGGCAATACTTTTTCTTTTGGCTCACCCTTTTCAAGCAATGTAATGCCTACGTTTTCAAATATATTGAGTGAATCAAGAAGCGCTGCAAATTGGAACACGTAACCGCATTCTTTATAGACAATATCTAAATCTTTTTGCGGGAGTGTTGCCACGTCAACATTATCAATATAAATATGGCCAGACGTGGGACGAATGAGGCCAATGATTTGCTTAAGGAGTACTGATTTACCTTCACCAGAAAGACCAATGATCACCGTCATTTTGCCTTCTGGGATAGTTAAATTAACGCCGTTGGTGATCCATCTGCCATCATCAAATCGTTTGCGTAAATTTTCAATACGTATCATAGCTTGACCTAAAAGAGTATGGCAGTCAAAAAGTAATTTGCGATCAATATCATAATGGAGCTTATCACCACGCTTTGCGTGGTAGAGATTCCCACACCGCGTGCGCCACCATGTGCATAATAACCTTTATATGAGCCTACCCATGATAAAATAAGGCCAAATGCTGCTGATTTAATAAGGCCGTTAGTCACATCAGAAAGTTCAACATAGCGTTGAATGCCCTTGATAAATTGCACGCCATTAAGCCCAAGCACTTGAGTGCTGATAATGTAGCCACCAATAATGCCAAGAAGCATAGTAAATAGCGCAAGGAAAGGCAAAATGATAGTTGATGCTATAAGACGAGGCGTAATAAGATATTGGAACACGTTTAAGCGCAATGTTTCAAGTGCGTCAATTTGTTCGGTAATACGCATGGTGCCAATTTCTGCTGTCATTGCAGATCCTGCGCGGCCGGTTACCATAAGGCCAGTGAGCACAGGCCCTAATTCACGCGTTAAGCTGAGCGCTACGACCGGCCCAATAAAGCCTTCTGCGCCAAAGCGTTTAAAGCCTATATAACTTTGAAAAGCAAGAACGGCACCAGTAAAAAGGCCCGTGAGCATTACAATGGCAAGGGAGTTTACCCCTACGTGCTCCATTTGAGCAAATACTTTTTTAAGTTTGAGTTTGGTAGTAAGTAAGGTGTATAAAGCGGTATAGAGAAATAAAACAAAGGTGCCGAGCGTATTGCAATATCCGAGCGTTAGTGCCCCTACATAATCTATTACTTGTAGGATCATGGTTTATACCCTTTTTTAAGTGCTCATATATTTTGCTACTCATCTTCCTGTTTTCGCCAATTCCCACTCCACTTGCGCGAGTATTGGGAGCTGAAGAAAGTGAGAGCGGTTTATTCCCGGCAACTGCCAGACTTACTCTGCTTCTTGAGCTGCTTGATCTTGTGCGGTAGGCATATCTACAGGCATTCTAGGCTGCGCTGGCTGCTGCATATGGCTTACGTAGCGAGATTTTTTATGCTCTTTGGTTATGAAAATAGAAAGAGCGAGTGAGCCAAAAATAAATACTGCGCCCAAGAACCAGGTTATTTTCTGGAACATGTCTTGGCCGCCTGAACCACCAAAAAGCATTTGAGACCCGCCGCCCATAGCGCCAAGGCCCATGCTGCCTTTACCTTGTTGAATGAGGATGAGAAGTACCATAAAGAGGCACATAATAATAAAAAGGGCGCTGAGTAAACCTACTAACATGCTGTCTCCAAAATGAGTTAAGAAATTTTTTTTACCGCCCACCTTGAGTGTTTTTCTGGAGGAAAAATGTATCGAAGGGTTTTGAGCGGGAATATAAATAATTGTTACTTATACTAATTGTACAATCTTTTTTAATTTTTGAAAATCTGTACTTGCTTTGCCAATAAGAAATCCTCCCAAGTGGACAACCTGTTTGAGTGTAGGGGCACTCACTTCATCAACACTGCCACCATAAAGTAATAAAGGTGCACGTTGCAACCCTATCTTTTTGGCGCGGCTAATAATATAGGTAAACACGCTTTCTATATAGGCGTTTTTTGGTACTATGCTGGTGCCGATCGACCAAATAGGCTCATAGGCAATAATAAATTGTTGGCCTGAATATCTTTTAGAAAGCTCAAGAATGGGTCGCACTTGCTCTTCAATAAATTTAAGGGACGTTCCTGCTTTATATTTTTCTTCTGATTCACCAATGCACACAATGGGCGTTAAGTTTTGTTCCAAAGCACACGTTGCTTTAAGTACAGAAGCTTCTATGGTTCCTTTATGAGCGCCACGCGTTTCACTGTGTCCAATGAGAACATATGAGCAACCAAGTTCTTTAAGCGATTGTGCGCTTACTTGACCCGTATAGGGGCCGTTAATGTGTGCTGCACAATCTTGCGCGCCGAGCGCAATTGTTTTGGCATCGAGGAGTTTTGCAATTTCGCCCAGAGCATCATAAGAGGGGCACAATATCACATGTTTATTTGTTTGCTTGGTAAGTTGAACAAGATCTGATTGATGAGTGCTTAGCCATGTATGCGCTTGTTTATAAAAAAAATACATTTTCCAATTACACACAATAAGCAGTGCTGGCATATACTTTCCTTTATTTTTGGGGCATTAGTGTTCAATTTTTCTCTTTAGTATACTCAATCAAAAGAACGTGTGTATATTAAAATTAAAAATGAAAGGGCGTTGGCCATGAAAAAATTATTTGGATTACTTTTATGCGTTATGTGCTTAGCGCATGCTCAAGAAGAAACGGTAACTGTTAATGTGCATACGGATGATACGGAAATATGCCAGGTAAAGCTTGAGCCAGGGCAATCGGTAGAAATTGAACGACTACTTGGTTATGAATCTGCAGTAAAAGTTTATAACGATGGGTTACTATCGCGCATTGGCAGTAGTGTGTTAAAAACCGTAGCTGATTGCCCTTTTTTTAGTGCGCTTGCCCTGTGGGCTTTGATTTTTAAGCGGGATAGTATTGCCAATGCTCCGTATACAAGCATGTTTATTGGCGGCTATTTAATTTCTGATTTTGCGTTACATATGCTCCATAGTGCAGGGCAAAGGGTTACGGTGACTGAATAATAGCATAGCGGACTGGAGGTTGTGCTGTGTGGAAGAGAGTTCTTCTCTGTTATGTGCTCTTTAACGTTAACATTATAATTGGCATGTTGCGTTTTTTTGTAGATTCTGAGCAAACAATTATTGATGAACAGTTTTTTAAAGACTTAAAAGTCATTCAAAGATTTACTGCACAGCAAAGTAAAAATAATCAAGAAGGTAAGCGTCTTGTAAAAGCTAATAGACTAGATATTGTCAAGCACCGGCAATTTTTTGATGATTTTGCATTGACTCATTATAAAGTTATAGCTGGCATAGATAGTATACATGATCCTCGCACGCGAGAAGATATTTGTACATTGGTGCGATCATTAACAGCTGCGCCGTCGGCACATTTAAGATCAACCGATCGCATGGTTGATCGTCAATTATTAGCTGCGCTTAAAAACGGTGAAATAAATAATGCTACGCTTGCTTTATTTCATCGCGCAAATCCTAATTGTTATACAGAACAGGGTGCAACGGCATTGTTAACTGCGCTAGGGTTTCCTTGTATAAAGACTCGTTATGCTATGGTTAAATTATTATTAGACCATAATGCTTTGCCCAATTTGCCCTCTATGCAGTGCTTAACGCCGCTTCACTATGCAGTTGATCATTACCAAGGGGTGGAAATGGTTTTTGAACATGAGAAGGAAATGCTTTTAGACCTTATTAAACTATTGATGGAGCATGGTGCGCGTTTAAAATTTACGTTGTTTGAACAGCTAATGGGGGATGATGTGGCAAGAATAAGCCCATTATGCAACATTGTAAAACCAAGTGACAATAATGTAGGGCTTATACGGTACTTCATGACCTACGTATACCCAGAAGACGTGTATTTGTGTAGCTCAAAAAAAATGGAATCAGAAGTGGTTGATGATGTTGTTGTGCGTAATACGGCGCTTCTATTATTAAGTCCATTGCATCCAGAATTACATGCAAATATGAAGGATTCCACTAACTATTTTAAGCTATTAGACTTGCTAGATCCCAGTAAGTGTGAAGAGAATTTTCGTGAGGGCATTGCCGAGAATGTAAAAAGGTTAATGGGCGCATCGCAGTAACTTATTGTTCTTGAAATGCGCCCATTAATGTAAGTTAATTGTTGTATTTATGTAAATATGCTGCCGGGAACTCATCTGGCGCAATTGGTTCAGCGCAAGTTGGGCACGTATCATTTTTTTGCAAATGAAGTTGCAAGCACGCAGGGCATATAGTATGCCCGCATACAAGCGTTACGCGCTTTCTTGAGCCGCCAAATTCTTCAAAGCACATAACACATTCAGGCTCATCACGAAATGCTTTGCCTTGTTGTATTCTTGCTATAGATTCTTCATACCGTGCTGCATTTGAATGCACATACACTTCATAGATTTCAGGGCGCATCGCTGTATGATGCTCTGCCGGCGGCGCACTAGGCTTAGGGTGTTGGACGATTGATTGAGGCTGTTTGCTTGCTTTATTTACTTGTCGCTCATCCTGAGCTTGTCGAAGGATTGGAGCGAAGTCCCGTTTTATTTGTGCTGCAACGCGTTCATCCAAGGCTTTGCCTACAAAGAATGCAAGCACACCGGGCTCATTTAAGTTGATTGCTTTGAGTGCGTGTGTTTTGATTTCTTTTTCTAAATGCTCGGCAAGTGGCTGACTCTGTACTAATTGCACAGCAAGCTTATTTGCTTTTTGTTGATACAAAAGCCGTGCATTATAAGCAATAGTTTTTGTAAGATATTCAGTCAGATAGTGATTTGCTGCCTGGCGAAACTCTGGCAACGTGGCAATGTTGCGTATGCGCTCACCAATACAATGCAACGTTTTATCTTTTATCGCTTGAATTTCAAGCTGAGTGGCATGTTCTTGTTCTTTTGTCGCAAATAACCCATCAATAATAGATTCAATCTGATACCGCACAGTATTATACTCAGCATTTGTGATGCCCGCTGATTTAGCAGTAGGTGCTTTTGCATTGTATTGTTGCGGTTGTTCAAGCGGGGGTGCCGACGGCTTTGGCATATTTTGTTGGCCGGCCTGACCGCCGGTTATATCCGCCGTAGCTTTATGCGAAGGCTGGGCGCCTTGGCGTAGGCTGGGTTCTAGTTTTGGCTGTTCCGCATCTTTATTAGTATTCCAAAAAATACTTACAAAGTATTCAAACCAACTATTATCGCGTGCCTGCATGTTGTGCGTTGCAAAGGTGAGTACACATAAAGAAAGCATTAATATAGATTTGTTTTTCATGAGATCCTCCAAACTAAGATTTAGTTTTCAATATTTACTTAACTATAGTGCAAAAAGGCGCTATTTGTTTTTCAAGGCTTTCACCCACAAAAAAACGAAGGCAACCATACCTGCCCGAGTTAATCTTTTCACGAGCTTGCTCTTTAAAGCTTGTTTCCACCTCATCTGCTCTATCAACATAATGAGAGGGTTTATACATCCTGATTTTGTGCTCATAGCATTGGCGAGCATGTTGTGCTAGAGCATCGGCAAGATAATCTTCTAACAGATCTTGTGGCCAGACGCATATTTTCCACCCCTGTCTTTGAATGTATTGGTATTGCTTACGCGCATTATGAAGAGCGGTTGCTTTAATAGCATTAATCTCAAGTTGTGTTGTATAATCTTGCTCATAAAATGCAAACAATGCATCAACAAAATGGCCTAACCGTTCTGGGTCAAAGAGTGATGCTTCGCGGTTTGTTATACGCACCACACTCTGTTTTGCATGGGAGCACGCAGCATTTTGGGACAATGGGAGTATTAAAAAAGAGAGCATTAAAATTGATTTATTTTTCATGAGATCCTCCATTTGCCGTCGCTCCTCTGGAGCTTTGGCGTAATTAGAATCACGACATAGCTTTAGCGAAGTCGGATCCAAAAATAAGGTTTAATGCAAAAAAAGGAGCCATAAACAAGACTCCTATTTGTTTGAAGTATAGCATAGAGAGCGCATTTGAGCAAACAATTGTTTCTATAAGAAAACATTGTTTGGTGGAGGGTTTCTATGAGTATTTAAACAGGTAAGAATTACTCGCTACTTTAGTATTTAGCATGAGTTGCTGATGTTTAGTGAGAGCTCTTGACGTGCTCCACTGAAATGTAGTAAATTAAAATGTAGTAATAAGATTCTTTGATGCGAAGGTATAGAGTGAAGAAATGGCAGGTAAAATTTTGGGAGACTCCTGGTAGTCAAAGCCCCATTGAAAAATGGCTTGATAAATTAACTAAAGAGCAATTTAAAGCTATCTCGAAAGAGCTGCGTATGCTTGGTTTTGCAGGTAACACATTAAGATTGCCGCATAGTAAGGCGTTAGGCCAAGGTCTTTTTGAGTTAAGAGAGTATAAATTTGGTTATAGAATGTATTATGGCTTTCAAGGGAACTGCATTATAATTGTGCTTGCAGCAGGAGATAAAAGTAGTCAAGAAAGAGATATTCGGATAGCAAGAGATCGTTTGCTAGAAGTGTGAGGAGAATGATAATGAAAAAAACCAATTTTGAGAAATATTTAGAAAAGCGACTTAATAAGAAAGAAATAGCTCAAATAACGCGGCAAGCGAAACGAGAAGTTGCGATTTTGAGGTTTATTCAAAATCTTATTTCAGATGCTTTAACCGATTATATGGAGAAAAACAACATTGGCTTTAATGAGTTGGTCCGTCGCTTAGATTCCAGCCCAACGCATGTTGCAAAAATACAAAGAGGAGAAGCAAATTTAACGCTTTCAAGTTTGGCTCATCTTTTTGCTTTAATAGGAAAAGAGCCACAAGAGCTTTTCAAAGGATATAAGTAAAAAATTTGACTCTATGCTAGCAAAAAGCTCTTAAATTATCGATCTGGTCATGTTATACTCAAATTAGTATTATTAATTTTTGTTCGATTGATATAAGGTTTTGTATATGCAAAAATTATTCCTAGTAGTGGCCATTGCCATAACCAATGCCCTTCAAGGCCAATCCTCTCAGATGCCTATGCTTTCAAAGTACAATATAGAGTTATCTGAACAAGCTACCTGCCAGGGAAATTTTGATAATGAATGTAACCAGCTACTGCAAGACTATATAAAAGCGTGGCAAGTGTTGGCGGAATGCCTTAAAAAAGAAGAAAACTGCGCAAGTTCTTTTGAGGTAATGCAACGTATACGCACTAGAATACGCGATAACTTGCAAGCTGGGTTTGCAACAGGTATTTCTCGAGAGCTTGATAATGCTGAATTTAATAAACAATGGCAAGAGCGCCTTAAAGAGAATGTTGCTATGGTAGAAAAAGATATGAATCAAGACCAGCCAAGTGGGCTGCAGTGATGTTTACGTATGTTATGATGTTAATTATGTGCGTTAGTTCTCTTAATTGTTTAGGATATAACATGGCTGTAGAAAAATCAGTTGGTGAAAAGTATATTGAGTTTTTACGTGTATTTACAGCTCCACAAGATGCTGATCTTTCTAAAGAGATAAAAACTCTTTTTACGCCAACAGCTAAAAAAGTGGTTAACTTGCGAGAAGTTTCTACTAATTGGGCTGAGACGCTTAAGCAAATGAATGCGGTTAAAACAGAGTTTGGTATTCAAGAAATTAAAGTGCATGAATATCTTGAGACAGCTGATAAGCGAACTGGCATTATACGTTGGGAAATTACCTATAATGACGGTGATGTTGAGTCTGTGATTACGATTATTAAAGCAAATGCTCAAGGTTTAATTGAAGAAATTAATGAAGTATTTGGGCAAAAAGGTATCTATGAATGGCCTGCAAATTAATTTGATTTAATTTTTGCGGTTTTAATGGTCTATGAAAGTCCAAAATAGCCAATTAAATTCCTCTTGTAATTTTTATGAGAATGAGTTAAGCTGAAAGTGAATTATATTTAACAAAAAGCTGAAAGGGCTTTTTATGACCACTTTTACTCTGCAGTATCTTAATGATACACTCATGCAATTTCCATTAACCAGCAACTCTGGCATCCTTTCTATTTCTCTTGTCTCTTCTGTCATTTTACCCATTATTGTTGTCTCATAAGAGACAAGCTCCATTTTTTAAATTTGTCATTTTTTTGTTTAATGCCTCATTTAGGCATGTAAGCTATTAATTTTTATTTATTTTTTTAATATAGGTACTTCTATGAATACCAATACTCTTTTTGCCGCATTTTGTATGCTGGCAAGTGCATTATTTATGCCATCTGTTTTGGCTATGAAAGGTGCTCGTACTCAATTTTTTGAAACGCTAAAAAGCAAACCTGCGCTTACTAAATGCATTGTTGCTACCGCGGGTTTGTATACTGCAGGCTCGGTATATGATCATGTGCATGAAAAAAAGCTGCGTTTTGTAGACGTAAGCACGCCATTAAGTTTAAAAACGCTGGCTCCCGTGCTGAGTGATCAGCGTGATATGGAGGCGTTAACACATTCGGTAACCAAGCGCCAATTTGATCAAGATTGGTACTATACGTATGCACCACTTGCGCAGTTAAAGGCTAAGTTTAGTCACAAATATGTTGATCGTGTGGATGGCACGTTGTTTGCCCATTTTTGGAACTTTTTACCCACATCTCGTAATCGGCTCACCGCGCTTGTGCAAGAACTTTCAATCGAGGAGCATGATCAGCGCTTAGCAGGTAACGTTACCTTGGTGCATGGCACCAGTCAGGGTGCAAGCATAGTATTGCGCACGATATTTGATGAAGTGCTGCGCGCTCAAGAAAAGCGTGAACATTTTGTAAAGTTGCGTGATGATTCAACCGTTGCCGATCTTGGTGAATATCACGATGTGCATGCATATTATGATGCCAATATAGATAAAGCACCGCATGAGCAAGTGATGCAGCGCATACCCGGGTGCGGATCTATGCCAACAGGTGAATATACAGTACTTTTTGATAAAGGGCCTGCGCAAAAGCATTTGCTTTCAACCAACCTTGGTTTTTTTGGGCAAAATTGCTGGTGGCGCGATGGTTATAAAGACTCAAGCGCTGAGTTTGTAACACGGCCTTCATCGTGGGGTTATCAGGCGCTTGATGTAGCAATAGCCGGTTATGCTGGCGGGCCGCTGGTTGCCTTGTTGCTTGCAGGCCAAGTTGCATGGGATTTAGTAAAAAATCCACGGTTAGTTACTTCATTTCCTGCGTTGCTTGATAAACGCTTTAAGGGTGATGCGCATAATGCATTTATGCATGATACGTTTAAAGAATATGGTGCGCAAGCATTATATGAAAAATATCGTGCAGAACTTAATGCAATGGAATCGCTTGCAAGTGCTGGGTTGCTGCAATTAAGCATCAAAGAGGAACTGGCAAAAAAATGGTGCTATTTATCAGAGCCGCTTGGTATACGCACGCATAGAAATCCAGAAGCATTGGGTTGGCTTGAGGATCCTGAAACACAAAATGTGCTCTGGCCACATCAAGCGCGCGTGCTTTTGCACCCTGAACTTGCAAAGCCAGAAAACGTATCTATGCGGTTTTATCTGCTTGGCAAACCTGAGAAGTTGCGGGCAATGACGCAGCGCATGTATGAAATAGCGCAAGAGGTGAAGGATTACACGTTAGAGCAGAAAAAAGATTCTGTTTAGTATTTAAACGGGTCAAGCAAATTTTCTATGCGTTCGCGCAATGCTTGGCCCGTAAAACTTGCTAGCGGTGATTTTAGTGTTGATAGTTCATAGGCAACTAATGCATCTGCTCGTATCTTGATACAAAGCGCATTTGCAATGGATGTGCTTGTCAACTGGTGATGATTGGGGTTTGCATAATGCGCAACATAGATGGTGCGTGCAAAGTTGCCAATGGCATGGGTAAGATGACGGCGAGTTCTTTTGCGTGCAGCTTCTATGCATTGCGCATTATATGTATATGTTGTTTTTTGAGCTTCTTGCAAAATAAGGGTAAGCGTAGAATCTTTCAATAACGCCACTTCTAAACATATATCGTGGGATGTATTTTCGGTAACACCAAATAACTGTGCCATGGTATGATCAAGTTCTTTAGATAGTACGCGGCTTAAATGCGTGTGTTTTTGTGAAGTAGTTGTGTGCATAGCAGTGGATACTGCAGAGTAAAAAATGAGAAAGCAGAAAAAAGAAACAATTTTGTTATGAGTGTGCATAAAATCCTTGAAGCAAATGATCTATAGGCAGTATATCATGTGTGAGTTCATGCGTCTAAGGGAGGTCTGGTCAAGCATACTCTCTTTCTCTCTTACTTTTCTCAATGCTATATGGGGGGAAGGCGTTCTTCTAAAAAGGCAGGTTTGGTCAGGTTCAAATTCATAAAACTTGACTTTTTCGTATAAATATTTACAATTAGAAATAATAATATAGCAGTTTAACCTGGAGGTTATAATGACCGTATTCAAACAAATTACCCTTTTTTTAGCACTATTTAGTGGTATTGCTCCTATCCATGCCATGAAGCGTGCCACACAGCAGCTTTTAAGCAAGCCTGTGCGCACTCCAATGGTAGCAAAGCATCTTGCAAAACCAACAATAGATATAAAAAGCCAAGTTCCTATTCGCCCACTCTCTGGTAGCAATAAGTATGAACAAGGCCACTCTCAAGATAAATCGCACACCCATGCATTTAATCCATACGCCATACCATCTATTGGTGCGGTTGCTGTTGGTTTGGCAATGGCGCAAGAGCATGCCTTAGAAGAAAGCAGATCAATTGTTGATACGCTCGATATATTTGATATAACGGCTGTTCTTGAAATATTCAAAAATGGAACTGAAGATGAAAAGCGAGAGCTTGCTCAAAAGATAGCTAAAAAAATCACTTCTTATTCAGATTGGGACATCATTAAGATGTTGCGTAAAACAAGTGGCAGGCCGCACCGCATAGTATTAAATGCTCTCATTAAAAATATTAGGAGTTTTTCATTCGATCAAATTACTGGGTTCTTGTATCGCGACAATCAAGAAGAAACTCATGAACTATTTGCGTATGCACTGGCAAAGCATTATGACAGCCTTATAGGAAATACCGTTTATGGCAAATTTTTTGGTAGCCCTCATTATAAAAATAACCGGGGTAATTTTGCTTTTCTTATAAGCGTCTTAAATCAAAAATATCAAAGTATACTCATTCGAGTTATTGCCAATGATATCATGCATTATCGTATAGATGAAATTGTATTTCTTTTACATAACTATAATTCTACGATCAGCGCTGAAAATAGAGCCGTTGTTTGTTCGGCTATTATAAACAATAGCGAGCAATTATCTTTAGCATTTATTTTAAGAATTTTAAAACGTACAAACGAGGCTGCTCGTAAAGATCTTGTTAGTGCGATGATCCATAAAGGGATTATTGAGAAGATGAGCATGGCTCACCAAAAACAAATTTTAGACGTTTCGGGTGAAAGTGCAGGGCTTGTGTTGCAGGCTATTGTGCCACCGATATGTGCTGAAATTAAGAAATATGTAGAAGACGTACGTATAGGTCAACGGGTTTTAATACGGTGTATGCAACTTTCTAAAAAATATGGAGCAATGATAGTAGATGCTCTTATGCTGCGTTTTGAAGATGATTTTCTTATGTATGAAAGCGAACTTTTATGGCATGTTTTAAACAGGTTTGAACGCGGTGGCACACATGAAAATAATCAGATAAGGGATCTTGTTTTTGGAGTAATTATACAGAATATAGAAAAATACAATGCACAAGATGCAATTAATTTTTTAGACAGAGTAAGTGGGCGTGCGAATGAACTTCTTTTTGCAGCAATAATAAGGAATATGGGAGGATATAGTTCAGGGGATGTTGTAAGATTATTTGAAAGCATTTCGGAACAAGATAGAAGATTGCAAATTGCCCAAGCTGTTGTAGATAATATTGAAAAGTACGATATAGATCTTATATTAACTAGGCTGCAATTCAAGGGTGACGGCTATATAGAACTAATTTTACGTGCAATAGAAAAGAAAACAAATGATTTTATCGGTGAGCAAAAAATTGATAGTCAATCTGTAGCACATCTTAGAAAAAATACCAGAAAAGCATGGGAATATGTAAGCAAACTGCTTACTAATCCAAAATATAAAGAAGCCTTTCAAGAAGCACTAAGTCATGAGCACGCAATTTCTGATAAATCAGCGGTCTTTTATCATTCACAACGTAGCCCGGTATATTGGCTAGAATTACTCTATACCAAGTTATGGGAGCAAAAATACCAACAAAAAGTAGGCAATTATCTCTTTACTCGGTTTCCAGATGAACAAACTGAATTTTCCAATGCGGTATTACAAGCTTATGGTCAAAGCACCAAAACAAAATTGCTTGCAAAAGGCCGAAAGTATGGCCAAGATGAACTGCGGCCTTATCTCCTGTTTGCCAATTATGCACTCTTTGGCAACTTAACTAATACTGGTAGTTGTTCAATATTCTATTTTTTAAAGAATCATAATGTGGGGGATCCAGCAATAACTACTCAAACCATTTTGGATAAATTTGGTGATCAGGCGCTCTTTAGTAAATATAATGTTGAATTTAAGCAGTTAGAAAAAGAATTTAAAGAAATTGTGCCAAAAAGCGTGCTTTTACAACTGACTATACCACATGAGAATTTGAATGAGCATGTATATTTGGCATTCCCTGGTGGTATGAAGAAAAAACTTAAGATCAGCGGTGAAGAAACTGATAATGTTGCAACTATTGTTAACACATTAAAAACTGCACCTGAGACTTTTGATAACTCAGATATGCAAGAATTCTGCGTGGTCATGACTCCAGATACGGTGCATACATTGCGTGAGCAGGGGGCAGAAATTCGTGCTTATGGCGATTTTGATCAAAGCAAGCTTGATGCACTTATTGCTAAATTAGAAGCGCTTATTGCACGCATTGCACAAGAGAATCCTAAATCATTTGAAGGTAAGATGACACCTGCGCAAAGTTATAAAGTCTATAAGCCGGTTTTAGATGTTTTAATGAAGAAGAAAAACTAATGGACCTGTCTCAATTTATTTACATAAATTAATTCGGGCTAAATCCCGTCTCAGTTTACAAGTTTTGTAAACCAATTCGGGCTACACGAGGGTTATTATGATTATGTATTTTAAAATTTTATTCTTAGCGTTAGCAACTTTTTGCTTGCCACTACAAGCGATGAGACGAGCTACACAGCAGTTGCTTTCAAGCGGTCATCCAGTGCGCACTGCAGTGGTTGCAAAACACAGCGCAAAGCCGCTAGCAGAGCTAAAAAGTCAAGCGCCCGTGCGTTTACTGCTTGGCAGTAAAAGTTATGAGCACAATGAATCTCAAAGTTCATCTTCTACTCAGTATGCGTTGCCAATTGGTGCATTGGCCGTTGGTTTGGCCATTGCGCAAGATCAAACATCAGCAGACATGCCCGCCGGAGCCTTGGCGGAGGAGGGTGATGCTCTACCTATTGATAAAGTTGACATAACCAATATGCAAGCAGTGCTTGATGTATTTCAACATGGCACGCAAGCACATAAACAGGTTATAGCGCAACGTATGGCGCAGAGCATTACAAAGTATCCAGTTGATGTTATTGTTACAGCCCTGCAGCTTTCTGATGCCAAATCGCATACCATTCTTGCACAGGCGCTTGCGAGCAATATCACGTTGTTTACTCTTGAGCAAATTGCTTATCTTCTCAAAGGGGATGCGCAAGATGAAACGCATGAGGTTATTGCGATCGCCTTGAATAAACAGTATAAGCATTTTGTATCCCAAAGAGCTTCTGTACTGAGTCAAGCTACGCTCAAACCAGAAGCGGTAGATCAATTTACGCAAGCGGTTGATTGTTTAAAGCCTGCTTATTGCGCAAAAGCTACTGAGCAACTGGCGCAGCACTTAGGTATTAATAGAGCAATTAGAACGTATAATGCAACCCAGCTTTTTGTATATCTAAAAACATGCCCTATCCATATACAAAAATTTATTGTGACGGTATATCTTAAAGATCGTTATAATTACAATAAAGGCGAAATGGTAAAGGCTCTGCATGAACATATAGAGCAAGAAAGAGCGCTTGTCTATCAAGCAATTTCAAAAGAATTTCAACTTACTGCACAAGATTGGGTTGCTATAGAGCACGCAATAGAAGTTCACAAGCAAGCGTTTTTACGTATTGATTCATCAGCACTTCAATTTATTTATTTGATAGATGTGCGTGATGACGTTAAAGAAGCAATAGCTGCGATTTGTAAAAAAAGAGGTATTCTGGAAAAAATAGTTGTTAAAAGGGAGAAAGACCCAACGGCAATAGCTTCAGTGAGTGTAGGGCATGTGGCAAATAAATTGATATATAAATTGTCTTTAAATGCAGAATGGCTTAGAACCGCCACCGCCGATAGTATTCTTGCTACGTTAGAGCATGAGCTTGGCGGACATATGTGCTCGTATCATACTATAGTGCAAGCTTGTATTTCTGACTATTTGTACAGCCAAAAGAGTCATTCAGTTGATAAAGTATTAAAATCAGCTTCAATACAAACGTATCATAAGTTTGCAGAATATGAGGCTGATCTTGCTTCATCAATTGATGATAGTTCTGCGGCAAAAACCATTGCAGCCCATTTACAGCCAAATTTACGTGGCAGTCGGCCTGATCCTTATCTATCTAATGTGGATTATTATAAGGCGCTTGCAGCAATTCTCTATTTAAAAGATGCTGCGCATAAGTGGTTTGATAGTGAAGAGGCTTACAATCTTTACGGTCCGCCCGCGTATGATAAATTTGATTATAGTAAAACTGAAACAAAAGATTAATTAAAAAGAAAGGCGCCCATTTTTAGAGCGCCTTTCTTTTTACTAGGTTATCGTCTCGATGGAGCGCGCTTTACGGCGCGTTTTTTTGTTGCAGTGCGCTTGGTAACACGCTTTTTGCTTGTTGCATGTTTTGCCGGAGAACGTTTAGTTGTGGCACGTTTTGCAGTTGTTCTTTTGGCAGTAGTGTGCTTCTTTGCAGTTGTCTTCTTTTTGTGTGTTGTGGTTTTAGAAGACGCTTTTTTCGTCTTGGCTTTAGACCATTCACCAGTTGAAGCGGATTTTTTATAGCCAGCTTTTTTTACTGCAGCCCATGCGACTTTTGCTGCACGGTCTTCTTGACCATATTCCTTTAAAGCACTGTTAAATGCTTTACGGTACGTATCTTGTGCGTGTTTTGGCGTGTGGCCTTTTACACCCTTTGGTAATTGTTTATTTGATTTGTATGGCATGATTACTCCTTGTGGCCGCATTAATTTTTTAATAAACTAATGCGGCTTTTTTGTATTCCAGGTAGCCTTTAAAATCTGCTTCTGGAGCATATTCCTACACTTTTAGTATATCAAAAATGATTGGGCAAACAGTAGGGTTTTGCTTCTATTTATGCATTTGCTCGTTATTTGCAGGTTAGGCTACAAACTGGGTAGGATATTCAACCTGCAACAAACCATTGATATTGCGCTTAAAAAAGTGTTATGCTGAAATTGAGTAATAGTACTCAATGAAAACTTGGGTATGAATATCAATGAAAGATTACTGATGAAAAAATATATTTTAGTAAGTTTGTTTTTTCTTTGTCTGCCATTGGGCAGGTTAGATGCAATGAAAGGATCAAAAAGAGGTGATGACCGGCTTATAAAAGCAATCTTACAGATTGATCGATCTAAGTCCGTTGCGCAACTTATTAATGATGGCGCAGATATTGAGGCGCCAGAAGGCCCAGCAAGAAGCACGCCACTCATTTTGGCTGCTCTGCGCGCAGATCTTGGCGCCATGCAGGCTTTACTTAATGCTGGTGCTGATGTGAATGCTAAAGATGATCTATTAAATACGCCGTTGCATGCGGCTGTTGAGAGTGGTAATGCGCAAGCAGTTAAGATGATCCTTGAGGCTCGTCCCAGCAATATAGATGCTGTAAATGAATTTGATGAAACACCATTATTAAAAGCAGCAGGCCCTGCACGTACCAATAATACATTATCATTAGAATTGCTTATCAAAGCAGGAGCAAATTACTTGGCAAAGGATAAAGAAGGTAATACTGCATTGCATTATGCAGCACAAACCGGCCGCTCTCAAGCGACCATGTTGCTTTTAAAGAAGGGAATAGATATAAATGCTCGAAATAGTGTAGGGCAAACTCCGTTGCATAACGTTGGCAATGCTGCTGTTGCAGTGACTCTTATTGAAGCTGGCGCCGATGGAAATGCGCTAGATAAGTTCAGAACTACGCCATTTGCACTAGCGTTACACAAACATGAAACAGCAAAACAGATGATGGAAGTTCTGGAAAAAGGACCAGAAAGAGTTGCAAGAGCATTAAGAGTTGTAAGGGCATTTATTACTTCTGTATCACCACAACAGGTGCAGCATATCATACCAACAATTATCGGCGCCACAAGATCAGGGGCTGAGATTGCTCTTCCTAAAGATATTCGTTTACTTATCGCCAAAGAGCTTATTCCTGCAATAGTGCGTGAACGCCTTGCTCTTGCAAAGCTTTATTTGCCTGGCGCATCACCGCAAGAGCTTGAACAAGAAATTAGGCAAAGCATCAATAGAGTAATCAAGAAATTACCATATACGGGCGAACTTGATAAAAAGGCTAAAGAGCAAGTTGTGCAATTTCATGCCGAAGATCTTTACGGTTAACTAATCCTCGCCATGTTTTTGCGTTACATGTTCACCACTTATAGTAGTATTGTGATGCAAAAATTCATGAAGCTGTGGGTCGATGCCATGCATGGTTTTTGCAAGCCATTTCTTTTCTGCGGCATATACGTTTTCAGGAGTTACCGTGATGCCTTTTACGGCATTATAGAGTGACAGCGAAATCGCAGGTGTTCCTATAAGTAGCCTTGGAGTGCGTGGCGTAATTATGAGTGCTGCAAAAGTGAGCACGCCATAAAAAATATTTCTTAAGTGATATGTGTCTTCATTCAAGAATGCTTGGCCTCGTTTGTTTGATTCATCTTCTAAAAATGCCCACATGTTCTTTTCTGTCTGCAGCACTGCTTGCCAATCTTTGTTACGTATCTGTTCTTGCAATGTGGTTTTGTAATGATCGACCGAGCTACATTGAAAACGATTTATTTTTGGTTGATGATTTGAATTGCTAGCAAAATCCCAGGCATGTGATTGCATGCATGATATTAAACTCGTTAAAAGTATTACGTGTTTGAACATGTGATTCTCCTTTTTACACTTGCTTCCGGTTGCGGTTGGTCTTCGTTTCAAATCATTGTAGAAAAAGTTTGTATCTTTGGCAATGATAATTACTGTAGCCGCTCATGCCGCGGCAGGCACACGCCTTTTTGGTGACAAAAAGGGTGCAAAAATCAGTTAGGGCATGCTATCCCTAACAACCCCATACCTTATCAAGTAGATTATTAATTCAATTGGGTTAATTCGTGCCGCCCATGTTTATTTGTTTCTATGCATCCTGCTGTGTGGGTGGATGGATATCAACTGGCTCACAAAACTAATTTTATTAGTAGTTCTTATGCGCGCTGCATGCATGCCTCGTCGTGAAACGACGTGAGGCATAGCGCTCAACGATTAAGCGGAATGGTCCAGCGGAACGCTGGTGCTTTTTTGCGTCCTTTTTTTGCACAAAAAAAAGCATGCGCTGCCACGCGGAGTGGCACTAGGGAAAAACAATTGGAATATAATCAAGCAAATTTCTACTTTGAATCCATTTATTATTCTGATAAAGAACGTTAATATTAGGCTATTGTAATCTCACCACCTTTAACACTCAAAACCACTTTCTTAGTCCCCGGATTCTTGAGCAAATACTGTGAAAGCGGCACCATCACATACTGCTGCACTGCGCGCTTGAGCGGACGGGCGCCAAATTCTGGCACATAGCCAACCTCTGCAACTTTTTTGATCACTTTAGCATCGTAGGTAAGATCTACATCTTGTAACGCAAGGCGTTTCTTTAGTTCATTCAATTGTAGCTCAGCAATCTCTTCTACATCTTTTTCAGATAAACGTGTAAAGAAGCAAATGGCATCAATGCGATTTAAAAACTCTGGTCTAAAATGCGCTTGGAGCAATTTCTCGATTTGATTCTTTACTTTATCATCAATTTTATCTGCTTTAAGAATAATATCTGAACCGATATTAGAGGTCATAATAATAATGCAATTTTTAAACGAAACGGTTCTTCCTTGGCTATCGGTTAAATGGCCTTCATCAAGAATTTGCAAAAAGATGTTAAACACGTCAGGATGTGCTTTTTCAATTTCATCAAACAAAACCACAGAATAGGGGTGTCTGCGCACTTGCTCGGTCAATTGCCCACCTTCTTCATACCCCACATATCCTGGAGGCGCGCCGATTAAACGAGCGACTGAGTGTTTTTCCATATATTCAGACATATCAATGCGAATGAGCCGTTTATCATCATTAAACAAAAAACCTGCCAAAGCTTTTGCAACTTCAGTTTTACCAACACCGGTTGGTCCTAAAAATAAAAATGAACCAATAGGGCGATTAGGGTCGGTAAGCCCGGTGCGGTGCATTTGAATTGCGTGCGTTATAGCATCAATTGCCTCATCTTGGCCAATCACGCGTTCTTTAAGTGTTGTATCCATAGTGAGCAATTTTTTGGTTTCATCGCTTTGCAATTTTTCTGCAGGAATGCCTGTCCAGCGGGCAAGTACTTTTGCAATATCACGCTCGTCAACTTCTTCTTTAATGAGTTGCATTTCTAGTTTGCCAAGCTTTTTTTGCTCGGTTGCCAACTTGTTTTCTAAATCGACCAATTTGCCATATTTAATTTCAGAAGCTTTTGCATAATCGCCTTGGCGCTCGGCACGTGCAAACTCATTATTAGCTTGTTCAATTTGTTCTTTAAGTTTATTAATATTTTCAAGCGGTGCTTTCTCTGACTTCCATTGATTGAGCAAGTTTGCATGTTTTTCTTTAAGATCGGCAAGTTCTTTTTCAAGCGCTTCAAGGCGCGTTTTGGCTTGACCATTTTTTTCTTTTGAAAGTGCAACTTTTTCAATTTCAAGTTGGCGGATTTTGCGGTCAAGTTGATCAATTTCGGGCGGATACGAGTCAATTGACATTTTGACCATAGCAGCTGCTTCATCAATTAAATCAATTGCTTTATCAGGTAAAAAGCGATCAGGAATATATTTGTGAGATAATCGCACTGCGTCAATAATTGCTTGGTCTTTAATGCGGATACCGTGGTGCAATTCATAGCGCTCTTTAAGCCCACGTAAAATGGAAATAGCATCATCTTCGGTGGGTTCTTCAACAAGCACTTTTTGGAATCTGCGCTCAAGGGCTGCATCTTTTTCTATATATTTTTTGTATTCGGCCAGTGTGGTTGCGCCAATGCAATGGAGCGTGCCACGCGCAAGTGCTGGTTTGAGTAAATTGCTTGCATCCATGCCGCCAGAGCCAGAGGCGCCTGCGCCAATGAGCATGTGGAGTTCATCAATAAATAAAATAATATGATCAGGATCTTCTTCTACAGCTTTTAAAATACCTTTTAAGCGTTCTTCAAATTCACCTTGATATTTGGTGCCAGCAATTAATAGGCCTAAATCAAGTGCGTAAATTTCTTTATTTTGCAAACCTTCGGGCACGTCATTATTTACAATGCGCTGCGCAATGCCTTCTACAATGGCAGTTTTCCCAACGCCTGGCTGACCAATAAGCACGGGATTGTTTTTGGTTCTGCGTGATAAAATTTGTATTACTCTACGAATTTCTTCATGCCGCCCAATAACAGGGTCTAATTTGCCTTCACGTGCAAGTTGCGTGATATTTTGGCAATATTTTTTGAGTACCTCATATTGTTGCTCTGCTGATTTATCTTGCACCGTTTTGCCTTTACGCAGCGTTTGCATGTAAGAAACAATTTTATTTTTGGTAAAGCTGTGATCTTTAAAGAACTTTCTAATGCTTGCAGGCAGATGATTTGTCTGCGCCCACCCGAGTAAAAAGTGCTCCAAACTGATATACGCATCACCCAGCTGATCAGCTTCTTTTTTAAGCTCAGTCAAAAAATCTTGCATGGCATAATCCATGCCTACTTTGCCACCTTTGACTTGCGGTAACTTATATAACTCGTCTGATACTAAATCGCCCAATTGATCGAGTGGGATATTGAGCATGGCAAAGAACGGTTTGCAAAATGAATTTTCAAGCCCTACTGCCAATGTGTGGAGTGGTTGAATGGTGGGATTATTAAGTTGCTGTGCAAGGCTTGCGCTTTGCTGGATCAGCTCTTGCGCTGAATTGGTAAATTGTTCGTTGTTCATAATAGGTAAACAATTTTTTAACGCGCATAAAATGCGCTAAAATTGTGCTCGTTGAATTTTTAAAAAATATAATTTTACTACTAATATAGAGTGTAATACCAACAGGGTTTAAGGATCAAGAGCTTTGTTTTAATCATCATCCGCATCTATTTTAAAAAGGAACTCTAGCCACTTCCTCGTTTCAGCGTCCTTAACTTCTTGATACATACTTTTTTTTCCAAATCCAGCCAGATCAGTTATGGTCATAAAAAGAGATTTACGCACTTTATCAGGCAGTGTGTGCCATGTGCGGCGCACTTCATGTTCATGCAAATTGCAATGAGCGGCAAGCCATGCTGGTAGATCTATATCTGGATTTTGTTGTAATTTTGTAGCCTCTTTTTCAGCTTGATCTGATATTAGCCATTGTTGAATTACTTTATAGAGTAAAACTTGCTCAAGCGTGGGTTGTTCATATTGTTGCCATAAACGCACATAGGCACCAGATACAGTGGCGATCGTATGCCCTTGCGGGGCAAATGCTGGAGCACAGAGACTTAAATCGTTATAGAACGTATGCAATTTATCGCCTAGGTGGCAGTGCCATAAGCACACAGTTCCATCCGCGGCTGAGGTGCATAACAAGGTACCTTGGGGGTTAAAGGTTACATACAGTACGTGCGTAAGAGGCTCTGCTGAATGCACTAACGTGCGTAATAATTCACCCTTATAATTCCATAAATACGCGCCCTCAGAATATGCAGTGGCTATCATATTTTGGTGAGGGTTAAAAGCTACGTCCCATACGTTACGATCTACACCATGCACGGGAGATTGTTGTAATGCATGCAGCAGTGTGCCATTGTAATCGCGTATATATGCTGCACGCGTGCGATTTGCATTATCTTCTATGCTTGCAATAAGAGTGCCTTTGGGGTCACATGCTATTTTATGCGCGCCGGGCAAATGTAAGATCATTTTACCGCTTGCATAATCCCATAAACTAGCACCTACCTTTTTTAAGGTTAGGCTTACTAGGTGTTGTTTTGGATATAAGGTAACATCACAGACTTTTTTATGACATTCATTCTTTAACACAATAGTTTCATCCGGATCAACTATATGGATTGTACTGTCATATACAAGCGGCATTACAGCAGAGAGTATGCCCTCATTATCAAATACGCATATGTTAGTATCATCTACAATAACCACGTGAGCGTTTGCCTGCTGCAAATCTGATGAGTTAAGGCCCATTGCTTGCAGAGGTTGAGTTCGTTTGAATTGTTCTGTTTCCAAGTTCCAGGACAAACCCTGATATGCACAAAGAGGTGAAGGTGTTTCATCGTCTGTATCATCGCCAGAGATGTCTATTACTGCCGCAATGCGTGTGCCTGAGGCATTAAAATTAATTTTGCGCGGAGAATCGCTGTGCTCTAATCGTGTTGTTTCGTACCACCAACGTTTTTTGCCAAGTAATGCTTGAGCTAGTGCTGACTTTTCATTGGGGGTACGTTCCCTTTGTGATATGCCGGCAGATTCACAGAGAGTTCTTTTTGATGCTCGAGCAGCATGCGTTATTGCAGTGAGTTTTTGACCAAGTGTTTGTGATGAGGCAGGAGCTGTTGCTGCATGATCCATGCTATAAATACATTGTGTAGACAATAAAATGATTAAAAAGCTAAGTTGAGTGTATTTTTTAAGCATATGATCTACCTTAGTTAATATGTTTTTTTGTTGCTTCTAGTTTAATATGAATATACTGTTTTGGGCAATAGATATTTAGAGCAGGTTTCTATAAGCTATGCGCTTTGCAATGGTAGTAAATATTGCAGCCGAGAGTTCTGGCGGCATTGATTGCCAAGTCTCTTGCAGTTCTTTTTCTTGTAAATTAAATTCTGTAGCCATCCATTGTGGCATGCCCGCTTCTGACGTACATTTAAAATCAATGAATGTAGAACGACCTATAAACGAATGTAGCCAATTTTTAAGAACTTGCCGCAGTAAAACTTGCTGCAGTGTTGGATCGGTATGCCATGCCCAGAGATGTACACGTTTTTTTCTGGTTACACTTGCAATGAGTGCAAATTGTTGATGCAATGTTATATCTAAGACAGGTAGCGCATGGCTGAGTGTGCGTAGTTTTTGGCCTTCGCAATTCCATAAATAGATAGAAGAATCTGCTCTGGTGGCAAGTAGTGTGCCTATATGATTAAATTTTGCTTGGTAGACATGCCAAGGGTGCGTAAGTGTATGTAACTTTTCACCTTTAAAATTCCACAAACAAGCTGTGTTGTCTTGTGAGGCAGTTGCAACCATTCTTTGCGTTGGGTGGAATGTTAGATCATGCACATGATCAGCATGTTTTAATGAAACAACTTTGTCGCCGTTAAAGTTATGTAAATATGCTTTTTTAGTGCCTTGTAATGTACCAATGCAGGTGCGCTCTGAATCACATGTTATTTTTTTGGCATTGAGCGTAATGAGTAATTTTTTTGCCGTGAAATCCCATAATGATGCGCGGTTTTGCCCTGCTACCATACTAATTATCGGCAAAACGGGATGTAGCGCAATTGACGTGACTCGTTCTCTTATGTCATCTATAAATATATGCGGCTGATACTGTTCATCCAATGCAATTACGTTACCTTCACCATCAGCAAGAACTACTTTTGGAATCTGTGAATTACAATCCATTGCTTCTACGGCCATAAATTTGTCAGATTCCTCAACTTGTGTAGCGTCTAATTGCGATAGGGAAGCAATATATCTTTTGCGTTCGAAATTAACCGGATTATTGGTTAATACGGCCAGCCCATAATCGGCAAAAAAGCGCACAGAACATACGCTCTCATCGCAAGGTATTTTCAATTTTTTAACCTTATACCACCAGCCACCTTCGCCAATTATTTCTTTTGTAAGCAATGGTTGCAAGTCGCGTGGGAAGGTGGGTGGTATGCCAAAAAATTCATAGAGTGTTTGTGGGTTAGTGGCAGATTTAGCTATTGCCAAATTAGTTACATCCATTGAAAATAGTATGGGAGCATATAGAAGGTACAATAAAAAAATTGGAAATTGATATTTTTTTAGCATTGTTACCATATCATAGATCAATTTTTATGGAGACTACTCTTAGTTTAATAGCAAAGAGATAGTGAGAGCAATAGATATTTTTGTTTGAGTTTAGTTAGGCTGTTATAAATCAAGCGTTTCTAAAGGAACTGGTTCTGTAGGGTTATATGGTTTCATGATTTGACGCTTTGTGTCTTGGTCTTCATACAGCTTGCATAATGCGCTAATCTGGTGCGCGCGCCCTTTCAGCGTATAAGCAATCGCGTTTTGTAGTCTCTCGTTCATTGATTGCCATATGCGCTCTAATTCGTCTTTTTGTATATTAAATTGAACAGCCATCCATGTTGGCACTTCTGCTGCGCTTGTGCAAGGAAAATGAGGCTTTTTTCTTTGTGCAATGCAAGTTAGCACCCAGTTTTTAATTAATTGCCGTAATAAAACTTGCTCTAATGTGGGTTGTTCGTGTTGTTGCCACAGGCATACAGTATTTTTTGTCGCAGCAGTTGCAAATAGCGTGCCGCAAGGATGAAACGCTATACCACGCACCGGATTAAGATGATAAAAAGTTCTTAACTTTGTACCACGAAAATTCCATAAACAAGCAGTTTTATCTGATGACGCGGTTCCTACGTGCATTTTTTGACTATTAAATTTAACGCGGTTAATGCGACCATTATGCAACAACGTGCATGTTTGTTCTCCTTGCATATTCCAGAGAAGTACCCTGTTTAATTCTGCTGTGGCAATTATGTTGTTATTAGGGTGTAATGCAATTGCACTATTAAACCCGCGATGTGGCAACGCTTGTATTTGTTTGCCCTCATCGTTCCATAAACGAGACTCTCCAACCCATGGCGTAGTGCCAAGGACGCCATCTTCATTAAAATCAATTCCTTGAACATAAGTAGTATGTTTTATCTTTCGCATTCGTTTACCTGTATAGTCATATAAATAAACGGTGCAAGCCGTTGCAATGGCGATTATATTTTTTGTAGGATGAAATGCTATATGTGAAGAATGCTGCCAGGCAGTATTAAACGTACTTATTAATTTGCCTGTACAATGCCACATAGTGCATATGTTTGATTCTATTGTAGCTATTGATCTGCTGGTTGGGTGAAATGCAAATGCAGTAACGGGCTCTTTATGAGTTAAGTATATAATGTCAGATTCGTTGCAAGTTAGATTGCATATATCTACAACGTTGTAGTGAACTATTGCAAATAGTCTGCCGTCTGCACTGAATGCTATTTTCCCCGAAAGATCATCATATATTCTTTGTCGTTTTAACCACCACCAACCACCATTCCCAATAAGTGCTTTTGCAACGAGTGCTTTTACATCGCGTGAGGCGCTTGCAAGCTGTGTCATGCCAAAATACTCATAGAGTGTTTTTGGCTGCTGTGCTGCTAATGCTGCTTGCTGTCGCTTGCATTCACGTGCACTAAGCGTTAGTGCTGTGAGTTTTTGGCCAAGCGTTTGCGGTTTGTTGAGTGGTGCCTGATCCATGTTATAAGTTAATTGCGTAGACAAGAAGATGATTAAAAAGCTAAGCTGAGAGTATTTTTTAAACACATGATCTACCTTAGGTATTATTTTTTTGTTGCTTCTAGTTTAATACTAATAAGGGCGGTGGATCAAGAGCTTGTGTGATGCAAGTTGTTTAATCATAATGCATTTCTATCTTTTACTCGCCTTTTAATCAACTTAAAGATTGCTACTCGTAATTCCGTTGGCATCGTTTGCCAAATACCTGAGATCTCTTCTTGATCTAAATTGAATGTTCCTGCGATCCAGTTTGGCAGCACTTCCTCTGATGTACAATCAAAATTGATAAAATGTAATCCTCCTACGCAATCATTTTTAATGATATGCTCAATAAACCAATTTTTAAGAACTTGCCGCAATAAAACTTGCTCAAGCGTGGGTTTGTGGATAAGCCATATAAAAACAGCACCTCGCGTCGCACTCGCAAAAAGGGGTGCCTGCGGATGTATTGCTATGTCTCTGACACATTTAGTATGGCTCAATGTACGTACTTTTTGCCCTTCGCCGTTCCATAAGCAAATAATTTGGCCATTGTTCAATCTAGTGGCAAGCGCATTATCCCCTACAGGAAATTTTACTTGTGCGACAGCACTTGCATGGAGAAGCGTTTGTAGTTTTTCGCCTCTAAAATTCCATAAACAGACAGTTCCATCGCTTGATGCAGTGGCTACTATGTTTTGCGTGGGATTAAACGCTACATCATTTACTTGAGCATTATGTTTTAGAGAGAATAGTTTGTTACCCGCAAAATTATAGATGTACGCTTTGTTTGCGCCGTATCTGGGAATAGTAGTAATGCATGTTTTTTTTGCATTGCATGTTATTTTGTATGCACGTAGTGTTATGAGCACATTTTTTGTGATAAAATCCCATAATGAAGCCTGACCATTTTTTGTAACTACGCTGATTATTGGTTCGGTTTCATGGAGAGTAATAGAGTGTATTTTTTGTTGTGGATCTGCAAGTGTAAGTATTTGCGCTTCATTATTTTTATCTAATGCAATTATTTGGCCAGCTCCTTCAGAGATGGCAAACTTTGGATTTGTGCCATTGAGCCCTACAGCTTCAGCGCTTTTAAACTCATAATCAACTTGTTTGTCGTCGAATTGCCTGAGAGAAAAAGTTCTTTTACAAGGGAGATCCCTCAGGGCTTGAAAATTATCTGTTACAACGGCAACAAGATCAGCACCTCCAATAAATCCCACAGCTTCTATATCGCTATTAGAAGAAGACTGTTTGAGCTTTTTATAGACGTACCACCATTCGCCTTCACCCACTACTCTTGGTGCAATGAGCCCGTTTCTTAATTCGTTAGGCATCTGCGCAACGCCCTGAATTTTAAAATGCTCATAGAGTGTTTGCGTTTTTGGTTTTTTGGGCGACAATTCTTTGGTTTCCAGCAATTGTTGCTGTTTTTGTGTAGCGAGTAGCGCTCGTGCAGCAAGCGTTCTTGTAACCAATTTTTGACCGAGAGTTTGGGGTTTTGGGGGCTCCATACTGTATGCAGTTTGCGTGTATATGCTTAAAAGAACTAAGAGTGGATAACGTGTACGTATCATGTTCTTCCTTAAGAAATCATTCTTCTATTCATAAAACTTATGATAGCACTATCTATTTATTCTTGCCAAATGGGGATACTGTCTACCTTTCTCAGAACTTCATTCTTTATATGCTATTTTTTGCTCTTATGCCTTTTTAACATTATGTTGCATAATCGCCTCATAAATATTCTTTTGCCAAACCGGTATATTATCTAACAGGTGATCATAATCATGCTGATATTGTTTGTTTCTGTGTGGGTCATTGCTTTCAAGTGGTGTGATCTCTTTTCTGACATAATAGGCACGATTATGATCATGTACAAGAGTTCTTATCGCAAATAGTTCCTTGCATCTAGTGAGGTTATCTTGTATGCAAGCCTCTTGTATGCAATAAAATGCCAAAAGATTGCGCAAGTCGCGTGAAAAATGTCGTACGTGTCTGTTTTGAAAAAGTGAAATTGCAATGTGGTACCAATATCTTTTTATTAATGATTTAGGCAAATAGCTAAAAAGCAGCTGTGCATGCTCAAGGTGACCATGAGTATATGCTCGGCGTACTGATTCACTTGTGAGCGATGTAAAGCCACCTCTGTCGAGTAATAGAGGCACCATGTCGCAAGAAAATGTTCTTGCATGCAAAGCAAGACTGAGGGGTGTGCAATGATTTTCAAAGCCAGCATTTCTAATCCAAGACCTTAACTCATTATCATTATTCCAGTGGTAAAAATTGTGGTGGAGACCCGTTTTTTGATTAAGGCGCCGCTTAACTTCAAGCACATCACCACGTTGAATTGCTAAAAAAAATGGTTTATAGACATGCTGCATCACAAGTTCTGTTCCATCAACTTCTCTAGAAAGGCCCATGGCATCAAGTGGCCAACCGTGCTGCAGCATATATATAATTTTTGCTGTGAGAATAGATCGAGATTGGTGCTGATTATAATCTGATGCTTGTTCAAAGTTTAATGCATTGAACATATCGCCCAGTATACAATAAACGTAGCCTAGATGCTCTAGGGGGTTTTGTTTTAATTCTTCATCAATAATAAGCTTTGCTGTATGTAGGGACCCCTTCATAAGTGCAAGATGTAAAGGTGTATGATGTTGAGCAAATGTATGGAGAGATGCTTTTCTTTTTAAGAGCACTGGTATTGCGGCATCAAATGACAGTGCTACCGCCCCGTGGAGTGGTGTTTTGCCCTGTCTATTTTGTGCAGCAACATTGGCACCTTTGGCAATTAAATAGTTAATGAGATAGACAACCTCTTGCGGTACGTGATATACCTTCTTTTTTAATTTAATAGCAAGATGCAGCGGGGTATCACCTTTTGCTGTTGGCATAGTAATGTCTGCACGATGTGTAATAAGGCATATGATTGCTTGGTAACCGTTTTTCCAGGGCGCGTGTAAACCCAGCTCTGTGATTGCCACACATAAAGGTGTTCCTCTATCGCCGTCTGTTATGTTTGTATCAATATGAGGATTTTGGAGAATTTCATGTAACTTTCCAATATCTGTTTCACAAGCTCTAAATAATTGGGCGTACATGGCAGCTGTTTTGCGATCACCAGTTCCTTCTTTGCGTTCTGCTGCATCATGAGTTAATCTTTTCATGCACATGAGTGTGGTGTTGCTAAAAAGAAGAGCGATGCTTAAGAATAGTTTTTTGCGCGAGAGCATAGAATGCCTTTAACTGACGTAATGTAAATATGTTGAGTTTAAAGTTGGTCGCACTGCGTTAAAGATAAGTTCCTCTGAGGAATCAAATTGGTTTAGAAATCAAGTCTTCCACAAGGATCAAACATGCATAATGCATCAAACGTTGCGGGTTTCTTTTTTTGTGCTTCTGTAAGCTCACTTTTATGATGTTTGATAGTGCACAAAATTTGTGATCGCATTGCGTCTGGTAGTCCATACCATGCTGACTCTATGCTCTCATTAGTTATTGACGGTTGGTTATCTTTCATTATTAAATTTGCCATCCATATAAGTAATCTGCAAGGGGTAATGCAATTGAATTCTGGAAGATGAGATACAGTGGTCCCCAGATACCAAGAATTGGTTTGTAAGTAATTCTCTCGCATTGTTTCTAATACTTTAAGAGCTTTTGAAGGTTTCCCTCCAGTTAATATACATATTTCTTTATCATGCCAAATATGAACTTCTTTTAAGAGACAACCAGCTGCTTCTGAGTTAGGTTCAGGTATGGTCATTTTGTTGTGTAGTTCATGTAATACGTTACTATTACATGAGGCAGTACATGTATATTTATATGTTGCCTGTTCCATAGTCCAAGCAAGATGTATTGATAGTAGTAAAGTTACGAATACTAGACACTTTATAGCCATTTTCACATCTTATTTTTTATGTTTAGCTCTGCTTACAATATCAAAAACAATTTCTTGATCTTTTCTTCTTTTCAAACGATGATAACTGATTGCAAAATGGTGCGCATAATCACGCAAAGCCGTCATGAGTTTGCCAACATCGCTATTGATATCAAGTTTAATGCCCACTGGATCGCCAGGTGAATAAATAGTCTCTTCTCGTTTTGCAAGAGCAACGCAACGCAAGTTTGGCATTACCATTTTCACCGCAGAAAGTTGGCCTTTGCCGCCATCAATAACTGCCAGGTCAGGCATATCGGCAGGGTCTTTATAGCGCCGCTTTACAATCTCTTGGAGCGCTGCATAATCATTTTGCTCATTAAGCGTTTTAATCTTAAATCTACGGAAGCTATTTTTATCTGGCACGCCGTTTACAAAGCGCACACACGAGCCCACCATAGCATTACTCTGAAAATGTGAGATATCAAAGCAATCAATAGTTTGAGGTGCTACATCAAGTTTTAAAAGTTCTTGCACTTTATGCGCAAGAGTGGGGTCTGGCTTGGTGTTACGCCAAATGGGCGTTGTTGCCAGAAAGACTTCTTTATCATATTTAGTTTCGGTAAAACGTGTTTTGAGCGTGTTAAAAATTACTTCTAAGTTTTGCAAGTAGCCATGCAAATTACGCGCTTTTTCATATTCTAAATTATGCGTGTATTCTTTAATTTTTTCATTAAGCTCTTTGATAGATTCTTTATAGCGGCCTTTGAGCAAGTTAATAGCCAGGTTTACCCTAAAAAGATAAGCGTTGGTGTCAAAGTCTTCTTTGCAGCTGCCCACACACAAATCAAGGTGATAATACAAGCACCCGCCTGGAATCTTTTTGGAGCACCATAAAAGCTTAAACGTATGGCGTATATATTCCATGGCGCCGCGAGCTTGCTTTTTATGCATAAAAGGGCCAAAGTAGGTGCCTTTGCGCTTTTTGGCACGCACAAGCTCCACTTGGGGCACCGGGTCATTGGTAAAAACCACCCACACAAATGGCTGCCCGCTTTTAAGGAGCACGTTATATTTGGGCATATGTTCTTGAATGAGCTGGGCTTCCAAAAGCAAGGCCTCATGCTCGGTATGGGTGACCACGTGCTCGATGGTTTCAAATTCACTGAGTAAACCATCTATTTTCCAGTCGGTGCCATGCTTATGGAAATAGCTTGCTACCCTGTCTTTGAGGGATTTTGCTTTGCCAACGTATATGATCTCATGCTGGGTGTTCTTAAAAAGGTATACCCCAGGCAGAGAGGGTAAGTCTGGTTTTTTGAAGTGTGCCATAATTTTTTATGCTTTTTTTGGTATTTTTAGTATAGCATAAAAAGCGAGAAAAGTAGTCTAAGGGAGCAGTTTAAAAATGCTAGATTGCCTTTTGTGTAGCTGCTTTTTCTTTGGATCCTGTGTTATAATCTGGGGTAAAGAAATATAAATCAAAGGAATTCCAGTGTCTTACAAATTTTCATTAGTACTTGCGATTACTCTATGCTTGTTTCTTCAAGCAGAAGCTATGCAACTAAGCGGTCTAAAAAAGACAGCCCGAAAATTGATTATGTGCGTCTGAGCTTGGCTCATGCCAAGAAGACTGCCCCAAAAGTAGAAAAGCGCAAAGATAGATTATTTGACCCATGTTATTTTTCAGAGCCAGAATTCTCTGCAACTGAGAATAAGTTGTTACAAGTTATAATGGATATGGAAGGATTGAAGGCTAGCATTATGTACGTCGGGCGTCCAGAATTTATTCCACGTCGCTTTCGCTGGATTTCTTATGAGGCCGCGATTCGTGAGCGGGAAGCCTTAATTCCAATAATGCATAAGCTATCACAACAAATTACTGATGATGCTCGCCGTTCTCTGGTTACCGAAAAAGCAAAACAATTATCTTTACTAGAAGCTGAAGTGACGAGTGGCAGTATTTTTGGAATATTTCAATAGCATGTGGAGGGCATAACGTGGTTTTGCCTTTTATCTTTTTTTGTAGAAAAATGAGAAAATGCCAAAAAGATTACATGATCGTGTTGATCGCTGTTGAGCTTTTTTCAGCCTATAAAAATAAAGATTGCTTTCATCATAGAGCGGATCTATTGTAGAATCCAAGCGACCAAGAAGAGATAGTGTTAATCTGGGGCTTTCAAATATATCTTCTTTTTTTATTTGTATAGCTTTGCTGTACGATTTAATGCATCTATTAGCGCTTATTACGGCAGCTCCGCTCGCCATTACGCAAGCTAATAAAGGTGCATAAGAAGTGTTTTCTCCCAGATAGGTGAGTAAGCTATGAATAGCTATAATTCCTGCGCCGCTGCTGATGCAACCATGTAAGCAGGCTTTTCTTATTAAAGGTCTACATTTAGCAGCCAATGCTTTTTCTTGTTCTTTGGGGTTATTAAAAAGTTCTCTGAACGTGGGTGGACGTTGCGGGTGGAAACAGGGAGCTAGCGGTAATTGTTCTAGTTCCATAGCTGAGGCCAAATTTGTGAGTAGTAAACTAATAAGAAGGAGTTTTTTCATTTGGTCTTCTCATTTTTCTGTAAATAGAAAGATGATGGCAAACAGGTCTTTTTGTATATCAGGAGGTAAGCTTTGCCAACAATCTTGAACTGCCGGTTGTGAGCACTTAGTTTTATGCGCTAACCAAGCGGTAAATTTTTTCTCTATGGCGGCAAGCTGAGCGCCCGCTGCAAGACAACAAGATATTTGATATTTTTGTAATGGTGGTACTGATATACCCCGAAGGCTTTTTCTAAAAAATACTTTTAAAGTATCATCTTTTAATTCCTGGGGACAAGCTGCAAGTCGCTGCACGTTGGCATCTTGGCTTAATTCATTTGAACGCCATAACATGTGAGATAGGTTCTGTATAGTATCAGGCACGTGCCATTGGTGCGCTTGAAGCTCATCTTGTGTGAAGGGTTTTGGTGCTATGATTTCGGCTACCATTTGCAAATCTTCTAATGGTGTGGGCGTGTAGTGGCCCTTTAATACACCGCGAAGAGTCAGTCTTTCCATGGAATAAAGAGATGTGGTACAAAAGAGGGCATATGAGAATGTTAATAGAAATAGTTTATTGGTATTCATATGATAATGGCCTTTAATGTATTGTCCTTCTAGTATAGCATAAAACAGTGAAAATGTAGATTCTATGAGCCATTTGATTAATGGGTCGGGAAGGAAAGTTTTATTTACTTGAAGTCCCAAATAACCAGGCAGCCCACCCCCTGAGTGAATAATCAGGCGCTGCTTGTTGTACTTGAGGGTGCTGAACTTGCGCTGCAGCAGGTTGTGGTAGTGGCGTGGTTAATTCTTCAGTCGATAATGTGATAAATGCGGGAATTTTATTTATTGATTTGCGCATAACTCTTTTGAAGCTTTCAAGAATGCTGTTACGTAATGCCGCTTCTTCGCGAATCGGTTTATAAGCATATTTTTTTGCTAAAGTTAGTTTTTCATTCAATAAATCAGGCACAATGTGTGAGGCTATTAAATTACCCATGTCTTTGGGCAAACCTGCTTCTCTATAATGTTTAGTTAATGCAATAATGCCGGGAATGATATGCTTTACATCTTTGGGGCTGACTGCTGTTAAGAATGCTCGTTTTATAGGTTCCTTGCTTACACGCATAACACTGTCAAATAGAACTTGCTTATCACGATACTTTGCGTCTCCATGGAGTGCTCTTAATGGCGCATTTAAATCCATACTTTTATCTGCACCTGCTTCAATGAGTAAGGTTATGCTTATTGGCAATCCTTTGCGCCGCGCTGCAAAAAGAGGTGTATCTATTTTCTCCTTTTCAAATCCATAAATATCTATTGCGTTTGGATCAGCACCAAGTGCGAGTAATGTTTGTACGCCTCTAAGTGTTTGAGCATTTTCTACTACTTTCCCATAATCATCGTACTGTTTCCAGTTAACAAGAGCCGTCAATAATGCATGATCTAATGCCTCACGTATTTCGGGCACTTTGGCAATTACTCTATTCATGCTATTTTGAATGGCACTTTTTATTGCTTCATCAGATTCTTGAGGCAAATATTTTTTTGCTAGCTGATATTTTTCTTGTGCAATCGCCTTTATTATGTTTTCATCTCTTTTGTATGATTCATATACTTTTTCCACGGATTTAGGTTTTAATATAATTCCTGCAGTTGCCGCTGAGCCCATTGATATCTTGGATTGTTCGTAAATTGATTTAATAACGGTGGGCAAAGCTCGTTTGATTTCACTAGGTGCTAATGTGGTGGTGAGTGCCTTGAGCATTGGCTCAGTTCCATTGCTCTCAGCCATTCTTAAGAGATCTTCTCTGTTTAGACTATCAATGCCATTCTCTACAAGAGTAATTACTTTTTCTGTGTTATTATGTTGTACTGCTGCCACAAGATCTTCATATGCCGATTTATTACTTTTTTTGGGTGATTCCATGGCGTATAGTGGCATTGCTAGCATGCTTATACTGATTACGCATAGTAACTTTTTAATATACATGATTTTGAGGCCTTTCAGCAGTTGATTTTTCTACTATCAGCATACCTAATTATTGTTCATAAGATCAATGTTGCAGGAGTGGAAAAAGGCCGTAAATCCGGGATTTTCGACTCCTTTAGTATTGACTTTGCCCCTCATAAATAGCTAATCTTAAATTAGAGAGAATCAGTATCGATAAGAAGGAATAGTATGAAACAAATGAAGCAATCAATTATATTATTATTAATAGTTCAAATCTTCATTGTTAGCACGGCTTTACCAATGGTACAACCAGCGGCACAAACGGGCTTAGCGGATCAACTGACCGAGGCAGCGTTTGCTGGAAATATACCAGAAACTGAAAGATTACTTAAGCTTGTTAATGTTAATGCTATCAATAAATCGGGAAGCACGCCATTATATACTTTGGCAATGATGCATACAGATAGCAACAAAGCACCCGAAATAGTAGCATTGTTAATTCGAAGTGGGGCTGACGTAAACTTTAAACACCCTGAAAATGGTTATCCCGTGTTAAATATGTTTACACTAACGCGTGAGTATCCTCAACTCATTGTTCCCATACTTGCTGCGGGAGCAAATCCTAATGTATTAACACCTAAGGGCGAAACTGCTCTACATATTGCAGCACAGCGCAATAAAAAATACCTTATCATACCGTTACTCATAGGAGGCGCAAATCCATATGTGGTTACACCATCAGATAAGATGGCAGTAGATCTGGCCACAGATGAAACAGTTAAAGCTATGCTTGGAAATTTTATGCTATCACCTGACGAAGAAAAACGTCTTTTGCATATTGCGCTCACTTTACAAAAAGCGGGAATGGTTAAAGACGTACGTAGAATAATAAATACGGCTGAATTTAATGCGCTTGTTGATGAGAAGTTAGCGAAACTGAGTCCATTAATTCCGAGTACAAGGTTTGTACCTATGGGCACTTATGATGATAATAGCATACGAGTGGCTTTACGTGATGCTCTCAAAAATAGTATAATGAATAAACTTTTAGGAATCTATAAATAACTCAAGAGGTAACCATGAAATTGTTAAATTCTAAAAAATTGATATATATCAACTTATTTGCGTTAGTTTTTTGCTTTAATAGCACACAAAGTATGGAGCATAATCCAAGTGTTAGTAGGTCGGAAGACTCCGAAAAAATTGTATATAACCTGACTTTGCCAAATGGTGAAGAACAAGTTGCTACTTTTGGTAAAAGAAGTAACGAGTATCATTTTAGTAGGCTTTTGCCAGTAGTAAGTGGCCCACTAGCTGGGACAGGTGTTAAACGTCATTTTTTTACGACAGAAAATCACGAAATGCATTATAATAGGCTTAAGCTTCGATATGAACATGAGCAGCAGAAAATGCAAAAAGAACCAATAAAATAGTCTGAATTATTAATTTTACCCTTCTTAGATAATATATGACTTTGTTGATTGCATGAGTGTTTTGATCAATGTTTCTGTTAGCCACTCTTCATAGTCATCTGATGTCCAGCCACGTTCAATAACGAGCATGCGATAAAGATCTCTACCGGTGAATGCCCACAAAATATCATGCGCTTGTGATGTGGTAAGGTCTTTTGCAAATCCCTTTTCTTGCGCCATGATATTCATTGATTCCTCTAGCCGTTTATAGCGCCGTTGCTCGCGCTCATGTTCTAATTTCTTAAATACGGGATCTAAAATTGCTGCGTTTTGCAGCAACCCTATTTGCGTACGCTCTGCATCATAGAGTTGACGCGTGATGGCGGCGGTGATTCTGAGCCGTTCTTTAGGAGACTGTTCTGTTTTGGCGCGATGTATAAGCGCTTCGCGCTCAGTGCTTGGCAAAGCGGTATCAATTAACTCTCTTAAGATGCCTGTTTTTGATTTAAAGATCGCATAGATTGAGGGAGCTGATACTTCTGCTTTTTGTGCGATCTGCTCAATGGTTACCTTGGTAAAACCTTTAGACTCAAAAAGTTTTTGTGCAGTAGCCAAAATACGCTCTTTATTTTTTTATAGGAGGCATGCCAGCAGCGGTTGCGGAGTATGTAAAGCATGATAATTTTTCCGTTGCTCGCGTTGTTCAGTTGGAAATTTTGAATGCGTATGAGCGCGACTTTGCAAAGCATGCACCACCACAAGAAGTTATGAAGATCACCACCGTATGGAATCAAGTCCATCGGCAACTTGCAAAAGAAAATAAGAAATTTAGCTTTTCTGCAATTAGAAAGAGCTCACGGGGCAGAGATTATGTAGATGCTATACAATGGCTAGTTGATGCTGGCTTGCTTTATAAAAACAATTTTGTAGAGGTCCCAAAATTTCCGCTAAGTGCTTATGCGGATACCATACGTTTAAGATTTTTTTGCTTGATGTTGGCTTGCTTGGCGTACAAAAGTTTGCTCTCTGCACGCATGATTATAGAAGGGAACAGT
This sequence comes from Candidatus Babeliales bacterium, assembly GCA_050179755.1. GTDB lineage: Bacteria > Babelota > Babeliae > Babelales > JBFXEV01 > JBFXEV01. The sequence continues at coordinate 457,981 of JBFXEV010000001.1, read as the reverse complement.
CTTTTTACTGAATTTAAAGGAGCGTTAACAGAAAATCATGTGGCGCAAGAACTTGTAGCTTCTGGTTCTAAAAAACTTTATTATTGGGCAAGCGAAGGAACTGCTGAACTAGATTTTCTTTTTGAAGATGATCATGAAATATATCCGTTAGAAGCGGAAGCAGGAGAAAGTCAGAGAAAAAAGAGTTTGCTTGTATATGGGCAAAAATATAATCCTTCGGTGCTTTACCGCACTACATTAATGAACTGAAAGCAGATGGCAAGATTGTTAATTATCCGTAAAATTGAGGATTGTTAACAGTGCCAAAATGGAGTACACTTCATTCTGACAGTTTTAGTCAGTATTTAAGAGACAAGCAGCATTATGAATGAAATTGAGGAAAAAGCCGGACTACCAGCAACTCCAGGGTATCGGTATGCAAAACATGTAGGTACTCAACTATACATCTCGGGACAGGTACCCCATAACAAGTCTGGTGTCATTGTGGCTATTTCTAACCCATATGAACAAGCTCAACAATGTCTTGCTAATCTAGAACTATTGTTGAGCTGCTATCGTTTTGGAAAGAGTGATATCCAACACATCACCATTTATGTAGTCGGAAACAGTGACAATCTAAGTGAGGCCTGGAAGGCTGTGCAGCATTACTTCAAAGGAATAGTACCTCCAGCGACTCTTTTAGGCGTAGCATTACTTGGACACGAAAACCAGTTGGTCGAGATAGATGCAACAATCACCAAAACTGGAAGTAATTTATCGCCAAGCTAATCCTAACTAAGTATTTTGAATCGCTAACGTACAATATTTTCCGTTTCGTGAACTGACCCCGTTTTCATCACATCGCTTACATCAAATTGATCGACATAAATTATCTTCTAGGGCATGTCCTCGTGCACTTAATCATCTAAAAATCCTCAATTTTGTGTAAAACTCTCTATTCATCTGACGGTGATGGAGAGTTCTTCTGTGGTCCGACGAATGATCATTGATGCTATATGGGAACAACTTTTAATAACGATGAAGGTGAAAGGCTGTCGCAAGACCAGAGATAGTCGTGATGTTTTAGAAGCAATTCTTTGGAAACTGAGAGCAGGTGCTCCGTGGAGAGATGTTCCCGAAGATTTTTGCCCCTGGAAAACAGCATTTAATCGCTTTAATCGATGGGCCCAGAAGTTCACGACGCAGCAGTCGCCCTGAAGCTCCTGGACATGGTCCTTACAGCTGAAGTTTTTATTGCAGATAAAGGATACGACTCCGATCAAATCCGAGAATATGCGAGGAGCAAAAATGTAAGTCCGATAATTCCAAGACGATCCAACAGTAAAAAAGAAAATCCGGAATTTGACGCATATTTATATAAACTGAGGCACTTGGTTGAAAATTTTTTCGCAAAGATCAAACACTACCAAAGTGTTGCGACAAGATTTGAAAAACTTGCAAGAAATTTCAAATCAATTGTCTACATCGCCTGTTTGCTTATTTGGGTCAAACTCTTATGAGGACATGCCATAATTTGCTTCTAAAAAAAAGATTGGCGTGAAGGTTGATGCTCTTGGTAGCTGGTTGGTGAATAGTAATCCACTAGTTAATTGCTTCCGGCGGGCTCCACTCTACTGTCCTTTTTAAAGATTTATAACGTTATTTTGCTCAATGCTTGACTCTCACGTTACGTTATGCTGTACGCTAGATGTAGAGATTGAAAATGAAGGGAAGCTTTATATGCAGTATACGGTAAAAAAGTTGGCAGAACTTGCAGGGGTGAGCGTACGCACGTTGCACTATTATGACGAAATAGGTTTATTAAAACCATCATATGTGGCTGATACAGGGTATCGATATTATCAGGAAAAAGAATTACTTACGCTCCAACAGATCCTTTTTTTTAGGGAATTAGGATTTCCGCTTAAACAGATTCAAGAAATTCTTACTCAAGGTGTTCTTGATCGATTAGCAACTTTAGCGTCGCAGAAAAAGTTAATAAGCACCAAAATCCGGAGGCTGCAAACTTTGATAAAAACTATTGATACAACAATAGATCATTTAGAAGGTAAGCAGGCAGTGCATGATCGAGAATTGTTTATAGGCTTTGAACCAGATTCTAGAGAACAATATTTGTATGAAAAGTATGTAGAAGAATATTTAACTAAAAAATATGGCAATGACATGCAACAAATTATGCAACAAAGCTATAAAGATGCTAAAAAATGGACCAAAGATGATTGGCAAAAGGCTCGCCAAGAAGGTGATGAGATTTGCAACGCATTAGTGATGCTTATGCGTAAGCAAAAAACGCTAGAATCTCAAGAAGTGCAGCAGGTGGTGCGTAGACATTATGAATGGATTAAACAGTTCTGGGCGCCTACAAAAGAGACGTATGCAGGGCATGCGGACTTTATTATGGATACTGAATTGAGAAAGTTTTATGATGCGTATGATCCGCAATTAGCGCAATTTATCGCTGATGCAATTAAGGTATTTGCTGAAAGGAACTTATGATAGCTGATAGCTATATTATTTGTGTATTATTTTTAAATCTTTTTTTAATAAACGGAGTTTTTTGTATGAACAGCAATGCAATTTATCTTCCAAAGCCTACGGGGTTTTATGCTGTAGGTTCAATGGCAGTTCATTTGATTGACACGTCACGCATGAATGAATTTGCGAGTGATCCAGCACACAGAGAACTTATGATTCAAGTGTGGTATCCAACAGAGGGTGCTGTTAATGACGTGTTGCCAACGGCATATGCGCCGGATGCTATAACGTATTGGAAAGCGCAAATTAATGCCATCGGCAATGCTACCAAAGCGCAATTAGACTCTTTAGATCAAATCTTTGTGTATGAAAAATTAAATGCTTCTTTGAATCAACAAAATGCTCCATATCCCGTACTGATTTTTTCGCCCGGGTGTGCTCAAATGCGAACCATGAATACGGCTTTATGTGAGCACGTTGCAAGTTATGGCTACATTGTGGTGGCTATTGATTATACCTATTTTTCTGAGCACGTTGTTTTTCCTGATGGGCGTATTGTTGAAGGTGTCAAGTTGAATCTTGATACGGTGGAAAAAGAGCAGCAGTTTACCGATATGTTTGTTACTGACATTGCGTTTGTTGTTAAAGAACTTAAAAAGCTTAATGCAAATAGTGATTCGCTCTTATATAAGAGCCTTAATCCTGAAGCGATAGGTATTTTTGGGCACTCCGTGGGAGGTTCTACGGCACTTTTTGCAACGCATAGATTGCAAGAGATCAAGGTAGGCTTAAATATAGATGGTGGTATTTTTGGTGATAAAGAGTTATTGGTTAATTTCAATAAACCATTTATGCACATTATTGCAGAAGAAAGTGTTACTTGGGCGCAAATGCTTGAAGGCATTAGGGATGATCAGTTAATGAATTATGGCTTTAGATCACGTGCTGATTTAAATAAAATCTTAGGAAAAGCTACGTTCATGAAAGAGAAATTGCACGCACAGCAAATGAGCGATGTGTATCGTGTGGTCATTAATGGTGCAGGGCACATGTCTTTTGGTGATGCAATTTTTCTGAAAGAGAATGCATTGCTTGAGCCATTGTTGCATTTACGATTTGGCATAGGCACATTAAGTGGCCAAAAAGTTACAGAGCGTACTACAAATTACATTGTCGCTTTTTTTGATAAGTATCTAAAAAATAAGAATAACGATATTGAAAGAGCGTTCCGGGCAACTATTCCATAAGATTACTTCAGCAGCGCTTTTACCAATGTATTCCCGAGCCATTTTTCATAGTCATTAGATGACCAGCCACGCTCAATGACAAGCAGGCGATACAGATCTCTCCCGGTGAATGCCCACAAAATATCATGCGCTTGTGATGTGGTAAGGTCTTTTGCAAATCCCTTCTCTTGCGCCATGATGTTCATTGATTCCTCTAGCCGTTTATAGCGCCGTTGCTCGCGCTCCTGCTGTAATTTTTTAAACAGTGGATCAAGAATTGCTGCATGCTGCAATAAACCCAGCTGTGCATGCTCTGCGTCATAGAGTTGACGCGTGATGGCGGCGGTGATTCTGAGCCGTTCTTTAGGAGACTTTTCTGTTTTGGCGCGATGTATAAGCGCTTCGCGCTCAGTGCTTGGCAAAGCGGTATCAATTAATTCTCTTAATATGCCTATTTTTGATTTAAAGATCGCATAGATTGATGGCACTGATACTTCTGCCTTTTGGGCGATCTGCTCAATGGTTACCTTGGTAAAACCTTTTGATTCAAAAAGTTTTTGTGCAGTAGCCAAAATACGCTCTTTATTTTTTTGCGCTTGCGCCTGCCTGGAATCTGCATTATAAGATCTTTTTTGTGCTGACATAGTACTATTCGTGGTGTAAGTGTTGACATATTAGATATAGTTTACTATATTGAATTATGAAATGCAACGTTAATTGATCAGAAAGGTGAATCACATGACTCAAAAAAATATAGCCACCGCGCAAGCGTATTACCAAGCAATAGGCGCTAAAGATGCCGCAAGTTTAGAAAAGTATCTTCATCCCGAAGTTATCGTCACTAGCCCTATGGATAGCCTTGTGGGCAAAGAAGCGGTTTTGAAAGCACTTAAACTTTTTATGCCGCATGTTCAAAGTATTACTATACGAGCCGCATGTGGTGCCGGTGATCAGGTAATGCTTGCGTGCGATGTGGAATACCCACAGCCTTTGGGCATTCTTAAAACTGCGGTGCTTATGACGTTTAAAGATGGGCTTATCTTTAAAAATGAGATATTCTTTGATGCGCGGCCATTTGAAAAGAAAAGTGCTTAAAATTCGTCATGACTACAATAAAAAAATCGGTGCAACGCGTGCAAGATGCGTTACTCCAGTACGGTATACAGACTAACATTGTTGAGTTTTCTGAACTTACGCGGACCTCGCAAGAAGCTGCTACTGCCATTGGTTGTGAACTCGGGCAAATTGCAAAGACGCTTATTTTTAAAGGCAAAGCAAGTGATAAGCCGCTGTGCGTGATTGCAAGCGGCGCCAATCGTGTGGATGAAAAGAAGATCGCGCAGATCATTGGGGAAGCTATTGAGCGGCCCGATGCAGACTTTGTGGAAAAGCATACGGCTTATGCAATCGGTGGCGTGTCACCCGTAGGATTTACCTTTGAATATCAAACGCTCATTGATCAAGATCTTATGCAGTATGCTGAAATTTGGGCTGCTGCAGGAACACACAATGCCGTATTTAAATTAACACTAGAAGAATTAGTACAAATAACTAATGGCAGTGTGGTTGCTGTCAAAAAAGATTCTTAAGTTATTACCAAAGAAACTTGATCGTTACTCATTTAAATAAACCTTTAGCGCTTGGCCGGTTAAAGAATCTTGTTGCGCCATAACTGCTTGCACAGTGCCCATTGCAACAATGTTGCCGCCGGCTTTGCCGCCGCCCGGGCCAAAATCAATAATGGTATCCGCTTGGCATATGGCTTCTAATTTATGTTCAATGATCACAACCGTGTTACCCTTGAGCACCAGTTCTTGTAAAATACCCAGTAATTTTTCAACTTCTTGTGGATGCAAACCGGTGGTTGGTTCATCAAGTAAATAAAGCGTATTGCCGCTTTCTGCTTTTGCAAGTTCTGCCGATAATTTAAGCCGTTGCGCTTCACCGCCAGATAACGTGCTCGTTGATTGGCCTAATTTTAAATGTTCCAAACTAACGCGGCGCATGATATCAAGCAGTGCAAAAATCTTTTTTTCATGTCTAAAAAGCACCAGGGCTTGGCAGATGGTCATTCCTAAAATTTGTGCAACATGATAGCCCTGAAATTGTACTTCTAATAATCTTGCACTAAATCGCATGCCGTTGCACGCAGGGCATTCGGCTTCTATATCTGGCATAAACGCCATATCAATTGCCACCACGCCCGCGCCGTTGCAATTCCCGCAACGTTCGTTTGATGTATTAAATGAAAATGCTTGCGCATCAAAGCCGCGCGATTTGGCAGTGGGCAATGCAGCAAAAAGATCACGAATAGCATCAAATAATTTTGAGTACGTGGCAATGTTTGACCTTGATGATTTTGTATTACCAATGGCAACTTGATCAACGGTTATTACACGATTAACATGTTCCAACCCTTCAACAGCAGTATGCTTACCGGGAAGTTCGCTTGCACGGTTAAGATGCTTGCGGACTACTTTATCTATAATATCAAATAAGAACGTTGATTTTCCTGAACCAGAAACACCGGTGAGTACCACAAACTGTTTAAGCGGAATAGATACATCTATGTTTTTTAAGTTATAGGCGCTAGCACCCCGTATGGTGAGCGCGCCATAATCACGTGCACGTACATACTCTTTAATGACAACTTGTTTGGCCAAATAACTACCCGTGCTTGATGCAGCACACGCTCTAACATCTGCCGGCGTGCCGGTAATTACAATTTCGCCGCCATTTGTGCCGCCACCAGGGCCCATATCTATAATATAATCAGCGTGCTTGATAACTTCTGTATCGTGTTCAATAATAAGCACCGTGTTGCCAGCTTCTTGCAATTTCCGAATCGTTGCTAATAATTTGGCAGTATCATGGGGGTGCAAGCCAGTTGTTGGTTCATCAAATACATAGAGCATGCCGGTCAATCCGCTGCCTAGTAAACTTGCAAGTTTTACGCGTTGCAATTCCCCGCCAGAAAGTGAGGGCAGCATGCGATCAAGCGTAAGATACTCTAAACCAACTTCTACTATGTTTGCCGTGCGCTCGGTAAGTGCGCTTTTAAAAGCGGTAAAAATAGGCACTACATCGTGCGTTATGGTGGTATCTAGGTTTTCTATCCATGCAAGAAGTTCATTAAGGCTTAGGTTGGTAACAGTGGTAATAGTTTTTTTATCAACCGTTGCTGTGCGCCCTAATGCGGAAAGCCCGGTGCTTGCGCATGCTATGCACGGCGCATGCATAATGAATTGTTTGCTTTCAGCACTCGTGGTTTCTGGATTTTTTTTATGCATGTTGAGTAACGCAGTCGCAACGCCTTCAAAGTTTCCATCGCTTACTTTTTTTGGCGCTTTGATATCCTTATTGGCTTTTGCAAAATCAGGAAACGATATACCATAGAGCAAAAAGTTTTTTTGTTCTGTTGTATAGTTTTTAAGTGGTAGTGTAGGATCAAATGTAAAATTATAATGCTTGCTTGATGCAAGAATTGCGTTTTGATAATACGTTGCTGTTGCGGCATCCCATAAACGCACTGCGCCATCTTGGAGCGTTCTTTCTTCATCAAGTAGCGCAGTAAGATTAATTGCCAGAGTTTTGCCAATACCTTTACACGTGGAGCATGCTCCTGCAATGGTATTGTTTGAAAAATGAGCCATCTGTAACTTCTCAAGTTGGTGGCTACAGTGGGGGCAATTAAAATAGCTTATTTTTCTTTTCTTTAAAGAATCGGCATTGCCTTCTTCTACTTCAATAGTGTGTAAATTTTCTTTATCTTGTAACGGTTGCTTAACTAATGCACCACAGCCTGCGCATGGCTGCTGCCCTAATGCTGCAAACATAGTGCGTAAAATAGTCAGAATACCCGTTTTGGTGCCTACAGTTGAGCGTGGATTAAACTCGGCAGCGCGTTGGCTCACGCCAATAGAAGGCGATAATCCCATGATCTTATCTACTTTTGCTTTTTCTAGATGATCGGTGGTCATGCCAAGCGATTCCAAGAATTGCCGCACGCATTCTTTTTGCAAAATATCGGTGGCAAGTGAAGATTTACCAGAGCCTGATGGCCCTGTTAAGGCAACAAGTTTACCTTTTGGTATCTCAAAACAAATATTTTTTAGATTATGTTCTTTGGCGCCATGCACAATAATGCGATCTTGCTTGGGAGCAGTGGGTAGTGCATCTTTGCAATGCGTACAACTGAAATTGGGTAACATAGTGAATCCTCCATTTGGATAAATTAATGTCTTTGACGATCTAATTTTATTAGTGTTTTTATGGCATTATCGCACCAGTCTAAAGAACAACTTGTAAGGCGTATGCCATGATCAAGTGTGAGTAACGAATAGAGAGATTCTTGCGTATCAAGTGCTTCTAATTCTTTTTTAATTTCTTGATAGGTTGCCAATTTACTTTTAAGTTCCTTTTTTTGTTGCTCTAGCTGTTTAATGCTCATCTCAGGCGGCATCATGCCACCAAAAAATAATTTAAGTAGCAACTCGTTTCTTAATTGCATGCTTTCTGCTGGTTGCTGCAACCATTCTTTAAAAATTGCATGGCCTTGGGGCGTGAGCGCGTAAACGTTGCGCTTGCGGTCGCTCGTGCGCGTTGTTGTCACCTTTTCAATTAAGCGCTGTTTTTCTAAGCTTTCAAGCACGGGGTAAATGGAACTATAGGTTTCTTTCCAAAAATACTCGGTACTTGCGGCCATATGTTTTTTTAAGTCATATCCTGAGCTTTTCTTTAATAAGGCTAGCATGCCTAGAATTGCATAGGGGCTTTTGCTGCTTTTTGCCATGTTTTACCTTACGCTTAATTGATGTATCATTATGATATATTCAGTATATATCAGTTTGATATATTGGTCAAGCGGTAAAATGATCAAATGCCTCGTAGTGAGAGGGATCTTTCCTTCTTTACAAATTTGTGTAAGATTAAAGCTAAAGATAAGAAAAATTCTTATTATTAGCTTTCATACGAGGTTTTATGCATGATACACTTTTAAAAGATATTCTAAGCTCATCTCAAACCGTGTTTTCAACTAAAGAGTTATTTTTGATGTGGGGTAAAGCGGATCCTGCGCTCCTGAGGTCACGCCTTAGTTATTATATAAAGCGGGGTTATCTGTATCATATCAGGCGTGGGCTTTACGCTAAGAATAAAGATTATAATCGATTTGAAGTAGCTACAAAAATATTAACTCCATCATATATTAGTTTTGAAACAGTTTTGCTGCAATCGGGGGTTATTTTTCAGTGGTATCAAAGAATTTTTGTGGCTTCGTATCAAACTAGAATTATTGAATGTGATGGCCAAACGTATGAATACAGAAAAATTAAAGGCCCTCTTTTGACCAATTCACAAGGCATTACAATTGAAAATCAGTATAGTATAGCAACGCCAGAGCGTGCATTGCTAGATATGCTTTATCTTCATAAAGGCTTTGGGGTTGACAATCTTTCGGTAGTTAATTGGGATACAGTTTTTGAGCTGCTTCCGCTTTATGCAAATAAGCGTCTTGAAGAAAAAGTGCATATGCTTTATAAAGATTATAAGGAAAAAAATGACGCGTAATCCTGAATTCCATAAAAACATTCTGGTGAGTATTTTAAAAGATATTTTTAGGGATACATCACTTACACCTTATCTTGGATTTAAGGGAGGTACTGCAGCAATGCTTTTCTATGGGTTACCGCGCTTTTCTGTTGACTTAGATTTTGATCTACTTAATGAGCCTGATGAAAAAATTATCTTTGAAGGTATTAACAGGCATATAGAAAAATATGGCATAGTAAAAAAAGCCTACGATAAACGATATACTCTATTTTTTTTGCTATCATATGAGGGGAAAGTACCAAATGCTGCCAATATAAAAGTGGAAATTAATAAGCGGCAATTTGGTTCTCAGTATCACATAATGAACTATCTAGGGATCCCTATGCGCGTTATGGTAAAAACTGATATGTCTGCCCATAAGCTTATGGCAATGTATAATAGGTTGGGCAATGCAAATCGAGATATTTATGATGTATGGTATTTTTTGAAAGAGCAATGGCCTATTAATCAAGATCTTATACAATCGCGTACTGGCATGCCCTATCAAGATTTTTTAGTACAAGTAATTGAAGCTCTTGAAAAGTTTGATGATAAACAGATTTTGACAGGTCTGGGCGAACTTTTGAGCGCAGAGCAAAGAAAATGGGTTCAAGCGAATTTAAAAGTGGAAACGCTATTTTATTTGAAGCTAGCGTTACAAAATATTAAAGACACATCTGACAAGAAAATTTTTTAGAGAAAGATGTTATTACTTAATGCATAAAAGCCTTGCTTTTCCATTATGCCTATTTCTTTCATTGCACGTACACGTGCAGGCAATGGAAGGGGCAAAGCCATTCACACCAGAAGAATTTGCACAGCACCATTGGCCAATGCCAGCTAATGCCTGCACGTTTACCGGGTATTGGACAGCATGGGAGCTCGAGCAAGATTCCACTGCACAGCGCTTGCGCGTTTCACCCTTTGAAGTTCGCGATGCGGCAGCACAGCAGATAGTGGCATTAGATACCCTTGAAAAACAATATAAAGCAGCATGTTGTGCATCATTACTCAGTGACTACAGATTAGTGGACGTGCTAAAAAGCGCCGCAGATAAAAACCTACATCGTTTTGTTGCAACAGTGGCGCCGTATAAGCCAAACGTTAATCATTTGGCAGGTTGTTGGCGCACTGAAAAAACTGATAGTACTCTATGTCAAACTCGTACGGCAGTACCTCTCTTTTTTTTAGCACAGACTAAAAAAATGGCAAAATGGTTCTGGATACTAGGGGCTAATTATAAAGAACTTGAACATAGCGAGGGCGGCACGGTATTACACCATATATGCGCACAACCTTCAAATGCACCGCAAGAAACACTCAAATTAATGAAGTTTTACATAGCGCGTGGGGTGCCAGTTGATGCTGTTGATACTAAAGGGCGTACACCACTCCATAGAGTAGCGCTTAATCGTGCGGGAAATACTGAAAATTACTTGCTGCCTGTTACGTTGTTTCTCATAAAGCATGGCGCCCTGCTCAATTTAAAAGATGCTGCTGGTAGCACTTGCAGGGATTATCTTGAAGCGCATAAGTTTCAACCAGACGCTGGTGATTTGGCCTGCCGCATAGTGCTTGCGCATCTTGATGCCCTTGCAGCAAAGCCACCTTCTAAGCAATATCCACCATGCAATTATCAAGATATGCATTGCATAGATCATCAAGATGTTGAGCTTATTGAGCGCGAAATTACCCCTGCAGACATGAAGTCATGCTTACCGTTAGTTCCAGAAGAGTGCGATGATATGTCGTGCAAAGCATTATATATTGATCCTCGCTATGCACGTGCACGAAAATTACTTGATTATAAACGTGGTAATGCGAAACCGTGCGTTGAAGTGGTAGAAATCATAAATCAAGAAATAGCGAGAATCTTAAGTGAGTGGCGTCTTGCACGCATATGGCTTGCGCTCAATGTGGCACTGCGTTATGGCGATCTCTTTGATTCAACTGATTTTAACCGCATGATCACCCACGCTTTTTTGGAAAATGATTGTGCTTTTATCGAGCTGCTTTTGCGGCATAAGTATAAATTTGAAATAGAATCTCTTTTCATTCGCTCAGAAGCTATGTTTCAATTATTAAAAAAGTACCGTGCCCTGCCTTATGAATCTATGGATACGTTTGTCTTTGGGGTGCAACATGCCACGCGCTTGCCGCAAGGTGCGGTTGAATATTTTGCAGGATCAAGATGTTTAGATGAAGCTCGTCAGCGATTGGAACGCCTGAAACGATTGGAACTTCTGACCCAAAATAGTTATAGATTTGAGAGTAAGCTCAATGAACTTATTTGGGTGGCAAAGACTATTTGGGGCCATGAAGGAGTTTCAGTATATGAAAAAAATCCTGAAACGGGAAAATCAATTGCTGATCTTGCAAGGGCTACACATAAATTATGGAATTTGCCAGTAACTAAAATGTTTGCAGAATTTATTTTTTGGCAGCATGCGGCACGTACGTATGCAGAACATGGGGAGCCTATTCCCTAAAGGAAATTTTAAAAATAAACAAGCCAGGCTTATGGTTTATGCAAAAGCCTGGCTTTTAGTAGAAAATCTATTTTAGCATTTAGCTGCGCAAATTGATTCTTCTTTTGGTCTAGATACGTTGCTGGTAGCTATTTTAATCCTTCTTTGTTTTCAGTGCATTGCTCAGTTCTTTATCAATCACAGATGGCTCCAGAGATTTAATGTGCTTAGTGAGCCAGATTTTTTCTGCGTCAAATACATTTTCTTCTGTTACTAAACGGTGTTTAGTGCCTTGTTGTATCGCTTTAAATAGGCATACTGTTGCAGCCGCCGCAAATCCTTTTGGCACCAAAAAAGAAGTTTTATATTCACCAAAGCTAAAGCTCCAAGTTAAAAGATCAGCGCCTAATGAGGCTGCTGCTAACGCGCCAAATCCTAAGGTGCCAATTCCAAAAAGAATAGCTTTACTCCTACAAGCATGTTTTGCGAGCAAGGCGTGTGCTTGTTGGTTGTTTTTATTGTTAAAAAATTCTTGTAGAACAGCAGCTTTTTTGAGAGCCTCTGCATGAGTACTATTTTTACATGCTTCTTGAAATTCACCTTTTAATTGAGTATATGTGGGCTTTGCGGAAGGTTGCTCACCATCCATTGTCTGTGTGTTAAAAGAAATGAAGGCGCTTAGAATAAGTAATATGCTTTGGGTTGTTTTCATAAATTGCCCTGTTCCTTTATATGATTAAGAATGCTCGTGAGTTAGAGTAAAATGCTGTTTCATTGAATCAAATTTTTCTTTGAATGTATACCGCTTCAATATTATGTCCATTAGGATCTATAACAAATGCAGCATAATAACCTTCTTCATATTCAGGCCTAAAGCCTGGTCTGCCATTGCATTTTGCACCATTTTGCAGCGCAGTTTGATAAAAAGCATCTACCATTTCTGATGTTGCTGCATTAAAAGCTATGTGAACAGACTGCGACAATTTTGCATCATTTGTAGCTTGGCGTATTTCAAACATGTCATGCACACTTGTCCCATAAGCAATGACAGTGTCTTTGATTTCCAGTACCACATTATATCCTAATATGCCCATAATCAATTTATAAAATTGGTGGCTATGATTTAAATCTAGAACTTTTATTTGTACGTGATTAAATACTTTCATAATTTTTTCGTTTTGTACTCTTTTATGAACTGTTTGCCGTATATAATCGACCAAGTGCTCGTAGTTGCTAATCTGAATTGCATTTTTATCATATTATTTAAGCATTTGCGTTGCTATAATCACTTGCCCAGAACCAAGGTTTTGCGCAGATATGAGCAGTAATTACCATAGATAGAAGGCTTAAAAATAGAAGTGATTTTTTTGACATTAAGGTGCCCCAAAGGAACATGTTATTGAGGTTCGATTATTTTGCTTTTTGCAATGTTTCTTCTACCCATTTTAATACTTTTCTGGCTTCTTCTGCCGTCTTTTGTGCCGATAGAAGCTTTATATATAAATTTATTGCACTGCAATCGTAACAAGATGATTCAGGCATGCTACCTGCAAGGCATTGATCTACTTTTGCTTTGAGTTTTTTTTGAATTTGATCCTCTAAATAGGCAAGAGCGCCAATCGCTTCTAGAGTTCCAGGCTCCGTTAACTCACAGGCCATTTCTGGATAACTATTAACTTCTATTTTAGCTTCTTCGTAGAGTTGCCTGTATCTTTCTGTATCAGTTTGGTATTTTGTGCCCCAAGAACAGAATGAATTAGTTGCTGTACATAGGAAGGTGAGCAGGAATAGGGTTGATTTTTCCATGGGATAGCCTTTCTTAAAAAAGAATATAATAGTTTTAAGACTAGTAAACAGGCTTCTATTTGTCAAATTTAGCAAGGGGTTAAGCCGCTTCAAAATAGCATGCCAGGGCTATTATTGCCCATAGTTTATGATATGCTATTTTATAGACACCGATTCAGTGAATGATCTATTTACAGATTTACCTATATCTAGAAAGTGGCTTATGAAATTTCGTTATATGTTGGCCGCTGCACTTATTACTAGTAGTCTGCTCTCTGCCGAAATTGAGCAAGCATGCCAAATGCCTAATGCCAAGGTGCTTAAAGAGCGACTGGCAGCGTATCAGCACTTTTTGGGAAAAAACACATTTAGTTGAAAGTATTGCAGAAAAGCAGCTTAACCCGTTAGGTGTTTTGCTTACATTACAGCTTGCGCTGTATGAGTATGATGAATATACCTTAAAAGGCATGCCAGAATCACAGGCTCAAGCGCTGCGTGTAATTATGCAGATGAGTGAAAGATTGTTGCTAGAAGCAATGCTGAAAGATTGCCCTGGAGCAGTGGAGCAGCTTGCGAAAATGGGTGCAATTGAGCCAAGCAAGCATAAATATAGTTAGCATATAAGTTTTTAAGAGGATTATTATGTTTAAAAAATTAGTTGTTTTCTTGGGGTTAGGTTTTGCAATTAGTTCATGTGCCAACCTTACTGCTGTAGATAAGCAGGAGGTTAGCCAAGATACCAAACGGGAAGTTGCAAAGCAATATATTGTTGCAGCACGAGCATATGACCTTCGCTTGCGCAAGGAAGCTGCATTATATGCTGCTGCAAAGCGCTATACAAACTTTTTGGCTCAATTTGGGTCTGCCGATCAAGGGGACATTAAAGGGTTTATGGCATCACTTTTTGCAGACGATTGCCAAAAGGTAGTTAACGGTAAGGTGATCACGCGAACTGTTGATGAACTTTATAATCAACTTGCAACTGCCAAAGTTGGAGCAGGGCTGTGGTCAGTCAACATTGTGAATGTGATGATGGTAAATGTAGAAGCTAACAAAGTGTTGATTCATTATGAAATTCCTACAGAGCACATTGGCACATTTGTGGTAATGAAATTCTTAACCATTGATAATGGTATGATTACCGAAATTAATGAAGTATATAATACTCTTGAGGTAGTCGCCGAAAATTTACAACAATCAAAATAAAGAGTCTTTATGTTTTATTCTCATGAGTTTATCTTACGCATGTTTAAATTTTTTATCGTTGTGCTGTGCTGTTATGTAACAACTCCGGCCATAGCGTTTAATTTTAATTTTTGGAATAAAGAGGATCAACCAAAGCAAGTTAAAAGTTGGCACGACAAGCTTGGTTGGACGCAAGTTAAAGATGCTTCATATTATCAAATACATAAAAAATCAGGTTGTACATGTGTTAAGCTGGATCACAAGCACATTAGCCCTTGTAAAGTCTGTCAGTTAGATGTGATTAAAAAAGCATTGCTAAAAGACAGATGTGAAGCAGTAGCTACCTATCACAATAGAGAAGGCAAAGTTATTGCAATTGAAGAACTTAAGCAAATGTCTATGATGACATATGAAGAATGTAAAAAGCGTCTAGACGAAAATGCTAAATTACAAGCAGTGAAAGCCGTGGTTGTATATCACATAAAAATTAATCGTGCCATCTTTTTGTATGATCGTGATGGTGAAGTTATATTCTGGACTCGTTGGGATAATGGCGTTGCATTGCAAGACGTGCAGTCAAATCGATATTTGCAAAAGCATCTTGATTTGAGTCAACTTGAAGCTGTTGAAGATAAATATCATATACCTTTGCTTATAAGACTTCTTGGGTTATTTAGTTGAAAAACAAGTTGACTTAGTCATTTAAGTTTGCAATCATATCATCTAACTTCTGCATTATTTGTTGTTGCTGTTTTCTATATAATTGTTGCAGAATAAGCAGTTCTTCGCCTGTACAGACTAACACTTTACGCAAGTCAGTTGTCTGTACATTTTTTCCTGTTGAATCATGACCGCGCGTATATTCACTAAGGATAGTATGTTCTACAATGCCACCAACTTCATACGTGGAGTTGGCAAGCTTTTTAGTTTGTAGCCCTGTTGGCAAAGCCTCAACTCTTTGATTACTAAGAATAACAATCTTCTTTGCACAGCTTAGCTGTTCTTGCGTAGGTACTGCTATGTTACTTTCAGGGATAAGAGCATAAAACAGTTTATTTTGTATTTCTGAGTCGCCTAAACATTCATTTAAACTTATTTCAATGCTTTCCATAGGTGGAAGATGTATTCCATAAGCATACGTGGCGCATGCAGGAATATCGCGGCTGATTTTTGTGAAAAATTCTTGCGCTGCTTGCATGAAAGGCTCTGCAAGTTCTTGCTTTAATTCATGGGAGAGTTCAGTATCATGCAATATGGTTCTTAGTTTTTTGCCATTTACGGCTGCTTTGCAACGAAGTTCTTCAACTTCTTTTATGCGTGCTTCTATGCGTTCTTTTAGTTTTATGCATGCCAAACAATTTTGTTGCAAGCACTGGTTGCGGAATGCTTGCTCTACCGGTGTGGCAGCAGCTGCTGTTTGCTTGAGTTGTGTTTTTAATTCTTCTGTCGCTGCTAGTTTCGCCTGTGCTTTTTTTGTTTCTGTATACTGTTGCCAAGCAGATTCTGTGTTTTGCTGTGCGAATAATTGAGAAATATATAGCGTTGTGGTTAAGAGATGCAATGTGATACGCAACATGTTGTTCCTTTGATGGGTAAAATGGTATCATTGTTTTTAGTATACCAAAACTATAAATGCTTGAGGAATTTTTTGTGGCTAAAAGTATGTGCTTATTTGCATTACTTTTCTGGAGTACTCTACATTGTATGGATCAATTAGATCAAGCACTCATACGGTTACAAAATGCGTATCCAGATCATATTCAATTTGTTACTCATGAATATATTCTTTGGCATGATGGCACTAGCATGCTACTTGGTGAACTTTTTGAAACCATGCAAGAAAAACTTGATAAGCCAACATTAAAAGATCATGTGCTGCAAGCCTGCTATCAAATCGGTGAGCCTTTAGAATTGCCAAATGAAGATCCTGGCAGAATACGATATGAACCCTTTTTTAAAAAAATGTATGGTGCCACGCCAGCAGAAGTTGAAGATAATTTAGAACACGTTGCATGGATGCCAAATGTATTTGGATCTAGCACGTATATTTTGCGGGTAACCAGAATTAATAACGTGCATGCAAAGATACAAGCGATTTCTGATGAGCTTGAGGAACTTGTTGGTGAATATCCAGATATGATTAAATATCTTGCAAATCCAGGTGGCACGTATTGCTGGCGCGTTATTGCAAACACTAATCGTTTAAGCGCTCATAGTTTTGGCATGACATTAGATATTAATGCACAAGAATCAAACTATTGGCAATGGGATCTTAAAGCAGAAAATCGCCAAATCAGTGAAGACGAACTATTGCAGTATCGCAATACCGTGCCGTGGGAAATTGTAGAAGTTTTTGAAAAATATGGTTTTATTTGGGGTGGTAAAATGTATCATTATGATACGATGCATTTTGAGTATAGGCCTGAACTATTTTTGAGTACTAATGAAAATATCGCTTGCAGTGAAACAGATTTAAGTACGGTCAAACCATGAATGTCTATGAGTTTAGTATATGCAATGAATCTTAATTATTGTCTGAAAGAGTAAGCATGCAGAGTTATAATAAAATAATGCTTGTTCTTTTGCTTCTTATTGTGGTGAGCGCTCTCTATTGTATGAAAAAGCCGGGATCACAAAGAGAATCAATTCAAAAACAGCTTAAAGCAATGGTTGCTGAAGATCAGGACCTTCGTTTAAAAGTTGATTATGCACAGTTTGATACGGCGTTATGGGAGCAAATTCATGCAATTGATAGAAAAAATACCGCAGTGTTAAAAGATATATTACAAAGTTTGCCTGAGCAATGGCCCATTATTTCTGCGTTTGGAGAAGAGGCAGATAATGATGCATGGCTTTTGGTGCAACATGCCGATCTTGATCCTGCGTTTCAGAAAGAAGTGCTTACACGTTTAGAAAAACTTTGTTTAAAAAAAGAAACAAGTTGCAAAAATACTGCCTATCTTTATGATCGTGTAGCAATGGCAGAAAATAGACCACAAAGATATGGCACGCAATTTCATTTGCAAGATGGCGTAATGGTTCCTTATGAGATTGAAGATTCAGAAAATATAGATATGCGTAGAAAAGCTGTTGGACTTTCAACATTCAAAGAATATGAAGATAAGTTGAAAGAAGTCACAAAAACGTCTAAATAAACTACAACAGTTCTAAAGAAAATATCATTTTATGCAATCAAGTGCTGATATTCGTGTTCAAGAAATAAAAGAAATAAGCAGCAATGAATTAGTTCAATTTAAAGCCATTTTTATCCGCTACTTTTCTCATCTTTATAAAGAGATATCTCCTGCAACACTAGGGGTTACTGAGCCAGTTGATGCTTATCTTGCAAGGATTTTTGCTAAAACACGCGCTGCACTGGGTGATAATAAGTTAAAACTAGCTTTTGCGTTTTTGGGTTATGAACTTGTAGGGTGCACAACCTATGAATTGTTGAGGGATACTAACACAGTGCTTATACGTACGCTGCCCATTAATATTTTATATAAAGAACAGGAGCTTATGATCCGCAATGCGTATGTGCAGCATGTGCTGCGGCAGTATCCGGAGGCTCAAAAAGTGCTTGTTATGGTGCGTAGGGCAAATACGGTGCATAGGGCGCTTTGTGAGCAGGGTGGATTTAGATTGTATAATGAAATATTTGAACAATCAAAGTATATTAACAGTGAATATTCTCAGCAGTATCTTGCATATGCGCATGAAAAAAGCCGCGTGTGTTGCCAGATTGCATGAGAAGGCTGCAGAGTAATAAAATTTTACTGAATTTAATGATTGTTTTTTACACAGCTTATAAATTCATCAGGTTCAATTTTGATTTTAGTTATATTTAACTGTGTAGCTAATTCTTTCTTTCTAGTCTCAAAAATAGTGCCAGCGGATAACTGTTGTTTGGTAACATGGTGAGATGTCGCAAGTAAAGCAGAAGCGAAAGAAATTAATCGCAAAGTTACATCACTTTCTGCCTGCATAAAGGTAAATGCAGACATTATTCCAAAAAATGCAGAAACACAAGAGAGCTCACTCCGTTGTGCTTTTAATTCAACTTCTTGATGTTCAGTACTTTAGCTGTTTGTTTTTGGTCACAGACTGCGCTTGACGTGTTAGCAGAGCACAGTTATCGTTTTATGCAATATGGCAAAGAAGAGCAATTGTCGTGCATAAACAAGTTTAATAAAACAAAGCTTGATCATACAGGAGAATACGGGAGCAAAGAGATTTATGATTATACAGAGAATTGTGTTGCTGAGTATGATTGCGGTAGCTCATGTGGTGGGCGCGATGGATATTATAAAACCATTTAACACCAAAGAAGAGTTTGCAAATCACGGTTGGCCTATTCTGGCTGCACGTACTTTTAATGGATATTGGCCCACTTGGGAATTACAAGAAGATCGCACAGCACAGCGCTTGCGCGCGAGTCCATATTCTGTGCGCAAAGATGCGCTCGCGCACGTGGCGGCTCTTGATACTATGGAGCAACAATATAAGGCCGCATGCTGTGTAGCCGTGGGCGTTGCAGATGAATTCGATTTACGAGCATTGCTTAAAAAGGCGATAGAGAAAGACTTGCCGCGTTTTATTGCAACTATTGCACCATATAGACCTGCTCCAAGTTGGCTTATACATACATTGTATACCGAAAATACATGCGAACCTGCACGTCGTAAGGGAATTTGTAGCAGTGAAGAATTACCATTTTTTTTTATTGCGCAAAGTAAAAAAATGGCCAAGCGGCTTTGGTTATTTCTTGGCGCAGATTATAGTGTGCGTGCTGCCAGAGATAATAAAACAATACTACATCATATGTGTACACACCCTCCTATGCCTAAAAGCCGCGGGCATGCTGGCAACGAAATAATTAAACTTTTAAAGTTTTGCATAGCTAAAGGAGCTGACGTGCATGCGTGCGATGCACAAGGACGTACGCCATTGCATTGCGCAGCGCTCTACAATCTAGAGCAAAAAGAAGAATGCATTGTGCCAATGCTTATATTCTTGCTGGCGCAAGGAGTTGATGGCACAGTAAAAGATGCTCATGGCAAAACATACAAAGATTATCTTCTGATTAATCGTTATGCACCTGTTGCTTGTGCGTTGGGGCTTGCTTATACGCAGGACATACCTGACCTACAAGGTGTTTGTTATAGAGCGCAAGATGTTGCCACATTGATTTGTGAAGAACATCAAGAGATTGATGAGGTTGATCAAGTGGTTACGCTTTCATTTATGCAGCAATGCGTGCCCCTTGTGCCCGAGCGATCAGATGATTTATCTTGCAAAGTATTAAACACAGATGCAAGTTATAGTGGCGGTAGACGGGTTTTGGCGTGCAAGCGCAAGGATATTTCAGTGTCTGATGATGCGGGTATTCTTTTAGAGCAAGAATTTAAGAGAATATTTTTAAATTGGCATACCGTACGTGGCTGGGTTGCATTAACTATTGCCACTCGATTGGGATATTTATTTGATAGTTCTGAATTGCGCCACATGGTAAAGCATGCTTTTCTTGAAGATGATTGTGCGTTTATACAATACATGCTACGGCACAAGCTTTATGCTGACGTGCACAGATCTTTTTGCCCGCGTTCAGTTGCCATGGCGAAATTGGTTGCAAAGTATATTGATGTGAACAAACAAGATTATGAAGGTAATACAATGTATCACGCGCTTGCAGAGCATGGCGCCTTAATGGACCCGGCTGTGTTTGATTTTGTGCGCAGTTTGGACGGTGATAAGTTGCTAGAAAACTATGATCATCTAAAACCAATTGAAGTATTACTGTACAATAGTTATCGCTATAAAGGGCAATTAGAAAAACTGAGGACTCTAGTATATCTTTTATGGCCAAGGGTGGCATGGGCATCTGATGATACAAGGCTAATGGACATGCCGGTGAGTATGCCTAACTTGCACACGGGCAAAACAGTGCATGATCTTTCGCAAGAAATGCAGCGTTTATGGAAGATGCGCGAGACGGCAGAAATACTAGAACTGTTCATCGGGTTTAAGGTGGCTGAAGCTTATAATGCAGCACATCACCCGGGCTATAATGTGCGTGATGTTATGTGGAAACATGCAATGCGCGCTGCAGAAAAAAGAGAAGTAAATAAAGAGGTTATAGCACGTCTTGCTGAGTAGTAGTGTATAAAAAGCTTATTATTGCGCGCTAAAATATCATTTTTATGTATTCAATACATTGATTTAATCAATATATCGAGATGTTTTTTCTTTACATGTTTACTTTTGGGATTATACTTGCACATAGTTTTTATACATCTAAGGAGCACTCATGAAAATAAAACATCTTGCCTTACTTTGGCTGTTTGTTTTTGGTCAAACGCAACAACTCTATGCACAAAATGAATTTAGTTTTGTGAAAGATTCGGCTGAAGCAGCAGCTAGCGTAATAGTTGGTACTTGTGTTTTAGCATACGCTGCAGGCAAATGTTTTGTTAGTATATTTAAAAAGAGCTCAGATAAAAAAGAGAAAAGAAAGCAGGAAGAGGAAGAATATCAGCATCTATCATTTGTGCGTGAAAAACAAGAAAAATTAAAGCAAGCAGAGCAAGCAGCTGCCCAACATGCATATGAATTAGAAGTTCAAAATCAAGCAAAAAGAAAATGTGAAGAACAGCGTGTTTATAAAAAGCAGACGGCGCAGATTTTTAGTGAAACACAGCAAGAACTGCAAGAACACTATGCGTTATATCAACAGATAGAAGTATATGATGATATACATGCGTTAACTCCCCATCAATATAGAGTAAAGCGCACAG
Source organism: Candidatus Babeliales bacterium (assembly GCA_050179755.1). Taxonomy (GTDB): domain Bacteria; phylum Babelota; class Babeliae; order Babelales; family JBFXEV01; genus JBFXEV01. The sequence goes on along the minus strand of JBFXEV010000001.1, from coordinate 436,459 downwards.
AGGCTCTGCATGATTGTTTGACGGGTAATCACGTATGGCAAGAACAGACGTATCAAATTACGCATGAAGCTTTTTGTTTGATGCAGGAAGAAGGAATTGCAACAACAACATATCCAAAATGTTATGGCAATCAAATTCAACGCGTCTTGCATCAAGAGATTGTGGATATTCTCAACGGTGCAGGCAAACTGCGGTATCAGCAAGATTATAATTATAAGCCAATTGCATCAACACTTACGCGCTTTGCGCATGCAGGCCACGTGCATAATCAGAGAGGGCGTGTAGCCGACGCTTTTTCATTTGCTGATTTTTGCCATGGATTATACAAGTTAACGCTGCAAGTAAAAGAGATTACGTGTGATATTAGCGCCGCAGTGGGCAGAGGAGCAGCAAAAGGAGGTGTAAATTACGCAAATAAAGTGCTGCATCCGATTGATACTGCTTGCAACACATTATACGGCCTTGCAAAAACAGTGCATGTTATTGGCAATAAGGCAGGTCATTACACGCTGCGCTACATGGAGCAATCATTGCAAGATGCGATTGACCTGCAGCAGGGCAAGATAACGTATTGGGGCCTTGTGAAGCGAGACGTATTTGCCGCCCGCCAAACAATGCTTGATGTTAAGAATGCTTTAACAAAGATATGCCATGATTTTGATTATGATACCATGCTAAAAGGCATAGAAGTAGGCACTGCTTATGCGGTGGAATCTACGTTAACGAGCGTTACCTTTGGTGCATTGGGCATGTTGAGCAAAAATGCCGGATCAGGATTGAGTAGATTTTTAGAGAATAGCGATTTTTTAAATTTACCATTAGATCCAAGCACTATGCAGGCGGCAATTTGTTATGATGCAGCGCTTGCAGATATTATGAATGCAAGTGCAGGTGCTGTTCAAATAGCTAGTGGGGCTTTTGACGCAGCATCTAAAATAGCTCCTGTGTTAACATTGGCATCGAATGCTGGATCAGGAGGCAGTGGACCAAATAGTACGTCTGATGACGGCGCACAAATAAGTGGATTTGGCAATAATACTCAAAACAGTCAAAATGCTCCTAGAGAAAAGCCAAGAAACTGGCTATCTGAGGAAGCATGTTTAAAATTAGAAGAATTAAACACTCCATCAACATATCATCAAATGCAAAGAGTAGGACTTGAATATGAAGAGTTAAGAATAACTTATGAGCAATTTAAAGATATAAAGGGATTTTTAACTAAAGATGGTCCATTCCAAAAATTTATTAATAATTTTAGAGCAGCGAAAAGTACAAAAACTGCTCAAGGAGCAGCTTTTGAAATTAAAACAGCCAATAGACTATTTAAAAATAAAGAACGTATAATTGAATTTGGTAAAAAAGTGCTAGATTGTGAAATTGATATAGTTACAGAAACTAAGTGGATCGAGTGTAAAGATTGGTTCTGGGATAAAATTTCCGAAGACAAAGTAAAAAGGTTGCTTTCACGAGCGGGTCATGCAAGAGACCTTGCCAAAAAAGATGGAAAAATATATGAAATTTGCTTTAGTAATGGTGTGCCAGAAGACATTAGAGCAAGATTAATAAAAATTGGTATAACTCTTTGTGAGGAATAAATTGAGTAGAGCCTATTCATATGAAATATTACTAAATGTTTCATATACAAAACAAAATTTTAAAAATATTCTTGAACAAGGAATAAGGTTTGGATTTAAATATTTTCCTGTAGCATGTGATCAAGAATTTGAAAGCCTCGATGATGCAGTTGCAGCATTATTGTCTATTAATATATATGAGACCTATTCGATTATAGGAAAAATAGATGGTCATATTATACATATTGCATCTTCACCGCGTGATCCTGAAATTAGGAAGTTGGGCCTATCAATAGGTGATTTTTATGATATTGATGCTGTCTATTATATGCGAATATTTGTTGAAATGATAAGGAATTTTGCAATCTGTGACCTTAAAATTGATATAGAGTAATTATGTTTAAAGAAATTAAATTATTTCATGTTCATTTTGATTCAACTCCGGATTATATAGACTTACATGAAGTGTATGCTACATTTTTAGGAAATGCACAAAAGCATTTTATTTCAATTTTCTCTAATGAAAATAAAAGAGAATTTGATGTATCAGTTATTGCAGAGCAAATATATAGAGCTATAGATAATAATAAACAATATAGTTTTTATATACAAAGAGGTAATCTACATGCACGTATAGTATTTGTGAGTAATTCAATAAAATTATATCTACAAGAACCCTTAATTATGAAATTACATATTGAAGAAAGAGAACCGTCACCTGACTATGTTGCATATTTAGACATATTGCTCGACTTACTTGAGAGTATTCGTATTGATGGTCTTGAGATAAATGAAGAATTGTAAAGTTATCGACCGTAAGCTATTTTCCATCTCAAAAAAAATAAAAAGAACGTTAAAAAACTTATTCTTGCGCGCTAAAATATCATTTTTATGTATTCAATACATTGATTGAGTCAATTGATTGAGACAATTTCTCTTTACATGTTAGTTTTTGGATTATACTTGCACATAGTTTTTATACATCTAAGGAGCACTCATGAAAATAAAACATCTTGCCTTACTTTGGCTGTTTGTTTTTGGTCAAACGCAACAACTCTATGCACAAAATGAATTTAGTTTTGTGAAAGATTCGGCTGAAGCAGCAGCTAGCGTAATAGTTGGTACTTGTGTTTTAGCATACGCTGCAGGCAAATGTTTTGTTAGTATATTTAAAAAGAGCTCAGATAAAAAAGAGAAAAGAAAGCAGGAAGAGGAAGAATATCAGCATCTATCATTTGTGCGTGAAAAACAAGAAAAATTAAAGCAAGCAGAGCAAGCAGCTGCCCAACATGCATATGAATTAGAAGTTCAAAATCAAGCAAAAAGAAAATGTGAAGAACAGCGTGTTTATAAAAAGCAGACGGCGCAGATTTTTAGTGAAACACAGCAAGAACTGCAAGAACACTATGCGTTATATCAACAGATAGAAGTATATGATGATATACATGCGTTAACTCCCCGTCAGTATAGAGTAAAGCGCACAGAGGCTTTGCATGATTGTTTGACGGGGAATCAAATATGGCAAGAACAGACGTATCAAATTACTCATGAAGCTTTTTGTTTGATGCAGGAGGAATGCATTGAAGTAACAGCATATCCAACGTGTTATGGCAATCAAATTCAACGCGTCTTGCATCAAGAGTTTGTGGATATTCTCAATGGCGCAGGATCTCTGCGATATCAGCAAGATTATAATTATAAACCCATTGCATCAACACTTACTCGCTTTGCGCATGCAGGCCACGTGCATAATCAGAGAGGGCGTGTAGCCGACGCTTTTTCATTTGCTGATTTTTGCCATGGATTATACAAGTTAACGCTGCAAGTAAAAGAGATTACATGTGATATTGGCGCCGCAGTTGGCAGAGGAGCAGCAAAAGGAGGTGTAAATTACGCAAATAAACTGCTGCATCCATTTGATGCAGCGCGAGACACATTATATGGTCTTGCAAAAACAGTGCATATTATTGGCAATAAGGCAGGTCATTACACGCTGCGCTACATGGAGCAATCATTGCAAGATGCGATTGACCTGCAGCAGGGCAAGATAACATATTGGGGCCTTGTGAAGCGAGACGTATTTGCCGCCCGCCAAACAGTGCTTGATGTTAAAAATGCTTTAACAAAGATATGCCATGATTTTGATTATGATACCATGTTAAAAGGTGTAGAAGTGGGCACTGCTTATGCGGTGGAATCTACGTTGACGAGCGTTACCTTTGGTGTATTGGGCATGTTGAGCAAAAATGCAGGGTCTGGATTGAGTAGATTTTTAGAGAATAGTGATTTTTTAAATTTACCACTAGATCCAAGCACTATGCAGGCGGCAATTTGTTATGATGCAGCGCTTGCAGATATTATGAATGCAAGTGCGAGCGCGATAGAAATTGCTGGCGGTACGCTTGGTGAAGTTTTTGATGTTGCTTCTAAGGCGTCACCTGGCTTGACGGTGCTGTCGCAGAATGGCGGTGATGGACAAAATAATTTTACGGCAAGTACGAATGGCAGTAATTCTAATGGGTTAATGGATCCATTACAAGATAGGTATAAAATATACATTGAAGGTATAGGTGAAATAGACGATAATATCGCAAACTTGTGCCAGCACAACAAAGATCATATTATGGCAGAGCATCATTTATGGGATAGGCTCGTTAAAGATCCAAAAGACTTTGATTCCATAGCTCGAATAATGACTAAGGTTATGAAAGAGGGGCAGGAAGATTTATATATAAAGAACATCTATAAGAAGCTCCAAAATGAGATGGTTAAGATGAGATTCTTGAAAATAGGTGTGGAAACCGTACAAGTTAATTTTTTTATTGAGAATGGGAAAAAAATGATAGGTAATTCTTGGGTGCGACCATGAATTTAAAAATAATTGATTTGTTGATGATAGGTAAAATTGATGAAGTTAAAGATTTGATAACAAATATAGAAGTTTTACCGAAAGGAATAGAAGAATGGTCGTATAAAACACATAATATTACTTTGTATACCTTAGCGGCTAGCATATTAATAAAGCATGAAGGTGCTGCAGAACACGGATGGGCGTCTTATCTTATGGCAATGCCTTTATGTGCTTATAATGGAGCTTACAGCGTTGGTCTTTTTCATGCTAGGCGAGCTAGTGAATTAGAGCCAAAGAACATAGAATATAAACGGTTCATGATTTTATTTCATGATATACCTGAGCAGCTTGTTGATAAAGAAGAGGCAATAAAAATTGCTCAAGAAGTATTGCAAGAAGATCCTGAATGCGGTGTTTCTTTAAACGTGTTGGAGCGTTATGGCATACAACGATAAGGTCACATATGCAAACGATTGATGTACAAAAATTTTATAAATTACTTTATTATGGTGAGTTTGCGCAGGCGCATGTACTTGCAAAGCATTTGAATTTAGATGAATTATGGCAAGTAATGATTGCGATTAATTATGAAAAGCCATCGATTCTTAGTTATGGATATGTTATTGCGGTATTGATTCAAAAGGAAACTGCAGGATATCATTATTTAGCGTCGCGTATTCTTATTAAGATACTTAATGAGATGGAAGGTGCATATGCAGCGGGATTTTGGCATGCGAAACGAGCGTTAGAGCTAGAGACAGATAATATTGATTATAAGATGCAAATAATTAATTTTTATTCATTACCGGGAAACCTGTTAGATAAAAGACATGCTGCTTTGCTAGCTCAAGAAATCCTTGAAATAGATCCTAGTAATTATGATGCAATAGAAATATTAAAACAAAATAATTAACAAAAAAGTCAGATAAATTTTTTAAAGTGAAAATATATGAATATTAATTTTATTAGCATATTACTTGTTGTTGCAATAGCTTTTATTTTATCAAAATTCTATGAAGAATATGTGAGCAATAGAAATGCGCTGATGTTAAATAATACGCATGAGTATTTTACCCCAGAGCATCGTGAAAAACTTATGAAACAATTCACTGAAGAATTTAGACGAATTGTTCTACGTAATGAAATGAATCAAAACATAGAACTTACTTTTTTGCTAAAGCAAGATGGCAATGAAGATTTTAGTGTGCAGCATTATATTGGAGCAAATGATTCTGGTCAAGTTCCTTATTTTGTGCCCGGTGTTTTATATGTAACTCATGATAAAAACACTGCATCGGTGGATATCTCTGATATTACCAAAGAGTATATATTTACAGTTCATTCTGATGGGTCTGTATCTCAAGTAAGTCAAACAACTCGTGAATTAAAGGCAGAAAATAATACTTAGGATTCTAGGGTAAGCATTAAAACAAGATGAGGCCATTGAAATTGCGCTGCAAATCATTAAAGAAAAACCTGATAGTGCAGCGGCGCTGGAGGTTTTAAGTGCCTATAGATTAAGTTAATAAACAATGTTAATAATATTGTTAATCAAAAGATACCATAAATAAAAAAAGGCCGCGTGACTGATCTACTAAGGCAAAACTAGTAGTTTGGAAAATTCCCATGTCTGGGTGATCATGATGTACGCAGTATTGGTATATTTTACATTTCGATATTTGAACGTAATTATTGACTATCATCCAGAACTTAATCACTCGCTCATTGATAATGTTATGATCCTCGAGACGATCCCAATTTTCAGTAAAAGAAACAAACTCTCTTACTTCTTGCTTCATTGTTTCTAAGCTTACTTCAGCAATAATATTTACTGTTGGCCCATTCCATTTTAAGTATATTAAATCTTGTTCTGTAAATGGCCTATTGGAGATAGACTTGAAGGTGATTGCATATATAGCAACCTGGTAGTTGCATGCAGAGAATGTATCTGAGTAATCATCAAAAAACTCTTCTGCAATATCTTTTTCTGATTCTGGGAAAATGCAAGACGTAATGTAGAGAGAATTTTTTTGTTGTGTAGTAATGCGAAATTCTCTCATATTGATCGTTAGTTTGTTTCTGTAGACTGACTAGTTATTTGGCGATATATGTAGGTATCAGACAGCACTAATACGGGAACGATAATAATCCAGCCAATCCATGTAAGAATTGAAAGAATAAGCAAAATAATCCATAAAATATTATATACGCATAGGTGATTTACGAATCCTTTTGTTATTTGACCACTTTTTTTAAATGCATCGACTGGACCAAGTGTTTGATCATCAAGTAAAACATATGCATAGAAGCCATATTTTGCCGATAAGTAAATACCTGGAAGAATTATGCAAATGCTACCAGCAAGCACTGATATCAAGTACAGGAATTTTGCCAATAAAATAACCGAAAAAATATCTACTTGGGAATATATTTGAGAAAGAGAACTTTCATTTTTGTCGTATATATCAAGCATAATTCGGCGAACACCTTGTAATAATACTAAAGTAGCAAGAAGCGATGCCAAAATGAAAAGACTTAAGGCAAATAAGACCTGGCTCTTTATCGAGAGAGGTATCATGTTATGTATTATAGACCCCACAATTAAAATACTTTTTTGTAAAAAGTTTGGGTCTGCTATTTTATCTGGAATGCCATGTGTAATTGCTCCGGCCAAAGCTTGTAGTAGCCAAATACAAAAAAATAAAAGTTCTATAGATAAAATCAATAATATATGTTCATTTGTTTTTCTAAAGCCAAAAAGCAACGCCTCCTTGATGGAAAAGTCTTTAACTTGCTTGATGGAAAAGTCTTGTGTTTGCATAATGAACATCTTTTTTGTTTATGTGTTATATAGGTACTGTACAAGTAAAAGAATTGTAAGGATCGTAGCAAAAATGTTGTTTATTGGCAAGAAAGGTTGCAATTTTTTGCTTCTTCAAAAAAAATAAAAAAAGTGTTAAAAAATCTTATTCTTACGCATAAAATATAACTTTTTAGCTTGCTTGATATGCTGATTTAATCAATATATCGAGATGTTTTTTCTTTACATGTTTACTTTTGGGATTATACTTGCACATAGTTTTTATACATCTTAGGAGTACATATGAAAATAAAACATCTTGCTTTACTTTGGTTATTTTTGTTTGGCCAAATGTAACAACTCTATGCACAAAATGAATTTAGTTTTGTGAAAGATTCGGCTGAAGCAGCAGCTAGCGTAATAGTTGGTACTTGTGTTTTTGCATACGCTGCAGGCAAATGTTTTGTTAGTATATTTAAAAAGAGCTCAGATAAAAAAGAGAAAAGAAAGCAAGAAGAGGAAGAATATCAGCATCCATCATTTGTGCATGAAAAACAAGAGAAATTAAAACAAGCAGAGCAGGCAGCCGCTCAACATGCATATGAATTAGAAGCTCAAAATCAAGCAAAAAGAAAACTTGAAGAACAGCATGTTTATAAAAAGCAGATTGCACAGATTTTTGGTGAAACACAGCAAGCACTGCAAGAGCACTATGCGTTATATCAACAAATAGAAGTATATGATGATATACATGCGTTAACGCCCCGTCAGTATAGAGTAAAGCGCACAGAGGCTCTGCATGATTATTTGACGGGTAATCAAATATGGCAAGAAGAAACTTATCGGATTACTCATGAAGCTTTTTGTTTGATGCAGGAAGAAGGAATTGCAACAACAACATATCCAAAATGTTATGGCAACCAAATTCAACGCGTCTTGCATCAAGAGATTGTGGATATTCTCAACGGTGCAGGCAAACTGCGGTATCAGCAAGATTATAATTATAAGCCAATTGCATCAACACTTACGCGCTTTGCGCATGCAGGCCACGTGCATAATCAGAGAGGGCGTGTAGCCGACGCTTTTTCATTTGCTGATTTTTGCCATGGATTATACAAGTTAACGCTGCAAGTAAAAGAGATTACGTGTGATATTAGCGCCGCAGTGGGCAGAGGAGCAGCAAAAGGAGGTGTAAATTACGCAAATAAAGTGCTGCATCCGATTGATACTGCTTGCAACACATTATACGGCCTTGCAAAAACAGTGCATGTTATTGGCAATAAGGCAGGTCATTACACGCTGCGCTACATGGAGCAATCATTGCAAGATGCGATTGACCTGCAGCAGGGCAAGATAACGTATTGGGGCCTTGTGAAGCGAGACGTATTTGCCGCCCGCCAAACAATGCTTGATGTTAAGAATGCTTTAACAAAGATATGCCATGATTTTGATTATGATACCATGCTAAAAGGCATAGAAGTAGGCACTGCTTATGCGGTGGAATCTACGTTAACGAGCGTTACCTTTGGTGCATTGGGCATGTTGAGTAAAAATGCCGGATCAGGATTGAGTAGATTTTTAGAGAATAGTGATTTTTTAAATTTACCACTAGATCCAAGCACCATGCAAGCTGCAATTTGTTATGATGCAGCGCTTGCAGATATTATGAATGCAAGTGCGAGCGCGATAGAAATTGCTGGCGGTACGCTTGGTGAAGTTTTTGATGTTGCTTCTAAGGCGTCACCTGGCTTGACGCTGCTGTCACAGAATGGTGGTGATGGAGCTCAGCGTTTAAAAAAAGAAAAGCCGAGAAACTGGTTACCTGATGAGCCAATATCGAAGTTGAAAGAATTAGATACAGTGCCGATGCATAATGCTATGCAATCTATAGGCTTAGAGTATGCGGAATTAGATTTTGCTTATAAAAATTTTAAAGATACAAAAGGTTTTTTGTCTAAAGAGGGCCCTTTTCAAAAATTTATTAATAATTTCAATAAAGAGGGAGGAGCAATAAGCACTGCGCGCGGTGCGGGGTATGAAATTAAATCTGCAAATTTTTTAGTTAGACGCGGTGAATCGATTATAGAGTTTGGTAGAAAAGTGCCGCAAGGAGAAATTGATTTGGTAACTGCATCAAAATGGATAGAATGTAAGAATTATTATTGGGACAAGATTGACAAAATAGATGATCATATATCGCGTCTTTGCTATATGCGTTCGCTGGCTGAAAGGGAAGGAAAATTATATGAAGTGTATTATAGTAATCCTGTTCCGCATATTGTAAAAGAAAAATTAATCAAGAATCACATATCTTTCAAGGTAATATAACTATGGGGATGGCATTTTCTTATTCGATCGAATTAAGAGCGTATTATACACGAGCAAATATTAAACAAATATTAGAGAAAGGAATGCGGTTAGGGTTAGAATATTCTTCTGTAGACGATACCTATAAATTTGCTAATGTGGATGAAGCTGTGGATGCATTAATGACAGAAAATGTATATTTTACTTATGCAATTACCGGTAGATTAAATGGAGAGTTGTTTTTTATTGCGTCACATCCGCGAGATTGTGATAAAAAAGAGATAGGTCTTTCGATTGGTGATTTTTATGATATTGATATGGTGCATTATATGCGTATTTTTGTTGAATTGATACATGAATTTTCTATATATGACATAGCAATGAATGTTGAGTAATGTATGAATAAAGAAATTAAGCTTTTCCATGCTCAGTATAGTGTTGAATACTCTGCGGATAGTGCATTAGACATCTATAAGATGATTTTAAAGAATGCTGAAAGTTCTGGTATTTTTATAAATACATCTCAAGTAATCACTGAAAATAGCGAAATAATTGCTCAAGATATACTAGACTCATTAACAAAGAAGCAACGATACTTTTTTGGCATTCAAAAGGGCGATTTGCGTGCTGCAGTAGTATTTGTGAATTATTCAGTAAAGTTATACCCTGAAGAACCATTTAAGCGCCGGTTGCATATTGATGAAGTTGAAGCATCTACCGATTATCTTGCATATTTAAATTTATTATTAGATATGTTAGCAGGGGTATATGTATATGTAATTGAAACAAATGAAGAATTAGAAAATAGATAGTTTTTGTTAAATTTGAAGAATAGAAAGATAGTTATCATTAAAACATATTATTTGGTGTATATATATGATAAAACGAAAATTGAATCAATGATTTCCAATGTTTGCGTTGAAAAAAGAATTTACTTGTGAGTATTAATGAATGGACGCCGTTAGAAAAAGTTGAAAGATAAGATATTAAAAGGTTATAACGAATCTCTAAATAAGAAAGGTACTGAATTGGTTAAAAGGAATTTAGAATATAAAATTGATATTGTTACCGAAACAAAATGGATAGACTGTAGAGCTTGGTCCTGGGACGAACTTTCAGCACAAGACATGGAAGAGTTATTTTTCCGTGCTGAAAACATTAGTACTCTTGCTCAAAAGGAAGGAAAAATATATGGATATTTCTTTGCTAATGAAGCGCCACAATTAGTTAAAGATAGATTTAGAGATCTAGGAATCGTTATTTTTGAGAATGAATAAAGATTAAAAGACATCTATTGCAAAGCCTCATTAATGAAAGATACTTGAGGGAAACTCAATGAAAAATTCAGGGCAATTTTTTACCGCCGAAGTATTTAAAGATGGCAAATGGGTCAATAGGACTTATTTCCCCAAAAATTGGACTATGGAAGAAATTGAAGAAACATTGGAGGAAGTCTGGAAAAATAAAGAACTTATTGGAGTCGCTGGAGATTATATTATTTTTCAAGGCTTGTTGCAAGGACATATCAATATGCGGTATATTGCCAGTCGGTCTACGGGAGAAATTCATTATAATTACCCGATGTTTGATATTTCATTAACTGATAATGACGCCCTAGAATCAGCAGATTCATTGTTTGGCCGCTTGAAGCAAAGAATAAGTGATCACTTTAGTTCAAAAGAAGAAAAATTTGAAATGACTGATGCTATGGAGGAACAATTTAAAAATCAGTTATTAATGAATTTCCGCAGAATTGTCATGAATAATGAAATGGATTGCAGCATTAAATTAACATTTATTCATGAGAAGGATGGTCAGAAGATGGTAGATGAGCATTACATGGGCCCTTATGATGCTGGTCAAATTCCTTATTTTATCGGGGGTACATTAACAGTATGGCATGAAAATAATGTAGCATCAGTTGATATTTCCGATGTAAAGAATGAATATGTTTTTACGGTACATGCTGACGGGTCAATTTCACAAGTAACACAAGAAACTAATCATTAAAATCGTGAATAGAACAAAAGTATGAAAAAACATGCAATTTTTAAAAAAGTAAAAGACCATATGTACCTATTTAATGGTGCTAGTGATTCATCAGTCTTCACGCTTTATATGTTTTTAGGCGATGGTCTTTATAGGAGTACCTATTTTGAGTTCTTAGAGAATGCCCAGGAAAAAGAGTTTTATGGCAATATAACTACTATGCAAAAACAAGGCTCTATGGTTACAGTTGCTCTTACTGCTGATATCATTCCAAATATGTTGCCTTTTACCACTACGTCTGAAAATCTTATTCAGATCTTAAAGGAATGGGATAGGTTGCGTTTATTGCAAGTGAATGAAATTAAATTTTCATTGGAGAATGACGTGCTTGAAATAGTAGGAAATTAAATTTACCACTGCTTTAAAAATCAGTATAATTGATTATTACTTAAAGGAATAACAACTTCTTAGCACACACAGGTAACGCATCATGAATCTCATAAAAGCAGCCATCTATTTTTTATTATTTGCAACCATAGCATATAGTGGTTGGTGGATATATACCTATACTTTTGATACTGAAGCGCCCGTTATTACGCTTGAAGGCTTAGATGAAGGCAGCACGCATAAAGATATGCTCAAAGCAACGCTTAATGGCTCTGATAGATATCGCATTAGAGCAATTACGGTGACCGTTGATGATGAACCTATTGTTGATAATAAAATTATTAATAGAAGCAGCGTACGTTTGCCATTGACGTTTGATACGCATGCTATGGCACAAGGCAAGCACACGTTAAAAGTAGAAGCGCAAGATGGCAGCTATGCACAAAACAAAATGGCGTTTACACGAACTTTTTTTGTAGACAATTTACCGCTTCATTTTTCATTAATGCGCCCTACTGGTGACGTGAGAATCTTTCAAGGCAAAACTATTCACGTGCAATTTCAGTTAAATAAATCTGAAGTAAAAGCACATGCAACTTTATTTGGGCAAACGTACCCGTGTTTTCCGGTAACCAAATCTTCACTTGTGTGGGAATGCTTTGTGCCGGTGCCGTGTGAGCAAGATCCTGGCGAATACGTGCTCGAGCTTGTGGTAGAAGATGGCGTGGGTGGCTCGCACAAAGAAGAAATTCCGTTGCAGATAGTAGCGTTTCCATTTAAAACGTCCTCGCTTACGGTGAGTCAAGAAAAAATGGATAAAGAGCTTGAAATGAGCCGTAGCCAACAAGAACTTGATGATCGCTTTGCGGCACTTTTTAAAGAATCACCACAAGAAAAATTATGGCATGGCGTGTTTTATGCGCCGATTGAAATAAAACGTAAAACAACTGATTATGGCACCATTCGCACCACGCAATTACGTGGCCGGTATATGCATAAGGCAGTTGATGTTATTAACTTGCCAAAGAGCGTGGTGTGGGCACCGCAAGATGGTATTATTGTTATGAAAGATCGCTTTGCGTATAGTGGTAACACTATTATCATTGACCATGGATTTGGTATCTTTACGTTACTCTATCATCTTGATAATTTTGCAAACGTGAACGTTGGTGATAAAGTTAAACGTGGAAGCCCGGTAGGTACTTTGGGTATGACTGGTTATGCAAGCGGGTATCATTTGCATTGGGAAATGCGTATTAATAATGTGCACGTTGACCCTGAGCAGTGGATTGATTCGGCTTTTTAAGGAGCGCATGTATTTTATATCTCGTCATAGTAAATTAACTGAATTTGGTTTAAAGCTTTCAGCAGCAATGCGCTGGTTACTCACCTGCGCGTTGCTGCTTTTACTTGGCCTTATGTGGTATGTGGCAGTGTTTCGGGGTTTGCATGAGCGGTTGTGCAAAGTTCAGGAAGATTACCAAGTGTTGTGTAGTGAACAAAGAGTGCTGGCAACGCAAAAAGATAAAGCAGCAAAATTAGAAGCTCTTGTTATTGCACAAAAAACAGCGTGGAATACTACCGCACAGCACATGCAGGAGCAAGCTGGGCGAGATAATTTGTTTGCATTAATTGATATGTTTGGCAAACATGGCATAACCATAGAAGCATATCATCCATATGGTACGGTAGAGCATAGTTGGTATACCAAGCACTCTGCAAATATTCAATTTATGGCAACATGGGAGCAGCTGCTTGCGTTATGCACTGCATTGCAAAGAGATACCACTCCATATCGCGTGCAGCAAATGCATCTTGAGCGGCGTGATACTACTAAGATTTTTGGTACTATGACGTTAAGCCAGAAGGTTCCAAAGGAAATTGTATGAATTATACAAAAACAACAGCACGCATTATTCTTTTCTTTTTCTCTTTTGTATGGGTGTTAGAAGTTCATGCTTTTAGTGATGCTGCGTATACTATCCGCTTAGTAACGGGAAAAGAATGTAATGCTTTGACACTCTTTGTTGCACAATGCCGCGTTGATTTATTTAAGGGGTACCCTTATTTATATGAGGGCACCGTCGAAGAGGGTGTGCATTCAATGTCTGCATTTATGGAATATCCTCATGCTGCATTAGCGGTAGCTTATTATAATAACGAGCCAGTAGCATATATTACAGGAAATTCATTGGTTGCCGAAATGGAACGATATTTTAAAGATTATCTGCAAGTGTTTAAAAACTATTCTATTGATCCACAAGATCATTATTATTTGCCTGATGTGATAGTAACGCCTGCGCATCGAGGCCGTGGCCTAATTAAGCATATGCTGGAAGTAATTGAGGCGTACGCCTGCAAGTTAGGATATGCATATGCCACGCTTGCTACAGAAAGTCATGCAACTCATCCGTTAAAACCAGCCGAATATCGTGAACTTGACCCGTTATGGAGCAAGCATGGGTTTACCAAAACTAATCTTATGCTTTCTTTTTCTTGGGAGACAGAACAACCTGATGGATCATCAAAAATGCAAGACCATGAGCTTTCTTATTGGTTAAAGAAATTATCAAAGTAAACATAAAGGGCTTCTTATGAAGCGTTTCTATTATCTTATGATATGTCTGTGTGGGCTTGTGTATACAGCACCTATGTTTGCATTGCGTAATCCGTTTGCCTGCGTGCATAACCATAATGCATATACTGTGCAGCAAGCGCAAGCGCAAATTGCCACCAAAGAATCATCTAAATCAAAAGTAACTAATGCAATGATAGATGATACAGAGTCAGAGTGGCGCGTGATTGCGCAAAAAGATGGGTCAGTGATTATGCAGCACCAAGATGGCAGTATACGCGAGATTACGGTAAGTAATGAGTAACCCTTTTTTTTAACGATTTTTTATGTACGGTTTTTCTCAGACGTTTCATTATCTTATATCTTTATGTTGTTTACTACTTCTTGCAGGTTGTGGTGCTCGCGCTGTGCGCCAAGAGGCAGCGCCAATACCTTTAAATTACACATATACTATGCATGTTGAAGGTGTTGAATGTAGGGCATGTGCAAACGCGGTGCTTACGATCGTGCGTAGATTGCCTGGCGTTACACAGGCGCGATATCATACTGCTGATGCTACGTATCACGAAAGTTATATAACGTTTACTAGTAAAGAGTTGCTCACAAAAGAACAAGAAGAGCAACTCAAGGTTGCTCTTGCTCGTGAAGAATTTACGTTATTGTCATTAATTAACAGTACTTTTGGTATTCCCAATCAGTAATTGTTGCATTAAAATCATGGAGCTCTTTGCGCTTTGCTTGCACATATTGCGCATGCGCAGTAGCCCCCAACAAGTCTTGCATTAATTCACTGCTTGCAAATACATTAATAGCAGTTTCAAATGAATGTGGCAGCGTTGAAATACCTTTTTCTTCAAGCGCTTGCGCTGATATACGATACAGATTTGTGTTAAAGATTTCTGGTAACGTTCGATTATTTGCAATGCCATCGAGCCCTGCTTTAAGAATGCCGGCAAATGCCAAATAAGGATTAGTATGCCCATCGGGCGAGCGAATTTCTGCACGTATAGCGCTTGCATGATCGCCGGTTTCTGGCAAGCGAATCAACGCACTGCGATTTTTTTGCCCGCAACAAATGTAAATTGGCGCTTCAAATCCTGGCACTAAACGTTTGTATGAGTTAACCGTTGGATTAAATATAAGTGTTAATGCCGGTGCATGGTAAAGAACGCCAGCAATAAATGATTTTGCAAGTGAACTTAAGCGATACTGATCTTGTGGATTATAAAATAGGTTTTGTGCTGTTTCTTTATCCCATAAACTAAAGTGAATATGCATACCGCTGCCATTTTTATCACCAAGCGGTTTAGGCATAAAGGTTGCTTCTAACTTTTCACTTGCCAAGAGAGCTTTAAGCGTATGCTTTGCCATAACCACAAAGTCAGCCATTTTGAGCGCATTATTATAAGCGATGCTTACTTCATATTGCCCTGGCGCTACTTCATGATGGAGTTTTTCCACGGGAATACCTACTGCTTGGAGTACGGTGAGCAGCATTGCACGCATAGAGTCATCGGTTATAGTATTAGAGCTTGCACAATAATTGTTGCTATCATAGGGCACGCGTTTGCCATTTTCCTCTTTAAAAATAAAGAATTCAAGTTCTGGACCTACCAAAAAATCATACCCAAGTGCCGCTGCTTCATCAAGTGTCTGCTTGAGAATATAGCGCGGATCTCCGGCATGTGGTGTGCGCTCATCTTTATAAATATCGCACGTCACGCGTGCAGTGCGCGCGGGTGAATTAGTCCAGGGCAGCTGAGTAACCGCTTCTAAATCTGGTTTTAAGAGCATGTCACTTTCACTTATTGGACTACAACCAAATATGGATGAGCCATCAATGGCAATGCCATTTTGCATGTCTTTTTCAAAGGAATGTAATGGCTTTAAAATAGATTTGCTGTTGCCAAGAAGATCAGTAAAACTGAACTCAACATAATCTATTTGCGTTGATTTAGTTTGCGTAGGCTGCACAGCTTGCGGTGTGGGGGCGGTATTTGCACAAGCCAAGTTGGGCAATGCCCCAATAAGCGCTAACAGTGAAAGGTGTTTTTTCATACGTTTCTCCTTTGAAAGTATAGATTGTATATATACCAAGATGATACGCCTTTGGTTGTTAAACATCAAGCATATTTTGCACAGCGCGCTAAAATTAATTATAATGTAAAAAGATGCATTAAAAAATAGCGTTCATTAAGGGTTTTATATGATATTACGATATTTATTATTCGTGCTGAGTATAGCGCAAGCAAGCTATGTGATAGCAATGGAAAACGATCAATCGCAAGAAAAGCGACTCGTGCTGACCAGTATATGCTCCAGCCTTGCAGCGCAAAGAGTGCAACGTGCGCCTAAAAAGGCTCTTGCAAAAGCATCAGCAAATATACGCGTGGTAGGAGTGAAAACAACTGACAACTTTAAAATTATGGTGCTCAAAGAGTTTATTGAAGAGTCTGGACTTCTTATGAAATCACTCACTGGGGTAGATGAAGAGCTTATCACGTGGGCTGGTGTAACAAGAGCAAATTTTTCTATTGTTTTGAAGTGTCTAAAACTAGCAGCATCTGTTACGCGCCCACGCAGAGAACTTGCACAGAATAACTATGCTGAAAAGCAACAAGAACTTGAATATAATTTTTCAAATGCCCAAAAAGATCTGACGCTAATCCTTGCAACCTGCACGAGAAAGCAATGGAAAAAATGTTTTAAAACCGCTTCAGTCTTTCGTATTGAAACAATAAAACAAGCAGCTCAAACTATTGGTAAGGATAAAGGTTGGCTAAACAAGGTAGCCGCTGCGGATGATACTCAAGAAATAAATTAATCTACCTTTAGCCACGTAGTTTTTCAATACTGGCTTTCCATTCAGCAATAGTTGCAAGCAATTCTGCTTTGGTGCAGCGGCGAGCGCTTTTATCTTCGGGCAACTTAAAATGAAGAGACTTTGCAAAGCCTTTTACTTTTTGGGCGCCTTGAATGTGGATTAACTTGTCATCAGTATGCACAAATACTTTTGCCTTTGGTGCATATTTTCTTGCTACCGCTTTGAGCGCAGTAAAATATTCAAAGTTTGGTTTATAACCTTTCGCGCTCGTTGGCATATAAATGCCTGGCTCTAGTTCATGCACCGATTCACGATTTTTTGCAAGTCCCTGTGCTTTTAACGTAGTATACGCTACTAAGACACCATCAAAGAGTTCTTCTAATTTAACGCCTTGTGCGGCCATTTTTTTGCGAAACGCTTTATTTTGATAGTAGTCTTGGTTAGTGGCACCAATAATTACGTAACCTTGCTTTTTAAGTTCTTGAAGCTTCTCAATTACCGGCATTATAGGGGTAGGGTTTATCGTGATTGCGGTTATTTCTTCTGTATAAGGAGTTAAATCTGGATAACCTTCATTCTTAAGTTCTTGCGCTAACACAGAGATTACGTTTGTGGCACCATTAGTTACTTGCGCTTCTTGCTGGCCACGCGCATAAATAGCACGCCAGTTCCAAAGCAGGCTTGCAGCACCGCGTGGGCTATGCCAGGCAATTTTGCTCACCACAAGTAATATTTTAGCGCATTCGGTAATACCAAATTTACCTTTGGTATTTATCACGTCATCATGATCAACAGTGAATACAGTTTTTTGGGGCAGTGCTGTTAATGGAGCAGTAAAGCCGCCCATAAGGGCACAGGCCATAAATAGGTGTAAGATAAGTTTTTTCATCAGGGCCTCCATCTGCCGTTGCATAAAGCGAACCGGCATAACTAGGTTTTATTATTACAAATAGAAATGACCCAAGGTGTGATTTTATATAAGTAGCTTACCAAATTGCTTGTTTTAGTCAATTGAATTAATCATGCTTTAAAGAGGTATGGTTCATCAAAAGCTTTGCAGATTGCTCTTTTTAGGCTATGATAAACAACAGTTTATAAACTTTTAAGGATATTTTCTTATGAAAAATATAGTTCTTGCTCTTTGTTTAATGGTGGCACCTGTTGCCTCGATTCGTGCTGCAGATTCATCACATAATGTTGATCCCTATACCATGATTCAAAACTTACAGCGTGTGATTAACACAAGCACTAATACCCGTGATATTATGGAAGCTGAGCGTTTAATTCGTGAAGTGTATGGGCCGGAATGTGATCGACAATTCTGGAAAAATGTCAAAATCGCTTTAAAACTTACTGGTGGTCTATGTGCTGTTGGCGTGGTAATTGGTACTCTTGCTGCATTGACTAAATAAAGATCACTATAAAAAATTAAATATTTTAAGCATTGAAAGTATGTTCGTGAAAAAAACAATTTTTGCTTTGAGTGTAGTATTTGCAGCAGTAGGTTTTACATCACAAGCTCATGGAAGAATTGCACAAGTAACTTCAGAAGTTATATGCCATGAATGTGCTTGTGGCCGTGAACATTATATTGAAACACAGCGCAAAGTTGAGCGCCCTACGCCAGCTAAATGCATGCAAGCCAAAAGAGATGCGCATTTGGAAGCGGTAGCAACAACAGCGGGAGCAGTCTTGGGCGTTGCTGCAGCAACTGTTGCTATTGTGTGCTTACTTGCAATAGCGCCACAAGCTACCCTATTCTTTGGATTTGTTTGGTTTGTTTCTACTATTTTTTGTGTTAGCTAATCTTCAATTTTTTTAGGTATTATTATGAAAAAAATGATGTTAAGCCTTTTGGCTTTTTGTATGGTAACAGTTGCTCAAGCCAATCCTGCTTTTGAAAAATGGAAACGTGAAGCGCAAAATAAATCAGCACAAGAAATGGTTACATATCTTGAAGCAGAAATTCTTGCTACTGATGATATGGAAATAGTAAAAGAAGCTTATCGTCAGATTGCTGAGATCTATACTCCAAGAATTGATTTGGAAAATAGAATTGGTAAATTGGAAGATTCAGTATGTAACTTGAAAGATTCAGTATCTAGTACAAGGGATCTAACAACCATTCTGGCTGTGTCTTTGGCTTATTATGTTGGCTATAAGGCTCTTTGCTATTTGGGCGGCTACTTTGCTGAATCTAGCCGTAATAGAATAGATCTGCACATGATGAAGGTTGAAAATGAAGCTTTAAAAGCAACAAACGCTGAATTACTCAATGCACAATGTTGGTGGTCTAGAAAAGCTAATTAATCGTCGAACGGTGTAATGTGAGAGCCCGGTAAAAACCGGGCTTTTTTTACGCTCTATTGCCATAAAGCAAAGGTGGAAGATATATTAAAAGAAAAAGCATTACAAAAAGGATGTTATGAAGCGCTATTACCTAGTTCTATTCTTTTTTTTATCTTCTGCACAGAGCACTATTTTGTTGCTTGACTTTGGATGCTCTGCAACCCATTACATTCGGCAACATATAGAGCGTGCGCATGTTAGATGCGTGGTGCGTGATTATCATATTACAGATGCGGAAATTCTAGCTATTAATCCTCAGGGCGTAGTGCTTTCTGGTAGCCCATTTTCTGTATACAACACAGAGAGCCCTCACGTGCCGCAGATTGTTTTTGATTTACAGATCCCTATTTTTGGTATTTGTTATGGTGAGCAACTGCTTGCTCATCAGCTTGGTGGGCGTGTGGAGCATATGGGCTTTCGCGAGCGCGGGCCTATAGAGGTGACCGTGATTGATACGTGCATGCTCACTCAAGGTATTTGGCATATTGGTGATGTGGTGACCGTATGGATGTCTCACGAAGATCGCGTGATTGAAGTGCCGCCAGGTTTTAAAACAATTGCGTATACAGAAAGCTCACCGTATGCCGTTATTGCCCATGAAAACCGCCAGTATTATGGCGTGCAGTTTCACCCAGAAGTTCCCAAAAATGGTTGGCCTCAGCTTATTGAACAGTTTGTGCTGAGCATTGCTCTAGAAGAGCCAGACTATGATCTGGTGCCTCTACGCGATCACGACTTGGGAGCATTGAGGAATTTGATGTGCAGTTGTTGTGCAGATTTGCCATAAAAAATTTTATCCAAATAATTCTTTAACAGTTTTATCAATTTGCTGCGTGGTGAGCGTATTCATCATTGCTTTATAAAATTTTTCATCATAACTTCTTGTTTCAATTACCACTGGCATTGCCACCGCATGCCCTAATAAAAGCACTTGTTTTTTGCTATCCAGGCTTGCAAGCACTGAGCGCAGTTGTGTTGCATTGTTTACGCCAGTGAGCACGGCAGCAATATCTTTTTCATCATTTAATTGGGCCACAATCTTGGTGCCAATTTGAGAAATAATTTCTGGGTCAATGCCAGAAGGGCGTTGGTCAACCACCAAAAGTGAAACATAATACTTTCTCATTTCACGTGCAATCACGCCAAAGATAGTCTGTTTTGCAGCGCTGGGGTTTAAGAATTTGTGCGCTTCTTCAATAACGATCATAAGTTTTTTAGGTTCATCTTGAGTGCGTTGGGTGCCTAAGAATTTTTCTGTTTTTGCAATGTAGGCGGCATGTATTCTGCGTGACAGTATATTTGCAACAAGTAAATAACAAAAAAGGGACGTATAATTGCCAAACTCCACAATAATAGAAATTCCCTTATCTATATATTCCATCATTTGATCGATTACGGAATAATCTTTATACGCGCCTTGCGCAGAGGGCACAAAGAAGGGCAATCGCTCAATGCGTTTTAATTTTCTATAGAGCGCAGCCACACTTTCTGGGTGAGCTCCTAATTCTTGTGCAAATTCTTTAATGCGATCGCCTTGGGTGAGTAGCACTTGGAGCCAATCTTGCTTATAGCGGGCAGCAATTAAATAGGCAGATTCAAGTGCGGTGGAGTGTAAATTAAGTTCACTTTGGAGTGATATAATATCTTCAACGTGTACCGCTTGATAGGGAATAGTAATTTCTACATCTGGGTTGCCGCCACGCCGGCGCGTGGAGTGTGGATCAAGTGAGAAGATAGAAACTTTATCAGAAAATAACGTTTTTAGCCCTTTTACAAATGCGTCTCCTCCGCCTTCTTTGCGTGCTTGCAAGCCATATTCGCTATGCATATCAAAAATAATGCAGACAGCCTTTTCTTGTTTGACTAACCCTGCAAGAACTAAACGAGTTAAAAATGTTTTTCCGGTACCCGTTTTACCAAATATGCCATTGCTGCGCTCTGTCAGGCGTTCTAAATCTAAGCACACCGGCGTGTTCATATCCAAGGGATTGCCAATATTAAAATATCTTTTTGTAGGTTCATCTTCGTCACCAAAAATGCGTGCTACATCTTGCCGTGTGGCCTCATGCACAGGGCAAAAATGGGCAGGGATAGTTTTGACGGGTTTTTTTTCATGGTGTGCATCAAGCATAAGCATGGGGCGAATTATTGCGGTGGCATACATATCTGATCTTGAAAGCATTTGCTTGAGCAAATTATCACCTTCGCCTGGGGGAAATAAGAGAATATCTGGGTGGGTGACTGCCAGTTCCAGGTCAGTGATTAAAGAAAAGAAGGTATTATTACCACTCCTTATAGAGACAAATTTGCCTGTTTTTATGCTTTCTAAAGGTGTATCTGGGCTAATGCGCATGCGGAAGCCTTCTGAGAGTGAACCTGAAAGAATATGGCCTAAAATGCGATGCATCCTGTTTCCCCCGATCATAGCATAACGATGGTTTTATAGAATATAGTATTAATCTGTAATTAAAAACATGAGAGCTTGTTTTAAATAAGATTGTTCGTTTAAAAATGGTTTAGCAACTGCATATAATGGCAACGAATGCAGAGAGGCTTCTTTAGTTTCAGTATTTGCCCAAAAACGAATGCCATAAGGTGATTTTGGATGTGTTTCTAAAAAGCGATGCATGCTGAGTAAACGAGTACTTCTGCCTGATTTAACTTCGATTGGTATAATTTTTTGTCCTAATTGTGTAAGGTAATCAACTTCGCAATCGCTTCCACGAACTTTTTTTCGCCAATAATATAATTGTTCTTTTTTGATAGGATCAGAATAGGCAAGTAATTCTTGGCCTATAAAAGCTTCAACAAGTTCACCTTGATTTACGATCGTTTCTTGAGGGTTAATGAGCCAGCTTGATATATCAAATTTTAGCTGTGCTTGCGCAAGACCAATATCCAAAAAAATAACTTTGAAATCATCAAAATTTACATCAGATCCTAGTGGGATTCCTTGCCCACTATTTTCATAAATAGGGTATATGATACCAGCCTTTTCAAGCAATAAAAGCGCCGGTTCCAGTTCTCGTTTTTTATATTCCCCTATGCGAGCGAACATAAATTTTCTAGCAAGTTGTTGCATAGCTCTATCAAAAATAAGCGAGAGGTATTTTTGCTGGTGTTTTTTTGCATAGGTATTAAAATCGCCTACATATGCAGTGAGAATTTCAGTATGTGTTTCCTTAACTGCGCGTGAATTTTTTGCCTCTTGCCAATTATTGACCGCTGCAGGCATGCCTCCGATTGCAAGATACATGCTCAGAAGATTGATTATTTGTTTATGTAATTCTTCAAACACAGGCTTATCAGAAATAATAGCCAAAACCCAATGGCTATGCCCTAACGCAGCTAAAAATTCTAAAAATGATAATGGATACATGTAGCGTATGGTTACACGGCCCACAGGTAGACCAACTTCTTCGATAGCAAAATCTAGTAAAGATCCTGCAGCTATCACATGAAGGTTTGGCACAAATTCATAAAAATATCTGAGTGCAATAATTGCTTGGGGCACGTGTTGAATTTCATCGATAAACAATAAGGTGGTGCCAGGAGTAAGTTGACCAAAAGATTCAGAGAGTTGTAACAGGATTCGTTCTATATTTAGGTCTTCAGACAAAATTTTACGAGCCAGAGTATTTGATTCAAGGTTAAGCTCGATATAGTTTTCAAATGTTTTTGCGAGGGTACGGACGGCGTAGGTTTTCCCTACTTGGCGTGCTCCTCTCAGGAGCAAAGGCTTATGATTTGGTTTGTTTTTCCATTCTAATAAATAATAATCTATGAGTCTTTTCATCATTTAGCCTTCCCATGTAGTACACTTGCACTTTTACCTAGAATAACTCCTATATGTACAAAAATCAAGGATATTTTATATAAGAAATGTACTTTTTTGGCACCTATTTTATGCCGTAAATGGTTAAAAAGCACGCCTTAGTGATTGGGGTAGTAAAACGAGAAGGAACAAAGGGTGTAGCATGTACAGAGAAAAATAAAGGTAAAATTTGGCAAATATTTTCTATTTGACATAAATCACTGCTCTGGTATACTGATTATAGCTAAAAAAAGCATATTTAAACCAGGAGGTTATAATGGTTAAGAAACATATATTTATTTTAGTGTTCGGTGCATTATGCGGAGCAAGCTCTGCATTTGGAATGGAAAGTCAATTCCAAGAATCTAAGGATCATTCAACTATCACCACGCAAGATGGTAAAAGTTTTACAGTTCAAGATACTCTTTTAAAGCTATCTGAGACGATCAAGAATTTACTGGAAGATGCAGCATATGACACGGTGCATAATGCAATTCCACTTCCTACTATTACTGCATCTATATGGCAAAAGATTCAAGGCTTATTGCAGTTTGTAGAGAATTTTGAAGAGCAACCGGTGGGTCATCACCAAGAAAAAGAAGCTATAAAACGACAAATTAAGGCGCAAATACAAGCATTTGATGGTGCCGATCTTATGGATTTTATTACAGCAGTAAACTATTTGGATATCCCTCTGTTATTCCAAGTGGCAATTGATGTTGCAAAACAAACTGATATTAAAAATATAACTTCTGAGCAGATTGCTGCATTGCCAAGGGAAATTCGTTATCCCATTACGTTAGGCCAGATGACTCGTTTACTAGGACCTGTGCCAGGTGTTCAGCTGAGCGTTTGCAATGGCCATACAGGTGTCGTTAGATCAGTATGTGTAAGTTCTGACAATAAGATAGTTTCAGGATCTTATGATGGCACCGTGCGAGTATGGGATATGGCAGGTAATCAGCTGAGTGTTTGTAATGGCTATACAGGTAGCGTTATTTCAGTATGTGTAACTCCTGACAATAAGATAGTTTCAGGATCTCGTGATGGCACCGTGCGCGTATGGGATATGGCAGGTAATCAACTGAGTGTTTGCAATGGCCATACAAATCGGGTTACTTCAGTATGTGTAACGCCTGACAATAAGATAGTTTCAGGATCTGTTGATGACACCGTGCGCGTATGGGATATGGCAGGTAATCAACTGAGTGTTTGTAATGGCCATACAGATAGTGTTAGCTCAGTATGTGTAACTCCTGACAATAAGATAGTTTCAGGATCTATAGATCGCACCGTGCGAGTATGGGATATGGCAGGCAATCAAAAACTGAGCGTTTGCAATGGCCATACAAATTGGGTTAAGTGCGTCTGCGTAACTCCTGACAATAAGATAGTTTTAGGTTTTTATGATGGCACCGTGCGAGTATGGGATATGGCAGGTAATCAACTGAGCGTTTGCAATGGCCATACAGATAGTGTTAGCTCAGTATGTGTAACGCCGGACACTAAGATAGTTTCAGGATCTCTAGATCGCACTGTGCGAGTATGGGATGTGGCAGGCAATCAACTGAGTGTTTGCAATGGCCATACAAAGCTCGTTAATTCAGTATGTGTAACTGCTGACAAGAAGATAGTTTCAGGATCTGTAGATGGCACCGTGCGCGTGTGGGATGTTAACTGGCTGTCTCAAATAAGCGCTCAACAAGTGAGAGAAATTTGGAACTATTTGCAAAGTGATCACAAAAAAGACTGGAATGGAATTAAGAAAATTCTTGGATTAGCAGTAGATAATGAGGTTCAGAAAGAGCCAACAATGGTGATTCAAAGAGCAGCATTAGTTGAGCCAGCTAATTTGGAGCTAAGAGCAGCGGTTGTTGAGCCAACTAATTTGTTACAAAGAGCAGCAGTAGCGCTTGGCACTGGTGCCGCTCTTGGCGTGCTTGGCTGGTGTGCATATAAGTGGTTTGCAAGCGATAATTCAAATAATTAAATGGACCCGTCTTCGCTAACAAAAGTTAGCTACTTCGGGCTAAACCCGTCTCAGTTTTGAAACTGATTCGGATATAAGGGTTATAACATGTTAAAGAAACATATACTAATTTTATTACTTGGTGCAGTATGCGGAGCAAGCTCTGCATTTGGAATGGAAAGTCAATTCCAAGAATCTAAGGATCATTCAACTATCACCACGCAAGATGGTAAAAGTTTTACAGTTCAAGATACTCTTTTGAAGTTATCTGAGACGATCAAGAATTTACTGGAAGATGCAGCATATGACACGGTGCATAATGCAATTCCACTTCCTACTATTACTGCGTCTGTATGGCAAAAGATTCAAGGCTTATTGCAGTTTGTAGAGAATTTTGAAGAGCAACCGGTGGGTCATCAAAAAGAAAAAGAAGCTATAAAACAAAAAATTAAGGCTCAAATACAAGCATTTGATGGTGCCGATCTTATGGATTTTATTGCAGCAACCAATTATTTGGATATTCCTCTGTTATTGCAAGTGGCAATTGATGTTGCAAAACAAACTGATATTAAAAATATTACTTCTGAACAGATTGCTGCATTGCCAAGACAAATTCGTTATCCCATTGCGTTAGGCCAGATGACTCGTTTACTAGGACCCGTGCCTGGTGTTCAACTGAGTGTTTGCAATGGCCATACACGTGGCGTTAGATCAGTATGCGTAAGCTCTGACAATAAGATAGTTTCAGGTTCTTATGATGGCACCGTGCGAGTATGGGATATGGCAGGTAATCAACTGAGCGTTTGCAATGGCCATACCAATCAAGTTATTTCAGTATGCGTAACTCCTGACAATAAGATAGTTTCAGGATCTGATGATGGCACCGTGCGAGTGTGGGATATGGCAGGTAATCAACTGAGTGTTTGTAATGGCCATACAGATAGTGTTAGCTCAGTATGTGTAACGCCTGACAATAAGATAGTTTCAGGATCTCGTGATGACACCGTGCGAGTATGGGATATGGCAGGTAAGCAATTGAGCGTTTGCAATGGCCATACACATGGCGTTACTTCAGTATGTGTAACGCCTGACAATAAGATAGTTTCAGGATCTTATGATGGCACCGTGCGAGTATGGGATATGGCAGGCAATCAAAAACTGAGCGTTTGCAATGGCCATACTAATTCGGTTCATTCAGTATGCGTAACGTCTGACAATAAGATAGTTTCAGGATCTGATGATGGCACCGTGCGAGTATGGGATATGGCAGGTAATCAACTGAGCGTATGCAATGGCCATACAAATTGGGTTAGCTCAGTATGTGTAACTCCTGAAAATAAGATAGTTTCAGGATCTTATGACGGCACCGTGCGAGTATGGGATATGGCAGGTAGTCAGCTGAGTGTTTGTAATGGCCATACAAATTGGGTTGATTCAGTATGTGTAACTGCTGACAATAAGATAGTTATAGGATCTGTAGATGGCACCGTGCGCGTGTGGGATGTTAACTGGCTGTCTCAAATAAGCGCTCAACAAGTGAGAGCAATTTGGAACTATTTGCAAGGTGAGAACCAAAAAGATTGGAATGGAATTAAGAAGATTCTTGGATTAGCAATAGATAGTGAGGTTCAGAAAGAGCCAACAATGGTGATTCAAAGAGCAGCATTAGTACTTGGTGTAGGAGCAGCTCTTGGGATATTTGGCTGGTGTGCATACAAGTGGCTTACAAGTGATAATTCAAATAATTAAATGGGCCCGTCTTCGCTAATAAAAGTTAGCTACTTCGGGCTAGGCCCGTCTCAGTTTTGAAACTGATTCGGATATAAGGGTTATAACATGTTAAAGAAAAATATACTAATTTTATTACTTGGTGCAGTATGCGGAGCAAGCTCTGCATTTGGAATGGATCCGACTTCGCCATTGCTATGTCGTGATACCAATCACGCCATCGCTCCAGAGGAGCAACGGCGGATGGAGCCAGTTCAGGAATGTGAGGATTATTCCACTATCACCACTCAAGATGGTAAAGATTTTAAAGTTCCAGATAAGCTTCTAAAATTATCTGAGACGATCAAGAATTTACTGGAAGATGCAGCAAATGACACGGTGCATAATGCAATTCCACTTCCTACTATTACTGCATCTATATGGCAAAAGATTCAAGGCTTATTGCAGTTTGTAGAGAATTTTGAAGAGCAACCTGTGGATCATCAAAAAGAAAAAGATGCCATTAAGCAAGAAATTAAGGCTCAAATACAAGCATTTGATGGTGCCGATCTTATGGATTTTATTGCAGCAACCAATTATTTGGATATTCCTCTTTTGTTAGAGTTGGCAATTGATGTTGCAAAACAAACTGATATTAAAAATATTACTTCTGAACAGATTGCTGCATTGCCAAGGGAAATTCGTTACCCCATTACGTTAGGCCAGATGACTCGTTTACTAGGACCCGTGCCCGGTATTCAGCTGAGCGTTTGCAATGGCCATACAGATAGTGTTAGATCAGTATGTGTAACTGCTGACAATAAGATAGTTTCAGGATCTCATGATGGTACCGTGCGAGTATGGGATATGGCAGGCAATCAGCTGAGCGTTTGCAATGGCCATACAAATTGGGTTAATTCAGTATGCGTAACTGCTGACAATAAGATAGTTTCAGGATCGAGTGATGGCACCGTGCGCGTATGGGATATGGCAGGTAATCAGCTGAGTGTTTGTAATGGCCATACACATTGGGTTTCTTCAGTATGTGTAACTCCTGACAATAAGATAGTTTCAGGATCTTGGGATCGCACCGTGCGAGTATGGGATATGGCGGGCAATCAACTGAGCGTTTGCAATGGCCATACAGATAATGTTAGCTCAGTATGTGTAACGTCTGACAATAAGATAGTTTCAGGATCTATAGATCGCACCGTGCGAGTATGGGATATGGCAGGTAATCAACTGAGCGTATGCAATGGCCATACAGATAGTGTTAGCTCAGTATGTGTAACTCCTGACAATAAGATAGTTTCAGGAGCGAGTGATGGCACC
Organism: Candidatus Babeliales bacterium; assembly: GCA_050179755.1. Lineage (GTDB taxonomy): Bacteria > Babelota > Babeliae > Babelales > JBFXEV01 > JBFXEV01. Next base: position 407,981 of record JBFXEV010000001.1, on the reverse strand, counting down.
GTGCGAGTATGGGATATGGCGGGCAATCAACTGAGCGTTTGCAATGGCCATACAGATTGGGTTGGATCAGTATGTGTAACTCCTGACAATAAGATAATTTCAGGATCTAGTGATCGCACCGTGCGAGTATGGGATATGGCGGGTAATCAACTGAGTGTTTGCAATGGCCATACAAATCGGGTTATTTCAGTATGTGTAACTCCTGACAATAAGATAGTTTCAGGAGCGAGTGATGGCACCGTGCGAGTATGGGATATGGCGGGCAATCAACTGAGCGTTTGCAATGGCCATACAGATTGGGTTGGATCAGTATGTGTAACTCCTGACAATAAGATAGTTTCAGGATCTGATGAGCGCACCGTGCGCGGGTGGGATGTTAATTGGTTGTCTCAAATAAGCGCTCAACAAGTGAGAGAAATTTGGAACTATTTGCAAGGTGATCACAAAAAAGACTGGAACGGCGTTAAGAAAATTCTTGGATTGGCAATAGATACTAAGCCTGAGGTTAAGCCAACAAGTTTAATGCAAAGAGCAGCAGTAGCGCTTGGCACTGGTGCCGCTCTTGGCGTGCTTGGCTGGTGTGCATACAAGTGGCTTACAAGTGATAATTCAAATAATTAAAGTGGACCCGTATTCGCTAATAAAAGTTAGCTACTTCGGGCTAAACCCGTCTCAGTTTTGAAACTGATTCGGATATAAGGGTTATAACATGTTAAAGAAAAATATACTAATTTTATTACTTGGTGCAGTATGCGGAGCAAGCTCTGCATTTGGGATGGAAAGTCAATTCCAAGAATCTAAGGATCATTCAACTATCACCACGCAAGATGGTAAAAGTTTTACAGTTCAAGATACTCTTTTAAAGTTATCTGAGACGATCAAGAATTTACTGGAAGATGCTTCATATGACACGGTGCATAATGCAATTCCACTTCCTACTATTACAGCGTCTGTATGGCAAAAGATTCAAGGCTTATTACCGTTAGTAGAGAATTTTAAAGAGCAACCTGTGGACCATCAAAAAGAAAAAGATGCCATTAAGCAAGAAATTAAGGCGCAAATACAGGCATTTGATGGTGCCGATCTTATGGATTTTATTGCAGCAACCAATTATTTGGATATTCCTCTTTTGTTAGAGTTGGCAATTGATGTTGCAAAACAAACTGATATTAAAAATATTACTTCTGAACAGATTGCTGGATTGCCAAGGGAAATTCGTTACCCCATTACGTTAGGGCAGATGACTCGTTTACTAGGACCCGTGCCCGGTAATCAACTGAGCGTTTGCAATGGCCATACAGATTATGTTAGCTCAGTATGTGTAACTCCTGAAAATAAGATAGTTTCAGGATCTTATGACGGCACCGTGCGCGTATGGGATATGGCAGGTAATCAACTGAGCGTTTGCCATGGCCATACATGTGGCGTTAATTCAGTATGTGTAACTCCTGACAATAAGATAGTTTCAGGAGCTGTTGATGACACCGTGCGAGTATGGGATATGGCAGGTAATCAACTGAGCGTTTGCCATGGCCATACAAATTGGGTTAATTCAGTATGTGTAACTCCTGACAATAAGATAGTTTCAGGAGCTGTTGATGACACCGTGCGAGTATGGGATATGGCAGGTAATCAACTGAGTGTTTGTAATGGCCATACAAATCAGGTTACTTCAGTATGCGTAACTCCTGACAATAAGATAGTTTCAGGATCTATAGATCGCACCGTGCGAGTATGGGATATGGCAGGTAATCAACTGAGCGTATGCAATGGCCATACTAATTCGGTTTATTCAGTATGCGTAACGTCTGACAATAAGATAGTTTCAGGAGCTAATCACGGCGGCGTGCGAGTATGGGATATGGCAGGTAATCAACTGAGCGTTTGCAATGGCCATACAGATTATGTTAGCTCAGTATGTGTAACTCCTGACAATAAGATAGTTTTAGGATCTATAGGTACCGTGCGAATATGGGATATGGCAGGTAATCAACTGAGCGTTTGCAATCTCTATACTCCGTATTCTGTTACTTCAGTATGTGCAACTTCTGACAATAAGATAGTTTCAGGATCTGTAGATCGCACCGTGCGCGTGTGGGATGTTAACTGGCTGTCTCAAATAAGCGCTCAGCAAGCGAGAGAAATTTGGAACTATTTGCAAGGTGAGAACCAAAAAGATTGGAATGGAATTAAGAAGATTCTTGGATTAGCAGTAGATAATGAGGTTCAGAAAGAGCCAACAATGGTGATTCAAAGAGCAGCATTAGTACTTGGTGTAGGAGCAGCTCTTGGGATATTTGGCTGGTGTGCATACAAGTGGCTTACAAGTGATAATTCAAATAATTAAATGGGCCCGTCTTCGCTAATAAAAGTTAGCTACTTCGGGCTAAACCCGTCTCAGTTTTGAAACTGATTCGGATATAAGGGTTATAACATGTTAAAGAAAAATATACTAATTTTATTACTTGGTGCAGTATGCGGAGCAAGCTCTGCATTTGGGATGGATCCGACTTCGCCATTGCTATGTCGTGATATCAATCGCGCCATCGCTCCAGAGGAGCAACGGCGGATGGAGCCAGTTCAGGAAAGTGAGGATTATTCCACTATCACCACTCAAGATGGCAAAGATTTTAAAGTTCCAGATAAGCTTCTAAAATTATCTGAGACAATCAAGAATTTACTGGAAGATGCAGCAAATGACACGGTGCATAACGCAATTCCACTTCCTACTATTACTGCATCTATATGGCAAAAGATTCACGACTTATTACCGTTAGTTGCCAGATTTAAAGATCAACCTGACCATCAAGAAGAAAAAAATATTATTAAGCAAGAAATTATTGCTAAAATACAAACCTTTGATATTGTTGCGTTTATAGACTTTATTATAGCAGCAAATTATTTGGATATTCCACTTCTTTTGGAATTAGCATTGACAATTGATGCTGCAAAAGAAATGAATGTTAAAAAGATTCCTTTTGATAAAATTGCTAGCTTGCCTCCAGAAATTCGAAACCTTATTATTGCAAATCAAATGGTTTGTATTTTGGGCCCGATGCATGGTAAGCAAGGTGGCGTTATACGCAATGAGCATACAAATCGAGTTAGGGCAATAAGTATAACTGACGATGGTATGATAGTTTCAGGATCTGAAGATGGCACGCTTTGTATATGGAATAGGGATCGCATCCTGCATGCGATATGTAGAGGGCATACGGATTGCGTTAATGTAATATGTATTACCCGTAATAATAAAATTGTCTCAGGATCTAGAGATGGTACGATTCGTATATGGAATATAGATGGCACTCAACACGCTGTGTGTAATGGTCATACCGATGCCATTAAGTCAATGTGTATAACAGACGATGATACAACGATAATTTCAGGGTCTTGTGATACGACCGTACGTGTGTGGAATATGAACGGCGTACAAAGTGCGCTATGCGAGGGTCATACAGGATTTATTGCATCCGTATGTGTAACCCAAGATGGCAAAACGATAGTTTCAAATTCTGATGATGGTAGCGTACGCATTTGGAATCTGGATGGCACTCAACGCACCATGTTCAATGGTTATACAAATTCTGTCAACTCATTATGTGTAACCTCAGAAAATAAAATAGTTTCACCGTTTAATCCTAAAACAATATGCATCTGGGATATACAAGGTAATCAATATGGTATATATAGCGATTCTAAAAGTTATGTTATGCCACTATGCATAACGCCTGATGATAAAATAGTCTTAGGTTTGCAAGATAACACGGTGCGCATACTGGATATTAAAGGGAACCAACTTGCAGTGTGTAACGGCCATACAGATGTGGTTTATAGGGTTTGTGTAACGCATGATAATAAGATTGTTTCAGCATCTTTTGATCGTACAATATGCGTATGGAATACACAGGGTAAAAAGCTTGTAGTCTGTAAGGGTCATGAAAAGACTGTACAGTTATTATGCGCAACTTCTGACAACAAGCTTGTTTCAGCCGCAAATGACAATACAATACGTATATGGGATATTGATTGGTTGTTTAAAAAATTGTCTGTTATGAACACTAAACAAGCGCAAGCAATATGGAACAATTTGCAGCGGAAATATAAAACCCGTTGGGATGGTATTCTGGAAATTCTTAATAAACCATAAAGTTGAGGCAACAATTAAATACTAGGCACTTGTGGATAGGGCATAATAATTTCTTTTTCATGTGATGATTTTGCAATTTTTTGGTATATCTCGCAGATAAAATAGATAGATTCTCTTGTAGGAACTTCTTCCGCCACACTCAGAGATATTGGGGCATTTTTACAAAAAATAAAAGAGATTAAAGTGTTTGGCGGTGAATATATAAAGATTGAGAGCGAAGTTTGCTGGAAGCATCTTAAAACCATTATTGAAAATAAAGTCGAAAATATCAATGAAGTTGCTATTGAAACTGGAAATCAAGAAGGCAGTGAGTCTGAAAACAAAGCGCCATAAACCTGGCTGATTCAGTTTGGTATTCAGGCATCATGCAAAATTAAGGTAACTTTCTCACGCTCAATATGAGCAAACCCGCGATGTTTTACTGCAAATGTTTCTTGTTTATTGCTGAGTAATATGATAATTAGTGGATTGATCCAAAGTGTTTAAATAGAAACTTGGCAGATAAAAGTTCTTGTCGTTCCCTATTAAAAAGAGTTCTCCATATTCTGTAACCATAAACACTCCTTTTGACGGTTCATGTAGAAAGCCGCCACTGTTTACTATAGAGAGTTTTTCAGTTACTATCTCTTCACAATCTTTGCAATACTGGCTGCTATTCTTGCATTTTTAATAGTGCCATTTTTAATGGTGATATATTTATGGCCTTCTCTTATTATACCGGAATCGGCGCCTTGAGCGTCTATGGTGCTATCTTTCAGATTAATGGTCACATAATCAGCGTCAATTACTATAGTTGTTATTTCTTCTTCTTGCACATCGTAATTACCAGCTTCATTAACAATGATTGGTTGTGAGCCTGCTGTAATGAGCGATGGTATACAAGCAAAATGCTTAAGAGTCCGTAGTGTACCATGCAAATTCCAAGATGTTTAAAATGTCAGAGAAGATAATTAATAACTTTATTGCGAATGCAATGAGCAATTATTAGAATTGGTCATGCAAAATTAAGGTAACCTTCTCCCGTTCAATATGAGCAAAACCACCATGTTTTACTGCAAAAGTTTCTTGTTTGCCACTGGTGAGTAATACGGTAATAGGCTTATGCTCAGCAATTGCAAGCACCATGGGCGCATGCTCCCGCTTGATTACAAAGTTACCAACATCATCAGTATCAATATCTACCCAAACAACACTACGCGTTTCGGTGCCAGTAGGCCGTATGATGGTTAAATCCATTACTTCTCACGTATGTTACGTTTAAGGCGTTCAGCTTTCTCTTGTGCTTGTTCAAGCGTGCCAACCATATAAAACGCATCTTCAGGTAAATGGTCAAAGTTACCGGCAATAATACTTGCTACATCATCAACTGTTTTAGATAATGGCACGTATTCACCTTTAATGCTGCTAAATCCTTCGGCCACATGGAGCGGCTGCGTGAGGAATTTTTGAATGCGTTTTGCGCGGCCTACAAGAGTTTTATCTTCATCAGAAAGCTCATCCATACCCAAGATGGCAATAATATCTTGGAGTTCTTTATAGCGTTGTAAAATGCGTTGTACTTCACGTGTGGTATCATAATGTTTTTGGCCAATCACGTGTGGGCTTAATGCTTTAGAGCTTGATTGGAGTGGGTCGATTGCCGGATAAAGCCCGAGTTCAACTAATTTACGTGAAAGTACCGTGGTTGCATCTAAATGCATAAACGTTGTTGCGGGAGCAGGATCGGTAATATCGTCTGCTGGCACATAGACTGCTTGAATAGAAGTAATGGCGCCGTTGACGGTATTAGTGATGCGCTCTTGGAATGCACCCATTTCAGAAGCTAGTGTTGGTTGATAGCCAACAGCTGATGGCAAGCGGCCTAATAATGCAGAAACTTCTGAGCCTGCTTGTACCAAACGGAATATATTATCAACAAATAGTAGCACATCTTTTTTTTCTGCATCGCGGAAATATTCTGCCATGGTAAGGCCAGTAAGCCCTACGCGGAATCGCGCACCGGGCATTTCACCCATTTGGCCAAATACCAGTGTTGTTTTATCAAGTACATTTGCTTGTTTCATTTCAAGCCAAAGGTCATTACCCTCTCGCGTTCGTTCACCAATGCCGGTAAACACTGAAACGCCACCATGCTCAATTGCAATATTACGAATAAGTTCCATAACCAAAATTGTTTTTCCCACGCCCGCACCACCAAAGAGACCAATTTTAGATCCTTTCATATAGGGGCACATGAGATCAATGATCTTGATACCGGTTTCTTGAATTTCGGTAGCAATTTTTTGTTCAATTAAGGGCGGTGGTTCACGGTGAATGGGCCAATACACGTTTGCATCAACCGAGCCTTTATTATCAATTGGCTCACCAAGTACATCAAAGATTCTGCCAAGTACTGCGTTACCAACGGGTACTTTGATAGGGCCCATAGTATCTATAACATCAAGGCCACGACTGATACCTTCTATATCTTCTAATGCAACACAGCGCACAATGCCGTCACCAAGAATTTGGGCAACTTCTATGCTAGCGCGTTTTTCTTTGCGTTCTTTATTTGCAGGTATGATAATATGGAGCAAATTTAAAATGTGGGGGGTAGATTCTTTATCAAATTGCACGTCAATAATAGTGCCGGTAACGCGTAATACGTGGCCAACGTGCGGCGTGTTATTGGTAGTGGCTTTGGCAGCCAGTGTTTGTGTATCGTTCATAAAAGTTTTTGTCCTCACAAGGGGATTGAGAATACCATACTTTAAGTATAAAACTCTTTAAAGATAAAGCAAAAGGAGAAGAGTTAACGTGTGAGGTGTTGCCTTATTATAAAAGTGCCTCAATAGACTTTTTAATATCGTGATGCCCTGTGCATGCAATCTTTGCAAGCGCATACAATGGATATGAGTGAATGTTATCCATAATAGAATAATTTTGGGCTGAAAATCGAATACCATAAGGAGAGAATGGATGATCCTTAAGGAAAGTATGCATGCTTTTGAGCGTTGTGCCTGCTCCACTTTTTACCTCAACCGGTATAATGTGATTGTCTTGTTGAATGAGATAATCAATTTCGGCGACACTAGAGGGAGCATTACGGTGCCAATAATACAAGTCGCTCTTTTCAAGCGGATCGCTGTAAGCAAGTAATTCTTGTCCAACAAAAGCCTGTACAAGAGCTCCTTTATTTATAAATTCATTAAATGGATTTAAGAACCAATCAGTAAGGTCAAGAGCAAGCACTGATTGGATGAGTCCTACATCAAGAAAGATAGTTTTATAATCATTACTGTCAATTTGAGCACCAAGAGGCATTCCTTGGCCCGCACAGTCATATACTTTGTGAATAATGCCTGCGATTTCTAAAAGATTAAGTGCTGGCTGAAGTTCCCGTTTGCGATAATCACCTTCAATATCATTATATTTAAATTTTTTACTTAATTGACGAGGTACTTCTTTAAAAAGCATAGAAACATATTCAATCTGATGTTTTTTTGCATATTTGCTAAAACCTTGCTTATAAGAATTAAGAAGACGTTTTTGAATTTTTGTACAATGACGAGGAGTCTTGAATGTGAGCCAGCAATTTACTACAGCGGGCATGCCGCCTAAGGCAAGATACTCGGCAACAAGACGCAGACATTTTTCATGAATGGGCGTTGAGAGCTCCGTAGTAAGCTCATGGACAAGAATTTCTTGAATGAGAGAGTATTCTTCAAGTGCTGCAAGAAATTCAATAAAAGAAAGTGGGTACATGTAGAGTGATTCAACACGGCCAACTGATTCGCCGATTTTTTCAATAGTGAAATCAAGAAGGGAGCTCTGCAGCGATTATATGGAGGTCAGGCATTTCTTCATAGAAGTAGCGGAGTGATTGAAGTGCTTTGGGAGCCTCTTGCGCTTCATCAAAGAACAAAAGAGTTGAGCCAGGAACGATATCTTTTTTGGTGAGTAACGAAAGATCTCTTATTATTCGTTCGGGCTTTAAATCTTCTTCAAAGATAAGACGAGCCGCAGGTAGTTGATCAAAGTTGACCTCAACAAATCTTTCAAAAGATGTTTGCCAGTTCACGGGTAGCATGGGTTTTGCCTACTTGCCGTGCGCCTTTTAAGATTAAGGGCTGCCGCAGGGGATCTGAGATCCAATTTTTTAGATAATAATCGATTATTCGTTTCATTTGATAGCTACCCCTGTAATTTGGTTAAAATTCAAGGATGTTTTGTATTTGATATGGTCGAAATTCAAAGTAGGTTTTAATGGTAAAATGGTTAAGGATAATAGCCCGGGACTCATCTTGTTATTGACATATAGTATTAATCTGGTATAATTTTGAACAAAGTTTCTCACAGGTCTTTCACAGCGAGTATTTCGCAATTTCCCTCTCAAAATTGCTTTTTTTAGGTACCTTTCAGGGTTATTCCCCTGTGGGTCAATTATTTCTACTTCGCCGGAATAGTTGATGATTTTAAAAGTTACCTGTAACTTTTTTGGCTACGAAGAATTTCGCGCTATGCGCTTCAATTTTTTAGGATTTTAATTATGAACAACAACAAAACATTAGTTATTGCAACACACAACACAGCAAAATTTGCAGAACTTAAGAATTTGCTTACAGATTCAGGATTTAACTTGGTCTCATTAACACAATTGGGTATCACCCATGATGTGGATGAAACAGGAACTACGTTTCAAGAAAATGCTATTTTAAAAGCAAAAACGTATGCCTCTATGACGGGCCATATGGTGCTTGCCGATGATTCAGGCTTAGAAATTGATGCTTTAGGTGGTGAGCCTGGCATTTATTCACGGCGTTATGCAGGCGATAATGCGACTGATGATCAAAAACGGGCCTTTATTCTAGAAAAATTAAAAGGTGTGCCTGCACAAGATCGCACTGCTCGTTTTACTTGTGTGCTCGCGCTTGCCGATCCTGCTGGCAACGTGCATACGTTTGACGGTGTGCGAGAAGGATTGATAGGAAAGCAACCAGAAACACCCCATATTCCCGATTTTCCCTACTGCAGCATTTTTGTGCTCCCTGAATTTGGAAAGACCATTACCCAGCTTATTACTATGGGGCAGTCGTGCGCAAAGTCCCATAGGGTTGCAGCAGTTAAAAAGTTGCTGAGCTTTTTGGCGCAAAATCAGTCTTTTTAATCTTTTTCTATCATAACTCTTTACCCTCCCACAGCAGTTTGCTATATCTAGAGCATAAGGTATTTATCATAAAAAGGAGTGTTTATAATGGAACGTTCAGGTAATTGCAATTGTGGCACTGGTAAAGTATGCAAAGTGCACGATAGTTGCCCGCAAAGATGCAAAGATTGCGATTGTGGGTGCAATAGTGCACACCCATGCAATGACTGTGGAACATGTAGTCATCCTTATGCCCAGCCAGAATAGTCACTCTTGAGAGCATCGGCTGCTTTGAGTGTTTTTAAGGATTTGTACCTTTACGCTTTACTTTTGCTAGCTGAATTTGATATATCTAAAGTATGGGAAGATGTATTGTGTAAAGTTGTCAGTTTTAATACAAACTGACTCAAAAGAAAGGAGGTTCCTATGGAACGTTCAAATAATAATTGTACCTGCAAAGCAGGTAAAATGTGTAAGTCATGTGAAGCTTGTACAAAAAAATGCAGTGATTGCAAATGCGGCTGTAAAAACTCGCATCCTTGCAAAGAATGCAAAAACGACAAGCATCCAATGGCTAAGTAACTGACGTTATAATTTTTAAGAAGGGCATGTTCTTTGTTAAGAGCATGCCCTTCTTGATTTTATTTCTTGTTTCTATGTATATAGCGATCAACAGAAAAATTACCGCCACCAGCAATCATTAGCCCAATCATTACAAAAAGCAATGAAAGCGGGTAGGCAGTTTGCATAAATGGATGACCATTTCCATGATGCCATGCGGTTGCCACAATCATTACACAAGCAATGGCAAGAGCGGCAGCGCGTGTTGCAAATCCAATAAGCAATGCAATACCACCAAAAAATTCAGCACATGCACCCAAAAGGCCCCACATGCTTGGCCAAAAGGAAATGCCTACGTATTGGGTCATTAAGCCAAGATCTTGCCATTTTTCTGGTCCGGCCATTAACTTTCCTGCACCAAGCACTATAAATATAAGGCCAACACCAATACGGATTACCGAAAGTCCAAGGTTTTTTGAAAACAGTGATTCACTACAAAACCATGATTTTATTTTAGAAAACATAGAAGATCCTTAGTAATAGAGATTATAATATGTTGCAATGAGCAATAGAATGTTCACAATATAAAGCGATACACAAATAAGGCACAAAGATTTTATTTTAAAAAATAAAAGATATGCCAAATAGATAGAAGCAACAACCGAGATTAATGCTCCTAAAAACAATGATCTAGAAAAACAACCCATTGCAAGCCAAAACATGCTGGTATAAAAAATTATGCTAATGACCGTATTTGATATGCCCAGCACTTCACTATATGGCGTTGAGAATGGCTTTGAACAAGAAACTTTGTCTGATAAATCGCACATTGGCTTATACGTGGCGTCATGAAGCAACTTGCGATCAACCCAAAAAGAATAGAGAGATATGCTTAAGCCTAAAACGGCCAGTAATGCTATAACACACAACATGAATGCTCCTTTTTTAGTTAAAGTTAGTCTTTTTTTTTAACGTAGCATAATGAGTGATATAATTGCCAGCAATTATATAAAAGTGATAGAATGTATCTAGAACCGTATAGATCAAAAGGAGAAAAGATATGTTGTATGCTTTATTAAAATATGTTGGCAAAGGGGTCTATGTTCCTGATGCTGCAACAGATGATTGCTTGCTTGCATTAGCTCATTTTTTAACCGATGGCGGCAGCCCTGATCAATTTCAAGATTGGATCACTGCAACCAATGAAGGTGAAATTTCTGGTAAAGTTACCTTCATCGAAAAGTATGGCGATCAAATGCGCGTAAGCCTTGAGCCATTAGTAACGAATAAAAAAGCCACCTTAGTTACCAATAAATTTGAACTATTAGGCGTTATTAATCGTTTTAATGAGCTTATTGCCGATAGCCCTAAAGAGATTTTGATTCGTAGGGATAACGGTAAGATTGTTTTAGAGCAAAAACGTTGATATCCCCGCAATGCCAACATCTTTAAGCCGTTGATCAAGTTCTCGTGCATTCAATAAACCATCTTTTGCGTTTAAGGAACTAATCACTGAGACGGCATTAAGTATACCGCGTACAATAGCTTCTTCTAAAGAATAGTCAGCTGCGAGCGAACCTACAAAGGTAGAGCCAAACGCATCACCAGCACCAACGGTATTAATTACGGTTGCGGGCAAACTTTTATGAAAATACATGGTATCTTTGGTGGCCACATACACACCTTCTGCACCATTAGTTACTACCGCAACACGTGTGCCACGAGAAAGAATAATCTTAAAGTAACGCTCGATGGTAAAGTGCATGTCTTTGTACATACTTTCTTGAGAAAGTTCTCCAATGTTTGTTATACCGGGTGCTTTTTGTGTAAGTTCTTTTTTCAAATTCTCATCACTTTGCATAAGCGCATATAAAAAAGTTTTTGCTTCATCAGCATTTAAAATAAGTATATCAATGCCATAGAGTGCTGTGCACAATCCTTTGGTGCATGAGGCAAGTTGGCTGGCGCCAGGGTTAAGTGCCACGGGAACTTTTGCTGCTAATGCTTTTTCAATAATAACACCAAGCTGCTTTGAAGATTCTCCCGAAAGAGAGGTGACATAAAGCAGGTCCATATTTTTAAACATATCAAAAGGGATATCGCTTGCTTTGAGTGTTGTATTTGCACCGCGATAGGCAAGAATAGTATGATTGCCGCTGGGTGCTTTTATGATGCATGAAAGACCGGTTGGTATAGTTTCATGAAAAGATACCGCTTTAGTATCTATGTTATTAGTGATAAGTTGTTCTTTAATGTATTGGCCTTGCACATCGAGGCCTAATTTGCAACATGCCGTGACATCAAAGCCTTGCCGTTCAAATGACGTAGCAGAATTGGTTGCACCGCCGCCGGTAGTATACGTAAGTTGATTTATTTCTAGTTTTGCGCCTTCTTCAAGCACTAAGCAGGAGCGTTGCCCCTGCTTAGTATTGATTAGCATTGTCTGCGCTTGTTGATAGTCAAGAAAGATATCTTCAGTAGCGCCACCAATTGTTAGAATGCGCTTCTTTTTGGTCACGATTCAGAAGCTTTCACTACTTTAGATGCCATGAGCACCCGCTTGATCACTTCATCAGCATGTTTTACCAAGATCACATCTATGCCTTCGGTGATATCCTCCAATCCCCTGAGGTCCCCTTTATTTTTGTCTGGCAAAATTACACAGCGCACGTTGTTGCGCTTTGCTGCCAATATTTTTTCTTTTACGCCACCGATAGGCATTACCTCGCCGCACAAGTTAATTTCGCCAGTCATAGCGTAACTTGCGTCAACAGGGCAATAGGTGAGCGCAGAAAGAACAGATGAGAGCATGGTAATCCCTGCAGAAGGACCATCTTTTGGAATGGCGCCTGCGGGAGCATGAATGTGTAAATCAAAGTGTGTAAACATTTTAGGACTTATTTTAAGTTCTTTAGCATGCGCACGTGCATAACTTAAGGCAGCTTGCGCTGATTCTTTCATGACTTCGCCTAATTGACCAGTAAGAATAAGTTTACCTTTACCGGGCATAATAAGCGCTTCAATCTTGAGCATTTCGCCGCCATATGAAGTCCATGCAAGTCCGTTGGTTATACCAATTTGATGTTCGGTGTTAATGTCATCATCAATAAATTTACGCGGTCCTAAAAAGTCTTCTATATTTTCAAGTGAAAATTGTGCAAGCTCGCCAGTTTCAACAAGTTGACGTGCTGATTTTGAGCATAGTGTGCGAATGGTGCGTTCAAGATTACGTACGCCTGATTCGCGTGTATAGCTATAAATAATATCTTTAACGATATCGTCTGCAAGTTCTACATTATGGTTTTCAAGGCCCGTATCGCTGATTGCGCGTTGAATGAGATGTTGTTTTGCAATGTTTTGTTTTTCTTCTAATGTGTAGCCAGAAAGCCGTATGATTTCCATACGATCTCTAAGCGGGCCAGAAATAGTATCTAAACTATTTGCTGTTGCAATAAAGATGCATTTTGAAAGATCAAAAGGTACGCCTAAATAATTATCATAAAATGATTGATTTTGTTGAGGGTCAAGCACTTCAAGCATAGCAGCTGATGGATCGCCTCTAAAGTCAGCACCAATTTTATCAAGCTCATCTATGATAATAACGGGATTCATCGCGTTGACCTTGCGGAATCCTTGAATAAATCTACCGGGCATTGCACCAACATAGGTTCTTCTATGTCCGCGAATTTCAGCTTCATCTTTTACCCCGCCAAGTGCTACTCTAAAGTGCTCGCGGCCTAAACATTTGGCAATTGATTTGCCAAGAGAGGTTTTGCCCGTTCCAGGAGGTCCTACAAAACAAATGATAGGAGCGTTCGAGTCTTTCTTTAAGTTTCTGATTGAAATGAAGTCTAGAATGCGTTCTTTGATCTCTTTTAATCCATAATGATCAGCATCAAGAATATCTCGCGCATGAGCGATATCCAGATTATCTTCAGTATGTTTGCCCCACGGCAATGCAATGATCCAATCAAGATAGTTGCGTATAACGGCAGCTTCCATAGAATCAGAGGCAGTGCGCTCAAGGCGATTGAGTTGACGGTTAATTTCGGTACGCGTTTCTTCATCAAGTTCTAACGTAGAAATCTTCTCGCGCATCATTTCTATATCTTCTGCATCATCTTCACCAAGTTCAACCTTGATTGCTTTAAGTTGCTCGCGAAGATAATATTCTTTTTGTGATTTGTTCATTGATTCACGAGCACGCGTTTTAATGCGTTCTTGCACTTGTGCAACTTCCATCTCGCGGCTTAAATAAAGATAGAGCCCTTCAAGAAATTCTTTGTGAGTAGGTTTTTCGAGTAATGCTTGTGCTTCATGTACTGTTAAATTAAGATGAGAAAGCACAAAGTCTGCGATTTTCTGTGTATCGTTCATTTTTGAAAGAATGATATGAAAATCAGGGCTAAATGATTGGCCGCTTGCAGCCATGTGGTCGGCTAATTCTTTAATATTTTTTACCTGGGCACGTAACTCAGGGTCATCTTCTGGTACTTCTTGCATAAAGGGTTGAATTGACGCATGGAGCATGTCACTATCCGTAACAATATCTAATACTTGTGCTTTGCAAATACCTTGAATAAGGATTTTAATCCCACCTTCTGGCACTTTAATAACCCTCATAATAGAAGCAACGGTACCATAAGAATATAAATCCTTTGTGCCAATGGCGCCTTGGTAATCGTCTACCTGTTTTTTAGCTGCCAAAAGCAATACCAGTTTGGTTGAGTCGATTGCTTGTTGAATGCCATTTATTATTTTTTCATCCAAGACAAGCAATGGTACAATCGTATGTGGAAAAACAACCACATCCATTGTTGGAATCACCGGCAGTTTTCCCGGCATGTTCTCAAGATTATGCATTGGTGATATGTTCTTCATTACACCCCCTTTTGGTGTTGTTGGCATTGTGATGTGGCTTGGCAGAGCTGCCTTGCTTGCATCGTTCCCTTAAGTAACATTCTAAAGTATGGTACACTTCTAATACAAGTATCAACTTCATAGTCAAGACAAAAAGCTGTCTGTAACGGTATTTCATATGGTTTCTTTTCGGCTTCCGAAAACCATTGCGTTAGTCAAGTAGGAGAAAGCATTAGGTAAATTAATCAATTTCGGGTATAATTGTAATATGAAAGCTAGAAAATATTTCTATTAAGATTTAATTCAATGAGCAATGTAATTAGACGAACGATTTCTATTAAATTAATAACTAACACTGAGCAAAGTCGGGCCTTAACTCGACTACAGAAGGAATATAATATTGCTTGCACTGAAATTGCATCAATTGCTTATGCAAAGCAGTGTTATAATAAAGTTGCTTTACATCATTTGGTATATTATGAGCTTCGTAGGAATACTAAATTGGGCGCTCAGATGGTATGCAATGCTATAAGAGCTGTTTCAGATGCAATTTACTCATTAAAACGTGCAAAGAAAAAAGTTGTTACAAATATAATATTTAGACCAACCTCCAGTGTCCACTTCGATAAGCGCACTTATACGATTAAAGAAGATATAATTAGTCTCAATACACTTTCTAAACGCATTAAGGTTTCCACGCACTTAGGTGAATTCCAACGAGAATACCTTAAACGAGGAACATCCAAGGAAGCAGAATTAATTTACAAAAAAGGTTGTTGGTATTTTAATCTAGTTCTTGATTTTCTCGAGACTCCTATGCTTCCATCAAATGGTATGGTTTTAGGAATTGATACAGGTGTGAATAATTTAGTTGCCACATCATCGGGCAAACTTATTGGGGGTGATAAGCTAATACATGATCGAAACAAGTTTTTAGCGTTACGTAGAAGACTTCAATCCAACGGTACAAAGAGTTCAAGGCAACTCCTGAAAAAAATCTCTGGGAAAGAAGCACGTCGTATAAGACATGTTAATCACGTAGCAAGTAAAGATGTTGTTAAAGAAGCTATTGCGCATGGTTGCAACACCATTGGCATGGAAGAGCTAACTAATATTCGTAGTCGTATTAAGGCTGGTAAGCGAATGAGAAGCCGCTTACATGGTTGGGCATTTGCACAATTACAAGGATTTATTGAATATAAGGCTCATGAAAAGGGCTTAAGAACAGTATATGTTAATCCAGCTTATACAAGCAAAACTTGTGCAATATGTGGATCTATTGGTGTACGCTCTAAGCATCGTTTTCGCTGTAAATTATGTGGTATCCAGCGGCACAGTGACTTAAATGCAAGTCAGAATATCCGTAGGATTGCAATATCTGCCGATGTTGCAACGGGCGCTGTAAACTGTCCGTATGTATGAATCAGCCCGATTTAATATAAGCTTCTAACGTTAATATGGAGTTGTTTACATGAACAAATTAATCAAACCATGCTCTATTAACAAGATATCGCTCAGTGATGTTTCAAAAACATTTGTGGCAGCAGATAATCAACAAGTTGTTGTTGATAGGCTCTCCTATACTTTTACGAAAGGTCGCACCTTTGCAATTATGGGTGCATCAGGAACAGGTAAATCTACATTGCTTCATCTTATTGTAGGGTTTGAGGAGCCAACTTCTGGCGCTATTTTTTATGATGATACCAATTTGGCCTTGTGTACTAAAAAACAAAAACAAATGTATTTGCAGCAAGCATTTGGTATTTTGTTGCAAAATGCTTATCTTTTAGATGAGCTTTCTGCTAGTGAAAATGTTATGTTAAAAGGAATAAGCACCGGGCGAACAAGGCAAGAATGTTATGAACAAGCAATAACATTGCTTGAAACTGTGCAGCTTCTTGATAAAATTGATGCTCTGCCCACTGAGCTATCAGGTGGGCAACAACAACGCGTTGCTCTTGCGCGCGCACTTTTTGACCAACCGGATTTTGTGGTGGCAGATGAGCCCACTGGCAATTTAGATGAACAAACCGGTGCGCGCATGATTGATGTGCTGCTTGAAAATCAGCAAAAATATGGCATGGGTGTTATTTTGAGCACTCATGACTTGGCGGTAGCTCAAAGAATGGATGTTATATTGGAATTGCATAATGGCAAGTTGCATGAGATTTGACTAGGATGAACAACTATGTTTAGTAAACAATCAATGCGCAAAAAAATGATTCAAGTAAGTGGATCAACTTTCATAAGCCGAATCCTTGGCATGCTGCGTGAAGTGGTGATGGCGCGTTACTTTGGCGAACCTGGTGCCATTTCAGATGCTTTTTTTACGGCATTCAAAATTCCCAACTCGCTTCGTAAAATGTTTGCTGAAGGTGCACTGAGTGCATCGTTTATTCCTACTTTTGTAGAGCTTGAAAAACAAGGAAAGCGGCAAGAAACAAACTCGCTCATGAGTTTATCTTTTTTGATAATCGAAGGTGGACTTCTTTTATTATGCCTATTTATGTTTTGGAAAGCAGCATGGGTAATCAGACTTATTGTGCCGGGTTGGTATACCCCAGTTGAGCAAGCGCCATTGTGTGGTATTGGATGTTTTGATAGCATCTATGCTACATTTTTTGGGCCGGCGATTGCAGCGCCTCCTGTAGCTTATGCCATTACCTATTTAAGAATTTTAACTTCTTTTATTTTATTTTTATCATCAAGTGCATTGCTTGCCAGTGCTTTGCAAGCGGTGGGGCACTTTTTTGTGCCAGCATTTGCTCCTGTGCTTTTGAACATAGTATTTATTGGTGCGTTACTTATTTGTGGCTACTTTGGGTTGTCGCCCGACATTTTATGTTATTTTTTAATTTTTGGTGGTTTTTTACAATTCTTGCTTCATTTAGTTGTCTATTATAAGCTTCAGTTTGGTTTTGGGCCTCTTAATAAGGAAGCGTGGCAAAACTTTAGACACGTTCTTCAAAAATTTTTGCCGTGTTTTTTAAGCATGAGCATCATGGAGATATTTTTCTTTGTTGATAGCAGCTTGGCATCATTTTTATCTGAAGGTTCAGTAACGCTTATTTATTATGCCAATCGTTTTATGGGTATTCCCTTGGGCGTGTTTGCCGTGGCGCTCTCAACCGTATTGCTTCCCTATTTTGCAAGCATTGGCAAACAAGAACCTCAAAAACTGAGTTTTTATGCCAGCGAGGCTGCCAAGCTAGTGTTGTGGGTGACGCTTCCTGCAACAATTTTAATGTGCTTTTTTAGTGATAAAATTTTTATTACTATGTTTTTATCGCGTAAATTTACTATGGCATATGCGTTACAAGCTTCTGAAATTTTGCGGGCCTTTCTCTATGGGTTATTCTTCTTTTCACTTAATAAGATACTTCTCAATCTTTATTATGCGCTCCATGAAACAAAGATACCGCTCTATATAACAGTAGCAGCAGGAATCATTAACTTTATAACGAGTTATTATATTTTTATGCCGATATATGGCGCTTATGGTATTGCCTTTGCCACAAGTTTGAGCGGTGCTATACAAACGCTGTTATTTGCCTGGGTGCTTGCAACAAGGTTTCATGTTTCAATTGATGGTAAAGGATTTTTACATTTTGCGTTAAGGTACACGTTGCAAGTAATTGCAGCGCTGTGTGGTTTTTTAGCACTGTTTTTTGCGGTGCACTGTATTATTGCTCAGTTACCGGGCTCTTTGCCGCATCTTTTGAGTGAGACCATTATATTTTGGGCTTGGAGTATTCCTTTAATGGGGCTTATGTTTTATGCTCTATTTATGACGCGCAAACAATTTGGCATAGACGCTTACTTTTTGGAGTAGAATGAAGTACGAACATTCAGCAGGCATAGTAGTTTTTTATAAAGATGATGATCAAATTGAATACTTGGTGCTTCATTATGCGGCAGGTCATTGGGATTTTGCCAAAGGACATTTAGAAGAAGGCGAAACAAAAGAGCAAGCAGCTCATCGAGAACTTTTTGAAGAATCTGGCCTTAAAGCACAATTGGTGCCGGGGTTTGAAGAATCTTTTGCCTATTGGTTAACTGATAGAACATCGCATGAGCGCGTGCATAAAACAGTCACCTTTTTCTTGGGGCAAACGCTTTCCAAGGTGGTAACTCTCTCCCATGAGCATCAGGGTTATAAATGGTTGCCATATCACGAGGCCATTAAACATTTGACATATGGTAATGCACGTACATTACTTGAGAAAGTGCATCAATTCCTTGGATAAATCATTTGGCAACCATGATTGTTGTTTATAGTAATTTTCCAAGTTAAAACTGAGCAGTGGTTTTTCTATAGCAGGTGTTACTATTCTTGTACGCCCACCATCAAGGTGGGCATCTTGGTAATAAAGGCCTATCATGTGGCCATCAATTGCTTTATTGGTATGCCACGCACCAAGAAATGCATCGAGTGAAAATGTTGCTTTTGGTTCAAGAGTATCAAGTCTTGTAAGAAGATCATGTTTTCGTAATAATGTCATATCAATATTATTATAGAGCGCAAACGTACCGCAATTAAATTTCCAAGCAGATAGTTCGTTATTAAGTATTTGAGACGCAATATGTTCCTTTTTGCTTTGTGGAAAATAAAAAGGCATTTTGTTCTGCGCATAATTTAAATAAAACCCATAAGCTCCCGTGCGTTCAAGCTCGTATATGCAGGCACTGAATGAAATGGGTTTTTTTATATACACGATATCTTGTGCAAGGAGTATATGACCAGATGTGCTTTTGTTTATGCACGATTTTAAGGCAGCAAGTGCGGAATCTGTGGCAACGGGCATACACTTGATAGAGGGATGCTGTGCGATCACCTTATGGTAGTGAGTGTTAATAGTGTCATTTGAAGCGTGGTAGATCCCCACAATATCTTTTATTCCTGAAGTGTGGGCAATGATAGATTCTATGAGTGTTTGCAGACCAGTGGGATTATCGTTTGAAAGAAGAATGGCGGTTGCTCTGGCGTCTTTAAAAGCTTCCAAGCGATTAAGAGTTTTGTTTTTAAGTACTTCATATTTGCGGCGGGATCTTATATCAGCACGAGCAGTATGATAAAGATCGGGCTCAAGAATGCGACCATATTGGGGGTTCTCATGATTATGGATATATAAAATATCGGGAATAAAGGCATATCGATTGCCACACATTTCAAGCATAGGAAAATAAATAGCGTTATCATTTGCCACGGGGAAGAAACGGCCAGTATAGGGAGCAGGCATATTTTCTGCTATGAGGTCTTGTAGTTTAATTAATTTAACGAGCCAAGCGTAAAATGTGCGAATATGCGTGTATACAAATCTATACTTGCGATAGTCACGATTTTTTTGTATTTCACTTGGTACTTGTCTGCAATAGCCCATTTGCTTACTTGGATGCACTTGAAATTGGCCATACGTGAGCCATACATCTTGCTCCTGGTATGTTTTATTAATAATGCAAAAAACTTTGTTATGCGCTAGCCAATCATCGGCATCAACTTGTATGATAATAGATTCATCTGGGCAATTATGAAATAACGTATAAATATTTTTCATTTTGCGTTGGCGCGTTTGGTTTCTTATGAGCGTAATTTTATCTTGTACATTATGTTGTGTTCTATAGTTTTCAACTTTTTGTGCCGTGTCATCTTCAGAACCATCATCAATGTAGACTATATGGAAGTTGCTGTACTCTTGCGTGCAGAGAGATTCTAAATTTTTCTCAACCCAAGCGCTTGCATTATAAGCGCAGACTGAAATTATGAAAGGAAGTTCCGTAGTGCTTGGAAGGCATGGTGCCGCCCAACAGGCAAGAAAACCTAGAGCGTATAGGGTGACAAATATGTTCTTCATTGACTCCAAGCAAAGTTATTAACGTTGCTTTAGTTGTTGCAGATGCGGTAAGTCATGCACCTTAGGATCCCATGAGCTTGCAAAATAATGTATGGCAATTGTTTCTGGTTGCACGTGCAATTGCAGGTTTTTTGGTGCGCCAGACCATGGGTAAAAATAGTTTGAAGGAAATATAATATTAATGCCTTCAAGTTGCGGTAGATAGGTGTGAATAATCCTTGTTACAAAATCAGGGCCATTGCGTGCTAATATGCCGCTCCAACTTGTCAAATCAGGGTATTGATCTCTATTTTTGCCAATTTCTTCAATAAGAATTTTAATGAGTGGGTGACCTTGCGTTGCTGCAAAGATGCCATTATTAATGCGCGCTCTTCCACGCATAAAAATTGCTTGGAAAAAACCTATATAAAAGTCACAAAGATGATGCAATGGATCAAATGGCTTAATGCATTTAAAATCAATGTCCACATAAACGCCACCAAATTGATTAAGAAGTTCAAGGCGTAATATATCAGCTTTTGCGCCATAATTGGTTTCTGCATCGTAATGACGTTGATTAATCATTGTTAAATGCTTAACGTCTTCATCGGTCCAGAGTTTATATTCCCAATCTGGGTGTAGTTTTAAGAGAGACTCCTGCCATGTTTTAAAATGGACTGGTGGCGTGTTAGGACCTACCCAAATTTGGTGAATTTTTTTTGGAATGCGTGGTTCTTGGCAATAGTCTGGTTGTTCGATTATGTATTTTGTATATTGCGCACGTGCATAGCTAAAAAAGTTGTTGTTTTTGGCATCTGCTTCAATCGCTGTTTGATAAGAGAGAGCATCGTCTGGGTTGCACAGCATCGCTGTATCAAAATCCACAAAATAATCTGGAAATAGCTGTGCTTGTATGCTTGGCATACTGAGTAAGAAAAGACACGTTAGTAGTTTTTGAAAAAAAATATTCATGATTTTCCTTTATGTGTTTTTAATAACGTGCATTATACTCTTTATTGAATAGTTGCGCATTAATTTGCAGTAAGCTCATCACATACTCTTTCATGCTTATGTGGGTAGGTACGATTGGAAGGCAAGCTGTGTAATTTGCATGAGTATGTAAGCTGAGATTCCCGCCTAGTTTTGCATTATCATAAAATAAGCCAACTTCATGTTGGTTTGTAGCATTGCACTGTTGCCAGGCATCTATAAATGAGCACACTGTTTGCGCCTCAGGCAAAGATTGCAATCTCTTGATAAAGGTGTTCTTGGTAAATAGTGTCATATCAAGGTTGTTGCATAATCGATCATAGCCTATTCTAAATTTCCATGCATATACGTTGTTCCAGATATGCTGATGAGGCACTATTTCCCGCTTTGTTTCAGGGTTATAAAAAGGCATATTGGTATGCATAAATCCTAAATAAAATGCGTGTGCTTGCGTGGTTTCAAGTTCATTAATGCAGGCACGTATATCAATAGGTTGCTCTATAAAAATGGCATCTTTTGCAATAATAACGTGTGATTCTGAGCTTTTTTGAACTATACTTGAAAGCGCCTCATTGCATGATTGTTGAGTGAGATAGACAAAGTGAGTAGAGGCATGTTTTTTTGCAAATGTTTGCAGTTCAGCCGTTTTTTTATCTAATACTACCGTAACGCGCTTAATGTCAGAAGCATTGCGGTTGAGAGAACTGATTATGCGTGAGAGATCTTTTAAAATGCCATTTGAAAGAATAATCAGATGCGCTTGCGCTTGAGCAAGTGATGCAAGATGGTTAAATTTGGGTTTTTCAACTAACGGATATTTTTCTCGTTTGCGTACATCTTCACCGATTGGTTTATAAAGATGTCCATAGAGCTTAGCCCCTAAGATTGGGTTGTCACGATTATAGACGTAAAGCTTTTCCGGTATAAAGCTAAAGTGAGGCCCGCACATTTCTAGCATGGGAAAGAAGGCTGCCATGTCATTGCAAATGGGGAAAAACTTTCCTTCAAAACCAGGAGAAAGTTCGGTTATAAAATCTTCTAATTTTACGCTTTTATAAAGCCAAGCATAGAATGTGCGTAAATGAGTGAACACCCACTTCCAATTACGATATGCTCTTTTTTGTTTAATATGATCAGGAACTGGTTGGGGAACGCACCATTCTTTGGTGCCTTCTGGATGCACATAGAAATCGCTATAAGTTAGCCAAACGTCTTGTTCTTGATATGCTTGATTAATTCGTTCAAAAATATGTGTAGTAGGTAACCAATCGTCGCCATCAACCTGTACAATGATTTCTGTATCTTTGCATGTATGAAATGCGTGATATATGTTTTTGAGTTTACCTACTCGTACTGGATTGGCAATCAGTGTAATTTTATCACTAAGTGCGTGTTCGTCTCTATATTTTTCAACTTGTTCTACGGTGGTATCTAAAGAGCCATCATCTATATAAATCACTCGAAAGTTTTTATAATTTTGACTAAAGATAGAATCTAGGTTTTGTAGTACCCATGATGAACAATTATAGGCACATATAGATATGACTAAAGGTCGCTCATCATTAGTATCATGGGCATGTGCCAATGATTTAATTCCAAGAGAAAGAAGGAGAAAAAGCGCGCGAAAATTGATTAACCAACGTAGCATGTACTCGCTCCATTTATGCTGCAATAGAGTGTCTATAGTACCATTAATAGCATAAGTGGTTGTTGCTTTGCAAGAGTTATTGAGAAATGACAGTATTATAGTTTGCTAACAACACAGTTTTTTTTATTTCGCGTTCTCTTTGCAATGCTTTATAGGAGGTAGATTGCTTATTGAGGGGGGTATGCGTTCTTTTTTTCTTGTTGTGCCAAGTGCCTGCATAATAATGTATTGCCATAGTCTCAGGATGCATAATCAATTTCAATTTTTGACTTATTCCGGTAAATGGATAAAAGAAATTTGCTGGTAATAATAGATTGATTCCTTCAGCAGAATAAACATGTTCTTTGAGTGCTTGCGTGATAAAGCTGGGGCCTGTTCGTTCAATAATTTCTGCGGAGCTTTGTTTTTGCTGATTCAAGGCAAGTTTGTGTAGTAGGATTGTTATAAGTGGATGGTGTGGACATGCTGCCATGAGCGCATTATTTACGCGTGCTGAAGAACGTAAAAAATTAACTTGAAAAAAACCAATATAAAAATCACAAAGATGATGAAGCATATCAAACGAGCATAAGCATTCACAATCAATATCTACATATAATCCTCCAAATTCATGTAGTAATTCAAGGCGTAAGATATCAGACTTTGCACCATAATTTTGCTCTTCATCATAATATTGCTTGTTTATGAGGGTGAGATTTTCAACTTCTGTATCGGTCCACAATTTATATTCCCAATCAGGGTGCAGGGCAATCCACGTTTGTTGCCATTTTTTAAATTGAGGTGGCGGTTGATGTGGCCCCACCCAAATCTGATGGATAATTTTTGGTATGCGCACTGCTTGAGTATATCCTTGCGCTTCTAAGAAATATGTTTGGTAATTTTGATGTGCAAAATCAAAAAGTTTTTTATCTTCAGGTGTGCGGTTGCATGATTTTTGATACTCATTACTATCAATGGGGTGGCAGATCATGGCATTGTCAAATTGAACTAAGGGAAATGATACAATAGAAGTACACTGGGCGTTGTAACATACATCTACGCATATACAAAAAAAGAAAAAAAAGAGGGAAAATTGTGGAAAAATCTTGTGGGCTAGGCGAAAGATCATAATAGTATTTCCTTTCTTGCCTAGCGTAACAATATGCAATACGTGGTGCAACAGTTTTTTCTTGAATTTGTACTGTCAATTGTAGTATATCTAGAGTTATGTAACTTTCTTATTCATTAAAAAAACTTTTAAGGAGTAAGATCATGCGATATAAGCTACATTCAAGCGGGCGCTTGCCGCATTGCCAGTTACTTTTCCTGTTGTAGTAGTAGCGAATAATATTTTTATGATATCAAAGCACATGAGAGCTTATGAAGAAATTATATAGTACGTTGTTCATCGTATTACTCATATATTCAACACATGCACTAGATTATAAGCATATCATAGTTGATACAGAAGTTTTTTATCGCATTCAAAGCCATAATTGTTATGCAACTCGCATTTATGATAGAGACGGGAATCAGTACATTGTAAAGCAATATAAACATGGCGAGTTTAGCCTAATGGCAGCAACTACCATTTGTGAATTAGTGGCGCTTGATTTAGGGCATGCAGTAGGGGTTTTACTTAATGAAGCGTGCCTTATACCATCGGGCGTGCCGTTTATGGCAAAAGAGTTCAATTCATTGCCAGCAACAGTGCATACGTTTGTAGAGGGTGTTCGCTATGATAAATATCAAGGTAATGTCTATAAAAATATAGTGCTGTATCAAAGCCCCAATGTTGGCCTAACGCGAGAAATTATCAAAAGTATGGCGTGCCATAAGAATTTGCCTGCGCTTGTTGCACTTGATACGTTTGTGGGTAATATAGATCGCGGTAGCTATAATTATTTTTATAATGTAGAGACAAACTCATTTATTGGTATTGATCTAGGAGGAGCATTTTCGTGTAATTTATGCAAAGCTTCCGTGCATACGCTAGAAGCATTGCTACAAAATGATCAAATATATTTTACTGTAGATGAGAAAGAAGCTCTTGCGCATTATTACGCAACGCTAGAAAAATTAGTAGCGTTATTCCCAGCACATAAGATAAATCAGCTACTAGATGACTATGCGCAAGAATCACAGTTATTTGATACTAGATTTTTTAGCAATAAAGTGCAAAAAAAATGGAAACGCTTTTTACATCGTTGCAAACAACATATACAAAATAGTGGTGAGAGCGCATTGCTCTTGCTTGATGTAATCTCCCAATTACTTGATAAATAGGTACCTCATGAATGCTTTTAGCACATTATACATAGTGTTTGTTGTTACTTTAAGCATGCACGCTTATGACTTTGACATAGCATCATTTACTCAAACTATACTTACCGTTGATAAAAAAAGATGCGTTAATAGCTTTGTTTCTTTTCTTGAAGATAATGACGGAAGCCTTTATGTAGTTAAGCAGTATAAATACTCAACATGCACGAGCTTACTTGCAACAACTATTACCGAGCTCGTGGCTCTTGATATAGCGCATACAGTTGGCGTGCCATTTGATACAGCCTATTTGGTGCCCGCGGGTGTTTACTGCGCTGGCAAAGAAATTGCTATGCCAGCAACCATTCATACGCATGCGCCCGGCATTCGGTTTGATAAATATAAAGGCGCAAAATATCATGGCGTATCGCTTTGCCAGAAAGATAATCAAGGCTTAACGCGTGAGATTATTAGCGCTATGGCATTGCATAAAGATTTAGCAGCGCTCGTTGCAGTTGATACTTTGACGGGTAATAATGATCGTAATAACCGCAATCTTTTTTACGATGAGCAAGCAGATTCCTTTATGGCAATAGATATGGGTGCAGCATTTCGCAGAGATTTATGCCAACCTTCGTGTAGAGTTATAAATCAGTTATTAGATGGTGATTATATAAATCTCTCCATGCAAGAGTGTTATGGACTTAGGGCGTATGCAGCTACCCTTAAAAATATGCTCATTCATTTTTCTCCCGCATCTTTAGAAAGCATGATTGATAAGTATGCTGTGGCATCAGGAATTTATGATGTGTCATTTTTCCCTGAAAGGGCTTGCGAGCGTTGGCGGGGCTATTTAGGTCATTGTATAAAAATTATACATATAAGTTTTGAGCAAGCCCAAAGATTGCTCGAACTTATTGAGAATCTTTTGATTAAAATAGATAAGTATTTTGTATGAAGATAAAAATACTCGTGATATTTATAAGCATGTATACGGCATTGCAAGCATGTAATTATACTTCTTTACGTACTACACATGAATATAAGCGGCAGAAATGCCTTCATTCATTTGTTGTTTTTTTGCAAGATGAACAAGGTAATAAATATATAGTAAAGGAATACCCACACACAAGGTGGCGGCCGCGTTGCACATTAACAATATGTGAAGTGCTTGCAACTGAAATTGCGCATGCGGTGGGCGTTATGCATGATGATATATGTCTTATTCCAGCAGGAGTGCCTTTCGTTGGCAAAAATACTGG
Source organism: Candidatus Babeliales bacterium (assembly GCA_050179755.1). Lineage (GTDB taxonomy): Bacteria > Babelota > Babeliae > Babelales > JBFXEV01 > JBFXEV01. Next base: position 381,313 of record JBFXEV010000001.1, on the reverse strand, counting down.
TGTGCCAGCTGCATTGCATACGCATGCTCCAGGAATTCCTTTTAAGCAATGGGGAGGTAATCCTTATAAAGGATTATGCCTTTTACAAGAAAAACACAGAGGATTAACACGTGCGGGCATATATCATATGTCGCGCAATAAAAGTTTGCCTCCGCTTATGGCCTTAGATACGTTTGTAGGGAATAATGATCGCGGAAGAAATAACTATTTTTATGATCAAGAAACTGATTTATTTACTGGTATTGATTTAGGATGTGCCTTCTCTAGAAATTTATGCGCGCCATCAGTGAATAGCATGCAATCGTTATTGACTGATTCTTCAGTAACACTTAGTGCTGAAGAAAGGCACGCTTTGTTTGCATATAATGAAACACTCAAACAACTTATTACATTATATCCTGCCGATCGTACCTGTGATTTACTTGATAGCTATGCATATCAGGCAGGACTTTTTGATGAAAAATATTTTGATAGACAGGCGCAACACACGTGGCGGAGTTTGTTAGACTGCAATAAAAAAACTATATGCGCAAGCTACACGAGCGCACAAGAGCTTGTGAGCGTGCTTGAGCACTTTCTCGCGGTTGCTTTTTGATATTCTCCCTTAGTATGCTAAAAGCTGAGAGTAATGTTGCAAGAAAGAATAATGAGTTTGTGGGTATGCTGGCCCATTTCATACGAGATACGTATTGTATTGTTATTTTTTTTACGAGATCTTTTTTAGCGGCCTAGCATTGCTTGAGAAGCGAAAAAAAACTATACAAAAAAGTGGTAAGAATGTTCCTCAATTTATTACGGCGCTTTAGCAATTGCTCAAAAAGCATCATTTAATTTAATTTTTTAGTTTTAAAAAATCTGGTATGTTTGGGTAAATATCGATAAAATTGTTGTAATCAATAACAATATTATTCCAAGGCTCAATAGCAGCATCAAAATTTATTGTGCAGAACCAGGCAAAGAATTCTTGCAGTTTTGGCGTGAGTTTATCATATTTTAGATGAGCTTGTTCTTGGTAATGCTTGAACCATCGAACGGTATCAGGTTCGTAGGTTTTATTTTTAGCTAGGGTCATTCTTAAATGATCTAAAAAATCATTTAATATAAAATCAAACCCATAATCAAAAGGATCTTCATCTATGAGCAAAAGAGCAAGAATTGACGTAACGCATTTATAACACTCGCAACAGTTTTTGCGTTCTTCCAATATATTTTCACAGATAACGAATGTTGGTTTTTCCAAATTATTCTCATTGCATATGGCTGCTATGATGTTATTTTTTTCTGCACGTGTTATTTCAAATCCATCAGATTTGCAAGTAATTCCTGCAAATGTTACTACATCATTGATAAGAGGGCAATCTGCCCCCGGGTGAGGAGAAAGCCAATCTCCATTTGCTGGTAACACAAATGTTTTGTAACCTTTTGAGATGAGTATAGGTGCTGTAAGTCCCATCCAACCTAACCCTTCAACCACGCATAATCGCCAATGCTCAATTTCAGGGCTCAAGGAACAGAGTTCGCGCCAATTAAAAAATTCATGAAAATTAGAAGTAATCGTGATTGTTGTATGGCCATATATTTTTGCAAATCGTTTAATTACCTTTTTGGTGTATTTCCAATTAATCTCCCACATATCAACAGGTGTATCCGGCATGCCACGAGCAGTAATAAGCAATTGAGGCGTTTTGTAATGTCGCATTGAGGTGCACAAAGAATCAAGCCCATGACTAAACGGTAAAGCAAATCCAGGAGTTTCTTTCTTTGTTTGCCAAATATTTGCAGTATGAGTTAGTTTTTTTGGAATTAAATTACCATCAAAACGGGTAATTGGGTAAAATCGCCTAAATACTTCTTTTACCTTTTCAAGTGAATAATAAAGCTCAGCATCCATGGCGTCAATGTAATAATCTTCATTTGATACCCAAATAATGGCTATCGTGTTCATTATTAAGGGCATGGTGATAATGCAATAATCTAATTGATTTAATTGTATATCATATGGATACTCAATATATAAATTTTCACGTAAATACTTATTATGAAGTTTTTCGTTTATGCGATAGGTAATGGTATTATGTTGAATTTCCATCGATTCAATAAATTGTTGAGCATGAATCAGTTGAACAGTACAAAGAATTAACAAAATTATTTTTTTGAACATAATTGACCTTGTAATAATTTTAGAGCAATGGTATAACCAATTAGTGGTTTAATTTGGGTAAAATTCCATAATCAATAATGGCCCATAATAGGGATCTTCAAATTCACGTACTTTTGAGAAACCAACTTTGGAATATGTTCTATAGGCAGGAATATTATGTATATTTGGATCAATAATAAAACGTTCTACGTTACGCCCTAGTTTTTTTTGATCCAAGATAATTTTCTCCATAAATAAAGACAATATGGTAGTTCCATATCCTTTTTGCAGATATTCTGATTCGCCTATAAATAATTCAATACCATACGATCCTTCTGGTTCAAGGTTTCCTATGCCGTCCGGTTCTCGATGTGCATCATAATAGCGAATATAGCCAATCGGCTCTTCATGACTATATATCAAATAATTCCATTCAAATTCAGTAGTAAGCTTTGCCGAGTATATGCTTAAAAAATCGGTCCAAGACAGGGATTTTGGTATGAACCATGGCTCTATGAAAGGCCGATGCAGCCATTCGTAAATTTGCTTGAAATCTTTTTCATGCATTGCAATAAACTCAAAATCAAAGGAACGCACTTTAGGTAATGTAGTGTGCTTTTCACTATCATGAGAAAGTAGAGTAATTATATTTAATACTAGGTATACCATAACAAAGCGCTTCATGATAATCTCCATACCGTATCGTGACCAGATAGTTATTTCTTTTCCTCATTGAAACGTGTTAATGCTTTTGTAGGAATATTTTTATATAAATCCACAAAGTTATTGTAATCTAATGTTATATAATCATAAGGCAATGTCAGCGCATCGAATGGTATAGTTATAAACCAATTAAAGAATTCGTAGAGTTCTGGCGTTAAAGTTGCTAATTGTTTTCTAGCTTGTTCTTGGCAATAAATAAACCATCCTGCGGCATATACTTCAAACTCATTTTTCTTGATAAATTTATTTTTAAAGTACGTAAAAAATTGAGGTAGATCAACAGAAAAGCCGTAATCTTCTGGGTTTTCATTCAGCAATAGCAAAGAAAGTATAGAAGCAACACACTTTTGGCATTTACAACAGTTTTTTCTTTTTTCAAGTATTTTTTCGCATATGATAGATGTTGGTTTTTCAAGTTTGTATTCATTGCAAAGTTGTGCGATTACTTTATTTTTTTCCATACGGTTTAATTCAAATCCTTGGCATATGTTGGAAATGCCTGCAAAAGAGATATTATCAACCACAATAGGGCAATCAACGCCCGGATGAGGCGTTAACCAATCGCCATTGGCAGGTAATACAAAGGTGCGATACCCTTTTGAAACAAGAATTGGTGCAGCAAGTCCCATCCAACCCAGACCTTCAACAGCGCATAAGCGCCAGTTACCAATTTCTTTGCTGAATGAGCAAAGATGATCCCAATTAAAAAATTCATGAAAATTAGAAACAAGCGTTGTTGATTGATGCCCATGAATTGCAGCAAAATGGGTAATTGCTTGCATGGTGTATTCCCAGTTTTCTTGCCAGTTTTCAAGTGGCGTATCAGGCATGCCACGCGCAGTAATGAGTAGTTGAGGCGTTGTACGTAATTGCAAAGAAGTACAAAGAGAATCAAGGCCATGGCTAAATGGCAACGCAATACCATCAGTTTGCGGTATATAATCCCATAGGAGTGAATTATCTACTAGCTTTTGTGGAATTAAATTTCCTTCAAAAGAAGTTGCAGGATAAAATCGCTTGAAGACTTCCTTAATGGTTTCTAGAGAATAAAACAATTGCTTATCCATTGCTGGAATACTATAGTCTTGATTTGAAATCCATATCATGCCAATAGTGTTCATAATAAGTGGCATGGTAATAACGGTATAATCAAGCTCTGATAAATCTATATCATGTTGATATTCTACGTATAAATGTTGCCTGAGATAGGTTTTATGAAATTTTTTATTAAGGAAATAGGTAATTTTTTGGCCATTAATATCAATAGAATCTATTAATTGGTGTGTTTGTGTGTACAGTGTAAATAACATACAAGCTGCAAAGATTAATTTTTTCATGAGATTCCTTGTAATAATGAAATTTCAAGTGATTGTTTTATGCTCATGCCCTTCCTTTACCCTGTAAAGCACTTTGGGGAATATATGGATAAACATCGAGAAATTGGGAATAATCAATGGTTATACTATTACATGGAATAGTGATTGCATCAAAATCAATGGTAATAAACCAAGAAAAGAAGGCATGTTCATCAGAATTCATCTGAGTCAGTTTTTCTCGTGCTTCTTGTTGGCAATATTTAAACCAATTCGCAGGATAATCTTCCAATTTGGTTACTGGTATAAATGTTGATTTAACATAGTCAAAAAAATCGGGAATTGGCATGTTAAATCCATACTGTTTGGGATCTTCATTTATTAATAAAAACGAAAGCATTGATGCTATGCATTTTTCGCATTGACAACAATTTTTACGTCGCGGTAACACGTTTTCACAAATCATTAAAAATGGTTTTTCTAAATCTTCGTCATTGCATATGTTGGCAATAAGTTTATTTTTTTCCATGCGAGTTAGCTCAAAGCCTTCAGATTTAATAACGATACCTGCAAAGGTAACATTATCATTGATAAGAGGGCAATCAGCTCCTGGATGCGCGGTAGTCCAATCGCTATTAGCAGGTAAAATAAATTTGTTATATCCCTTTGAAACGAGTATGGGGGCTGTTAATCCCATCCATCCTAATCCTTCTACCATGCAAATGCGCCAATTATAGATTTCAGGGCTGAGCGTACATAGATATGTCCAATTAAAAAACTCATGGAAGTTAGTTTGTAATAAGGAAACGGTATGGCCATGGAGCGCAGCATACTGCTCTATTGAGTGTATGGTAAAGCGCCAATTTCTATCCCAAAGCGCCAAAGGAGTATCAGGTAATCCGCGTGCGGTGATTAATAATTGCGGTGTTTTACGTAAACGCAATGATGTACATAAAGAGTCAAGTCCATGGCTAAATGGTAATGCAATTTTTGCTGCATTGGCAGAAGGTTTTGGTGAATTATCAACAAGTTTTTTTGGTATTAGGTTTCCATTAAAGGATGTTTTAGGGTAAAAACGTCTAAAAATAGTGCGAATAAGCTCAAGAGAATGATACAGTTCTTTATCCATCGCATCTATAACATAATCGTTTCCTGAAATCCAGATCATACCAATAGTATTCATAATTAAGGGCATCGTGATAATGGTATAATCAAGATCCCAAAGATTAATATCGGGTTCATACTCTACAAATAGATTATCGCGCAAATAGATGGTGTGAAATTCCTGATTGACGTAATAGGTAATTTTATGGTCTTCAAGATCAATCGCATCAATAAATTGCAATTCTTGAGCTTTCAATATGCTGCAGATAGTGAGTAAGAACGACATATATATTCGTTTCATAGAGATTCCTGTTTTTATCAATCGCCATACAATGTTGTATAGTTTTGCCATATAAGACCATAATCTTGCGCGGTAAATGCTTCATCTATATGAGTAACTGGCAACGTTTTGCGTGATTGTTGCCAATTGTCTGAAATACCGTCTCACAGATAGCGAAAATTATCATAGTTAATATGAACTCCAATAAGTTTTTATCCATTGCCTCAATATAACCAATTGCTTCATGAGTGTTTTTTTACCCTTCGTTTGGAAGCCTTACGTTTAAGAGCTCTTTTTACTTGGGCAGCATGCCAAATGCTTTGGTATACTTCATCTGATATATTACCTGGTACATGTGTATGCTCAAGCATTATGCGATAGTTTTTCCAGGTGGGCAGCATATTTGGATAAAGATCAATAAAATCATCATAATCAATAACTATTTGGTTTGTTGGTACGGTGAGCTTATCAAAATCAATAGTTAAAAACCATGAGAAAAATGATTGTGCTCTTGCATTAAGTTGAGGCAGTTGTTGCCGCGCTTTATATTGCATATATTTAAAACACCCAGTGCGGTACGGAGAATATATGTTTTCATAAAAAAAAGTATTTCTAAAGAATTCAAGAAATGAATCTACAGATACATCAAAGCCGTATTCTCGTGGTTCTTCTTGCGCAAGTATCCATGAAAGGATGGTGAAAACACATTTTGTGCATACGTTGCAATTTTTTCGTTCAGGTCTATGGTATTCGCAGACAAACATTTTGGGTTTGGGCAAATCGTGCCTATTGCAAATATCTGCCACTATAAAATTTTTTTCAGTGCGCGATAAGTCAAAAGCGTCATTCATAACTGAAATTCCGGCAAATGACATAGTATTATTAGTTATGGGGCTGCTAATGCCTGGATGCAAAGTGCTCCAATCTTTATTTGCAGCAAGCACTAATTGCTTTATGCCTTTAGATACAAGAATTGGTGCTGCTATGCCGATCCAACCTAGATCCTCAATAGTATCCATGCGCCAATTCATAATTTCGGGATTAATATCGCCAAGAACTTCCCAATTAAAGAATTCATGAAAGTTTGATGTTACAAAGCTTGTGGTATGGCCATGCGTTTTTGCAAAACGAACCACGGCGTCTTTGGTGATGTGCCACGTATTCACTTTTGCATCAATAGGCGTATCAGGGCAGCCGCGTACCGTCATAAGTAACTGAGTTTTATCACGATGCAGGAATGAAGTGCATATTGAATCAAGACCATGGCTAAATGGCATTGCCATATCTATGGTTTTTGAGTCTTTTTTTATAAGTTTAGAATTATCAACAACTTTTTTTGCCGTTAATCGACCTTTCCATTCCGTATGAGGATAAAGGCGTTTAAGTGCTTCTTGCACAATAGAAAGTGAGTGATACAGATCTTTATCAATTTCCTTTACATAATATTCTTGCCCTGATATTAAAATTATTGAGAAAACATTGAGGAGAATGGGCATGGTAATAATACTATAATCGAGTGTATCAAGACCTAATTCATCATGATAGGTAACATAGAAGTCTTCCCATAAATATTTTTTATGTAATTCTGGATCAAGAGTAAAGCGCAGCGTGTGCGAGGTGATTTCTATTTTGTGGATAAGGTTGCGTTTATCAGCTTGTGCAGTTTCACACAAGAGTAGTGTGCTTGCCATAAGGCAAACATACAAGACTCTTTTCAATTTCATTGTTACCCTTTAAATTCTCGCTTTTTTAGTATTCTTCTTTTATCTTTTGGCTTCTTTTTTTTATTTTCACTTACTTTTTGTTTTTTATAATACGTTTGTTCTTCTTGTTGAACACGGCTTCTTTTTTCTTCTTTTTGAGGGCGTTTATTCCAAGTAAAATGCCAATAATGGAGAGACCACGATTCAGGCTGCACAAACGTTTCTTGATCAGTTATTGGTTCTTCCCATGGATTTTTTGCTGTTGCCCATGGATAGAATATGTTTGCAGGGAAAATCATAATAACGTCGCGTGCTTTAGGTAGCATCTTTTTGATAATGTCTGTTGCATAGCGGGTGCCAGATCGCGCTACTTGCATTTCTTCTTGCCACGTATGCTGGATACCATCAATAAATGCTCGCACGAGCGGATGCCCTGGCCGTGAAGCCATAATTGAATTACCAACCATTATTCTACTACCAGCATACGATCGTTGAGGGTATTCGCAGCCCGCATAGAAATCACAGCAATGATGGAGGAAATCAAATTGTTTATAACATTCACAATCTGTGTCTACATATAAGCCACCAAATTGATATAAAAGCTCATAGCGTAATAAGTTTGCCTTTTCACCATAGCTTGTGGTTTCATCATAATATTCTTGATTTTCTAAATGAAAATGAGCAACTTCTTTGTCAGTCCAGAGCATGAATGTCCAATCCGGGTGCATATCTTGCCATTTCTTTCTCCAAAGTACATATTGCTCAGGCATTGGTCCACCAAGCCAAATATGATGAATGATCTTGGGTATTTTGGGGGCTATTTTGAAGGGAGGATTATCAAAGAATTTGTTATAATTTTTTCTTAATATATCAACAAAAGCTGCTTCTTTTGATGAAGCTACTATTTCATGATAAATTTCTTTGTGACGTTCAGTTGCATACATTGCTTTGTCAAAATCAACAACAGTATAATGCGCGTTTTGACGATCATAGGCTTTTGTAAGAAAATTTTGCGCTGTTGCACATGGAGTAGTATAACATAAGCCAACAGCATGTAGATTGGTTGATCGCCGTGGCATGCTTTGCTTGAAATCAGTAATAGTTTGTAGTTCTTGTGACGTAATAAGATCTAGAATATCTTTTTTACGATACAGGTTCATATCGTAGCCATGTTCTTGAATGGTATGATTACCATCAAGATTAATTTTCCAAGCATAGAGTTGATCGCGTACATGCTGGTAGGGGATATCAGTTTGTTCAAGTAACTTTGGGTGGACTTGATAATAGCAACCTAAAGCGCCAGTTCTTTCAAGATCAATAATACCTATTTGACAGTCAATTTTTTGAGTAATAGTAAGGGTGTCGTGCATTAAAAGAAGATGATCATGAGGTAATGCGGCAATTGCTTGCTTAAGATCAGTGGCGCTTGAAGGTAATTTAAGATACGTAACGTCAGAGGAATTGATTGCGTTAGATGTTTCTTGATGTACCACAAGAATACATCCAATGTTCTTAATCTGATGGCGCACCGTGTTAATAAGAGCAGTTGTTTTATCACGAGACGTAGAAACGATAATAGCATCCGCTTTACTGTGTTGATGTTGCGCTACCACGTTGGTTACAGGACTTTCTAAAGCGCTGTATCTTTTTTTATACATTTTGACTTCACACGCTGTTTGCATAGAAACAAGTGGGTCTGCTGGTTTTACGTGTGAGGTAGAAAGTGGATTAAAGTTGTTTACAATATAGGCATTTTCGGGAATAAAAGCTATGCGGTGTTGCGCCATTTCAAGCATTGGGTACATCATAGCAAAATCATCACATGAAGGATAAAATTTGCCTTGGTAACCCGATACCATAAGACCTATAAAATCTTCTATCTTAATTTGTTTGAAGAGCCACGCATAAAACGTACGTGGCGCACCATAAACCCACGTAAATTCTCTAAAATCATTAGATTCTATAAGATCTTCTGGCACGTATTGGCTCCAACCCCGCGTTGCTTGTGATTTGTCGGACATTTCAAATTGTCCCCACGTGAGCCAAACATCATTATAAAGATAGGCATGATTTATTTGAGAAAATACTTGTGTGTGTGCAAGCCAATCATCACCATCCACAATGACAATGATTTCATTATCATCACAGCTATGGAACGCGTTATAGACATTTTTGGTTTTACGTGCTCGTTCTTTGTTGCTCCACAGGATTAATTTATCTTCTAAGTGATGACGAGCACGGTACTGTGCAACAGCATCTGAAGTTTCATCTTCCGAAGCATCATCAACATATATTACTCTAAAGTTACTGTAATCTTGCTGGAAAATAGAATCAAGATTCTTTTCTACCCAGGGCGCATTATTATATGAGCACACTACTATGACAAGTGGAAGTTCAGTTCTTGAGGGTAGCTTTTGAGCATATAAAAAAGACCCATTGGTAAGAATTACCAAAGATAAGATTATACTCTTAATGAGTAATGATAGTATGTTCTTCATGGTACATTCTCCTTTTGAAGTGCTTTTTTACTCTTATTTTTTGTTTTAGTTCTAGGATCAACTCCAGGAACGTGTAGTCTTCTTTTTTTCAATGGCCTTTTGAGTGCTTGATAGTGTAACCTTAGTTCGGGGAGCGTAGCTGAGTCACATCGTGCGGTAATAGCATGTGCAAGACACAGGCCAATTTCATGCATAGTGTTCTTTTTATTATTAAGAATATCTTTAGTTCGCAATAATGTCATATCGCTGTTAGAAGATATACTATTTTCGCTCCATGCCAATTTCCAAGCATATACATCATTAAATAAATGTTGAAGGGTGTCAATCGCTTGATTACAAGAGATGCCAAAATAAAAACCATGGGCACCAGTTTTTTCAAGCACAATACTATAGTCTCTTAGGTCTAAAGGAGCTGTGACTTTAATATCTGTACACATAAGGAGGATATGCGGTTGGAGGGCATGTTGTGCAAAATCTTTTAAACTATCAGTAATTGGTTGGGTGTCAGATGCAATAAAGTGGTAGTCTGGATACTTATGAATTAACGCTTGGTGCTCAGTGATTTGCTTTGTATATAAAATAGCAATCATTCCGTGATGCGTTACATACGTCTTAATAGATATAAGAAGCGTTTCTAGATTCTTTGCATGGTCGGAAATAATGCAAATATCTGCAATCGCCTTTTTATGACGAATTTCACTGCTTTCTTTTAGTTTTGCAAAACGGGGATAGGGGGGACGCATTCTTATATCTAAGCTTGCAGCTTCTTGTAGATTAAACTCAATTTTTCTGTTACTGAGTGGGTTATGCGTGTTTACATGATAATTTATGTGTTTAATAAATGTGTGGCGATTACCTGCCATTTCAAGCATGGGGTACATAAATGCTACGTCATCTGCAGAGGGGAAAAAAAGACCTTGATAACCAGGAACGTTTTCGGCAAGCAAGTCTTGAACATTGATTGCTTTAAAAAGCCATGCATAAAAACTGCGAGTTGGAGCGTATATCCATTTTTGTTTTCGAAAGACCTGATCATGTATTGTTTTTTTTGGCGTTGGTTGTGCATAATGGAGCGTATCGCTGCCATAGGTAAGCCATATAGCATCTTTTTGATATAATTCATTAAGATGCGCAAACAACTGATCGTCTATAAACCAATCGTCGCCATCAAGTTGCACTACTATTTCATGATCCTCACAAAAGTTGTGAATGCTTGTATATATGTTTTTCATTTTGCGGCAGCGCGTGGTATTTTGTATGAGTTTAATTTGATCATTGAGGTCATATGTGTCACGGTATGATTGCACTATCAAGGCAGTATTATCCTGTGAGCAATCATCGATATATATAACGCGGTAGTTTTGATAGTTTTGCATAAAAACTGAGTCAAGATTTTTTACTACCCATTCTTGATTATTGTATGAACAGATGAGAACCACGATAGGTAGCTCTGAGCATTGCATGGTGGCAAGCTGAAAGAGCAAGTACGCAAGGCACACAAGCACTACTTGTTTGTTCATGAGAAACCTCCGCAACGCATCATCTTTTTTTATCAGCTCTTTGCTTAAGTAATAACACAAAGTATTCATGGGGTGCAATAATTTAGAGAGTGCTTTATGTTTGGTCTTTATAATTGGCCACAACATCACTTTTTTTAATGTTGCTTGTAGATTGCTCATTGGTAAGCGAAAAATAGCGTTTGATATCTTGCCATTCAGAGGAAGTTCTTAAGGAGTCATCTTTAGCGAGTAATGAACTAAAAAAATCGTACTTATCTCTGAACGGTTCCAAATGGGTTTCAACAAAAGAAGTTAATCCTTCATAGACCCTAAAATCAAACATTTGTTTATCCTTATTAAAAAAATGCGAGGGATTTTCAACCATTCCTTGTTCTAAGTCAATAAAGATTAAATTATTGTGATTATCAATTTGTAAGTTTTCTCCATTAAAATCAAAGATACCTGCTTGTGTAATAATGAGGTAAAGTTCTCTCAAAGCTTTTCTTGTTAATGCTCTGCGTTCTTGTTTGTGTGAGCAGATATTTTCAATATTGGGGACTTGTTTTTCAAGAATAATATAGTTATCGTCTGATATATCGTGCGGATTGCCGGGAATATGCACCAAATATATGTCAGGAAAATAAATATTCTCAATGTTATTTTTTTTACAAACATCTTTGCAGAGAAGTGCGTTTGCAAACCGGCTAATAGTTACATAGGTCGGTACCACCTTAAATCTATTTAAGAGCTTTTTATTGCCAAATGCCTTATGGCGTTTATATTCTGTTGGTATATAAGGATCTGTGTTAGTGTTATACATATAGATATTGGTGACACGCCTTAAAGGTCCGCTTATTTTTATAAGCCAATCAGAATCAGGTATGTAGAACACAAAGTTATTGCTGCCAAGATTTTCATAACCATGTTCTTCCAGGTAGGTGTTTCCTCTTAATTTTTTTTCTTCCCATGATGAAAGTGGGGCGGGGCAAGCAGCAAGAAAGCGCAGCATTGCAGCATGTTTTTTTATCCATTTTTTTATATGAATCGCTTCATTTGGCAAAGGTTCGATAAATGAAGCAATAGTTTCGGCAGAGATTTCAATGCCATTATAGGTGTTTCTTGCACAAAGAGGGCTGAGTGAGCATATAGTCAGTTGTGCAGCAAGGAAGATAACGATTTTGTTAAGCATTTGTTTTATTTCCTATGCGTTTAAGCGTCTCTTTATTTACCGGGTATTTTGCAAGCGATGCAGCAAGCGAGGTTGATGGTATATTTCTTTTTTTGAGAGAGGGACGCGTAAGCCTACGTTTGCGTACTTTAAATAATTTTGCATAGCGAGCCCAATATGCAGATTCAAGAAGCGCGGGATCATTCATTATTAAATTTTTGAAATAAATAAATTCTTTAGATTCTTTTTCTAAATGTACGTCTGCAAATGACTCTATGCCATGGCATACGCGCAAATCAAAAATATCTTTATTTTTATTATAAAAATCTGCTGGATTTTCAACAATTGCTTGCTCAAGATCAATAAAAACGAGATTATTTTGGTCATCAATGCGTAAATTCTCTCCATTAAAGTCAAAAATGCCTCCCTGTGTGATTATTTGATACAGTTGTTTAATGCTTTTTTTGGTTAACGCAAGTGTGCTACGGGGGTGATCACATATATTTTCGATATTTTCAACGTCTCGCTCAATAATAATATAGTTATCATCAGATATATCGGTAGGATTACCAGGAATATGTACTAAATATATTTCGGGAAAATACACTTTAGTTATGTGGTTACGAGCAATAACATCGTCACAAAGTAACAAATTAGCATAGCGGCTTATAGTTTGGAATGTGGGTACGATTTCAAAACTGTTTAAATATTCACGGTTGCTAAATTCGTTATGGAGGGCATATTCACTATGAGCAAAAGGATTAGTGCCGGTATTATAGACGTATATATTAATAAGACGGCGTAATGGACCGCTAATTTTGATCCACCAGCAAGTGCCTGGCAACTTAAAAACAAAATTATTACTGCCGCGGTTTTCAATGCCCCAGCTTTGAATAGTTTTTTTACCATGATATTTCTTATCTGCCCAATAAGAAAGAGGTTTAGGCGTTGCTGCAAGATATCGTATATCATCTGCATGTTCTTCAATCCATGCAAGAACCGGAGCTGCGTCGTCTGGCAGTGGCCGTATTAAAGATTTAAGCGAGTTAGCGGATATTTTTTGCCCATGATATAAATTACGTGGTACGCATAGTGTTGTGATGATTAAGGTAATAAAGAGGTATATGCAGATATGCGTAGTGATAAGCTTCATCGTGTATCCTTTTTCATTTTCATTGATACTAGCTTCTTTACTAACATCAATATACAACTTGCGCGGAATCAAGACAAGGGCAATGTTCTTTTTTTAATAAGGCGTGGTCTTGCAGTTTGACCAGATTCAAGGAGCTTACGATTTTCGGTTAAACGAATTTTTCTTTCTCGTTTACGAATAAAATCATTGGGTGTGCGGTAACCTCTGCCAGGAGGAGGATCAAAGTAAGGTGGCAGTGTTATAAGCTTGTTACTGAGCTGATAGGTTCCTTTAGTGAGACTTTCTTTTAAAAATAAACCAACTTGGTGCATATCCGCAGTGTGTGCTGATAACCATTCATTTTTAAAATCAGCAATACACGCTACTGTTTTTTTTGGTGTGATGCTTGCAAGTTGTTTGATTGCATCTTTAGTTTTCATAAGCGCCATATCAAGCGAGTTAAAGAATGCAAACCCTCCACAGTTGAATTTCCAAGCATAGATATCTTCATAAATGTGCTGAGTGTGGAGAGAGAATGGATTTTCTGTGGGAGTATAGGAAAAATAGAATCCGTAAGCGCCAGTTTTTTCAAGGTGATTTATGAAATCTCGTATATTGAGATTTGAATGTAAGTAAAGCAGGTCGGTTGATATAAGTACATAATCGTTTTTTAAAAGTTTTTCTATATTGCTGATCTCAATGAATGGAATTAAGTGAATATCAATGGAAGAGTGATTTATAAGTTTTTCAAGGGGGTTGGTGGGTATATGGTCATCATAAACAATAAAGATGCGTTCAAGGCCATTCATATACATGCTAATAGAATCAAGTAAAAGAGAAAGACCATCGAGGTTATTTTCAAAAAAAATAAGCATATCTGCTGTTGCATGGCAACCAGTTATTTTTTTTGATGAACTTTTAAGTGTTTGATAGCGTGTACGGTGCCGTACGTCACAGCCGGATGCTCCTTGTAAATTTGGTTCAAACTTTCTGCCAATAAGGGGATTATCGCGATTTGCCACATAGCTGATGTGATTAATATAGGCAAAACGTGTTCCTGCCATTTCAAGCATTGGAAACATAAATGCAGGATCATCGGCAGAAGGGAAAAAGAGCCCTTGATATCCTTTAACTTGTTCTGCAATAAAATCTTTAAGATCTATGTGTTTAAAGAGCCAAGCATAAAAAGTACGCGTGGGCATATAGAGCCACGGTGCATTGCGATACGATTGATCTTTAATTACCTCAGGATCGGTTTTTTGTGCATAACCGCGACTATCTCCTGGCACGTCCATATACGATCCATAGGTAAGCCAAATATCTTGCGTGGTATACATATGATTAATATGTGCAAATAACTGATCATCACAAAACCAATCATCACCATCTAATTGTACAATGATTTCATGGTCATCGCATGAATGCACGGCATTGTATACATTTTTCATTTTTCGACATCGTTCAGTATTCGTAATCAGTGTGAGTTTATGTTCGGTATCATGGCGTTGGGTATAGGCAAGAACTTGTGCCGCAGTATCATCATCAGAACAATCATCAATATAAAGTATGCGATAGTTGGTGTAGTTTTGACTGAAAACTGAATTGAGATTGCGTTTTACCCACGGTGCATTATTATACGAACATATAAGGACTACAATGGGTAGCTCACTGCATAAAGATGCAGAAAGTGAGGTGCTACTTACTATAAAGCAAAGTAGCACCCAAATTTTGCGAATTATTATCAAGCTCTGCCTAAATTACGATAGTTAAAATTAAGAGCTTTGAGTGCTTTAGGATCCCAAAGGTTTCTACCGTCAAATAAGTTACGTGAACGAACTAACTGTGCAACCTGCGCCAAATCGATTCGTTTAAATTCGTCCCATTCGGTAATTAATACAACAGCATCCGCATCTTTTAATGCTTGCGTGATTGTTGAGCAGTAAGTTACGTCTGGATATAATTGCCTCATATTCTCCATTGCAGCAGGGTCATATGCTGATACATGCGCACCATCGGCAAGTAATTTATTAATTACCGGAATCGCTGTTGAATAACGAATGTCGTCGGTATTTGCTTTAAATGCAAGCCCCAAAATGGCTATCGTTTTACCTTCAACAGCACCATCAAGTAAATCATAAATATGTTGAACTACGTTGCGTTTTTGTTTTTTATTAGAGGAAACAAATGCCTTTACCATTTGCAAATCAATACCTAAATCATCAGCTTTGCGCACAAGCGCTTGCGTATCTTTAGGTAAGCATGAGCCACCAATGCCCGGGCCAGGTTTTAACTTGCTTGTTGGATATACTTTTTCACCAAGGCTCATGCCATGTATTACTTGAAATACATCAGCTTGTGCAGCATTGCAAAGTTCTGCAAGTTCATTTACATAAGCAATACGGACACCTAAGAACGTGTTCCACGCATATTTAATAATTTCTGCTGTTGCATTATTAGTAGCAATAAAATCTGCACCTTGGTCAATAATTGGTTGATAGATTGCTTGCATGATCTCATGTGCTTTGATTGAATCGGTACCAACGATTATAGGGTTCCGTTCAAACAAATCTATAATTGCAGTTCCTTCACGTAAAAATTCAGGATTGGAAACAATTTCAAATTGCGAGTTTGACGTATTTGTGGATGACACTAAATCGCGCACCACAAGATGTGTGCCCAGTGGTACCGTGCTTTTGGTGCAAATCACCGTAAATCCATTAAGGTTTGCGCCGATATTTTTGGCTACTGCAGTGAGAGCACGTAAATCTGCTTTGCCATCTTCCCCCATAGGCGTATCTACGGCAATAATAATTACATCAGCTTGGCCAATTGCAGATTTGCTATCAAGAGTAAAGGAAAGGCGACCTGCTTTCATTTGGTCTACTACCAGTTCTTGAATGCCGGGTTCAAAAATAGGCATAATGCCTTGATTTAGTTTTTCAACTTTTTCTTTAATGATATCCACGCAGGTAACTTGGTGCCCGCATGCTGCAAGACCTGCGCCTGAAATTAGACCAACGTAGCCTGTGCCGATTATCGTTATGTTTTGTGGGTTATTTGCTTGATATTTTTGATAATTAATTGCATGAGATTGTGCAAAGACAAGCAACGACAATAGGGTAATGCTTCTGAACTTCATAGTTACTCCTTAGAGGTTTAAGATACATTCTTACTATACTCAAAATAGAGGGTGGTGTGCAAGGGCTACTGCCGTAGCAATGTATAACTTTTATCTAAGATAATTGTCTTTTTTTAATACGTCGCTCTCGCTTTATAGTGATATGTTCAGGTGTTTTTTTAGTGTCGATAAAAGGGTTTTTACGCTGTTTTCTTCGGCGAGGTAAATCTGGCAGTGGTGGCAATATGGTTTTAATAACGTGGAGTTTTCCCGTAGTTTTTGGTGACGTGTAATAGAGACCAGCATTTGATATATCCAGAGAAAGATCTTGTTCCCATGCCGTAATAAAATCAGTAATGGTGGTAGTTTCGGCAAGAAGATGTATGCGGTTTAGAAAATCAGCCTTACGCATGACTGTCATATCAAGAGAATTAAACCAAGCATATTTACTTGCATTAAATTTACTAGCATAGAGTTCGCCCCATACATGTTGATCAGGAAAAGCATTTAGATTATGCCCAAGGCTTAGATAAAATCCATAAGCGCCAGTACGTTCAAGTTCTACTATGCAATTACTCAGATCAGTGCACTTATTTAATTTCATTGAATCTGAGCAAATCAGTAGATGCTTACTCGTGCAGCTCTCAAGGCAAGCTTGCAAATTAATATTAATTGAGCTGCCAGACATTGAGAAGTTATGCACATTGTGAATATTATCAAGGAGTATTTTGCGGTACTCTACCTCCATTTCTTGAGTATCGGCCTGATAAAAAAGCCATATTTCATTGAGATCCTGGGCATATTTATCGAGTGAATGGAATAATTCGTTGAGCTGCTCAGGATTATTATGTGATAAAATAAGGCAATCTGCTTGTGCGTTCTTAAACTGAGCAAGATGATTGAGAATCGGTTTTTGTAGTGCTTTGTATACGGGGATTTTTACTTGTAATTCTTCAGTGCTTCTGCGTTGTAATCTGCGGTCAACTTTAAAGCCATTAATAGGATTTGATCGATTGAGGTAATACATAATTTCTTCTATAAATGCAAATCGATGCCATGCCATTTCAAACATGGGCCAAATGGTCGCCGCATCATTTGAGGCAGGGTAAAAGTTGCTTTTATAGTCAGATAAATGGGCGCTCATAAGATCGGCAATTCTTATTTGTTTTGCAAGCCAGCCATAAAAAGTGCGTAAATGCATAAACATTAATTGTTGCCGAAACAGACGGTTTTCTACAATATGCTCGGGAATCATGTCCATGACTAATGCTTGGCGAGCTTGATTAGGTACGTTTTGATAATTACCGTAGCTCATCCATATATCATGTTTTTGATAGAGTGTATTAATACATGAAAAAACATTTTCATGCGCAAACCAATCATCGCCATCAAGTTGCACAATGATTTCATGGTCATCAATATAATGATGAAAAGCAGTATAGAGATTTTTAAGTTTGCGGCCGCGTGAGGGCGCGGTAATTAAAGTGCATTTATCAGAGATATTATGTCTATGAACGTAGTCAATTACAAGGTCATACGTATCATCAGTGGAAGCATCATCAAAATATACAATGCGCCAATTGGTGTAGTGCTGCATGCATACAGAATCTAAATTTTTTTTGACCCAGGGTGCGTTATTATATGAACAAATAAGCACGACAAGTGGTAGTTCATATTCAACCTTTTTTTGCAATAGAGCAGATGAATATTTTATTTGTATGGGTAATTGATCTGAAGAGAATATTTTGAAAGTTAGTAAAATAAGTATTGAAGTGGCCATTTTTAACATTTTTTTGCCTTTATTAACGTTCAGTATTGATCAATAAGAAGCATAGAAAAGTGCACAAACTTGTCAAGGTGAAAAACTATAGAAAGCTGTAACTATTGCTTTCCAATTTTTTTATTTATTATCCTAATTATATAGAACGTAAGTTTTTAAGGAGAAAATAATAATGAATAATGTGAGATTTTATTATTATATTTTTATTATTGTTTTTATACATCTACCGTTAAGAAGTACACCACGGACTCTTAGCATACTGTACGTGGTAGAGACGTTTCCAGTATTATCTGAAACTTTCATTCTTTATCAAATTACTAATTTATTGGATGCAGGTCATAATGTTCGGATTTACGCACAAAAAAAAGGTAAAAAATTAATACATAAAGAGTTTTATGACTATAATTTGCAAGATCGGATTATATATGATCACTCTTCTAAAAATGAGAAAAGTTTGTTTTTCGGGCAACATTCTTTTGATATTGTTATTTGTCATTTTGGCACTAGAGGTTATTTAGGGGAAAAAGTAAGAGCCCAATATGATATTCAGGCGCCGCTAATTACGGTATTTCATGGTTACGATATGAGTCGAACGCTAAGAAGAAATAGACACTTTTATGATAAACTATTCGTTTCTCTTGATTTGGCATTACCAGTAAGTGAATATTGGAAAAAAAAATTGACTAGTTTAGGGTATGATCAAGAAAAAATATATGTGCATCATATGGGCGTTGATTGTCAAAATTATGCATATAAAGATCGTACATATGATAATGGTCAACCCATTTGTTTTCTTTCTATTAGTCGATTTGTTACAAAAAAAGGGTTAAAATATGCTGTACAAGCATTTGCAAGGGTGTTAAAAAAATATCCCAATATTGAGTATATATTAATTGGAGACGGGCCCTGTAAAGCAAGTATCGAGGCACTTGCGAAATCCCTTAATATTACGCAAAACATTCATTTTCTTGGAAATAAAACACAAGAAGAATTACATGAGTTAGCAAGTAAAGGGCATATTTTTTTAGCTCCTTCAATTACTTCTAGAAATGGTAATGAAGAAGGAATACCAGTTTCAATAATGGAAGCAATGGCAAGGGGCTTGCCAGTAATTAGCACCTATCATAGTGGTATACCTGAGCTTGTGCAAGATAAGATTACCGGCTTTTTAGTACCAGAAAAAGATGTAAATGCACTCAGTGAAAAGATGGAGTATTTGATAGAGCATCCTGAGCTATGGCGTGTTATGGGCAAGGCAGGCAGAGCACGAATAGAAGAAGAATTTAATCTTGAAAAGCAAAATGCGCAATTGATTAATTTTTTTGAATATGCACTTATTACAAAAAATAAGACATAAGGATAATATAAATTTCCGTAACAAAGGTTGATTACTGGGGGTTATAAATAAAGAATACTTCTATAATTTTTTTAATTCATTGTTATTTGAACTTGTTCTATTATATTCTGAATATGAGAAATAATTGAGTATACGACTGCGGAGAGTTATGCCTATACTATATTTTGCAAGAATTTTATGCTGCGTGCTTTGGGTTTTATGCGTCTACTCACGATGTATCACAGCCCCATCAACGACCAATCAATCATTACGAATTTTGATGGTAGTTAGTTATTTTCCTAAATTATCTGAGACTTTTATATTAAATCAAGTGATTGATTTACTTGAATTAGGTCATGATGTACGTATATATGCAGTTAAAAAGGAAGATGATTTAGTGCATGATGCATTTGTTGACTTTAAACTTGCAGAGCGCGTTATCTATCATGATGATTCTAAAAGTAAAAAGCAAGATTTTTTTTCAAAGTATTCGTTTGATATAATACTCTGTCATTTTGGGCATCGCGGCTATTTAGGCTATGAATTGAAGCAAAAATACGCCATAAATGCCCCGCTGTTTACTATATTCCATGGTGTTGATATGAGTTGTAATTTAGACAACGATATTCACCTGTATGATAATCTGTTTAATTACCTAGATTTAGCGCTACCTATTTGTAATCATTGGAGAGAAAAATTAGTCGGACTTGGTTATGATGCGCACCAAATTAGAGTGCATTATTTAGGGGTTGACTGCCAAGCATTTGATTTTAAAGAGCGCCATTATAAAGAAGGGGAGACGATACAATTTTTAACCTGTGCTCGTTTTATTGAAAAGAAGGGAATTGAATATGCAATAAAAGCATTTGCAAGTATAGCGCAAAAATATACTAATATTGAATATAACATTATTGGAGATGGGCCACTTATGGCACTAATGAAAGAGCTAATTTTAAAATTAGAGGTTTCAGACAAAATTCATTTACTTGGTAGTAAAACGCAAGCAGAAGTAAGGGAATTGATGCAATCCAGCCACATTTTGCTTGCCCCTTCAGTAACAAGCTCTGATGGTGATAAAGAGGGCATTCCAGTATCTATGATGGAAGCAATGGCGGTTGGCATGCCAATAATTAGTACATACCATAGTGGTATTCCTGAATTAGTGCAAGATGGCATTACCGGGCTTTTAGTAGAAGAAAAAAATGTAATTGCACTTGCAGAAAAGATCAAATATCTGATCTTACATCCAGAATTATGGCCAAAGATGGGCAAAGCTGGTCGAAAGCAAATAGTTGAAAATTTTAATTCTAAAAAACAAGCAAAGAATTTAGTAAAAATATTTTATGAATTTTTAAATAAATAGGGCACAGGAAGGGAGCAGCTATGAATAAACAATTTTTTTTAAGCTTGCTGTTTATTTTAAGCGGTGAGGTTAATGGTTTTAATTTTGACTTATATTATTTAGAAGATTTTGATCAGGCTATGTTTACGGTATTTGAAGATTATTATTATGATTTATTAAATAATAATCCATATACTTCTGATGATATGCAGTTATTGAAACATATTTATACTCAACAAGTAAATCGCATTAGTAAAGATAAAAAGCCATTTAAGTGTTGCAAAGAAGTTACAATTCCCAAAATAATTCATCAAATTTGGTTAGGGAGCCCTTTGCCTGAAAAGTTAAAAAAATTGCAAATGACATGGATTGAATTGCATCCTGATTGGGAATTTAAATTATGGACTGACGAGGATCTTGAAGCCTTTGATATCTTTAACAAGGAATCATTTAAGAATGCAGCCAATTATGGTGAAAAAGCAAATATTTGGCGTTATGAAATTCTCTATCGGTTTGGTGGATTGTACGTTGACGTAGACTTTGAGTGTCTTAAGCCATTTGATTTATTACATCATTGGTGTGATTTCTACACTGGTATTCATGAGCTTAACTGGTTACGTGATTGTGAGAAAGGTGATAAATTAACTTGTTGTAATGCCTTGATAGGTTCTAGTAAAGGTCATCCAATTTTGAAGGCACTTATTGAGGACATGCACAATTTTATTCATGAAAAAAAACAATTTCATAGAAACGGTGTATTTTATTTTGGTAATACAATAAAAAGAATGCTTGCAAATTGTGAAGGCATTAATGTAATTTTCCCACAAAATTATTTCTATGCTTGGGGTAAAAAGGCTGATGGTCCGTATAAATGGGTGCAAAAAGAAACAATGGCAATCCATCATTTTTCAGCTTTATGGAAGTAACAAGTATAAATTTTAAAATGGGAGGAATTATACATTCACTCCCATTTTAAAGTATTTTGATTGTTGTGCTTAAATAAATTTTGTTCAATTTAGTATTAATTGATTGTTTTGTACGCTTACATTATTACAGCGATCTAGATTAATGTCTATATAGTATTTTTCTTTTATTTTATTATCAATAATGCAAATACCTAGACGAGGCACTGCATGATCAAAATCATGATAGCAAATACCTTGTGTCAGAGTCACCCCAATAGATACTCGTGGATCATTCTTTATTTTATTCCATGCTGATTCCATGCTCGGATTGCGCATAATATCATCAAATAAATAAACTGCTTGGTCTGCTAAGTAAGGTGAAATAATATTAAAATATTCAAGTACAGGCCTTTCTGTATGTATATGATCATCAAATACAAAATCAATTGGGTCAACCTTTGAAACTGTATTTTTAAGTAGTGTTGCCACATCACCAAGCAAAATTTCAACGTTTGAAACCCCTGCATATGAGAGTGTATCTTCAGCTAATGGAACAATAGGCGCAAAATTTTCATAAGTAAGCATTTTACCCTGAGGAGCTCCGGCTGCAAGATATGCAGCAGACATTCCAATGCAGGTACCAATTTCTAGCATCATTTTAGATTGAAACTCGTTGGTGAGCTTCAATAAAATTTGCCCCCATGGCTTGTGAGGAATGCTGATGATTCGTGCCATATGTGAAATGCTGTAATTGCCTATGATTGTTTCATCTTTGCTCAATTTTGTACGCCACTCAGTAAGCTTATCCATTGTTTCTTGCTCATTAGCTGTGAATTCCTGCTTTTTTATACTATTGATGACATTAGCAATTTTTTGTAAGGTATCTTCCGTATGTGTTTGAGCGGTCATCCAGATTGGCAATAGGCAGCTAATAATAGCTATAACACGAATATTCATATTTTATCCTCTATTAGTTTGAATAACATTTGTTCTAATTGATCATTTAGTGTTATAATATTAAACTCATTCTCTACCTTTTGGCGTCCTGCCAAGCCGATAGTGGGCCATAGTCCGGGGTTTTGTATCATAAATTGCATATTGGCAGCTAGCTGTTGCACATCTTTTTCTGGACTTAAATAACCGGAGATACCATGATCAATGAGTTCTGGAATACCACTGTGGTTAGTGCTTAAAACTGGTAGTCCAGTGGCCATTGCTTCCATTAAGGAAACAGGAATACCTTCCATGTCACCTTTTACGCTTGTCACGCTTGGTGCGATCATTATATGTGCTTTGTTCAATGCAATGGCAACTTGTTGACTTTCCTGCCAACCACGAAAGGAGACGTTGTTACTAATACCTAATTCTTTTGCCTCTTTTAACAGTTCATTGCGCAATGGGCCGTCTCCAATAATAGTATAGTGTATATTTGAATGTTCTTGTTTTGTTTGTGCAAAGGCCTGCAAGGCATACTGAATACCTTTTTTTTCAACAAGGCGCGCTATAGAAATAAATTCAATAGTTTCATTCTTATGAAGTTGGCGTGGTTGGAAAGTGAACTGACTACATTCAATGCCCATGTGATGTACTATTGTTTTATTTTTATTGCTTCCCATTTTTATTAATTTTTTTCTCCAAGCTTGGCTAATAGGCAGCGCCAAATCTAAGGCAGGCAGTAACTCTTTATAGAGGTCGGGCTTTTCGTTAAGCAATCTACTCATATCATATCCATGAAAAACGGTAATGAGCTTTGCTCTTGAAAAATATTTTTTCTTTAGTTGTAATCCATAGTTTCCTTGTAAACCAAAATGGCAAAATAATATATCGGGGTCTATGTTTTGTAAAGAAGGAGGCATTCCGTCCTCATAGCTTTTTGATTGATAGTGGGTATGCATTTCAAGCTTATATTTTTTGAAATCTGCATGGACAATTTCGCCATTTTCAGGTAAGCGAGCAAGGATATATACATTATGCCCACGATCTATCAATCCAGTAATTTGATTTAATACAAAGGTTTCAGGTAGGCTGGGAAATTGATCAACTAAAAATAAGATACAGAGGGATTCTTTTGCTACAGCAAGGCAAGAGTCGCCCAATTGAAGGAGTAAGAAAGCAGATAATAATATTTTATTATTTCTCATACGTTATTTCTCCTTCATTTAATACTGGAGCGTTCAGAGTAGGATATTTATGTTTGGCGCGAATGTCTTTCTTAAAAGCTTTAATTTCATCCATTGACCATCTTTTTTCAGTATTAATTACATTAGCTCTATTTCGTATATAGAGTATATCACCGATATATGCGCTTCGCTGGCCAGCCATTTCAAACATAGGCAACATATAGGCCACATCTGTTGCAACAGGATAAAAATTTCCCTTATAGAATAGGTCTTGTTGTTTAATTTGTTTAAACAACCATGCATAAAATGATCTGGGTTGTGATGCATGATAGGTATATTCTCTAAACTTTTTATTTTTAATTACGTCTTCAGGATATTCTTCATGCCAACCAATATTACCACTAGGCCATTCTTGATTTCTTCCATAAGTCAACCAAATATTGCGATTGTGATACAGATTATTTATGTAGCTTAACGCTCCAGGAGATGCGAACCAATCATCACCATCTAATTCTACTACAATGACTTGATCGGGTAACGTCTGGATTAGATGATACATGTTGTAGAGCTTAAAGTAATTAGTGTCGTTACGAAGAAATGTTATTTTATTTTTTAGGTTATGTGCTTCAATGTATTCCTTAACTATTGTGGGCGTAGCGTCCACAGAGCCATCATCGATATAGTAAATGTGGTAATTGGAATAATTTTGTGTAAGTACAGAGTCAAGATTTTGTATTGCCCATTCTTCGTTATTGTAGGAGCAGATAACAACAGCTAAAGGTAGTTCTGAATAGGTACTTACCTCATCCGGGACTATAACCGCTTCTCTTTTTTTTATTTTTTTAAGCGTATTTTTCTTTCTCTTTTGATCTTTTTTGTTAATATATTTAGATCTTTGATTGTGCGTTTTCTTGATTCTTTCCAATAATGATGCTTTAGCTTGAAAGTCTTGAGGTAAGATAAAAAAAAGTAAGGCAGCTAGGATAGTGCAAATACGTATTATTCCTTTTTTCATGGTAGCCTTTTTGGATATAATTTTAGTTTGTATTTAAAATCTTTTTTGATTGATCTCACTATTTATTAAATATAAGCTATAAAAATTAGGCTGACAAAATCAAGAGTTTGTATCAATAATTATTACTTTACACGGCCCAAATTTGCATAATCAAATCCAAGTGCTTTAAGTTCACTTGGATTCCATAGATTCCGCGGATCAACAACTACTGGCTTGTGATACATTGTCTGCTTGGTCATAAGTTCTTTTATTTTGACCAAGTCTGCATTTTTAAATTCATCCCATTCTGTAAGAAGCAGAATTGCATCTGCTTGAGCTACCGCCTCTTCCAGCGATTGGCAGTACATAATATTAGGATACAACCTCTTCATATTTTCCATTGCTTGCGGATCATATGCTTTTATAAATACATCGTCAGCTGTTAATCGCTCTATTGCAGTTATTGCTGCAGAATAACGGATGTCATCTGTATTTGCTTTAAATGATAAGCCTAAAATAGCTACTGTTCGACCAGCCATTTTGCGGTGGAAAAAAGGATATAATTGTTCTACTATTAAGTTTTTGTGCCGCTCATTTGCTGCAATGACTGCAGTAACAATTTTAAGATCAACGCCATAAAGCTGCGCCATGGCAACAAGCGCATTAGTATCTTTAGGCAAGCATGAACCGCCAAGGCCGGGGCCAGGACGCAACATACTTGTTGGCAGTAAATCTTCACTAAAACTTAAACCTTTTACCACTTCAAATATATTGGCACCTACAGCATTACATACATGAGCCAACTCATTGACATACATAATACGTGTTGCAGAAAATGCATTCCATGCATATTTTATAGTTTCTGAGCTCGATGGATCAGTCATAATTAGATTGGTACCTTTATTAATTAAAGGTTGATATATATTCTTCATCTTATTAAGTGCATTCTGATCATACCCACCAAGTACTATCGGATTACATTGAAAAAAATCACGAATTGCAGAGCCTTCTCGCAAAAATTCTGGATTAGAAATCACAGAAAACTGTGCATCAGGTTTTGCTTTTTCAATCATTGAATAAACGAGTCTATAGGTCCCTATTGGCACGGTACTTTTAGTTACAATAATTTTGTAACCATTCAAATGGTCAGCTATTGTTTTTACTACCGCTTTTAATGCCGTTAAGTCAGCATGTCCATTATCACCCATTGGAGTGCCCACGGCAATAATAATAATATCCGCTTTTTCTACAGCGCTGCCCACGTCTGAAGTAAAATTGAGAGATCCTAGTGCCACATTTTTTGCAACAAGTTCATCCACTCCCGGCTCAAAAATCGGAATAACGCCATTCATGAGCAATTTAATTTTTTCTTGATCAATATCGGCACAAACAACGTGATGATTAAAATCGGCAAGGCCTGCTCCGGTAATAAGCCCAACATACCCAGTACCAATTACTGCAATATTTTGTGGTTCAAAATCCGCATATGTTTTTAAAGAAGCGAATAGTAATAGAAAAATAAGTTGATGCTTCATAATCCCTCCTTATAATATTTTACCAATTTACATATAGCTCTCAATTTTCAACATCGTTTTAATTTGCCCAATCTTCAAATTTCATAGTAGCCAAGATAACCAAAAAGCGCAGCATAGGCATGATATTATTAAAATTCAAAATATGCAGGAAAAGCATTTTTGCTTTACGGCCTCTCTATCTCTATTCTTTAATAGGATGACAAACTGTATTAATTAATGTCAAGAGAAGGCATGCGGCAGTCAATTTAAGTGCGCATTAACCAGTTGATGGCAGTTAGCACGTGTAGAGTCTAACTAATGACTTGGAATTGAACTCTACATTCAGAGCGACGACAGTGGAATTAAACAAGAGGATTGAAGCGGCATGTAGAATTATTTTAGTAAATTACTGGTTGTTTTCCATAAAATACTTAAAAGTAGCATCTTGTACTGCAATAAAATCAGGTCGATTATAAGCATAGGTGAATATCAATACTTTTGATTGTAGTTCAATGAAATTGAGAGAATAAAAAGCAAAGAAATGCTTCTTTTATGTGATAAATATTCATTAAGCAATCCTTTTGCAATAATGCAAATTTATAAGTCAATTATTTTAGGGAAGATTTTTTTGCATACGTTCAAATACACCAATTATTGCCTCTTTAATCGGTTTTATATAAGGAAATTCAGCAAGAAGCTTACTGGTATCTAATTCGTTGTTTGATCTACCAGCTTTAATAACTTTTGCTTGTTCTTCCACGGTGAAGTTTATATAACAAAAATCTGGATCAATATATTCTTTATATAATTCTAAAATTTCATTATGGCTAATTACCCCGGGGTTTACAAAGTTATAGTTCCCCGTTAACATACGCTCAGCCATTACAGGAACTAATGGTAATAGATCATGAAGCACGCTCATAGAATTAGGGATATTTACTACTTTTTGATATTTAGTGATTTTAGTAATAAAGCTTCGGCTGTGTAGATCGTCGGAAATAGGCATACGCAAGCGTAAATTGAGAACATTAGGATAATATGGTACTAATTGATCTAGCATGGTTTTGGTGAATGAATAAAAAGACCCTTGGAAGTTAGGCTTATCTTCTTCAGTAAAGCCAATGCCGCTGTACATGGGGTGTGTATCATTATATTCATAAATGCAACCAGTGCCAAAATTAATTACATGTATGTTATGAGTATGAGCGATGTCAAATAAGGTTAAGGCTCCTACAAGGTTTGCTTTAATAGTTGCTTGCTTATTGTTTTCACACCAATCAACATTGGGTCTACCCGTGACTCCTGCAGCATTTATAATACAATCGGGATTTAAGCGCACTATTTCATTTTCAACTGAAATGCGGTTTTCAAGGCGTGACTCTGCAGCAATTGCTACATGGCCTTGGTCTTGAAGAATATTAATCATTTGCCCGCCAATCCATCCCTGTTTGCCACCAAAGACTAAAAATGTTTTCGTGGTTATTGGTAAATTTATTAAAATACTGCAAGTGAGCAAAAGTAAGTTAAATGAAATAGAACTAATGTTGATCATCATTACCTCCTTGATTATTTTGTACATTGATCTGAATAAGTTTAAAATTTCCTTTCAGATTTATTTTTAACAATAAGTTAGCATTAATACTATGCTAAAAAGCGTGAAGTAAAGTCAATAAATATCAATATTATATAATTAATGTTCATGAAAAAGGCCAATTTTATTGAGGGAACTTTTTTTTGATTTCCATATAGTTTGTAACTCTTGTATGGTGTTGGGCGCATGAGAGAAAGCTTTGCGCAGATGCTTTGTGCGACAGAGCATCCCATTAAAGCTGTTAATATGAATATTATTTTTGGTAGTGTATAAGAATCGCCAGACGTATAAACCGTTTTCAATGTGTTGGGCTGGAATTTTTTTTGCAGCACAACTTTCTAAAGATAAGTCGTTATACCATGCATATGCAAAAGTGCGTTCAAGTTCATAAATAATAGCGGAGCAATCAATGATATGAGTTAATAATACCGAGTCATTCATGAGCAAAAGATGTTTATTGCTGCATATTTCATGAAGATTAAACTCTTGGGGCCGTATGCTGATGATTTTATAGAAAGATGGTATATTTTTAAGAGCCATTTCTAAATTTGCCGCCACGTCCGATACGATAATTATGGCATCAAGATTTTGGACAAAATCAAGTACGTTGCAAAGAGTAGATGATGCTTTAGTAATATCTTCAATAATAATAATGCAGTCGGCATGGGCATTTTTATAAGTATATAATCGATTAAGGATTGGATTCTCTATCGGTGCATACATTATTGGCTGCCCCACCGTTTCTTTGCTGCATTGCTTTTTTATTGGCGTGAACCCTTCTTTGGGATTATGTGATGAAATTGGATTTTCACAGTTTTGAATTACTCCAACTTCTTTAATAAAAACAATGTGATCTTTGGCCATTTCAAGCATAGGGTAGAGTATTGCTCGATCATTGTAATTAGGGAAGAATTTACCTTCAAAGCCGACAACTTTTTTAGTTAATTGATCTTCTAATTTAATTAATTTAAAAAGCCATGCATAGAAAGAACGTGGGTGCGAGTACACCCAGGTATATTTTCTAAAAGATTGTTGTTCAATGATATCGAGTGGCAAGTCTTTTGCGTTGCTTACATTGCCTTGCGGGTAAAATTGTACTTTACCATATGAAAGCCAAGCATTTGTTTTTTGGTAGGCATTATTAATATATGCCAGTGAATATTCGTGTGCAAACCAATCGTCACCGTCCAGTATTACTATTATTTCTTCATCGCTGCACATATACCCTGCCTTATAAATATTTTCTCCTTTCAAGCAATGGTGTGTGTTTTTTATGAGAGTAAAGTTATCAAGATGATAGGTTTGCTTGTATACTTCAACTAATTCTGCAGTACCGTCACAAGACCCATCGTCTATATAAATAAGACGAAAATTAGTATATTTTTGAGAAAATAGAGAGTCTAGGTTTTTTTGCACATAGGCAGCATTATTGTAAGAGCAGGTTACAATAACAAATGGTAGTTCATAACTAAAAAGCGACGTGGTAGTATATAGTATGAGTAAAAGGGTGAATGATCGAAAAGATTTCATAGATTATTCTTTTTGGTTAACTGAGTTTCAAGTATAAGTTGTTAAATTAAATATAAGCTACTTCAATGTTAGCAATTTCAGGTTTCGCAATTCAAGTTATTCTGCCAATAGTGTTAATTATTGCACTATAAAATATTGTGGGAAAAAAAATAGTAATGTAGGAATTATTTATATATAAAGGGGAAAATTTGAAACAACTAATATATGGGGTGTTTCTTTGTATTATGCTTCTAGTACAAGGCATTGTTTTTGGTGCCATGCAAATACATGCGCATTTTACTGATTTATTTCTTAAAGAGCCTGTTCCTACCGAGTTTAATGCGTATAAAATCTTTCTGGCAGATCCTCTACCACAAGATGTGCATTATCTTGCATTGCCGTGGACAATATTAATTAAGAAAAACATGTTGGATAAAATACCTGATATGTACTTAGATGGTGGTTTTACTATTTGTCAGCACTTTCAATTTGAAAAAATTATTCCTACATTGCGTAGAATAGGCATTACGGTACTTTTTACTCCTCATGTAGCAGAGGGCATGATATATGAGGGTATTACTCTATTGCCGTTTCCTCATTTTGCTCAAAATGGTGTGAGCCCTGCACGAGAAAAAGATATTCTCTATTCATTTATTGGCACGCAATCAGCTCAAAAAGTGAGAGCATTTATTTTTGAATTGCCTTGTCCAAAAGATGTGGTAATTATGGAAAGACCATCTTGGGGAGCTCGTACTATAAATAAAGAGCATAATAAAGAATATCGTGACATTCTTTCTCGCTCGCGTTTTTCTTTATGCCCTCGTGGCTATGGTGTAAGCACTATTCGATTTTGGGAAAGTTTACAAGCAGGCGCTATTCCGGTCATTTTGGCAGACGGCACTCTGTTACCAGCAGAAATAGATTGGTTATCTTGTTGTGTTTTTATACCAGAAAAAAAGGTAGCAATGGTGGATGAAATAGTAAGAAGTATTTCGTTTGAACAAGAAGAAAAAATGCGTCAAAACTGCTTAGAGGCTTATAAACTGTCATCGGGAGATCAATTAGTACATACTGTACGGCAATATTACACTCAAATGCCACAGTAAGTAGTGAGCTCTTGAAGAGTGTTATTCTTCTTTGGCTGCATTCTCTTTTTATTGAAAATGATGTTTTAAATATGCTATTGTGTAAAAAGAAGACTGCATCTATAGAGTCGCAGAAAATAAAGTAGTAAGTAAAAAGGGGCCAGATGAAAAAATTAATCTACGCTTGTCAGATCATTTGTATGTTAGCATGCTCTGTTTTTACATCTGGGATTGGTCAAAATATAATTTTTCCTGCAGATTTTAATGCTGCAATGGTGAGTCACGAAAAAGATAAAGATCAATATAATGAGTTTTTTAAGCAGACACCTCATAAGGAATTGTTAGCATTAATAATGCAACAATATTATTTATTTTCTAACAAACAAGGTGCAGAACAGCAGCACATACAAGCGCATTCTATTCCCAAAATTATTCATCAAATCTGGATAGGGCCGTATCCATTTCCTCAAGAAGCTAAAAAATGGCAGGAATCTTGGATTAAGATGCATCCTGATTGGGAATATAAGTTATGGACTAATCAAGATGTTGATCAGTTTGATTTTGAAAATAAAATATACTTTGATCAAGCAAGAAATTGGGGAGAAAAGGCTGATATTTTGCGTTATGAAATTTTATATAGATTTGGGGGGTTATATGCTGACGCTGACTTTGCGTGTTTGAAATCATTTGATTGGTTGCATGAAAGATGTGATTTTTATACTGGTATACATGCAGTGCCACTATTATTTGAACATAAGCTAAGAATTAATAATGGATTAATTGGTGCAAGGCCAGGGCACCCTATTTTAGAGCGGGCAATTAGTCAAATACCATTTTATAGACATGAAAAAGGTGTTGCGCAACGTACTGGCCCTGATTTTTTTACACAAACTATTCAAGATGTTTTACCAAGTACGATTGCTTCTGGTTCTCTTGATTTGGTTTTTCCATCCAATTTCTTTTATCCCAGTGGTGAAAAAGGCGGACCTGGTTATAAGCTAAAAGATGGAGAGGCGTATGTGCAGCCCGAAACAATGGCAGTGCATTATTATACTGCGTATTGGATTGTAAAGCCTAAGCCAAAACAAGCGGTAGAAAAGGAGCTGGCGATTGCTCATAACGTATCTTCATTATCTGTAGATTCTACACAGGTAATTAAACAAGACGCACCAGATGCTAAGAAAGAAAAAACATGCCAGCTGTGGGTTCCATTGTGTGATCCTTATAGAAAAGAACGCCGTTATCAACAATACATAGAAAAAAGAAAAATATAAACCATCGTAAACAGGATAGTTTTGCCGAATCTGAAAGCCAGATATCTAAGCATCTAGCAGATAGGTAATATATTTTGTAAATGCTGCTGCTTTGTCTTTATACAGTTCTTCCATGTTGCAATAAGGTGAAAACATAGCATAGCCACTTGATCCTGAAAAATGCACAAAACTATTATTTTGTAAAAATTCAATGTTTCTTTTGCTTAAGCCTTTTCTTGAATGGCCTGAACCCCAGTCAATAGGAACGTCTTGAATAAACGCTATAGTAGGCATATCAAAACCTAAGGCTTTAAGAAGCTTAGTATTGTGAGAACATCTGTAATTTTTGGCATGTGTGCATTCCATACAAATTAATTGTTCTATTCTGATTTTTTCAAAAAGCTTAATGCGTGCGTCGTTAATGTGATGTAGATAAAAATGTGAATAACCGCCGGAGTCTATATTTACGCCATGTATCTGCCCGCAATTTATATTAAAGCTGTATTTATTGGTTAGTGTTGCCATATTGAGATAAATGAGCCCAATCCAAAGAAATTCAAGCGACTGACGGTTGTCACTATATTCCGGCGAGCGATCATATCCTGCAAGATCATAACCTTGCATATAGTCGTAAAAACTAAATTCTTTTATTAGAAAAACATCTGATTCGAGTAGAATAACAAGATCATCATGCTCAAAGCCGAGCGTATCTAATGCGTATTGCACTACGTTGCAATTGCGTGATGACGCATTATTATACTGCGCAAACCATTTTGGTGTACGATAACGATTAAGATAGGGCCGATCATGTAATTTTTGTGGAATTTTAATATGTGTAATGTTGTATGTTTGACACACTAATTTAATTTTTTTTGTTATTTCAGTTGTTTTACTATCATCAAAAATCACAAATTCGTAGTCATCTTTTAAAAATTTTTTAAAGAGCTTCTGTTGAAGTTCAATAAAATCGGGACGATTATACACAAAGGTAAAAATAAGAACTTTGGCTGTTATATAATTAATTGACGTTAACAAAATAACACAACTTAAACTAATATATAATTTTTTAAAAAATATCATTCTTGCTCCAAGATAGTCTTAATCAAGTTATTAAACGCCTTATCTTTATTGGCAATAAAAGCACGAGATGCCTTGTTCCAGTTCGACCCTGATCTATAATGTAAAAAGGTACCTGCGTTAAAAAGTTCTATGCCACGATCGGCTTGTTCTTTACGTGGATCAAGCGGTATCTGTTGTAATAGTTTAATTAAATCATTTGGCACGCCAAGGTGTTGTAAAGTAGCCGTAGAATGCGTACAGATAGCACTATTTTTTTCTTTACACGATGTACAGATGATATCTTGAAAACAGGTGCGAATAATAGGTTTTGCTTTAAAATTTGGTATACATGTTTTGCTATAGTAACTATATCCGCCAGCATCCACAAATGAGGGGCCAAAAACTGTTTGTACAGTGCCTCTATTAAAATTTAATGCATATTTATGAGGTAACGAATTCATATTGAGAATAACAAGTCCTATCCAAAAATATGAAATGCCGGAAACATGAGGGTGTAACGTAGTGCAATTATGGTATTTTTCAGGCACATCTGAGCAAGGCCGCATAAATGCTGCTGCGTGGTGGTTTTGTATAAAATTTCTTATATCAAATTCTCGTATTAAGAATAAATCAGAATCAACTAGCATAAGAATATCATTGTGATCAAACCCTATAATATCCATGGCATATTGCACTACATTGCAGTTTCTTATTGCTGCATGTGGCTTGCTTTTGTCCGGTCGATTAAGATAGGGCCGCGCATGTATTTTTTGAGGAATCGTAACGCATATAAGATTTAAGGCGGTGCATATCTGTTCGATACCTTTTTTGGCAGTTTGTTCAGTAGCATCATTAAATACAATTAATTCAAACTCTTCGCTTAAAAATTTGCTAAATGTTTGGTATTGAATTTCAATAAAATCAGGTCTGTTATAAGCAAATGTAAAGATTAATATTTTGGCCTGTGTATAATAGGAGCTCAATAAGATAATGAGTATATATAGATTTGTTCTTTTCATGGTAGTAATTATTTTAGCAATTTGGTTTTATTGCAAGAGGATAGATAGGAATATTTTTATCCATTTGGCTGTTTATTGCCATGCGTAAATGATAATCCTTTTCCAATTGTGCGATAGGATCATGGCTGTTTATTACATAAGTAGTGGATGAAATTGCTTTAAAATGGTTATGCGCCATCTCTAGCAGTGGCCACATAATATAACATTCGGCTGCATGCTCAAAAAAATCTCCCGTTGAAGCGTCAATCAGATCATCTTTTTTTATTAATTTAAAAAGCCATGCATAGAAGCTGCGTACTGGCATATAAGGGAATATGTCTCTATAGAGACGATGTTCCAATATGTGTTGAGGTATTGATCCATTTCGAATACTAATATTGCAGCCTTTAGGTGCAGAGGTGCATGTGCCATAGGTGAGCCAAATGTCATTTGAATTATATGCTGCACCTAGTTCAGTTAATACTTTGTTATGTGCAAGCCAATCATTACCATTGAGCAAGATAATAATTTCATCATCAGCGCAATTATTAATAATGGAATAGAGTGTTTTAAGTTCGCCTTGATGTTCTGTATTTGTAATTATTTTAATATGTTGTGCTGATGTTGTTGATATATATTTTTGTACTGTATTTGTAGTTGCGTCATAAGAAGCGTCATCAATGTAGAGTATACGATAATTTTTATAATGTTGACTAAAAACAGAATCTAAGTTTTTTTTAATCCAATTTTCGGTATTGTATGCATAAATACATATGGTGAAAAATGGAGACTTTTGCATTCGAGTGTAGTTTTCTATATGATCCTGACTAGGTTGTAAAGCAATTAGAGCTTTTTGTTCTGTTGTTGCATGCAAAGATAAGATTGTTATAAAAACTAGAAGAATAGGGCTGGCGTGTAAAATTTGCTTCATTTGTATTCCTACCTCAAGATACTTTTTTTAATTGTTCTTTAATAGCCTATTTTATATGCACTGGGCATGTCAAGTTTTAAATCTGTAGAAAAATTTTTATTTATATTTGATTGAGCGACTGTTGCTTTGGAAAGGCTCCCTATGCTATGTATTAAGTAGTTATGTTCGTGACGAGCTTTAAAGGAATGGTATTTATAGAAAAAATAATTTCTGGCATATACTGCGATGTTTATGTATATAATTATTAGCGAAAAGAGGAATGTATGGTTAATTATTTAAAATATGGGGTATTACTATGTTTTGGGTTAGTGGCGCATGGTGTATATGGTGCGATTGATCGACGCTGTAAATTTCATGATCTGTCAAAAGTACAAAAAGAGCTCAGAAAACCTCAGTCTCCTATTATTCAATTTTATTCCTCTTCTGATAACATAGGGAATTTTTTGCCGATTTTAGGCATACAAGAAATGCTTGGCATTTCAACTGATGTTTGGTGTATGCATGATAAAGATATTGATTTTGATTTTATTAATACGCACTATAAAGGAGCTATTATTGGAGGAGCAGGTTTATTGAATTCTTGCTTTGAGCCTTTTTGGATTAAGTTACGTGATAATTGTACGCTTCCTATGATTATGTGGGGATTGGGTATTTGTTTACCATATAAGCATGGCGAATTTGCAGCAGGCGTTAGCAAAGAAATTGTGCAAGCTGTTGCAAAAAAATGCGATTTAGTTAATCTTCGTGATCTTCTAACAGCACAGTATTATCAATTATCATATGCAGATATTTCCCTTTGTCCAACCGTTATATACTTACAAAAATTTAAGCGGAACATGAATGCAGAAGGTTTAATATTATATGATTCTCATAGTGTTTCGCTTGGTAAAGAACAAACAGAGAAGATTATAAGCATGTTATCGCAACATATTAAAGAGCTTAAAGTCATAAATAATATTCAGGCTAAAAATTTTGGATTAGAAGATTATATTAATGAATATTATTGTAAAAGCTCGTTAGTTATTACTTCCCGTTTGCATGGCGCAATTATTGCCTACGGACTTGGAATTCCTTGTATTATGATTCCGGGTGACTATAAGCTCAATTCTTTTCAAGAAACCTATGGTTTTGGCACCTGTGTTTCTTCTGCAAAAGAATGCCTTGATATCATTGCAACGGGCAACGTTCCTTTTGGAACTCCCTTAGATTTAGATCCAGTGCGTGCGTTTGGTCAAAAAGCATGCGCATGGATGGCAAGAATTCAACAAAAGGTAAGATAATGAAAAATATATATTTTATATCTATATTGCTTGTATTGATTACAAGTTTTTATGTGGTGGCTGTAGTTCAGGAGATTTATATTCCTGAAAGTTTTAGTCAAGCAATGATAAGTCATCCAGATGATCTGAAAGCATATAATAAATTCCTTGAAAAAACACCACATAAGGCACTTCTTAATCAAATTGTTGATCAATATTATCAATTTTTGGATAAGGCACGCGAACGATATACTGATGAGTATATTATTCCTAAAATTATTCATCAAATATGGATAGGTCCGCGCCCATTGCCAGAAAAAACGCGCGCATGGCAGGAGTCTTGGCTTACTATGCATCCAGATTGGGAGTATAAACTTTGGACTAATGATGATGTTGAGGGTTTTGTGTTTGAAAATAAAAAGTATTTTGATAAAGCCGTAAATTGGGGTGAAAAAGCTGATATTTTAAGGTATGAAATACTCTATCATTTTGGTGGAGTGTATGTAGACATTGATTTTGAAAGTCTTAAACCGCTCGATTGGTTAAATCAAGTATGTGATTTTTATGTTGGTATACATGCAGTACCGTTATTATTTAAGAATAGATTGCGCATTAATAATGGCATAATTGCTGCTCGTCCAGGGCATCCTATTCTTGCTCATGCTGTTAATTCGTTGAAACATTTTGTTAATAAAAGAGGCGTTGCTAATAGAACTGGTCCTGATTTTTTTACATCGATAATCGAAGATATTTTGCCTCTTGAATCAGATTCGCTTGATATGATTTTCCCTTCAAATTTTTTTTATCCAAGTGGGCCCATGGCTGCAAGTTATGGCTTTACTATTCAACCCGGCAAGGCATATGTGCAGCCCGAAACGTTGGCTGTGCATTACTATACAGCTTTTTGGATAAAACCTCCTAAACGGTTTAAACGGCGGCGGCGCTGATTTATTGTTGAGTGGATTTTTTATTTACGTATTGAAAGCATATGAGTAAAAATTTGGAATTGCTATGGTAGCAATAAAAACGGGATCAAGCATTTGATCCCATTTTTATATTTTTATAAGCTTAGCCTATTTCATGCTTAATGAAATTCTACGCTTATCGTTGTAGATACCAAGAACTTTTACACTAACGTCTTGGCCAACATTGAACAAGTGATGTAAGTTGTCAACACGTCCATTTGAAGAAACTTCAGAAATGTGTACAAGGCCATCAACACCTTTTGCGATAGTTACAAACATACCGTAATCAGTAATGTTTGAAATTGTGCCGCGTATAGTTGAACCTGCGATACCTCCAATATCAATGACTGCATGATTGATTGATATTTTTCAAGAATGTATTATGGAAAAAGAGATTTTTTAATTTCGATCAAAATCGAGTAATTTATGTATCTCTTTGTTCAATTAAACGATTATTTTCCACTTTTACGCTTTTGCAACCATCTAAGTTAATATCACAGTGGATTTTTTCAGTTATATCTTTATCAACAATACAAATTCCAACGCGTGGCACTGGGTGTTTGAAGTCCCAATAGCAAATTCCTTTTGCAAGAGTGATGGTGATTTTTACTGCTTCATCTTTTTTAATCTTTTCCCACGCCGATTCCATACTTGCATTGCGATGAATATCATCAAATAAATACACAGCTTGATCTGAAAGGTAAGGTTTAATAATATTTAGATATTCCATTACATACTTTTCAGCATGTAAATGATCATCAAAAACAAAGTCTATAGAAGGCAACAATGGCAATTCTTGTTTGAGCAGATCGGGTACATCGCCACAGAGTAAAGAAATATTATTAATGTTTAGAGCTTCAAAGTTGCTTGTTGCTAAAGGAACTAATGGTTGAAAACTTTCCATTGTTATAAGTTGTCCCTCATTTAGGCCGGCGGCCAAATAAGCACATGAAATACCAAGACAAGTACCCAGCTCTAACGATGTTTTAGGCTGAAACGTACGTGCAAGTTTTACGAGTAATAGGCCCCATGGATCGTGAGGCATACTAATAATACGAACCATGTGAGACATGCTAAATAAGCCTGTTACTGTTTCATCTTTTTCTAATTCATTTCGCAATTTAGTTATATTATTAATTTTAGCTTGTTCTTCATCAGTAAAATTTTTTTCAATGACATCATTAATGACACTTGCCAACGTTGTGAGCACCTCACTGGCTATTTTTGACTTCATTTCATGATTGCCAAGGAGCAAGGACAGCATGGTTATGAAATATATATATTTTATATTCATTGATTATCCATTCATTTTTTGAACCTACTATTTAAAAATAGCTTAGCTGGGTACAATTAGAGATGTCAACCATACCACTTTTTTTTAATTACAATGTTGATTTGACATTGTTAAGCAATTAAGATTCTGTGTTTTTTGAAAAATTGTTGTTACGGATTGTATAATGTTGCAATTATATGCTTTTTTTTTATATCTTGAACGTAGGGAGATTCTTTGTTACAAGGAGCGATGAATGAACATGATAAAAAAAGTTGCAAGTTGGTTTGTACTGTATTTATGTATGGTGAGTTCATTGTTTATTTCAGTAAAAACATATTCAGCTAGCATCGATAACCGTTGAATATCTTATTAGTTGTGAGTTATTTTTCTATTTCTATGACGGAGGCAATGGCTACAGCATTGCCCATTATCAGCGCGCATCATAGGGGAATTCCGACATTAGTAGTTGATGGCATTACTGGTTTTTTGGTCAATGAAAAAGATACAACACAATTAAGTAAGAAAATGCGTTACATGGTGGAGCATCCTGAGCTGTGGATTGTTATGGGACATGAAGGCAGAGATAAAGTTGTTAAGTTGTTTAATAATAAAAAAAATGAGAGATTGATAGAAATACTCTATGAATTTATAAACAAGAAATAGTTTTAGTGGAGGTATTGATAATGAAAAAGTTATATTGTGCGAGCATACTATTAATAGTTTTTTGTAATACTTCTTGTATAAATTTAGATTTATACTATTTGGAAGATTTTGATAAGGCAATGTTTACTACATTTGAAGATTATTATTTTGAATTACTGAATAATAATTCATATACTTCTGCTGATATGCAAATGTTAAAGGAAAATTATACCAAACATGTTGCTCGTATAGCCAAAAATAAGAAGCCCATACTATATAATGAAACAGTTACTATTCCAAAAGTGATTCATCAAATTTGGTTGGGTAGCCGTCCGCCTGAAGAATTGAAAAAATTGCAAAAAACATGGATTGATTTGCACCCCGATTGGGATTTTAAAGTTTGGACTGAAGCAGATCTCGAGGCATTTGATTTGATTAATAAGGAATCTTTTAAGAATGCAGTTAATTATGGCGAGAAAGCAAATATTTGGCGTTATGAAATTTTATATCGATTTGGTGGATTATATGTTGATGTAGATTTTGAATGTCTTAAGCCTTTTGATTTGTTGCATCATTGGTGCGATTTCTATACCGGTATTCATGAACTGAAATGGATTTCTGGCCATGAAAAAGGTGATAAATTAACCTGTTGTAATGCATTGATAGGCTCGCGTCCGGGCCATCCCATTCTGAAGGCGCTTATTGATACTATGAAAGACTATGTTCATGAAAAAGACCAATTTCATAGGAACGGCGTTTTTTACTTTGGTGATACCGTAAAAAAATTGTTAACCAGTTGTGATGGCGTTAATGTAATTTTCCCACAAAATTACTTTTATGCATGGGGTAAAAAGAATGATGGACCATATAAGTGGGTGCAACAAGAGACTATGGCTATTCATCATTTTTCAGGTCTTTGGAAGAAGCCAATGAAAAAAGGACATAAAAAGTTGAGAGTCTCGCTAAAATAAAAAAGAATGACTAAGAATGAAAAACGCGATCTGTGTCTGGATTATATATTACTAAGCGACTTGCGTTCTATTTACCATTAATGTTGACTCCGCAAAGAGGCGGTGAAAATATTAATTACCAAGATTTGGTAACAGAAATAGAATCTTATGGTCATATGGATTGTCTGCATTCTTCTATTACATTTCTGATTGATCCATTTGGCAATAAGTATGTTGTAAAGCAAATAAAGCTTTTAAGGGATAGTAATGTATTTGATCCAGCGCAATTGGTTTGTGAGATGGTAGCTCTTGATATAGGGCATTCTATTGAAGCACCACTCAATTATGCAGCGCTTATTCCTGCCGGTGTGCCATTTATAGGTAAACTTATTGATCTTCCTGCAACACTTCACACATATGCACGAGGTGTTCGTTTTGATAAATATCAAGGAACGCAGTATAAAGGATTACATATTAGACAAAGAAATGCTCAAAATAAGATAACGGGATTAACCAGAGAAATTATTTATCACATGTCTCGCCATAATGATTTGCCTGTTCTAGTTGCCTTAGATACTTTTGTTGGGAATGGAGATCGGGGTAGATGGAATTATTTTTACGATCTAGCAACTGATTCTTTTATAGGTATTGATATGGCAGATGCCTTCAACAGAAAATTATGTGCGCTTTCTACAGAAAATATGTATACTCTTTTTTTTAATGAACAAGTCGATTTTTCGGAACAAGAGTTTCAAGGATTATTGTTATATTATGAAACGTTACATAGATTGGTTACTCTTTATCCCCCTAGAGCAATATGGGATAAATTTGAAATGTATATTAGATTGTCTGGCTTTTATGATACAACATTCTTTGATCAAGAAACTATGAAAAATTGCTTTAAATTTTTTGCATGGTGCAACCAAATAATGTTGGCAAATTATGAGCATGCAATTGAGCTTGATAGGCTTCTTAAGAGCTTGTTGACAAGAAAAGGCTTTTTATCATGAGCCAGATTATTTTAATGTATGTTTTCCTGCTTCTAAGTGCATGTAGGGTTCAAGGTATTGATTACAGAGACATTAAGCCAATAAAAGAATCCTGCAAATATGTTGAATATCCCTATTGTGAAATTACTATTTTTCAAGATACTTCAGGTGTTTGGTTTCTCATAAAACAAATTAAATTTGCAGATGATTTTGCTCGCTTAGCACGCTGTGTCTGTGAGATGGTAGCTCTTGATATAGGGCATTCTATTTCTGTTTCCTTGAATCAGGCCAGTCTTATTCCAGCGGCTATAACATATATTGGTAAAGATCTTGGTAGTCCTGCAACACTTCATACATATGTACCAGGCGTTCGTTTTGATTTGTATCAAGGTAAGATATATAAAGGGTTAAATCTTCGTCAAAATGGAAAAGAAAAAGTTCTTGGTCTCACAAGAGAGATAATATATCATATGTCGCGTCATAAAAATTTACCAGCACTTGTTGCTTTAGATACTTTCGTAGGTAATGCTGGCCGTGGTAGAAGCAATTATTTTTATGATGAGGCGGCTGATATTTTTTATGGCATAGATATGGCATCTTCGTTCAATCAAGATTTGTGTGCTTCTTCATTCCAGAACGTTCAGCATTTCTTGGATGACTCGGTTGCATTTACTGATGCTGAACTACAGGGACTAAAAAGCTATACAGCGGCATTAGTGCAGTTAGTTAATCTCTATACTCCCGATGTATTGTGTAATAAATTTGATGAATATACTGCACTGGCAGGGTTTCTAGACAATCCTTTTTTTAATAAAGATGTGCAATTAAGTTGTTTACACTACATTGCACGCGCCAAACACATAGCGAGAAATAGCTATGAAAATACCAATAAACTTATTCAATTGCTCAAAGTGCTCTTGGCAAATCAAGTTTAAACAACTTCTTTATATTAGGAGCAAAAAATACAAAAAGCGAGGACTCTCCAATTGGTTGTTTGGAGTCCTCGCTTTTTAAACTATAAGCTTATTTCATGCTTAATGAAATTCTACGTTTATCGTTGTCGATACCAAGAACTTTTACACTAACGTCTTGGCCAACATTGAACATGTGATGTAAGTTGTCAACACGTCCATTTGAAGAAACTTCAGAAATGTGTACAAGGCCATCAACACCTTTTGCGATAGTTACAAACATACCGTAATCAGTAATGTTTGAAATTGTGCCGCGTATAGTTGAACCTGGAATAATACTTTTAACAGTTTTTTCCCAAGGGTTGTCTAGCAATTGTTTGATACCAAGAGAAATACGCTCTTTGCCTTTATCGATAGCAAGTACTTTTACGTCTATTTTATCGCCAACATTAATGATTTCGCTTGGGTGACCAACACGTTTCCAAGCCATGTCAGTGATATGAAGAAGGCCGTCGATACCTCCAATATCAATGAATGCACCATAATTAGTAATGTTCTTTACTGTTCCTTTAAGAACTTGGCCTACTGTTAACGCGTCCAGCGTAGCTTCACGTTGTTCGTTACGTTGGCCGTTAAATTCACGACGATTTGACATGGAAAATGGTCTTTCGGTTTGGATTAATATTCATATAGTTAGTAATGCAGAGCACTGCATTAATTTCTTTTACAGCGCCTTTCATCTTCAAGTATGAATTATAAGAAGATGCAGACATAGTGCCAAAACAGGGGTTATAACTGAGTTGATATAGTGGAGAAAGTTTATGGCAAAAGCCAGAAAAAGAAAAGTTTATAATTAAGGTACCTTAAACAATTTGGTGGCGGGGGCTGGATTTGAACCAGCGACCTTTGGGTTATGAGCCCAACGAGCTACCAAGCTGCTCTACCCCGCGTCGTAATTTTTATTTCATATAAGTCAATGTGAGCAAAACGTATCCTTTTAAGGTGAAATCTTGCTTTATAACATCAAGTGTATGCTAATTACGCTGGTTGTCAAGCAATAAGCTCCTGGAGCCTGCTATCGTTATGGTCCCAAGTGGCATATTTGGGCCTGGTTACTTGTTCTCTTGAGAATCGGGGCGTGATTTTTTAGCGTCATTTACAGGGTTAAAAGCCTTAAAAAGCTTACTCATAAGATGCCACTCTTCGGGAGATATTTCTTCATGAGCCGTTTCCTGAAATGCCGTGATAAGGCTTTGCGTCTGTAGCCTAAACGCCATTACGTTATTAAGGCTTTCCATTTCGCTTGGCATCACTTCATGGGTTCGTTTGGTGCCTGCGCTGTGATTTTTTTCATAGCCGCTGAGAAAATCATCTTTATGGGTTTGGGCAAGTGTAAGTAACTCAGAAAGTTTTGCCAGATTATTAAGCATTGAGTCTCTACTGTGTTGTTCGCAGGCTACTTGAGCATTCTGCACTGTTGCAAGAATTCTTGCATCTAAGTCCGAAAAAAAAGCCTGTGGGTGAGCTTTGGGATTTATGGTACTAGGAGCATCCATCCGCCGTCGCTCCTCTGGAGCTCCCGCTACGCCTAAGCTAGAGCGTGGCGAGATGGCGTGATTGGTATCACGACGTAGCCTTGGCGAAGTCGGATCCATGGCAGCAAGGCTGCAACTAGCGAAAAAGGTAATAAATAACTTCATGGTATTTCCTTGTATGTTTGCGGTGCTTCTAGTATCACTTGTGCGATTGCCATGCGGTCTGTATGGCTAAGCGAAATATGGCATGTTGGCTCATAGGGGGCTTGTAACACGTGCCAGTTCACTACTAAGTATGGCAAGCCATACTTATTTTTGCGAGTGTGTATCGCGCTACAGAGGGTGATGAGCGGCAACGCGGGTGTTTTTTGTTGCCAAGCAGCATATGCTTTGTAAAATGCTTCTTTGGCAGCATATCGCACGGCAAAGCGCTCAGAGCTTTTCGTTTGCAATTCTTGGCAATAGGCAATTTCATCTTGAGAAAAAATACGGAGTAATTGCCGTATCGGTTTTGTATGCCAATCCTTAAATCGCTCAGTTTCCACTATATCAATACCGATGCCAAGGATCATGAGCGCATTTGTTCCAGTGTTTTATCAAGTGAGCGATACATGATAGCTT
Organism: Candidatus Babeliales bacterium; assembly: GCA_050179755.1. Classification (GTDB taxonomy): domain Bacteria; phylum Babelota; class Babeliae; order Babelales; family JBFXEV01; genus JBFXEV01. The sequence continues at coordinate 337,073 of JBFXEV010000001.1, read as the reverse complement.
CTTGAATATGTGGTACGTCAATCATGTGAGATTGGCACAAGTCTGCAATGGTTCGCGCAACTTTTAGGATTTTATGATAGCCGCGCATACTTAAGTGCAAACGTTCAAACGCTTTTTTAATAAGCTCCTCAGCAGGTTCGGTGAGCACGCAGAATTTTTCGATTTGGTGCGTATCCATATCGGCATTATATGCATGAGTGTTATTAAATCGCTCGTGTTGCCATGTTACTGCTTTTTCTACTGCTTGGTAGAGCACCGCAGAACTTTGAGGTGAGGAGCCTTTGTCTTTAATAGTATCGTATTCAACTGATTGCACATTAATTTGCAAGTCTATGCGGTCAAGCATAGGTCCTGAAAGTTTTTCAAGGTATTTTTCAATTTGGAGTTTCGAACAAAAACAAGGGCGCTTTTTATCTCCTAAAAAGCCGCAGGGGCATGGATTTAATGCTGCCACTAATAAAAAAGATGCAGGAAAGCTAATTGTGTGGGTTGCGCGTGAAATACATACCGATTTATTTTCAAGTGGTTGTCTGAGTACTTCTAAAGTGCTGCGCTTAAATTCTGTTAATTCGTCTAAAAACAAAATGCCATTATGCGTTAAACTTATTTCTCCGGGCTGCGGGAACGATCCGCCACCTACAAGCCCTGCTTGCGAGATGGTGTGATGTGGATTTCTAAAGGGTCGTTTGGTGATAAGAGGTTCATTTGAAAGTTTGCCACTTACCGAATAAATCTTACTGGTGTGTAATATTTCATCAAACGTCATTGGAGGCATTATCGAAGGCAATCGCTTTGCAAGCATGGTTTTGCCAGATCCTGGCGGGCCAATAAAAAGAATATTGTGTCGGCCAGCTGCTGCAATTTGGAGCGCTCGTTTTGCTTGCTGTTGCCCTTTTACTTGATCAAAATCGATTGCATGCAATGAATTTTGCCTGTATGAAGAAAGATCACATACGGTTGGCATAATTGGCTGTTCGTTGCGCAAATAAGCAATAAGTTCAACTAAGCTTTTTACGCCAATAACCTCAATGCCTTGTATAAGGCCAGCTTCATGCGCATTTGCACTGGCCAAAATTATACGTTTCTTGCCTAATCGTTTTGCATCATAGGCAATAGGGAGTGCCCCTTTAATAAAGCTTATAGTACCGTCAAGTGAAAGTTCACCCAAAAAAAGTGTTTCTTCTAAAAAATCTTTTTGTACTTCAATAATGCCTGCTGCTTGCAAAATACCCACCGCAATGGGCATATCAAAAAGTGTTCCTTCCTTTTTAAGATCTGCGGGTGCCAGATTAACGGTTATTTTACGTTCTGGCAGGCGTATGCCGCTATTTTTAAGAGCGGTTGCAATGCGTTGCTTGCTTTCTTTAATTGCCGTATCAGGTAAGCCAACAATAAAGAATTGGAGCATGCCAAAAGAAAGATCAACTTCAACTTTCACAAGGTGTGCGCAAACGCCAATGGTTGTTGCGGAATATATATGAGTGTGCATAGCGTTCTTTGCTGTTTAACTAACTATTTTTCAAAATCATGGCATACTAGAATTAGCATAGTTTTATTAAATTGTAAATAATTTCGTTTTGTCGCAACCTATGAACTAGTGGCTTCTCAACAATAGTTTTTTTATCTAATTTGACTTAAACTAGTGATCTATATACTCGAGGATATCAATGAAAAATTATATAAAAAACGCAGTCCACATACTAATGGTGGGTCTTTTTTTGCTGAATGGGGTAGCATGTGCTCAGGATGCTTTATCATTAGATCAAGTAGATAATACACCTTTAATTGATGATCAAATTGATCAACCACGTGTAGTTAGTGAGCCTGAATCTAATGAAGTTGCTCTTGCTGTGCAAGAAGCGGCTCATGTCGATAAAATTCGCATTACCTCAACCAAATATGAGCTTGGTGGTGCAATAATTGATGCAATGCCGTGCCCATACGCAATAAAAGCAAATCAAAACATTTACTTTGGAGCTCCCGAAGTTGGGTATAATAGTGCAGCGCTTACTAAACTAACTACAAATGGAGATTTTGTTTCTATTGCTTATAAAAAAGTTTTTATGAATAAGGCAGTAGACCAGTTAAATCCGCTTTATAACCAAAAAGTTCAGCATATAAGTGTTGGTTATAACGATACGCTTTATGTTGTTATTGAAAGTAAGCCAGATACCATTTATCGTTATTCTGGGTTTGATAAACTGGGCGGCGCTATTATTCATGTGCATAAAATAATGCCAGTAGATGGCAAGCAAGGTAAAATTTTGCGCCTTGCAAGTGGTATTATAGAAGGCGTTGAATATGTAGTGGCTCAAGTAGCTTCAAATTCGGCAGAGCACAATGATTCATTTGTTTTTATTAAATCTTATAATAAGGTTATTCCACCAAAAAAGGTTGAGAAAAAAACAGAAGCTGTTACTAATGATACAGATGCAGATGATGCAAAGGAAGAAAAAAAGACTAAAGAAAATAAGCCAAGGGCAAAATACCTCTTTGTGGGAATTGATCCACTGACTGGCGCTGAAGCCGTTTCAAAGAGCATATCATTAGAAGCGCTATTGCCTGAAGCGCTTAAGCAATTTGGTGTATACACTGTTACTGACATGCAAATAACTAATGGCAGTTTATTTCTTGAAGTTCAGAATCCATTCCAAAAAGAGCAGCATGCAATACTTATGGGTAAGGTAGTTCAAAATAAATGTATGTTGAGTGCCTTGCGCAAAGATCTGATGTATTATAAAGGTCCATTTGAACCAATTTCAGCTTGGCAACAAGAGCCTGGGTTGTTTATCTTTACGTTGAATAATGCTAAAAAATATTGTATTACGGTAGGTGGTGCACAGCGCGTACAGAATCTGTCTTCGTTTGTGCTTGCAATTCCTATGGAAAAAGATGATCAATCTGCTCCGTTTACTGTTGGATCAGGAGCGCTTCCTGGCCCAGTTACTGATATGCAAGCAATTGGTGAAACTATATATGCGGCGGTGGCAGCATGTCATACTCAAGAATTGCCAGGAATTTTTTGTTCACAAGCAATTATTAATGAAAAAGGGGCTATAGCAGCATGGTCACCATGGCAGCGCACTGCAGGATCAACCGATCCGGTTATTGGTATGTTTATGCATGGATCAACATTTCATAAACTAAGTCTTTGTGCCGAGCATAAAGATCGGCTGCGTTTTCATGGATTTGCTTGGCGCGGGCCATCTATTGCAAAAGAAAATGAAGTGCTTGAAGCAAAAGCTGCTGCCGAAATTGCAAAAAGGCAAGCTCAAGTAAAACGTAATGAAGAACAAAAAGAAAAAGCAAAAAAAGAAGCGCTTAAAAAAGCTGCTGATAGCGGCGTTCCTGCTGAGCCCGTGGTACAGAAAAATTCAAAAAAAGAAGAAAAGCCTGATTTTAATTGTGTTCTAAATACAGGATATGCGTTGGGTTATGGTCATACGAGCCACTATGCAAGTTCGGCGCAATTTTTAAGCTATCTTTTAACAACGCAGTTTGATAGTAATCTTGGTGGTGTAAAAGTATTGTGCGATGTACCAGCAACGCGTAACTGTGCATCGTCTTATCTTATAGCGGCAGGTCATCAGCAACTTCTCATTGCACAGACTAACCCCGTGTATGATGCGCATGGCAATAATCTTATACGTGATCATCACGTAATGTTACGCTGTGAAGATGGCACACTTAATGCGTGTGCACAGGTTGATCCTAAGCCTGATGTTATGTTATGTAAAGGCGGGGCTCTTGATGAGCTTGGATTCATTGATGTGATGCATATAGCTACCGATGGTAAAGATCAATGGTTGTGTATTGGTGGGCCGCGCGGGGTTGCACTATTACAAACAAATGATGGTCATGGAATAGCTACCGCCACAGGATTTGGTAATGCATTTGCATCGCTTAATCCCGAGCTTGCATTTACGATGTTTGGCTCATATGAGTGGGTACGAAAAATTATGAGTGACGATCAATTTTTATACATTGTGACCGAAGATCGTATTGACCGTATTCCTTTACATAAAGATAGTTTTAAAAAGAATGGCCAGCAAAAAGATGTATGCACGTTAGCAACAGCAGAAACTATTGGCGCCGTGTGCGAAGGTTACGTGTTTAATGATGCGTGTATTGTTCAGGGTATTCTCTTTGTGGCAACGCCGCGTGGCCTTGTGGCAACCGCTCCTGGAGTTGATTATCATGCAGCATTGCATCAAGATCAGATTACGTGGCAGCGTATTGATTTACCATCCGCAAGTGCTAACATATCAGCCCTTGTTGCAGTGTCTTCAACGGTCAACATCTATGATGCTGCCGGTGTTGGGCAATTATATGTGGTAGCGTGTTCATTGTTTGATGAAACCGCAAGTGTTAATCGATTATTTATTGATCGCTCATTACCAGAGCCAGTAGTTTTGGTTCCCGATGTTAAAAAGAAATATTGTGGATCATGGATTAATCATGCTCATCGCATTAATACTTTTTATACTGATGGTGCGTTGCATTTGGTTGCACGTGCTCGATTTGAAGATAAAGGTGTTGAGCTTGCAAGAGTGCCAGCAGCTGGAATAAAGCGTAATCCAGGAACCTCTCAACTTACGTTTAACGAACAGACACGTCAGGTGAACAGTATTATTCGTAGCACTGGCACAGGAACACTTTTTGTCACCGCAGATGATGGTGTGCGTATTTATGAATAATAATTTTAAGCATCTAGGATAGTAACTATGATAAAATTTCCACGTATAGTCTGCATGATGTTGCTTATTATGCTCAGTGCATGTAGCACGTCATTTGCGCTATTTCGTATTAATGTATTTAGACCGTATGATATTAATTTGCGTACACATCGCTGGGACTGTGAACCCATCCAAATTACCGGATGGGCTGAAATTGGCACACATACAAAAGCATATAACCGCGATGGTGAAAAAGTTAATCCATTACAATTGTTTCAGTTTACGCATAATGCAGTTGCCATGCTTGGTGGCATAACGCCAATTAATCAAGAGCAAAAAATATTATTGCAGCGAGTTGGCATGCTCGCGCCTTATGAACCTACTTCTCCCATTACTGCATTTACTGAGCCATTGCGCGGGAATATGCGATTTACTGGTGATTTTGATTATAAGGGTGGCTTTGGTATTAATGCTCGTTATGTATTTCCGTATAATATTTCGCTTGCTGTATTTGTGCCATTTTACTCAATGAAACTAAAAAATGTGCGCATTGTTGATTTAACATCGCAAGAGAACTTTGATCCCCAAGATGTGAGAGTTCGTCAGCTCATTACTAATAATTTTGTTGATGTAGTACATTTGTTTGATCCTGCACTAAATCTTGATGGATGGAAAAAAACAGGTATTGGCGATGTTGCCGTGATGGTAGAATGGTGGCGTGATTTTCCACAGGGAAAACCATGGCTTAAAAATGTATCGCTGAATATACGCGGTGGTGTAAGCTTTCCTACTGGTATAAAAACTGATGTAAATGATTTATTTTCGGTGCCCTTTGGTTGTGATGGTTCAACCGCGCTTGTTTTTGGCGCAGGGATTGATCTTGATTGGTTTAACTGTTTGCCATTTATCAATCAATTGCGCGGTGGCCTTGATGTGCAGTTCTGGCAAATTTTTGGTAACACGCGTGAACGCCGCATTAAAACAGCACCAACTCAAACAGATTTATTTTACTTGGTTAAAGACCGTGCATTTATAGATCCAGGTTTTGCACAGCAATATAACCTGTATCTTGAAACGCATCATCTTGTGCGTGGGCTTTCACTTTCTGCCACCTATCAATTTGTTAAACAAAGCAGATCGCATGTAACGTTGTTTAATAATAATAATTCAGAGTTGATCGCAAATTCATCAAAGGCACTTAAAGCATGGAAAGTGTTTCAGCTTTTATTTGCAGCAGAGTATGACACGCTCTATGATGTGAGTCCAGATGCACTCATTAAGCCCCAATTTAAATTAATATATAAGCTACCGGTGGCAGGTAAACGCGTGATTGCGTGTGATACTATCACGGCAGTTATGAGTTTTAACTTTTAAGAGCGGTATGAAAAAGCAAAACAAACAACGTACTGTGGTAGATGCTACAATCGTTTTGGATGCTGCGCAAGATATTCAAGACCAAACATGGTTATTTGCACCAGAAAACAAAGAGTTGCTTGCACAAGTAAAAGAAGGTTTACAGCAAAAAGGAACCATTGATCGTGGCTCTTTTTCTGAATACTTAGATGAGTAGCTATGGATCTAATATTCACTGAGCGCGCGGATAATGACTTAAAGGAGCTTGAGCAAGATGCGTCTTGCAAGCCTCTTGTGCGAGGAATTTATAGAACGCTTGCCTTTATGGCGTTAGATCTTAGGCATTCTTCGCTAAATACTCATGAGTATCACAATTTACAAGGTCCTGAGGGCCAGAAAGTATTTGAGGCATATGTGCACCCTGGTGCATATCGTGTTTTTTGGTATTATGGTCCATTAAAGGGCCAGATAACTGTTGTTGCGGTTGTGGCTCATCCAAATAAAAAATCATTTAGATAAAAACGCTTGAGGTAATATACTCAAGCGTTTTTTATATTCAAAATAATTATAGAGAGTGTTTCAAGTTTTATGGACGTTTTGGGAGCACGTCAGTCATAATACCATACCCACGAGCAAATGCTTTTGCTTCAGTTTGCAGCACAGCTCTTGTTAACCGCTCAGCTTTAGTTTCTATATACTCTTCTTGTTCATCAAGAGCCAAGAAGTTTAGTTCGCCAGCTTCAATGTCTTCTTTAATTTGATTAATGATATCAATTGATAAATCAGAGCCACACAAATCTAAGAAATGGCAAAATTGTTCAAGAAGTGATTTATAAAGATCATCAAGCTCATCTTCGTTAATAATTTCTTGCTCATAAAGGTTATGAAGCTGTGTAGAAATTTGTTTGACAGACTTCCATACGTCTTCTTCTGCTACCGGGCACCATACCACTTTATTAAGTCCATTTTCAAGGAAGCGCACGAGTGTTTGTTTAAATTGTTCTTGCGATATTCTATCTTCAATCAATTCTTGGCTTACTGCTTGAGTGATTTGTTCGGTAATATCATTAAAGAACGTATCTGGTTCTTCTTTAAAGAATGAGAATCGAGTTAAGAATGAATTATATAAAATTGACTTTATAGATTTTTGAATATTTTCCCATACGCTTTCTTCTTTAGGTTTTGCGTATGTTGCAATTGTTGCAGGTAATTGTTCTAAAAATGTTGAATAAGCAGTTGCGGTTACAAAGCGTGAACCTTTAAGCTTATTATTAAAAAGACGAAGAGTTGATATAATATATTCTAGATCTTGTTCGGTTCTATTGCCATATTCAAGAAATTCAATCACATGCGAAAAGCTGTGAGGATAAAAATCTTGGCAATATTCTGCACGATTTAAGACATGTTTTAGAAAGCAACGCACTCCTGAGCGTGTAAATTTTACCGGTGAGCAAAATAATGTTAATGGATCTTGTTCTTCAATGTTCCATTGTTCAGCATTAAACACTTGCCCGTCATCAGGGTGTGCATTTGCACTCTCCATAAAAAAAGAGAAACTTATAAAGAGAGTAAGAAATAAGGATGTGTATTTCATGGCAGAAACTCCTAAAAAATGAAATATATATATTTGAGGGTACCACGAAAATTGCGCAAAGCAACCCGTCTACACTCGGTCCGGGTCATCGGACTCGGCCAGTTTCGCCGGACTGCGCCCATGAATGGGCTTGATGGCGAAGTTTTTGAATTTTGATAAAAGTAGTCTTAAAGGAAAAAATGAATGGCATTATATTCGTATCAAGCATTTGCCAAAGATGGTAAAAAAATTTCGGGCACAATAGATGCCCCTTCTGCCACGCATGTAAAAGAGCAACTTATCAAGCAAGGTGCTTATCCCATTACTATAGAGCGTGCAACAGAATATACGCAGAGCTTATGGCAACGAATCACGGGCATATTTAGTAGGTCAATTAGTTTAAAAGATAAAATATTATTTACCAAACAACTTGCAGTGTTATTGCGATCTGGTGTGCCGTTACTCAGAGCTCTTGAACTTCTTATTGATCAATTTAAAGGCCGCTTACGCTCTATGTTAATCTCTATTAAAGATGGCGTTAAAGAAGGTCAATCGCTTGCAGAAAACTTAAGCAGATATCCCAAAGATTTTGATACTATTTATGTACAGTTGGTGCGTGCAGGAGAGGCAAGCGGTAATTTGGAAAAAGTGCTTGATCGCTTAGTTGATTATATGGAGCAACGAGAAGCTATCATTAAAAAAGTGCGCGGTGCATTGCGAACGCCGCTTATTCAACTTGGGGTAGTTTTTTTGGTAGTAATCGGTCTTTTGGTATTTGTGGTGCCGCAACTTGCAGAAATGGTAGAGTCAATGGGTGGCAAATTGCCTGGTTCTACTGCATTAATGATGAGTGTTTCTACGTTTGTGACTTCTTATTATCTTTATATTATAGCTTTTTTGATAATGCTAGTTGCTGCATTTATGTATTGGCGGCGCACTGCTCAAGGCGCTCGCTTTCTTGATAGGTTAAAGTTAAAATTACCTATCATAGGTTATTTTTCTCGCATGAATGTAATCGTGCAGTTTTGTAGAACGCTTGGCATGCTTTTGGCAGGTGGTGTTAATTTAACGCAAGCACTTGATATTGTAGTAAGCATAGTAGATAACCGTGTTTTGGCAGATACCTTGCGGCAAGCACGAGAAAAAATTATTAAAGAAGGCCGTATAGCGGATTATTTGCAGCAGACTGGTATTTTCCCCCCGATTGCTATTTATTTAATTAAAACGGGTGAAGAAACGGGTAAGCTCGATGAAATGTTATTGCTCGTTGCGCAAAATTATGAAACAGATCTTTCTGAATATTCAGATAACTTGACGGCTTTATTAGAACCGATAATGATGGTAGTAGTAGCAATAGTAGTAGGATTTGTAGTTCTGTCTATTATGGGAGTAATGACGGGAGCACAATCAAGTATGACTAACATGTAGGAAATAAATATTAGATTATTGATAAGTATATAGTAGCAAGTATGCGGCAATGTTATGATAGGGTGTCATGACAGATGACAAATTGGTATTGATGAAAAAGTAGAAAGGAATTTTATGATTCAAGCAAATAGGCATACCCAGGCGGGCTTCTCCATGATGGAGTTAATGGCATATACGTTTCTTGTAGGCTTACTTATGGTGGCAGCTTTTGTAGGAATACGTACGGTCCGGCATAGAGCAAATGTGTCTACCACCGAGCAGGCACTGCAGATAGTTAAGATGGCTATTGATGGTTACCATGCACGTAATGACGAATATCCTGCAAGCCTTAATGATTTAAAGCCACGTTATTTAAAAGAAATACCTAAAGATGGTTGGGGTAATGCTTTAAAATATAAAATAACCGAAGGTGGCAAACACCCGTATGAATTGGATTCATATGGCTCAGAAGGTCCTGGGGGTGATGCGAGTGAGCGTATTTCAGTTTGGTCGAAATAGCGGATTTTCATTACTCGAAATACTGGTTGTCATGTTCATTATAGGATTCATGACAACCTTTGGTTTGCGGGTATTGCGTAACGTACGCCCAGCATTTAAGCAAGAACAGTTTGTAGATAATGTGCGTACGTTACTTGCTGTTGCGTGGCAACGCGCCCTTTCCACTGGCAAAGTGCATAGAGTGTATTTTGATTTAGAAAAGCGCGTGATGGCAACTGAAATGCAAACAAATGAGCCACAAGAGGATAAAGAAGTCTTTGCGCCAATAACAAGAGCATATGACGCTGCGTCTTTTACGTGGCCTAAATCTATTACATTTAAAGAATTTTACATTCAAGGCACTAATGGGCTGAATACTGGAGGGCGAAAGACAAATGCCATTTGGTTCTATGTTGTTCCAGACGGCATGGTGCAAGAAGTTATTATAAATATAGAAGAGGCGGTAGGTGATTCTAGTTTGCCATTAAGCTTGGTTATTAACCCTTTTACCGCGCAATTGGCGACGTATGAAACATTCCAAAAGCCATAAGGCAGGCGTTACGTTTATAGAAATTATGCTTACCATTTTTATGATGGGTATGATTTTATCTTCTGCTTTTGTTTCACAATCAACTATTCTTGAGCAGTTAGGGCGTTGGTCACGGTCGCTCAGATCTACTTTGGCACTTAGAGAATTATTTATTCATGTCGCGCAAGATCGTATGCTTGGTAAAACGCATCCGCCAGAGCAAAAGAAGGGAAGCTTAATTTTAACTTATGAAAGTTTTCGTCCTAAAAAAGAATCAAGTTTGTCAAAGATAGAAGACTTGCATATTGAGCGTGCAAAAGCTGTATGGGGCCAAGATCAAGAAACTATGATTTCATTTCTTTATAAACACGAAAAGCCAGAGGATAGAGAAAAGAAATGAAACAGGGTTATAGTATTATTGAACTAATGGTTGGCATATTCTTGGCGTCTTTGCTTGCTATTTCATTATTCCAAAGCGTACGCAATACTACCATCACGGCAGAAATTGCCGATGATATTATGGATCTTGATATGCGCGTTGCCAATTTTCATCATCAATTTGAGCGCGATACGATTGGCATCTTTATGCCCGACAAATTTGAAATTACGCAAACTCAGGAAAAACCTCAAGCGCCTAACGCATTAGATAAAGCCAAGCCATCGCCAACGCCTCCCACTCAGCAAGCGAATGAAAAAAATATGCTCGATGCACAGGCAAAAGCACAAAAACTGCCGGATAAATTATTTTACAGCGTAAATGGCGATACGGGGCAAGTAACAGAGTTTACATTTATTACTACTAATCCCGTGAGCGTGTATGAAAAAGCGGCAAACATTACGGTAAAGCCACGTATGGTGCGTGTAATGTATAGGCTAATTGTAGATCCTAATAAAGAAGATTCATTTTCATTGTTTCGCCAAGAGTCAGAAGAACTAGATGCGGCAGCATTAGAGAAAAAAGCTGCAAAACCTGTCAGAGGATATGCGCTCCTAACTAGTATAAAAAAAATGACGCTTGATTTTTCATATCCAGTAAAAAAAGAAGAAAGTAAAGAACAACCCAAAGAAGGCTTGCCAGCACTAGGTTCTTTGCCTCCCGCCAAAACTTCAGCAGCAGCGGATCAAGCTAAGCCAGCAACGCCGGAGGTTCAAAAAATTGAGTCTCGTAAAGACTGGCCATTTAAAACAAGTCAAGAAGCGCAAGAAAAAAGAGTACCACCAATGCCACAAATAATTACTGCAAAATTTGAATTGTGGGATGCAACAGGTAAATCCTTTAGAGAATTTACGCTTAATTATCCTATTGCAAGCTTTACTTTAGAAGAAAAAAAGAAGAAAAAGAAATTGCCTCCTAAACCAATGCTTCCAAATGCCCAAACAACAAATCAAACTACCAAACGTGCAGAATTGCAACTTACGTTTAAGCCTAAAACGGAACAGAAGTTAAAAGAATTGGGCGAGCAAGTATTTAAAATAACGCTTCCTGATGTTGATTTTAAAGCGCTTACTAATAAATCATTTTTGACCTCTAAAAAAGAGACTAAGGTTGTTAAGGGCAAACATAATGAATAATGCACGTTCAAAACACGGCTATATACTTATTCTTGCACTTTCAATGCTTTCGCTCATTATGGTGATTGTTACAGGGCTTTATAATCGTGCAACGCCGTTTATATTTTTTGATGCTATTGTTATTAAACGAGAAAAGGCACTGCAGCTTGCGTTAAGTGGTGTGCAAGTTGCCATGAGCCAACTTGCTGCAAATGTAGATGAAAAAAAAGATCAGAAAACTAATCAACCGCTCACCCCGAGTGAATCGCCTAGCGATTTGTATCGAGGGGCAGAAAAAAAAGGGCCAAGTATAGAAGAGCAAAGGCGCACAAAGTTATTTAAAGCGCTTATGCCCACGCTTAATCATTGGCAAAAATATCCGCTCACACAAGCAGTAGATGGCATTAAGGGAACACTCGAAATCTGTATATGTGCAGAGCAGGGTAAAATTAATATAAATGAGATTTTCGACTTTAAAGCAAAAAAATTTATTAATGAAGGAAAACCGCAAGGTGATATGCGTAAGGTGATGCAATCAGTGTTTGCAAAATTATCACTTTACACGAAAGATAAAAATTTGTTTGGAGTATTTGAAAAATTTTTAAAACAACGGCACTCTAAGTTACATGAGGTCACAGAATTGCTCCGGGTGAAAGAGTTTCAAGACGTGTTTGCATCGCGCCAATTTTATGAACCACCATTACAAATTAAAAAAGATTTGCCAAAAGGAAAGAAGCAAGTTGTGTATTTAACCGATCTATTTACGATTTGGTCTGATCAAGAAACGGCAAACGCTTGGTTGCTTTCTGACGCGCTATGCGCAGTGTTTGGATTTAATCGTGTAGCATATGATGATCTTAAAGTACGTAAACAAATGACCGAGCAAGCATTAGAGCAGAAAGCGCTATCAATAACTTCGCTTGATGCTGTGTGGCCAAAGGGGCCACAACTTTTGTATGGAAAAGAATTAACGGCAATTAATACTGAATTAAAGCCATTATTAAGCGCTTCTTTTGAGCCGGATACCTTTTCTGTAATTAGTAGAGGTACGGTAGGCGATATTTCTCAGAAAATTTTTGCTATTATAGAAAGACGAGATCCTGAAGGAGATCGTTCTACATCTTTTGTTATTAAACGACTCTATGTGATTTGAGTAAAGGGTTAATGTTGCAAATTAAAACAGAAACGCGCGTTGGTATTTTTATTCTTGTAGCGCTCGGTATTTTCTTTTTTATGAGTTTTAAATTAGGCGTCTTCCGTCTTGATAGTGCAAACTACAATACGTATACCGTCTATTTTTCTGATTTATCAGGCATTGAAAAAAAAGGCGATGTAAAAATAGCAGGTGTTACTGTTGGCTGGATAGAAGACCTTGGTTTAATAGACGATGGCAGGCAAGCAAGCGCATTAATTCGCGTTTCAAAAGAATATGTATTACGTGAAGATGCGTGTGCTACGGTGCGGCAAGAGGGCCTCTTGGGCACCAAATATTTAGAAGTAATGCCGGGTGATCCTGCGCTGCCTCGTTTAGGTGGTGGTGACTCTTTGGGTAAGCCATGTAGATCGCAAGTTTCGTTTGATGATCTTTTGCATAAAGTAAAATCTATTGCTGATAACGTAGAAGAAATAACAGGTTCGCTTGCCGAAAGCGTGGGTGGTGAACATGGTAAACATCAAATGCGTGAGACTATTAATAATATTCATCTTGCAGCAGAACGTTTTGCCTCATTCTCCGAAGCGATTGATCGTACTTTATCTGGCAATGAGCAATCTATCAGTGGTATGATAACTGATTTTTCTGAATTTGCGCGAGATATTCGCGAGCAAGTGCCGGTGCTCAAAGAAAGCATAGAACGCATTGCAAGTGTGTTTGATCGCGACTTTAACCGTGTTGCGGGTAACGTAGAGCAAACTGCCAAATCGCTAGAAGATGCCGCGCTCCAAGCGCGTGACGGATTCCGTAATATTAATTCAGTTGCAGAGAAAATCGATCAGGGTAAAGGTCTTCTTGGCAAATTGGTTAATGAAGAGGAAACGTATAATGATATTAAATTTGCGGTGCGAGGCCTCAAGAATTATTTTGCCAAAGTAGATGCTTTGACCGTTGTCTTTGATACGCATGGTGAATATATGTTCCGCCCTGCAGAATATACCACTTTTGAAGATAGTAAAGGTTATTTAGATATTCGTATTCATCCAACAGACGATTACTTTTATCTTGCGCAGTTAGTAGGCACCATGCGTGGTAACTTAACACGTAAATGGGTAGAAAAAGAATGGTTTGACGAACTTGAGCGACCATTGCTCACGAGTGAGTTGATTGAGAAGGGTGTGTTTATTCCAGAACTGATTGGTAATATTCGCACCACCAAGCGTAAGTTTGATACATTTAAATTTGGCTTGCAATTCGCACGTATTTATAAAGATATCGCGTTACGGTTTGGTTTAATGGAAAGCTCGGTGGGTGTGGGTATTGATGTGGAAATACCGTTTGATACCGATAACTTCCGTTGGGTGACCACGTTTGAAGCGTTTGATTTCCGTGGCCGTGATCGCATAGAGGATAGCAGACCTCACTTAAAATGGATCAACCGTCTCTTTATTCTCAATAATATCTATATGACTTTTGGTGCTGATGACTTTATCAGCCGTCATAATGCCAACGCATTCTTTGGTGCGGGTGTTAGATTTGGTGATGATGATATTAAATACTTGGCATCACGTATTGCAATTAATACATAAAAACCCTATATGTAAGCAAATTTAAGACACATATTCTTAGAACATTGAGTTTCTCTCTAAATATTTGCTAATATAAAATTAGTAGCAAATTATATGGGGGATGCAATGCAAAGATCTATTTACTACATTTTCTTGTTGTCTTTTGGTTCACTTGTGGCCATGGAAGGTGATCTTTCAGAAGGTGAAAAATTAGCGGCACTAGCTCAAGAGTTGCATGAGCGCGTAGTTGCATTGGTGCAAGCGCATGCTGATTGTGCAAAGAGCGGCGCTGGAACTTCCAGACTTATTACGGTAGTTAATATTTTGAAGCAACCGGTGTTTGCGCACATAGATACTGCCCAGGAACATAGTGGGCAAGAGCGTAAAGTGTATATTCCGTGCACCAATAAAGGAATTATTGCGGTTTTGCCGCCTCAATTTCCAGCAGTGACTCATATGTTACTGATTAAAGATGTTCACGATAGTCAGACATTAGCACAAAACTGCTTTGCGCATCCTAAAGAAGATACAACATTTGTAGTAAAACATGATAATTCAGTTATCACAGTGGCTCCAATAACGCGTGAGAGTCTTCCGGATGTAGGCCCGCAAGAAGCAGGCTCTAAGGAGTTTGCTGCATTATTAGTGAGCTTCGAGCCACCGCCAACTAATTTGGCAAGATTACTTTCTCTTGAAGGTGTTGATAGTTCTTCAGGTGAATCTATAACAAGGGGGTCGTCACCGAGTTCAGACGAGCAACCTTGTGCTGACTCATCCAATTAAGCAATACATTTTTTAAATAGGTTAAGCGGTTTATATTGTCGTGTGCCTGCGCAAGTAAACTTGATTGTTTGGGAAACAAAAACGCAATATGCAACCGATCAATCCACGTATGCAGATGTACTAATTGTCGCAATTCTTGTAGTTCTGTATCTACATCACGCACAAAAGCAATCAACGGGCTTAAAAGATCATCAAATTGTTCTGGAGTAGTATACTGCTTTTGAATAGCAGTTAATAAGTCTTTTGCAATTTCTTGTTGCGGCTTTGCCAGCAATTCTTCAAGTGAAAGCGTTTCACGCCATTTTGACCAGTTAGTGGCCTGCATTAAAGCATAATTTAGAGAGGCTAACTTATACCAGATATAGCCATAACCAAGCAGTGCGCCATAGCAAGCAGTTTTAATTTTATGCTGATTGACCCAACTGAGTATACCGTATGCATATTCTTGTGATGTATCACGTGCCTGAGCAAATAGGTGTTGTATATTGGTGGAATGTGATTCTTGAATTACGTGTAATTTATTTACATTGGCCAGATGACTGACCGCGTCTGCAGAAGTATGTATAATAATAGTTGGTGCTTGTGTTAGTGTGGGGGGCTGTACAGTAGAACAAAAACATGAGAGAGGAAGAATGATTGCAAGAAGAAGTAGAGAGTGCATGCTGATCCTTTGATGTATTTTGTGTTG
This sequence comes from Candidatus Babeliales bacterium, assembly GCA_050179755.1. GTDB lineage: Bacteria > Babelota > Babeliae > Babelales > JBFXEV01 > JBFXEV01. Next base: position 321,294 of record JBFXEV010000001.1, on the reverse strand, counting down.
TAATTAGTTATACTTCATTTAGAGCAGAGTTACAAGCGTTAATTTTAAAGAAAATATTTCAGAGGAGTATTTCATGAAGCAGCGCACATCACCATATCCTGTATTACCGTTAATTCTCAAACGTTGGTCGCCGCGTGCACTATCCGGCGAAACAATTTCTGATCAAGATCTTATGACATTGTTTGAGGCTGCACGTTGGGCGCCATCATCATATAATAATCAACCATGGCGATTTATATATGCAAAGCGAGATACGCAAGCATGGGATACTTTGTATAATTTGCTTGTTGATGAAAATAAAATATGGGCAAAAAATGCTGCAGTACTTATAATTATGATTTCGCAAGAAAAAACAAAAGAAGGATATAACATCCGTACACATTCATTTTGTACCGGCGCTGCGTGGCAAAATTTGGCATTACAAGCATTTTCTATGGGGTTGGTTGCTCATGGCATGGAAGGTTTTGATTATGCAAAAGCAACGAAGGATTTGCATATTCCTGAGGGCTATTCTTTAGAAGCTATGTGTGCGATTGGCAAACCAGGTAATGTTAAAGACTTGCCTAAAAAGTTGCAAGAGCGTGAAGAGCCATCGGATAGACAGCCAATTGAGTCATTCGTTTTTGAAGGAACGTTCTCAAGTTAACGATACTCGTATATTTTTTTGCTTACTGTTACACTTTCTAAGTATTTGAACATGGATTTGCTGTAAGGAAAAAAAAGAATGTCTAAAAAAATAGTACACATGCTTTGTATAAGTGCAGTTTCAGTATCTTTGCTTACCGGATGCGGTAAGATGCAAGAAGACAAAGAACAAGTTCTTGAAAATGCTCCAAGTGCCTTGCGCATTACTGAGCGGCAATGTGCTTACCCCATTGAATCATTACTGTTGCATCGTTGGTCACCGCGCGCATTTTCAGGCGAATTACTTTCTGATCAAGAACTAATGCAGTTATTTGAAGCTGCACGTTGGGCGCCATCGTCAAGCAACAATCAGCCATGGCGTTTTGTGTATGCCAAGCGAGGCACGCCTGCGTGGGATACGTTTTTTAATTTGCTCGTGGATTTTAACAAGAAATGGTCACATAATGCTGCAGTATTAATGGTTATTCTTTCTAAAGATGTAACGGATTCACAGCGGCCAAATCGCACGCATTCATTTGATACGGGTGCTGCATGGCAAAATCTGGCACTCCAAGCTGCAAGCATGGGGCTGATTGCACATGGCATGGGTGGTTTTGATTATGCAAAAGCAAAAGAAGTGCTCAATATACCGGATGGTTATACGGTAGAAGCAATGGTGGCATTAGGAAAACCTGGCGCTATTGAAAATTTACCGGAGGAAATGCGTGCACGGGAAACGCCATCCACAAGAAAGCCGGTGGAAACATTTGCTTATGAAGGACAATTTACAAGCGACAATGCTTAGTAGCCTGTCCGCCGGAGGAGGAAGCACAAATTGTTGGGTAAATTAAATGTTCTTAATTTTGTTTATGCGGTAACAAGTAAAAGCACAGAAGCTAGCCAACAGCTTCTGTGCTTTATAAATTTATGCAGGATACGTAAATAATCTAAGTGGATGTTGTGACAACAGTTTGTCTATATTCACACCTTTTATATTTAACGCTGGTAACGTGGTAATATTAAGCAGCGGACTTCTTCTTGGTTGTGGAATTATAGGCGGCCATACGAGTGCAAAGGTGCCAGCTTCTTTTCTGCTGATATAAAAATCTGTCAGTTGTGTAATAAGTAATTCTACCGGTGCCAAATATCTAATTAACACGTCATGCCATTCACGCAAATTAAAGAGCGGTCCAAGTTCAGTTTGTGCGCGCATACGTTCATTTTCAAGATCTAAAGCGCCTATTAAATAGCCTACTGCTTGACCTGGCCACGTTATATAACGATCAACTTCAGATTCAATAAATGGTACTACTTCAAGAGAGTTAAAGAAGAAATAATCTATTGCTTCTGGTCTGCTCATTTCAAATTCATGAAGTCCTGTATCAACAACCAAGCGTGCTGCTCTGAATAATCGTGCGCTCAAGAAATCAAGACGCTTAAATGGTTCCTGATCAGGAAGTGCCAGCATCATATCGTTGGCTGCAACTTGTTCTGCATAGACTGCCCAACCTTCAAATGCACCATTATTGAATGGTGTGGCCAGTTGGCATGCAAGCTCAACCAGCATAGCTATTTGTAAATGATGCCCAGGAATCGTTTCATGAAATACCGTAGAAGAGTCAAATGATCTATCAACAGTAATAATTTCATTATAGTCGATTGGATTGGTATCAGAAAGTGATGGTGAATTATAAATACCGTTCGTGAGTACTACTGATGCAGTACCATCTTGCTGTATGGTGGGTGGCGTATAGAATGCTGCACCAAAGCCTGGGAACAATTGCACTTCCACTGGAGCACTAGGAAAATGATCAAATGCTTTAATTGCGGTTGACCACGCATCATAGACATTTTTTTCAAGTTCATCCAAATATTCCTGCACCGTTACATCAATGACAAACTGCGCTCTAAATGCTGGATCAAACCGATAGCGATTAATAAAATTATCCCAATCTGTTACCGTTGGATCAATAAAATTTTGCACCACTTCAACAATTTGCGCCTCAATGAGTGCTACTTGTTCAAAGCCAGTTTGCTGAATTTGAGCGGGAGTTTGCGTAGTATTTGCTATAACGTTCAATGCAAAAGGATATTGCACTAACTTAACTTCATCTGGCATAAGTGGTGCTGAAAGCCCGGGCGCAATAAGTGGATTACGAATAGTTTGCACTGCTGTATCATAGGCGCCACCAACTGCAAGCAGGTCAAGAATTGGAGCCGTTGCATCACGCACGTTTTGAAATGCTGCAATACCAGCAGCTTGTTGCTCTGGCGTGCCCATTAAAAATGGTTCAAACGCAATCGTATCAACAATTGGCGTTGGTTCTTCAGTGCTTTGCGCATAAAGAGACCGCACATTTTCAAGATCAACGGTTGAATACACAATATTGTTTGCAAGTCCAAGTTCCAAGTACTCAGTGAACTGACGCAAAGATTCTGCGTAATTATTCCATGATAGAATAGTCAAATCAAGACCAAACACTGGCGAGAACTGATTGACGCCTGTTAAGTTAAAAAAGATTCCAAATGCACCGCCCATACTGTCAAACGAGCTGCTTACCACCGTTGCTGCAGAATGTTGCATTCTGCGTGGGTCTGCAAGCCACCAAATATAATTAAAACCAAGTGAGATTAGTTCTTGGCGCTCTTGTTCAAACATATTAGGTATGTTTACATTGATAAGTGCTTGGCGCGTCGCTTCACTTAATGCCACTTGCTGAGCCACTGCATCAGGAGTCCATTGTTGCCACTGAGCAATTTCCGTCATGTCACCAGATGGTGGTACTATGAATTGGCCGGAGCCGGTAGTGAAAAATTGGAGCGCACTCTGTTGGGGAGAGATGGCAAGAATTGCATTACTATATTGATTTCGCAGGTCAATGACAGCTTGGCTACTTGCAGCGCAACCTGTTATTGAATCAATGGGTTGGCATAATTGTTGGAATACATAGCAAGCGTTGCTGTCAATGCACGGAATACTGTTGCAGGTAAAGCATGTTTCGGGTGCAATAATATTGGTAACCCCGCTTAAATCTAATGTGTTTTGAACAATCAACCGATCACGCGCAATAATTGTATTTGCCGTAATGGTGTTTGCTTTTATAATATCTGCGCATACTAGGTTTGGGCAACCAGCTCTTTGTGCACTTTTATGAATGATCGGCTGTTGGGGTATATGGCATTCGTCAGTGCATGATTGTGGTTGCGTAACGGTATGAACATTGCGCAAGTCTAAGGTGCCTTGCACCGTTAATTGCTCGTTTGCCGTGATGGTATCACCTATTATTTTACGAGCCTTAAGGTTATTGCAGGCAAAAGATGGCAAGCAGGTAGTATTTTCAAGTGTGGTAGACGGTGGGGCTGCTGAAATTGATAGAAAGGTGGAAAGAAATATAAGTGCTTTATAATTCTGTACTGTATGCATTGCAACCCTTTTTTTTTAAAAAATTAACTTCATTAATAAAAAGGGTGAACCAAAAATTTTAATATGTCAAAAGGGGTTATAGGAGTGCCAACAATTCTTCTTCTTTTTGTTTCATGATCTCATAGTCGGCATCTTCAATGTGATCATAGCCAAGTAAATGGCATATGCCATGAACGAGCAACACCTTCATACGCGTCTCAAAAGATTGTTCCCAGCGCTCTAAATCGTCCATAATATACTGTGGTGCAAGAATTATATCACCTAAGTTTTTGTCATCTTGAGTTTGAGTGTTAATACGCTCTCCTGCTCTTAGATCAGGGTGATACGGAAATGAAAGAATATCGGTAGGTTTATCTTGACCGCGATAATCTTTATTATAGTCATGCATTTCTTCATTTGTAGTGATGAGGATACCAAGATCATAATCAGTATAATTAAGTGCATTTAAAAGGATTTGTGCAATGCGCTCAATTTCTTGCGTATTGATAGGAATCGCGGTTTGACTATTTTCGATTAAAATCATAAGGCAACAATCGCACTCACAGCTTCACCATGTTGAATAAGTTTTGTTTCAGTTGGTTCTGCACTAAACACAATATCCTGTGCTTGTGTAACGCCTTTAATAAGTTGCACGTGCTCTTTCAGCGCGTTTGTTCGCGCAGTATCAGCACCCACAATTTTTAATTCTCGTAATTCAGTTTTGAGCGATAGCTGCTGCTCAGATTTTAGTTTACGCACAGCGCCAATAATCGTGAGTACGTCCGCCATTACAGTAGAACTTGCTTCAAACGTATAGGGTGTTTGTGCGTTTGCAAAACGAGTTTGATGGAGCGATTTTGTTTTTAATAGTGGCTCATACACAATTTCATAAATCGCTTCGGTGATAAATGGTAAATAGGGCGCAAATAATTGTAATATGCGTAATCCAACAATACCAAGTGTCCAACGTGTTGCAGTGATTTGTTCGTGTGGATATTTATCTGGGTTAAATAACTGATCTTTCACAAGCTCCAAGTAATTATCACAAAAATCATTCCAAAAGAACTGTTCTGCGTGTTGCAGGGCAATACTCATTTCATTCTTATCAAGATATTTGGTGTAATCGGTAAACGTTTTAGTGGCTTGATGTAAGATCCATTCATTTAACATACCAAGATTTTTGGGCGCATCTTGCAAATTTTTAACCTGAGCCGTATGCTCACGCGTAAACCAGAACGCATTCCAAAGCTTAGTCATCAATCGTATGCCAATTTTTATTTGGCTTTCAGAAAATGCTACGTCTTGGCCAAGGCTTCCTGATGCAGTCCAATAGCGTATTGCATCAGCAGGATAGTCTTCGAGTAACTTTTCAGGAGAAAGCTTTGCATTACTTTTTGATTTTGAAAGTTTTTCTTGAGCATCGCTTAATACGTGGCCAGAGATTACGGTGCTTTCCCATGGTATATCGTTATCGTGGAGTGCTGATTTAATAATAGTATAGAATGCCCACGTGCGTATAATATCATGTGCTTGTGCGCGCATGCTCATAGGCAAAAATTGTTTTCTTCCTGGAGCTTCAAATACAGATTTTGCTGTACGATCGAATAATCCATAACAAATATAGGGAGTTATAGATGAAGTGTTCCACGTATCCATAACGTCTGTATCGGGCGTTAACTTTGTACTTTTACATTTTGTGCATGCCGTTGGCGCTTTAGCTTCTTGCGGATCAACTGGTAACTGATTGATATCTGCAACAATAATTTCATTGCAATCAGCGCAATGCCACACCGGGAACGGTATACCAAAAAAGCGTTGGCGTGATAAACACCAATCCCAGCTTAAATTTTCAACCCAATCACGGTAGCGGGTTTGCATAAAGGCAGGATACCATTCAATTTGATTGCCAAAATCAAGGAATTTTTGTTTATGATCTAATATATTCAAGAACCACTGAGAAAGCATTACATATTCAATTTCTTTTTTGCAACGTTCATGCACATTAACCGAATGTGTAATTTGTTTTTGTTCAGCAAGTAAACCTTGGCTTTTGAGCTCTTCTAAAATACGTTCACGCGCATCTTTAACTTTTAATCCTGCAAGAATCCCAGAACTTTCGGTTAATTTACCATCAAGGCCAATGGATTGTTTATATGGCAATTTATGGAGTTTAAACCAATGAATGTCAGTTTTATCACCAAACGTGCAACACATTACAAGGCCTGTGCCTTTATCAATCGCAACTGAAGTATCAGGCAAAATAGGGACTTCAAATCCAAATACCGGAACTATCGCCTTAGTGCCTTGTAATTTTTGATAGCGTTTATCGTCAGGATGATAAAAGAGTGCAACGCATGAGGGCAATAACTCAGGTCGCGTTGTAGCTACTTTAAGATCAGAGCCATCTTGAGCTTTAAAAATAATGGTATTAAAAGTAGAAGGCATTTCAAGATCGTCAAGCTCGGCTTGCGCCACTGACGTTCTACACGTAGTGCAGTAAAGCGCCGGTTCGTACTTGCGGTAAATTGAGCCTTGCTTGAAAAGTCTAATAAATGATTCTTGTGAAATTTTACGTACGTCGTCAGAAATTGTGGAATAAACCTGATTCCAATCGCACGAAAGGCCAATTCGTTGCCATAAGCTTTTAAATTGTTCGCCCGCAAGTTTAGTTTCGGTAAGGCAAAGCTTAATAAATGCTGATCGCCCCAACTCGTGAGCACGCACTCCTAATTTTTGCTCCACATATTTTTCGGTAGGCAGGCCGTTATCATCAAAACCAAACGGATAGAATACAGATTTACCGCTCATGCGTTGGTAACGGGCAAGCATATCAGTTTGTGTATAGGAGAATATGTGACCAATATGGAGAGAGCCCGAAACGGTGGGTGGTGGCGTATCTATGCTATAGAGTGGCCCTGGGTTATTTTCACAGCTATAAGTGTTTTCTGATTCCCATTTTTGCTGAGCAGCTTTTTGGGCAATCAAATGTTCGTATCTTTTATCCATGTGTTAAGGATAGCAAGGCAGGAACAACTGGTCAATAAAATAGGCGCACGGAGTAAACCTTGCGCCTATTTTCATATTTTCTTAACAATTCTTAACGTTTGTTATTATTTGTTACTTAGATTGAACGCGTGCACCTTCAATTTTCCATTTTACAGGAGACCAAGGTAATGCATTCTTAAATTCTAAAGCATCAGATGGGTAATAAGTAGAATTAATTGTGCCAGTGAATCTATTGCCACATTTGCTTATTTGAATTCTTACTTCATTTTTTACGCGTGCATTTGAGCCAGAACGAACATCTGTACCTTTGTATTTATGATGACCAGCATCATGCCATACGCCGCTACCAGCTGTTAAGCCTTCTACGAGTGTGGCAAACGCAGGGGCTGCTTCTGGTGCTGCCGGTGTTAAGAATGAAACGTAGTTTCCATCAACCATAAAGTTAAAGTTGCCAAGGGCATGCACTTCAGTTTCAACAGTTCCTGTTTCCACAAGAGTAGTTGCATTAACTACCCAAGCACCTACCAATTCTTTAACAACTATTACGCCACCAACTAATTCATTTCCACATTCTTCATCATCTGCTTTTATTACATTGCCAGCGAAAACGAAGCTCACCATCATTAATAATGCAAGGCTTTTTTTCAAGTGTTCCATTAGATATCCTTATGTATTGAACATTTTTATCACAACCTTTTTACTTTTTGCCCAATTTTTCCAAAGATAAGGCTACTTCCCCTTTCTCTTTATTAGATTATTAAACCTGTTACAGCTCATACTGTAGTTATACTACAATTGAATTATGCTTGTCAATCCTTCCTCATTTCTAGGTGTAATGCTTTTATAAGTTTGATGCGATCTAGAGCTTGTTCTGCATGGTATGTTTCATTAGAAAATAATTTATATCGGTTACGTTAATTTCATTGACCGGCACGCAAAATTCTTTTAGTCTTAGGTATACAACCTAACTACTAGGATTCTCATGACATTAGATGTAGCACAATTTCTACTTAGTATACTCTTATTTTTATTAGTCTATATGATTGCAGTAACCACGAGCGGTGCTTTTAAGGCGTGGGTAGCCTATCTATGCGGTGATGATACTGCGCAAGAAGAGGGCTTTGTTACCCTTAACCCTTTAATGCATATTGACCCATTGGGTCTTTTTTTCTTTTTGATTCTCAAGTTTGGGTGGGGGCGCAGAATTCCTATAGATTCTCGCAATATTGGGAGTAAGCCTAAGTTAATCTGTGCCTATATGGCCGACACATTTATGAACATTCTTACCGGCATTGTAGCTTTGGTGGTATTAGTTGCTGTGTTTGGACCAGGCATATTACAATCACAAGTAAGCCTTGAACAACTGCGTAGCGCCTATCCACAATACACGGCTTTTGCTTTTGTGAGCATGCTTATCTTGGTTACCCTTATTCGGTTAAGCGTATGGCTTGCCGCGCTTTCAGGAATTAGTAATTTTTTTAAGCTTGGCGTATTGTTATTTTTCCCTGAAAAGCAAGACGATCCCGATGCACAATATTTTCTTAATTTTGGCCCCTTATTATTAATGATACTATTTCTTTCTCAATTGATGGGTGTTATCAATACGCTTATTGAACACGCGGGCTTTGTGATAGCATCGATTTTAAAATTTATTTAACTTTGGTAAACATATATGGTACATGAAAAATCTACTTCTTCTGCATTGTGTGAAAAATTACTAAGAGGCGCAGCACAATCACTACCAGAAGGTGGCCTTCTTGAAAAAATAAAGTCAGGTAAAAAGCTTGTTATAAAATTTGGAGCAGATCCTACGGCACCTGATTTGCATTTGGGCCACGCAGTGGTGCTTTCTAAATTAAGAGAGTTTCAGGATCTTGGTCATGACGTGATCTTTTTGATTGGTGATTTTACGGCGGCTATTGGTGACCCAACAGGGAAATCTAAAACACGTATACCGCTTACTCAAGAGGAGATAAGAAGAAATACAGTAACGTATTGTGAACAAGTTTCCCGTGTTCTGGATCCTCAAAAGACAATTATTCGGTATAATTCAGAATGGCTTGGCGCGCTTACGCCAATTGATATTGTAAAATTATGTGCCAAAACTACACTTGCTCGTCTGACCGAGCGTGAGGACTTTACGCAACGTATTGAAAATAACCAACCAATTAGTTTTCATGAACTTTTATATCCTTTATTTCAAGGTTATGATTCGGTAGCGCTTAATGCCGACGTGGAGCTCGGTGGTACTGATCAAACCTTTAATTTGCTGTTTGGTAGATTTTTGCAAGAGCATTATGGCAAAGAGCCGCAAGTTATTTTAACAGTGCCACTTCTTGAAGGCCTTGATGGCGTGCAGAAAATGTCTAAATCATTGGGTAACGCTATTGGGCTTACCGAGCCTGCCGATCAAGCATATGGCAAGTTAATGTCCATATCGGATACGCTCATGTGGCGTTACTTTAAATTATTGCTTGGCACCACCGACCATGAAATCTCTGTGTTACAAGAACGCATTGCAGGAGGCACCTTGCATCCCATGGCTTTAAAAAAGCAAATGGCGCATGATATTGTGGAGAAATTTTGGTCAAAATCAGATGCTGATGCTGCGCAAGAAAAGTTTGAAGCAGTGTTTCAAAATCATGATCTTTCACAAGGTACTGAAGTTGCGCTGGAGCAAGATACGCCAAAAAACCTATGGATTGTAGATTTTTTAAAGCAATTAGGTGCTGTTAAAAATTCATCAGAAGCCAAAAGACTCATAGAAGATGGCGCAGTAAAGATTGATAATGAGCCAGTTACTGATTTTAAAGCAGAAATTACGTGGAAATCAGGCATGCTTGTAAAAGTAGGCAAGCACAGAGTGTATAAAATTAAATAGTGATATATCAAAAGAGTAACCGCCAGAGAAGCTTTCTGGCGGTTTTAATACTTATTCTAAAATTACTGGTTTTTGAGAAATTGTGCGCATCTGCTTTCCCATAAAAGATAAATATGAGATAAACAGGCCAATATATATGCCCAAATAAAGCAGGAAGGTTGTCACAACAAAAAAATCTGCTTTAGTTTCGCCATATAATCCAGCAATTATAAATGTGGGTGCCAAAAGAGCGATTTGGAGTACGAAAAAAGCCAATAAGTAATATAAAGAGGTAGTAAATATAAGAGGAATTGAGCGTTTAAGGAAATCTTTGTCATCCCCTTGTTTATTTATTCTATATAAATAATACATGGCAATACTTATAGTCAACAAATACGGTTTACCCATAATTGCACCGCACAGTAAAACGCCAACATAATACAGCGTTTCATCTTGGGCTGGCATCGTATTTTCTTTTAATTGATTTGCTAAAGAATATATATCGAAAAAATACATTTTTAACCCCATTCATTGAATTATTTACTATAATAAATAATATAGAATAATACTAGTTGAATGTCAATGGGGTGATATGAGTATTCTTCGCAGCAATCACCTGCGTTTGCAGCATAAAATCCTGAACTTTTTCAAATAATTCCTGAAGTTTTACAGGATTTTCTTCAAAGTCTTCATTGCAATCAAGCACTAGCACGGGCACGGTTTTAAGATCAGGCAATAAGCCTTCCTTATGAATTAAGAATGCTTCATGATGTTCATGAATCTGTTTAAGATAGGTTAGGCTAATTTTCTTTTCTGCAAGGCGATTGCGTTTTTTAAGTCGGGCATAGGCAATTTCAGGGCTAGTTTTTAGATAGATAAACCCAAGTGGCGGTTGGCATTTATTAGGGATTAGGAAATTGAACCATTGCATATAAAGTCCCCATTCCAAGTCAGAAACGAATCCTTGCTTATAGCCATTGACCGAAAAGCAGTAATGCCCTGAATAAATAGAACGCTCCATGATACGGTTTGGGTTATTTTGCTGTTGCTCATGCATATGCTCACGCACACGGCAGATCATGGCAAACGTTTCCATGGTAAAAGCCCAGCGTGTGGTATCTTGGTAGAAGTTAGAAAGTAACGATTGGCCATAGACCTGCGATTGCCAATTATGGAGTGGTTCAAAAGCAACGCTAATATGAGCAATGTGCTCGGCTATTAGTTTGAGAAACGTTGATTTACCAGCGCCTATGTTACCTTCAACAATATACATGCAAATTCCTTGGTTAAGTTTTTGTTGGTAATACTAGTATACGGTAATGCATGATTTTTAGAAGGCTATTGCTTAATAAAGAGAACGAGGCCAAGCGCGTTGGCCAGGCCTCGTAATACGTCCTTATCGACTTTGAGAATTCATTTTTTTGTAATAGGCAACCGTTGAGGTGATTTCTTTTTATGCTTACGAGAAAGAGTAATCTGCAAAGTATTACTTTCTTCCACATGTTCAATGTTAATATCATCATTCATATCAACTTCATGGGGCAGTGTACGTTCTAAATACGTGTGCCGATTTGCACTAGACCCATCAGCATTCTTGTTTTCTTGAGTATGCTGTAAGCTTAAAGCGTATTTTGAAACTTTCATAATTGAAGTTCCTTCCTCATGGGGTATTTCGATTATGATAGTATCAAGATTGCGCTCGGCTTTCATGTTCTCAGAAACTGCGCCAGTGATGTTGAGCGTAATGATAACCTGCGTATCAGTAGCATCTAGCATTAATGCATCTTTGCCAGATGATTTCGATTGTTCTGCCATGGACTGCCAACGTTCATCAAACATTTGTTGCATTTCTTGCATGCTTTGCCTCATGCGGTCATGCATTTCTTGCATGTTTTTATGCATAGTGTTAAACCATGCGTCATCTTGAAGGTAATAAACAGTTGCGCGCGCTTGGCCTGTGATTGTCATAAGACCAAGTAAGCCAGAGAGTAACCGTGTATGTGTAACCATACCGTGCTCCTTTAAGGTTATGAGGTTTTACGATAAATTCCTTTTCATTTTTTAGAATATCAAAAAATATTTTTCTCTGTCAAGGTGTCTTGAATAAGCTGATTGTGGCGTATTTTATGCTAAGATTAAACAACTATCATTTTTTAAAGAAAGGCTGCGATGGGGCAAAGAGAAATAAGGCAAACATATAAAACTATTTAAATACACTCTAGGTCTTCATTTTTTAAGTTTAAGTATATCAGGTTCTTGACCCATTAATGCAAATATATGTGCTACGCTAGATAATGTTAAGTTTGCTTCACCTCGTTGTATCTTTGCGACCTGTGCTGGACTAGAATTTAAAAGTTTAACAAGCTCATTGAAGCCAACATTGTTTTTTTTCATATAGTCATTTAAAGCCTTTGAGATATTATCTTGTAAAGCTCTTAATATTTTTACTTCAAGATGTGCTTGTGTTTTAATTTCAGCTATCTCTTCTTTGTTTAAGCGCTCTTCAAGATACTTATTAAAACTTTTTGTTCTCATAGATTGTTTCCTTATTACTATGTTAATAATCGTTCACGAGCTGTCTTAATGTCTTTTTCTTGGCTCTTTTTATCACCAGCGGCTAGCAATATAATTATCATTTCACCTTTAAAACAATAATATATTCGATATCCATATTGTCGTTCTCTTAATTCAAAAAGACCTTTAGACAGGGCTTTGCTGTGCGGCAATTTAAGATTATTTCCAGTTTCTTCAAGTATGCTTATTTCTTTGGCAACCGATTTAAGATGGTCTTTAGGTAATTTATCAAGCCATTTTGCAACGGGACCTCTAGTCTCACCTATAGTCCAATATCTTATTTGCCATAATTTCATAAAAAGCCTTGATTTTTGAGACCAGTACTACTATTTAATATACTATACTATATAATACTAAGTCAAGAGTCATATAAACTGAGTAGGGTGAAGTTCTGACCGCCGGCAGGGGAGGCATAAAATATATTAAGAATTTCTTAAAAATGGATAAAAAGTTGCATTAGTACGCATTAATTCCAGGTTTTTCTGCTATACTACGTATAAGATTAACATTTGTGAAAGACTAGCGATGGCAAGAGAAAAACAAGACAAACAGACTGAACTCATTTTTGGGATTCACCCGATAGTAGAACTTTTAAAGGCAAAGCAGCGTAAGCTGACCGTGGTATATACCACCAAACCTGAACCGAAATCATGGGATCAAATAGTTCGTCTACTGCCAAAAGGTACGCAGATTCAGTACGTTACTCGTGATGTCCTTGCAAAACTTGCAGGCACTACTGATCATCAAGGGGTAGTAGCTTTTGCATCACCATTTGTCTATCGCAAAAAATTTTTTGATCCAATAAAACAACCATTCCTTCTTTTGCTTGATAGTATTCAAGATCCGCGTAACACAGGCGCTATCATACGCTCTGCATATTGTACTGGCGTGCAAGGTGTGATTATTGTAGAAAAGGCCGCATCGCCGCTTACCGCAACAGCTTTAAAATCTGCTGCTGGTCTTGCCGAGCATATGCCCATCTATCAAGCGCCTTCAACTAAAGCTGCGGTGCAACTTTTAAGAGAAGCAGGTTATACCATGTATATGGCGATGGTTGATAAAAACGCTCAGCCAGCACATATGATGGATTATGCTATGCCGTTGTGCGTGGTTATTGGTAATGAAGGTGCTGGCATTGCTCCAGAGATTGCACGGCAAGGCAAAACTGTATTTTTACCTCAAGTATCACCTGAGGTTTCTTATAATGCTTCAGTTGCTGCAGGAATTCTTCTATTCATGGTAGCGACTAAAACTCAGTTACTTAAGTAACCTAGTTATCATATTTCTTCCCCGCTTTTCTCTCCAATTATTGACTATTGCAACGAGAAAATAGTATAAAAAAAGTAAAAGATGTTTGCTTGATAATTTGGTAGTAAAGGGCGGGTCTCGTGAAAACATCAAAATGGTCTGTGCGCATGGTAGGGTCCATTCTTCTTGTTTCTTGTCTAGGATTTTTTGTTGTGTGCAGAAGTATCAAAAGATACTTGCAACGCATGCCTCATCTAGAAGTGGTGTGTGATTCACAGCTTGCGCCTTGTGCGGTAGAAAAACTTACTGCTTGGTGTAAGCAGCATCCTGAAGTGAGCTTTGAGCCTCAAAAATTGGTTGAAGAATTTTCTTGGGTTAAATCGTGCACCGTTCGCTATTCGCGCATTGGCCATGCGATGGTGCGTATAGAACCACATCAAGCGCTTGCTGTTTTGAATAATGATCATGTGCTGGTGAGCAATGCCTCGGTAGTATGTGCTGAATACTATGTTGATAAACCTGTGGTAGCGTTTAAGGTGCATGATCGCGTGTTTACCGATCGAATACAACGTAAGGCGCTGGTGCATTCGGCGCAAATGATGGCACCCCATTTGTTTGAAAATTATGCTTTTTCGTGGTGTGATGCAACTCAATGTATTGTTGCAGATAAAGTAACGGGACATACGGTTGTTGCTGATAATCAAACCGTTATAAATAGTAAAAAAATTGATAAAGGCATGGAACTTGCAAGTAGTAAATGTAATGCAGATATTCGTTTTGATGAGCAAATTATTCTTGTAAAAAAAAGGGGGGGCGATGAGATCATTAGTCGGTGCTGATCGTCATATTGTAGCAATTGATGTAGGAACTACTAAAATTTGCGTATTAATAGCACAATATGTGGGGTCTGAATTAGTTGATATCATAGGAATTGGTAAAGCGCCATCAGAAGGCCTTGCAAAAGGTGTGGTGGTTGATATTGCAAAAACAGTGCAATCAATAAAAACCGCCGTACGTGAAGCTGAGTTGATGAGCGGTATTAGCATAGAATCTGCCTACGTGGGTATTGCAGGTTCTCATATTCACGCCTATAATTCCCATGGCGTTGTACCCATTAAACGCGGTGAAATTACTGATGCTGATATAGCAAACGTGATAGATTCTGCAAAGGCAATTGCTCTTCCAGAAGGCCAGCAGATTTTGCACGTATTACCACAGTTTTTTATTATTGATGGCACCGATAAAATTCAAACGCCGCGTGGTATGCATGGTATACGTTTGGAAGCGCAAGTGCATGTGATCACGGGGTCGGTAGCCTCAGTACAAAATCTTATTAAATGTTGTGAGCTTGCTGGTGTAAAAGTGGCAGACGTAGTGCTTGAGCAATTGGCTTCAGCTGAAGCCGTATTAAGTGATGATGAACGCCAACTTGGCGTTGGCATGCTTGATATTGGTGGCGGCACATCAGATTTTGCATTATACAATAATGGCGCTATTAAACACACGTATGTATTGCCTGTTGCAGGAAATCGTATTACGGCAGACGTGGCAGTTTGTCTTAAAACAACGCTTGCTGATGCTGAGCGAATTAAAAAAGAATATGGTCATGCGGCAGTATCGCAAATTGTAGAAGATAGCGGCGTCACCATACAACGCGTTGAAGGAGTGAATACGCAACAAGTGCAACTTTCACATATCATGCGCATTATAGAGCCTCGCGTGCGTGAGCTTTTAACATTAGTACATGATAATTTGGTTGAAAACCAAGTAGCAGGCATGATGCCTACTGGTTTGGTGATAACCGGTGGTGGTTCAATGTTGCGTGGTATAGATCAACTTGCACAAGAAATATTTAATTTACCGGTGCGGTGTGCAAGCCCGCGCACGTCACGCGAGCTTTCTACGCTTATTGATCATCCTATGTATGCAACCGGGTATGGACTCTTGCGTTTTGCGCTTAAAAAAATGGATACTAACAACGGACAAATGAGTAGCGGATTTTCCGGGCGCATCATGAGTCGTATGAAATCCTGGGTAGCGGACTTTTTTTAATGTTCTAAATAAAGGGGTAGGTTATGCTAGAATTCTCTCTTGATGAGCGCAAAAAACCGATTGCTTGCATCAAGGTGATTGGCATAGGTGGTGCGGGTGGTAATACAATTAATAGTATGGTAGAAGCAAAATTTCAAGATATTGAATTTATTGCAGCCAATACAGATGCGCAAGCACTCGATTTATCTAAAGCTGATCATAAAATACAATTAGGTGCCAAATCGGCAAAAGGTCTTGGCACAGGAGCAAATCCTGAACTGGGCAAAAAAGCTGCCGAGGAAGATCTTGATAAAGTAATGGAACTGACACAAGATGCCGATATCGTTTTTTTAGCAGGAGGCATGGGGGGCGGAACGGGATCTGGCGCATTGCCAGTTATTTCGCGCGCTCTGCGCGAGCAGGGCATTTTGACAATTGCCGTGGTAACCAAACCATTTTTATTTGAAGGCAAACGCCGTGCAGCAGTTGCAGAACAAGCCATTGAAACACTCAAGCAAGCAGTTGATACGTTACTTATTTTACCCAATCAAAAGCTGCTTGAAGAAGTTGACCAAAATATGTCTATGACTGATGCATTTTCATTAATGAATAATGTGCTTAGTCAGTCGGTTAAAGGTATTGCCGACATTATTACAAAACCTGGTCACATCAATGTTGATTTTGCAGACGTGCGCACCATCATGAAAGAGATGGGCCTTGCTGTAATGGGTACTGGTAGAGCATCAGGGCCAGATCGAGCAGAAGAAGCTGCGCTTCATGCAATAACGTCACCGCTTCTTGAAAATATGTCTATTGAGGGTGCTCGTGGTGTGCTCCTTAATATTTCAGGTGGTGCAAGTTTAAGCTTGCATGAAATGAGCAAGGCGGCCTCTATTATTTATGAACAAGCAGATGAAAATGCAACCATAATATTAGGCTCTGTTATTGACCATTCGCTTGGTGATGAAGTGATAGTTACCGTGATTGCAACTGGCTTTGATAAAGTAGCCAAACAATCATCAGTATATAATCAGCTTGTTTATCAGCAATCTGTTAAGCAGCAGGCACGAGAAGAGCACGTAAAGCACGTAGAAGAAATGCATGTAGTGGCTTCTTTGCGTGATGAACTTGAAGAATCAGTTTCGCCGCAAATGCATTTAGAAGCAGAACCAGTAAATCAAGAGGTAGCAGCGCAGCCAAAGGCTGTTGAACCGGTTAAATCTGCAGCGCCCGAAATTATTGATCTTAATGATCTTGACGTGCCTACGTATATGCGTGATGCGATGGAAAAGGGTTGAGAGTAGTAATCAAGCGTCTTTCTTAGCTCCGTATAATTATCAGCCGTTTACCCAGTGTAAGCGGCTGATTGCATTAAAAGAGGTTTCTAGTAATTTATTTGATTGCATCATTTTTTACTTAGCGTTTAATAAATTAACAATATCAGAGTGGTTAGCATTTTTTGCTATTTGAGCTGCTGTCAGACTGCCATTGAATGTTCGTGCGTTTTTATCCGCTTTGTTTTTGAGTAGGATTTTAACTACTTCGGTATGGCCGTTATGTGCAGCAAGCATTAAAGCAGTTGCACCAGAACTAAATGTTCTTTTATTAACATCGGCACCTTTTGTAATTAATAGTTGCACTATATCCGAAAAACCGCCTTCAGCTGCAAGCATTAAAGGGCTTTTACCTGAATTAAAATCAATAACATTAGCTTTTACACCTTTATTCAGCAGGTTCATAACCTGGATCACATCGCCTATTTGCGCAGCTTCAAATAGAGAGAGCTTGTCATTGGTAGCAGCCTGCCATTTTGCAGGGTCGCCTTTCACCGTGACATTAACTTCTACAGGTTTAGATTGAGTGCCTTCAGTATTTATATCCGCTGCGTTAATTAAGCCAAAAGTCATGATCATAATGAGTGTCAGATTCTTTTTCATGGTACATCCTTAAAAGGGTTAAGTTATTGAGTTTTTTGACGCCGCCTCTCTACTCTTAGAGTAGCAGAATGTAGCCTCTAAAAACAAGCATTTTTTCTATTTGTAACAATTTGGCATACTTAGAGTTTTTTAGAGGTGTAGCATAGGGCTGACTAGTTTCTAATAGACCTGTATTTTACGCATATTTCTTAGAGAGAATCTAATTGCTTTTTTTACAAAAAGAGATACAGTAAGAACAAGGTTATATTCTATTTTAATTATTATTATGGGGGTCCACATGCTTAAATCTAAGCATTTCACATCTAAAGCATTTCATGCTGTAATATTTGCAGCATTGATGGCTCAATCATCAGTACACGCTTTTTCGGTAACTGCATACGCAGATGCTGCAAAAAAGGTGGCTCAGGCATCGGTAACGTTTGTGCATTCAAAAGCGAATAACGCAGTTGCTGCATTAAAAAAAGATCAGTTCGCGGCAGGCTATTTCACTGCAGTGGGGGGTATGCTTGGTGTAGTCGCTGTTGTAGCTATTATAGACAAATTAGATAATGCCTATCAGCAACGTAAACTGAATAACCATTTTGCTGCACTAGAAAAAGAACGTGCGCAAGCACAAGCACAAATTGATGCATTAAGCTTTGAAGATTTACTTAAGCTTATTAACGCTGATGTTATAGAGGCTCAAACATTGGTCAATGAAGTTGACGGTCCTCGTATTGCTCAAATTAATCGTATTCTTACACATAACGTACTTTTAGATGAAGTGCGTGAAGAACTTATTAACGAATTAACTTTTCTCTGTGCTGCTGCACAGCAAAACTATTGGTATAATTTAAGCAAAGCAGAAGCTGCGCTTCAAAATGCTTTATCACATATTAATCGTCGATTAGAAATTACTCAAAATGAGATAAGATCAAATTTTGCATCTGAGCGAGAAAAAGTTAAAACTTTCATAGTAGAAATTAGAGCTTTGCGTTCAATAGTGAGCGAATATGCTGCAAGATATGAATGCCAAGTATCTGCTGAATTCAATGAGAAAGTTGCTCAATATCGCGCACAAAACCCTACACGACAGGTTAAAATACACGTGCATACGTGTGGGCATGATTGTTTAAAGGCAATGGCATGCGAATGCGCTAACTGTGCATGCAGTGCACAAATTACAGTACAGTCTTAAAATAGTTTAATAACAAAATATCAGTCGCTTATTTTTATATAAGCGGCTGATTACACAAGGGGAACCTATGTTAATGTCAAATTTTAAGTCATTAGTGTTAGCAGCTCTCAGCATTTTCTGTTTTAAGACACCAATTCTCGCATTCGCTGCGGTAGATCAAACCAATGAAGAAGATAACTATTTAGAAGAAGAGATTTGTTTTGATGAAGAGAGCTATGAAATTAAGCAAGAAGCTGGTCTTGCCGATATTGCGGATCGAACTAAATACGAGAGCAAGCATGCTCAGTCTTTAGAGCAAAAAGAGTTATGCAACTATATTGAATTACATTTATTGGAAGTTGAAACTTCCTTTGAGAAAATACGCAATTGCCCATCAGGTAAGTTAATAACTAAAATGATAGCGGATCAAAAAAAAGATCTCTCATTAAAAGAATTGCATGCTATATTTATAGATCATTTTTGGAGCTTGGAACTACTGCATGAGCTTATCTCAAATAGATTAGCAATGCTCAAAGTTATGGCTGAAGATATTCAACAACGGATGAGCAATTCTTCAGAAGATAAAGTTCTTTTAATGCCTTTAACAGCAAAATTGGATTCGCTTTGCCAAAGAGGGCAAGGTATGGCATACACAGTAAACGAAATAGCTAATCGGGTTTACCAGTGGGATGTTTTATCTACTCACGCTTGGTAAGAAATATTTTTAGTACCCATTTTCGAGTAAATAAATTAATTAATATAAGGAAGTAATCCTAATGACACAAAAAATTAAATCGTTGTTTTGCTTATCTTTGCTGATAGCAAGTGCGGCTTTGCCTGTTTCTACACAGGCATTTTCTGTTACTGATCAACTTGCAAAAGTAGGTAATTTTATAGAAAAATATCCTGCAACGTGTTTAATTGCAAGCACACTGTTGATGACTGCTATTTTTCAAAAATTGTCGATAGATAAGCAGATGAACGCAACAAAAAAAGGTGCTGAAATTGTTGAGCACATTTCACCTAATATTACTTTTAGAGATGTTGCAGGGGCACATGAAGCAAAAGATGAATTACAAGATATCGTTAATTTCTTAAAAGAACCTGAAAAATATAAAAGGCTTGGCGCTCACATGAATCGCGGCATATTACTTGAAGGTAATCCAGGAAACGGTAAAACGCTTCTTGCAAAAGCAATAGCGGGTGAGGCAGGCGTTCCGTTTTTTGCTATAAGTGGTTCTGCCTTTGAAGAAGTTTATATTGGTTTAGGCGCTGCCCGTATTCGCGCTCTTTTTGCAAAAGCTCGTCAATATGCTCCTTGCATTATTTTTATTGATGAGTTTGATGCTTTGGGCCAAGCTCGCACAAATAGTCCTTTCAGTTCTGGCGAGAGTGAACAAACGCTTAATCAATTGCTTACTGAAATGGATGGCTTTTCCACTAAAGAGAATAGCGTTATTGTTATCGGCGCAACCAATAGAGCAGATATCTTAGATAAGGCATTATTACGCCCGGGTAGGTTTGACAAAGTAGTGCACGTGCCATATCCAGATGTTAAAAGCAGAGAACAGATATTAAAAATTCATGCAGCCAAAGTTCAAATGAGCATTGATGTGGATTTTTCTAAAATTGCACACGGAACTACTGGTTGGTCGGGTGCAGATCTTGCAGGTTTAATTAATGAAGCTGCAATGATTGCAACCAAAGAAGATAAACTTGCGGTTACTATGGCAGATCTTGATACTGCGCGTGATCGTATTATTATTGGCCAACGATCAAAAACAATTTTCCCTTCAAAAGAAGAACTTAAATTAACCGCGTATCATGAAGCAGGGCATGCTTTAGTGGGTATGTTAATGCCGCATGAGCATATTGATCCGCTGTATAAAGTGACTATTGCTCCACACGGGCCTGCGCTTGGTGTTACCTATCATATACCAGATCGTGAAAAGTATTCCCAAAGTAAAGAGATGTGTCTTGCCTCTATTGCAATGTGCATGGGCGGCAGAGCAGCAGAATCGCTTGCATGTGGCATGATTGGTGCGGGAGCTGAAAGTGATTTTGCGCAAGCTACTGCTATGGCACGCCTTATGGTATGCAATTGGGGCATGTCAGAAAAACTTGGGCCAGTAATTTATAATACGCAGAACAATCCAAATGCTTATTCTGAACACACGAGAATGTTGATTGATCAAGAGATTCAATCTATTCTTGAGCAAGGGTTACAACGCGCTACTGAACTCTTAACGAAAAATAAAACTATGCTTGATACGCTTGCACAAGCATTGCTTGAAAAAGAGACGATGTCTGGGCAAGAGGTATATGAATTACTTGGTATGCAGCCGTGCGTTTCTGCATTGGGTGTGGCTTAATTAAATTTTTTGATACGAAAGTTCACTCAGTGGGCTTTTGTTCTTTTACTGATTTATCCAGTATAAGCTGGATGGAACTTTATAATCATTTTCTATATCTAATTTGCCAAAAGTATATTGAGAAGATTGTTTATAAGGATCCTTGCAAAGCGTGATTGATGAATAATAGAAGCACAGAAAAAGTAAACATAAGAATAGATTTTTTTGATGCATAGAACATTCCTTGGTGTAAAATATATTCTGTCTTGTTATACCAAGGAAAAACATGTTTGTACATTAATATGAGTATGATTAGATCATTGTTTTGAGGGTATCATGCCACGTAAAGACGACAATTATAAGCTTTTTATGAGCTAATTAAAATACAAATATATTTTTAATTATTGATCTTCTGCTATAAGATTTACAATGTCTTTGTGATCAGCGCTGTTTGCAATATTAAGCGCTGTTTGGCCTTCATTATTTTTTATATGGCGTTTGGCGCCTTTTCTGAGTAAATGCCGCACAATATCGGTGTGGCCTTCGCGTGCTGCTATCATGAGTGCAGTTTCGCCATTTTCATACATGATTTTATTAGGATCGGCGCCTTTTTCAAGCAAAAAGATTACTGCTGCAGTTTGCCCTTCTTGTGCTGCTGCCATTAAAGCAGTTTCTCCTGTTTCTAGATCCATTTGATTGGCTTTGCTACCACTGCGTACTAACTCTTTCAGAAGCTCCATGTTTCCATCAGCCGCAGCATCAATTATAGTAAATTCATCTTTTGCTGCTTTAAGCCATGGGGAGTAGAGAGTTAATACTGCGAGAGTGAATAGTAAAGCTTTTTTCATGGTTTTTTAATCTTTCTTGCTAAAAGCAGTAAATTACTTAATTCATAGGTACATTACCTACTTTTAGGATACCAAAAGGAAGATAGGTAAAACAATGGTTTTATTTCAGGCTGAAAAGATTAAGAGGGGAGCCTATTGCCGGTCAGGCTTTTCAAGCATATTCAGAATATCACGATACCCTTCTTTAAAGGCAATGTCATAAGCTGTATCACGGCTATTTTTTAATGTTAATTTTATATTAGCACCTTTTGCAAGAAGCATTGCCACCACGTCACCATGACCTTTGCGCACTGCAAGCGTTAAAGCTGATTCACCTGTGATAGGATGAGTTGCATTAATGAGGGCTCTATTGGCAAGAAGAAGCTCAACCACATCAACGTGCCCTGTTTCGGCGGCGATCATTAAGGCAGTTTTGCCCGTGCGAGGATCTATCTCATCGGCTTTGCTGCCGGTTTTAAGTAGAAACTCAATTTGAGGCTTATTGCCTTCATATACTGCTTGTATAAATGGCGATTGAGCAATGGGTACACCATGCAAAGGGGACACAAGCAATAAAATAAGAATTAATTTTCTCATGGGTTTCTTTCGCATGCTATCTTTATTATGCATAGTTTGTTACTTTTAGATTATCAAAAGCGTGATTGAGTGCGCAATAGTATGTTATAACAAAGGGCTTTATGCGATCACTTTATGCAGCAATCATGATGTTTCTCTGTATCGGGCAATTAACGTTAGCCATGAATACCAAGAATCAGGTTGTTACAAAACGAGATAAAAAATATTGTTGTGATGGTGGTGTGAAGGTATGGATGCGCACCAACATAACCACTCCTCTATGGTTTTGGTGGAAGAGCAACCAATTATACAAAGAACTTGAGCAGGCAATACAACAAGATGATGGTCAAAAAATAACAGACCTTATTGGCTTAGGCGTTGATCCGGAGAGGCACCTAAGGAGACGGACTTATGATCTTCCAATAGATAAACCATTAGGGTCTGCCTTACAACACGGGAAAGCGGATGCATGCAAAGCACTGCTTAATAGTGGTTGCGTGCCAAAAACAGATGATGTAGAGATTGCGTTTAATTATAACAATAGTGATGAAATACGTGATCTCATACTTGCAACGCATATTGCAGCACATGACAGCCAGATATTTGATCGAGTATTTCACATTACGTTAAAAAAAGGCACACAGCAACAAATTGCATGTGCGCTAAAATACGGTGCGGATATTGATGAAGCAGATTGGATTGACGGTACAAAGGAAACGCCGCTTGAATATGCAATAAGAAGACGACCAGCAAAAGTTGCATTTTTATTAGAGCAAGGGGCTTCTGTGACAAATCAAGCACTCTTTCAAGCCATTGAACTTGGCAATAAAGATGCATTGATTCAGCTTATTGAGCGGCGTCGGTTACTGATGCAACAAGAGCAAAGAAAAGCTTTATCTTTTGGTCAAGCCGTTAAAATCTTACTTGATAAAGAAAGAGAAGTTGTTGCAGACATATGGCTTGATTATCATAAGAGTTTTCCTTTTCATCTAGGGTTGCAAATAGCGCCACCTGCTATGAGTGAATATCTTTGTTCATTAGGTGTTGATGTAAACTGGCAGGATTACCTAGGCCGCACAGCACTATGGTTTGCTGATAGCGCAGAAAAAATGCATGTGCTGCTGGCTGGTGGTGCTGAGTGCGATATACAAGATAACAGAGGGCGCACCGTAATTTATGAGCTCGCAAGCAAAGATCTGCCGCATAACGCCCCAAGAGAAGATAAATTAAGGACATTACTAAAAGCAATGCTTGTATATCCTCGTGTAGTGCGCTCAAACCGAGAGAATGTAGCAATGGCACAGCAAGCATTATTTGTGAGTTTGTGTGCGCTTAAAAGATATTGCAAAAACTTGCCGATTGACGTACGTATTTATATTATGGCGTACGTATTTGGTGATATGCTTTATCACATGCCTTGGGGAAAAATGATTGGTTGCATGCCAGTAAGTGATGTTGTGCGTACTGTGCCGTTTGAAGTGCAGCGTAAGTTAACTGAGCGAATTGAACTTACTCCAGGTTCTTTTGGTGCAATTCTTGATAAAGAAAAATTAATCCAAGAACACACCGAGCAACATATGGCATGGTTACAAAAGCTATTACTTTTGAAAGATCGAGAAGGAAAATGTGCGTATCAAATTACTCGAACATGTGCAAAAAAGTTAGACGCAAATCACAACGAACATTTTAGATATCGTTGGCGTGGCAAGATTGAGAATGAATATCGATTTTTGTTTGATACGGGTACACTGTATACAGAAAAACCATAAACTACCTTGGAGGATGTATGTTAGTTCACCATAGTCCCTTGTTTACGATTTATTTTGGTGATGAACGCACGCAATTTAACCCGCGCGAGCTTTATGGCATGAAAATGAATAAAACATTGTTAATTAGCGAGCCTTTTGGCGCTATGCAAAAAATGATGCATTTAGATCAGTTGCTGTTTGTGCATCAAGTGCATGGCAGTGATGGCATTGCCATTAACAGCAAAGAACAAGCGCAAGAACTTGCACCATTTTCTATTGATAGCGATTATATGGTAAGTAACGTAATAAGTATTGGCCTTGCAATAGCTACTGCCGATTGTCTTTCTATAATACTTTTTGATAAAGTGCATCATGCCGTTGGCATTGTGCACGCAGGTTGGCGCGGTACGGTAAAAGGGGTTGCTCGAGAAGCAGTCAAACGCATGCAAGCAGTATATGGCACGCGGCCAGAAGATCTTATGGTTTTTTTTGGGCCATCCGCAAAAGCATGTTGTTATAAGGTAGGGCAAGAAGTGCTTGAGGCTCTTGAAAGTTTTGCAGGCCATGAACAAGTTTTGCATCAGGAGCAAGAAGGCATTATGTTTGATGTGCCGCTTTTAAACCGTATAATCCTTGAAGAACTGGGTGTTAGAAAGGATGCATTTCACTTAAGCTATAATGTGTGTACGCTCTGTAGCGATGGTTTTTGTTCATATCGTAAAAGCAAAGGTTCGCCATTTAGGCAGATGACTATAGTGGCATTAAAATAAGGAAATTAAGATGGAAGCACCGCATATTGATATATCACGTATATTTTTGGGAGACATTGCAAGCTGGCATTTTGTGCTAGAAACAGTAATGCGTGTTGGTTTAATTTTTACGTGTACATTGTTAGTGTTTCATTTTTTTTATCGCAAAAATATTGTTGAATTTACCTCTACAGAACTTATTGCTATGTTGGTGCTTGGTACTATTATTGGTGATACTGCTTTTTATCATTCGGTGCCATTATTGCAATCGTTTGTGGCACTCTGCTCTACACTTCTTTCGGCGCGATTGGTGGCATATCTTGGCAAAAAAAGTGAACGTGTAGAATCGCTGGTAGCAGATAAAACGGTGCCGTTAATACAACAAGGCCAGATTATTGCAGGGAATCTTGATAACGCAAATATTACGCGTGCGGAACTGCTTGCGCTCTTGCGGTTACAGGGAATTTCATACACCGGCGAAGTTGACTATGCTTTTATGGAGCAAAACGGTCAGCTGAGCATTATATGGGCAAAAAGCCCTTATCCTACAGGTATATCTACTATTGAATCTGTTATAAAACGTTCATAAGCAAAGTCCCCTCCTGGAGCCAGTTCTCTATATAAATAATTGCAAGTATTTATTAATAAACTATTGAAAAAATACACTTTATTCTGGTAGAATGGTGCTAGATAGGTTTATCCTATTGTTGTTATTACAATCTTAAACCAAAGGAGAAGGTGATGAATAAAAATAACAAACATAATCCAGAAGTGGAAAAAACTCACGGTTCACATGTTGGTAAAGGCAATGAGCGCGGTCAGCGCCCTCATGAAAAAGCTGCACACGGTGAAGAATCAGTGCGCAAAGAAGAGCCAAAAGGCCGTCATGAAGAACTGAAAAAGAATCGCCCTGAAAACAATGAGCGTTCTAAAAAGAAATAGTTTTTGACTATATGGGGCTTGATGCTTTGGTATCAAGCCCTATGTTTAAAAAAATTTAGAAATAAAAAGGAAATGCCTGCCATGGAAAACAAAAATAATAAAAACTATTATACAGAAGAGCTTGAAAACGAAAAAGTTAATGAGCAAGGTCGTAATGATAAATCTTTGAATGAAGATAAATCATGGGAAGAAAACGATAAGGCTTGCAAAGATAAAATGTGTAAGAATGGCAAATGTTCATCTTGCCGTGGTAAGTAATTTTAGAATATCAAAATTTGATTTTTGATTATTAAATACAAGGCATGATGCAATTTACATCATGCCTTTTTTATAAATAAAGGAGAAAACATGAAGAAAATTTTAGTAGTAATAGTTGCACTGTTTTCAATAGCAGGAACTATGCAAATTCAAGCGTTAGGTCGCATGAAAAGAACTGAACCGACTGCAAAACCTACATCGGCAGCTAAGCCAGTAGGTGCAGTTCCAAGTAAAGAGGCAACGCCGCCAAGAACAATCAATGCGTCTGATAAAGCAGCAATTTTACAAATTGCAAAAACATGGACGCAAGAAAATTACGAGAAGAAATTAATGGAATATTTAGCTACGCGTTACCTAAAGATTACTGATATGTCTTTTGTAGATGAAGTGCGCGCGGTAGTTCAAGGTGGTGCAAAAGGTAAGCAGCCAGTTGAGCCTGACATGCCAAGAGCTCTCACTGCGTCTGATAAAACAGCAATTTTACAAATTGCAAAAACATGGACGCAAGAAAATTATATGGCTAAATTTCAAGAATATTTAAATAAGCATAATCTTGCGTGGGATGATAGGTTTTTTGCTACTGAATTGCGAGCTGCAGTTGGTACAGGTAAACAGCCTGGTCAAGCTGCAACGCAACAAGTTGCAATGACCGATGCTGAAAAAGCTAAAATCAAAGCTGAAGTAAAAAAAGTGCATGATATATTTGTGTCAATGGCTTTGAAACGCGCTAATTTAGATGATGCACTTACTTTTTATGATGAGGTTGATAAATTCATTGAGGACGAGGAAAAGACATTAGATGCCGCGGCTTTCAAATTATTTGCTGACAAACCAACTAAAGATCCTGCAAGAGTTGAAGAACTTTTAGAAAAAATGAAATAGTATATGTATATAAAGAGGCGGGATATCGTACTCGCCTCTCTTTTAAGGGGATAATATGAAGAAAATTTTATTAGTAACAGTTGCATTGCTTTCATTAGCAGGAACTATGCAAATCCAAGCGCTGGGTCGCATGAAAAAAACTGAACCAACTGGAAAACCTACACCGGCAGCTGTACCAAAAGTTGCAGCACCTGCACAAAAACCGGTAGCGCCTGTGCAAAAACCTGCAGCACCCGTAAAAACGCCAAGTAAACCTGCGGCTGCTCCAAAAACAACACCTCTTGCCAATATAGACGCCATTGTGCAAGAAGTAATGCAAGAAGAAGTAAAAGGTTTAAGAGAGCAATGGATTGAAGGCCTTTTAAAGCATCCAATATTGGGTTCAAATAGAGAAGATGCAATGGCCACAATAGAGGTCTTGCGCAAAGCAATCGTTGGCGTAGAACAAGATCCTCAAATACAAGCTTTACCTTCTAAGGCGCAATTTCTTGCACAATTACCACAAGCACCCAAAAGAGCTCTTACTGTTGAAGAACAAGCATTTTTATTAGCTGCAGCACGCCACAAAAAAACGGCTGACGTATATCAAATGTATATTGCAATACGCCCTGATGTAACGTTTGATCCTGCATTTAATGAGTTATTAAAAAAAGAAGCGCTCAAAAGAGAGTTTACACAGGCTGATATAGACGATATTGTAAATCGTGCAAAAGCATGGACCGCGGATAATTTTTATGACGAATTTAATAATTATTTAGTTGCGCATAATCTTGATTGGGATACTAAAATGTTTGTTTACATTGTTAAACAAGTGGAAGCTGCAACTGGGAAAACTTTACCTAGAATTCGAATAGCAAAATAAATTATATAAAGGAAAACTATGAAACAATTACTAACAACTTTAGCAGTAATATTAGCTGTAATAAGCGTAGGTAATGTTCATGCATTAAGAAGACTTACCCCATCTGAACAAAAAACTGTGAGTGGTGCAGCACAGCAACAACAAGAACTAATAGTGCGACCTCGCCTCGGACAAACGGTTGTAGTGACTATTTCAGATGCACAAAAGAATGAAATTAAAGCAGCTCTCATCAAGGCGTTTGAACTTTTGAGTAATGCAGCTGTTTCGCTGGGTAATAAAGAAGATGCACGAGCATTTACTACTGAAATGTTGAATTCAATTGATTTCAAAGGCAAAGTTTGGGATGATCGTTTTGCTGCATTGCCAGATAAGGCTGATACATTACCGCTAGCTAAATAAATTGACTTATTTTAATAAAATAATAAAAAGGAAGAAACATGAATAAAATAATGGTGATCGCAATTTCGATACTCGCGGTATCTGGAATTACAAAAATTCAAGCGTTACGTAGGCTTCAGCCAAAACCAACGCCGGCAGCGCAAGCACCAAGCGTCCCTCAATTAACCGCTGCACAGCCCGCTGCGGAGCCTAAAAAGCCCGTTGTTGCGGCACCGGTAGCTCCTAAAACAACTGCAATTGTTGTGGCAAAGCCGCAAACTGCACAAGAAATAGCTAAATATCAAGAAGAAATGTTATTTGGTGATATGTCAGAATTGGATAAATTAATGGCATTGGCTTATATAGCGCCAGAAGCAGACACTATTTTAGCTCTTAAAGCGCGAGCTGCAAGAGTGAAAGGCGTAGAGCAAAGACATCTTGATTTGTTTGATTATTATGTGGAAACTTTGCCGGGCGTGCTGAAAGTGCGCGCAGAAAAGCGGCAGAAATTTAAAGATGTCATGCAACCAAAAGCTCTCATTTTTATTGATAACATTCGGGATAGAATGCAAACATTGACTGGGCTTACTGATGCCAATCAAAAAGCAATGATGTTAAACAGGTTACAGCAAGACGTAAACGCTGAACTCAGAAAATTGTATCATTTTTATTTCGATGCTGGTAGTGGTATGCCAGATTTGCAACGAGAGATTGTTAATTTATATGCCAAAGTAAAGAATGCCATGACACCACGAGTTGATGGTACAAGAAAACCAATACGCTCATATTATGAAGTCCTTGGTGTGGCAAAAACGGCATCTACGGCAGATATCAAAAAAGCATACCGAAATTTAGCGTTACAAACTCACCCTGATAAAGCAGCGGAGGCGGATAAAGACAAAGCACAAGAACGATTTATGGAGCTTAATGAAGCATATGCAGTGCTTTCAGATCCTGTAGAACGTGCCAAATATGACACAGGCAATTAATAATAATTAACTATTTGTTATGTGTTTTAAACTAAGAGGGCTTGATGCAATTTTGTTATCAGGCCCTTTTTGTGTTATCTTGCCTTAAATCTGATATACTATCTTTTAAAAGGTAATAAACGCCTTTTGGAGGAGGGTATATATTTGATAAGGAACCATACATGATAACAGCTCTTTTGGCCAAAATTCTGGGCACTAATAATGCCCGTCAGTTACGTAAACTCCAACCCATTGTAGATAAAATAAATGCGTTTGAGCCGTCAATTAAAGCGCTTTCTGATGAGCAGCTTAAAGCAAAAACAAATGAATTTCGCGAACGGTTAATGCAAGGTGAAACTCTTGATGATCTTCTGCCAGAGGCATTTGCCGTGGTGCGAGAAGCTGCGCGCAGAGTTCTTGGCGAGCGTCATTATGACGTACAGCTCATGGGTGGCATAGTGCTCCATCAAGGCAAAATTGCAGAAATGAAAACTGGTGAAGGTAAAACGCTCACCGCAACGCTTCCACTCTATCTTAATGCGCTTCCTGGCAAAGGTGCTCACTTGGTGACCACTAACGACTATTTGGCCAATCGTGATGCTGCGTGGATGGGTAAAATCTTTACTGCGTTAGGGCTCACGTGTGCTGCGCTCAAGCATGATATGTCTGACGAAGAGCGCAAAGAAGTGTATCAAGCAGATATTATGTATGCTACCAACAATGAGTTGGGTTTTGATTATCTGCGCGATAACATGAAGCACAAACTTTCAGATTATGTACAGCGTGATCTAAATTATGCGATCGTTGATGAAGTTGACTCCATTTTGATTGATGAAGCACGTACGCCACTTATTATTTCTGGTGGGGGCGATGCAAGCAGCGATCTTTATGAAAAAGCAGATAAAGTAGTGCGCCGTTTGGTGAAAACTGAAGACTATGAAATTGATGAAAAAGCACGTTCCGTGCAATTGACTGAATCTGGTAACGATAAAGTAGAAGCTGCTCTTGGTATTGATAATCTCTATGCAGTGCAGAATCTTAATTTGCTTCATCACATTACGCAAGCATTACGCGCTAATACGCTCTTTAAAATAGATGTTGATTACGTGGTGCGCGATGGGGAAGTATTAATTGTGGATGAATTTACGGGCCGTATATTAAGTGGCCGTAGATATTCAGATGGTTTGCATCAAGCGCTTGAAGCAAAAGAAGCAGTAAAAGTGGCTCGTGAAAGCCAAACGCTTGCAAGCATCACCTTACAAAACTTCTTTAGATTATATAAAAAGCTTGCTGGTATGACCGGTACTGCAGCAACAGAAGCAGAAGAATTCCATAAGATTTATAAACTTGATGTTATTTCAGTGCCAACACATGAGCAGCTTGCACGTATTGATCAAGCTGATTTAATTTTCCTTACTAAAAATGCAAAATATAAAGCAATAGCACAAGATATTAAAGAGCGGCATCTCAAGCGCCAGCCTGTGCTTATTGGTACTATTGCTATTGAAACGTCTGAATTATTATCACACATATTAAAAGCCGCTGGCGTGCCGCACGAAGTGCTCAATGCAAAACAGCATGAACGTGAAGCTGAAATTATTCAGTATGCAGGTGAGCCAGGGCGTGTAACAATTGCCACTAATATGGCAGGCCGTGGTACCGATATTAAACTTACACCTGATTCAAAAATGGCAGGCGGTTTATACGTGCTTGGCACAGAGCGCCACGAATCACGCCGTATTGATAATCAGTTGAGAGGCCGTTCTGGCCGTCAAGGCGATGCTGGTGAATCACGATTCTATATATCTTTGGAAGATGATCTTATTCGCATTTTTGCGGGTGACACTATCAAAAAGAATATGGAGCGTGTTGGTATGACCGAAGATGAAACAATAGAATCTCGTTTCATTTCAAAAACTATTGAACGTTCTCAAGAAAAAGTTGAAAAACATAACTTTGAAATTCGTAAGCATTTATTAGAATACGATGATGTTTTGAACCAACAACGTATTGTCATTTATAGCTATCGCCGCAGCGTGCTTGAGGGCGATGAGAATATGTACGCTTTAGTGCGTGACATGCTCATTGGTGCTGTGCAGGGCATGATAGAAGTGTGTTGCCCAACTCGTGCAGTGACAACCGAACAAGTAGATAAAATACTTGGCATGGTGCAAGCGATAACTGGTTTGCCGCTTGAAGAAATTAAAGCTGAAGTGGGTAAAGCAGCAACGAGTGACGAACTTGAAAATGCGCTTGCTGATTTCTTGCTCATGAAGTATGAGCTCCATAGAGGCAGCCAACCGCAAGATATGATTGAGAATGCAGAAAAATGGCTCATGCTAGAAACCATTGACCAGGCATGGAAGCAGCATATGCTCAACCTTGATCATCTTAAAGAAGGTATTAATTTGCGTAGTTGGGGCCAAAAGAACCCTCTTATAGAATATAAACGAGAAGCCTTTTATATGTTCCAAGATATGATGCGTCAGATTCGTTGGGACGTGGTGCACCGTTTATTCCATATAGATCTTGCTCGTTTTGATGCGCATGCTATTGAGCAGCGCCGTGAGCAAGAGCTTGAAGACCTTAAAATGGTAGCAAGCGAAGGCCCACAAGAACCTGCTGGCCCTATAGTGCGTGATGAAGATAAGGTGGGGCGCAATGACCCGTGCCATTGTGGCTCTGGCAAGAAATATAAGAAATGCCATGGACAGTAAATCGCGCTGGGTCCCTTCGTATTCTTACGAATACTCGGGCGCGCGATGATCTAATGTTTCTATTAGAATATTTACAGAGTTAATACAGTTAATTAAGGGCTGCCGAGTGCGGCCCTTTTTGACAATTTGGGTCATTTAAGTATACTCAGGAGTAGGTTATATCAATCTCAATGGAGGATCTTAAATGACCAATTCCCTTAAAGTCGCAGCATGCGCATTCATTATGGCTGGATCAGTTTCTACTGGTTTTGCTCAAGATAACTCAGCATGGGCTGAGAAAGCAGGCCAAACAGTTACTGAATACCTTACTAAAGGGCGCGATAGCCTAAAATCAGCAGTCAAAGCAACCTCAGGTAAAGCTTCTGAGCTCTCTGGTATAGTTGCCGAGAAAGTAGGTAATGCCTACGGTGTAGCTTCAGAAAAAGCTGGCAACGCGTATGGCGTAATCTCAGATGGTGTTGCTTGTGCATATAAGGCTGCTGGAGCGCAGACACATAAGGCCTATGCTGCAGCTTCAGAGAAAGCAGTGGCTGCCGGCACTACAATCTCTAATGCGGCTTATAATACCCTAAATTGGGCTGAAAAACGCACTCCTGAAGGAGTTAAAGCGTTTATCGCTGATCATCCCCACATATCAATTGCGGCGGCTATTACCCCTGTAGTGCTCTTTATAGGGTATAAAATATTGAATATGCCTGTTAGCAAGCATGGGGTTCATAGACTTCGTGAAGATCAAAAAAGTAATAAAGAAGACAGGAAATAAGGGTAAAATTAATTAAATATTACATATTGACATTATTTTTATATCCTGTAATCTAGATATAGACAAGTGAGAAGTCGTTAACATATTACCAAATGGAGGTCCTATATGAACTCTCTCTCTAAAGTAACCTTGTTGGTTACATTACTATCAGTTCCGTTTGCAGGTTTTGCAATGGATTTCGCTGACATGCCAGCTCTTGAAGCGGATGTTGTTGTAACAACAGTAGCAACTGCAGCTGAAACAGCTCCAGTTGTAGAAGTTGTTGCAGGAAGATTTGATTCTTTAAAAGCTAATGGTGCGTATGCACTTCAAGGTTTGAAGAACATTGGTTCAGCAATATTAGCAACTCTTCCAACGAGCATGTCTAATTTTACGCCTGAGCAATTAATCAAAGCAGGTTTTACTGCAGGTTTTGTTGTAATGGGCGGTAAAATTGTATGGGATGTGTACAGAGCTCCTAAAGCTATTACTGTAAATCCACAAGATACAACAGGAACAGCAGCAGCTCCAGTAGCTCCAGTTGAACAACCAGCTCCAGCAACTCAAGTTGAACAACCAGTAGCTCCAGTAGCTCCAGTTGTAAACACAATTGTTGAAAAAACAGTTGCTCCTGCAGCTGAACCAAAGACTCTAGTAGTAGTTGAACGAGTTTTAGGTCAAGCTGTAGTTAAACCAGCTCCAGTAGCAGAACAACCAGCGGTTGTAGCTCCAGTTGAACAACCAGTAGCTCCAGTAGCGCAAGTTGAACAACCAGCAGCTCAAGAACCAGTTATTCATTCAGTTACTGCAACTAAAGAAACTGAATCTGTAGCTACTACTAAAACTCAACCTAAAAAACTTACTGGTTTGGCACGTATTGCAGCAGATAATGCCGCAAGAAAACAAGCTAGAAAGTAAGCTTTAAAAAATAAGCTTCTCAGTTAAAACAAACAAAAAATGGTCGTCTTAAATGACGGCCATTTTTTGTTACTTTTGAGTATTCTACACTTCGCTTTAGCTTCTAAGAATTTCACGCATCGGTTCATGCTTTAAAGGTAAATTTGTGTGGAAAGCAAGCGCTGATTGCAAGATAAAATCAATCTCAGAATATTGTGGATGCCAATTCAATATCATATGTGCTTTTTCTGGAGCTGCTTGCAAGCGTGCAGGATCTCCTGCTCGGCGCTCTCCCCACACAACGGGCACTTGTGTGTGCGTTACCCGCTCTACCGCCTCAAGCATTTGCTTTACAGAAATTGCATTACCCGTCCCCAAATTAAATGAATCAGAAGGCCTGCCTTTTTCTAAATGTTTAAAGGCAAGTACGTGTGCTTGTGCAATATCGCGCACGTGCACATAATCGCGCAATGCAGTGCCATCTGGCGTAGGATAATCAGTACCAAATACGGTAAACGGCTTGCGTTGCAACGCCGCGCGCAATAAAAGCGGTATGATATGTGTTTCTGGTTCATGTTGTTCACCAAGGCCAAATTCTGGCCAAGCACCTGCTGCATTAAAATAACGCAATATTACATATTCAAGGCCATAAGCCTTATGAAAATCTTCTAAAATAGTTTCCACCATATATTTGGTGCTGCCATACGGGCTTAAAGGCCGTTTGGGATGTTCTTCATGTAATGTTAAGCCTTCTGGGTTGCCAAATACTGCGCAACTTGAGGAGAAGATAATTTTATTCACGCCATGATTGAGCATTACTTGTAATAAGCCAATAGTATTACTCACATTATTTTCATAAAATAGTGCAGGATTTTTTACCGATTCACCCACTTCTATGCTTGCTGCAAAATGCATAACAGCCTTAATGTTGTGTGTTGCAAAAAGAGCATCCAGTGCTTTTCTATCACCAATATCTTGTTCTATAACGGTTGCCCACGAAGGGTTAAAATGTTGCTTGTGTTTAAAAGAATCAACAATAATAATCTGATAACCAAGTTGCGCAAGTAAGAGTGCAGTGTGTGAGCCTATATAGCCTGCTCCGCCGGTAACTAAGATTGCTGGTAACATATTATTCTCCTTAAGTTTTAACGCTCATATCCTTCGACCAGCCCAACCTTGCGTAAGTCCGCTCATCTTGAGCCTGTCGAAGGACGGCGGGCGCGGCAGGATGAATGGATAGAGAAGCATGATTGTATAGTAAGCTATCAAGTTGTGTATAAAGACGTAGTCTGCGTTAAGTATAGCACTCTACCAAAAAAAAGAGACTCAGTTTCCTGAGTCTCCAAAATAAGCTACATGATACCTATTTTTTAAGCAGCAGCTTGTGCAGCTTTAACGATTCTCGTTTTTATTACAGCTTTATCATTTCCAGATGCAGCTCCCACTGCTGCTGCAATTGCGTCTTCTACTTTTACCAGCTCTCCTTCTGCAGCCGCGTTAGAAAGTGGTCCTGATGTTGCCGGTGTGCTTGGCTTAGCAGCTGGCGCTGACGGAGTAGTCGGTTTTGCTGCTGGAGTCGTTGGTTTTACTGTAGGAGGTGGTTCTTGTTTTTTCGTCTCAGCGGGGGCTTTTTTTTCTATTATTTTCTTCATTGCATATATTTCAGATACGTTTGCAATTAAAGCAATTGTTAGTACTGAGAAAAATATTTTTTTCATGGAAAAGCTCCTTTTAAATTAAAAGAAGTCCTTGCCGAGGGGCAAGGACTTCTCAAAAAAGTTTAGGTTTCTAAACATTTCTAAGCAAACGCTTAGATAGAAACGCCAAATTTACCCCAAACTAACCATCTATTAAGTGCAGTGTTTTTGCCTGAGAATTCATAAGAACCGCCAAGGCCTACAAATAATGGATAGCAACGATCATCCCAAGCATAGCCAAGAGCACCGTAGATAGTGTTGCTTAAGCAAGCAGGTGCTGCTGCAGAAAGCAAGTTAAGATCTTGTGGGCGAATTCCAGAATCAGGTAGTGTTATTAAAGGATAGTTAGCACCTGTATTATTATCACCAATATTGCTTAATCTATTGATGAAGTCTGGATCAATGTTACCCTCATCATCAAAACCAACAAGACCAAGATTAGCAGGAGGGAATGGTTCTTTCAATTTAACACGTTCACCTTGGCGAGCCCAGAAGTTATAACCAAGTTCTGCAGAGAACCCGCAGTCGTTGCCATATACAAGGCCAGTGTTAATATCAAAGCTATAACGAGGGTGTACTTTCATTTGGCGTGTAAACATGTTGATACCTGGAGCAATCTCACCATCTTCTCTACGCACAATCATGTAACGGCTCCATGGGCGGTTCTTTAAATCAAATGAACGTACTTGTGTGTTTTGTATCCAGAAGCGATGGTTAGTTTCAAATTCCCAACTTAATGAACGGTCACAATCTCTCCAGATTTCCACACCAGCAAGTAAACCAGTCATAAAACCAAAGTGTTGGTTAAATCCAGGAATTGCTTCAAACACATAGCGACCATTAGGTTTTCTGCTTGCAGGAATATGAAGGCCCACATAGCCACCCATATATACGCAATCACTAGTATACCAATCACGGCCTAATTTAAGTTCAATATCAGAACCCCAAGCGCGCATTGCACTTTTTGGTGATTGTATGCCATCAAATGTTTGATTGTTATTATCTCTTAGATCATTAATGAGACCAAATGACATTCTTGTGCCTGTACCGAAGAATTCAACAGCACCGGTAAATGCTTCTGTCATATTTGCAGGGCTTAAAATGCCACCACCATCTACGGGCTCACCAGATGTGGTGATCAATGTTTCGGTGAGATTCATTTTGTTGCGCACATGAAGAATTGGTGCTGAAATTTCAAACCACCATGTTCTGTCATCGCAATCGCAGTTTCTGCCTACATATTGGCGATAGGTAATACCTAAACCACCAACGGTACGTTCTGGGCGGAATTGAATAACGCTGCGGAATCTGCCTGCTGGTCCACCCGGTTCGCCATTTAGTGTATAATTAATACCAAAATGTATTGGATTAATATCGCGTTGAACATCAGATTGACTTCCAATACCGTTAACTGGGAAGTCTGGGTTTGAGTCTACCACCAATGTTGTTTGTCCACCAGGTGAGAAGTATTTCATTAAGTCTTTAGACTTTGTAGATCTACCACCAAATGGCACAAATTGAAACGCGCCGCCATGGCCGTCGCAGCGTGCTTTTGCGCGATCACGAAAACCTACAGTTTTTTCTGGGAAAGCTGATTCAAATTCTGGGCGAACAGAGAAGAATGTTTGTCCGTAGACGTCATCCCCTTTAAAGAGATCTCGGTCTGTATCAAGCGCTTGTGCGTTAAACGCTAACGCGCTTGCCACTAGTAACGAAAGGATAAGGTGCTTTTTCATAAGCTCCTCCTTTTAATGTAATTATAAGATACCACTTCACAAACCTACATAAAATTAATTAGCACGTTTATTCAGGTGTGACTATACCTGGTTTAATTTTTAAAAGTATCCTCCTTTACTAATCACTAAATTTTCTACATCATTCCATCTATAATTTTTCTATCATATTTAACAGCTCTAAGTCAATTATTTGATAAAAAAATAACAAAACTTTTTTGAACGTGCTATCCTGTAATTTAAAAAAATGTTGTTAATTCAATTAAAATTAGCAGTGTTATACCATGCAATTAGCACAATTTGTGAGGTTGTTTTTTTTAATGTTTTTTTAGACTTGCCTCACCAATTTTTTTACATCACCGCTTCAAGGTGATGCATTCTATAAGTATAATACTATCAAATTTTTTAAAATGCTACACCCTGCTGGCTCATTTGAATCAAGAGCCTTTGTATAAAGCTTTCTAGATAGAGATAACAAATTTTCCCCATACAAGCCATCGATTGAGAGCTGTATTTTTGCCTGAAAATTCATATGATGCACCAAAACCTACAACAAGCGGATTTTCATACATATTCCAAATAGATCCAAGAGAAAGATATATTTGATTTGCTGTATATGCAGGATGGCTTGCAGAAAGTAAATTTAAATCTTGCTCAGTTATTGTTGATCCGGGAATAAAACCTGGTTGTCCTGGCGCTGGTAGCGGGCAACCGTTACTTGCAATATTGCTCGTGATGGTAATTATGTTGGTATCAGGGCGTAACGTAACTGGATTAAATCCTACTGTTTGATAACCAGTGGGAAAATCATCAACTAAGCACACTTTCTCTGCTTGCCGTGCATAAAAGTTATAACCAAGTTCAAATTCTATGCCCGCACGCGTATCATACACAAAGCCAATGTTCATATCAAAGCTACCACGCGGTTGCACTTTCATAGGTTGTGTAAAAAGATTTATGCCTGGGCTAAACGTGCCATTTGGATTACGCACAATCATGTATCTGCTCCAAGGCCGTGCAATTAAATCAAAAGAACGTGTTTGTGTATTTTTAATGAGATAGCGAAAATTAGTTTCAATTATCCAACTAATCATATGATCATCGTTACGCCATAATAATACGCCAGTGCCCATACCAAACATTAGGCCAAAATGCCTGTTATATCCAGGAACTGCTTCAAATAATTGTACGCCACTCGGTATTCTATTAATGGGTGCCATAAGGCCAATATACATATCAAACAGTAATTGTTGCGTGTTATAAAAATCGTAACCAAGTTTTAGTTCAATTTCTGCACCAGTTTTTTTCATGCCTTCGCTGCTAGTATCATTAATCAAACCAAAGTTCATTGTTTCATTTGTGGTGAGAAATCGATGTGTTCCCGAAAATGCTTCTATCATGTTCACTGGACTATCAGGAGCAGGGAATCCTCGGCGTACTGCGCAATCACACACTTCGGTTAAATTAACCTTGTTGCGCACGTGAAGAACTGGTGCTGAAAATTCCCAATACCATTGTTTATCACAAGTGCTTGCTGGTCTACCAAAGTATTGGCGGTAGGTTAAGCCAACGCCAAATACGGTACGCTCAGGCAAAAATTGAATAGTACTTTTATAGCGCCCGGGAGCACCATTTAATGTACCATCAAGCGTATAATGTATCCCAAAATGAATGGGGTTAATATCACGATCAATACCGGTCTGGCCTGCGATTGGTGGATTTGAATCAACAACTAATTCTGTTTTGGCACTTGGTCCAAAAAACTTCATGAGGTTATCGCCTTTATTTGACTGGCCATAATAGGGCACTACTTCAAATGCGGCATCCACACCATCTTCGCAACGAACTTTTGCGCGATTGCGCAGTAAACTATTTTTTATGGGAAATTCAGATTGATATTCTGGGCGTACTGAAAAAAAGGTATGCCCAAATTCATCATTTGCACATGCAGCTTTAGTAGTAATCACATACGTGAAAAGAAGTGGAACACATAGTAGGTAATATTTTTTCACTGTTTCAGCCTTTATTTTTATTATACCGACACGCAGAATTTACCCCAAACAAGCCAACGAGTTAGCGCTGTATTTTTCCCCGAAATTTCATATGAAGCGCCAAGCCCTGCACACACAGGAAAGTTTAAGTTATCCCATTGATAGCCAAGTGAAAAATATACCAAATTAGAAAGTGCTGCAGGGTGTGAAGCTGAAAGCAAATTTAAATTATGTTCAAAGATTGTTTCATTTGGTAGTGCTCCTGGTTGACCTGGTGCGGGTAAATTTTCACCATTATCGCCAATATCAGATTTTCTTGTGATGGTAGTAGGATCGGGTAATAACGTTACGTCATTAAAACCAACTGTTGCAAGTCCGCTGGGAAATCTATCAACTAATCGCACGCGCTCTCCTTGACGTGCGTATAAGTTATACCCGAATTCACCTTGGAATTTGCCTTCAATGTTATAAACAATACCAGTGTTCACATCAAAGCTAAAGCGCGGATTTACTTTCATTTGGCGAGTAAACACGTTGATGCCAGGCACAATAACTCCGGAGGCATCACGAACAAGCATGTATCTGCTCCATGCGCGGTTGATTAAGTCAAATGAACGCACTTGCACGTTATGCACAAAATATTGGCTTACCGATTCAATCTCCCAAGTAAGGCTGCGATCACAATCCTGCCAAACTTGCACTGCAGTTGCTCCACCAATCATAAATCCAAAATGTTGGTTAAACCCCGCGATTGCTTCAAATAGATATTCGCCCTTGGGCCGGGTGCTGCCAGGAACGTGTAACCCAAAATAACCATCAAAATGAAAGCACTCAGACATGATAGTGTCAACACCAAATTTAATTTCTACATCAAATCCTACATCTTTCATGCCATCGCTACTGTTATCATTAATTTTGCCGTAGAGCATTGGTGTATTGGTGTTTGCAGGAATGGTAAACACAGGCAAGTTGCCCATAAATGCTTGCGTCATGTCAGTAGCACTACCGGGGACAGGAAACCCGGTGACTTGCGTGTTTGTCTCCGTGATATTTACTTTGTTGCGCACAAAAAGCACGGGCCCAGAAACTTCTATAAACCATTTTTTGCAAGGATTGCACTTTCTGCCAATATATTGTTTATACGTAAAGCCTATGCCACCAACACTGCGCTGAGGGCGTATTTTAAGCGTGGTTCGATAGCGCGCTGGCGTGCCGGTAACTTGCCCGTTTGCCGTATAGCGAATGCCAAAATGCACGGGATTAATATCACGATCAATATCAGTCTGATCAGTGCCAGGGGGTAGCGAATCTACAATTAATTCTGTTTTGGGATAGGGTGAAAAATATTTCATGAGGTCGCCAGCTTTTGCCGATCTGCCACCAAGCGGCACTACTTGGAACGCTCCTTCAATGCCTTCACAGCGCGCAAGGGTTCTATCACGTACTAAGCTAGTTTTTTCAGGAAAAGGAGTTTGGAATTCTGGGCGAATGGTAAAAAACGTTTGACCAAATGAGTCATCGCCCAAAGTAGCATCTCTGCGTGCATGCAGGGTGCATGCAGCAGTAAGGCATACAAGCAAGATACGTAGTTGTGGTTTCACCGATTTCTCCTTTTTAAGAATGTATGAATTGTATATACTTAATTTATACACTTTATTTGCTACGGCAACTGGAACCTAAAAAAATAGTATAAAGGATACAATGATACAAAAAGTTAAAGGGACCCAAGATTTCCTGGATATGACGTTATTTAACTATATAGTCAGTACGGTGCGCACCCATGCACAGTATTATCATTTCCATGAAATTGCAACCCCTATCATTGAACCTTTAGATTTATTTGTACGTTCGCTGGGTGAGCAAACAGATGTAGTTTCTAAAGAAATGTTTTTGCTTGAAGCAGCAGAAGATAAAGATCGCATTTGCTTGCGCCCAGAAGGCACCGCGCCTATTGTA
The DNA here is from genome assembly GCA_050179755.1 of Candidatus Babeliales bacterium. GTDB lineage: Bacteria > Babelota > Babeliae > Babelales > JBFXEV01 > JBFXEV01. The sequence goes on along the minus strand of JBFXEV010000001.1, from coordinate 280,181 downwards.
CGCGCTTTTATTGAGAATGGCGTGAGCACCACGCCATGGAAGGTATTTTCATGTGGGCCAATGTTCCGCTATGAGCGGCCACAGAAAGGGCGTTACCGCCAATTTAACCAAATAACCTTAGAAGTTATTGGTTCCAACGCAGTAGCGCAAGACGCGCAATTTCTTACTATGCTTGATAGGTTGTTTTCTGAAACATTTATGCTTGATTCGTATGCGCTTATTATTAACTTTTTGGGCTGTCATGGTGACCGTGATCGTTTTAAACAAACGCTCTATACATTTTTAAATACGGTGCAAGATAAGCTCTGTGCAAACTGTACGTTACGCAAAGAAAAAAATATCTTGCGCGTATTTGATTGCAAAAACCCGGTATGCCAAGAACTGTATACGCAAGCACCAGTACTTCTTGATCATCTTTGCTCAACATGTAACACTGAATGGCAAGAATTACAACGTAATTTAAATTTACTTTCTGTTGCCTATTCAATTAAACCGTCCCTCGTGCGAGGTCTTGATTATTATGGCAAAACAGTATTTGAATTTGTCTCGGGCAATTTGGGCGCGCAGAATGCATTTTGTGGGGGCGGGAGATATGATTCACTTGCAAAAGAACTTGGTGCCAAAGAAGATCAACCGTCGCTTGGTGCAGCATTTGGCATTGAGCGCTTAATGCTCTTACTGGAACCAATTATTGATCGCTTGCCGTTGCCGCAACTGCCAGCGCTTAACGTGATTATTCCGCTTGATGCACCGCAGCAAGGGCTTGCATTGCTTCTTGCCGATGAACTCTATGCAGCAAAAATATGCACAGAAGTATTATTTGATGGATCACTTAAAAGTAGATTGCGTAAAGCGGATAAGCTTGGCGCAGCGTATGTTATTTTGATTGGTGAGCAGGAGCAGCAAGACCGCATGGTGACAGTTAAGAATATGCAAAAGAGCACGGAGGAACGTGTGGCGCAAGATGCATTAGTGAGTTATTTAAAGAAATAGCCGTTATGTTTTGCGTTATCAAGTTGAAATTAAACTGTTTTAAAAAGCCAATTTGTTTTGCGTGAATAAAAAGGTATACTCTTACAGATATGTAATAGAGCGTGTGATTCACCATTTTAACTTACATGAGCATTATATGAAAAAACATCTTGCGCTATCTGGTTTAGTAATAATGAATATCTGCATGCCATTGCAATCTCTCAAGGCAATGGATGATCATAGTCTCACCAGTGTATTGCAATCACCGCCGGTATTTATAGTTGGCACTATGGCAGCAGGTGTTGCCTTAGGCAAGTATTTGCTATCATCTGACCAAGCGCAATTAGAGAAAGTGATAAGGACTTCAACCAATGTTGAAGGCGTTTTGGAAGCACAAGAAAGAGTTGAATGCAAAACAGTATTGCCAGACAGATTACTCATGGCAGTGCGCAATAACTCGGTTGATGATGCGCTTATATGCCTTAATGCTGGTTGCTCACCCGATGCGGCTACTAGTTTTATTGGCCAATCAACTGGCCAACGCTATACGCCGATAGAGGCAACACACGTATGGAGTAAACCAGAGATGCGTGATCTACTGATGCAATATCGGACTAACAGAAGATTAACCAAGTAAGCCAATTTTTATTGAGCTTATTGGTTTTTTTGATTTTCTTCTCGCATTTTTTTAATGAGCGTTTCAATACCGCCAAACTAATACTTATAAGAACTAATAAGGCGTGCATACTTTGTTGCACGTCTTATTCTTATGATTCTTAGCAAATAACGCAATTATCGCTTACAGCGCTAACTACTGCAGCCCCTAAAGTTTTCTTCTCTTCCGGTTTAGGCAGCGCGTGTTCATAAGCTACTTTAAATACGTTGTTTTGAGGTAAAGTATGCATTGTATTAGTTCTTAGTGCTGCTACAAATGGTTCAAAATGCAACTCATACGCTGCAGGGTCCAGAAACGTATCAGGTGATGGCACATTATTTGCATTATAGCTTGTTTCTTTCATGTATGCTGTATGACCATTTGCATCCTGTTTACGCAGTATTTCTTGCAAATTTGCCGCTCTTTCTTGTAAAGCGCTTTGCCCAATTTTTGCCATTTCTTTGTTTGGTGACTTCAATAGGCCAGTTATAATTTGAGCGAGATCGTCAGGGAATAAGCTTTGTGCAATAAAAGATCTTTGCATGGTTTTATTAAATATAGGTATAGTTACTGATGCGTGGAAAACTGTTGATCCTGCAGGCAATGGTGCCTGGGGTAATTCAGACGCATGAGATGTTACAGCAAGGCTTGCGCCGCATTTGGGCAATCCTGCATATGAGCAGATGCATGTGCCGAGCACAGCTTCATGCAAAGGCGTTAATCCTCTTCTATTTCTTACATTCAAATTTGCTCCTGACTCAGAAAGCCAGTAGTATGCATTGATCACTTGGTTGCGTGACGCCACGTGGCAGGGCGTATTGCCTTCGGCATCCTGAGCATCTAGCTTAGCGCCTGCTTTTTTAAGTTTATCAAGTACTGTTGTATGATTAGAGAGGGCTGCAAAATGCAGCGGAGCGCGCCCCTGTGCATCAACCAGGTTGGGGTCTGCGCCATTTAAGAGTAAAAATGCTACTAAATCTTCATTATTATCCTTATGCTTACAGGCTTCAATAAGTGCCGTTGTATCTGCGCCTTGAGGGTTCATTGTAGCATGTAACTGTAGACTTCTAAGTACTTCTCCAAGGTCATTGAGCTTTGCAGCGTTTATAAGCTTAAGATCGCTTTGAGAGCGAGTAATAGATGATGATGCAGCGCGGGGCTGATTGAGGTTAAGATATAATGAAAACAGGGTGGCAGCGTTTCTGCTCGCAATTTCTTTTTCTGAGTGACTATCCATTGCCGATACAGCAAATGGATGCTGTGCAATAAGAGAGATGGTAGTATAGAAAACAACCTTTTTGTAGAGCATATTAGACCCTGTAGATTTAAGGTTACGTGAATACAATCTGTGCATGAGTATAATTTAGATTTTTTTATTCAGCAACTTCATGGCGCTGATTTTCTGCACGCATTTCTTTAATGAGTGTTTCAACGCCACCGAGTATTGTGGCAAAATTGGTTGCTGTTTGCCGGGCAATAAGTAACCGAGCTTGCCTGTGGTCACGTGCTGCTGCAAGTATATTTGCATCCAGAACAATAACTGGCGTATCTTTTTCTAGTGGAGTGTAATTTGTGCTCATGATTTGCTGAGTTTTATCCATTGAACTTGCGTGATTAATGACTGTGCATGCACAAAATACAGCAAAAATTAGTTTCTTCATATAAGCCCTTTATTTCCTAAGACAAGTTACTTTTAGTGTAAATAACTGCAAAAGGTAAAGGCAATAATTGGGCTTTTATAATAAAGTTTATTTATGCATGAACTGTGCAAATAAATAACCAAGCGCAATTAGGCTGGCCCCTTTGAGCACGCTCGGCGCGTAGTGCGCAATCAAATTAGTTTGCGGCACAGCTTTTGGCGCGCTTGTGGGTATATGTGTTCTTGTTGATTCAGATGTTGTCACCAATGGAAGGTTGTCTCCGTTTTTAGTTGTTCGCCTAATACTTTTTGTGGGTGGTGTTCCGGGCACTTTGGTATCTTTTGGCATGTGATCAAGATCAATATAGAGAGTTATCAAATTGCCATCTTCTTTTACAGAAATAGCATGGAGAGCTTGCAATATAAAATCTCGTGCGAGTGTTTTTTGCGCCAAAGTTGTTGATTGTACTTGACCATCTTTCTTTAAAAGAATATTTGCAGGCTCTATTGTAAACAAATGGCGCGCATTAAGTTCTGCAAGAGATACTTCTGGTTTTGGTTCCGGTGTATGCGGTGTTGGTGCTGCAATAGCTAATTGCGGCAAATAATTGAGTATACTAAGATCTACGAATATTTTTTCAGTATCATCATCAGTCCTACTATTTGTTGTAACTGATTTTGAAAGAGATCTTAATAAACCAAGTAATTGTTCTTCTTGACGTGCGTCTAAGTTGCCGCCCCTAAATTGGATTTGTTCTGCTGGTAATGTTGCAAGCCATTCAACTGCAAGGCCAAGTTCATTTCTGCCGTGATAGGTCTCGGTGCATGCTTTGCATCCTGATTGCCGCACAAGATCTTTCACTTTATCACTAAGTGAGTTTGTAGAGCTATGCAATGTACTTGCCGATAAACTGCGCGGTATCCTTGCGCGTTGTATTGGCGCTGCAATTGGCGCTGGCGATTGCGCGGTGGGTGATCCAAAATTATAGGGCGATGTTTGGCCAGAGAAAGGTGACGCATCGCATGTCTCTCTAAGAGGCGGGCTTGCAATCACGGTGGGAGTATCACTTACCATTTGCAATGCCGGTTCATTTGCATCGTCTTCTTGATAATCATCATCTTCTTGTGAAAAATAATCAGGCTCGCGGCACAATACTTTCCGTAATTGCCGGGTGAGTGGATCATCTGCAGGATGCAGCTGCACAGTGGGCGCAACTTCAGTAGGTTGTGGTACAGATGCTTTACGCTTACTAAGCATTGCGTTGCATGTATGTGCATAGAATGCAAGGCATATCAGGCTTACGTAAAGCATCTTCACCAATTAACCTTTATTACAATTTACTCGCCAGATGCCCCAAAGTTTTTTGCCGCAATCCATGTGAGAATTGCTGTAGCTCCTACAAGCGTTACTTTATTAAATAATAGTTCTTGAATACGTTTCCTGCGAGGGCTTGGTTGTGCAGATGGTGTAGATCCTGTTAAAGCTTCAGCTTGGCAAGAGCGTAGCAAGAGAGTTAAAGATCCAACATCAACAGCTAATCTACCATCTTCGGTTTCTACGACTGTATTTAGTAAGTTGTTAAAGAATGCAAGCGCACTATTTCTAACTAACGTTTTATTTTTGGGTGAATCTAAATAAAGTTTTCCATTGCTTACTAATTCAATTTCTTCTGGCTCAGCTTGTAGTAATCGGTCTAATCTTGCAACAGGTGTGGCTAATGGGCAAGAAACAATGTCTTCATCATCTTCCTCTTCAGATACATCTGAAAGGGCATAGGTTTTTGAAGCATCAATAATTAGCATACTTTGATTTTCAGTATCAACAGTGACAGCATCTTCGGCTGCCATAAGTTGTAGTACTAAAAATTGTTTATTACCGTCAGTAAGTTCATAATCATCTGGTAGGTTTATAACTTTTATGTTATCAAGTGGTGTTGATCTTAGCAGCGCTAGTTTATCGCAAGACTTATGTTCTTTGGTGTCAGTTGGTGGAAAAACAGACGGATTTGATGCATCGATTGTTAACCTGGGGTTACAGCGATCTGAATGATCAACGGTTCGTTGAGATACTGAGCCAAAACTTGCTATGTCCCCGCCTGCCAGCATGCCATAGGAATGTGCAGTAAATACTAAAATGTTTAGAGCAGCGAATTTTGTTACGTGATTCATAATATTCCTTTTTACTGTTATTATTCAGGACTTTTCATATTCTTTGTAATAAGCAAGCAGAGAGCTGCTCCGGCTGCAAAGGTAGCACCATGAGTGAGTAGTGTACGAAGTCGCGATCCGCCTTGTTGGCCTAAGTTTAACTCAGCACAATCTACAGTAACTGATGTGGGATGCTCGCGCTCACCTTCATATGTTAGCTTTGTAAGAGGGGCACCCAACCTTAAGCGTTGTTCTGTTTTTGATAAATGAGCCCATGCTTTAGGCGCATTAACAATGTTTAAATTATCGTCTGCTACAGTTGCAAGTAAATAGCCTTTATGGCCCCAGTCATCTTTGTCCATTGCTGAAGCAGAAGCAATTATTAAAGATGTTCCCATAAAGATTGCGGTGAGTAAGTGTTTCATAGGGGTTCCTTTATTGAATAATAAATTACTGCCGTAAGTTTACTCCGGAGCGATGCATTATGCAATAAAGGGGCAGAGTTAAATTCAAGGCCGTTAGTTATATTTCATATTTTACAGCTTCGGCCCTCCCCGGGCAAGTGACGGGCTTTGCTTGCCCAAAGCCCTTTCAATTCCAAAGGGCCCATAAACCTTCCAGGTTTATATATCCGGCGTTTAAATACTCCTCCGGCGCACTTTTTCGGAACTCAAAAAAGTGCTAAGAGTCCGGGTTAAACGGCCAAGGAATTCATTATCAAAAAGTGCATTGCATTATTCTTCAGCGCGTGAGTAGGTGTATGTTTTCTTGTTTATCATGTATTTTTCTTGCATTCATCATAAACATATTGGCAAATTCTAAATTTCTTTGATACTGTGAGGCTTTGACCGTTTTGATTTAACTCTTAGAACTTTCAAAAAAGTTCGCTAGAGGAAAAGCCAAAACGCAGGATATGCAAGGATGGCTATCCTTGCAGGCTCTTTTGGTTGAGGTCTTTTGAGCAAACAAAAGATCTCAACCTGGCCGGAAGGCGCGTGGAGGAATCAATCGTATGAAAAGCTGAATTTCTAGAGTGATAAATTAAAAAATAGCACGATTCTTACTGATTATATATGGCAAAACTTGAATCGGGGAGTTTCACCCATAAATATGTTGTTATTCGCTGCTGTCTTTACATTTCAATAATAAATAAGCGGCAAGAGCTCCCGTGCCAAACGTAAGAGCAGCGCCCAGTGTTCCATGATGCCATGGAGTATTAGATTGTGGGGTTGTCATGGGCAAAGTGATCTGAGAAGGCAAGCATTTTGTAATTTGCACAGAACCATCTTCTTCTATATATATGCTGCCTATTGTTGTGATTATAGCATCGCGCACGTCAAGAGCCAATTTACCTTCTATCATAGCATGGCTGCCATCATTAAGAAGCACAGAAACTTTTTCTGCGGTAGCGAGTGCGTTTAATTTTTTTTGTAGGACATTTTGGCTGGTCATGTCCACATAAACTCTATTGTCGCGATAAACAAGCACCGAATCTTTTTCTGCTGGAGCGGGTGCCGTAAACCTTTGTAGGCTATTTTGGTTGTCCATGCCCAATGTAGGCAACGGTATTAAAGATGCAGTGATGAGTGAGAACACTATATAATGTTTCATGATATTTCTCGTATCAATTATGTTGAGTTAAAGTAAAAAATAATAATAAAAAGTTACCACAAAAATAAGACTATCAAAGCGGTCAAGTAACCCGCCGTGGCCAGGCAAAAGAGAGCCAGCATCTTTAATATCTGCATTGCGTTTTAAAAAAGATTCAAATAGATCACCGGCAATAGCAAGTAAAGCAATAGGTATTCCTGCAAATATAGAATACGTTAACGATTCTTGCGAACCCATAAACAAAGAGATGCCATAAAACGTTATAATGGTGGTGAATATGCCACCCCATAACCCTTCCCATGTTTTTTTGGGACTAATATCAGGTGCAAGTAAATGTTTGCCAAATAGTGAACCAAATATATAGCTGCCAATATCGCAACTTGCCACCAATATGCACATCATAATAAGCGCGGGTTGATTTGTTCTATTAAGATAGATAAGGGCTTCAAACGGTAAAATGATATAAAAGATTGCAAGAAGCCAGCCAGTAAAGCCCATATGCCGTGCAATTTTTGGCCATTCATCAAGCAGTATCCATCCTGCGCAGGCAATAAGTAAAGCGCTTATAACCATTGGCGGGAAATAGAGAAAAAGTACTGCTGCACATATGCCAATAATCAAACTAGTTTTTGTGCGTTCTAAAAATTCATTCATAGTTAATATGCCGATTGGGTAAAAGCATTGGGTAGATAGGTGAGTTTATATTTATCCGTATGTTTTTCGAGTAATGCAACATCAAATCTATATACCTTGTTGGAGATCTTATGTTCCATTATATACATCATCGCCGTTCTTATTATTTTTGCTTGTTTTGAAGGAGTGATAACTTCTGAAATATTAAAGTATGCATGTGTGCGGAGTTTAACTTCCACAAAGGCAAGCACTTCATTTTTACATGCTATAATATCAATTTCACCGCAACGTTGGCGGTAGTTCATTGCTTGTATGGTAAAGCCTTGCTTTGTGAGCCAAAGTGCTACCTTTTCTTCGCCATGTGAACCAAGGTCTTGGGTGAGTGCCATGCATTAGAACCGGTTCGCCATGTGTTTTTTAGAACTTGTTGTATCATTATCAGCAAGTACCACGTTGTCTTGTTGCAATGCATTTTGCACATCAGGCAATGGCAAGCCTACGGCCGTGTGCACATTAGTTTCAAGCGCGAGTAGTTCATGTTCAAGTTCCGGTGCATGGCGGCGCAAATGCTTATTAATATACGCAAGCCGTTGCTCGGCACCTTTATTATTACCATGACGCACATGGAATGCGCAAATATTCATTTCACTTTGCGTTAATTTTTCATAACATTGCTTTTGAATATTTTGTACTTCTTGTGAATACGTGGTGTATATATCTTTATGCGCTAAAAAGTCTTGCGTGAGCGCTAACGTATTTTTAGTTTCTGTTTGATCGCGATCACTTGAAAGTGTTAAATAAAAGTGCGCAAGAATTGCTTTGTATTCAACATACTCTCGTTTATCGCTACCGGGATAGAATTCTAAAAAGCCGGTGTATAATTTGCCTGCTTTTTCAAAATTGCCTTCTTCAAAGAATCTATCGGCAAGTTCAAGGCGTAGGCTATTTAATTGTAGAGAGTCTTTTGAAAGTGTGAGCAAACGTTCATAGCATTTAATAGCGCGATCATGCTGCCCCAGTTCATCGTAATATTTACGAGCAATCACCAGTTGATCAAATGTCATATCATTAATTTTAGTTGTTGGCAGCTCGTCCCGCATTTTTTGCCGTAATGCCTTTTGCTGAGCAACGGTTTCTTTATTTTTTAAATAAGAATCGGTCCAAGATGAGAATACGCCCGTTTTATTTGGTCGTTGGCGTGGTGCTTTTTTGCGTTTGTTTGAGCCACCGCACCCGGTCAAAAGTAATGTAATCATACAAAAAACGGTAATGTACTGCTGCTTGCAAAGGTGTGATAGCATAGCTCTCTCGTGGTAGGCAAATGATGGGGAGGTGTCAAAACTGTTTCTTTTAAAGTATACTATTTGTATATTACCAAAGAAGCGGCTCTTGCGCAAGTTGATAACTTTCAAGCCGCTGTTTATATGATAGCTTGGGAGCAGAGTGCAGGTATGGAAATACGAGATATTGGCCAAATATTAATAAAAAAAGGTATAGTAACTGCTGATAAGGTAGAATCTTGCAGGCAATCTATTGCAGGTACGCCGCTCTCTCTTGCCGATTGTTTAGAGCAACAAGGGCTTGCAACAGATGTGCAAATTGCACAAGCATATGCTGATTTGGTACACGTTAATTACCTTTCTCAAATCACGGAAAAAATGGCCGATCCTAAATTACTCGGCGAGTTTCCCCTTAAGTTTTTACGCACGCATGAAGTGGTGCCAGTAATGATTGATGGCGTTATTACTATTGTTACTGCCAATCCCCAAGATTTTCAGCCTATTGATGAGCTGAACGTATTGTTGCAAGGTCAAGCTAAAACTGCTATTTCAACCAAGCGGGTGATTATTGATGCTATAAATCGCTATTATCCCCTTGAAGGTGCTCGCGAGATGATCGAGGAGCTTGAAGAAGAAAAAGGTGCCCCAGAAGCTATTGAATTTGCAGAAATTGAAGATAAAGATATTCTGGCAATGGCAGCAGAGGCTCCTATCATTAAATTGGTTAATCATATATTGGTACAAGCGGTTAAACGCGGCGCTTCTGATATTCACATTGAACCTTTTGAAAAAGAGCTGAGAGTCCGCTATCGCATTGACGGCATTATGTATGATGTTATGATGCCACCCAAGCGTGTGCAAGGCGCATTGTCATCCCGTATAAAGATTATGGCTAATCTTAATATTGCAGAAAAGCGCTTGCCACAAGATGGCCGTATTGAAATTAAAGTTGCCGATAAAGCGTATGACATTCGTGTTTCAGTGCTTCCGGTGCAATTTGGTGAACGTATTGTTATGCGTTTGCTTGATAAAACGCGTTCATTTGCAACGCTTGATAAACTTGGTTTTAGTAAACGCGATCTGGAAGTGGTCATGCAGACCATTGAACGGCCAAACGGTATTTTCTATGTAACCGGCCCCACCGGATCGGGTAAAACAACCACCTTATACGCTATTTTATCAACGCTTAATAAACCAGGCGTTAATATTGTGACCGTTGAAGATCCTGTGGAATATCAAATGTCTGGCATTGGGCAAGTACAAGTAAAAGATACTATTGGTCTTTCGTTTGCTGCAGCACTGCGCTCAATTTTGCGGCAAGACCCTGATATTATTATGATTGGGGAAACACGTGATCAACAAACTGCTCAAATTGCTATTCAAGCAGCACTTACTGGCCACTTTGTATTAAGTACCTTGCATACCAATGATGCCCCATCGGCAATCACGCGACTTATTGATATGGGCGTGGAACCATTTTTAATTGCATCTTCTATTGTGGCCGTTATGGCGCAACGGCTTGTGCGTAGACTTTGCGATGATTGTAAAGTTGCCTATACGCCTGACGCAGAAACATTGAAAAAAATTGGCTTAGCACCAGCATCTGCCAAAGGTATTACGTTTTATAAGCCAGAGGGTTGCGCTGAATGTAATCAAACAGGCTATAAAGGACGTATTGCCATTTTTGAGATCATGCAAATGACTTCCGACATTGCAAAGCTTACAGTGGAACGTGCTGATTCATCGCTTATAAGAAAGCAAGCGATTCATGATGGCATGACATTGCTCTTGCAAGATGGTGTACGTAAAATTAAAGAAGGAATCACCACCATTGAAGAAGTATTGCGTGTTGCCACCATTGATGAAGAAAATACCGTGGTTGAATTATAATAAGTCAGGCTTTCTCCTTTTATACGTAAGCATGGTGCTTGCCTTTGTGCTCATCATCGTAATGCTTGCAGTTCCCCATCTTGGGTTTATGCAACGCCATGTTGTGCGCTGGGAAGTAGAGAATATTCGTTCGTTTGTAACATACGTGCAGCGATTAGCTCTGGCAACAGGTCAAGATCATACCATTGAATTTGATAGTGCGCATAATATCATACGTGGTGCCGGGCGCACGTATCATTTGGCGCGGGGTGTTAAATTTGGCATCATGCCAGGTGTTTCAGGGCCACCAGCAGCACCACACACTCATCTTGATCAACCAATTACTTTTAAAGATTCTCAGATTATATGCTATGCTCAAGGAACGGTTGACGCTGGCACGGTGTATATTACCGATGATAAAGCAACTTGGTTATATGCAATCTCCTCTGGCGTTTCACCAGTAAGTTATTTACGTACGTATTTTTTTGATGGCACTTGGAAACGTTGTGTATGATATTAAAATTTATGTTGCGCGTACTGCTCGCACTTGTGGTGGGTATAGGTATTTCCTTGTGGCTTATAGGGCGTAATCCACGCGTGCATCAACTACTTGAACAGCGTATGATGCGTGCATTTGAGAAAATGCTTGAATGCAAATTGTATGGCAAAGTAGTGCACGTTAATTTTCTCTCACCAACTATGGTGGTGGAACATGCAGGTGCTTCAGCACACGATCCTTCAGAATGGCAATGGCACTCAAAGCAATGTACGTTTACCTTTTCTTATTTGGAACTTTTAAAAACGCGTAAAGTAGCAGTTAACGTGCACGTAGATGGCGCGGTGGCACAGAGCATATATGATGATGGTCACGTACCGCTTACCAAGCACTTGCAAAAGTTAGTTTCATTTCAGCAAGATGTGCCGCTGGCTCTTAAAAAGTTATTAGTAACTCATACAACGCTTACGCTTGCAACACCAGATCATCAATCGGCAGTTTCTCTTGATTTTAAAGCGGAATCAAGCACCATTGGTACGCAATTTAAAACTACGGTATATCTGACCAATGGTAGCGTAGTGCTTAAAAATCGCCAACTTGCAAGCGCCATTACGGGTAACGCTGCAGTGGAAATATCACGCGATCCTGAAAATGCCGGATATGGCGGCATGGTGGATATTGATCTTATTGCACCACAATTACCGGTAGGTGATCAGCAATGCTCGTTGCGTGCAGCATGGAAAAATAAACAGGGCACGCTTGCATTAAGTAATAAGCAAGAAACGTGTGCTATTAAACATGCAGACATTGTGCTCACACCCTCGGGCACCGTGCATGCTGATGTGGAAGCGCAATTTCCACTTTCTTATTGGAATGCGCTGTATGCTGGTGTTGCACAAGAACGAGAATTTCAGGGTGATTGTTATGTACGCGCTCGCGTTACAGATCTTTTTAATGCGTCACAAAATATTCAGGGCAACGTTCAGATTAACAAATGCCGCTATAAAACGGCATTGGTTGAGCAAATTGCTGCAAAAATTAATGCACAAGAGGGCACTTGGCATGCAGACCTGGAGCTTATTGACCCACTGTTTGAGCGTATTAAAGGGGAGCTTACGTGGTATCAAAAGGAACAGCGTGGCAAAGCGCTTTTTGAAAATGATGCACGGTTGACCTGCGCCCCCTTTAAATATTGGCACGTGTTGCCGCGTGAAATTCAGATTAATGTGCAAGGCGATACTTCAGGAACTCTTGAGGGCACCATTAAGGCAACAGCACATCATGAAAAAGTAGGAACACAAGCTGCAATCACTGGTACGTTACACCTTGATCACGAGCAATTTTCATTACAAGGTGCAGTTAATGATAAACCATATGTGGTGGAGATTGCGCTCACGCCGCATATACTTTTGCGTAATGTGCTTATTACTGATCAAGCAGGCAAAGAGCTTATTGCCATTAAAGCTGGCAAAAATGTGCACACGTTATTTGAAGGTACGGTTATGTTTCCTTTTTTACGTACCGTGATACTCAGTTGTGCCGGATATGATATGCGCGGTCAAGGTGACATACAAGTAAAAACTGCGCTTAAAGATACTAAGTTATATGGGCAATTATTGTTACCGGAAGGTAATATACGGCTTGGCACCACGTATAACTATATACAAGAAGCTGTTGTGCCAGTAGAAATTGATCTTGCAGCAAAACGATGTGTAGTAATGGGTGCGCATATAAAATTACATAAAGGCACTATGCGTTGCCAGCGTGCAACGTTTGAATATGATCAGCATGGGCATATAACGTTTGCCCACGCACCGCTTGTGTTTAATAAATTGTTCTTAAACGTTGGTAAAGATATGTTTGTGGTAGTTTCTGGATATGTAGTATTAACCTATCATAAAGGTGAAATACCGCTCATTCAAGGTACGTTATCTATTGAGCGTGCACAAGTAAAACACAACATCTTATCAGGGCCTGTGCAAGGTAGTTTACTGAAAGATTTAAGCAGTTCTCTCATTGGCACACCATCAGACGTTGCCCTTGATGTGCGGTTGATTAACCAGCATCCTATTCAAGTACGAACGAATGTATTACACACTGATCTTGATGTGGAGCTTTACTGCAAGGGGTCACTTGCAGCACCGCGCGTGGAGGGTTCTGTTAATTTAACGCATGGCACGTTGCAGTTTCCCTATCGGCCACTGAGCATAGTTAATGGCATGCTCCATTTTGAATCGCATCAACCAGATGATCCGCGCATTGAACTGACGGCAAAAGGCACTATTAAACGCTATGCGGTTACCATGCAAGTGGGCGGCACGGTGCGCAATCCAACGTTTAGTTTTAATTCATCGCCAGCGCTAGATGAAGAGCAGATTATCACGTTACTTCTTGCAGGATCAGAAGCAGGCTCGTTGAGCCTTGTAATGCCGTCACTCATTATGCAAAATGTGCAAAATTATATTTTTGGTACCGAGCATGGGTCATCCACGGTGGAAACATATGTAAATAATGTGCTTGCACCGTTTAAGCATATTCGCATTGTGCCTAGCTTTAGTGATCAAACAGCGCGTGGTGGATTCCGGGGTGCCATTGAAATTGATGTAAGCGATCGATTACATGCAACGATTCAGAAGAACTTTAGTTTAACTGAGGATACGCGCGTGGAGCTTGAATTTAACGTATCTGATGATTTTAATATTCGTGGTATTAAAGATGAGCGGGGTGATCTTGGTGGTGAGATTGAAACGCGAATAACTTTTTGACGCAAAAACCGCTCGAGACCCTTCCGGCATAGCTTTGGCGTTGAGGAAAGGGTCTCGAGCGGATCAAATTAATTTACGTGCACGTGTATGCAACTTTCATACACACAATTGCAATGCGACCGTTCATATGCCGCGCGTTTTTCACGTTCAAGCTGACGCACTCTATCGTTCATACGATCAAGCTCATATTGCTGGTCACGTATCTTGCGTTCGCGTTCACGCTCTTTGCGTTCTTGCTCAAGTTTTGCAAGATATTTGCGGTGTTTCTTGTGCTGCTGTGCAAGTTCCGGCCATGAGCCAATGCGCTGGTGCAAATCGCCCAAGAAAGCAGCTGTTTTTTCAAGATCATGCAAAATGTCATTCAGCTGTATGCGCGCACGATTTGCAACATCAAACTTTTCATTATGGCGCGATAGTTTAGCCATTTTTGATTCTACCGTGTGCAAACGCTCTTTTACTTTATTCATTTGAGAACGTAAGAGCTTGTGGCTGGTGCCAAGTCTATCATGATAGGCAATAAGATAAAATTCCTCGTGGCCACATTGTTGTTTGATCACGCGTTTAAGCTCTTGCTCTTGTGCATATCGATCATAAGTAGTTTGTTCATAAGCATAACGAATATTGTTATAGCGTTGCTGAACGTTGTGCAAATCAGATTCTGCTTGATTGATCACATCGTAATCAGATTCACTAAGCAACCACGTTGCAAGTCCTGCAATGCCCGCTGCTGCAAGGCCTGCGCTTATAATAGGAAGAACTTTTGAGTCTTTGTCTACATCCCACCAGCTTCCCGCTTTGGTTAATGGTGTAGTGAGTAACAGAACGATACATAAAGACGAAAGAAGTCGTTTATTCATAAATAAACCCTTTCAGTTAAGATGTGGAATTTCACCACAAATAGTATATCTTTTTTACAAAATGTTGTCAAAAAGGGTTATATTTGTGCTATACTACTACGCATGTAGAGAAAAGATTAAACGTATATTACTCTCTCTCTACCAATCACAAAGAAAAAATTATCAACAAGGAGATTAGAATGAAGACGTTTCAGGTAATAGGTAGAGCATATCTCGTTCTCATATTTCTGGCTTTTGCACCACTAGAAGCAAAAACCAGAGCTGTTCCAAAAACTAAAACAGATACGTCTATTGAGCAGCTACTCAGTAGCACTGATGATTTTCATCAAGCGTTTATTATTCCGGTTGATGCTCCCAAAGCACTTCTCATGGCTCTTATTCATAATGAACGAAATCAAATCCTTGCAGCACTTTATAACTTTACTGAGCCAGACGTGGCAAGTGCCATTATTGCTGCGTTCAAGCGTGGCGTTGACGTGCAGGTGATTACCGACGTGGAAGGTTTGCGCGGTAAATATGAACGCATTAGCGTGTTGTATGAATATGGCATACCAGTACATCTTTATGCGCACTATAGATCACTTATGCATAATAAATATTTTGTATTTGCGGATACTTTGGGTACCAATTCTGTAGTATGGTCAGGTTCTGCAAATATCACCAAAGTTGGTTTGACAGGTAATGAAGAAAATGTGATAGTCACCAATAACTCAGATTTTGTAGAAACCTATCAACAAGCATGGCATGGCACTAAAGAACGCATTCAACAGGCCAAAAAGAGCAATGTACAGCTGAGACCATATTGTAAATATGTTGGTAATAATTTGCTCGTGGAATTTGGCAAAGTGTTTAGAAGATTTAAGTGTTTTAGATAGCGTGAGCTAGAAGATTTTTTTTAGCTTCATTACTACAATTCCTTCTTAGCTCGAACATAAGGCTATCCCTCTTTTGATAAAAAAGCAAGAGCCATTTTTTAAAAATTCTTATCTATTTTTTCTTGAATATCGATGCAGTGCTGCATATCAGCAGGAATGTTTTTTTCAAAATTATAAGGAACGCCATCAAACTCAAATGAAAGTTTATATGCGTGCAACGCCTGGCGTTTTATTTCTTTAGAAGGTTGACCATAAAGCGCATCACCCACAATGGGATGGCCAATGGCTGCAAAATGAACGCGAATTTGATGTGTTCTGCCGCTGACTGGAAATGCTTTCACAAGTGACGTATTTTTAAAATATGTTTCCACTTCATAATGCGTGAGCGCTGCTCGGCCTTGCGGATCTCTATGTGTCATGCGATTGCGCACTCTTTCATCACGTGCGATAGGAAAGTTTATTGATCCGGTGCGCTCAGGGTGGCCTTGCACTAAAGCATAATATGTTTTATGCACGCCGCGCTCGCGGAAAAGCCGCGCAAATTCATTATGCGCATGGAGCGTTTTGGCAAGAATGATTATGCCCGACGTATCTTTATCAAGCCGGTGCACTATGCCTGGCCTGTTATCAAACCCCAGATCTTTAATATGCTCATAGCGCTTCACCAGCCAATCAACCAACGTTACTTCTGGCGTGGTCAAATGCGGTGCATGCACAATGAGGCCTGCCGGTTTATAGACGATTAAAAAATGTTCATTTTCAAAAAGTACTTCCACGCCTAGATTATCAGGGATAACTTTAGTGGTAAAAAGTGGTGTGCTTGGAGGAAACGATATGGTTATTACGTCATCAGGCTTTACACGATAGCTTTTTGAGATTTTCTTGCCGTGTACCATAATGGCATTGCGCTCAATAAGTTCTTGAAAATAGGTACGCGAAAATTCTGGTAGTAACTGACAAAGTGCGGCATCAATCCGCTTGCCTACTTCTTGTTCGCCAACAACAATGGTTTTTGTTGGTGAATGTTCCAACGATATACTCTTTTTCATATTGTTACTGCCATTTACTATGCTATACTGGGTATTTCCAGTACACTATTTTATAGAAGGGTGGAGATACTGTTTTTTTGTAGTATATTGAGTATACAAAATAGCCAAAAATCGTCAAATTGACATATTAAGCTGATTTGCTAATGAGAGATTAGCACAGGTGGGAATCCTATGAATTATAAAGAGCTTTTTGCGCGAGCCTATCAGAATCTAGAAGCGATAAAGCAAGAGACTCCAGAAGGGATTGCTTTATGGCAGGAGCTTACTGCTTTGCATCCGGCAGATAGTGCCGATTTTTTTTCTGATTTATCAGATCGCGATTTGCAAGATCTATTTGTGCGCTTACGGCGTGATTTACAGGTAGGCATTTTCTCTCATGTTTCTGAATCGCTTAAAGTGTATATTCTCTCATTCCTTTCTGATAATGAGCGCGAGCAATTACTTGCAGAAATTCCCCTTGATGAACTTACTGATTTATTTGAAGAGCTTTCTGATGCAGACTTAGAGCGTTATTTGCCATTGCTATCTAAAAAAGACCGCAAACAAGTAGTTGCCCTTATGAAGTTTGATCCAGAATCGGCCGGCGGTATCATGGATACCGAAGTGCTCACGCTTATGCAAGATTTTACTGTCGCCAAAAGTATACATTTATTACAGCGCTTACAGCCAAGGAAAGAGCTGCATCACATTATTTATGTAACCAATCAAGACAATCAGTTGGTAGGTTACATAATGATAGAAAGCTTGGTGCTTCAAAAACCAGAAGTGAGATTATCGCAGTTTATGCATAAGCCAACGCTGGTCATTGACGTGCTTGAAGATAGAGAAGAAGTTGCGCGTATTATGATGCACTATGATGCCACGTTTGCACCGGTAGTAGGAGAGAACAATTACTTTTTGGGCGTGATTCAGGGTGATACGTTAGTTGACATTATTGCGCAAGAGGCCAGTGAAGACGTGTATCACATGTCTGCCATGCCTGCCATTAAAGATACGTATTTTGAAACGCCTTTCTTTAAAATTTTATTTGAGCGTAGCTATATTCTTATTATTTTGTTGCTTGCGCAATCAGTTTCTAGCATGATACTTGAGCGTTATAGTGCGCTTGCATGCGGCTACGTTTTTTTTAACTTATTCTTAACCATGCTTGTGAGTGCTGGTGGCAACTCAAGCAGTCAAACATCTGCGCTGGTGATTCAAGGCATGGCGTCTGGTGAAATTCACCCAGGAACCATTCGCCGTTTCTTAACGCGCGAGTTTGCCATGTCGGTGATGCTTGCATGCATTCTAGGTGTTGTTGCGTTTGGCAGGGCATATTTTACTATAGGTGCGCTTATTCCAAGCCTTGCGGTGAGCATATCGCTGTCATTAATTGTGCTTGTTTCCGTGGCACTTGGCAGTTGTATGCCGCTTATCTTACAAAAATTACGCATCGACCCTGCATTTGCTGCAGGGCCGTTCTTGGCAACACTCATGGATATTTGCGGCTTGTTTATTTATACACAAGTATGCACGTTTTTCTTGGGGTAATAGTTATAGGGTTGCGATCCTAATAGCCTTATCAAGTGCAGCAAGCCAATTTTGCGCCGTAGCAGTATTATTTTGGCCACCTGACCAAACTACCAAGAGCACTTCTTCTAGCGATGAAGGTTGTAATAACGCTTGTGTTATAGACCCCATCATGATAGTGATTGCTGTTTGATAATCACATTGGAATACGCCAATGCTTAATGCTGGCACTGTTATAGTTTTAAGGTTAAGCTTTGCAGCTTCAGTAAGAGCATTGCGATAGGCGCTTGCCAATAGCATTTGCCAGTTTTTTGATTGTTCTTGGTCTCTACAATCTGGGCCTACTGCGTGAATAATGTATTTAAAACCACGTTGTGCAAGAAGAGTATTTGCTGGTACTGATGTTGGGGTCGCCGAACCCACGTTAACTGGCGTTGTATACTTTGCATTGATTTCTGCGTATACCTGTTTAACTCCTTCTGCACCTAATGCTGCAGCGATTGCCCCTGCAACGCCACTGCCAAATTGTAAATTCTTATTTGCAGCATTTATTACAGCATCTACATTTTCTACTTTTTCAACATCGCCAATTCCTACAATAATCTTTTTGCCATTGGGTAAGATGCGTTCGCCAAGTGCGTTAAATTTTTTAAATTTAGGCTCAGCTTGTGGTAAAGGTTCGGGCTTGATTGTTTGTGCTATTGGAGTGAATGCTTTTCTTAGAGAAGTAAGTCTGTTGTGTAGGAATTTTAATTCATTTTCTAACGTATCCATCGCATGCATGAGTGGTTGTGCTAACAGAAAATGAATTATGAGTATCTTTGTTAATTTTTGCATGAGTTACTTACTCTCTGTTCTGTGTAAATACTTTAAGCATAGCTTCATTAAAAAAAGGAATATCTTCTGGTTTACGGCTGGTCACCAGTTTGCCGTCTATCACTACTTCTTTATCTACCCATTTGGCACCGGCATTTTCTAGATCAATGCGTATTGATGGCCAAGATGTTAATGTTTTGCCATTTACTAAACCCGCATCAATGAGTGTCCATGGGCCGTGGCAAATAGCAGCAATTGGTTTATCCATTTCTCCAAAACGTGCAATGAAGTCGATGGCATTTTTATTTAACCGTAATTTATCTGGGTTTATCACGCCGCCCGGTAATAACAATGCATCATAATCACCGGGATTTGCCATATCAAGCTGCAAATCTACCGTATAGCTTTTTGACCAATCATTAGTGGACCACGAGTATACTGATTTTGATTCTGGTGAAATGAGCATTGTTTTTGCACCCGCGTCATCAAGTACTTGGCGTGGCTTTGTCATTTCTGATTCTTCAAAACCTGGAGCCACGAGAATAGCCACTTTATATTCTTTTAAATTTTGTTTCATGAGAATCCTTTTTTTAAAATAATGAATAAGATATGTTTTAAGTGTAGCGTGTGCTATTTGCCAAATGCAATATTAGTGATAATAGAAAGGAAGATAGTATGCCAGAGTTACCAGAAGTAGAAGCGTTTAGAAGCTACATAGCGCGTAATAGTTTGCGCAAAAAAATTATAGATGTGGCTGTTAAAGATAAACGCTTGCTAAAAAAAGTGAGTTTAGTTTCATTCAAAAAAGCGCTTATAGGGCACCAGTTTACCAAGGCAGAGCGGCAAGGCAAATATGTGTTGCTCTCACTGACGCAAAGTGATTATCGTGTTGTGCTCCATTTTGGGTTGAACGGCTCGGTCGATTATCAAAAAGATGCACAACTTGCACCAAAATATGCGCAAGTTAGCTTTATTTTCAGCAATGGCTCTGCATTATTTTGGATTGATAAACGCAAGTTTGGTGGTGTGTGGTGGATTGCAGATTTATCGGCTATTAAAGGGCTTTCTCTGCTGGGCAAAGATGCATTAAAAATAACGCAAAAACAGTTCTTGCAAGTTTTAGAAGATAATAATCGCAAAAACATAAAAGCGCTTTTAATGGATCAATCAATTATTGCAGGTATTGGTAATGAATATTCAGATGAAATACTGTTTCAAGCGCGTATTGATCCGCATCATCGAGCACAAGACTTAACTCATGCGCAACGTGTATTACTTTATAAAAAGATAAAATCAGTGCTTAAATTTGCAGTGAAAGTGCGAGTAAAACAAATGAACAACGTAAAAGGTGAGCATACGTTCTCAAATGATGAAGTTGATGGTTTTCCAAATACTTATTTGCAAACGCACCGTCATACTGATAGGCTGTGCCCTAAAAATAAAAAGCATAAACTAAAAAAGGCAACAATAGCAGGAAGAAGCTGTTATTATTGCCCTATTGATCAAAAGTAGATTTTTAAATTGATTTGTTTCTTATCGACCTTTTTGTATGGCAGATGCATAGGCATAACAATAGAAATATTGTTGCCATGCTTCGTCGGTAAAACCATATTGATTATTTCCATAAAAATAATCAAGAAGAGCTTCTTTAATTCGGAACAACTCTTTTCGACGATTTTTATTTTTGGGATCTTTGATAGTAAGATCTAATAATTCAAGTCCTCTTACCAGTGCTTTTTCGCTGTCATCGGTTTCACCGCGTTTTTTCCAGTTGATTGCTCTTTCAACATCAGTACCAACATTGCCTAATTGATCAAATAATGAAAAAGTATACCAGCGCCCATCTGCAAAGCTCTTATGAATAATCATTCTGACACCAACTTATCAACGATGATTATAATTTTTTTTTGTAAATCTTTGTTTTCTACGCCACGAGTTTTATTGCCTTGTGAGGGTCTTATGTTAATCATAGAATCAAATTCTATGCGTTTTTCTTTTGCTTTCACTAGCTCACCATACATCTTTTGTGCCATAGTATTTAGTTCGGCAAGTGAAATATTTTTATAAACTATTTTCAAATGTGCTCCTGATAAGTGTTCAATTACTATTTTAAAAAACTAATTACGTTTTGCAATAACAGCGCCAAGTGCAAAAAGCAACAATAGTGGCAAAGAAAGTACCAAGCGTTGATGCATGGTTGGTGCAAGTGAATACATGCTATAGAGCGCAAGTCCTGCCACTGCAATAAGTCCAAGCACGGTAAGCGCAATATGTTTATGCTGTTTGTTTCTGCGTTGTATAACTATGAGTGAAGCAAAAGGAAGCGTAAATGAAGTAAATACGCCAATAATGCATAAATTGCTTACAATCAAAATAGCGCGGTTAAGATCACCAGTAATAAGTGAAGATCCTGTGGTAATGGCAAAGATAGCGCATGCTTGTATCAGAATCATAATCCAAGGACGATGAGCTGTGGTTAACTGTGTAAGTGTGCGTGATTTATAAAATACATTTTTTTCTGCCATGGCATGCAGCATGGTTGCATTAGAATTTAATACACCGTTTGCCGCACCAAAAAGGGTGATAGCAGATGCTGCAGGAATCAAAATACTTAAACCTGTTTTAAGAAATGGAATAGGCAGCGTTATAAATTCTGCAAATGCAGGAGCACCTTGGCGCACTAACTCTTCTACGCCCATTATGTTAAGCGCTCCAAAATGAAAGAGGGTATAGAGTAATGCGGTAACAAAAAAACCAATTAAAATGGCAAGTGGCGCATTACGCTCGCTATTTTCTATGTGATGGCTTATAGAGCTGCAATATTCAAAGCCAAAATAACCAAATATTGCCATAGAAAGTGATAATGGTAATGCAGAAAGTTCGCCACCAGTAATGGTAAAGTTATAATTAAATACAAAAGGAATCAGAGCAATAAGCACTAATAAAGGAATAATTTTTGCAATAGTGATGGAATTTAGTATGCCAGATAAAATGCGCAAGCTTAAAAAGTTCAATGCAGTAAAAATAATCACTGCAAGCAGATTAAAGTAAATGTGGTTTTGTGTTAGCCATGGCCAGTTAAGATTAAATGCTTCTATAAGGGTTTTACGCAAAGCAAGAGTTTCCATGGCAGCAGCAAACGTGTAGCCCACTATATATATCCATCCGGCCCAATAGCCGGCACGCATGCCAAGCCCTTCTTTGGCATATGCATAAAAACCACCAGCGCCGGGGAACATGCGGCTTAATTCAACCGTGCACAGCACGATAGGTAAGAAAATAAAGGCTACCATGAGCCAAGTCAAAAAACTTGCATTGCCAGACACTGCTGCAATGATGCCTGGCCCAAAAAGAATTCCAGAACCAACCATTATGTTGATGTTCATAAGTATTGCAGTGAAGAGTGAGATTTTATGTTGTTGTTGTGACATGTAATTTACTTATTCTTAGCTCTTGTTTTACCGCTCATCCTGAGCTTATCGAAGGATATGAGCGTATTTAATTTATATATTTTGGTGTGTACGCCCTGAACCGACTAATGTTTGATAGCTTGGATCATTATGGATAGCTTCGTTAACATACGCAAGCCATTGTTGTGCAATACACTGTGCATTTGGTTGATGCGGTATCACCAGAACAACTTCTTTGAGGGCATTCAATCGTGTATCAGTTTTTAATGTATCAACTAATGTTTTAGCAATAACTGCATGTGCTTCATTATCTGTTTGCTCAACATCGTCTTTGCATAAGTCTAGCGCAAGAGAACCTGCCATGGCATTGTCAAAAATCAAGCGATCATGTGCTGCATTAACAATACCATCAACATGCTCAATTTTGGTGATGTCTCCAATGCCCACAATAATTTTTGTGCCGTTGTGAAGGATTTTAATGCCCGTAATAATTAAACTAGGCCGTTTTTCAAGATCATAGAGTGATAATGCATGAGCAGATATGGTTATGTTGCAAAGCATTAATAAGAGATATTTTTTTGGAGTAAACATAGCTGAACCTTTCGTTACCTTAGAACTGATTGGCATCAAGCCTAAAGCAGGTATATAACTCCCTTTTTGTTAGAACAATGTACACTTTGAAGTTAAGTATAGCATTAATTAACACAAAGGCCAGAAAACCTTGATTCAAAGCCTTTTTTCTAGCACTATAGTAGATATGAATATACTTAAACGATCATTTTACATGCGCTCTACGGTGCACGTAGCACGAGAACTTTTGGGCAAACGCCTGGTGCGAATATGGAACGGCCAAGTTCTCTCGGGCATTATTGTGGAAACAGAAGCGTATTGCGGGCTTATTGACGCTGCAAGCCATGCTTATAAAGGTCAAACACCACGCAATAAAGCAATGTTTGGTGAGCCAGGGCATAGTTATGTTTATTTTATCTATGGCAATCACCATTGCTTAAATTTGGTGGCAAAAGAGAAAGGCGTAGAGGCTGGTGGAGTTCTTTTACGTGCGCTTATCCCTTTTGAGGGTGTTGAACACATGCAAAAGTTGCGGCAAATTGACGTTGTTTCTCAGCTCACGAACGGTCCAGGCAAAATAGGCCAAGCGTTGCATTTGAACTTAGCTGATAATCATATTGATGTGACCAAAAAGGGTGCACTTTATGTTATTGAAGGTACAGAAATTCCTGCGCAAGATGTTATTGCAACACCACGTATTGGTATTAGTAAAGCACAAGATTGTTTATGGCGGTTTACGCTTGAAAAAGAAGCATTAACACAATTGCATTATACTCTTACAAATCAGCAGCAATAGCATCATGCCTGCTTGTGCACACATGCCGTCAAGCTCGGGGTTGGCACCGCTTATGCCCGAATTTTTTAGATTTTTACCATCAAATAGTTTGCATCTTCATCTAAGCTTATGCAATAATATGCCATGAGCGCGCAACACATTAATGCGGCGTGTGCTTTTGTAAATCCATTTTTTTGGTAAAAGGAAACAAGTGCTTTCAGCTTTTCTCCTGAAACATCTTCTGTCTTAAAAATATTACCATCTGGGACTATTTCAAAAGGCCCTGGTTGCACATAAATTTTCTGCGCGCCTAGCGCCTTTAAATAGTCGCATGCATACGCAAGCAACTGTGTGCCGTAACCTTGTTTGCGATACTCTGGATGCACATACAAAGTATGTAAAACATAATAAGAGAGAAATGGTGCTTTGGTATATTTAAGAAAGCCAACTTCAGTGTTATCAATAGAACACCCGATTTTTGTCTCATTATAAAAAAGACCAGTATCAATAACGAGATGTTTATAAATGGGGCTTGCATGCAATGCAGGGAGAAAGAGGGCAAGCACCATAGTAATTTTATATTTCATGATCTTCTTTAAACAGGGTTTCAAGATAATATGCTGGGTTATTTAAAAAGTCTTTGGTGATCTGATAATGTGGCGTATCTGTATATTCAATTGTTTTTAAAGTAGTATCATCACAAGAGTAAATAGTTGATTGTGGATAAGCAAGTAATATCGGTGAATGGGTTGCAATAATAAACTGCGTATTACTGTGTTTTGTTAATTCATTAATTATGATAAGCAAAGCGAGTTGTCGCTGTGGTGAAAGCGCAGCTTCAGGCTCATCTAGTATAAAGAAGCCACCCTTGCCCACTCTATTTTTAAAGAAAGATAAAAAGCTTTCACCATGCGATTGGGCGTGGAGTGATTTGCCACCATAGGCATCATACGCCGCGCCACCACATTCTTTTTGAAGATAATCAATATAGTTTGCAACGTTATAGAAACTTTCTGCCCTAAAAAAATAACCATCTTTTGGTTTTTGCCGCCATGAAAGTGTTAAGTGATCAGAAAGATTCTGAGTGCCAGAATATACTTCGTTTCCAGATGTTTTAAAAGCTATGTTCTTGCTGCCACCTTCTGCACCAAATCCTGCATGGTATGCAATGGCCTCAAGCAAGGTTGATTTGCCTGTACCATTTTCACCAATAAAAAAGGTGACTTGAGAGGGGAATGATAACTCTTGCAAGTTTTTAATAATGGGCACGCAGAATGGATAATGTGTATTATCGATTGTTACGGAACTGTTCAGCCGAGCGGCATCAAGCAATGGCCCAATAATGGGTGATGATGTTTTTTTATATCTATTCATATTATTGAGAACATCAGCGCGAAGTATGGCGTCCTTTAATTAGCATTGCTCTGATTTAAGGACCAAATAAGCTGTTTCAAGAGTATTGGATTACGAATCTTGATACCTTTCTTGACACCGTTTAAGTTCTTTTTTTAATTTTACAAAATCAATATCTGCGTCATCAAAGGCTGGATTATTTGGTAAAATAGGAGCGTCTGCTTTGCCAACTTCTGTATTGAGCAATAAATTAATTTTTTCATGGAAAAGTTTTCTAGCGTCTGGTTCCATATTGCCTTCAAAAACCATTAACGATACAACAAAGTTAAACGGACAGTGCGCTGGCTACTCCTTTTACTCCACGATACATACCAATGGCAAAGGAGTTGTTTTCAGTATCAAAAAAGACTAATTTGCCATCTTCATTGCGCCTTACGTTGCTTCGCCAATCTCTAAAACCAGTTGCTTGTGCAAGGTGGATTAGTTGTTGTACTTCAGCGAGAGAAAGCGTATTTTTGCCATGCCCAAGAGAAGCTTTTTGTGATAATACTTCTAGGAAACCATTTTGATCGCAGAGGCATTTATCTGCTACTAGTAACTGATCAAGCTTGTCTCGTTTGATAATATTTCTCATGCGCTGGGCATTAATAATGCGATCATAAAATAAGATCTATAAATGTATGAAAATGTGTTGGAAGACTGTTCTACTACGCTCCTGCGGAGCTTCGAAGAACTGTACTTCGCTTTTCCACTTTATTGTTTAAATTGTAATTGAGGGTTAAATCCATAAGAAAGTGGCGGAGCCTTACGTCCTTCGACAAGCTCAGGATGAGCGGAAAGAAGCGAAGTATGGCGTCCCCGAGGGGATTCGAACCCCTGTTTTCGCCGTGAAAGGGCGACGTCCTAGACCGGGCTAGACGACGGGGACATTTCAATCCTTCGACAAGCTCAGGATGAGCAGTGAAGGCTTAATCTTTTTCATTACATACCACTGGCTTGCCGGTCATTTGCTCGGCGTGATCAACACGTTTTCCGATCATATTCTCCCACCAGAATCAGGCTTTTACTGATTGGCTTTGGCAAATGACTGGTGAGCCGGGTTGGGCTCGAACCAACGACCTACAGCTTAAAAGGCTGCCGCTCTACCGACTGAGCTACCGGCTCTCACTTATAGTTTATAACATAAGTAGTAAAAATGTATCTGTTCATAGCTTAATTGTCAAGAAAATGTGCAATAAAATCTTGGAAATCCTGTATTTAGCAGGTTTTTGCGTGCTCGGCTTTCTTTTCCCTGGGTAAACTAGGAGGGCGTCTGGAACGCTCATTTTAGATTGACCAATATGGCTTTTCTTGTTAATATCAAATAAGGCTCTAAGCCCTCTCCTGGTCGCAATTCTCCAATAATATTTAGGAAGTCAGCTGACTTCTGGTTGAGAGATATTTTCACCGGAACCATATGATTTTTCTTTTAAAGTGGCAAATTATTATGATATTCTTTTAAGCTATATTGATGCCTGTCTTTTTAGTAGATATGTGCACCAGATTGGGAATGGCGAAGGACTTCAAAAGCGTCGAGAAGTGATTAAGCATAAAAAGGATGATTTTAGAGCATTGATTATAATAGCTCAAGAATGTTGTGAATTGTATTATTTAGATATTGAACGTGAGCTTAAATTAACCGAGCATTATTTCATGGAGTTTTATAAAGAAAATTTTAATCCCTTTAACGGCGAGATTTTTTTTGAACTTATCCATAAATACTTAAGTTTTTTCCCCTATGGCTTGAGAGATACTCATTTGCTTTGATCGTATAATGTTTTTTTGATATTTAAAATACCGTGCAAAAGGGCGATTGGATCGATGAATGCGCAAAAATCTTATAGTGTGTTTCATAAGAAAGGTAACTATGTATAAAACAATTTTTTTAATGCTCGCGATGCTTATGCCTGCACGGCAGTATTGCATGGAGCAAGATACACTGCCTATGGGTGAGGAAAAAAGTGGTCAAAATGAAGTATCTAATCTAGAAAAGCAAGAAGTTTCAGGCCTAAAATATTATAGCGCACATCTGGTAACTAATTATGCGTTGCTACTTGGGCTAAATCTTGCACATGATGCATCAAAAGATTTTTACAAACGCACAGATATAGATGCATCGGACAAAAAGCTTACAAAATGGCTACAGAGCCTTTTAACAATATATTTATTCTATAAATTGCCACAATGGACCGATAAAATGTTGAATATTGAAAATCGGCGTACGTTTTGGGGCAATTGTTTTTCAGTACTAGTAAGAGCATATGTTCCGTATCCGCTTGGTGTGTTGATTAGCGAATTTGGTATTCGTAATAACCCCTAAAAAGTTTGTTGTTTTACTTTATCTGAAATCTAGTTGCTGTTAATAAGAGTATCTGTATACAGGAATTTTTAAACCACATTTTTGGATTGTTTTATCTGATTCCAATTGATCGTAAAACGCTTGTGCGCGAGCAGGGCCATACATTTCTAATAGCCCATAAATAGAAACCCAAAATCTTTGTTCGAAATCTTTTTGCAGTTTGCGCCGTTGAAGTTCTGCTTCGGTTTTTTGTAATTTAGTTATTACAGCCGCTAGTGGTTTGAGTGCTTCAAGTGAAATGCACACGTGCGGGTGGCACGGGTCTTGCGGGAACGGTGTTTGCCTGAGATCTACAGCATTTATCGCTTGCAACAATGCATCTTGTATACCAGCTTTTGTTTGGGTTGTTTGCAGTTCTTTAGAAACACCGATTAATTGTACTTCTTGTGCTGCAGCATTTTGCAGATGACTTATTTTGGCAAACGCCCATTTTAAGCTTAGCTCTTTGCTTTCTTTATCCACCCGCCTTTGCTCCGTTGGAGCTATGGCGTGGTCTGGAATATCACGATATAGCCCCTGTGCCTGCAGGCAGATTGGCGGAGTCGGATCCATGCAGAGAGCATGTGCTGTGGTGCATGAAACAATAAAAAATAATAATTTAGAATAATGCATGATAATTTCCTTTTGCTATTTTTCATTGCTCTCAATGAAAGCTCCCCAACGATTTATAAATTCAATGGTATTTCTTACACCAGTGGGATCTATCTTGTTTAGCTGATCATCTAATTTGCGAATTTCTGTAAGTAAGCGTTGCAACTGCTGTTCATATAGTGTTGGCACACGCTGTTTCCAGCGATCCGGTGATTCAGCTGCGCTTTTTACATGCTTTTCCACCTCTTCACAATATTTTTTTGTTGCAGTGCGTATTTTCATAAGTTCGGCTATTTGTGGTTCAGTAGATTTTTGTTCTGGGTTTTCGTCTATTGGGTCATCTCTTTTTTCCATACATTCAAGATATTCATTGAGCGGCATATTATTTCTTTTTGCAGGATCTATTGCTGCTTCAAGAAGTTCAATACCTATACGTATGGAATTTGGATACTTTTTTTTGCGTGAATCGGTATCAGCTTTTTTGAGAAAATGTAGCGGAGAGCCTTGGTCATGAATTTTTCGATTAGGGTCAGCACCTGCTTTTAATAATGCTATAAACTTTGCCTTTGCGCGTTGTGATGGTTGAAGTTCTGCAGCATGTGCAAGAGCAATTAAGGGTGGAGTAAGTCCATCTGGCCCCCAAGTAGTCACCGAACATCCCTTGCTCAGATAGAACAACATATATGCTTCATGATAGTGTGGCTGGCAAGCTTCTACCAATGGCCATTCTGGCATTGGCATACCATCTAAAACTTTATCAAGAGCCTCAAAGTTATCAATGATTTGTTCCGTTTTGGTTAGTGCTCGGCGTTTATCTTGTAAGATTAAACCTTCAGCATTATATACAAATGCATCTATTAATGGACCTTCAAGAGTAACTACGCCATTTTTATCAATGGCGATGGCTTTCGGTAGCGTGCACAAGCGTGAAGCTATATCAATTTGTAATTCTCTTTTTTGGTAAGGAAGTCCTCGAATGAATATTTTTTCTGGCGGTGTTTGCTCAAGCGTTGCAAGTTGCTCATCAAGGCAAGCATGCTGCTCAGCTTTTGCATCTTTTCTTAGTTGTTGCACGAGTGTGCAAAATGCGTCAAGTTGCGTAAGATCAAGTTTAACGCGTGTATCGTCATTTTGAGCAGTTACATGCACTGAGCCAAGTATGCTTAAAAAAGCTTGTTGCAGTTTTGCTTTAGAAGCTTCGGTTTTACCTTCTTTACTTGCGCCTGTAATGCATAGATCTTTAGGCGCTGTGCGCATGAGATGGCCTATTTTTGCAAAATCCCAAAGTAGATCGCGTTGAGCAGGATATGCTTGCTGGTGCATGCTTGTAAGTTCTATCAGAGGTTTTTGCTCCATAGCAAAGCAAAAATTTGGCATTAAAGTTAGGCAGCTAGAGATTAAAAAATACCGTTTCATATAATTTCTCGCTTAATGTATTGAGTATTGACGTCATTTTATGCTCAAATGCTAAATTTTGCAAACTAGCGAACTTTAACTTTAAAGGCGGTTTAAGTTAACCGAGAGTAAGAAGAAGTTAAAGCTTTGTG
Organism: Candidatus Babeliales bacterium; assembly: GCA_050179755.1. Taxonomy (GTDB): domain Bacteria; phylum Babelota; class Babeliae; order Babelales; family JBFXEV01; genus JBFXEV01. Next base: position 250,363 of record JBFXEV010000001.1, on the reverse strand, counting down.
ATAAGATTACCATCTTTCATCTGCCATGTTTCTGAACCAAACGTTGCTGCAATCTGTTGATCATGCGTGATTAACAAAGTGGTGATTTGATGTTCTTTAATATATTCTTGTGCAAAATCAAGCAATAAGGTGCTTGCCTTAGGATCAAGCGCAGCTGTTGGTTCATCAAGCAATAATATTTTAGGCGGAATAATGGTGGCCATAATAAACGCAATTAATTGGCGTTGCCCACCAGAAATACTGCCCATGGGCCGTTCTAAGAGATGATCAAGCCCCAATTTTTTAAGTATTGCACTAACTTCAGGGTGCTCCTGCAGGGTGGCTACGCCATTTCTTAAGCGTACTTTTTTGCCTTTATAAAGCGCCATTGCAAGATTTTGTGCCACTGTCAGTGTTGGCACCGTATTACGTGTGGGGTCTTGCAACAAGCAACTGATCCAGCTTGCACGCTGCTGGGCTGTTTGTTTGGTGCAATCAACACCATCAAGAATGAGTTGGCCTTGGTCAGGCATTATGCTGCCTTGAATAACATTAAAAAGCGTTGTTTTGCCTGAACCATTAGCGCCCACTAGTACAATGCGCGCACCGTTTTTAATGATGCATGAAAGATTATTGAGTACTTTCGTATCATTGAAAGAAACTGAAATGTTTTGTAATTCTAACATGGTAATGCCTTATTTGCGTAGTTGTTTAATGGATAGTAATGCTACAAGAAGTAGTGCAGTAATTAATTTGTTCCAACTAGGGTCAAGTTGAAATTCAAATGTTGCTGCAATAATGCCTTGGTAGAGTATTGAGCCCAAAAGCAAACTCCAGAAAGTGATGTGAGTAGTTATCATTTCTGAAAGAATAAGGCCTGTCATTGCAATTATGAGCATACCTACGTTTGACCATATGGAGAAATAGCCTACTAACTGCACAAATAATGATCCTGCAAGTGCGGTAATACTATTTGCAAGCATGAGGCAACCAATTTTATACGTATCAATATTTTTGCCTAACGTAGTGAGGATACGCTCATTTGATCCTACAGCGTAGAGCATATAACCAACTTCTGTATGCAACAACCAAAGCACGCCCCAGGCAATTAATACGCTTATTATAATTAATACTATTATTGTATGCGGCGCATAGGTAAATAAGGTAGTGGCATGTGATAAACCAACATTGGAGGATGCAAGTTTAAGTGCAATAGAGAATAGTCCGGTAGTCACAATAATACCACTCATTAAGTTATTTAACTTGAGTTTCGTATGCAGCAAGCCTGTTGCCATACCGGTGAGTGCTCCTGCAAGCAGTGCAAGTGGTAGTGCAATGATTATAGAAATATCGTGCGCAAGGCAGGCAGCGGTTACTGCGCCACCAATGCCAAAGCTGCCCTCTACCGAAAGATCATCAAACTTAATTATGCGTGATGTTAAGTATACGGCAACAACAACCAGAGAGAATAATAACCCTCGTTCAATAACGCCTTCAAGAATGGGTAAAAGTGATAGCATGGTTATCCTTTAACAAATACGCTGTTTTTTAGTAATACGTCGGGAATAATTATTCTTAATGCATCAGCTATTTTTGTATTAATAGTGACGATACCTTCATCTGGATCTGCCAGTGAGATCTCTCGAGGTGATACACCGTTCACCAGCACTTTAAGTGCTTGGTGAGCAGCTTGTGCACCAGTTTTATAATAATCAACACCACGTGCTGCCAATGCTCCTTGCTCCACAAACGTATTTGCACATGCAATCACGGCTTTATTATGTTTCAAAGCAATTGCTGCAACAAGTTGAATGCTTGAGCCTATAATATTATCATTGGGCACCAAGAGCACATCAGCTTTCAGGCTTGCGCTTGTTGTTGCGGGTGCAACATCAGCTTCTGACGTTAAACCGAATACAATAGGCGTTAAGCCATGGCTTTTTAATAGCTCTTGCATGTGATTAACTTGCACTTGGGAATTAACTTCTCCGCTGTTTGCAATGATTGCTACTCGTTGCGCATGCGGCACTAGTTCTTGCAAGAGATTGATAGTAGCTTCAATGGATATTTTATCTGTGCAGCCACACACATTCTGGTTGCAAATGCCCGCAGCTTGAGGATCGGTAACTGCTGCAATGAAAATAGGCTTTTCTTGTTCCATGTTGGCAATTGCTTGGGCAGCTTGTGTTGCGATTGCATAGATGCCATCGATATTGTGCGCTTTAAGGCTTCGTGCAAGCGTATGTGCTGCAGGAACTGAGCCTTCTGCATTGCGTATAATGAACTGTATGTTGCCATGCAGTTCTTTTTCTAAGGTGTCAGTGAATCCTTGGCGTGTGGCGTCTAGCGCAGGATGCGAGGCAGTTTGTAAAATACCAATGGTGAGCATGTTTGTGGCAGCAGGTTGTTGATACCTAGTGAGTACTACTGCGCCTGCAATAAGTGTTAAAATTGTTGCGATACTGAGTTTTGTTATGCTGTTCATAATAAGTTCCTTAAAAATAAAAAAAGTAAATTTTGGGCAAAAAAAATCCCCGGGTGTTTATGCCGGGGATTTGGTGCTTTTATTTCTTATATTTTAATAGAAAAGCATGCTCAAAAGCCCCGGCTTACTAAAGTAAATAAACGCAAAGGTATAGATTTGAGCAAAAAGAGTGCTATGTGCCGTTGTAAGGGCATTATTCACAGTATTTGGTAATGAGTTGTGAGGTAGAGTTTTAGTTTGGTTCATAGAAGTAGCTTAGCACAAAAGTTTTCAAATAGCAAATTTGGCTAGCTCTTCTGGCACGTTAATCTGCAACGTGTCAGCAACTTTTTTATTAATCATGATCATTTCTTGTTGCGGCTGCTCAATAGTCATTCCTTTTGTGCTGCCACGCAGTACTTCAAGCGCTTGGTGCGCTGCTTGCACTCCTGTTGCATGGTAATCAACGCCGTTTGCTGCCAGCACGCCTTTTGCAACGAGCATGGTATCGCATGCAATAAGAGGTTTTTTATGTTTTAATGCAAGTGCAGCCACCAATGTAATACTAGAAGAAATTGTATTATCGTTTGGCACGAGAATGGCGTCTGCTTTAAGAGCGGCAGAAGTTACTGCGGTTGCTACATCTGCTTCTGAAGTAAAACCAAAAATGAGTGGATTTAACCCGCGAGTTTTTAGTATTTCTTGCAGAGTGCTCACTTGAACTTGGGAATTAATTTCACCAGTATTTGCAAGAATGGCAATGTTACGCGCAGAAGGAGCGAGCTTTTGCAGTAAGTTTATTGTTTTTTCAAGTGAAACCATATCGGTGCAACCACCTACAGTTTCTTTACAAATACCCGCAGCTTGAGGGTCTGTTACTGCTGCAATAAAAATAGGTGTATCGTGTATAAGTGAAGCTGCTGCCTGTGCTGCAGGAGTTGCGATTGCAAAAATGCCGTCTAGATTATGTGCTTTAAAACTTTGTGAAATGGTGTGCGCTGCAGGGATTGAGCCTTCTGCATTACGCACGATGAATTCAATGTTTTCAGGTAAAGCTTGTTTGAGTGTTTCTATAAATCCTTGGCGCGCTGCATCAAGCGCAGGGTGTGATGCTGTTTGCAAAATACCAATAGTGGTGTGTTTTTGGCCTAACGTGGTATGTTGTTGTTTATGTTTTAATATGAGCCATGCGCTTGCACCTAAGGTGAGGCTCAATGCGATTATTAGTTTTGTTAAGTTTTTCATGTGATTCCTTTAAAAAAAAATCCCCGGATTTTTATGCCGGGGATTTACTATCTTATATCTAACTATTGTTATGAAAGTATATTCAATTCCCCAGAATTATAAGAGCAATAAGAATAACTAGTGAGATTTAGGCACAATAGGCTAATGGCTGTTTTGTTAAAGCCCTGAATACTATCTGAGAATGAAGAGTGAGATGCAATTATAATATGTTTCATAGTTTAATTATAGCACATTGGCTGGCGTGAGCAAACTTACTGCTTATTGTATACCGTATGCAGGGTAAATTTTGCGCCGGGCACGGGTACATAGGTTGGTTTGGTGTACGTTTCTATAAGTTCAAGTTGAGGTTGCTCGCTTTCTGCTTTAATGAGTTCTAACGTATAATTATCATAGCTTTTGGCTTTTGTTTCAAAATTTTTCATGAGTGCGGCAATAATAATGGCTTTACTTTCTCGCGTACAATATTTAAATATGCTATAAAAATGCCAGCCATTATATGCGTCAATATTGGCTGCAACGGCCTGTGCTACCACTTTTTGATTGCCTGATTGAGTTAATTTAAAAAGTTGATCAAGCTCGCGTACATTGTACGCTGAAAGATTAATAGTAGTTATAGTATTGAATGCTTCAAGAATTAATTGTTTATTATCTTCTTGTTTTACTATGCGCAGTAGGCGCAGAACGTCATACTCACCAAGTGAATGCAAGATAGGGGTTAACGCTTGCCTTTGATATTCAGGTTGTAATCGAGAGAGCATGCTCAGATATTCACCGCGATATTCGTTTGTAGCATAAAGCTGTATACCGCAGAATGAATAGGTAGTGAAATATGTTGCATGTTGCCCTATCGCTTGAGCAAGTAATTTATGAGTTTGGCAGTTTGCATCAGCATTAAGGATCTCGATGATATCTGCTGTTCTAAATGATGTTATATTTTTACATACAGCATTCACGAGCTTGCGATGTGGTTTTTTAGTAGAACATTGTAACATTTTTATGAGTGCTGTTGTTTTGTAACGTTTAAGATGATCTGCAACTTCTTGTGCGACCACGCATTTATCATCTTCTGTTGCATGCTTTAAAGCTTCCAGAATTGCGGGTAAATCCCCGTAATTAAGTTTTTCAATGGAAACATGCTCGCGCGCAAGCACTGGTGCAGCTTCTTCAATAGGTTTAGCTTTTTTTGAGAGTATATCAAAAATTGGAAACAGACTCATTCCCATTGTAGGGTATTCAGATTTAATTAAAGGTTTTTCAAATAGGCTCTTGCCAATTCTTTCTGAGAGTACAGCAGCAGTGACCGGCGCCGCCATGCGAACTAGCATTTTAGCTTTCATAGCGTATGCTTGGGGTGCGCACACAAGGGCACAGATAAGTAATGTATTTTTAATATTCATGCTGTTTGCCTTTAATCTTTGGATTTCATTAAATCGGAGGACTGGCTTATGTATACTAGTTGGTATTAGTATACCAGAAATCATTGTAGGGACCCTGTTATTCAATACCATTACAGGTTTGATACACTGTATTTTATAGTATTAGTATACATTAACATCAAATAATGTCAAATAGAAATGAATATCTGGACAAGAGTGAATCAGGGGTGTATTTTAATAATTGCCTCTGTATACTAATGAGAATAATATTCAATTCTTTATGGTGTCACTCATGAAATTCACTTATGCCTATACGTATCAGTCTTCGTATTTTACTCGCTTTCTCTATTTTGGCTGGTTAGCTTTTTTACTCTTAGTTTCTTTCTATAAAGCGTTCTTTATAGTTTTTGCAGCTCTTTTTGCTCCTTTTCTTTATTATCAATTGGTGTATTTGAAAAATAAATTAATGGTTGGTGTTAATAGAGAAGGCGTTTGTATTTGGCAGCGGCGCAACCAATATCTTTTTTGCCCCTGGAAAAATATTACAAAAATTGAAGTAAGAAAATATAGTGTGAATCATCGTTTGCATAATTATTTATATATAGAATATCAGCAAGGTGCAATACTCACTGTTAGTAGGTTATCAACATATGTTAATCGGTGCCAAGAAGTTGATCTGGAAGTGCTTTCTACGGAGCTTGCAGATAAAAAATCTTTGAGTTTTTATATTCCTTTTCATGATATAAAAGGGCTAGAAGGCAATATACGCGCTATGCCAGCCGCATGTGCATTACTTGATACAAAAGATCTAAAAGCAATAATGCAGTAGGCGCTGAGGTAAAAAATATGAAGTTCATTTGTGCGGTTTTACAAGATGTGTTTATTATTTCGCTTGGAACATTATTGTTTTGCATCCTAATTGGTATAAGTATGTATGCTAAAAAAAAATATACATGGCTATTTATACCATTCTTTATAGGTCTTTTTTTTGCATATCACGCGTATTTCTTACTTGATAAAATTCATATAGGTATGAATGTGGATGGCATTTATGCGTGGCAAAGTGGTAATGAATATCTTTTTATCCCATGGAATGGTATAACTAACATCTCTCAAAGATACATAAAGCGTTATAAAAGACGCGGGTATTATCGCATTGAGATTGACTATGTAAACGCAGAGTTGCTGCAAGTGCTTTCATCGTCCACGTATGTGGCTCCTGGTAAAGATGTAGATTTTACTATTTTATATTCAGAGCCTGGTTTTGGGGGACGTATAGAATTTGCTCATACAAGTTGTGACATACATAAACTAGAAAATGCCATAAGAAAGTTCAGGGCTCGGTATAGCGGAGCACCTGCGATACAAGAAGCCGATAGAGTGGCATATGCCAATAAAAAAGTAGTTTTTCTTTAAAGTCTTTCATATACGATTTTGTTGATAATTTTTCAAGAATGTGAGCCTTATTCTACAAGATATACTATTTATATAACTTTTGATTAATAAGATCATTTAGGCTTATTTTTTGTCGTGCAGCTTCTAAGGCAAGGCGTGCATGAATATCAGGAGACATTCTAAGTCGAATATTTCCCGAATAAGTTTTTTCTGGTTCTTCGCCACGTTCCTTACACCATATGAGGTAATCATTGATTGAATCTTTAAATGCCTGTTCAATTTCTTCGGCAGTAGTGCCTTGAAAGGTAATGACATCTTTTAAACCAATGACTTCACCGTGAAATACCTTTGCTTCAGAATCGTATTCTACGTGCCCAATATACCCTTTATATTTCATCATAAGATATCCTCGCATTTATTAAAAACTTACGAACTGACATTAAAGCCCCTTTATCTGTTTCAGGATGTGGATGTGGCCGGTGAAAGACAGCTTTAACTCCATTTAATTCTATACACTCTCGAGCCGTTCCCTTCAGAAATCTTAGCTCCCACGCTGATAAAGAGATTTTCAATATCCTTCCATCTTACATTTGATTGGATAGGATTTGCAAATATAGCTTTCCACGTTTTTGCTGCTTGTTACCCATTACTGATCCTATGGTTCAACCAAAGATTATCTTATAATATGGTACCATATACTGGAACCACTTTGCAAGTTTTTTATCTTCAAGTCAGTTTGATTTTGTCTTAATTTTTCTCTGTGGTACACTTTTTTTAAAATCAATTACGTTAATTTAAACCAAAAGGGATTATTATGATCAAAAAATTATCTATTATGGTATCAATAAGCGCCGTATCGCTTTCAGTGTTTGCAGGATGTGGCACTGATGATGCCAAAAAGCAAGACGCACAACAACCAACAACCGAAAGAACAGTTCAAGTGACACGTCAAAGAATGCCGTCTGGGTTAGAGTATGAAATTATCACGGTAGGTTCAGGTGAAGAAGCAAAGCGTGGTCAATCAGCCACTGTACACTATACCGGTTGGTTAAATGATAACGGCAAAGAAGGCACGCAGTTTGATAGCAGCCATTCAAGAAATAGACCATTCAGCTTTAATCTTGGTGCTGGTAATGTGATCAGAGGATGGGATGAAGGTGTTGCTGGCATGAAAGTTGGCGAAAAGCGCAGATTGTTTATTCCAGCGGCATTAGGCTATGGCGCTCGCGGTGCTGGCCCTGTTATTAAACCAAATTCAGATCTTATTTTTGATGTTGAATTGTTGGAAGTAAAATAGCAAAAATCATTCGTACCCCTCAACTGACCAAAGGTTCGATTGGGGCGAACGCTAATATAATAAATTTATGGTGGCATATGTTTTGCAGGTGCCACCTTTTTTTATAACTATCGTTCTGTGGAATACGTAATGCCAAGTGCTGTTGGGCCAAAAGGGAAGGGCAATAAATCGCCAATGGTGGTGCAATAAATATCGCCATTTTCAGCAATAAGCACGCATCTGACTGATTGATCGTTATAACAATTTTCCCAAATAATTTGCCTACAATGGCCGCATGTATATGCAGGTGATGCAATAAAGTCATTCTTATGCACAGATTGCATGTTCAATTCTATTTTTTTACCTTTTGGTGCAGCAGCGGCAACAACCATGGTGATTTTTGCTGATCCTACATGCGCTACCATAGTATCAATTGCGTTTTGTTCTGCATGAGTAGTTTGCGTGTATGAGCAGCGCTCTACGTTGCAACCGGCATATATTTCATTTTTATCAGTGAGTATTGCAGATCCTACATGAAAGTTGGAATAGGGTGCTTGGGCGCGTCTCATTGCATCAAGTGCTGCGTTAATAAGTTCTTGTTCTCGCGTGGTGAATTCAGAAAAAAGCATTCGCTTGAGTTGTGCCATGTGTTTTCCCTTGGTGTTGTGTGCGTGGAATTCTAGTATACCAGAAATTCATGAGCAGAAGTTTGATCTTCAATAAAAATGAGGAGCTCTTTTAAGCTCCCCATTCAAGTGACAAAAAAATAGAATTTTTATTCTACTTCGCCTATAAAATAGGCTACGAAGAATTTTGCGTGAACGCTTATTTCTTCTTTTTTGCAGCGGGCTTAGCTTTTGCAGCAGGCTTTGCTTTAGCAGCCGGTTTTGCAGCAGGCTTAGCTTTAGCGGCCGGTTTTGCGGCAGGTTTTGCTTTAGCAGCAGGCTTTGCAGCTTTTTTGGCACCGCCAGCTTTGCGTAACATAGGCAAACCAGTGCGAGAGTTTTCCATTACTTCATAGCCAGCAGGTAATGCATTCATTGCATTTTTTTCTGCTACGCCAGCAAAGTAATAAATTAATTGTTTGCGGTTACCAGCAAGTGTTACTGTTTTTGAGTGAAGATAATAAGTCTTCCCGCTTTTTTTAGATTTAACGCTATATGCCATTATGATACTCCTTATATAAGGCATTACTATTATTTCAAGGTAAGCTTACAGAATTCCTTAATTCAATGTCTAGAGATTACCACAAAAAATAGTAATTAAGATTATAATAATTAACTCACTCTTTTAAATTTTTTTTCAATTTCATGGGTGGAAAGTAACCATCCAGTGGGCCTGCCGTGTGCACAAATAAATCTATTTTCGCATGCGTATAGTTCAGTAAGTAGTGCATGCATTTTTTCATTGTTCAATATATCGCCAGCCTTTATTGCTGCTTTGCATGCCATTTGAGCATGTAATTTTTCATTGATTTGTTCATGGAGCTGTTCTTTGGTTACCGTATCAGCTTCTTTAATCCAGCCAATCATTTCTTTTAAGAGTTCTTCAACCGAAACTTCTTTTGCATGTACCGGCGTGCTGGTGATGCGTAATTGTGTTGGGCCAAATCGTTCAATGCTCACACCATGCGCCACAAGCAATTCAAGATGATCAGCTATAATTTCTATGTCGTGCTGTGTCAGCTCAATTACGTGAGGGAACATGAGCTCAATAGTGGGCACGTTGCCAAAACGTGATTTAAATTGCTCATAGAGCACGCGTTCATGTGCTGCATGTTGATCAACAACAAAAAGGCCATCCTCGTGATCAAGCAATATATAGGTGCTTGATAACTGGCCAATGATAGTAAAGTGTTTATCTTGGGTCGTTTTTGTTTGCGTGTGAGGTATCTCTTGGTTATGATGAAAGTTGGTATTTGGAGTATAGAGGGCATTGCTTGCTGTTTGTAAAGAACTTAAAATTGGTCGCAATGGGCCCAGCGGGCTTGGAGGCTTGGGTGGCATAATAAAACTAGAATCTTGCCGTGCAAACGGATCATCGGGAGGCAGCGTGGTGCTGCGTGATGGTGCAAATGTAATAGTGCGTGCAAGTTGTTTAGAAAGATGAGCCTCTAGTGTTGCTTTTACCGCAGTGGTGATTAATGTGCTAACGCGCCGTGGATGCACAAAGACTACTTCTTCTTTTCGTGGATGCGTATTAATATCAACTTCATGTGGATCAACGGTAATTGAAATACAACCAGCAGGGAATCTGCCCGCGGGTAAAACGTTCAAGTAACCGTTGAGCATTGCGCTTGAAAGTTCTTTATTTTTCACCCATCTATTGTTTACAAATAAAAAGATATTGTTGCGATCATACCTAAAATAATGATGATGGGTAATTGCGCCAGAAACAGCAATACCTTTTTGTTCATGATCGATCAATGGTATGGTGGTTGTAGAAATTGCTGCCGGTAATAATTGAGCTACCCGTTCAGTCAACGTGGCAACAGGAGGGCAGTTAAGAATTTGTTTGCCATCATGCCATAAAATAAAATGCTTTGTTAAAAAGCTTAGGCAAAAAGCTTCAAACAATTGTTCGATTGCGCGCCATTCGGTGCTATCTTTTTTTAGAAACTTTTTACGTGCAGGCACGTTATAAAATAACTGTTCAACGGTAATATCTGTACCAGTGGTAGCAGTTATATTACATGCGGTAATTTTACCATCAAAAAGCGCAATTTTGGTGGCAAGATCGTCGCGACTGTGTTTGGTAATAAGCGTGACGTTGCTTACTGCTGCAATGCTTGCAAGTGCCTCACCGCGAAAACCAAATGTGGTAAGGGTGGGTAATTCATCAATGTTTGCAAGTTTGCTTGTGGCGTGGCGTAAAAAGCAAGCGTGTGCGTCATCGGGGGACATGCCATGGCCATTATCAATTACTCTGATTAATTGATGGCCGCCTTGCTCAATAAATAGTTCAATGCGAGTGGCTCCCGCATCAATGCTGTTTTCTATAAGCTCTTTTACAATATTTGCTGGTCGTTCTACCACTTGACCTGCTGCAATTTGATTTGCTTGCTCAGGTGATAATTGTTTTATAATATTCATATCACCATCATACCCAATATTATACTGTTTGCAATTGTGCTATTAAGGTAAATTTATAAAGTTGCTTTGCATTGCTGCTCTCTGGCTGCAAACTAGAAAGTTCAATTTTTTTAACCAGCGTTGTGCCAGATAATTGTTCCATAAATTTTTTTAAGGAGTCGGCCGATTCTGTATAGCCGTGTAACTGTAGTTTCTTTTTTTTGTGAATGTCTGCGGTAAATAAGCACGTATCCTGAGGAATGGTTACTGCAAGTGCTTCTAAATAGGTTATTGGTTGAAAGTTTTTGGCGCTCATGAGTTTATTGTTTTGGGTTTTTACTTTTTCTTGCGCTTTGGCAAATTCTGTTATCCGCTCAGAGAGTATTGATTGTTGCTCTTTTACTTCTCGTAGTTGCTTTTTGATTATTTGTTCTTGCTTGAGTTCGTAATAATAATAGCTCGTGAGTGCTCCGAGCGCGAGCATGAGTGCAAGAGATAAGCCAATACTATAGTGATACCAACGATAGACGGCCAGCTGTTTATCTGGTGGTGGCGTATTAATAAAATTAATGTTGTTCATCGCTGAGGCTTTCGTGCCATAAGATAAAGGCCGATACTACACAAAAAATCTTCGTTAGATATAAGGCGTGAGCTATTTTCTCCCGATGCATGGTGAGAATGGGCATACTCTTGAGCACGTGCATGGGTGGTAATGCCTGCACAGTGAAACGGTGTGTTTATTGCAAGTAATTGGCACTGCAAAAGCTCATGAGAGCTTATAGTTTGTTCAGAAGTGTCTGATAGCATTGCGATAGCAACAAAAGCATTGGGTATGTTACGTGAGTGTAAGAATTCACGTATAAAATTTTCAATGTAGACCGGTTGTGCAAGTGATAAACCTTGTGCATAGACGCCAGCAGAATATTTTAAGGTAAAGTTATTTTTTGAAACTTCCTCAAGCAAGATACAATCTACCTGATGAGGGCGTAGTATTACCGAAACGAGTTGATCTAAACAGGGTGTGATAATTGCTTTCATAAATAGCCCCATACGGTGCGGTCTTTGCCTTCTAGATCTTTTTTTATTTCTACTCGGGTAAATTCATGCTGTTCCATGAGTTGTTTTATCGCAGGCCCTTGCATATAGCCAATTTCTATAATCAATTGCGCCATACGATTTTTATGTAGTGCTGAATCGCGCTTAAGATGCGTTGGTGCATCTTTTATAATACGCTCAATGATTGCAAGGCCTTCGTGCGGAGCAAGCAATGCACCAGGATTTTCCCATTGAGTAACCGAAGGCTCAAGTGCTTGCCATTCTTCGGGTGCAATATAGGGTGGATTGCTTACTATAAGATCAAATGTTTGGTAGGTGCCCAAATTTGCGTACACGTCTGATTCACTCAATACAACATTGTGTATATTGTTATGCTGCGCATTGGTGCGTGCAAGGGCAAGTGCGCGCGAATCTATATCAATTCCGGTGATTGTTGCATGCGGTAATGCTTTGGCAAGCGCAAGTGCAATGCATCCGGTGCCCGTGCCAACATCCAAGATAGAAAGTTTTTCATTTTTAAATGCTTTAAGTTGATCAATAAGATTGAGCACAAATTCTTCTGTTTCAGGACGAGGAATTAAGATGGGTGGTTTTACTAAAATTTCTAGATTTGCAAAAGGGACACTGCCTAAAATATATTGGAGTGGCTTGTGTTTGGTGGTAATTTCAGTAACCCATGCTGCAAGTTGTTGCTCTTGCTCTTTGGAAAGTTCAAGTTCTTGTTGAACTATTAATTGTGCTTGTGTTAATTTAGTGAGTGCTTCAAGTAGCCACCATGCAGTTTGTTGAGCAAGCATAAGATCATGGTATTCAGTTTCTAATTTCTTGGTAATAGTTGCAACGAGTGCGTGAATTGGTTGCTTCATATTTCTTTCGTGATTTTGTAAAGAATATAGTGTTAGTTTACTGGTATTGCCAGCAAAAGTGAATTATTTTGTGCAATACCCTTGGAAAAAAGAACAGCTTCTTGTACAGTATGAATAACTTATAAAATTTTTAATGCTTAAGATAAGGTGTTTATATGCAAATTAACAAGTTTTTAGGAGTGCTTGCACTTGGTGCAAGTATGCAGATTAAATGTATGGAGCAAGAGAGGGTTCAAGTTACAGATGGGACGCGTGAGGCTGCTACAACTTCTGCTGATAATACAATGGTATCATGTGTTCTACTACAAGTTCGACCAGGTTATGTGACAGGGACAAATTTAGTACGACCAATTTCTGGGATACAAGCTGCAAAGCATGAACAAGCATTATCAAGTTTGTGTTCAATATGTAAGGCAAGATCATTAAATCCGGTTCCTAATTTGGGAATATATGTTTTAAGTTTTAAAGAGCCAGTCTTGATTGATAAGGTTCAAGCTTTGTGTGCAAAAATGCCGGGTTTTGAAAACCTGTATGCAGTCGAGGCTGATGAAGCAAAGACTTTGGAAGTTAAACAAAACATTGCAGCACTGCGATTAGATCAATTTGCTGCGCACGTTAAGCGCAGCAAAAGCAATGCTGCCAAACTTGTGGCATTTAAATCATTGAGTACAAGCCAAATGATGTTTAAAGAAAAAACAGTATTGAACGCAAAAGCAGTATCAGCCAAGTAATTGCTCAATATATTCTTGTTTATCAAATGGCTTGAGTTGGTCAAGTTGTTCCCCATATGAAATATAGAGCACAGGGACTGAAAGTTCCTTGGTTATAGCAAACACTATGCCGCCTTTGCCCGTGCCATCCATTTTGGTAAGCACTAAGCCATCAAGCTTGGTGCTTTCATGAAACAATTTGGCTTGGTCAAAAGAGTTTTGCCCCAACATAGCATCGACCGTGAGTAACGTGCATATGGTGTGATCTGGCAATTGTTTTTCTATTACTTTTTTAATTTTTTCAAGTTCTTTCATTAAATTTACTTTTGTTTGCAATCTGCCTGCAGTGTCGATAATAAGTGCATCAAAGCCCTCTTGTTTAAAGCGCGTGCATCCTGAAAAAATAACTGAGGCAGGATCTTGCTCTGGTGCACCAACCATTAACGGCACATCAATTTTTTTGGCCCAAACGGCAAGTTGCTCCACTGCCGCTGCACGGAACGTATCGCCAGCGACCAAGAGTACTCGTTTACCTTCATCTTTTAATTTTGAGGCCAATTTGGCAGCGCTCGTGGTTTTGCCGCTGCCGTTGATACCAACAAGCAGATATACTTGGCAATCGGTTTGCTTGTGTTCAGGAAGTTGCGCAAGCAAATGCTCTTTGACTGCTTGATGCAAGTCAGCACCTTCTTGTATGCGGCCTTGTTGCCACTCAAGGGTGACTTGTTTTAAAATGTTTCTGGTGGTGAGTACGCCAGCATCTGCTTGGATTAATATTTTTTCAAGTTCGGTAAGGGCTTCTTGGTCAATCGATTTTCTTGAAAATAGGGTGTTAAATTTTTGTGTGACTTGGGTGAATACTTTAGTGAGTTTTTCTTTTATGAAGCCGAACATAATGCGTTTTCCTGATGGTGTTTGAAGAATATTTGTTTTAGTGAGTGTGGATTGTTTGCCTTATTTTTCCAATAGTAATGCCAGTTTTTCATCAGTTTCTTGTACGCCTTCGCGATCAACAAAGGTGGCCAGCCCAGTATCATCAACTTTTATAAAGAAAGATAGTGCCTTATGCCATAAACATGCGATGCTTTCCATTAGCACAAAGTCGTTCGCTCTTGCCAACGATAAAAAAACTATTACTTCTTTACTGGGAAGGTGTGTCAATGAGCATAATTGGTTTACACCTTTTGCTGAAGAAATAAGTATTTGACCAGTATTAATCAGTCCTTTTGACGAAACTTCTATGGGTGCGGCGCACTGACCAAGAAATAAAATTGTTCCTGCTTTGCCTTGTGGTGAGACTAAAATGGGTTGTGTAGATTGATTAGAAATTATTGCCTGGAATGCGCATAGAGTTTGGTGCATAGCATGTGAGCCTGTAGAATAAGGCCTTGGCGGAGTTGGATACATGGCTTGTGATTTAACACTCGTTAATGTAACAATGAATAGAATAAATAAATTTATTATTTTTTTCATGTGGTTCTCACGAAATGAGTTTGATTGTTTTATTTCTTTAATAGGAGCGCATGTTTTTCATCTGTTTCTTCTACACCTTCGCGCTCAACAAATGTTGCAATATGTGCAGCATCAAGTTGCACGGTAACTGTGGCATGTGGGAATTTCATTGTTTTTTCCTCAAGAGTGACAAAGGCGGCTTGTCTTGCCAATAGTAAACAAAGGGCTATTTTGGGATTAAATAGGTCCAATAGGGGCACAATTTTAAGTTCATACACACCTTTTGTTGATGAGAAATAGAGGTCACTATTGCCTATGCTAGGGGAAATTCCTATGATCTTAGATTGTTCTTTGGGTTCTAAGATGAATCCAGGATTAGTTAGTGGAGCAACTAGAATACTTTGTTCTGATTGATTTGAAATTACTATTCTGCTCATATGAGCTGGGTCCATTGCTTGGGATGTAACGCTTATGAGTATAATAATTGAGAAAATAATAAGATTTATTAATTTTTGCATAACTATCCTAGGTGTTTGAAGTATAGATTATGCATAATATAGCATAATTGTCGATTATTGTGTTAATTTAGAAAAAGCCTTTATCTTTACAATTGCTTCTCTCGGGGCCACTATGCGTGGCGGCACATACTCTTTTGGGTTTGCCAAAAGAGTATGCAGAAAACCAAAATTAGGGACGCATACGCTCCCTAATAACCCTCTCTCCCGGTGAAGACGCCTATCTCGAATTTCTTTGCATGAAATTCTCACTAGGCTCCACCGTTTCGTGTAGGATTTTTTTTCATTCTGCGTTGTGGATAGGCTGCCTGGCCGCTGTAGCCTTACACTTCGCTAAGCTTCGTAGAACACGTTGGCGTAGTAGGATGTGAAATTGCTATCGCAAGAGAAGAGATTCTGCCATATTCTCTTTTTAAGTAAAAAGTATGAAAAATATTCTTGAGGCCTTGAAATAACGCACAGGATCTATATTCTGAGATATAGAGTTTATTTTTATTACATGGAGTAACTATATGCATCCTTTATTTAAAAAAGTAATTATCATAGCGCTGGTGGTAACATGTTTGAATAGTCAAAATAGTTTAGCACAACCAAGGTTCGATGCTGAGCAAGATAATATGGCCGAAGTAAAACGGGGGTTATCTTTGTCTGAAGCACAAGAACGAGATCAGGCTGAAAGAGAGGCGCGCAATAAAAAGGCCAAAGAGAAACGGAAAGCTTTAAAAAAGTTAGATTCTTTGTTTCAGGATTATACTTGGAACATTAAAACGACCTTCTATATATCCAAGTGCGACTACATACATGAAATTTTAGACGAAGCTGCAAAGCTCGGCTTGACTTTTGAAGATGTAATGGAGAGTGCGCAAAGAAATCAGGTACTTTATGCCGCAGGGAAAGATAACAATACTTTACTCATGTTGCTTGCATCTAGAGAAGATACTGAGACTCCAGAAGATACTGAGGCTCGATTTAAAAAATATCTGAATAAAGTCGCAAGTGCGCTTGAACTCAAGCTTGCTGAGCGCGCTCGTTTGATTGGTAAACTGGTTTGTGAATGTAGGCAACAAAGAAGCCTTCATAAAGAAGAAATCGTTAATAAAGAATAACAAATAGAGATTTTTATGCATCAGTTTTTTAAAAAAGTAGTAGTAATAGCGGTTCTTGCTGTGGCAGGTGATTCCATTTGCACGGAGCAAAAAAGTAACGAAGAAGTTAAGCAAAGAATAGATCAAACAGTAGAAAGGGCTTATCTAATAATTCATGGCCTTGCTCCTTATAGACCTGGTGCTACTGACTCTATAAAGGCCCATGCTCGAACAGAAATGCGAGAAATGTATCGCAACTACACTCTGTATAATAGAACTACGGGATATATTTTTACCTGCGGGTATGTAAACGAGATTTTAGCTAAGGCTGCAAAACAAGGGTTAAATTCTGAAGCTGTAATGAATCTCGCGCAAGAAAATGTAGAACTATTTAGTGACTCATATATTCAAAATAGAAGAAATCCAAGAGCAACAAAAGAAGATGAAAATAGATATGCAACTCTTATGGAACGCGCTATTTTGATTCGCCAACTTATCTGTCAATGTGGCCAGCAACAAGGATTATATCCAAAAAATAATTGATTATTTAATCAAAGAAGATTCGTGGTTGCCAGTTTTTGGTTAAGCGTTCAGGTATGGTGTATAAAATATTGGTAATCCCAAGTTTTTGTGCAGTTTCAACATTTTCTTGTTGATCATCTAAAAAAAGGCATTCTGCGGGTTTTAATTTATACGTTGCAAGAGGAATTGTGCCTTTTGCAGCATTTTGCTACTTTATCAGAAGTAACATTCTTCGAAGCTTTCTACTTCGTTAACTTCGTAGAACACGTTGGCGTAGTAGGGTTATTCGTAGTGATATAACTTTATAGCTCCACTGCTAATTTCAACAAGGCATCCTTTAATTCAAATAACGTAACGTCAAGATTACTAGCTGATAGGGCTGTCTCAGGTTTTTCGAGTGGCTTTAGAAGTGCAGTCTTTATAGTTGGCACATCTTTAATCCAACTATTGTAATCATCTCGCACGCTCACTTGCAATCCTGCTTTTGCAAGTTGATAATCAGCTACGTGTACGTCAAGCGTATGCTTTTTAAGATCAGGTATTGAGGCATGAGGGCTAGTGTATCCTAAACTGATATGAAAATCAGGGTATTGAAAGTTATACGGTTCCACTTGCAGATAAGGATACTTTGATTGAATCTTTTGCACCAGTGGATAAAATACATTGTTCTGAATATCTTTAAATGCTGTAATTGGTTGGTATTTTGCGGCAATAAATTGCTTAGTTGAACCAACAATAGGAGAGATGCGGTCAAAAGTAAAAGAAATAGCAGAAATTTGCTCTTGAAATTCAGAAACGAGCTTTGCAAGTTCTGTAGCAAGCTTTTCACCGGACTGGCCTTCAGGTATTGATATTTTAAAATAGAGCAGTGTCATGTGCAGCTCCTCAGGCTTATACAGCGTAATCATTTTAGGATACTTGGCTTTAAGGATATTCTGGGCGCTTAAAAGTGAAACGTATTTTTTGGTGTTTACTGTTTGCAGGGTAACACTAAAGGTTTTTCCCTGTTGTTTCATAGGGTGTATTGCAAAGTGCGGTAAGAAAATGCCGAGAAGACTGAGAAGTTTAATATGTTTCATAATTTACTTTCATTTTTAGGTTTTGGCAATCAACATTAGCTGTCTCAATTCTTGTTTGAGCGTCGTGGTGCTTGTATATAAAATACTGGTGATCCCAAGCTTTTGAGCAGTCTCAACATTTTCTTGCTGATCATCAAGAAAAAGGCAATTTGCAGGCTGTAAGTTATATGTTGTAAGCAGATATTCATAAATATCACTATTTGGTTTAACCATGCCAACTTCCGCAGAAATAATAGAACCTTCAAATAGGGCAAACATATCAGGATAGTGCGTGCGTAATGCACCATACGTGGACATATCAAGGTTAGAAAGTATAAAGCGCCGCTTAATAGTTTTGCACTCTAAAATAAGATTCAGCAATGCATAATTGGGTGTTATTAAATGCGCTCGTATTTCTGGATCGCTTATCACATCAATAAATTGCTGCATCATTCTTTGCTCAAGCTTACTTTTTATAAGGCCTTCTTGCACAAGCTGTTGGAGCTTTTGTGTAAATTCTTTATGCGCTTCTTGCGCTGTTATTATGCCTAAGTGAGACTTGGTTAGGCACGAAGGCATTTGATACGTTTTATAAAGCAGTAGTGGCAAGTTGCTTTGCTTTTCTCTTTGTGCAATAAGAGTTGCAATTTTGAGAGTTTCTGTAAAGGGATTTTTAAAATGGGTAACCAAATAGCAGAGCACGTTTTTGATGCCCATAAGTTTGAATACCTGCCACTGATCAATGGTAAATAAAACTCCGGTTAAGTCTACTATGATGGTGTCAATGCGTTTATTCATTCCTTCAACTCCTCTGCTCATTTTCATTACTATCGCCGATTCGATCGGGACGATCGGGCATTTTTTATTCTTTAGATTGTATAATTGGCTGCGCGCGCTGCAAGAATAATTTAAGGCGGCGGTAATCATTGCCTGTAAGAAGAGAAATTGTTTCAATAATAGTTATCACTCGCTCTTGCGTGAGAGCCCCAATGCTCGCCTGCTGTTCTAAGATTGCCAAAAGTAGCTCATCCATGTAAACAATTTGATTACTCATACCAAAAAGAACATGCAAATACTGAGTATGGGCAAAGAATTGACGGCTAGTGGCAAGGTCTGCCGTTTGCACAAAGCTATGAATTTTGGGTGGTTGCGGTGGCAATTGATAGCGCAAGCGGCCCTTATCAAAATAGCCAAGCGGCACGCACGTGAACGTAGTTTTTAAAAATGCAAAAATCTGCGGTTGCTCCGCATGCAGCTCATCTTCTGTTTTTTGATAGGGGATTGGCGTGCGAGAAGGATCAGAAGATCCTGTTTGTATACCAGTAACCAATGCCACGTGGGTTATATGCTCATTTGCAAGCGTCACAAGCGCGCCAAATGAGGGGAACGTATTCCATTGCCAACTTTGGGCAACCCATTGCGTGAGTGAACTTTCTATAATTTCAGCAAATGGTTTGTTGGTGTTGAGTGTCGTAAGAGTTGCCACAAGTTACCTTTTTTATAAACGTGGTTCTATGTATAAATGATTTGCCGAGAGTATTAAGCGCATTACGGTGTTGCTCGGTGCCATAGCCTTTATGTTCTTCCAAGTAATATCCTGGAATTAATTTATCATATTCAGTAATAAGATTGTCTCGATATACTTTGGCAATGATAGAGGCTGCTGCAATGGAACTGGATTTGCTTTCACCTTTAATAAAGTGCGCTATAGGGATATCGTGATAGGGTGTTGCAGTAAGTTTTAAGGGCATGGCGTCTACCACAATCTGAGCCGGTTTTTGAGCAGACAGAGTACAAACCTGCATGACTGCTCGCGCCATAGCAAAGAGCGTTGCCTGATAAACATTGCGGCTATCTATGAGCCGATGATGCACCGGAACTATGCTAAAATGGCAATTTTTGATGATCCAGCTACTTGCAAGTTGTAATTCTTTGGCGCTGAGTATTTTTGAGTCTTTAAGGAGCTTATATGAGCGATTTACAGGTAAAATAACAGCTGCTACTACCAAAGGACCAGCCAGGCACCCCCTGCCCACCTCATCTATGCCGCAAACCAGCTGATTTGTGCTCCAGGAAGCCTTTTCAAACCTGTTTTTGACAAAATTTGGCAGATATTTGAGGGTTGTCATGATTTAATTTTTCCATTTGACAAGTTCTTCAGAAGTCAGTACTATTAGAATATAAAGCTGTGTCAATTTTAATCATACATTATACTATACTTTACCAGGAGGAACTGGCTATGTCATCTTCTACGGAATTACGCGTAAAAGAATTACTACGTGAAAAGGGCTGGACTACTAAGATACTTGCTGAGAAAACAGGGATGTCTGAAAGTTACCTTACTCACATTAAAAATGGCACCCGCCGCTGGAATGAAGATTCTTTGCGTAAGTTAGCCAATGCCTTTGAATTAAGCCCTATTGAATTATTTGCTCAGCGCCGTGGCCGCACTGATAACGTGGAAAGCAACGTAAGCCTGCCTGAATCAACAGAAGTTGATTTAAAGGTTCAAGTGGTGCCAATCGTAGGCGAAATCCCTGCAAACCCATCGCCTTATAACAACCAACTTGCACAAGTGACATCTGGTCATAAAGACGAGTTTGTTCCGGTATTAAACGCGAATGACTCTGCAATGTTTGCACTTTCTATCAATGATAACCAAATGTCTCCTACCTTTGTAAAAGGTGACGTGTTGATCATTTCTCCAGAAGTGTGGACGCGCTCAGGTGATATTGCAGCAGTGGAATATGGCAATGAAACGCCGGTTCGCGGCATTATGCAAGTTACTTTTACTGAAGACTTTGTGGTCCTTGAATCAGTAAATCACAAACAAGCGCCTATTGCGTTGATTCGTGGTAAAGATCACTTTAGAATTATTGGCAGAGTCGTGCAACGCCAGCAAAAAATGGCATAAATTCAAATCCCGGGCTCATGCTTCGCGCGGGATGATTTTTGGAAATTTAACAGTTATAGCAGAAAGAGCCAGCAAAGTCATGCCCAAGCGGTAAGCAAAGGCGCAAAAGACTCGCATTTTTGGATCTTTCTGCTATACTTTTTTAGTCACCGCTCATCCTGAGCTTGTCGAAGGATGTTAAAGGTGAAATAACTAAATAAGACGGATGGACCGTCTTATAATGTATGCCCCGGTAAAATGGGGTTATATCATTTCCACTTAGTACAAAGGACATACCTTGATGGAACGCTACGAAGTTCTTATACTCGCGATCCCTGAGATCACCTCAGATGAAACGTCTACTCTTGAAAAAGAGTTTCAAAAAATTGTGCAACAACATGCTGGCAACGTAATTTCCTATGAACGATGGGGCAAATTGCGCCTTGCATTCCCTATCAAAAGAAACGATTATGGTATCTACTTTTTAAGCCGTTTTGAAGTTTCTTCTGAGAAAAAACAAGAATTGCTTGCAGCAATCAACGCCTTATTTGCGGTTAAATATAATCATATTGTTGCTCGTTACATGACGTGCGCATTGAATGCAAAAGCATCACTTGAATATCAACGTCCTGATTCAGTAGAAGACGTGCCAACACGTGATGTTGGTCAATTCTTACGTGATAATAAAATGGACGGCTTGCTTTCACCAAACGATATGTCTGGAGAAGCAGGGCTTGGTGATGACGCTCAATTAGACTATAACTCATATTAAGGATCGACCGTATGGTTACTAAAGCAAAACTTAAAATTAGCGCTCGCTTAATTCGCAAGAAATCACGCCGTAAAACTTTTTCTCCGCCTAAAAACTGCCGTTTTTGTGGCAACGAAGAAAAAGCAGGCACTATTGATTACAAAAATGTTAACTTATTGCGTGCCTTCTTGACTGAACGTGGTAAAATATTGCCTTCTCGCATTTCTGGAAACTGCTGTTTCCATCAACGTCAATTGTCTGGCGCTATTCGCCAATCTAGAACAATGGCGTTGATTGCGTATTGCGCACCACGTTATTAATTATCTCTCGATACTTATCAAGAAGCTCACAGATACTGTGGGCTTCTTTTACCTTTTCGGAATTTTATGAAAGATAGCTCAAAGCTTCGTAATATAGCCATTATAGCTCACGTTGACCATGGCAAAACAACCTTGGTTGATCAATTGCTCACGCAATCTGGCACGCTCGCAGCGGCCGATCGTGTGATGGATTCTAATGATCTTGAACGTGAACGTGGTATTACCATTCTTGCAAAGCAAACTGGTATTCGTTTTAATAATCATGCAATCAATATTGTAGACACTCCTGGTCACAGTGACTTTGGTGGTGAAGTTGAACGTACCTTGCAAATGGTAGAAGGATTTCTTTTACTTGTAGATGCTGCAGAAGGCGTATTGCCTGGCACGCGATTTGTACTCAAAAAAGCATTAGAACTAAATTTAAAGCCAATCGTATTTATTAATAAAATTGATCGTAAAGATGCTGATGTTGAAAAAACTGAATCTTCAGTGCAAGATTTGTTCTTAGACTTGGCAACTAATGATTCTCAATTGAATTACCCGGTGCTGTATGGTTCTGGTAGAAACGGCTTTGCAGGTTTTGATCCCAAAGCAACATCTGGGGACATGACCCCGCTATTGCAAACTATTATAGAAAAAATTCCTGCACCAACGCCAAAAGAAGCACATTTGCAGATTTTGGTAACCAGCTTAGACCATTCTGACTTTTTGGGCATTATTGCTATTGGCCGTGTATTCAGTGGCTCGCTCAGAGTTGGTGAGCAATTTGTGCTTGCAAAAGACGATAAAGTAAGCAAGCCTATGAAGGCTACTAAACTTTACACGTTTCTTGGTTTGAACCGCATGGAAGTTGATGAAGTGAGCGTTGGTGATATTATTGCCATGGCAGGCTTTACCGAACCCGTATCCATTGGCATGACTATTTGTGAACCTGAGCATGTAGCTCCGTATCCGTATGTTTCTGTTGATGAACCAACCCTTTCTATGTATATGTCGGTAAACGACTCACCGTTTAATGGCCGCGAAGGTAAATTGCTTACGTCTCGCCAGATTAAAGAACGCCTTGAAAAAGAACTTAAAACAAACGTTGCATTGCGTGTAGAACCAACTGATTCTCCTGAAACATTTAAGATTTCAGGCCGCGGGCAATTGCACCTTGGCGTTTTGGTAGAAAACATGCGCCGGGAAGGCTTTGAGTTGCAACTTAGTGCTCCTGAAGTTATTTACAAAATGATTGACGGTAAAAAGTATGAACCAATTGAGCATGTGATTGTTGACGTGGATCAAGCGTATCAAGGTATTGTTATTGAACGTCTTGGCATGAAAAAAGCTCAACTTAAAGATATGCAAACCTATGATGACGGGCGTGTACGCCTTGAGTTTGAAGTGCCATCACGTGGTCTTATGGGCTTTAAGAGCCAATTTATGACCGACACGCGTGGCACCGGTTTGCTTAACTTTCAATTTGCAGGATACGAGCCGTTTAAAGGTGAAATTCCCGTGCGCACCAAAGGTGCCTTAGTTTCTATGGAAAATGGCACGGTTACTGCGTATGCGCTAGATACGTTGCAAGAACGTGGTATCCTTTTTGTGGAGCCTACTGACAAAGTGTATGAAGGTCAAATTGTTGGTGAGCATAGCCGCGATAATGATTTAACCGTGAATCCGTGTAAGCTTAAAAAACTGACGAATATGCGAGCTTCTGGTACTGATGATGCAGTGCAGTTGGCGCCAGTTCGCAAGCTTGAGCTTGAAAAATCTATGGAATGGATTCGCCCAGATGAATTGATTGAGGTGACACCTCTTTCATTGCGCTTGAGAAAGAAGATTCTTAAGGAAACGTTCCGTAAGAAGAATTAATATCAAAAATTTAAGAGAATAGTTAAGCTGCTCAATTTTATGAAAATAAAAATGAGCAGCTTTTTTTTAGAGAAATCATGAGTTTATTAGTAACAGCCAAGTTAGCCATTACTTCATGTCTTGCCATCGTTCTTTTAATTGTTTGTGCGTGCCCGGTAGTTGCAATGGACAAAGCTCCGCAATCTTTGTTTGAACATTACAATGTGCCAACGGCTTTTCAGGTACAGAGAGATATGACCAAATCTCTTGCGCAGTATATTGTAGGGCCTGCGGGCTGGTGGTACCCAGATGTAGAGCTGCCACACGGTTGTTTTGTTTATTCTGTAGCAGCACACCCGACTTTGCCTTGGGTATTTACTGCAGCGGAAGATGGCAATATGCGCGGTTGGGATTTGAAAGAGAATACACAAATTTCAAACTATAAAAAAGCGACTGTGGTTCCTCTTGAAGGAGAGATGAATACAGTAACTCTTAATAGAAATTTTTCCATTTGTGCAAATGCTTTAAATCGGTGCGTTGTGGCGACTGTTAACAAAGCAGAAATAACAATAGGATCTGATATAAATATACGGTCAGCGTTACCACATCCATTCAAAAAAGAATTGCTCATTGTGTCATCTGTTGATACTATTCCTCATAATGGGCAATTTAAACGCAAGGATTTTGTAAAAGTTGTTGATTTAGAGACAAAAAAAACACTGGTGGAATTTGGTACTCATTATTATCCTGTGCAAAGAAATGTCCGAGCTATGGCGCTGCATCCCGAAGGTTGCTTGTTTGCCTTGGGGCAGCATACTAGGTTGGCATTATGGAATGATGCATGGAAAAAAGTAGGCGTAGTAGCGCACGATAGTCCAATATCTGCTGTGGCATTTAATGGGCAAGGCACAATGCTTGCGACTGCTTGCCATAACGGGGCTGTAGGGCTTTTTGATCTGCATGGCATGGAGTTGCCAAGCATACGGCATTGGCGTTGTTCGTTGGATTCTAGGCTACATTCTCAGGGCACACCAGAAATTAATGATATTAAATTTCATCCAAATGGTAAACTTTTGGCAATAGCTTCACAACAGGGATTTATACAGCTTAAAGATGTAGTAGGCGCTAGATTAGTTCAAATATCTCAGCACGCCATAGTTAAAGAACTTACATTTCTTTCTGGGGGTACAGGTCTTGTTGCGGTGGGTGGGAATAACTCAACAGTGTTAAAAAACAAAGATAATGCAGCTGTTGTATGGAAGCAATATCAAAATCCCACATTGCTACAAGTGTTATTGCGCAGAAGGCTTCAAGAATTTTTAGTAGGATGTAGGGTTTTATGTATTGATCCAGAGGTTGCCTGTACCACCAAAGACGATTTTGTTCCTTGGATGGCTGAACGATTTAATCTAAAAGAAGATGAATTGAAAGCGACTTGGGAGTCAATGCCGCAAGATTTGCGTCAGAGTATTTTTGAAACGTTGATATCTCGCGCGCAAAAGATACAAGTAGTGCATGCACAGTATAGAGCAAAGGAACAGGCTCTCAAAAAGCAAACTCTAGAATGAAAGATATTGTGTTATGAGTCAACGCTTTTTATTATTTATTTTTTGCTTCTACCTCCACGCTATTTTTGGCATGGCGCCTCAATCTCTTTATCAGCATTACAATGTGCCAACGGCTTTTCAGGCGCAGGGCGATATGAGAAGATTGCTTGCGCAGCATATTGTAGGCCCTGCTGGGTGGTGGTATTCGGAAGGTGTTTTGCCGCATGGTTGCTTTGTGGGCGCTGCTATAGCGCACCCTGATCCCACTCAAGATCTTCTTTTAACATGCGCTGAAGATTGTATAATGCGTGCATGGCAGTTTTCCACGCTTAAAGAAATAGTTTCAAAAAAGAAGGGAAGTAGTTCTGTCTCGGTTCCAGGCGAAATGCATAAGACTGCTTTAAATCATTCAATAAAGGCTGACGCTATTGGCAAGAGAATTAGCATTGTAAGCTGGCATAATCAATTGAGATATCATATCAGAGATTTTGCCGAGGATATAAGGTCTATATTAGTGCATCCATGTAATAACAGCGTGGTGGTCGTAACTTCAAACATTCGTCATGCGCTTTTTGGTGCCAGGGAGAAAGACTCCGTAACAGTTATTGATTTTGATAAAGAGCAAGACATTGCGCAGCTTACTACCGCACGTCCATATTTTCAAAGAAGAGAAATTCTGGGCATGACGTTTCATCCTGAAGGTTCTTTGTTTGCATTAGCGCAAGGCACTAGGCTTATGCTCTGGAATGCTGCATGGAAAAAGATTGGTACGCTCGCGCATACTAATGAACTTACGGCAGTTGCATTTGCACCTCATGGAAAATCGCTTGCAACAACTTGTTTTAATGGAGATATCACGCTCTTTGATGTTCATGATGATTCTTTGCCCACTTTGCGGCACAAGCGCTGCTCACTTGTTGGAAAGTTATATCCTGAAGGTTTGGCTGAAGTTAATGACATTAAATTTCATCCTAAAGGTCATCTTTTGGCAGTTGCTTCACAATTGGGTTTTATTCAGTTAAGAGACCTTGAAGGCAATAGATTGTTGCAATTAGATCAGCATAGCATAGTTAAAGAAGTTGCGTTTGCCCCAGATGGAGCTCGATTTGTTGCCGTTGGAGGTAATAAGTCAATTGTTTTGCCGGGTAGGGAGAGTGCAGCTGTTGTATGGAAGCAATATCAAAATCCCACATTGCTACAAGTGTTATTGCGCAGAAGGCTTCAAGAATTTTTAGTAGGATGTAGGGTTTTATGTATTGATCCAGAGGTTGCCTGTACCACCAAAGACGATTTTGTTCCTTGGATGGCTGAACGATTTAATCTTAAAGAAGATGAATTGAAAGCAACCTGGGAGTCAATGCCAGAGAAGTTGCAAACAAGTATTGTAAATACTCTTTTATACCGAGCAAGCAATATAGCTCATGATAAAAAGTAACTTACTTTTTGTATTGGTATTTATTCAAATTCTCAGCGTACAGCCTGTTTTTGTCATGGAACAAGCCTTGGTTCAAAAAACAAAATCGCTGTACCAGTATTTTAATCTTGCTGATTGTTTTGAACATGCGTCTAGAGATGTTAAAAGTTTGATTGTACAACATATAGATGCCCGTAATAATTTTGGCAAAATGTGGTGTAAAAGTCATACAATAGATGTAGATGGTTATGTTAAAGATATAGCATATAATCCGCGAGGTACTATGCTTGCTATGGCAACCTGTCACGCGGCATTTTTATTAAATTTTGCAAATAATAAAGTAGTAAAATTAAACAATAATATTGAAGTGAATGCGGTGGCGTTTCATCCAAATGGCACTATGCTTGCTACAGCATCGGAGAATAAAATACGCTTATTGGCGTTAGATGGTTCTGAATTAAGTAGATTTTCACATGGCAAAGAGATGATTACCGCAGTAGCATTTCATCCACAAGGCAATATGGTAGCAACAGCATCATATGATCACACAGCAGCTTTATGGAATTTACAAAATCATAAATATCGTTTATTGCATCATAATAATCGGGTTACTGCAGTAGCATTTCATCCACAATGTACTATGGTGGCTACAGGTTCATGGGATTTTACAGCTCGTTTGTGGGATTGTGAGGGAGTGGAATTAAAAAGATTACAACACGGTGATGTACTTAGGGCTGTAGCATTTAATCCTCAAGGGGATATGTTAGCAACATCGGAAGGGGATTACCGGGTATATTTATGGGATATAGGAGGTAATAAATTACGCGAACTACATCATGGAAATATGGCTAACGCCATTGCCTTTCATCCACAAGAGAATATAGTGGCAATAGCATCATGGGATTATGGAGCATATTTATGGAATTTAGATAGTATTGAAAAAAGTACAAGATTACAGCATTATGACTTTGTTAATGCTGTAGCGTTTGCATCAAATAATAGGATGGCAACTTGTTCGGAGCAATATGTATTTACATATGAACGGCATCAGCCAACGTTGGAGCAGACAATGCTATTTGTTGTTCTGAGTGATTTTAGTAAAGTCTGCATGCTAAGAAGAAAGAAGATGCAAGTTACTACTGCTCAAGCAGCCGAATTACTTGTGTTTATTGCCCAAACGTTGAAACTTGATCATGCCGAATTGCAAAAAGTCTGGTTAACTATGCCAAATGAATGGCAAACAAGTTTAGTAGAGTCACTTGTAAATCGCATTAATCAAATGGCTAATAGTAAGAAAAGAACAAAAAAATGTCACATAATGTAAGTATTAATCCAGAAGTTGCTTGTACCACCAAAGACGATTTTGTTCCCTGGATGGCTGAACGATTCAATCTTAAAAAAGATGAATTGAAAGCGACTTGGGAGTCAATGCCAGAAAAGTTGCAAGCAAGTATTGTTGCAACTCTGTTATATAGATCAAATTTAATTAAGCGTAAGTATTGTTAATGCGGGTGTAGTCTTACCTTTTCTTGTTGCTCGTAGAGTTGCGCAAGTCTATCAAATTCCACTTGTGGAAACAAAAGTGGTTCTACTTCGGCTGCACCATTTTTACGAATATATCCTTCATATCTTTCCTTAACTCTGTTAAATTGTGCCAGTTCCACATCCTTGTTTTCCGGCGGTACTAATCGTCTGTACGTAACAGCAAATGATGAGTATAACATTTCTATTTCGCCTGGTACGAGCTTGCTATGCATAGAGAAGGATTGTGAGTTTATGATACATGCGGTTACGAGTAATAGATGCGTGATTGTTTTGGATAGTGTCATATAGGTTTGCCTTTCTTAAAAATTATGTGCTTACGATTCTTAAAGCATAGCTTAAATTACCTCTATCGCACAAGAGGGATTTGTTCTTGTACTAAAAACCTCTAATTAAGCGGAATCTTGATTTATCGGCCAAATAACGGCATACTAAAAGTAAGGATAATGCCGTTAAATGGCCGATAAAAAGGAATTAAATGCCCAAAAAACACCTATTTACGCCTCATTATCGTTTAACGCACAGCATAGTAAAAGCTTTAATGCGCATTGAAGCTACTCAAAAGGCAGTGTCATTATTGCCAATAACTGGCCACATGCTTGCCAAATTACGAGAGACCTCTCGTTATCAAACGGTCCATTATTCTACTATGATAGAAGGCAATCGATTAACGCAAGAACAAGTGGTAGAAGTTATAAAAAAAGATCAGATGATACCTGGTCGTGAGCGTGATGAAAAAGAAGTACGCGGCTATTATAAAGCATTAGAAGCGGTGCAAAAATATGTTGCGCAAAATACGCCCATTACGCAGGACTTGATTAAAACATTGCACGCTTTGGTGATTGCTGGTGGTAAAGTAAAAGTAAAACCATCGCCGTATCGAGAGAGCCAAAATGTTATTAAAGAATCTGGTTCGGGGCGTATTGTATACATGCCACCTGAAGCAAAAGATGTGCCTGAATTGATGCAAGATCTAGTTGCCTGGATTTCTGAAAAAAAAGATACTATACCATGCCCCATTATTGCAGCCATTGCGCATTATCAATTTGCCACTATTCATCCGTATTTAGATGGCAATGGGCGCACGGCGCGTTTACTTGCAACACTCTTGGTGCATCAAGGAGGGTATGATCTAAAAGGCATTTATTCTCTTGATGAATATTATGCGCGTGATATACAAGCATATTATGATGCATTGACCATTGGGCCATCGCATAACTATTACATGGGGCGAGAAGAGGCTGACATTACTCAATGGGTTGAATATTTTTGTGTTGGTATGGCAGACGCATTTGATCGCGTGGAGCTACGTGCACGCCAAGCTGCGCAGGCTGGAGCACAAGATCAAACTGGGATATTGCGAGAATTGAGCAAAGCGCAGCGGCAAGTGCTTGCCTTATTTCAGGAACATGCTTTACTTACTTCTAATCAAATTGCCCAGCGTTTTGGTATAGCAGATCGCACTGCGCGTAATTGGTGCACAAAGTGGGTGCAGGAAGGCTTTTTAGAGGTTGCCCAGCCTGCGCGTAAGGGTAGAATGTATAGGTTAGCAAAAAAATATGAACAACTGGTTACTTGATTGATTTAAATGCTACATTCTCTTTTTAGAAGAAACTTACTTGTGATGTTGTCTGTGATTTATCCAGCGCCTGTTGTTGGTATGCAAAGTGAACATACATCACAGAAAGAAGATTCACCAGTAATTCAAACAACAAAAAAACAGACACAATCGCTATATAATTATTTTGGTCTTTCAAATGTATGTGCGAGCCAAGGTCTTAATGATCTTAAAAAGAAATGGGTTCAAGAGGTTATGAAGGGCAAAGAGTGGTGGTATAGCAAAGAAATTGATTGCCAAACAGACGCTCCTGCACAGGTAGTTTGCTATAGTTCAGATGGCGCTTTGCTTGCCGCAGCGTGCACAGATAATGCATTGCGTTTATATGATCAACGGGGCAAAAAAACTGTTACAAAGCAATATGGCTGTACACTTACCGGCCTTGTGGCTTCACCCACACAGCCTTTTATGATTGCTTCACTTGATAATCAAACATTAGAAAGAGTGGATTATACAGGTAAAACAGTAAAGATTGTGAAAGATCAGAGTGGGCCTCGCGTGTTAGCGATTAATCAACAAGGTACACATATTTGTACATGGCCACATAAGGGTGAGGCAGGCGTTATCCCTCGAATGAAAATTTGGCCTTTAGAGGGCGGTATTCCAACGCATCATTCAGATGTGAAAAGTTCGCAAGTTGCGTTTTGCCAAAAGGGTACAGATTTTCTGGCAGTTGCTGATAATAAGTTAGAATTACATGAGTATGAAGGAGATCGTGGAATCATTACCTACGCGACAGATCCTAATGTTAAAAAAATAACTGCAGTGGCAGCTCATCCATATGAGAGTGTCTATGCTACAGGGGGTGACAATGGAACTGTTACGATATGGCACAAAGATCAAACACTCAAAAAACAATCTGTTTTAAGATGTCACTATCTTAATGCGGTTTCTATACTTTTATTTAATCAAAGAGGTTCCCGTTTATTTGTTGCAAATCATAGTAACGTATTTGTTTTTGATATGCATACTAATAAAGAAGTTGCGCGCCTTGAGCATCTGGCCATTGTGCGATCTATTGCAATAAAGCCGTGCAAAAATCAATTGGTTGTTGCTTGTGACGATCACGCTACTAAAGTGTGGGAAAAATATAATGAACCGCGTTTTGAGTTGATGCTCTTGCGCTTAGTGCTTAAAGAACATCTTACACTATGTATACTTAAAAGAAAAAAACCGATGTGCCCAAGTGAGAAGCAACAAGCGACCGATGATGCTTTTATATGTTGGATGGCAAAGGCGTTTAATCTTAATCTTGAACAGCTTTTGCAAGTTTGGAGAGAAAACACTGATGCGAATTTGCGTAAAAGTGTTATAAGAACGTATGTTGATCGCGTGAAATCAATCCATACATTACAAGAAAAAAATGCAATAGAAGATGCAAGAAAGAAAAAAGAAGAGCAGGCAGCAAGGGAACGTGAATGGCAAGAAAAATATGAAAGATCTAAAGCTCAAGAAAAACCGTGGATTACATGGTATTAACGTGAATTATAAACTTATTATTGCTTATGATGGCACGGATTTTTCTGGCTGGGCCAAACAGCCGCAGAAAAATTCTATAGCAGACACGGTGCATAATGCATTTGCGCGTTCTTTTGAAGGTGAGTTCCAAATGGTGGGCGCCTCTCGCACTGATGCTGGTGTGCACGCACTGGGGCAAGTAATGCTTTTAAAAACAGAACTTGATTTAAAGCCTCATGATATTAAAGCTGCTATGAATAATTTGTTGCCGGAATCAATTAACATTCGATCAGTAGAAGTGGCCCCAGAGAAATTTCATCCATTTTATAACGTTGAGTATAAAGTATATTGGTACCATATATTCCAAGAACGGCCGCTGCCATTTTTGGCAAGGTATGGTTGGCATTATGAATGGCCTATTGATATAGAAAAGCTCAAGCAGTGCTTAAAGGTTTTTGAAGGAACACATGATTTTAGATCGTTTTCTTCTGGCTGGTCACGAGAGAATACCATACGCACTATAGACGCCATTCACGTGACCTATTTAAAACGGTATAATGTGTATCGCATTGAAGTTGTTGGTCAAAAGTTTTTGCAACATATGATTAGGCGCGTTGTGGGTGCGTGTATTAAAGTGGCCGCATCACAACATATGCCCATCAATGTGCTTAGTGAGGCTTTAGCAAAAGAACATCCACGCCAACTCTTGCCTAATGCCCCTGCAAAAGGGTTATTATTAAAGAAGATAAGATACATAAAATAGCAGGTTATTATGAGCATATTGAGATCAAAATTATTTCAAATCACGTTGTTTACCGGGTGTCTTTTAGCTCTGACTGGTGGTGTAATGCTTTATATGCATCAGCACCAAGAGCAGCCAAAAAAGATAGTGCATGTACGTGCGCCAGTTCCTGTAACCACCGGCATTG
The DNA here is from genome assembly GCA_050179755.1 of Candidatus Babeliales bacterium. GTDB lineage: Bacteria > Babelota > Babeliae > Babelales > JBFXEV01 > JBFXEV01. The sequence goes on along the minus strand of JBFXEV010000001.1, from coordinate 217,982 downwards.
TTGATTTTAATTATCAACGAGACCATGACTATGTTAATGCAGTGTTTGAGGACGATGAAAATTGGTATTGGCTTGTTGATGGCAGTCGATCAGATTTTTCACCCGAAGATATGATGAAAACCATGAGTGCTTCTCGTGATCTTTCTACTAAGGGGGATCTTATTATGAAGATGCTCTATGTTGAAGGCAAGCCAGCAGGATTTTCTGCCTATTATAATAAAAACTTTTATTTGGGTAAAATTCGTTTTATTTACGTGGATCCTGCATTTCGTGGAGCAGGCTATGGCTTGCAACTTGTTAATGCCGCAGTAGATGACCTAAAGGCACGGGGGGCCAATAAAATTGCTCTTGTGACTAGGTCAAGCAATCTACCTGCGCAAAGAATTTATGAAAAAGCAGGCTTTACGTTGCAAAAATCTCCTGAAGGGTTTGCAGAGTTTACTAAAGTGATAGGGTGACCCTTCGACGCGCTTTGCTTGCTCAGGCGGATCGGAAAGGATAGTCTGTCCGCCGTCCTTCGACAAGCTCAGGACGAGCGGACCATGGCGCAGGCTGGAAATGAGTTGAGGGATGCAACGGATTACTATACACTAAGAGTATCCTATAGTTTGTTGTATTAAGTGCCTTCGGGCCTATTTCTATTTTAAAGGTATGTATGTGTACAAATTGTGATTTTGAAAAGCAAGTGCTTTGCCGCTTAAAATATCATCTTATGCTCGGGCCGGTGGCTCAATCGCGCGTTTTACAAGGGCCACTTGCAGATAAAATCAAGCAATTAATTCAAGATTGTGCTCAAGAGAATCAGTGGGAACTTGAGGATGTTGAGTTTCATGATAATTTGGTGCACGTTGTAGTAGAGCTTCCGCATACTATAAGCCTTGATGCAGCAGTAAAAACTATAAAAGCCTTTACAAATAAAGGCCTCAAAGCAGCGTTCCCTGCATATGAAGAATTTTCTCAATCAACTGGTTTTTGGTCAGAAGGATTTTTTGCCCAAACGCTTGATGGTTTTACCTCAGAAGAAGACTTTTTGAATTTTATGAGCGGCGCAGATGGCTCTGAAGATGAAGAATCTGACCAAGAGTAATTTGCTGCGCGCAAAGGCATTGCAATGATTAACTCAGTAGTGAGTTATTTTTATCCCGATTTAAATGGCGCTGAACTACGCAAGTTTAAACTCCTTGCGGGTACCCTGTTTTTAACGGTAGGGGCGTATTGGCTTTTGCGGCTTTTAAAAGACACACTCTTTTTTAAAGTCTGTTTTCCTATGGAACTTGGCTGGTTGCCGTGCCAAGGTCGTTTGCTGCAGCCTGTTGCCAAATTTTGGTCGCCTATTGTGGTGCTGGGCCTAGTGCTTGTGTACTCAAAGCTGGTAGATCTTGTGAAGCGGCACGTGCTGTTTTATATCATTTGCGCAGTGTATGCAGTATTATTTGGCACGTTTGCATTAACGCTTTTTTTGCGTGAAACGTATGGCAACATCTATCTTGGTAAAACAGCGCTTTCAATGCTTGGATGGGTTTCTTATTTTGCCATTGAGAGTTTTGGTTCACTTATTATTGCCCTTTTTTGGTCGTTTACTAATAGTATCACCACATCTGATGCTGCACGGCGTGGTTACCCCATGATTATTGCTGGCGCGCAACTAGGGGCAATTGGTGGCTCTTCGCTTATGTTTTTAGCACATAAAATGGGCTTGTGGCAATTATTTGCGTTGGTGACAGCATTTACGCTAAGCATTATCCCTATGATGTATTATTTTGTAAAAACAACTCCACACACTCAAATGGCAAGCGATATGCCAGAGCATGCGCATAAAAAAGAAGCTGGATTTTTGGAAGGTATCAGATTGCTTGCAACTAAACCCTATTTAATGGGGATACTGCTCGTGACCACGCTTTTTGAGGTTATTAATCAAATTCTTGAATATCAAATGAAATCTCAAGCTGATACGTTCCCGTATTTTGAAGGCGAACTTGGCTTTGCACAGTTTCAGGGCATTTATGGTGTTTCAACGAATGTGCTTTCATTTTTAATGGCGCTACTTGGCACCAGCTATTTGATTAAGCGTTTTGGTTTACGTTTTGGACTTTTATTCTTTCCAGTTTGTTTAATTGCAGGGCTTGCAGGTTTACTTACCTATTATCTTTTTGGCACACCGTCGGCAGGATTTTTGCTGTTTGCAATCTTTTTGGTGATGATTATGTCTAAAGGCCTTGGTTATGCGGTCAATAACCCGGTGAAAGAAATGATGTATATTCCTACAAGCAAGGATGCCAAGTTTAAAACAAAAGGCTTTATTGACGTATTTGGCGGCCGCATGGCAAAGCTTGGAGGCGCGCAAATTAATGATTTGTTTAAGCACGATTTAGGTGAATTACTTGTCTATGGTACGCTTTTTAGTTTTGGACTTTCTGCAGTGTGGATATTGGCGGCAATCTATGTTGGCAATAAAAACGCACAACTTGTTCGTGATGGCGAGATTGTAGAGTAAGCAAAAAAAACCTTATCTTTTCACAATAAATTTGACTTTATTTTTCTCTGGCAGTACCGTAGAGCGTGACTAGTCATTTATGTTCTCATATCTACATCACGTTTTTACTCAAAGGAGTTCACATGATTTCTTCTAAACTATTTACCCTTGGTTTGCTGGCAACCTGTTCACTTGCATCGGCACGTGTGCAATTCAATTCAAATATTGAAATGACACTTCCTGGTGAAGGTAAGCAATGCATCGCAACCGAAGTGCAACTTGATATGCAAGAATCAGCAGTTATTTATAGCAATGATTCAATGTATATAGAAGCTAATTTTGCAAGTGAGCAAAATGACGTGCTTTTGGTTAATTATGCAGTGTACGTTGCAAATGAAGAAGGCAATTTTGAGCTTGTTACTGCACCATCACTTTGTGTTGAGTACAATAACGAAGCTACTGTTGCGTTCGGTCAAATGAAAGATAATCAAGAAGAAGATGTTTTTAGAATATCTTTGATTGCAAGCAAAGTATAAGCAAATACTTTTAAGAGGAGAATGCAAGTTCTCCTCTTTTTTATCGTGGCTATTTTATTGGTGCTTCTATTGCTGACTGTTTTTTTATTTCATCCAATGCTTCTTCATAATCTTGTAAAATAGTAATAAGCATCGTTTTTTCCCAATCAGGGATGCATTTTTCTATCGATTCCCTTGAGCTGACTTCTCGCAATTCCCGTACAAGAAATGCACAATGACGTTTAACTGCACCTGTTACACGGGTATTTATCTCCATGAATAAAAGTTTTTTACCTCCAAGAACTCCTGCTAAATTAAATGCTTCTATGTCACCTTCATGAAGGCATGTTGAACCATTTGTTAATCGTTTATAAAGCACTGGTCGACTAGGCATTTGAAACAGGCCATCCATTGCAGTGCAGTATGTGCTGCTTAATAGAGTGATTAATAGAATTGCTTTTAAGGTCATATGAGATTCTCCCGAGTAGCATGGTGAAAAAATATCTAACACTTTGTTTACAGTATAGATATTAATGCTAATTAATAAATTAGTAGCTAGTTAGCGTAGAGTGTGCACTGTTTATATGATTACGAAAATTACCAATAATAAATATGCGGTGTTGTTGATTGTATCGATGTTTTGAGATGACTTTACACACTATTTTTAATCTTTATACTTGCTCATGGTTTGTAAGATTTAGATACCTTCATCTTTAGGAACATACATGAAACGAGTATTTTATCTTAATCTTTTCTTCATATTAATGTTTGGTCAAATACATTCTTATCCAGATAATTCTTATAATGAATTTCGCAATAATTCCTCGCGCTCTCATGAAAATATAACCTTTTTTCATAGAGTTTTAGGGTTTGTAGCAGGGGCATATTATTGGTGCAGAGGTGAATCTGAGGTTAAAAAGAAAGAGAAGCGCTTTGAAAAAGACAGGCGATGGCAAGATAGTGTTTATACTGGATGGGATGCAGATAAGTTTGCAGAAAATTTTCAATATAATCGGTATACGTTTGAGTGGAGTTATAGTGAGGATCTTCTTGATGATCCTATTTTTAGAAAGACCAGTTTCTATCGTTTTTCAGGATTTCGAGATTTTTTGCGTTGGTCTCCTTTCTATCAAAAGAGAGTTCTTCAATTTAAAACAGAAATAGAGCAAGGAAAAGTTTTTGAAATTGAAGGCTGTTCGCATAATGAGTTTAAAGCAATTATTATGGATATGGCATCTGAGTTTTCATATTGTTCCTCTCAATACGATTATGGATCAGTCTCATCTGTGCATAAACAAAAGCTCCAGCCAACGAAAATAGAGTCTAAACCGGTCGCGCCAAAGCAAAACAAAGATGAACTTTTGAAAAGTCAGATTGCTGCTGTAATGCAGCAGCCCGAAAATGATTTACTGGCGGATTATGCATGGTATCAGGGAATAGAAACTACTGAGCTTAATGAACCAATGACTTTGCAAGAAAAGTTTTTGGTTAAACGTATTGATGCTTTGAGTGCGTATCAACAGGGTGTAGTTTCTTGGAAAGAAGAAACGTATAGCGTTTCATCAGACGTTACGCATTTACTTAAAGATCATAGCATTGATACTGCTTCTTATACTCTTTTATATGGCAATCAAGTGCAACATGTCTTGCACCAAGAAATGCTTTCCATTTTAGCAGATACTGCTGACTTACGTTGTAATGGAAATTTAGGTGATCGCAAGAACCTTACAACAACATTAACGCATTTTGCTCATGCAGGTACTCAGCATAATCAAGCAGGACATATTAAAAATGCGTGCACCTTCGCAGATTTTTGCTGGGGCGTAATTAACTGCATTAAGGAAGCCTATGCTTTTGAATGTGAGTTAGAGAATGCGATTGGTAGAGGTGCTGTAAAAGGAGGTAAAAACTTTATCGACAAAGTGCGCAACCCTATTAAAACATTACGCGATACACGAAATAATATAAGAAATTTGGCCTATCTTGTTGTTGAGTTAACGGAGGATGTAAAGTACCGTGCATATTTAAGTATCAAAAATGCGTTAAAGGAAACTGCACAGGAACTAAAGGATCGCTGGCATGGTACTTATGTTGCCCCACCAGTAGAAGAAATAGGTCTTGCAGAGCTGGCGCAAGCGTTTGAGCAATATGCGCAAAAAGTTGGGTATGTTTTAAATGGTGCGTGGAACAACTTAACCAAAGAGAATGTTTTGTATGCTGCAGAAGAAGGAACCGCTCTAGCTACCGACATGGCATTAACTCAAGTAACGTTGAGCGCGTTTAGTTCTCTGGCAATCAATGGTAGCGGTGCATTAAAAAGTATTATTGAAGCAGGCGGCGGTTCGCAGAACTTTATGGACTTGCCTTTCAATGCAGGTTCATTTGAAGCAGCAATTACCTATGAAGCTATAATAGCAGCTGAACGTGCTGCAGCAATTGAAGCGGCTGGTCAAGCTGCAGCGGCAGCGATTGATAAAGCTGCTAAAGTTGCGCCTTTGGCTGTGTTTGCTCAAAATGCCGGCTCGGGTGGCGATGGCTCAAATATTCCGGTGAGTGGCGGTGGCAATATTCCAAACCCACCAATGGATATAATTCAAGCGATGAAGCCGCTTTCAGATGCAGAGCATTTAGAAGCTAGTAAACATATTCAACAAATAACACATAATGGGCATTTGATTATACCACCGTTTGACCATACATGGGTGGCCATGGTCGGTAAAAATGGCGAAATTATTGGGTTTCATCAAGACAGAAATGGTTTTTACGAAAAGCTAGGCCTGATTAAAGATATTGAATTGTTTGCCGATGATTTTTATCGTGCAAAAGTATTTATCAACGGTAAATGGGTTAAACGCTCATTTTTTCCAAAAAAATGGGATACAAGCGATCTCATGAAATGTTATTATGGCATAATTAAAGAGCCGGATGAGGTTATTCAACAGCTAGGAAAAACTCTTTACAGATCCGAGCTTAAAAACAAAATTAAGATTTCAGCTGTAATCAATGATTCTAATGGATGTGGTATAACCTTCTTTGCAAATTTGAGGAATCTATGAATAAAAAAAATGTAATTTGGTACAGAGTAAAAAATAAAGTATATCGAAGAGCTGAATATCATGACGAAACAATGGCGACTTTATCCTTATTTTTTGAAGATGGTTTAGACTTTCCAACATATATAGATTTTTTAAAAGATCCTAGTGAAAACATACTTTTTGGTAATATCTGTATATTGAAAAAGAATGGGAAAATGGTTTCAGTTTCTATAAGTGATTATATTTTCCCTGGCTTACCCTCACTGATAACAACCATTGAAAATTTGATAAAAATAATAAACGAATATGATAGATTGGAAGATCTTGAAGTTGCCCGAATTGAGATTAGTTTTGACGAGCTGGATCAAGTTACAATAAGAGGTGGGTAGAGTACTTACTCGTTGAGATAACTGAAGATGCAAAGTATCGTGCATATTTAAATATAAAGAGTGCTTTAAAAGACTCTAAAAATGAATTAATAGATCGAATATCCGGCAAATATATTGCACCTCCTGTACAAGAGAAGGGTATACAGGAATTGCAGCAATTGCATTTGCGTATTCAGTAGAAACGTGAGTAAAGCAATGAAGCGAGTCTGGGTAGTATAACTCGAGAGAATGTACTGTATGCTGCAGAAGAAGGAACTGCGGTCGCTACTGAAATGGCCTTAAATCATGCAACCTTTAGTGCATTGAGTTCTCTTGTAGGTAACGGAAGCTCGGCTTTAAAAGAACTTGTTGAGGCGGGTGGCGGTTCGCAGAACTTTATGGACTTGCCTTGCAATGCCAGTTCATTTGAAGCAGCAATTACCTATGAAGCAGTTATTGCTGCCGAATGTGCTGCAGCAATTGAAGCGGCTGGTCAAGCTGCAGCGGCAGCGGTTGATAAAGCTGCTAAAGTTGCGCCTTTGGCTGTGTTTGCTCAAAATGCCGGCTCGGGTGGAGATGGCTCAAATATTCCGGTGAGTGGCGGTGGCAATATTCCAAATTCACCAATGGATATAATTCAAGCGATGCAATATCCTACTGAAGCAGAGCTTTTAGAGGCAAGTAAATATATTCAATAAGTAACACATAATGGGCATTTAATTATACCGCCATTTGAGCATACATGGGTGGCGAAAATTTCAAAAAGTGGGAAAATTACAGGTTTTCATCAAGATCGAATGGGGTTTTATCGAAACTTAGGATTACTTAAAGATGTAGAAATGCATGGAGAAGGTTTTTATAAAGCAAAAGTATTTATCGGTGGAGAATGGATTGAAAGATCTTTTTTCCCAGAACAATGGATTACAGAAGATTTAATGAACTGTTATTACGAAGTTATTAATGATAAAAATATTGTTAAATGTAATGCACTTCGTACAACTTTTGAATTTGAACGTCGGAGTGAGATATTAATTACGGCGGTTATAGAGAATGATGGCTATGGTGTGACCTTTTTCCCGAATTTATTATGATGATAAAAAGAAAATTTATTTGGCATAAATTAAAAAAAAATATTTATAGACAAGATAGCGTTAGTGATAAGTCCATAGAGGCTTTAGCTATTTTTTTAAGTGATGGATTAGGATTTAAAACATATATGGATTTTTTGTTAGATGAAAAGCGGCAAAGATTTGTAGGGAATCTTAGTTGGTTAGAAAAGCGAGGAGATATGATTTCTATAGACATAGATGATTATGTATATCCTGATACTCCAATTTTTACAACAACTATACGCAATTTGATAACAATATTACAGGAATATAGGAGACTGTTTTATCTTCAAGTTAATAGAATTGAGATAACCATCGATGAGTTTGATCAGGTCAGTGTAACAGGGGAATAGTCTGCAATTAAAAAATTTAGAATGAAGATCTACCATATGTGTGGAGCATATGATTTGTTTGGCGAAATTAAAAAAACACATTTATAAACAAAGGAATTAGTTTTTTCCCAGATTTGATTAGGAAGATATGATTAAGAAAAAGCTTATTTTGTGTAAATTAGAAAATGAAATATACAAGATCGCTCGGTATAGTGATGATTCAATGTTTACTTTGGCTCTTTTCTTGAAAGATGGATTAGGCTTTGAGCCATACATAAAGTTTTTAGAAAATGAGGAAAGAGCTGAGTTTTCTGGAAACATAAGTTATATTGAAAAAAAACAGGAAAAAGCAATCATCTTTATAGATGATCTAATATTTCCTAATCAAGCGCCCTTTATTATTGCTATAGATGATTTGATTACAATCTTGAAAGAATATCTTAATTTGTATTTATTGGGAGTTGATGAGATTGAAATAACCATTAATGAATTTGATCAGGTTAGCGTAATTGGGAAACAAATTTAGTAATAAAAATCTATAATGAAGATCTAATATTTCTATGAAAAGACGATTTATTTGGCAGAAATTAAGAAAACATATTTATAGGCATATGGAAGAGAGTGATAAAACTATGTATGCCTTGGCATATTTTTTAAATGATGGATTGCCATATGCAGCTTATTTAAAATTTTTAGAAGAAGGCAATAGGCAAAATCTATCAGGTAATATTAGTTGCTTAGAAAAGCAAAGATGGTTTCAATAGAAATTGATGATTATATATATCCTAACACGCCAATTTTTAGTACAAGCATCTGTAATTTAATTAAAATCATACAAGAATATGATAGGCTTGAAGATCTAGAAGTCAATAGAATTGAAATAACCATTGATGAGTTTGATCAGGTTACTATTGTTGGTGAATAAAGTCTTCATTAACAATTGATGAATTGTTATTATGATGTGGTGAAATTTCCGAATGAGATTTTTTCGAAATTTGGTAGATCTATTTTTAAACAGAAGCGTAAGAGTGGAATAGAAGTTTCTGTTGTGATAGATGATCATACAGGTAGAGGTATCTCATTTTTCCCCAATTTAATAGTAAAATGATGCGTATGCAAAATATTTCATGGAATAAATTACCGAGCGGCGTGTACCGAGTTGATAAGTATACTGATGATTCAATGCTTACTTTAGCCTTGTTTCTTGAAGATGGATTGGGCATTAAAGCATATATTGATTTTTTAGAAAATGAAGAGTTAATTAAGCTTATTGGCAATATCAGTATGCTTCGAAAGAAAGGTGAATTCGTTAGTATCCTAATAAATGAAGATATTTTCCCGAATATGCCATATTTGGAAATTTCTATCTCTAGTTTAATCTGTATTTTAGTAGAATATAAAAAGTTATATCTGTCGCAAGTTGATAGAATTGAGATAACCATTGATGAAAATGATCACGTGACTATTACTGGCGAGGTAATTCAATAACTATTATGATAGTGCTTTGTGTGAGCATTATTCAACTTCTAGTGAACCCAGTACTTGCGGATAATCTTTAAGTAAAACTGCTAGTAAACGAGGTTTATCAAATTTTAAGTGAATTTGGACTACTTGTAGATCCGAACCGGCTTTTATAAGATCTGTTGCATATTCGTGAAGAAGAGTTGCTACTTGGGCGGAAAAATCGATGACAGCAAATTCTTTTTGGCTAAAGTACGCAAGAACTTTAGTTTTTTCAAGCATATGCTGTAATTCTTCTTTTTTTAATCGTGCTTTTAAGGTGGCCTTATTTGGCATACGTAAAACCACTTTTTTATCTGCTTCAGCAAGGGGCTTGTTGTCCATAGCGTGGCATGCAAAGTTTAACCAAATAAAAAATAACGCACTATATATTCTAATATTCATAAAATCCTTATAATTTAATCTTTGTCTTAGATAAGATCAATCGATGCTTTTTACATCAATGGTAATTGACTTTTCTTCGTTTAAATACGTGTGCTCTTTTGAGTATCGCAATTGCCTCGGGAGCATCTTGGAGCAATAAGCAAATAAGCATGGGTCTTTGTGACTCTAATTGTTCAAAATGGAGTTTTACTTCCGTGTTATTATGCTGTTGTTTCTTAAGATGTGCAAGATAATCGCAAATTGCCAAATCTACAGCCCATGGCACGTTACAATCAACTAATTTCTTGCCGGCAACAGAGGCGATAAGATCTGTGTTTTCAATCAGCGGTTTAAATTTTTGAAGGCGTTTCTTCAAATCTTCTGCACTGGGCAGCCTACATTCATGCAATTCCTGTATATCCATAGCAGAACTTGTTGAGCTTGCAAGTATATAAAGGCCAAGAAAAGCAATTGCAAATTTCATACGTATCTTTAGAAAATCAGAGACTACTTTGATTTTAGTGTATAGGTGGAGTTAAACTATGCAAGGCCTAAGGCCGGGTGTAAACTAGAAGTATGTAGAAGTTCTTGATAATGTATCTTACAGACTAGTATAAAATTATGCCAAAAAAACAAATAATAGCAATTGGTGGGGGCTTTAGATCACCATTTACTATGGAAAAATATATACTTTCGCAAGTTGAAAAGCCAAACCCTAAAGTCTCTTTTTTACCCCAGGCAAGTGCTGAGTCAAAAGAATATATTGTCAGATTCTATGATGCGTTTCAGAGTCTGGGCGCTCAACCAAGTGCTGTTTCTTTGTTTGGTAGAGTGTCTCCGGATTGGAAAGAGCGCTTACTTACATCAGACGTCATTTTTGTGGGCGGTGGCAACACACGCAGCATGCTAGCGCTTTGGCGTGAATGGGGTGTGGATCATGTGCTTAAAGAGGCGTACGAAAAAGGCATAGTGCTTGCTGGCGTGAGCGCGGGTGCGATCTGTTGGTTTGAACAAGGCATTACTGATTCTGTGTGGCCTCTTGGCGTGCTTGAGTGTTTGGGTTTTTTGCCTGGTAGCAGCTGCCCGCATTATGATACTGAGCCTGAGCGCAGGCCTACGTTTTTAAAGTTAATGCAAGAGCGCGCGGTTAAACCTGGCATTGCTTTGCACGACGACGTGGCCGCGCATTATGTTGATGGCACGTTACATTGCGTGGTGAGTGCCAAAGAGGGTAAAAAAGCATATCAGATTTCGCCTAGCGGCGAAGAAGAAATTGAGGTTATTAATTTATAACGCCTGATGGAGCGTCTCAAACACGCGTCCAGATTCCTCTAATGTTTTATAGTGAGCGCTTTTTGCTAACATATTTTTCACCGGGGATTTTGGTGCAATAAGAGCAATTGCTTGTCCGCGACATTTAATAGTGTCAATAATCTCTTCTAGAGCATCAACGCCATCAAGATCGCAATAATAGAGATCATGAAGATCCAAAATAATACCTGCATAGTTTTTAAATTCGTGCTGAAAACGTATAATATGTCCTTGGCTATTAAGATATACGAGTTTCCCTTTAAAAAAGTATACAAGCACGTTTTGAGATTTGGCATCACGCATATCTGATGGTGCAATTTTATATGATTCATGCTCTGCTACTTCATAGTTACTTTCTGCAAGCTTATTAATAAGTATCAACAGCGCCATAACAGCCCCAGCAAGAATGCCCACAATAGGGTTTTCACCTACTATGATTAATGCTACAAAAAGTGCAATAAAAAAGTTTGGTTTATCATAGGTGTATAAGCGCCTAAAATGCTCACGCTCTACCATAGTTAAAGAAATGTAGACTATAATGGCAGCAATTGCTGTTACTGGCATATATGAAAAAAAGGATAAACATGCAAATGAAATAACGATCATAAAAAGGCCAGAAAAAAGTGCCGAGAGTGCGTTAGTGGCTCCTGCATTAATGTTATACGTGGTTCGTGCAAGTGCTGCTGATGCTGGAACGCCGCCCATAATGGCCGTGGCAATATTGGCAAGCGCTAATCCAAACATTTCTTTGCGTGGGTTATGTTTTGTTTTGGTGAGTACGTCGGCAATTTTGGCAGCAAGCATAGTCTCGAGTATGGCAATAAAGGCAACCACCAGCGCAGGGCTCAGCAAATTCATGTTAAAGTGAAATGCGGGCATTTTAAAAAGAAGGGGGTGTAATGTGCCAAATTGACTGCCAAGCGTTTGTAGGCGAACGGGAATGATGCCAGATGTTGTTGCATAACCCAGTATAATACTGAGTGGCGTTATAACAATGGCGCCAGGTATTTTGGGAAACAACTTTCTAAGCAAGATTAGACTGCAAAAAAAGAATGCAAATGCAAGCACGGCATGCGGGTCAAATTGAGGTACGTGCTTAAGTGATTCAATAACGTTTAGTAAAAATTTACTTTGTTTGGGTACATTGACTAAGCCTAATGCACCATTAACTTGACCAAGAAAGAGCATTAATGCAACGCCCATGGTAAAGCCGTGAATAACGCTTGACGGAATAAATATTAAATAACGTTCTAATCTTGTAAGATACGCAATAAGCATGCACAGTGCGGCCACTAATGTTAAGCTGGGAATCATTTCTGGCCCGTACATAATACCATATGATGCAATAATGCCCGTGAGTGCGCCCGTCATGCCAATAATATTATAATTACTGCCGCCAAAAAGTGCACCAACAATGCTTGCCCAAATGCCAGTGATCATGCCAATCGCAGGATTTACGCCAGAAGCTACCGCAAGTGAAATGGCGCCGGGAGTTGCCACAAGTGCGAGCGTAAGCCCGGATTTAATGTTTGCTGAAAAGTTAGAAAATTTTTGTAAGGATTGTCTCATGATAAAGCCTTTTGGCACAATGAACTAGTGGATCATTCATAAGTATACATCATTGAGTGCTCATATCCAAAGAGTTTTATATTTTTTATGCTCGTGAGCTCGCTACTTCTTTAATCGGAGTAATTGCATAACAAATATTGTTTTGTGCAGTATCTCCATATTACAATCGATTACACACAATTGGAAATTATTATAAGTCAGGTAAGCTGTAACTCATCGCTATTATAGAATATGAGAATTTTTGTGAGCTTGTGGAATACAATGCGTTATTGCATCATTATTGTTTTATTGTTAGTACAGAGAACAACGGTGCTCTGTGCTATGGATCTTAATCCTAATGCGCAAGAAAGCATTGAGTATCACATACCAAATGGCACAACAATAGCCTTACAAGCTCCTTATTTTTTTACCGCAAAAACAAAGGAAGAAGCTGAAACTTTACGTTCACGCGGCGCTGATTATGCATTAACAGGTGGCATTCATAATGGTACCGTGTTACATCACGTGTGTAGAACAGCTGCACGTAATAAATTACAGACTTCATTATTACAATTTTATTTGGAACATGGCGCAGCAGCAGGGGCTGTTGATGCGCGAGGGCGCACGCCACTCCATATTGTGGGCCAAGAAGTTGGTAGAACTGATGCTGAGCATGCAATTGCCTGGGCAACATTGCTTTATAAGTACGGAGCAGACGTTACTCGGGAAGATGACGCAGAACAAACATTTATGGATTATGGCGCGTGTTATCAATATGAGCCGAGATTTGGCCATCTTGAACAGCGTATTTTCCATGCAAGTATGAGAGCATGCATCTTTGCGGATATATTAAAACCACGTAGGCACGTGGTCTCCCGGGCAGTGCAGTCTTGCAAATGCCATGCAAGCGCTTATATACAAACTAAGTTGCCCAAAGTTATTACTAAAGAATATATAGAACAATGGTGCCCTATTTTGCCAGGTAGCCCGGGGGTATTGAATTGTGAGGTAATAAGATCACATCCAAAATATCCTTTTTGGCAGCGCATTGTTGCAGTGCAAGATGCACGTGAATTTGGTGAAGGTGCCGCTGATTTATTATTGTGTGAACTTAATCCCGTGTTTTCAAACTGGCACGAGCTACGCGTGCTTATTGCTATGGTTCTTACGATTAACAAAAATTATTTTAATGAAAATTTTGAAAGTTTTAACTTGGGCAAACTTGCGCTAATTGAAGATGATATTCCATTGGTGCAATTTTTCATACAACATGGGATTTATAAAATTGATCTTATTCATTGGGCTCGGTCAGGAACCATGGTCAAGCTCCTTGCGCGTCTTCCTAAGGGAAGTGTTGATGCGCAGGGTAATAATGCATTCCATCATGTGGCGAAATTTGGCATGCTGACTGATGATGACCACTTGCATGAATTATTTTCTGTTGAAGGTAATCGTTTACTGGAACAAAATCATGAAGGGCAAACACCGCTCGACGTATTGGCTGAATATAGTTATAGATATCAGCGACACCCAATAAAACTTATTGAAATCGCCAGATTGTTATTGCTTGAAGGGGCGGATCCTGATCGCGTACATGATAAAACAAAGAAATCAGCTTTTACTGTAGCAAAGGAAGTAGATAATTATTGGCAAATACCTGCAACAAACTCTTTGGTGCGATTGCTTGCGGCAGCGCAAGCTGGCAAGTGGCTAGGCCACTATCTCAAGACTCAACTAACAATACAATTAAAAAAAGCGGCAATAGTAAAAGAAGCGCTTGCTCTCATAACGGAACTTACTCATGAATGAGTAATAAAAAAATCTTTGTGGTTTATTGCCAGAGCAGGCAGCTCAAAAAATTGTTGAGTTTATGGAGCATGAAGTCGCGCCGTAAGCGATTAAAAAATTGCTCACACTGTAAGGTTTTGACTTTAATATTAAATGCTGCTATTGTGAAAATAGCTTATTCTTAACCCATTACCCACGAAAGCAGGGTAACTATGATACTTTTTAATCTTATCTTAGAGGTAGCAGCACAATAATTGCTGTTGTTTTCTTTTTTTATCAAATACCAAATTTTTTTTGGTAAAATAGTTATTTATTGAATTTCAGAAAGGGCATGCTCAATGCAGTATGTTCAACGTAATATTTTGGGGGTAGTTACTACCCTCAGCATATTATTTGTTATGGCAAATTCGTGGAGTATGCCAATAACTAAGCATAATCTTGAAAGTATTAAAACAATGAGTTATGGAATATTAAAAGCAAAAGATAATTTTGGAGCGCCGATACAACTTGTTTGGGAAGAAGTGGATGTAACAACTAAACGGTTAAATGATGTATTTAGGCAAGCAAGTCAAATTTTTGCGCAAACGTATGCAACAATGGAGCTGGAGTTTGCTCGTAAACATCCTGAGGCAGTAGAATCAGAAATGTTTTTAAAGCCGCTGGTATCATTTTTTAAAGATGGTGTAGAGCACGTGAATTGGGAACAGGTTGAAAAGACATTGCATGCACAATTAGTACAGTTTTTTTCTGAAACTGATTTTGCAAAGTATCTTGCTCCTGATGAGAGGCAATGGTTTGTAACAGCCAAAGATGCTGATACTGGCCAAACGTTGGGCATCATTCAATTTTTGGTGCAGCCTCTTTTTGAATCAGGAACGGTAAAGGTAGCCATGTTTGGTGTTGAGCAGGGTGCACATGAGCGCGGCATTGATAAACTGCTTTTGAGCGCTATTTTTAAGCTCCCGTTTTCAGTCTCTAGAATATTCTTGCATACACGGGTAACTAATGTGGCTTTATTGTGTGCTTTGCAAGAATTGGATTTTACTCCATTTGTAGGCCCATTGCCTTATTGGCAAGATATGGAGTATCTTTGTGAGCGCTCTGAACAATTGCAGAATATAGCTAAATCGATTGAAGGGTAACTAGAGCATAATTTGGCCAGGTTACTGCAGTCCTCATGAGAAGATTGCAGAGCCTGGCCTTTGATTTACAGGTTTGCAAACCTGGGGATGATCACCCATAGACCTCTATGGTTTAACCCAGAATCGAAAGCCGATTGACTTTTTTATATAAATATATACAATTAGAAATAATAATCTAAAAGAACCTGGAGGTTTAAAATGAATATTTTCAAGAAAATAACCCTTATTTTATCTGTAATGTGTGTTGCTCAACCTGCCTTCGGCATGGAGCAAGATAATAATCAAGGCTTTTTTGGCCGTATATGGAATATCGCAAAAGAACATCCCGTAATAATAGCTAGTGTTACGGGTGCATTGGGGTTAGCCATTGTATGCTATGACTGGTATCAGAACCGTCAACAAAGGCTTGAACAAGAGCGACGTGGTGGGGAGTTCGATCGCATGCGAGCACAACAAGAGTTGCACCGGCGGCAATGGGGTGAGCTTTTTGCCAATGCATTAAAAGTACACAATTTTGATCTTGCCAAACAAATTATGAGAGATGGTGAGATTGACATTGATTCTAGAGAAGCTCAATGGGCTCTTGTGCGGGCACTAGAAAAGAGAGATGTTAAGGTAATGGATTTCTTTTTTAATTGCGGGTATAAAATTAATAGATCAAATATTGAGAGTATGATCTACATTGTTTTGCCACCTCCAACTGACAAGCACTGCCAACTAATTAAAGTTTTATTAGAAAACGCATCTTTTACTCCCGCAAGCAATGGTTCATTGGAGGCTGGGGCTCGATTTGATGCAGCATACCAAGTATTAAAAATAATTGACTTGCCAGATAACGTTATATGCAAAATTCTTTCATTCTTGCCAGAAGATATTTCAAATGTGTGTCAATTAGCATACGTTCAGAGTGAATCATCATTAGAGCAATTGGTGGCAATGTGCCCATTTGAATGGTTTCAGGAATTATGCGTAAATATTCCTGTTGCTACAAGGCCAAGAGTATTGGCCAAGTTGGTTCCCGTTATTGTTGATTATAGACTTAATATGCTAAGACAATTTCTTACTGAAAATCCGGATATTGAATTTGATCTAGGGGCAGCATTTTGGAGGCATGTTCATGGAATTCCTGGCGTTGCGCGAACATTTGATTTTATGAAAGCGGAGAATGTTGATGAGCTTTACCGCGAAGCTGTTGAGCAAAATGTGCGAGCAGCATTAATGGGTATAGAACCAATATCGTCAATTAATAACAGCAATAATTAGTGATAAGGGCGTTTCAAAAATGAATATTTTTAAGAAAATCACCCTTATTTTATTCTTATTTTGTATTGTTTTCCCTGCCCGCGCTATGGATTCAGGCAACGGTGATAAGGGTTTATTTGGTCGCTTAAAAATGAGGATTAGCAGGGCTGTTAGTTCTGTGTTTAAGCCATCAATAAAACATACTCCACAGGTAGCAGTGCATGAGCGCAATGCTCAAAGACAATCGCGAGTTACACAAGCTTTAGAGAGCAAAAAATTACTTACCGTAGACTACGTTAAAAGTGAACTGGTAGCTCTTATAAAAGAGTCTGATCTTGCAAGTTCTTATGTGGAAGATGATGCAAAAATTGATACATTTATTCTTGCCGATTGCGCACATTTGCAACCCGAGGATTTTCATGGGTTTACGCAATTGCATTTTGCAGCTCTTTTTAATCGTGCAAACTTAGCAAAAATTATTTTTGAAAATGTACAAAGGCAGTATGTAAAAGATGCAGATGGTTGCACGCCGTTGCACTGGGCAGCGCGAACTGGTGCTGCCGACGTGGTGCAGTTGTTTTGCAAAGCACATGTAGACCTCAATGCGCAAACTAATGATGGTGATACAGCGATACATATGCTTTTGGAAGAAGGGCATAGTGCATTGCTGCCCCAACTTCTAGAGCGGGGCGCTCGAATTGATCTAACGAATTCAAGTGGCCAAACAGCATTGTATGTAGCAGTAAAAAAGGGTAATGCGCAGGCAGTTCAATGCATGCTTGAACAGTCCTTGTTTTGTTCACTTAATCATTTTAAGATGACCAAAGTAGTTTGCGCAAATTTACTTGAAGTAGCACAAGAAGATACAAACGCAATGCAGTCACTACAGCAAGAGATTCAAAAGGTAATAGATGCTCGATTGAGCAGCATAGATGCGTTATTGCAAGATCGTAAAATACAAATTCAAGCAAAAGATGAAATACGCGATCTGGTTGATCCTAAAAAAATTGAGCAGTATCGCCCCGTAATTACGCGTAATGTTATTAAAGCAATTTGCAAGTTAAGCGATGCAGAGCTAGATGCTTTCTGTGATGAGTTAGAAGATGATGAGACAGAGGTACGAAAATGAATATAGTTAAACACATTATCTTGTTTATATCTCTATGGTGCATAGCATTCCCAGCTCATGCTATGGATTCAGGGGATGGCGATCAGAATTATTTTGATCGCGCATTAAACTTTGCAAAAGAACATTCTGGTGCATTGCTTGCAGTAGGCGCACTTGCAGGAGCAGGTGTGTATGCGGCCAAGCAAATGCGCACTAATCGTGCAGTGTACGGTTCCATTTGGGGGCCCACTATTAAGCAATTGCACGTACTTAATCAATATGGATCTGCTGATCATGGTGGCGATGCAAGTTGTGGTTATCAATCTTTAAAAAATGCTATCTATATATGCCGCATGCTGTCTGGCAAAGCAGGGCAACCGCAGCTTACTGATCTTTCTATTGTACAGCAGTTATTTAATAAAAAAGACCCTAAAGGCGGTTGGCGTAAATTAGTGCTAGAAAATACGTATCGCCGTGCGATCAAATGGCATATTGATCAAAAATTGTATGCATTGTTAATTTCTTATAATGACGTGCAGCATGTAGAAGTTCCACTTGAGGCGCAACATCTTGATCAGAAATTACAAGACCGTTTTAAAACAAAAATTCGTGGCTTTTACCAAGGCGTGCTAGCAACTGAGCTAAGCCCGCAATTAGTGGCAGCATTATTCTCTGCACTTGAGGGCCAACCTTTAGAAGCGAGCACAAAAATTACTATCACGCGTGCTCTGTTTATTGACGCAGTCAAAAAGTCTCAGCGAATTATGAAAGGTGATATTGAAGGGCTCGAGAATTTTGATTTTGTGGCCTATGCAAAAAGTGATGAGGCGCTTGCATTATATGTGCCCGAAAATACAATAAATGCTGAACATATATTTGAAATTTCAAAAGCTGAAGCGCTTCAACAGTATAATGCAGCACATCCTGATAACAAGTTTGATGCACAAGGTGATTGGGTCAATGAAAATGAAATTGGCCTTTTACTTAAGCATGAACAGCAAGTTGGTGGATTGCTTGCAGATTTACCAGTTCATTTTGATGGCATAACTATTATTGATAACGTGCCGCTCTTGAATCAAGGTGAAGGAGAATATAAAGAAATTATCGAGATAGCTGAGCGTCTTGCAAAAGTAGATGATTTTATACACGCTTTTGTGGTTGGTCTTATGAGCGGCAAGCCCGGATCGGTTTCTGGAAGCCGGCATTGGATCACGCTTGTGGTGCATAAGCATCATGGCATTATTGAATATAGTGTTGCCGATTCTGGAGCTAATGCTTCTCGCATTAAAGATGGCATTATTTGGACATTGATTAAGCATCTTACTAGTATTAAAATTAAGTAAAAGGAACGCTTATGAAGATGATTAAAAAACTTAGCATGATAGTGTTTTTAACAAGCATTGCATTGCCAGCTAAAAGCATGGAGTCTCATGCTCGTGGTCAAGGCATACTTGATTATGCATGGAACATGGCAAAAGATGATGAATCGGTGCTAGTTACTATTGCGTTTTGTGCCAGCTTTGTTGCAGCGGTGTATTGGCTTGACAAAGCGTCTAAATCTTCACTTAAGGTATACAATATGGCCCGCTGTATGGTATTGGAAAGTTATACAGATCCAGATACGGTAAATAGCAAAAATGCTAAGACAAAAACGTCTATTGCGCCGTATCAATCGTATTGGGATCCCCAATCAGTTACTTTTACCGTAGAGCATTCTGGCATTCAAACTTTTAAGTGGCGTCATATAAACAGTGGATGGTATCAAGCTCCAGTGAATCTTAGAAAGGGTGAACAAGCCTCACTAGAGGTTTTTGATAATGGCCAATATAAGTTTAAGCGCGAACTAAAACAAGCTCTTACCATGAATTAAGAGGCCTTTAATTAATGCGCTCATGGCGAAGCAGTTAATAAGTTTGTATGAAAAAGGGCAGGTGATTTATTCCCTGCCCTTACAATTTTTTAAAAATAAATGAGTTGTATAAATTAGGAACTATTCTACTAAGTTTTTAAGGCTTAGCATGTGATTCTTTAATTCAATTACGGCAGCACGTCTTTCTTCTAAACGGAGAGGACAATTCTTATCACATATTGTTGCTAATTGGCTTTCCAATACGTAATCTAAACAACCCGTAATTTCATGTAAACGTCTACCTTTAGTAGATTTATCAAAATGCTCAACGCGGTTGCGTTTTCCATCCTCCAAGCATATTTCTAGGATTTTAGATTGGAAATTTAGTGAAATTGATGCCATGTCGTTAAATAACTTAATTTTCAATTCATTATTTGCTTGCTCAGGATCTTGTATTACTAAATCTGCATATTGGATGTAAAGATCTGACATAGTCAGAAAATTAGTATACCAAAGCTTATAATATTGTTTTGCTTCATCTGGAGCATTCGTATTGAGGTTTTGAAATACTTCTGTTACTTCAGCTTTTCTTTGTGGATTAAGAATAGGTTCAGCATTAACTGATGAAAGTGTCATAACAGTTGATGCGATCAGTATAAGGAGTTTTTGTTTCATGAAAAACCTTCTCTGTAATAGATAAAAAAATTAAAGATGACACGATTCATGCCTCTTTCACTCTAATTGTCACTTCTCTGCATTAATAGCTGGAATTAGTTAATAATTCTTTACTTTTCAAGGCGTTGTATGACTCTATCTAGAATAACTATATTTTATAAAAACGTCTATTTCTTATTATAATTAATGATTTATTTTATATTTGTAATTGTGCAAATGGAAGCGATTTTATTCCAATAATTTCACGGGCAGGATAAAAACATGCGCTGTGGCGCTGCGGCGCGGAGCTTAGCGACTAGTTGAGGGATTATAATCATGCAGGCATGCTTCAATGCGCCAGCCATTAGGATCAACAATAAATGCACCATAATAACCGGGGTGATATTCAGGCCGTGGTCCTGGTTTGCCATTATCAGTGCCGCCCAGTTCTAAACATTTTGCATACCAATCTTGCACTTCTTCGACTGAATGCGCCAAAAAGGCAACATGCACGCCGCGCGCTTTGCCAATTTCTTCATTCTCTTTGCCCATAGGGCTTATCCAAAATGAAGGTTTTCCATTAGTACCGTAACCTGCTGTTTGAACGTGCTCCATGTCTATAGTGAATATACGTTCATAACCAAGGCAATCAAGCGTTGCATCATAAAACGTGAGGCTTTGTGCATAATTATGTACAGCAAAAGAGGTATGATCTATCATATTTGTTCCAAATGGTATTTGTTCTGGTGGTGTGGTAATGTTTGCGTGTTTATAAGTGTTAACTTCTTGTATAAAAATTTTTATTTGCTCAATAAATTGTTTTTGTATTGAAGGATCACATTTAAAATCAAGATTGCCATCAAGCACTAATACTGGTATATCTTTTAAGTTTGGGGCAACATTTTTTTTATCAATAAGCCATTCCTCATGAAAGCGATGAAGCGGTTCAAAGAAATCCATAGTTAATGCCGACTCTTCTGGTCTATGGCGAGTATTTGCTCGTTCCATGCAATTGGCTGGCGTTGTGCGTAAATAAATAAAACCATCTGCTTTGCATGGGAGTAAATCAGTAAGCCATTCAAAACGTTCTTTATAAATATACCATTCAAGCGGAGTGAGTGAACCTTCTTCCATCATCATGCGCGAAAAACAGTATATACCCGAATAGGCAGATCTATCTGAAACATGAAGTTCTATTGTTTGATCTGCTTCTAAACATGCTTGCATAAATGTAGAGCACGCATATGTTTGGAATGTGTAGCCCCAACGATTACGTTGATTTAAGTGAAGATCGAGCAAGTTGCCCGTATCACCAACTTTGCGCCATTTTTCAATGGGCTCTTCAATAATATGTGCATGTAATTCACGTTCAATAAGTCGAGAAAGTGTTGTTTTGCCAGCGCCCGTATTGCCTTCTATCATCAAAAGTGTTCTTGCCTGTAGTGGTTTAGATAGCGCAAAAAAAAAGAGAACGGAAAGTTTAAACCAACAGGCTTGCGGATTAGAATCTTTCATGGGGCATGTTCCTTTCAAATCTATGAGAGTTTCACCTTTAAGAGTTTAAAGCGCAATTTCATTGTTGGCAAATCTCTATGGCAGCGTTTTGGGTCATTGCGCTTTGATTTTCCCATTTGGTATACTACAAGTAGTTATAAAGCGGTATGTTATTCAAAAGGAGTGTCTATGTTAGGTAAAGCATTTTCTATTCGTGAGGCCTTTAAATTTGGCTGGAGCAAATCTATTGAGCATCTTTTTTTATTGCTCAAAGTTGCGATTGTTGTATTTATAGTGGAACTTGTGCTTTCTTTAGGCTTTGTGCCACTTGGTTTATTTCTTAAGATGACTCAAAACAGTTATCTTTCTGTTATTCCTCTAGTGCTTACTTTTGGGTATATGTTGGCGGTGACGCTTTGTACGATTGGCATGATCCGCCTTGGCCTTCTGCGGGTGCTATTTGATATTTACGAACGCAACACAAGCGAAGTTATGCGTTTATTTTCTTCATTCAATTTAGTACTTACCTATCTTTTTGCTTTTATTCTTTTTTCCCTTTGCCTACTGCTACTTATTTTGGTATGCGCTCTTCCGCTTGCGCTTATTGGTGTAATTGTTGGAATAACGGGTGCGACTTTGACGATGGTTAGCTTTATAATGTCTATTGTTTTGTTCATTCTTTGGATAATTCTCAACGCGCGATTGGGGTTTTACCCTTACCCAATTGTTGATACAAAAAGCACTGCCATTGCTTCTTTGGTGCGCAGTTACGAGATAACGCGCGGGTCAGTGCTGCGTATCATTATTTTTGAAATACTTTTGGGATTAATACCTGTCATATTTAGTTTTATTGCCATATTAAATCTAGCAGCTGCAGTTACTGCAGTGAGTCAAGGATGGTATATCGCAGCAATTGTTCCCACGTTTTTGGCGTTATGTGCACTTTTTTGCGTAGCGCTTATGATACCCTTTGTGCTTCTTGCAAACGTATATGTGTATAAAAAACTCGCAGAATATTATGATCATCATGTAGCTCTTATTCCATTTCAAGAGGAATAGGTAATCCCAGGTTCTTAAGTATAAACGGTGCAATATCTTTTAATTGCGTAAGGGCAAGTGTATGAACTTGCCCTTTTAATTTTTGTTGTGCCATTATAAAAGGTACAGGATTATTAGTATGTGCAGTTTTTGGTTGTTGCGCTTTTTCATCATACATATTTTCTGCTTTGCCATGATCCCCAGTAATATAGAGGGTGCCGTTTAATTTAGTAACAACCGTATCATAAAGTATTCCTAATTGTTCATCAAGACATTCAATGGCTTTGACAGTTGCTTGAAAATCTCCTGAATGGCCAACCATATCCGCATTTGCATAATTGATAAGATAAAAGTCTTGTGGACTAGTTGTGAGTGAATCTATAACTGTTTTGGTTATCTCAGGGGCTGACATGCACGCAAGCTCTATATAATTTTTTGCTGGGATGGATGGTATGAGTATTTGTGTTTCATGGGGGAACGCATGCTCTGAACCACCACCAAAAAAGTAGGTGATATGCGCATATTTTTCTGTTTCTGCAATAGAAAATACTGTTTTATTATGCGTGCTTAAAACTTCTTTAAGCGTATGCGGGATTGGTTCTTTAGGGAATAACACGCTCTGCTTTGGCATCTGCCTATCATAAGAAGTCATGGTACTGCAAAACGCAAGATGTAGATTACGTGTTGGAAATGGTACTGATTGTGGATACGCAAAGCACGCATGTAATTGGCGCGCACGATCTGGCCGAAAATTAAAAAAGAGAAGACCGTCTCCATCTTTTAGTATGCCTTGGGCGTCAAGTTGTGTGGGTGGTATAAACTCATCGGTGATATTATTGTGATAATAGGCGTTGAGTGCTTGTTGCCACGTGTGATAATCACTGTGCTGAGATTCTGTCATAAGATCATAGGCAATTTCAGTGCGATCCCAATTGTGGTCACGGTCCATGGGATAGAATCTGCCAATAATGCTTGCAAGCGTGCCAATTTTTAATTGATCACAATATGCTTGCAGTTCAGTAAGATAATAAGAAGCAGTTTCTGGTGCAACGTCACGCCCATCGAGAAAGCCATGAATATATACTTTTTTTATTTCATATTCTTTTGCACAAGTAAGAAGTGCAAACAGATGTTCAATATGGCTATGCACGCCAGCATCAGAAAGCAATCCTGCAAAATGTAATGCGTGGCCTGAACGTGCAAGTGCCAAAAATTGTTGCTGTATTACCGGATTTTTTTTTAAACTTCCATTTTCAACTGCGGTATGTATGCGAGCGAATGCTTGAGGTATAATGCGCCCTGCGCCAATAGTTTCATGACCAACTTCTGAATTACCAATGGTATCATGAGGTAAGCCTACAGCGGTGCCTGATGCTTTAAGTAGCGTGTGCGGATAATGTGCAAGCAAATAATCAAGATGTGGCGTATGTGCTGTGGCGATTGCGTTATGCGCGGTGTTGGTACTCCATCCAAAGCCATCTAAAATTACTAGCATGGTAGGTGCGTGCATAATGTTCCTTTTTCTGAGTGGGTGAGCGTTAGGTATAAAATTAAAAAAGCCACTCAGAATATTCTGAGTGGCTTTTACGGATTTTATTAAAGCGCAGGGTTTGGACTGTGCTTTATATTTATTTACAGTTTAGAAGTTAACACCAAAGTCGATGTGTAAACCTACATACCACATACGAAGACGTGCGTCAGCTGTAGTTAAAGGTGGCGTAACGACTGGTTCATCACGGCGCAATCCGCCCCAACGAGTCCAATCAAAGTAAGGAACTACGCGGAACTGCCAGTCAAAGCAATGGCATGTTTCTTTTTGCCATGTTAATGGAACTTCAACTAAGAAGCTATCTGCTCTGCGAGTTCTGATGCGTTGTCTTGTTGTCGCGGTATTAAAGAAGTTTCTTTCAAAACGATTCCACACACCAATACGATACTCAGCATTTAAACCAATGCCAAAACATTCGCTACGCGCCCAATCAAGTTGCACACCAACTGGTACGTATACGTCTCTGCGACGAGTGTCACGTGCTATTGCTGGATCAATTACTCCTGTAGTATCAGGGAATCTTCTGTTTACTTGCAATTGGATAAGGCCCACACCAGTATATGGAGTTACTGAGAAATCACAGCAATCGCCAAATGCAAATGTGTAACCAATGTTAAATTCTGGACGATAGTCTCTTACTTTGAAACGGTCGCTTCTAAAGAACGTTTCAGTACCAAATAAGAAATTACGGTTAAAATTACCTGCATTCCATCTGCCATCAAAACGAAGACGTGCAAATACACCGCAACATGCTTGATATGTCAAATCGGCATGAATACCAGCCATATAGCCAGTAGTATTTCCAGGTAATCTTGTGATAGTATCACCATCTTGTTGGAAGAATCTAAACCGCGCATAGTTGAATGTTGGACCAACATTCAATGACAAATTGTTATTGTCAAAGTGGTTTGCCTGTGCAAGTGATGCACAGAAAAGTGTAGCAAGAGACAACGCTCTGCAAAGATGTTTCATACGATTCCTTTCTGTTAAGAAAATATGCTTATTAATGTTCTACGTTTTTCTATTATCAGTATATATGGTATAGTAGCATCATATCAAGAGAAAAGTGATTGTCAATTATTTCTCGTCAATTTTTTTGAATTTGATATGCTAATTTTTATTTATAATATTGTAAAGATAAATCTTTTATGTGGAGTTCATATGAATAAAAAATTTTTATTTCATTTCATTTGCCTAAACTTTTTTATTGCGATGTATGCAGACAATGAAAATCTGATCATTGATGGCGAGTCATCAGATTTTGAATTCACAGATATTCTAGAAGTAGATGATGATGAACAATTAGAAATACATAAGCACGATGCGGAAGAAGAAGAAATTGAAGCTTTAGAAGAATTCGCCGAAAAACCAACGCCTCCTTCACAAGCGACTATTCTCATGCGGCAATTTGGTCTTAAAATGCTTATTGGGTATCTTGCAATGCGCAGTTATATTGAAAATATGTGGGCACGTGTTCGTACTAATGTAGTAAGATTTAAATCATGGGTACTTAATGAGCACATCGGCTAAGCATGAGTTTGCATTCTATTATAAGCAGCTAATAAAAGATCAAAAACAGATTGTTCTAACAGATGCGGCCTTATTGCAACGAATTAACAAAGTATTGCGTTTGAACGTTGGCGAAACATTTACTTTGTTTGATGGCGTATTTGTCATTGAGGTAGTAATTACTATTCTTGATAAAAAGCACTGTGTAGTTACGGTGCAAAATGTTGAAATTGTCCGGCAACTTTTACCAGAAGTTAATTGTATTGTGCCAGTACTTAAGCGTGACGCTTTGGAAGAAGTTCTTTATGCAGCTATTGAACTTGGTGCAAATTCAGTTCAATTAATGTTTACAGAAAAAGTGCACCGGGCATGGGCAGGAACAAAAGAGTTTGAGAGGCTTCATGCTATAATGATTGCAGCATGTGAACAATCAAAGCAGTTTGCAATGCCACGATTGCATGCGCCTATTACATTTGATGAAGTTATAAAACAACTTTCTGGTGACGTGATCTTTTTTGATGCGGATGGTAAATCCGCTTATGAAGTGATTTCAGAATTAAAAAAGAAGAAAAATAGTAAAGCCATCACTCTTATTATTGGCCCGGAGGCAGATCTTTCTATTAATGAAAAGGATGTCTTGCGAAAAAAGGGTGTTGTTTTTTGTAAATTGACGCCTACGGTGTTGCGGGCAAAGCAGGCTTTTGTTGTTGGACTAGGCATGATCCGGTCAATGATATAAGACATAATGTATATTTAGAAGTTCCACTGATATTATACGTGCATTATCTCTGGTGCCGCTACGCGCGGCAGGCGCACGCCTTTTTGGTGGCAAAAAGGGTGCAAAAACCAGCGAGGGCATGCTATCCCTCGCGCTCCCCATACCTTATCATCCAGCTTATAATATCCACAGGGTTAATTCTAGCCGTCGCATATTGTTATTCTTCTATGTGTATTGTTGTGTAGGTGGATGGATATCAACTGGCTCACCATTAATTTATAAGCTTAACTTATTTACAGGAATAAGCTGTGATAGTAAGTTCAGGTGGATAAAATAAAAAAGTCTGATGGAGCTGTAGCACTACTGCGCCTGAATAGGCGTGCAGTAGTTTTGTCTTCAGCGAACCAGCCTTCGCCAAGGCTACGGCGGTCAGGCAGCCAGTTCAGCCCTGTCCGCCAAAGCTAGCCAAGCCATGAAGGCCTGGATTAGCGTAGGCGGAAGCATGCTGATGCTTTTTGCGTCCTTTTTCGCATGAAAAAGGCATGCGTCGCCGCGCGTAGCGGCACCAGGGGTAAAGAATGTAGATTTTATAGTCGAACTTCTACTAAAACTTAAAGAATCATTTCAATCTATTAACGTAAAATCATTATCCAGTAATCTGTTGCAACATCTCAAACTGCTCTTGCGCTTTAACCGGATTAAAATTTGCCACTCGTTCATCACAACGAGTATAACGAATACCAATAAACTCAATACCACATTTTTGTGCAGCATATTCAACTGCTGTTAAATTTTTAAGTTTATCATCAATAAAGATAATTTTAGTTGGAAGGTAATCGATGTTTTTTAGAAGCTCAATAAGTACTAATCCCTTATCATTATTACCAGAGAATATAACACCATGCATATATATGCAGGGAATAGGCATATTTAAATGTAATTCATTTGTATATCCTTGAACACCAAGCTTAACATTTATATCATCAAGTTGATCAAGCGTGCGGCTAGCCACATAAATAGAGCGTGCAGTAATTGCAATTACCGAAACGCCCTGTGTTTGCATTTCTTTAATAAAGAGTGGGGTAAGATCTTCTACAGGATGCATGGCAATTTTAAATTGTACATGAAAATAGGTGGGCAGCACGGCATTAAAAGCTTGCTGCATATCAAGGCCTTGTTTCATTTTTTCACGCACTAAATGATCAACCCATTGATCGCTGCCAATTTCTAGCTTTGGTGCTGCAAGGGTGTTATCAATGTCAAAGATAACTAATGTGTGTTCATAGTCGGCGGTTAAGTAATTTTTAATTTCAAGAACTGTA
This sequence comes from Candidatus Babeliales bacterium, assembly GCA_050179755.1. Taxonomy (GTDB): domain Bacteria; phylum Babelota; class Babeliae; order Babelales; family JBFXEV01; genus JBFXEV01. The sequence goes on along the minus strand of JBFXEV010000001.1, from coordinate 189,994 downwards.
TCGCTTTCAATAATCTTTGCTAAACTTAAACCAACCATTGAAAGGGAGCAGGCTAGTGCTAAAAGTATACGGTTCATAAGGCCTCCTAAAAGATTGTGTAAGTATTTTTTAAAAGAATATAGTTTACTCGCATTAGGGAGTTTTGCAATATGTATTTTTTTGTTTTTGGTGTTGCTTTCTTTTAGTGCTCAGGGCATGAATAATAACGTGCTTGCAAAAGCAATTTGCCAAAAAGATCATGCTCCAGGGCTTATCGCACGAAAAATGTGTAAACTTTTGTGATGAAGAACGATTGAAACGTGTTTATGATGTTGCAAATAGTGCACATATAATGAATAAAGATAATCAATAAGGGATTTTGATCATGATATGCTTGTTATTATTGTTGGCAGTAAGTAATTTGGCACATAGTATGGAGAGAGCTTTTTTAGACACTGCAAAAACAGGTGATGTTGCATTAATTAAGCCATTTCTAGGTAATGTGGATATAAACTATAAAAATGGACATGACCATACTGCTTTAGTATTGGCATTAGACCATAAAGAAGCAGTACAGACACTTTTAGAAGCTGGCGCCTTAGTAGATCAATTTGGCACTTTTGGGTTACCACCGCTTCAATGGGCAATAAGAAAGATAACATTAACGTCACATAACAAATGGTATCCAGAAATAGAAAAGCGCATGGAAGTTGCTCGTCTACTACTAGCACGGGATGCAGATTTTTCATTGCAAACAGATTCTGCAGTAGGAGATACTGTTTTTCATAAATGTTTTAGAGTTGTTCCTCAAGGCCCCAGTGGACTTGCTATAGGCTTACACATTTTATCAGAACTTATCTTTGCTATTTTTTCTACGCAAGGACCGCTTAAAAATGTAACTGCTGAGCAGCAAGAAGCACTCATACCAGAAACAGAAGCTAAGGCTTTTCAGAGTAGAGTATGGGAGGCTGTCATCAAAAGAAATAAATGGGGCCAAACATGTTTTGATCTGATCTGTTTTAAATCATGCCCGCCATCAAAACATGGAAAACATTGTCCTCTGAGCAACATTGAAGAATCTACGATATCTAAAATATATAGTTTGGTATTACAAGAAAAAAAGAAATCTGCTGAAAAAAAAGAAATTAGTGAATAGTAATTGATGTTTTATAATTCATTATTTTTAAATAGAGTGGTAAGAGTTTATGGTGCACGTCTTGCGCATTATAGAGGCTCACGGCTCTTTGTGCCAAAAATTCAAGTGATGGTGCCAAAGGTACAGAGTCAGGAATTAGTGCTTGCCTGCCAAGTATTTTTGTGATTTGTTCTTTAAAGGTGTTCACACCAGAACCAATCAAACGAAACTTAACATCAGAAAATTCATTTTTAAGTTCTTGCAAAAACGCGTCAATTTTTTTATAGCCAATGTTTAAGTCAGTGTCAGGTATCTGTATGGCATAATATGCTTCATCATTAAAAGCATTGAGCAAAGCAACTGTATATGGATAGTTTGTATCCTTATTTTCTTCTACCAGTGCTTTAATGCCGTCAATGCCTACTAATGGAATAGTGCTTGCAAAGGCAATACCATTAATGGTGGCAAGCGTTACCCGCAAAGTAGTAAACGGCCCGGGGCCTTGATTGATCCCAATAAAAGTTACATCGCTCAGCTTACTGCCATGCTCCTTAAGAAGTGCTTGCATATGCATAAGCATATACTTGCTGGTGTTTTTATTCTCTTCTTGAATTTGGGCAATAATGCGCTTCTCTTTACAAAGAGCAATCGTTGTGTGCGTGTAATCAGTGCTAATAATGAATGAGATCATGTGAAGCTACTTTTTGTTCTTACATTTTTGCTGCTGGTAAAAGATGCTAAAAGCATCGGCTTCAATTGATTTCTCTTTTTTGGGGATGATTTTGCCACAGTTTAAGCATTTCCAACCATCAAAGTTCATAAAATGATCAAAGAATGATTGCAATACCATTAATCCTGAGCATTTTTTACACTTCATGCTCCCTCCTTTACTGCTTTTCCTCTTACTTCTACCTTACCTGAGGGAGCTATCGATTGTCAACTGCCTAAAATTTAAGATCCTGCCAAATCCTTTTTATAGGCCAAATGATCTAAATATGATTTTAAAATTAATGCTGCAGCCATAGAATGCTGCTTCAATTTTTCTTCTTTGGTTTTTGCGTGCTTTATAGCATTTGCTTGTTTGCTTGAAAGGCGTTCATCCCACAGCACCCATTCAATAAAGGGAAAGAGTTGAGCAAGTTCTTCTTTATGTGCCACCACCTTGCGCGTTTGGTCGCTCTCGGTTCCTTTCATGGTAATAGGATAACCAACAACCACTGTTTGTATTTTCTCGGTTCCAAAAAGTTTGGTGAGTGTTGACTCCAAATATTTGCTTGCAACTGTGTGATGGGGTGATGCGATAATATGAAGGTCATCGGAGATGGCAATGCCTGTCCATTGGTCGCCAATATCTAATCCTAATAGTTTCATGAGGGTCTCTTTTCTAAAATTCTGGTATGCTATGTAAGATATATTTTAACCTAAAATGCCACGAAAGGGCAGATATGAGTCTCAATGATATCGTAGTACAATTAAATAACATTGCATGGGGCTGGCCGTTACTCATTTTTATTGTGGGCGCAGCGATAGTTTGTACCGTTGCACTCTTTTTTGTGCAATTCCGTTATTTCATTACGATGTGGAGTCTTGTATTCTTCCCCAAAACTTCTAAAACAGAGACCAAAGAAGACATGACGCCGTTCCAAGCATTTTTAAATGCATTAAGCGCAAGCGTGGGCAACGGAAGTATCGCAGGCGTTGCAACAGCAGTGTATGCAGGTGGCCCTGGCGTTGCTGTTTGGTTGGTGATTCTTGGTTTTTTGGGCATGGCATTGCGATATGCTGAAGTTTATTTGAGCTCTCTTTTTGCAACGCATAGCGCTGGCGGTGATGCTCTTGGCGGCCCAATGATCTATTTATCTCGCGTACCTGGTGGATCTTTTTTGCCCCATTTTTATGCGTTCTTATGCTTCATGCTGGCTTTGGTAAGTGGCAATGCAATGCAAGCAAATTCTATGCGCGAAGGGCTTATTACTATAATGCCGTTTATGCCAAAACTGGTCATTGCATGTATATTGCTTGCCTTTATTATGTATGTAATGTTTGGTGGCGCAAAGCGCATTGTTGCCGTATCAGATAAAATTGTTCCTTTAAAAGTAGGTCTTTTTTTTAGCACGTGCATTTTAGTAATTTTGTATCATTATAAATCATTAATTCCTGCATTGCATACTATTTGGGAGGGTGCATTTAACCCTGCAGCGATCGGTGGTGCTGCATTAGGTTTAACCATACAAAACGCTATGCGCTTTGGTATTGCACGCGGTGCAAACGCTTCTGAAGCTGGTCTTGGCACAGCAGGTATTTTGTTTGGCGGTTCTAGCTCTGAACGTCCCGTGGAAAATGGTATTATGTCTATGCTTTCTGCGTTTATTAGTGCAAATTTAGTGTGCTTTTCTATTGCATGGATGATTGTAGCTAGTGGCGTATGGAATAGCGGCGAGACTGGTTTGTGTTTGACTATTGCAGCTTATAGAACCGTGTTTGGTACGGCAGGCGGCTGGATGGTAACATTTCTTGCAATCACGTTTGGCATGGGCGTGCTGGTGGCTTATGCATATATTTCTCGCGCGTGTTGGATCTTTTTGACCGGTGGCAAATTCATGAACGTATTTACGCTACTTTACTGTGCGGTTACATTTTTAGGCGCAATGGCCAAAGTGGATGTAGTATGGAATTCAACTGATTTGGTGAATGCGGGCTTGCTTGCTGCCAACTTGTGGGGAATATTATGGTTATTGCCAGTAATTAGAAAAGGTTTGGCGCAATATATTGCCAAAGGCAATGGCGTATAAGATCGCTCGTATTTTTCGACAAGCACATGACGAGCGGTCGATTACAAATGTACTTAGCCGCTCAGCCTGATCTTGTCGAAGGGTTCTTGTGAGCGGAACTCATTGAATAAGATCATGAACTACCAATTTCCAAAAATATATCCGGTTGCCTGCCACACCGATAACGTGGGGCAGGGCACCATATTTGTAGCGTTGCCAGGAGCTAAAACTCATGGCGTACAATTTATACCAGATGCAGTAAAAAAGGGTGCAACCCACATTGTTGCACCTTGTGATACCCTAGTTGAGCAAGATTTAGTGGCATTTCTCAATGCACACAACGTGCAGCTTGAATATGCAGAAAATATTCGTGAGCGTTTTGCACAGCTAGCAGCACTACACAATGATAATCAGGCAGATCAATTGCATATCATTGGCATTACGGGCACCAAAGGTAAAACCACCACAAGCTTTATTGTGCGTGCAATGCTAGAAGCGGCTGGCTATAAAACTGCGTTACTCGGCACCGTGCATAATCAAATTGGTGAGCATATTTTGCCGCAATCTCTTACTACACCACATGCAGATTATTTACATGTTTTCTTGAGCGAATGCGTGCGTGAACGTGTAACACATGTAGTTATGGAAGTTTCTGCGCAAGCGCTTTCACTTTCTCGGGTGCATGGCATACAATTTGCTGGCGTTATTTTTACTAACTTTTCGCAAGAGCATGCAGAATTTTATGCAACACAAGATGAGTATTTTGCAGCAAAATGTAAAATATTAGAACAGTTGAGTGTTGATGCACCAATTGTGCTAAATGGTGATGATGCAAGAGTAACAGATATCCCGCAGCATTTAGATGTTAATGCTAAAAAAAATGTTTTGACGGTGGGTATTAATAATGACGTTGATTACAACGTAAGTGTGCAACATAGTTCTATGGCAGAGGGTTTATCATTATTGATTAATGATCATGCAGTGCGTTGCCCCAAGCTCGTGGGAACTTTTAATGCTTATAATATTGGTATGAGCTTTGCCTTATGCAAATCTTTAGGCATTGCGCCTGAAATTTTGCAGAGTAGCTTAGAAAATTTTCCGGGAGTTAAAGGGCGCATGCAAACATATGGGCTGCCCAATGGTGCACAGTGTATTATTGATCATGCACATACGCCATCATCATTTGAGGCAGTGCTTTCAACTTTGTGTGCACATACTAAAGATCTCATTGTAGTGTTTGGCATCGGTGGCAATCGTGATACTATTAAGCGGCCAATCTTGGGTGGAATTGCTGCAAAATATGCAGATTCAATCGTGCTTACCACTGATAATCCAAGGAGTGAAGAACCAGAACATATTATTGAAGATATTAAACGAGGTATAGCGCCAGATTTAATGCATAAAGTGCATACGGTGCTGGATCGTGAAGAAGCAATTAAATATGCTTATTCCATAAGTCAAAAAAATTCAATTATTGCTTTGCTTGCAAAGGGATCTGATGAGTATCAAGAAATTAAAGGCGTTAAATATAAATTCATTGAGCGCGAGATTATTGCAAGACTCTAAAAAATTGCACATTTTCTTTTTTTTATTGATAGCTGTTGCCGCAAACGCAATAGTTGCTATGAATAAGGAAGCAGTAGGCAATCAGTTGCGTTTTATGCACGCGGTAACAACAGGGGACATCTTGTTATTACAAAATGTAATTGATAAATCCGGCGTTGACGTTAACGCTGCTAATAAATCAAATCGGAAGTTTCCGGGTGAAGCTCCTTTAATGATAGCAATAAAACAAGGATCTGTTGTGGTTGCAAATGCCTTGCTCCAAGCAAAGGCTGCAGTGAATGTGGTTGATACATACACGGGGAAATCTCCATTGTATGTAGCAGTGGCTCAAGCACTATACATAAAGGCTGATAGTGATGAGCGTTGCCAACAACAATTAAAGCATGCATGGCAATCAGTGGATTTGTTGCTAAGTCATGGAGCTGATTTTGCAGTCACTCTTAAAGCAAATAAAAAAACTTTATTTCATCTATGCGCTGATAGAATTACCGATGCTAAACATAGTTATCCAAGAAGTCAGGTACCGGATGGTAAAGTAGTACTTAGGCAATTAGTGCGCAGCATATGCCTTGCGCAAGGAGGATTATACCAAGTTGTTTGCGAAGAAGATGTAAAGAAAAAAGCAGATGCTCAAACAAAATTTGATCAAATAATTACTAAACTGCGTGAAATATTACAGCAAAAAGATGGCACTGGTAGGACTGTGGCAGATGTTTTTTGTGAAAAATGGTTTGATTGTAAAAATGGCGAACATTGTGGCAATTGCCCTGCCAAGATAACGTTATTAGATTGGGTATATATTGAGCGAATGAAGTTTGACATTAAGCACGATGTTTAAAACAAAACCTTAGAAACCAAGATCGCAACGCGTAAAAGCTGAAATTCAATCTGCAGCAAAACATTAAAACGGCCTATAGCAGCATTAACTAACACAGATAGTCGAGCATATTTTTAATTGAAATGAGATGTTTTTTAATATCATCAAGTGTTGTAATCTCATTAAGAGTTATTGCATTATCTAGTGAAAATGGACCAATATTGGTTCTTTCAAGTTCATACGTGGTAGCGCATGAGCCTGCGCGTTGTGCAATATCATTGACGAGCGATCGAATATACGTGCCGTGAGAGACATGCGCTTTTAGCGTAAAGAAAGGTGGCTGCCAGTCAATAAGTTCAAGTTTATATAAGTTCACCGTTCTTTGTTTTTGTTCAGCAATTTGTGCAAGTTCTTGGGCCGTAAGTTCTTCATTACGAGCCAGTTGATAAAGAGGTTTTCCTTGATGCTTAAGAGCTGCATAGATTGGTGGTGTTTGCGTGTACTGGATGCCAAGTTGTTGAATGGCAGATTCTATATCAAATTGATGAATTGCAGAAGCATCAGCTTGAACAATCACCGTGCCTGTATAATCTAATGTATCAGTAAGCTGGCCTAACTTGCCTTTAGCAACATATGTTTTATCTAGTCTTAAGAATTTATCACTATGTTTTGTGGCGCTGCGGCCAAATGCAATAATCAAAAGACCTGTGGCAAAAGGATCTAACGTGCCAGTATGGCCAATGCCTTTTTTATAGCCCACTATTTTTTGTAGTTTTCTGATGCACTCAAATGATGTTATGTCTTTGGGCTTATTAATGAATAAAAAGCCTGATAATTGAGGTGTTTCCATAGAATAAAGTATGGCAGAATCGCTTTTTTTGTATACTGAACTATGGTTTACAATAATTTTCTCTTGAAGTAATATGTAACCAGAAAATATAATTTTTACTGTAGGAGTTTCATTATATGACGTTATTAGCGGTAACATTATTAGGCAAGATTGCCGTACTGTTTGGGTTAGCCATTGTATATGGCTTGTTCACACGTATTAGAAGTATCAAAGTTGACGATGCCAAAGCGCAGTCAATTGCCGATGCCATTCAAAAGGGTGCAATGACCTTTTTGCGTGAAGAATACAGAATTATTGCTATTGTTGTGGGCGTACTAGCGCTTGCGCTTGCATATTTTGCAGCGCCGGTGAATGCATTAGTGTTTATTGCAGGTTCATTGCTTTCTGCAATAACTGGTTATGTGGGCATGCGCGCAGCAACTATTGCAAACGTGCGCACCACTATGGCTGCAAAGCAACAAGGTGAACACCAAGCATTTTTAACTGCCTTTTTTGGCGGTGGTGTAATGGGTTTTGCAGTGGCAACATTTGGTTTACTAGGTGTTGGTGCAGTTGTTTACTTATTTATTGAACATCCAGATTTTATTTCACTCCTTACTAGTTTTGGTTTTGGGGCAAGTTTGGTTGCTTTTTTTGCGCGCGTGGGCGGTGGTATTTATACTAAATCAGCAGACGTTGGTGCAGACTTGGTGGGTAAACTAGAAGCAGGCATTCCAGAAGACGATCCTCGAAATCCAGCAGTTATTGCTGATAACGTGGGTGATTGTGTTGGCGATACTGCTGGAATGGGTGCTGATATTTTTGAATCATATGTTGGTGCTATGGTATCAACCATTATTCTTGCAATAACTTCACCTGCATATAGCACGCTTGGTTATGTAACGTTGCCATTAATGCTTTCCATTATGGGGCTTTTTAGTTCTGCTGCTGGTCTTGCTTCAAACTTCTTTTTTAAAGTTAATCCTGCTGCAATGCTTAGAAATGCTACATACGTGGCAATAGCAGTATTTTTGGCAGCTTCTGCCGTATATTTAAAATATGCCTCATTAGATTTCACACTATTCACTGCAATAGTGGTGGGTTGTGTTACGGGCATGCTTATTGGGTCAATTACAGAGTATTACACTGGCAGCACGCCAGTTGTAAAGTTGGCACACAGTTCGCAATCTGGTGCTGCAACGAACTTGATTTATGGATTGTCGCTTGGCATGGAGTCAACAGCACTTCCTATTATAGTTTTGGTAATTTCTGTGCTTGTTTCATTTACCTATGGTGGTGGGCTCTATGGCATTGCACTTGCTGCAGTTTCTATGCTTGCAACAGTAGGTATTACCATGAGTGTTGATGCATATGGGCCGATTGCAGATAACGCAGGCGGTATTGCAGAAATGTCGGGTTTTGGTAAAGACGTGCGTGCGATTACTGATAAACTTGATGCGTTGGGTAATACTACCGCAGCTATTGGTAAAGGCTTTGCAATTGGTTCTGCATTACTGACAGCGCTTGCATTGTTTTCTGCGTATGCACAAGGCGCACATTTGATTGCGCTTAATGTTTTAGATCCTTTTGTGCTTGGTGGATTGTTTCTTGGCGGCATTATGCCATTTATTGTCTCTGCACTCACTATGAGGTCAGTTGGTGATGCTGCTCTTAAAATGGTTATGGAAGTTCGCCGTCAGTTTAAAGAAATACCAGGACTTATGGCAGGTACTGCTCAACCTGATTATGAACGCTGCATTGCTATTGCTACTAAAGCTTCATTGCGTGAAATGGTATTGCCTGGTGTGCTCACCGTGATTGTGCCAGTTATAGTAAAATATACCATGGGCGTAGAAGCTCTTGGCGGTTTACTTGTTGGTGCAACCGTTGTTGGCGTATTGCTTGCGCTTATGATGTCTAATGGCGGTGGCGCTTGGGATAATGCAAAGAAATATATTGAAGCGGGTAATGTTGGTGGCAAAGGATCAGATGCGCATCGCGCGGCTGTGATTGGCGACACGGTGGGCGATCCCTTTAAAGACACCTCAGGACCTGCGCTTAATATTTTAATTAAGTTAATGTCAATCGTATCATTATTACTCATTTCACTCTAAAGGGAGTAAGAGTATGAATAAAAGAAGAATAGTAATAGTAGCACTTAGTTTAGTATCAATGGCTTGGCTGCCTTGTAAGGCAGCCAAGGCCCCCAAAAAACCATGGACATTCTTTGTTTATATTGCTGGCGATAATAACCTTGCACAATTTGTGACGCTTGATTTGGGCGAGATGATGAAAGTTGGCTCCAATGCAAATGCGCATATCATTGCTTACACTACAGAAAAACAAGTAGGCAAACCAAAACAAACAAATCGGTATGAAGTTCTTCCAGGATCATTAAAAAAGATTGGCTCTACCACGGTAGAAGATAGTGGTTCTGTTGCAACCTTTAAAAAAGCACTGGAATGGGCGGTAGTTAATTATCCGTCTGATCGCATAGCGGTGGTTTTATGGGATCATGGTAGTGGAACTTTGAATCCTGGCAGAAGCCCGCAAGGTTGGAAAGGTATATGTTGGGATGATACAACGCACCATTTTTTGACTGATCGTGATTGTTGCGACGTATTTAAGTACGTAAATAATACGTATCGCAATGGCAAGAAGATTGATATTGTAGCATGCGATGCGTGCTTAATGGCATCACTTGAAGTTGCCCATACGTTCCGCACGTATGTTGATTATTTTGTTGCATCAGAAGAAAATATTCCTGGTTATGGTTATCAATATGCACGTGCGCTTGCACCTCTTAAAAATGGAAATCCAAAACCTGTTGATTTTGCAAAAAGCATGGTAAAGGCGTATGACGATGCTTATAAAACATCTGGTTGGGATTATACACTGTCTGCACTTGATTTAAAACAACTTGATGCAGTGGTGACTAATCTTAATAAGATAGCGCAATTCTTTATCTCGCAATTAAAAACTCCTAACAAAACTAATCTTAAACAAGCATTGGCCGCACTCATTGCACCAGCGGCAACCATACATTATGGTACCATGGATTATATTGATTTATATCAATGGCTTAGTAATATACAAAATAATATAGTGACTATGAAATTAAGTACGCAAGATACTAAAACCTTGAAAGACTTAATTACTGCAACATTACCACTTATTACCAAAGCAGTGCTTGCTCGTTGTAATAGTAAAAATTATGCCAAATCATATGGTATGACTATTTATTTTCCGCGTACCGTAATGGACTCTTCTTACAAGAATTTATTGTGGACCGGTGCTGCTCAGTGGACAAGTTTCTTGCAAGCATATTTGAAGAAGTAAGATTGTAATTATAGAAATTTTAGAAAGCATAGCAAATTTCTTAAGCCTTAATTCTTAAGGAGCAGGCATGAACCAAAGAATATTCAGTTTTGTAAATATATATTTATTTTTTGTGGCATCATTAATCTGTGCTGATAACAAGCCCTGGACCTTTCTTGTGTATATTGCAGGAGATAATAACTTAGCAAAATATGCAGATCTTGATCTTAAAGAAATGATGGAAATTGGCTCTAATGAATATGTAAACATTATTGCATATACTACTGTCAAACGAGAAAATGAAGAAAAGAAAACCATTAAATACTATGTTGAAAAAGATAACTTAGTGCCTATTGGAGATGTGACAGTAAAAGACAGTGGTGATGTTGCAACGTTTATTGAAGCTTTGGAATGGGCGCATACTGATTATCCATCAGAGCATTTTGCGGTAGTATTGTGGGATCATGGTAGCGGACCGCTCAACAGAAGGCCAAGTGCAATAAAAGGTATTTGTTTTGATGATACTACCCACCATTATTTGACTGATCGTGATTGCTTTGCAGCATTTGGCTGGATTTGTGATAAATTCCGTGGTGGCAAAAAAATTGATCTTGTGGCTTGTGATGCATGCTTAATGGGCTCATTAGAAGTTGCTTATACGTTTGCCCGCTATGCAGATTATTATGTGGCGTCAGAAGATACTATTCCTGGGCATGGTTATCAATATGCATTGACGCTGGCGCCATTTAAATCAGGTGCTCCCCAGCCAATTGATTTGGCAAAGCATATGGTCAAAGCGTATGCAGAGTGCTATAAAAAAACAAATCAAGAGTACACACTTTCAGCGATTGATTTGAAACAACTTGATGCAGTAGTAAATAAATTAAATTTGTTTAGTCAATTTTATAGTAAAGAACTAAAGAAAAGAGATAAAGCGATCATTCGTGAAGGATTGGTAACTACATTACAGAAAGGTGTATGTTTGCCATTTGGTGGTGAATCATATATTGATTTGTATCAATGGCTAAATACGGTGTTTACTAATATTAATACTATTAATTTAGACATAAAAAGCAGAATATATTTGCAAGATTTAATTCGTTCTACATTGCCACTTATTTCTAAAGCCGTGATTGCAAATTCGGTAAGCCAAAAATACCGTGATGCCAAAGGCTTAACGATCTATTTGCCATTATACCGTATTGAATATTCATATGAAAAGCTGTTATGGTCAGAATGGACCAAATGGCTTGGCTTTTTAGAAGCATTTATGGCAGCCTAAATATTAATTTTTAAATTCAAAGAGGGTTTTCAATGAAACATTTCAAATTATTAAGTATCAACGTGTTATATAGTTTATTTTTTAGTTTATTTATTGTACATGCAGATGCGCAAGCATTTGATGTTACACGTGCAGGGACTAGCAATAAATTATGTTGTAAAAAGAATAAAAATAATTGCGCATTGCCCTCAGTTGATGTGAACGTGCCGCTGCACGTTGAGTATGATCAATTTGGTCGGCCTATAGTGATCGGTACGCCAAATCAGGGACCAGAGCACGGCGTTGGCTCTTATTGGTATCAAATTGGATATATGACAGCCGAGCCCGATGTTAAAGTTAACTTTGCGCCACTAGTATTTGCCTATCTTTCTGCTGCCGGAAGAACAGCAGAGTATATTGTGGGCGCTGATTTATTTTTTGACGTGCATGCGCGGCGTATTACTTATACTAATGCTCAGATAGAGGGGCAAATAGAGAGTCAACAAGGCACTGATTTTCCGGTTGCAATGCTTGATTTTCTTGATGGTCGTCACCAGGCTTATATAGATTATATTATCAAAGTACAAAATGGGCTTGAGCCATTACCAGCAGATTTTATAGAAGGTATTGGCATATTAAACTGGTTTTGGCAAGACGTTACTGCTGATATTAACGTGGCATATGGACTTTTTAATCGTGCTGTTTTTGTCAAAGCATTGCAAGGCTCTAATGATATTTTTGGATCATCTGTGGCTCCTTTTGATCAAATATTTAATGCGTATTTACCTAATGTTGATTCGACCAGTGTAGATCCATCAGGTGGTATTGACGCTTTTAATCTGATTAATGATTGTAATGGTGATACAAGTTACAATTTTAGGTTTACGGTAAAAGAAGGCGATAGATCAGGGCTGTATTGTGAAAATAATTTTTTGAAAAATAGTGCATCAAAAAAAGTTGATACGAAAGCTCGAAAGCACCACACAGAAAGTTCGCTGTCTGAGGAGCAACGTCAAAACTTTGCTAAACAAGTTGTTGCCAAATTTGCAAATGACAGAAGAAAGCTGCTAGATAGAAGAATTATGTCAGATTGGCTAGTAGTCGGTTCAAGTTTAACAAAAGATGGATCGGCTATGATGTTTGGCAATTCGCAAACAGCATATGGTTTTGACGGGGATATTGATAATTTTACACTCGGTGCTGTATGGAGAGCTACTTCATTTTTTACACCTGAAGCATCTAGTTATTCACCAGCTTTAATTACTACCTATGTTAGATCAAAATCTGGTTGTGAAATATTTTTATCCCCAGAAGTAACTTCAGTTGCAGCTCGCGATGCGGCGTTTGAAGATGCTGCAAATCTTATTCTTATTTATGATGAAGAGACTGGCACAGAAAATGTACCAGGTGGCAAAGAGCAATCGACCATTTATGTGCGAGAACCAGACGGGAGTATTACATTCTTTTTCACCAAAATTTATCAAGGTAATGATCAACGACATGGTTTAGAATTTGATTTTCGTTTGTTTGATGATGAAAATCCTGAGTTTGTGACCATTATTCGCCAACCATTTGATTGGTTAACTGATATTGGTGCATATCTTAAGGGTTTTGCAAACTATTTTGGCATGCTCCCTTTTAATAGGATCAAAGAATTTGCCGTAAATTGGAATTCAAATCCATTTGTTTTCATGTATGGTGGTTTTGATAATAAGAATAATATTTATTCTATTAGCGGTGGTTTTTATAATACGATTACAACTCCTGACTTTAATCGATTATACCCGCAAGATGCAACAGAAACTAAGTTTTTTGAAAGTTTAGTCTTTCCAAGAACCTTGCCAGTTCCCACTAATGCAGAATATCGTGCGGATGGTTCACGATATTTCCAAAATCCATCCTGTGGTTTTATTGCTGCGTGGAATGGAATTTGGTCTAATGATGATCAGACTAATTTTGGTTCCAGTTTTGAATATGATCGCGTAGGATCTATCTTTTATGATATTAATCAGAAACTCGATGAGCAAGGTAAATTAGTATTTCAAGACATACAAGATCTTTGGAGTCAACTAAATTTACAACGAGATGGTCGCCGTATTGTGCAAGCAGAATTTCAAAATTATGCTTCAGATATGTTCCCAAATACTATGAGAGAAACATGTCTTACGGCATTGCAGGCAAAGGGCCTAGACATTGGTTTGTCCCCTCATGAAATTGAACGCGGAATAAAACTTCTAAGTGAGCCATATGATGGTCGATCAATTCCAAATGTTGATCAAGCAGATCGCATGGAAGGATTAAATTGGGATGGCCGATGGGTTCTTTCACAATTATGGATTTCTATGCTTGGCAGAAACATGTTTGAGCAAGGAATCCCCGATCCGATCTTACGGGAAGTAACAGGGCTGAATTACGCGTTCTTACTTTTTATAACTGAACCTACCGGCGATTGGTCACAAGAAACGCCTGATCAATCACGAGTATTACCAGTAGCAATATCTGCAAATGCATATTTTTGTTATTCATTAATATTGCGTGTATTGCAGATTGGCCCCGATTTAGGCAATCCCGTGTATTATCAATGGTATGATAACATTTTGGCATCAACAGGTCTTGATTTAAATAATGCAGATGATCGTCAAATCTTTATTGCTCAAGCGTTTAAAGATGGTCTTGAGATAATGGTAACGGGATCTAATGCAGGAACAGGATTAGCAGATCCAGTTACAGGCCGCGCGAACTTAGATTTGATTCAAGATAATGGCGTGCCATTGCACCCAGGCTGGGGACAAAATCAAAGAACGGTACAATTGCCAGTTCCACCATATGTAACATTATTCCTGGAAAATAATTTTGTTGTAAAAAATGGCACTCCAACACTTAATCGTGAAGGGCAAGTTTTCTATGCACAACGCGATGCTTGCGGAAGATTAACTCATTTTCAGACTGCATCGCAAATAGGATTTTCTAGTTTGCTCACTGTTCGTGAAGTTAATGGTGAGTCGCTGGTGATTGTGGAACCGCATGCAACAGATCAAGCATATTTTTTTGAAGGCAATTATGATACTAATGAAATACCGCTGAGCATTAAGAAAAAATTTGGTTGTGCGTGATGAGTGAGTAAGTACTTATTTTTTTGTAATATAACATATGCCTCAGCTCTAAAAAACTGAGGCATATTTTTTAGTAACCATTGCATCTTTATGCTCATTTAACTTATGCTCAATGTTGATTAAAGCTTTATTTATAGCTTTTTTTAAAGCTGTTCAATAATAGTCAACAATAAAGTAGTGGAGAAATTATGAATAAAAAGATTGTGTTTTTATTGTCAGCAGCATTTGTTTTTTGTGCTGTGTACGCGATGCAAGAAAGTTCTGGTGGGGTGCGCGGGGGTAAATGGGCAGGCCTTAAATTAATACCTACCAGGAGATCTCAACAAATGAGTTCCGAAAAGTCTAAAGATGCAACCGCGCAGAATGGTAAAGAAAACCAAGCAGTTGAAGATATATCTTCTAAGCCTACTGTGGAAGCAGAAGAGCCTAAAACAGAAATAAGCGAAGCTCTAGCTTCTGGTACAACCGAGCAAACGCAAGAGTCTGCTGCAGCAGAATAATTAATTATTGCAAAATAAGAACTTGCATAGAGGTTTGTTATGTATGTGCTTCATTCAATATATTTATTTTTGTTATTGTGTTCTTCATTTTCTTTATTTGCTCAGTATAAACTTGGCCTTGAAAATATTTCAAATGAACTCATTACATCACTTAAAGGCAAACGTATTGGCTTGGTGACAAACCAAACCGGTAAAGATCAACAAGGCAATCGCAATATAGATCTACTTTTGAATAAAGGTTTAAATATTACACATTTGTTTGCACCAGAGCATGGTATTGAAGGCATGGTAGAACGAGGTAAAACCGTGCATGATGCCAAAGATGCCAAAACTGGTTTGCCCATTGTAAGTGTGTATAGTCAGGGTGGTGATCACACAACACAAGGCAAGCAAGTTGATACTGCACTTCTTGATGCAATTGATGTGTTCATATTTGATATGCAAGATGCTGGTATGCGTCATTATACCTATGTTTCTACTATGTATAAGTTATTAGAAGTTGCAAGTCAATTTGGAAAACCGGTTATAATTCTAGATCGGCCAAATCCGTTAGGCGGCGTAATGGAAGCGCCGCTTGTGGAACCGGCATTAAAATCGTTTATTGGCATTGCCCCGATTCCAGTGCGCCATGGCATGACGTTTGGTGAGCTGGCAACATTTTTTAATAAGTATTATTTTCAAGACACAGTGTTGTTGACCGTGGTTAAAATGGCAGATTATCGCAGAGACATGATTTTTACTACATTATTAGCTCCTCTTTCTCCTAAAATTACCACACTTAAATCACTCAGAGGATATTCATTTTTGGGCCTTATAGGAGAAGTATGGCCTCTTAATGTTGATGGGGCAACAGAAGAATTCACCGTGATTGGTATACCCAAAAAATTAAAGTTTGATGTTAAAAAATTTGATGCTTTGCGCACCGTGTTAAAAGATCTGCATATTGTAAGTTGTTGGCATACGTATTACAGCAAACGCAGACAAGATTACTTTGTGGGGTTAGATTTGAAAATTGAAGATCCCAATAAAGTTTCTACAATTCATGCACTTCTTGCTGTTCTTGAATTTTTTAAAAAAGAAGGCGTGCAATTATCATTTGGAAATTTTGATAGGGCAATGGGCTCACCAATTATTCGTGAATATATTGAAGGCAAGATAGATAAAAAAAGGCTTGTGCAGGCGCTTAAGCGCGATACACAAGCCTTTTACATTAAAGCGAAGCCATTCATTTTATATGAACCGGCTCCGCATTGGCTTCTATAATTATCCTCTATAATGTTGGTTAATCATGCTTTGCAATTCATCGCGTGATCTGCCACCAACAGTCTGTGCAACTTCTTTACCATTCTTAAAGAATTTAAGTGTTGGGAATCCAATGCTTGCATATTTTTTTACAAGACTTGGGAATCTATCACCATCAACGTAGACAAACGTTACGTTTGCATTTGATCCTACAAGTTCTTCAAGTACTGGTTTAAGCGTTTTACATGGCCCGCACCATGTGGTAGTAAAGATGCCAATAACGTTTTTGTTTTTTCTTAAATGACCATCAAAATCTGAGTCTTTTACAAGGACTATTTTGTTTGCTGTCATGGATTCTTGCATTGGTGCTGGAGCAGGTGCAGGCATTTTAATAGGTTGTGGTGCGGGAGCTGCCACTTGTTCTATTGATTCAGTAGCATCACCCATTACAAATGTTGGCACGCCACCTTTAAAATGTTGATTGATTAAGCTTTGTATTTCATCTTTTGATTGTCCACCAATTGCTTGAGCAACTTCTTTGCCATTTTTAAACAATTTGAGCGTAGGGAATCCCACGCTTGCATATTTGCTAACAAGCCCTGGATACTCATCACCATCAACATACACAAACATTACATCTTTGTTACTTGTACGTATTTCATCAAGAACTGGTTTTAAATTTTTGCAGGGGCCGCACCAAGTTGTAGTAAACACTGCGATAACGTGTGGATGTTTGGTTATAAGTGCATCAAAATCAGACTGTTTCGAGAGATCAATTCTATTATTTTCCATGACTTGTGGTGCTGGTGCTGGAGCTTCAGTTTTCATTTTCTTAGGCATAGGCGCCGCTTCAACTTCCATTAGCCTTTTTTCTGTTTTTGGCATACTGGGTTGTACTACAGATGCTGTAGCATCAGGTGCTGTTCTAATTGCTTGACCGGTTGCTCCAACTACATTGCCCTGTGTAAGATCAGAAACTATATTGCCAACTGATTGAGAAACAGAAGTTACTGGTGCCATTGGCTGAACAGCAGTTCGTTTTGCGCGCATTGCACGTTTTTCACGCGCGCACGGGCAACCAGCAACTGCTGATAATGAATAACTAAGTGTTACCAACGTAACAAGTAAGTGATAAGAACGTTTCATAAACGTCTCCTTATGGTTGAGGTTACTATTAATTTCGCTACCCTTAGCAAATCAAAAAAAGTGGGTATACGTCAAGAGTTTATTTTTTGGACGAGGCAAAAAGTGATACAATTAGAAAATGTGAGAAGTATTGAATTTGCAAAAAATTGAAGAATGTGTTTTACAAAAAAAATTATAAAAAACTATTTGCTTAAGGCGTTCGGTGGTGATAAGGTAGATGTATAAGAAAGGAGATGTGTATTTCTTATAGAAAGAAAAAAAGTTTTTTTAAAAATTGTGGTTGGGTTGTCTAATGGAGATTGAGGAAGCAGTGCATTACTCAAAAAACTCATATAGAAGCTCTGTTGCATAGCAAAACATGCCCAAGAATTGCATGGGCCTGTTATTTAAAAATGGAGAGACTAACTGAAATCGTCTAACTCTATGTTTATAACATGGTGTGGGAAAGTTTTATTAGTACAAAAAGAATTTGTTGCACTAAGGTTGTAGATGAAGTAGAGGGAAAACCGTTAAAGGTGTTTAAACAAAAAGGATAGTTAATGATTATACAACATAATGAACAAGGCAATCACGCAACTATGTCACTTTCGCATGTTCGAGTGATAAAGCGAAATTTGCAGATAACATCACTTGAAGAAGAGAAAATTAGAACTTCACTTGAACGGGCTGCTCGCGAGCGTAATGTTTCTATTGACATTGATTTACTTGTTTCAGAAGTATTAAAAAACATTTATGATCAAGTGCCAACATCTGATGTAGAAAAAGCGTTAGTATTGGCGGCAGTTTCATTTATTGAGCGCGATACCGCGTATGATGAAGTTGCAGCGCAGCTTTTGCTTAAAAAACTCTATAAAGAAGTATTTGGTATTTCATGCACTGCAGCAAATGTGCCTCATTTATATCAAGCAACGTTTATAACCAGTATTGAACGTGGCGTGCAAGAAAAGGTGCTTGATGCACGTATGCTTGAGTTTGATCTTAATGTACTTGCACAGGCATTGCGTCTTGAAAATGATAGACTTTTTTGCTATTTAGGCCTTCATACGCTTTATGATCGTTATTTTATGAAAATAAGCGGCGAACGTGTGGAATTGCCACAAACATTTTGGATGCGTGTTGCAATGGGGCTTGCTTTAAATGAGCAAGAAAAAGAAAAACGAGCTTTAGAATTTTATGAGCTTTTTTCAAATTTACGCTATGTTTCTTCTACGCCTACCTTGTTTCATTCAGGGTATTTAATTCCCCAATTAAGTTCTTGCTATTTAAGCACGGTGCATGATGATTTGCATCAT
Organism: Candidatus Babeliales bacterium; assembly: GCA_050179755.1. Lineage (GTDB taxonomy): Bacteria > Babelota > Babeliae > Babelales > JBFXEV01 > JBFXEV01. The sequence continues at coordinate 171,025 of JBFXEV010000001.1, read as the reverse complement.
ATTTTTAAAGTAGTGGGTGATAATGCTCAATTATCAAAATGGGCAGGCGGCATTGGTAACGACTGGACTAATATTCGTGGCACAGGATCCTGGATTAAAAGTATTCATGCAAGCAGCCAAGGAGTTATCCCGTTTCTTAAAATAGCAAATGATGTTGTTTCTGGTATTACTAAAAGTGCAATCAGGCGTGGTGGTACGTGTGCATATTTAGAAACATGGCACTATGACATTGAAGACTTTTTGGATTTACGTAAAAATACCGGCGATGAACGCCGCCGCACGCACGACATGAATACTGCAAATTGGATCCCTGATTTGTTTATGAAGCGGGTACAAGAAGATAAAGAATGGACGCTTTTTTCTCCGGATGAAGTGCCAGGTTTGCATGATGTTTATGGCCGTGCATTTGAAGAGAAATATGTGGCTTTTGAACAAAAAGCGCAAGAAGGCAAAATTAAGCTATTTCGCACAACCTCTGCACGCGCACTTTGGCGTAAAATGCTTTCTCGATTGTTTGAAACGGGGCATCCCTGGATAACTTTTAAAGATCCGTGCAATGTTAGATCGCCGCAAGATCATGCTGGCGTGGTACATTGTTCTAATTTATGTACTGAAATTACGCTTAATACGTCAGCTGATGAAACGGCAGTATGTAACCTAGGTTCTATTAATTTAGCGCGCCATATGACCGCACAGGGCCAAATTGATCAGCAACTCATGGCAAAAACGCTAAAAACTGCAGTGCGCATGCTTGATAATGTGATTGATTTAAACTTTTATCCAACAGTAGAAGCTAAAACGTCAAACGAACGGCACAGACCTATTGGTTTAGGGCAGATGGGATTCCAAGACGTATTGTTTGAAATGGGAATACCATTTGATTCTGATGCAGCAATTGAAATGGCAGATCAAATTGGTGAAATGATATTGTATCATGCAATTATGGCATCAGCTGATCTTGCTCGTGAGCGTGGCACCTATTCATCGTACAAAGGATCAAAATGGGATCGCAATTTGTTCCCTCTTGATACTATTGCACTTCTTGAGCAAGAACGTGGTATGAAGATTGATGTTTCTCGTACAAGCAGGTTAGATTGGGCACCAGTGCGTGCATTTGTAAAACAACATGGTATGCGCAATTCAAATGTTCTTTCTATTGCACCAACCGCAACCATTTCTAATATTGCAGGATCATACCCGTGTATTGAACCTGCGTACCGAAACTTGTATGTAAAATCAAATATTGCCGGTGAATTTACGATTATTAATAGATTCTTACTTCGCGATTTGAAAAAGCTTGGGCTTTGGGATCAACATATGCTTGAGGATATTAAATTCCATGATGGTGAATTGCAAAACATTGCACGTATTCCGCAGCATATTAAAGATCTTTACAAAGGATCATTTGAACTTGACCCAGTACATTTGATTAAAATCACTGCAGCGCGTGGTAAATGGATAGACCAAAGTCAATCACATAACGTGTTTATGAAAGGTGTTTCTGGCAAAAAGCTTGATGAGATTTATACAACAGCATGGAAATGCGGCTTAAAAACCACGTATTATCTACGTACACTTGGTGCATCCCAAATTGAGAAATCTACGCTGGATGCAAGTAAATATGGCTTTACGCAAAAACGTGATTTTGGTACGGTAGAGAAAGATGAAGTTGTAGCACCAGTAGCTATGCAAAAAGGTGCTGCATGTAATCCTGATGATTTAAGCTGTGAAAGTTGCCAATAGCGCAAAATACGCTTTATACTTCGATACATTTTTTCTGTCGAAAAAACACTCAGTATGAGCGGTTTAAAATAAATTATTTTTTCACCGCTCGCCCTGAGTGTTCGCGAAGCGAATTGTATCGAAGGGAAGGTGAAAATTCCGATAAGGAAAGACAATGCAAAAACGAAAAAGCATTATAAACAATTCTCAAGTTGATCCCAATAAAATATTGCCTATGACCTATTTATGGGCGCGTGAACATTATAAAAATGGCATTGCAAACAACTGGACGCCCGAAGAAGTATCTATGCAAATGGACATTGAGCAATGGCGTTCAAAAGATGCGCTCAGTGATAAAGAACGTAGACTTATTTTGTGGAATTTGGGCTTCTTTGCAACCGCAGAATCTCTGACTGCAAATAACCTAGTGCTTGCAGTCTATCAGCATGTAACCAACCCAGAATGCCGCCAATACTTATTGCGGCAGGCATTTGAAGAAGCTGTGCACACTGATACGTTTATTTATTGTTGCGATAGTTTGGGTCTTGATCCAGATGAAATTTATAATATGTATAATACGATTCCTTCTATTGCACAAAAGGATTCATTTGTTATTGAATTAACCAAATCTATTTTTGAGCCTGGATTTACCACGCAAGGTGTTGAAAACACGCAGAAATTTTTGCATGACCTTATTGGGTTTTATGTAATTATGGAAGGTATTTTCTTTTATGCAGGTTTTGCCATGATGCTTGCATTAAAGCGCCAAGGTAAAATGGTGGGTACTGGTGAGCAATTTGAATATATCATGCGCGATGAAAGTATTCATTTGGCATTTGGTTGCGATTTAATCAATGCGATTAAAGCTGAAAATCCAGAAGTGTGGACTGAGCAATTTCAGGAGGAAGTAGTAGAGCTTATTAAAAAAGCAGTAATACTTGAATCTCGATATGCACATGACGCGTGCCCAGAAGGTCTTTTGGGTATTAATGCAGATCAATTTTGTGATTATGTAGAACATGTGACTGATCGTAGATTAGAACGCATTGGATTACCTAAATTGTATTTTAAAGAAAATCCATTTCCTTGGATGTCTCAATCAACTGATTTGAATAAAGAAAAGAATTTCTTTGAAACTCGGGTGACTGAGTATCAAACTGCTGGCTCATTAGATTGGGATTGATAGAAAAGATAGCGCCCTCAGTGTTTATCAATTCAAGCCCGGCGTAGCCTTGGCGTAGAGGGCGGGTTCACTGGACTGCGATTAAAAAGCAAAAGGGGCGCACAAAGCGCCCCTTTTGTTGTTAGGAATATACTAGTGAAAAAATATCTGTTGCGGAAAAGAAATAGTTATTCGTTGATACTATTTGTTATAATGTTAAAGTTAATGGTAACTTAATATTTTTAAGGAAGTGTATGCAAGTAATTTTTATCAGCACATTGAGTTTATTCTTAATAGTGCCTTACACCGTTTGTGCGCAAATTTCTGAACAATTACAAAATTTATCACGCTCACTTTATAGCCTTGAGCAACACTTAAAAACTAGTGGACAAGCGCGAGCACAGCATTTTTTTGATAGTCCTCAAAAAAGTATTGTATGGGGTCAAGAAATTGTTCAATTGCCAGTTCTTAATCAGTTTGCAGGGCCAGAATATGGTGGTGGAGCAAGTTGCGGTTATCAGGCTCTCAAAAATGCAATTTTTATTCCTCGAATTATATTTGGCAAAGCAGCGTTAGCCGATTTGACGAGCCTTTCTCTTGCGCAAGAATTATTTAGTAAACAAAATCCGTTGGGGCGTTGGCGGGTTCTAGTTTTGCAAAGTATGTATCGACGAGTCATTAAATGGGTAGTCGATGAAAGGTTATTGCAATTATTGTATGATCCAAGAGATAAAGAAAACCTGCCATCTTTGCCGCGGGCAGCACAACAATTAAATCAAGGGTTGCAAGATAGGTTTCGCGAAAAAATGCGAGGTTTTTATCAAAGTGTTCTCACAAACAAATTTAGCCCAGATTTAATGCAAAAGATTATGACTGAGATACAGGCAAATACCATGCAAGCGCCATCAGATTTTCCCGAACATGATAGATTTTATAAAAAGCCTGTCACAAAAAGGGAACTTATAGATGCTATTAAGAATTCCAAACAGACTATTTCCGGGGATATTGAGGGTCTTGAACACTTTAATTTTAATGAATATGTAAGATCAGATGAAGCTATTGCGCAGTATTTGCCTCGGTTGAAAGATACAATAGAATTTGGTACGCATGTTCCGGTAGATAACAAGCCGGTAAAGTATAAGGGCATTGCCCAGATTAGTGCAGCATTATCGTATAATATAAGTAATGTAATGAATCAAGTAGATTATTACGGTGATTGGATTAAAGAAAACCAAATACAGCAAATAATAGACGTTGAGCAAAAGGCGGGCGGGTTACTTTATGCAATGCCAGTAACTTTTGATGGAATTACCATTATTGAGAATGTGCCATTGCTCGATGATCCTCGCGGATTTGGAGAAAATGAAAAAATTCGTGAAATTGCTGATCGGTACGCACGCGCTGATACATTTGTGCATGGTTTTGTGGTCGGCCTTATGGCAGGAATTCCCGGCTACCCTCAGGGTGAGGAACATTGGATTTCGCTCGTGCTTAATAAGCAACAAGGCAAAACCCAATATATTATTACTGATTCTGGAGGCAATGCTGATCGTTTGAATAATCCAATAATTGCGACCCTTATTAAACATTTGGAAGGTAAAGCGTAACTATTGTATTAAATATGGCAATAGCTGCATAAGATTCGCGTGGCGAATGTGGAGTTCTTCCTAATGCATCTAATAAGCGTTCTCTCTCTATGCCATCTAACAATGCTCGAGATTCTCTCAAGTCGTTTGATAATCAGCGTTCAGCAGCATGCGTAGATTTGGGTGAGAGCGGAGAATATTATTATTATCATTATCCATTGCTCTGCAATTAAAGGTACTAGCAATAACAGAGAGTAAAATAGTATTAAGATATTGCATAGTCACTATACAAAGTTAGAATGTTGACCTGTTAACAATGGCATTAATGTGGTAAGTTTGTGCTTTTTGGCTAAATTAATGAGTGTTTGCTTAGTGGGTTTTTCTTCTTGCAGTAAATCAAGTGCAGCCTGCGCGTGAGCGGTAAACACAGAACTTGTACCTAATGTACTTTCATAAAGTGCATCGTTGGCACATGCTGCTGGCGTTAATTCTTCGCTGTTTTGCCTCGTGCGATCAGCACCATGTGCAAGAAGTGCTGCGATAGTAATAAGACGAGCGGGTGCCTGCCCCCAACAAAGATTTATAATTTCTACATGTAACCACGTATTGCCGGTAGAAGCATCTGCGTGATCTATATTGCTTCTACGCGCTGCAACAAATGCGTGGATAAGTTCGAATGATTCAGATGGTTTTGTATAGAGTGCCTGGGCTAAAGCTAAAGTAGATTCAGAAACTTCTTCCTGCATGCTGTATACATTGTGTACGTTAAGCGTTGCAATAAGGGCAAGACAGGTTAGTATTTTCTTCATGTATATTCCTAGGTGTTGAATTAATGTTGCGCGGGAAATTTATCTTTATACATTTGAATGCTATCAAGTACTAACTGTTGCGCTTCTTCTTTATTAAAAAAACCTTTGATAACAACTTCTTTGGCTTCTTGTTGCTTGTAATGCTCAAAAAAGAATTTAAAGGTGGCAAGGCGTTCAGCGTTAATATCGCTTAAATCCTTTATGCGTTGCACATATGGGTCATGCGTTGCAATGCCAATGATTTTATAATCTAGTTCACCACCATCTATCATGTGAATAGCGCCTACTACCGTGGTTTCTACTATGCTTAAAGGCAGTAATGGTTCAGAGCATAACACAATGACATCAAGAGGGTCTTTATCTTCACAATATGTTTGAGGAATAAAACCGTAATGAAACGGGTAGCGCAAGTCTGTGTGCAATACACGGTCAAGGCGCAAGAAACCCGTTTCTTTATCTAGTTCATATTTTGCTTTTGATTCACGCGCAATTTCTATAATGCTATTAACTATTTTAGGTGCATCTTTGCCGTGAGAGAGCGTATGCCAGGGATGTATCATAAAAGTTTAGTTCACTAACTTTTTAAGCTTACCTGTTAATTCTTGTGCGCTGAGCGTGCCGGTAAATTGATCTACTTTTTTGCCATCTTTAAAGAAAACAAGCGTAGGAACTCCATTTGCATTCAAAACGCGCATAAGATTGCGGGTAGCTTCGGTTGATTCTATATTAATTACCAATATGCTTTCACCAAGTTCTTTTGCAACTTGTTCCACTATTCTACCCATTTGCTTGCAGGGGCCACATCCATTTATATAGAATTTAACTACTACAGGCTTTTTTGATTGCGCAATAGTGGTAAATAATTGTACTTCAAGCTTACTAGGCGTTGTGCCCACAAATTTTACTAAATCGGGTGCATTTTTTTGCAAATATACTTTAAGGTCTTGCGGCTGAATGCCAGCATCGCTTAATTGTTTGATGTCTTGTACGTTAGCCGCTTGCCCTGCACATACATTTAATGTTAAGCCCCAAGTAGCTGCCAGCATGGTAAGGGCAAAAATACTATTTTTATTCATTAGATATTCCTACTTTTTTACTACGTTACTATCTACTTTTTACTATACCTTTTTATTGTTATCTGGGCAAATCTTGCGTCGGAAATAATGCTTTAATACAGGACAAGTCTTCTATTTTTACGGGGTAAATAAAGGACTTTTTAGGTCAATTAAATGTTTGATTTTAGTAAGTAGGGTTGCTTTACTAACAGAGTGGGTGCGATCCTTTTGTTTGCCATTTTTAAAATAAATTAAGGTAGGGATAGTTTGAATATCAAACATTTGGCGGATCGTAGGCGCATCATCAATATTAATGTCAATAATAAGGACGTCATTACTGCATTCAAAAGCGGCTTCGTGCACAATGGGTGCAAGGCTCTTGCAGGGCATGCACCAGTCAGCACCGAATTTAATAATCACAGGCTTATCTGTTGTAGTAATAAAGTTAAGGAGCAAAAGAGCGTTAGTATCAGAAAGCCAAGCAGTATATTCCGGATATTCGTGCGCTAGTTTTTCTTTGGCATTATCAGCAACTATGGAATAGAACATTAATTTTTCCAAGGGAATAATGTTAGACGCGCTATACAGGGGTGGGCATACGCAAAATAATAGAGCAATGGCAAGTTTCTTCATAAAATCCTTTACTGAGGTGAAGGTTAAAAAGCTCTTTTACCTAAAAGTGTAGTGGAGCTTTAAGTCCCGTGCAACAGGGCTAACTTTTTCTGCGTAATTGCCGCACGTCTCCGACAGTCAAACGGATCATCATGAAAACGAGTAACATTATAAAAATAATATAGATAATCGTTACAATGGCTGGAGGCAGATGAGTGCCGGTGAGCGCTTCTAAGGTATATTGTGCTGCAACTCCGCCATCAAGAAATGGGATGGGGAGCAGGTTAAAAGCGCCTATATTAAAGCTTATGATTGCCATAAAATATAAAAAGGTAGCAAGTCCGTAACTCAAGCTTTTGCCAAGTAACGACATAATACCAATTGGCCCTATAACGCCGCCATTGTTTTTCCCTTTAGAACGCAACATTTTTGCAACTGTAGGCCCCATGCTTGCAAAGAGGGCAGAAAAACTTTTTCTTGTATGGGTGATTGATTCCCAGAGCGTGGGAGTAGGCACTTTTTCAGTCTGGAACGATACACCAACTGTACCAACTCCATCACCAAGCAATGGATTATGATTAGTAATATGTACGGGAACAGTAAGTTCTCTGCCATCACGCTCAATAATAAAAGTTACTTGCTTACCACCTGAATTATAGATGGTTTGCAATAGCTCAGTTATGTTTTCTTGATCAAAGGGAATGCTATTAATCGCTATAAAGCGATCGCCAGGTTGCAGGCCAGCATGAGCTGCTGGTGAATCCGGAAGCACGGTGTCAATGACGGGAATTGGTTTTCGATTAGTTCTGCGGGCGAGAGCAAATAAAATAAGGAATGCAAGTAAAAAGTTCATAAAAATACCTGCAAGTACCATGATCATTTTCTTTATATATGGCAGTTTTTGTACACCTTGAGGATCAGGGGATACAAAACCGCCTAGGGGCAATGCGCCAAGTTGATATGTTGTGTCGCCTATTTTTGTGGAAGCAATAACTGGTGGAAAGCCTATAGAAAAGGTGTTTACTTTTACGCCAAAAAGTTTGCATGCTGCAAAATGGCCAAATTCGTGGATGATTACAACGAGATTGAGAGCGATTATGCCAATAATGATATTTTTTATAGAATTTTGTGCCATTATAATCTCCTTTTCCCCTTTACTTTTAGTATATAGGAATCAGTGTTTTAGGGGCAATGGTATAATGGTGAAATAGATTTGAACAACCTGGACACTTATGCTCTTAGTGTTTGTTTTGGGCGGTATCGATCAGCATAAGAAGGGCATAGAAGCATTCTGTTTTATTCTGTATTTAGAAAAAGTCTTTATCTGTACAATTGTTTTTCGCTGGTGCCGCTTACGCCGCGGCGGGCGCACGCCTTTTTGGTGCCAAAAAGGGTGCAAAAAGCAAGCGAGGGCATGCTATCCCTCGCTGCTCCCCATACCTTATCAACTAGATTATTAAATCATCTTGGTTAAATCTCGCCGTCGCTTAATTTTAATTTCTATGCATATTTCTGTGTGGGTGGATGGATGTCAACTGGCTCACAAATAATTAGGAAGTTATATTGACAATGAACATCCAAAGAAAAAAGTAACAAGAGAGAATATAACAGTAGTAATCGGCAAAGACCTTATGGGAGGTAACTAGGAGGATAGCATGCCTCCTAGTTTGTTTTTCTCCGCCATCTTTTGGCAACCCAAAAGATGGGCGCGCTGCCACGCGTAGTGGCCCAGCAATAAACTATTGTATATGAACGGGTGCACTTCTACGTAACCGTTGTTGGCATCAAAACATAAAACAATCAAACATAATTTAATTATTGTCCAATAAAACCTTCATTTGTTAAAATAAGAGTGTAAATAACGATAATAAGGAGTTAAAAAATGTTGCATGAATTATTAATTTCCCTTTTAGTATCCCTTGGTATAATGAACCCAAAAATAGAAGTACATACGGCGTTTACGCTTTTTCAAGAAGGGCATTACAAAGAGGCATGTGAACTTATTAACGCATCAAAATATTATGATGTAAAAAAAGCAAAAGATGAACATGAATATACATTGTTAATTGCAGCAGTGCACCATGCTGATACCCTTGATGCTACACATACTCCAAAAGAAAAAAAAGAAGGTATTGAACAAACAATTGATACGATTTTAAAGAAAGTAGATTTTGATAAGTATTACGTTACTAGCCGAGATGTTCATTGGCAAACAGTGTTTACTCATGCAGTACAAAAAGGATATCAGGATATTGCTGCATATCTCTATATGTTTGGTGCCGATCCACGCATAAAAGATATATATGGTAAAACTGCACGAGATTACGTAGAAGATAAAGCCTTTCGCCAAATATTACTTGGATATGAATGGGAAACGTATGAAATGCTTAAAGATCCTCACAACCTGTGGCGCAATTTAAGGAATGGTAGTTTCAGCATGGTGAGTAATCTACTCAAATACATGCAAGAAGAACAATTGTTTAGTTTACGTGATCAGCTGGGTAATACGATTGTGCATGGCCTTATTATGTATTCATGTGCATTGCCTTATGATATGCAATTAGAACATAAAGAACGATATATACTTACTCTACTTAACGACGTCTATGAGGCAACAAATAATAAACAGGCATTCAGTGAATTGATTGATGTGCCAAATAACTTAGGCCACACAGCGTATATGTGGGCTTTAAAATTTGGTTACAAAGAATTACTTGAATGGCTCAATTGCATCAGCGGTAGCGCGTTTGCGTGATGAACTATTTTGTGAACCTTTCTTTCTTGATTTTACTCTTTTCTTTGGGGGCTTTACATGCAAGTTGTGTATAAGTAAGTCTTGCATTTCAGGTCTAAGTGTTTCAAAAGCTCTTGCTCGTTCACGCTTTGTTGAACAATCAAGAGGCTCTTTTTGAGGTGCATCATAAGCATCAACAATCAATTGGGCTTGATCAAAACTTCTGTCGCTTTGCATATACTTTTGCAGCGCTTGTATGGGATGGATTATTGTAGGGATATCCCAAAATTGTATATCTCCATTTAATGCTGCAGTAACTAATCTGCCATTGGGTTGCAAAACCATTGCATGCAGCTGGGTACGTGGAAAAGTCACTAAATTTTTAATCAAGCGCGCAGTAGGCAAATGCCAGATTTTAATCGAGCCATCAACTGAGGCAGAATATAAAAATTGATTATCGTTTGAAATAATTACCGACCAAACTTTGTTCTTATGGCCTTCAAGTTTTGTAACTAATTCTTGCGTTGAAACATCATAGAGAGAAATACTAGCATCCATAGATCCTGCTGCAAGTAAACTGTCATCAGGGCTAAATTGTACGCAAGCCACCGATTCTGTATGAGAAATTAATGTTGCCATGCACGCACCAGTGGAAAGATCCCAGAGTTTTATGGAGCAGTCTTCCCCCCCTGATGCAAGCATGGTGCCTTCACTATTAAAAGCAAGAGAGCAAATATAATCACTATGGCCTTCAAGTACTTTTTCTGTGTCATTGGCGGGGTTTACGACTATAATGTTAGATCCTTCATCATAGGCAATTTGCTCTGTGTTGTAATGCGTTTTAAAGGCATAGGGGGCAAGCGGATGGTCGCTGTCAAGTTGCGATTTTTGTGCTTTAGTTTCAATATCCCAAAAACGAAGTGAGCCATCTCTTGCACAAGTGGCTACCAAAGTATCATCTTCGTTAAATGCTATATCAGTGATGGCAGTAGCATGTGCTTGTATGCTAATACTAGGTTCTTTTTGATCCTGCTCATATACTCTAATTTTTCCCAAGTAATCGCCAACGGCAACTTGCGTGCCAGAGCTATTGGAAGCCAGTGACCAAACTGACCGGTTCTTATGATTAAGTGTCCTTGTGGGGTTGATCCAAGTTTTTTGAGCCATCCAATAGGCAATATCGTCATGGAGTGATGTTTGTTCAAGTTTTCGCTGTGCAATTTCAAATTCAACTTCGTCAGGCGTAGCTTGCATAAATGAGCGCGAGTAATTTTTAGTGGCCCAAAGGGATGCGCATCGAGCACGCAGATCTTTATGATCTAAATAATTTGCTGCCATAAGCGCTGTGTGAACTTTTTCTTCTGAATTAAGCTGTGCATCAAGTTGTTGGCGTTTTCCTTGATATTCTTCTTTTGAACGAGCGTGCATAAGTTCATAATGCGCTTGCAGGCATGCTGCTACATGAAGAAGCTCAAATGGTGGTATGTTGGGTAATGGAATGACCTCCTGCCCTTCTTCAATATGTACTGCTAGTGCAAGACAAGGCATTAATATTTTAGTTTTTACAATGACTTGTTGTTGTCCTGTTTGCAACGTGGTTTTAAGGTGTGAAACTGGCTTGCCGTTACTAAAGCATGTGATTGTGCCATCAACTTGGTGCAAGGGCATTGTTGTGCAAGAAATGATGAATAGTATGCCCAGTAGATTTTGTTTAATTGTCTGGAACGTAATCTGCATCTTTTTCATCTTCTGTTTTCCTTTTTTTCTTTGTTGCTTTTTGGAATGGTAATTCTTTTTGAAGTAAAGCCTTAATAATTGGATCAAATGTGCTTAATGTTGCTCTAGCTTCGGGTGTCAACACAAGCGGGTTATCTTGTTTTCTGGTAAAAGCTTCTTGAATTAAAAGAGCCTGTGCAAGTGTAGTCTTGTTTTTAAAATAATGGCAGTGTTTTTGATATTGTTTAAGAAAGTCTTTAATGGGAATGAATTTTAGGGCACGGTTTTTGCACGCTATAATAAGTTCTAAATCTGGGGTAAGGCGCATATCATGTACGGCGGTGTTAACGTTAAAGGTTTTTATACATTTAACGGTGACTAGATCCCAAATCTTAACGGTTTTATCTGTAGAAGCCGTGAATAAAAATCTACTACAAGGGCTAAATTCGATCGCCCAAATTTTATTTGCATGCGCATTAAAGGTTGCTTGTAAGCTAAAATCAGAAAGGTTCCATAAAAATATAAGGCCAGATTTCATACCGGCTGCAAGCAAAGAATTTTGCGCATTACATTGCAATCGCTGAGGTATATTTTGTTGGATTTCAAGTGCTGCTTCCTGTATTCCTGTTTGTACATTGAAAATTGCAATAGTACTTTGTTGCGCATCTGCAATCAAGCGCGCACCTGTTTGGTCAAAAATAACGGTGGCTGATTTACTATTTGGATTTAGTATAAAGTTAATATCATCGGTGTTGGCATCAAATACGCGTATACCCTGGTCAAGTGGTGTTGCAATTAACGTATTTTGAGTATTAAGCGCTATAGAAAAAGGAAGTGTCGGTTTGTTTAATTGAAATTCACGAACGAATGCAAATTCTTGTTGTGCATTCCACACTTTGATTACGCTGTCTTGCGCTGCAGAAAATAAAAAGTTGCCATCGGGGCAAAAGTGAAGATCGCTTACTTCTTTGGTATGCGCCGGAAAATTTCGTTGAACAGTTTCATCAGCAAGAATGGTAATTGTACCATCCACGCAGCCTACAGCAACTTGAGAATGTTTATTTGCTGCGCATGACCATAAACTCTGTGTAAGTTTTATGGTGCGCGGTTTTATGTTCATTTTTATTACCCATTTTGGTAACTTTTGGTCTAAAGGCGTACTATAAAGTACCTTTTGAGCTATCCCTTCTTGTGCATCAGCTGGCAAATCGTAGACCAGTTCATGCGGTAGCGAATCACTAGAAATTTGCTCTGGCATGCCATAATTGCGATCTGCCCATAGTTGCATGGTGGCATCTACAAGTTGATCATGACCAAATAAATGCGCTACTGCAAGTATATCGCGAGCTCTTTTTTTATTGGTAGCTTGCTCTCCTATAATCACGCCTAAGGAGCGCTGTTGTGCAGGTTGCATAGTCCTTTCTTCTTTAAATAATGCTTGTAAACAAGCCTCGAATGGTTCCCATTCTGTACTTGAAACCGTTTTCAGTGGAAAAATATGTTCAGTAGGGTCGATAGGAACAACAGAGTTACAAGCTGCAAATAATTTAGGATGGGCCATATATTCTTTGCCATCATTAGTTGTAACAACTTTAAAAAATGGCTGGGTTCGCATGCACCATAGATTGGTGGTAGTGCAGAGTATGCTACAGAAGAAAAAGAAATAATTAAACAAGTAAAATCCTTGGCGCATAATTTTTTGACTGAAAAAGGAATTTATGAAATTGGCATTCGCCTCTTTTTAATGTATCTAAAATGTGGGAATATTGCTATAGCTCTTCACTATTTGATAATATGTAAATGGCAAGATGCGTTGTGTTATTACATTATTTTTTGTTATGACAATTCAGCTTGGCATTAAATAAAGGAGTGAATATGAAGAAGCATTATGGAGTACTACTTGGGTTTATTATCCCAGCTTCTGCAGGGGCTGTTAATGAGCGAAGCGATTTGATGATCAATGAGTCGTCGGCTATTGTGCATGCTGCTTTTAAAGGTGATGTACAGAAAATTGAAGAACTTCTATCTCAAGGAGTTGGGGTAAATAGCATTGATGTAGGGGGCAAAACCCCTCTCATTAATGCAGCACTTCAATCACATATAGAACTTTTTGTGTTACTTCTTGAAAAAGGAGCTGATCCTAATGCTGCTGATCGTCAAAAAATGACGCCACTCATCGCTGCAATATTATCGTATGCAAATAATCAAGATGCTGCACAAGTTGAACAAATGGTTTACCTTTTAATTGAAAAAGGCGCCAACGTGAATGCGCAAAATATTGGTGGCCAATCAGCGCTTATGCTTGCAGCTAATTTTGGATTACAGGCGGTGGTGGAGAGATTATTAAAGGCCGGTGCAGATCGTCACATGGAAAATGCGTTTGGCCAAAAAGCCGTTGATCTTGTGAATGTTGATTGCCCGTGCCATGAGCTTGTAAGATAATTATTTAGTCACCCTAATAGTCATATCTCCTTGATGAATAGCCAATATTTACCTGGCTCTGCTAGTTTGTATAATTTCCGCTCGCCAAGCACGGTATAGGTTTATATAGAGGATTACTGTCTCCTCAATCACATAGTTACCGTTAGGACATTTTATACGTGTGGAGTAACTCGTTTGGAGGTTGACCATTTTTTGTAGATAGCTGCTTGAGGTTCTATATGATTAGGCTGATTCATGCTGTGTGCGTAAAAAGAAACTGCAGCCAAGAAGAGTATTGCTTGCGTATTCTTATTCACTTCCTAAGGACCCTTTATGCTATTGGCAGTGTGAATCGCGTAGCTAATGTGGTAGGTGCAGTGCGATTGCGCTCCACCTACCACATTTTTGCCATTATTACGTTATTAAATTATTTGCTTCTTCTTGCTTTCTTGGTTTTATTTGTACCAGTGCATGCTTGAATTTCGTTTTTAGCCTTACAAGCATCTTGTGAACTAATTGCACTAATGAATTGGTTTGCAGGATTTGGAACAATTTCAATGTTTGAAGCTAATACTGATGGCGGGTATGGTGGAAATGCTGATAATGTACCAAATTCAACTGGCACAGAAACATCGCCTTCATAGGTCACCAAGTATCCTAGCTCATTATTAAAGGCTAGATTGTTAGATACAAGAGAGGTGCTATATACTGGTGGTAGTGCTTGGCTTGGTTGATCCTCAACTGCTGTGCCATTACCTAAAAACGTATTATTAAGAACGCTTGAGCCGATTGGATAACCGATAGGTCCACCATCTTCTTCTTGGAATGAGCCTAATATTACACCCCACGTATTAAATGAAATGGTATTGCCTTGAATATTGGTTTGTTGTAATGAGGTGAAGATACCTGCCGATGCATGATTATTAATAATACAATTAATAACTGATACTAATGATGGGCGTGTTCGCGTCATCCCAGTAATATCAATACCAGCCGCAAAGAAATTTGGTTGATAATTAGGGAAGCTGTTTTCAGTAATTACCGAATCGACGATAGTAATATTTTCACAAAGACCATCTAATGTAGTTATCCCTGCGGAGGTGCCTTGTACCCCATTATTTCTGTTACGGGATATTTTAGCGCCACGAATTTCCACGTTGTTTGTTGGGCTATCAGGGAAATTATTATCTGCAAATAGTAAGATTCCATCAGTATATACTAAGTAATCAGTTTCTGTAGAAAGAATTTCGGCAGTGTTATCTTCAATTACACAATCAATCATAGAAAGGCCATGAGGGAATCTGATAACGCAACCTACGACATCAAGTGCTTTTTGGCCAATTGCTCCCTGGCTGCCTGATCCAGCAGTTCCCGGATTTGCAATAACGGCACCATTGGTGCTTGCTTTATTGTTTGAGAATATGCAGTTTCTAATAGTGAATGATTTTGGTTGAGAAATGACTTGTGCGGTGCTATTTACAGGAATTTTACCGCTGATGTTTAATCCATCAACTAAGCCACCACCTAGGTTGTTTGAGAATTCTGAATCTTGCAGAAGTATGTCCGTGCCACCCCCGATTACACAACCACGTGTTTGATTGAATTGAGTAACATCCGTTCTTTGCTGTAATTTTGCATTGTTATTATTAAAACGGCAATTGGATATTTTTAAGTTAGAAAAATTGACGGCAACGTTAAAGCTATCGCAATACGCAGAAAAAGTTTCAGGATCAATCGATGCATCAGCTACATTTGAGTTGAAGTCACAGTTATCAAATTGAAGTGTTTCAATTCCCAAACCATCGGGATTAGAAAAATAAGCCAATCCGTAGCAAACGACAGCTCCCAAAGTTGAACCAAAATAGCCATATCCGATAGTTGGCCATACTGGTCGCGTATCTCTATTGAATGACATAGTGCAATCGTTAAAGAAGTAGTTTGAACCATCACCCAATGCACATCCTGCATTGTTCTCGGATAAAATAACATTTCTTACTGAGAGCCCTTTAAGTAAACCATTTGATGGTTCAAAGCCGAACGGTGTTAAGAATTGCATTTCTCCTACTTGTAAGCCAGCTTGTAATACTGCTTGCTCGCCACTATTAGTCTGATCAACAAAGCTCACGGGGGTGCCATGGCCGCAACCGGTAATAAGCAGTTGTGTGTCATTTCCAATAGTTATATTATTATTGCCACCTTGCACGTAAATGCCACGTTGTGAGAAGTTAGTTACTGCTCCATAGTTGCCTAGGATTGTTACATTATTATGACCAGTGTTGACTATAATGCCCGTAATTGAACTAGGAACACCAGGAACTCTGTGTGAGGTTCTAGTACTAATAGTAGGACTATTTGCTTGGTTTAATACCTTTCCATTCAAATCAAGAACCATATCGTCAGTGTCAATGATAACCGCTGCACCAAATTGTGTAAGCGCTACAAAATCTATGTTTTCACAAAATTTATAGTAGCCTGGTTCAGTTATTATTAGGGTTTTACTTAAGGTGCCATTTTGCAAAAAATCAGCCTGAGTGATTGTATGCACTGCACAGCCATCAATGGTAGGATTAGTGACAATCAGTTGGTCAGTTATTACTTTACCTGCCTTTACTACACTTGCACAAACTAAGGGTGCGCATGCGTGCTCGCTTTTGATGGTTGATGCAAAAGACGCAATAAGACCGAGTAATATGTGTTGTGGTTTGAAATATTTGCTCATGTATTCTCCTTAAGATATTGAACAGGTTACTTGATACTGTTTTAACTCTTAAACTAATGAGCAATTTGTATATGTCAAATGGTTGTTTATGCTTTTCTGTCAATTTCCCATAAATATTTTAAAGTTAGGTTTATTTTACATCCCTATTCCGTTTTAAAGTTATTACGTGCTACAATGGATACATTCATAGTAATAATCATTAAAAGGGAGTTAGTCTTTAATGAAACAACTTTCAATTAACATCAAAGGCTCGCGTGTTAAAGAAACTGATATCGAGCGTATAGCAAGAAAGCTTCACCCAGAAATAAAGCGCATCCAAGCAGCGCGTACAACGCAGTATACTACTGATTATTCGTCAATTAACCTTCCTTCTGATCAAGAACGTTATGATGCTATCCATCGCGTTATCAACGAAAAGAAAGCATTAAAACCAACAATACTTGTGGTGATTGGCATTGGGGGCTCAAATTTAGGTACGCTCGCTGTGCATCAAGCATTGCAAGGTGTGCTCTATAATCAAACAAGTCCGGAACTCAAAGTATATTTCTTGGAATCGGTTGATAGTGAGTATGTCTATACCTTGCAAGAACTGGTCAAAAATGCATTACAATGCAAAGAACAAATTATTTTGAATGTAGTAACCAAGTCCGGGACTACCACAGAAACTATAGCTAATTTTATGCTGTTTCTAGAATTGCTTAAAAAGTTTAATCCTTTTGAATATAAAAAATCTATTGTAGTCACCACAAATTATCAATCAAAATTATGGCACGTGGCACAGCAAGAAGGATTTACTTGCCTTGAAATTCCAGAAAAAGTAGGAGGCAGATATTCAGTGCTTTCAAGCGTGGGCTTGTTCCCCTTGGGTTTACTAGGCATTGATACTGCTGCACTCATGCGCGGTGCGCGCGATATGGTTGATACAGCAACACAAGAAAATGTTCATGAAAATCAGGCGGCATTGAGCGCTATAATAAAATATCTGTATTACGAGCAGGGCATTAGGCAGCATGATTTTTTTGTGTTTGGGCAATCACTCTACGGCATAGCGCAATGGTATCGCCAATTAATGGGGGAAAGCTTAGGCAAAACAGCGACGCATGGTGGCAAAGAAGTGCATGTGGGCATCACGCCAACGGCATCTTGTGGCACTACTGATTTGCATTCGGTAGGGCAATTATATCTTGGAGGTCCATCAGACAGACTTATTACTTTTGCACGTGCTACCGATTCTGCACACGCAGTTTGTGTGCCAGCATTGCCAGAATATGAGAAATTAGTGCCGCATATTCAGAATAAAAAGTTTTCAACACTTATGGCAGCTATGTTTGATGGCGTGCTTGCAGCATATGCTAAAGAGGCGCGGCCATATCTGGAATTAGTAATTCCGCAATTAAGTGCGTATTATGTAGGTCAAGTGCTTGAAATGTATATGATTGAAATGATGTATCTTGGCTTTTTACTACATGTCAATCCTTTTGATCAGCCACATGTAGAATTGTATAAAGAACAAACAAGAAAGATTCTTGCTCATGAATAATTGTACACTGTTGGTGCTTGGTGCTACCGGTGATTTAGCCAAGCGAAAATTAATTCCTGCCATATATAAATTGCTTGAAGATAAAAAGCTGAGCAACTTTGTGCTTGTTGGTGCGGCATCTTCTGATGTTACACCAGCAAAAATGCTTGATGCAGCGCGGGAGTTTATTGATAACTTTGATCAAAAATTGTGGCAGCAGCTAATGGATCATACCTATTATCAATCATTAGATTTTAATGAGCCGTCTGGTTATGCAAAACTGAAACAGCTTGTTGAGCTTTCTGAAAAAAAACACGGTCTTTCTGGTAATAGGCTGGTATATTTGGCAACGCCTGCCGATTTTTTTTGTACTATCACACATAGCTTAGGGAACGCAAAAATAATTGTTAAAGATGCGCCAGATGCCAAAGTATGGCATAGAGTGGTATATGAAAAACCGTTTGGCAAAAGTATGCAATCAGCTCAAGAGATCAATGCTTGCATTGCCAAGTATCTTAATGAGCGCCAAGTATTTCGCATAGACCATTATTTAACCAAAGAGCTGGTGAGTAATATTGCATTAGTGCGCTTTACTAATATTATCTTTGAGCCGCTTTGGAATGCCAAATATGTAGACAGCGTGCAGATTAGGTTGTGTGAATCGCTTGGTCTTGAAGGGCGTGGTAGATATTATGATAGTTATGGCGTATTAAAAGACGTAGTGCAAAATCATATACTTCAATTACTTGCACTTATTGCTATGGAAAGTCCTTTTGAATTAACCGGCGAATATATTCGCGATAAAAAAGAAGAAGTACTTCAAAAAGTGCGTTGCGATACGGGCGTTCTCGGGCAATATGCAGGGTATAAAACTGAAAATGAAGTAGCTCCCAATTCCAAAACGGCTACGTTTGCGTTATTGCGTATGTTTGTAGATACTAATCGGTGGAAAGGTGTACCTTTTTATATTGAGAGCGGCAAACGATTGCAAGAAAAAATAACGATTATTACTATCAAGTTTAAAGATATCGTATGCCCGCTTATTGCGGGCAAAGAATGTCCTTCCAATTGTTTGGTTATTCGTGTGGAACCAGAGGCATCATTTGCACTTGATCTTAATGTAAAACCGCGAGGACGCGCGCCGGGAGTGGTGCCGGTGAAAATGAAATTTTCTCATATAGAGGAATTTGGTT
The DNA here is from genome assembly GCA_050179755.1 of Candidatus Babeliales bacterium. GTDB lineage: Bacteria > Babelota > Babeliae > Babelales > JBFXEV01 > JBFXEV01. The sequence goes on along the minus strand of JBFXEV010000001.1, from coordinate 151,777 downwards.
CAAAAACGCCAGAAGCTTATGAAATTTTGTTAGAATCAATTTTTAATGGCGATCAGGCAATATCAGTGCGCTTTGATGAAATTGAACAATCTTGGCGCATAATTGAATGCGTGGAAGCACTTAATTTGCCAGTTTATGAATATGAGCAGGGCAGTACTGGCCCCAAAGAAGCGTTAGCATTTTTAAAACAAAATAATGTGAGGTGGTTGCAGTGAAATTGGGTATTGTAGGTTTGGGTAGAATGGGCATGGCAATTACCGAGCGCGTTTTAAAAGCAGGTTATGACGTGGTTGCTTTTGATAGAAATGAAACATTGCGCAAAGAAGCTGAGCAACTTGGCGCACGCACGGTACTAACGGCAAGTCAGTTACCTGAGCACGTGCGTGTTACGTGGTTAATGATTCCAGCTGGTGCGCCGATTGATCAAGTAATTGAATCAATGTTACCTGATATGCACAAAGGCGACACTATTATTGATGGCGGTAATAGTAATTTTCATGATACGGTGTGCCGATCTCGATCACTACAAGAACATGGTATGCATTTTTTGGATTGCGGCACTTCGGGCGGCCTTAAAGGGCGCGAGATTGGCTTTTCTCTTATGATTGGTGGTCAAGAATCGGTGTTTAAATTGTATGAACCACTTTTTAAAGCGATTGCCCATAAAGACGGTTATGGGTATATGGGCGAATCTGGTGCAGGGCATTACGTAAAAATGGTGCATAATGGCATAGAGTATGCACTCATGCAAGCGTATGGTGAAGGTTTTGATCTATTAAAAAATGGTGAGTATAAAGAGTTGGATCTTGCAAAAATTTGCAGAGTTTGGAACAATGGTGGCGTAATTAGATCATATTTGCTTGAACTTATTGAAAACATTTTTAAAGAAGATCAAAATCTTGAGGGTATTAGTGGTGAAGTTGCAGAAAGTGGCATGGGATTATGGACAGTGCAAGAGGCACATAAGCAACATATTTCAGTAAAACTAATTGAAGACGCTTTAGACATTCGCAAGCAATCAAGAGAAACTGGTGGTAATTTTGGGACTAAAGTGGTTGCGATGTTGCGCAATCAATTTGGAGGGCATAGTGTTAAGTTTGAGAAATCAGAGTAATAAACCACGCCATAGCTTTAGCGAAGGCGGGTGGTGGACACGCAATCAAGAAGATTGAGTAATGAACATTATCGATATAAGTTGGCCAATTACGCCACAGATGACCGAATATAAAGATCGTAGAACAGTCAAAATCGAGTCTTTAAAACAATTTGATTGTGATGGTGTGCGAGAAACTATGCTCTCGATGCATAATCATACCGGCACGCATGTTGATGCGCCTTCTCACTTTGTCATGAATGGTGGCTCAAGCGAGACACTATCGTTAGAAGCACTCATAGGGCCGTGCAGGGTGCTTGATCTTACTCACGTGACAGAATGCATTACACAAAATGATCTTAAACAGTGTGAGATAAAAGCTAGTGAGCGCATTCTTGTAAAAACAAAAAATAGTCTGCGATCTCCCACTGATCCTTTTGACCCTCAATTTATATGTGTGCATAAAGATGCAGCACGTTATCTTGCTGATCTTAAAATTGCTTGCATTGGTATTGATTATTTGGGCATTGAACGTAACCAGCCAGAGCATGAAACGCATATTTTGTTGCTTGAAGGTAATGTGGTAATTATTGAAGGATTACGGCTTGCGCATGTGCCGCCTGGTTATTATGAACTTTGCTGTTTGCCATTGAATGTTCTTGGCATTGATGGTGTGCCTGCACGAGCAGCGCTGATTGTTTAATTAGTTTTCTGTTTTGATAGAAGTGCTTATAAGCATTTTACCGTTTTGTTTGCGGATCATAGAAAGTATGATATTTCTTTGTTCTTCATAAGGAACTTGATTTTGATTAAGCAGGCCATGTCTTATTCGCACAATACTACGCCCTGCGGGCATAGCGCTTTACTTGATAGGAGATACAATTTTCATTTCTAAGCCGTTACCAATAGCCATTGATACAATTATATCTTTGAGCTCTGGTAATGGTTTATGAGTTGCATCAACAAGTCCATAAAGTAGCAAATGTTCCCCAGATTTTTGAGAGATAGGCGATGCTTCGTTTCTGCAGTTTTGCACTAATTCAATGATGGCAAAGCCTCCTTTGCCATCATTGCCGCGTAATGCTAGGACTACATTGAGGTGGGTGAAAACTATTGTATCTAGACGAGCACGAGCACCATTTCTTAAGAGTGCGCCAAGAGGAGCTGCGGCTACTGGTTCTTGATTCATTGTATAGCATACGTTGCTCACAATTAGCATACTAGCAATCCAGAGAATACGAGATATTTTTATTTTCATAGTATTTTTATCCGGAACAGTAGTCTAAAACTTCTGGAAATAGATTATTTTTTATGGCTTTACGTGCGCAGCAAAGTGTTAGTAGCGCAGTATGCTTATGAATGCTTTTAAAGAGTAATTTGTTCTCTTCGTTTAAATCAATGATAGTGACCAGCTTATTTAATTTTTTATCGGTATAATAGCTAATGTGCCGTGGTTCAGGATCAATGGTGATGTAAAATGGCTTTACTTGCTCAGCTGTGACTTCATACACATGTTTAGTGTTTGCTTGATTAATTTTTCTAATGCTTATAACAGTAGGCATTGCGTTCCTTTCTTGAGAACTAAAAACCCTTTTTATTCTTCAGAAGATAATTCCTTTTCAATAACAACTTGACGTATTGCTTTTGCAAATTCATCTGCGGCTGCGGGGCCCACCGCAGTTACCACGCGTTCATCGATGATAACCGGATGTCTTTCTACTAAGGTAGCACCAAAGCTTGGGTAGAGTACGTTAAGTTCAAGATCTTCGTTCCAGCCAGTGGCGCGTTTATCTTGGAGGCCGTAAGCTTTTGCAAGAATTCGTGTGGCAATACAAATGGCGCCATAGGGCACGTTATGTTTTTTGGCTTGGCTTATAATATGATAGCTTGTTGGATTATCAAGGCATTTGAGTGTGCCAGGGCCACCAATAAAAAAGATTCCATCGTAGTTTTTGGCATCTAGTGCATCAAGAGTTATATCAACTGGCGTTGTGGAATTATCTTTTGCCACTGCACCGCCTGGTTTATCACTTGCGGTAGTAATTATAGCGCCTTCTTTGCGCAAGTTCTCTTTTGTTACGCCATATTCTACGGGGTGATAACCTTCACTTGCGATCACCAATACTATTTTTTTACCAGATAATGATCCAGCCATGGTAATATCCTTTTTAAGTTATGTACTTACTAGAATACAGCGTAATAGTATCTTCTGGCAACTGCCCTATAATTTTAATGGCAGAATATTTTATTGTACGGTAAGTGCACTGCGCGTCGAGCGGCATAATAGAAAGGGTACTTTCATTATCAAGAATTAGTTCTTGAGATTTTTTTCCTATGCGATGAATTTTAATGCCATGACGTGTTGCGGCATCTTTCATTTTTTTGTAAGCACTAGTAAGGCCTAGCGGACTTTCACCTTGCCACAACGGCACATAGATATTTTTGATTGGCATAATACGAATCAGTTCTGTGATTGCATCAAATAGTACTATGCCCGGTGCAAGAAGTACTATGTTATCAATTGTTTGTATGCCGTACTGTGATCGAAGTGTAGGAAGCAAAGAGTATTCTATCCAAGAGGGAGCTGAAATGCGCCTGCCAATAATGCCTGGATCGATAATAGAAAATGATTTTGGTGTTTTAATAATGGTTATGTGCGCATTGTTGCAGGGAATTGGTGCGATAGCATATTTTGGTACATTTAAAAAGACTAAATAAAGATATGCAATGCCGAGCAAGAAGGCAAAGCAGAAGGAGCTTGTGTGCAAGGATTGGAGCTTTTTGTGATAAACAATGGCAATCGTTGCTAGAAGTAACGCTACAAAAAACCAAGGTGATGGCGTTTTAAAACTTAAAAGCCACGTGCTGCTGGCATGGGATAATAAATAAAGCCAGAGTTGAGTAATCTGTTCTAAACACCATATAAAGATGCCATTAGGTATATAACAAAGTTCTGTAAAAAAAATAATGCACGAAATACCCAAAAATAATGTTAGAAAAGGACCAAATATAAAGTTGCCAAGTGGTGCGAGCGTGGAAACAGGAAGTCCCCACGATATTAATATTGGCAAAGAAACAATTGAAACGAATAATTGAATATGTATAAATGAGAGCAGTTTAAGGTAAAACCAGCTTAAGAATCTATGAATCATCCCTCTAGTATAGACGTTTGCGATTTTTTGGCGATATGTTTCTTTTCTAAAGCAAGACTAGATCATGATTCCAGCTTCAAAATTGTTCTTAAAACTATTGCTTTTTTGGTCCGTTTTTTTGTATGCTAAAGATGATAGAAGGGCCTAAACTAAAGGGTTATACCTGGTTAAGTTACTCTGTCTTAGTCTAGTAGGGGAGGGGGGAGCTATGAAAATTCTTGTAACAGAGAAAACCCCAAACCAAAGGAGATGGAAATGAAAAGAAGAATAGTAATGGCTATTGCCCTTGCAGGTTTAATTGGCGCTATTGTAGTGCATAAAGTTAAGCCCGAGCAAGTACAAGATCCACGAGAAATAACAATAGATGCAGTTGAATTTGTGCAAACAGAGAGTCCTCTTAGACAATTAATGCAAGAAGGCGAAGTAAAAATTGAGAGAGAGGCAGATCTTGCAGAAGAAACAATCCTTCCTGAAGCATGTGTAATTCCAGTGGATCAAATGCCGCTAGATGATGATTTATTAGTGAAAGAAGAAATCGAAGCTAAAATAACTGAGCAGACACCATTGTTTAAACTTGAAGAAGAAAAAATAATGGAACTTGAGAAAGTGTCGCCAATTATTACAGAAACGCCTGAACTTACGCAATCAGTTGAAGCTACACCACTGCCTGCTGTACAAACTGCTCCTGCAGTTGTATCAGCAGAACCACGAGCAGTAACAGGTCGTTTTGGTGGCGGTAAATTTTTTTAAGATACTAGAAAAATGGAGAATAGTATGAAAAAGCAATTACTTATAATGCTTGCATGTGTAAGTGGTTATACCACGGGCGCGTATGGTATGTTTCAAAAATTTGATGCGGTACGTGGCACTCAAGGAATTAGGCCTGCAAGTGTAAGCAAATTTACTTCTGCTCCTCGACCTACTGTAAGTCCAGCAGCTACTGCTGCCACATTGCCAACAGGTAGATTGCCTGCGGGGCGTGTGCAAGGAGCACCAGAGCGATTACCAGTACAACCGTCAGGTGCAAGAAGTGTGGTCACTGCAACACCAGCTACAACTACTATAGCAACACCAAGGCAAAGTAGATTCTCATTTGCACAATCACAAGAAGCGTTTTCATCAATAAGTACAGCGCCGGGTGCTTCTGCGGCATTGCCCGAGCAGGGTGTTTCAACAGTATCTGAAGGTATGTCATCAGCAGATACGTTTAGAGGTTTAGGGCAAACAACTGGCTCAACTGCGCCAGCTGCAGCTCAAAATGTAATGCAAAGTGCACCAGCACAGCGCGCAAGAGGTTTTTTCAATAAATAAAAAATTAAAAAGGAGATAATATGAAAAAACAAATAATAATGAACTTAGTGATGGTTAGTATACTTTGTGGGTCATTAAAATTACAAGCACAGACATCTGCACTTAGCGCGCCACAAGCGCCAATTGGTGCTGCGCCATCATCAACGGTAGCTCAGCCCATTATTACACAAACTTCCTCATCAACGATTACACAACCAACAATGACTACAGCTCCAGCACCAACGTTTGCACAGCCAATGGTAACACAGGCTCCAACTTCAACGTTTGTAAGACCGGTAGCTCAAGCGCCAGTTTCAACTGTGGCAGCAAGACCCGTTGCGCAACCAATAACACGACCGGCAGTATCGCGCCCTACAATGGTTGGTGCTAGACCGCTTTCAACAGCTACAACTGCATCGATTGTACAACCCATGACAGCGCAAACATCTGCTCAACGTTCTGCAGCTTCTTCGTCTGCAGCGCAAAGAGCTATTGCAAGGTCACATACTACAAGTACCGTAAGACCTACAACAGTACAGCCTGCAACTACACGAGCTGCTGCTTTTAAACGTCCTGCGCAACCAGCAACAAGACCAGCTACTGCTGCACCGCGTGTAATAGCAAGGCAAACGCCTGCAAAAGCTGCTGCGTTTAGATCTGCACCAGCACGAGCAACAGCAGCGCCACAGCCTGCAAAAACTGCACAGCCTGAAGTAACAAGAACGCAAACGCCTGAAAAAACTGCTGTATTTAGATTTTAGATCCGCGTCAGCAAGACAACAGCCGTGCAACAAGCCTGCTGCAACGCAACGTTCCGGAAGAGCATTTTTTAAGGGATATAAAATTGGAAATTGAATAAAAATGTTATTGTACAATAAACAAAAGGAGATATCATGAATATCAAATTAATCTTAACTTCAGTGTTTGTAGCATTGGTTGCATTTGGCCTCCAAGCTATGGATCGTACAAGCAGCACAACTGCGCGAACAACAACAACTCGGTCAGCACAGCGAACAACTCCTGCAAGACAGGCTCAAGTTGAACCGCGTAAAGGAACTACAACACAGCAAACTGCAACACAAAGAAGAACTCAAACTAATCGTTCACGAGCTTCATTCTTTTAAATAGTTCGTTTAAGTAATTAAACGTAAAGATAAAAAGGGTTACTGAAAGGTAACCCTTTTTTGTTGAACTCTCGCTCTCCTTTTAAATTCTTAGTAGACTACATCTAGAATAATTATTATATCTAAGGAGAGTACTCAATGGACTTTGCACAAAAAGATTTTTTGGAACGTACAGCTTATAATACTCGTGTTTCGTCTATTCTTTCTACTACGCAAGCTGGCTCTGGTCACCCTACTACTTGTCTTTCAGCGGCTGACTTGGTAGCTGTTCTCTTTTTTTATACCATGCAATTTGATCCGGAAGCGCATGCAAATCCGAATAACGATCGTTTTATTTTATCAAAAGGTCATGCAGCTCCATTATTGTATGCAATATATAAAGAATTAGGGCTTCTAAGCGAGAAAGAGTTGCTGAGCTTGCGTAAGTTTAATTCTGTTCTTGAGGGGCATCCCACAGCGCGGTTTAGTTATTCAGAGGCTGCAACCGGATCTCTTGGTCAGGGCCTTTCTATTGGGGCTGGCATTGCTTTAAGCGCCAAAATGGATAAGCGTAGTTTTAGAACCTACGTGCTTATGGGTGATAGTGAAGTTGCAGAAGGTTCAGTATGGGAGGCTGCAATGATTGCGGCTCATTATAAGTTGGATAATCTTATTGCAATTTTGGATGTTAATAAATTGGGGCAAAGCACTGAAACTATGGAAGGCTATCATCTTGAGCATTATCAAGCAATGTTTGCCTCGTTCGGGTGGCATGCTTTAGTGGTTGATGGTCATAATATTGTTGATATTGCAAAAGCATTTGATCAAGCAAAAAAACTTACGGGAAAGCCTATCATTATTATTGCAAAAACGATCAAAGGATATGGCATAAAGTCTATTGAGGGTAAGCAAGGCTATCATGGCAAAGCTTTTTCAAAAGAAGAATTACCTGGTGTGCTTCAAGAGCTACATGATCGATTTGGCAAGATTGCAGATGCTCAGATTGCGTATACGTGGAAGGCTCAATATCCAAAAGATGAACAACCGGTCAAGCAACATAAACCTATGGTGCTCATTCCTCATTTTAAAAAGGGGGAACTCATTGCCACGCGTAAAGCGTATGGTTTAGGGCTTGTTGAGCTTGGCAAAATGATTGAAATGGTAATAAGCTTAGATGCTGAGGTGAAAAATTCAACCTTTGCAGAGCTTTTTGAAAAACAGTTTCCGGATCGATTTGTACAATGCTTTATTGCGGAACAAAATATGGTTTCTATGGGTGTTGGTTTTGCATCTCGTGGGAAAATTCCGTTTATATCTACGTTTGCTTGCTTTTTAACAAGAGCGTATGATCAAATTCGCATGGCTGCTATTGGTCAGGCACCATTACGCATTGTTGGTTCTCATGCAGGAGTTTCTATTGGTGAAGACGGCCCGTCTCAAATGGGGCTGGAAGATATTGCAATGATGCGTGCGATTCCTAATTCAATTATTTTATATCCGGCCGATGCTGTGGGTACGTATAAAATGTTAGGACTAATGGCAAATTATACTGCAGGCATTAGTTATATGCGTACTACGCGCGCTGCAACACCCGTTATGTATGATAATGATCAACAATTTAGTGTGGGTGGTTGTCATATAGTACGTCAATCAGGTAGTGATAAAGCTTGTATCATAGCAGCAGGGATTACGCTCTTTGAAGCGCTCAAAGCCTATGATATCTTGCATGCACAAAAGATTCATGTAGCAGTTATTGATGCTTATTCTATTAAGCCACTAGCGCAGGATGTTATAGAGCGAGTAGTAAAAAAATCGTGCAAACGTGTGGTGACTGTGGAAGATCATTATAGAGCAGGCGGACTGGGTGAAGCTGTTGCCAGTGCATTAATTAATGAGAATGTGCAGGTAAAGAGCCTTGCAGTCGATCATATGCCGCGCTCTGGAACGCCGGAAGAGCTTTTTGCTTATGAAGAGCTTGATGCTGCAGCAATAGTTAGAGCAGTGAAAGAACTCTTTTGATTTTTCATAACAAATAGCAAAAAACATTCTATAAAGCTTTTATTTGCGCATATGATCTTGCATCATTGCAATTTCTATGTGAATTCTTGTAATCTGGTAATAGAAAAGAGCCGAGATTAAAAAGGAATCAGCATGAAGCTTAAAGTACTGCTATGGGTAACTTTATGTAAAGCATGTTCGATGCTTCCTATGGATTCATCATCAGATCGTGTAGCGTCTAAGCCATTAACATTTTTGGAGCGGGGCCTTATTGAGGCTGCAAAAGAAGGCAATACATTGCGTGCAAAAGTTTGCCTTCTGCTAAAGGCAAACCCTGATGCGCGTGATGAGTTTAAGGCTACAGCTTTTCATTATGCTACAGGCAGGCAAAATTTTGATTTGCTTACGCATTTATTGCACTATGGAGCTCAAGTGGATGCGGCGACAGCTAACGATCTTACTGCTTTGCATATTACCGCGCTATTGCACAATACATCTAGCGTGGCCACATTTCTTCTTGATCATGGTGCCTTTATTGATGCGCTTGATGACGAAGGGTGCACTGCGTTGCATCGAGCACTAGCATTTCATCATAAACCTGTTGCAAGATTGCTTATTGATCGTGGCAGTAATGTTGGTATTCAAAATCAAAGAGGTCAGCTTCCTGAGCATATTAATGCTTCATGCATGTTTGATATTTGCTATGCGCCATTTGCATCGGCTTTATGTTCAGGAGAAGTTCAAGAAATAGAAAGATTTTTAAAACAAGGCGTAAATTTGTTTTTTAAAACTCAAGGTGGTACTCCTATGCATTGGGCAATTATTTCGGAAAAATTTGAGGTTGTAATGCCCCAATTACTTAAACATGTGGCATGGCGCAGTGAGCGATCATTAGCTGAAAAAACGCTTACTGAATGTTTGAATGTACAGGATCTTGCAAACACTACACCATTGCATTGGGTTGGGCAAATTCCCTGTTTTGCAAGGTGGCAACAATTAATGTTGTATGGCGCAAAGCTTACCATATTGGATGATCAAGACGCAACGCCACTTTCTATACTTAATACTGCATTGCGCAATTGGGAAGTAAATGAGATATTGCGTGAGAAATTCTTTGAATTTCTTGCATGCCCAATGGGCACTATAAAAGAATGTGGCGGAATCACATGTAAGGACGTTTCTTGCAGAGTCTTTGCGTTTCTTTGTGGGTTGTATCAGCTACGTAAAGATCATAACATAGCAATACCTCATAATGTGGTTCATGCCCTATTAGCAAAGTATATTGCACACGATATGAGCGCTCTACCGCTTGGTACCTATCAAAAGACACGAAGCACTGCTGAAATGATTACTCAATTGAGTTTTAAACAACTTGCACAGCTATTGCAATATGAGGGAGAAATTTTGCAGCAGAAGATAGTGGAAGCGTTGATAGGTCGCCATACAAAAATGTTAAGGGAAGTCTGTGCGCTTGAGACAAATGAAGGCAATACTATTTTTGGGATGAAGTTAGATCGTGCTTTATCTTGTGATGCATATCAGCGACTAAGAGATGCCAAGTATTTAAAATTATTGGAGTGTGTAAAGGAGCAGTAATAAATAGTAAAAATGGAGCGTTATTATGAAGTTTTCAAGAGTAGCTGTATGTGCTGTATTTTTTTTAATATTCTTGGGGTTAGGTAACTGTTACGTATATGCAATGGATTCAGTTGGCTTGCAATCGTCTTTATTACCAGGACAGCAGGTAAGTGCTGCTGCTTTGCTGCAAGATGATGTAGAAGAGCTTAGTGAAGTAGCCGATTCTCTTTCCCAAGGCTTGGCAATTTCTGTAGTGCGGCCAACAGAAAATGAGCAAGAAGTTTCATTTTATCAAGCAGTTTTAACTGGTAATGATAAACGTGTAGTAGATTGTTTGCAAGGGGGTGCTTCTCTGCAAGAACGGGATGCAAGTGGCAAAACGGTGTTTCATCATCTTGCAGCAGCAGACACGCAAGCTAAAAGTACCTTATTTGTTTTATTATGCACGCCGCGCGGGCAGGTGATTGAAACAGTGCGTAAAATTTCTCTGCCAGGTAAAACGTATTCCTTGTTTATGAAATGGCATGTAGCAGGCCTTGTGCGCGTTTTATTGATGCAAGATAATGAGGGCCAAATTCCTTTAGATTGTGTAAAAGAAGATTCTCTGGAATGGCAAAAGTATTTTCAAGCTAATCCTGCACTGATTACAAGCCTTTTAGGAAAAACTATTATTCTGCGTTATATTAATGCTTACTCTCCTAAAAAAGAGTGAGAAATTTTATGGTCAACTTTGTTTTCAAATAGCTCTGGATTTTCTTGAGCTATGCGCTCAATAAGCTGTTCAAGTTTAGTAATTATCTGTTGCAGTTTTTCTTTATCAAAAGCGCCATAAATAAGAATGTGGGCTCCCTGTATACGCAATATATGAAGTGAATCTGGTGTGACTATTATTCTAAATACAGGAGTATCAGATTCTGGAAATGCTGCAGGGGCAGTTTTTAAGGTATGTAGTATAGTATAGACATCATCTGTTACCTTATCGTGTATATAGATACTTGTTTTCCAACTGCCTTGCGTAGAAAGATAGACATGCTCTTTAAGTAAGTGAAATGGAATCATGATCTGTAATAATACGCTCTGAGGGACAACTTTCTTAAATTCATGCTCAATATCATCAAGTAATGGCTTATACCTATGATATAAATCTTGAGTGCTGAATTTTGCCAAAATATCAGAAGTTGTTATTTTTGGATCAAAATCATTAAACTTATGCACAAAATATTGAACCGTGCTACATAAATGGTTTTTTGAATTGGCAAAGAGAGCATAGTTAGTACCAAGTACTATAGGGCTTATATCCTCAGCAGTATGATTTTTTTGGCGGCCCTGTACAAGCCACCGTTTTCTTGTTTGTTCTCCATTCTGTAATTCTTTTACAATAGTATCTTGATTTTGTTCATCGGGAAAACGTAAAAACAAATAATTGCTGAGCGGTTGATTATATTTGCGTTCCCATAACTTGGTATAAAGTAGTTCTAACCAATAATAGATGTTTTGTTGTGCATGGTAAAAGACTGCGCTTTCATTAGCAACATATCGTTCGTGAGCAAGTGCACTATCAAAAACCTTTTTGTATGCAGGATTACCTACAATAGTCATGATATTATCCCATGCAACACAGGCATTTTGTTGTAGATGACCATCTGATTGACTCATAATACCTTGAAAATTGAAAAGTTCCTTTGCTAAATCTGAGTATTTTTTTATTTCTTTTGGTGAGCAATTTCTTGTCACTGGACTTTGCGTTTGTTCACATTTTGCTAAAAATTCAGCAATGTCTGGGTATTTTCTAAAAGAAGCATAAGGATCCGAGGAAGGTGTTTTGAGCAACAAACAAGAAATTACTAGAGTGCTTGTAAATAACAGTAAGAATAATACTTTTTTCTTCATTGCAGCTCCTTATTTTCATCGTACCAAAACACTAACGTGCAACGCAAGAAGACTCGTCTTTTGATAAAATGAGTGTTACTCTTTTTGCAACAACCTATAACACAAGGAGTTTTTATGCAGAAAATAATATTCATGACCATGTTGCTTGTAACAGCATGTATGCGTGCTGACTGGGCAGATGATCAACTTGCAAACATGAGCTTAGAACAAAAAGTAGGACAAGTTTTTATGCCAAGCTTTAGAGTGGGCAAAGTTGGTGATTATGAGCTCATGATTAAACTGATCAGTGACTATCAAGTGGGAGGCATTTTGTTGCTTCGTGGCACATTACAATTGGATGAACGCCATTCGCCCGTTCAAGAAGCCATGCTTATCAATGAACTGCAAAGGCATGCAGATACGGCATTACTCATTTCACAAGATTTTGAATGGGGTTTATCGCAGTGCCTTAAACAGGTAATCCGATTTCCTCATAATATGACCCTTGGTGCCCTAGAAAATAAACAGCTTATATACGAACTTGGCAAAGAAATTGGCCGTCAATGTAAGTTATTGGGTGTGCATATTAATTTTGCGCCAGTGGTAGATGTTAATTCTAATCCAAAAAATCCCGTAATACATGATCGTTCTTTTGGAAGTAATATAGAGGAAGTCACCGAACGTGCGCTTCTTTATATGCAAGGTATGCATGATGCAGGAATACTAAGCTGCGCCAAACATTTTCCAGGGCACGGAGATACGGATGTAGATTCTCATTACGCATTGCCCGTATTACGCCATTCAAAGGAGCTTTTGATTGGGCGTGAGTTATATCCGTTTCAAAAAATGATTGAACACAACGTTCCTATGATTATGACAGCTCATTTACATATTCCTGTGCTAGACGATATGCAAAATATGCCTGCAAGTTTAAGTAAAGCAGCTGTTACTGATTTGCTTAAAAAAGAACTTGGGTATCAAGGCGTTATCGTTACTGATGGCCTTGCTATGCAAGGGGTAAGCGATCATTTTAATTCGGGAGATGCTGCAGTGATGGCAGTTCTTGCAGGTAATGATTTGCTCATCGATAGTAAAGATCCAATTGAGGCTATTGACGCGGTTTTACAAGCAGTGCGCGTTGGCATAATTAGTGAAGAACGCCTTAATGAAAGTGTTTATAAAATATTGCGCATGAAGCAATCAATGGGTCTTGATGCATATCAGGAACAGGCTGTGCCAAGCCATGATCAATTTCACACCAAAGAAGCGTACTATTTAAAAGGTCAACTTTATAGCCAAGCAATAACTCTTGTTCGTGATAGAGAAGGACTATTGCCTCTCAAACACTCACCAAAAACTGCAGCATTATTTATCGAGCAACAAAAAGTAGCGATTCATAAACACGCCGATGATACTTCGTTGGTTACTTTTTCATTGAAGCCTGATGCAACTAACGTAGACATTTTTGCTATTGAAAATGAACTTGCCGCATTTGATTCAGTGGTGGTGTGTTTATTTGGTATGAATAAATATATGCATAAAAGATTTGGCATTTCACCAGCAAATCAAGACTTTATAAAACGTTTGCAAAAACAAGGCAAAAAAGTAGTGCTAGCGATTTTTGGTACGCCGTATGCCGTAGCATTATTTGATGATATAGATACTGTTATTGTTGCTTATGAAGATGACATTGATGCACAATATGAAGCGGCACGAGTTATATTAGGTAAATCACGTGCGCAAGGAAAGCTGCCCGTTTAATTATCTTGCAAAGTAATTTTTTGGTCTGCTTCATGGTGCGAGGCAAGCATGCAAAGAATATGTGGCAAATGTTGAATAAAGCCAGATAATTTCTCAATGAGCAAAAACTCAACGTGCAAAATGCCGCGGTTATTATATTGTATTTCAGCTTGTTTAAGTTTTGGATGCTGCGGGAATTGCCGTTTAGAGAACAAATTATCAAAATCGATGGATTCGTATTCCCCAAAATAGATGCCTTGCGGGTCAATTACTTGAAGCACGTCTCGTGTTGAATATAGTGAGTAGATTGCTTTAAAGCAAGAATGTTTAATTAGGTTTTGTGTTGCCTCTTGTACTGGGCATGCCAATAACACCAGTTCATCAAGCGATAATTCATTATTCTGTGCAAAAAGTGCCATGTTGAGCGCCACGTTGCCGCCATGGCTATGGGTGATAACGCGCACTTTGGGTCGCACGCCATGTTCAAGCGTATAGTCTGTTATTAACTGATTAAGCTCTTTACAAAGTTCTTGCGCTGCTTGCTTGCGTTTTTCAAAACTGAGCTTTCCTGACCAGCCAAATAAATAAAAATTGTTGAGATTAAATTTATCTTGATCAATAGTATGTAAGCATTCGGCAATGGCTCGGTGATGATACGAAGGCTCGAGATTTGTTGCTTTATGAAGCCCACGTGTTACATGAAAGAATTTTTTAAAAAATATTTTGGGGGTTAAACGTGTACCATGAACCCAGACGTTGATCCAATGACTCGACGTTTGGTTTTGTTGGTCCAATTTGATAGTTGTTTGTTGAACAGTTTTTTTGCTGCTCATAAGTGTTTGAGGTTTAAGGGTTGTACTTATTAACAGGGTAATGAGTAGCAACGAATGTTGTAAATATTTCATTACAAATAGTATGCTATGATATTGAGTTTTTGTCAAATTAGTGTAGAATAGAATAAGTAAAAAACTTCAATGGTACCTCTCTTGGCTCCTATAACGCTCAATTTTGCGGCATGAAAGGGCGAGCTCATGAATCAATTCATATTCTTTTGGCTAGTTATCGCACTCACTTTTGTGCTATTTGAGATTGCGCATCCTGGTTTGTTCTTATGCCTTTCGTTTGCCGTAGGCGCTTGCCTTGCAGCAATAGCCAGCTATTTGGACTATAATTTAGTAGTACAAACTAGTGTGGCCCTTATAGGAACGCTCTTAGGGTTTTTGGCTCTCTATTCATGGATACGCTTAACCGGCTATGCGGGCCCGGGTCATGGATCACACCCTTCTGGTGTATATGCATTGCCAGGTAAACGTGCTGTAGTTACCAAAGCGATTGTTCCTGATCAATTTGGGCAGGTCAAAATCAATGGTGAAATTTGGTCAGCGCGTTCAGACCATAATCAGCATATACCTCATGGCACTTTGGTTGAGGTGGTTTATCAGCGTGGTGCTCACGTAGTGGTAAAAGAGCTTGCTGCTAGCAGATAACTTGTAGTTAAATTAAAAAACAACTTAGAAAGGATATTCTCATGATCATATTTGGAATTGGGGTATTTTTACTCACTGCTTTTATAGTGATGGCTTGGTTTATTTTGTCCTCCATATACATGGTGCGGCAAGCAGAAGCCGTTGTTATTGAACGATTTGGTCGATTTGATCGCATACTGGGGCCAGGCATGCACTTTGTAACACCATTTGTTGCGCGGCCTCACAGCGTATTATGGTCGTACGTGATATCAGAAGATGGTAAGCGTTATTATCGTATTTCGCGTACAATTGATCGTCTTGATTTACGTGAATCGGTGTACGATTTTCCCAAGCAAAACGTGATAACAAAAGATAACGTAACTATGGAAATTAATGCCGTGTTATTTTATCAAATTACCGACCCTAAAGCTGCTGTGTATGAAGTGAGTAATTTGCCTGAAGCAATTGAAAAACTCACACAAACAACGCTGCGTAACGTTATTGGTTCTATGGATTTAGACGAAACGCTTGTATCTCGAGATCTTATCAATGAGAAATTGCGTTTGATTCTTGATGAAGCCACCGATAAATGGGGTGTGAAGATCAACCGTGTGGAATTACAAGAAGTGAATCCACCAATTGATATTCGCCATGCTATGGAAAAGCAAATGCGCGCAGAGCGTGATCGCCGAGCAACCATTCTTGAATCAGAAGGTAAAAAACGCGCTGCGATTTTAGAGGCAGAAGGTGAACAAGAATCACAAGTTCTTCGTGCGCAAGGTGCTGCTGAAGCCCGTGTGATTAACGCACAAGGTGAGGCAGAAGCTCGCTTTAAGATTGTAGAAGCGGAAGCTAAAGCAATACAAATGATTAAAGCCCAAGTACCTAATGGTGATCCTATGCCATATTTGGTTGCAATGCAGTATATTAAAGCATTGCCTGATATGACAAAAGGTACAGAAGGAAAAACGGTGGTGATTCCTTATGAAATGGGATCGCTTGTTGGATCACTTGCATCTATGCAACAAATCTTTACTAATCTTAAGTAAGCATTTCAGCTCTTGTTAAATCAGCCGTAAGGAGTTCAACCAACTCCTTACGGCTTTTTTGCGTTTGAGGATCTTTATCACTGCCTGTTTGATTTACAATGTGCTCAGTATATTGTTGTCTTGTAAATGTAAGATTACGTTTCTTCAACGCCCACACTATACCATATACAAAACTATGGAATTGAGTGTGTGCTTCAGGGATATTGTGCAAAGGTACGGTTACTTCAAGCTGGGTGCGAATTGATATTAAAAGTTCATTGCAATCTGCACCACGTTTAAATACCTCTTGAGCGGCAAATTCTCCTTTTTCTTTGCTTATAAAATGACTGACATTGCTTAAGCCATACTCTGTATCCATGGCATTACCGTTTGTTGTTAGCAAAAAAAATGATAAAAGGAGAATGTTGTACTTCATAAGACCTTCCATAAAGATGTTTATTGATAGTTTAATGTACTGGCATGCCCCATTTTTTATTCTAGAGTAAAATCATTTTGAGGGAATTAGCCATTTACTTATCTAAAGTCAGTAGATCCATGGATGTTAAAGTATCCCTGAGTAATTTAATAAGCTCTTCACGACTTTCTTTGGTTGCTACATCATCGTCTTGGCGTTTTGTCACAAGTCCTTCAAAGATGGCGTGATCCAAAGTAACTACAGGTTTTTTTGTTTTTAGGCAAGTTGCATTGTGTGCTAATATCGTCGCGCCAAAGCCTACAATAAAACCTTTAAACTGACTTGTGGATTCGGGGTGGTCTTTTTTGAACTTAACCGCAATATCCAATTGCTCAAACAGAGGGTTTAGAAGATCGGTGTTATTTACGTTCTGTGCTGTAAGTCTTCTGGCTTCATACTTGCCATGATCTTGACCAATATCCTTGGCAGCGTTGCTAAAATCAAGATGCATACTTAAGCAATTAATATTTATGAGCATTGTTAGAGAAAATAAATATAGGTAGTTCATGAATAAGTCTCCATTTTTTTATAGATTCTTTTTTAACGGTAGTTTCTTCAAGAAGGGCTTTATTATCTTTAATGTAGCATGTGAGCATGAGAGGATTCAAGGGTTATGAGCACTTAATCATTTTTTTGTTCTTGAGTGCTCACAAGTGTTTGTGCTTGTTTTTTAATGAATTGAATGCATTCGTTGATAAGGGGTTGATGCTCTTCTGCATCATATTCTGCACCAAGAAGCGATTTTAAGGTGGTTGTAATGCTATCTACTAGTAAAATACTAGTGCCTGAATCAATTAATATTTTACCAAAGGCGCCTGCAAGTGCTAACGTTGCAAATATAAGCTTTGTATAGAAAGGGTTGCTGGTGCTAGAAGGTTTGATGGCTGTTAATGGTACAAAGACTATTTCTTCTGGAATAACTATTTGGGTATCTTTTGGCTCCTGAGAAAGTGTGTAGAGCGTAGAGAGCATTAGCATGCAGCATGCCGATGCACATAGGATGCTTTTCATATACCTTCCTTTTTTTACTTCTCCTGCTTTTTCTTTGGCAACGAATTGATATATTTAAGTGCCGATTTTAGATCTTTGGCTACAAGCACTTGGAGCACACGCCTATGGCAGGCTTTATGAACATAAAAATAATAATTTTTATAGAACACTTGCTCGCCTTTTCTTGGGACGTGTTGCAACCGCTCAGTAAGAAAACCACCCAACGAGATTACATCTTCTTCATGAAATTCTATACCAAGTAAATGGCCGAGCGTATCAAGATCAATGCTTGCAGCAACAAGCCAGCTACTTTGATCTATGGCAATTACTTTTTCCGGCGCTTCCTCATGCTCATCATTAATTTCGCCTACAATTTCTTCAAGTACGTCTTCAAGTGTTACTATGCCGGTAATACTTCCAAATTCATTGAGCACAACGGCAATATGCATGCCTTGTTTGCGAAATTCATTCAGAAGCTGATTAATGCGCATAGTCTCTGGTACAAACATAATTGGGCGCATAAGATGTTTGAGTGTTGCTTCTTTTTTTTGCACGAGCAATACAAAAACATCTTTTTGGTGGATCATACCAATAATGTTATCTTTTGTTTTTTCAAAAACGGGTAAACGAGAGAATTGATAGCGTGCAAAAAGAGCTACTGCATTGCTCAGCGGTTCAGAAACCTCAAGCTGTATCACTTCAGCTGTAGGTACCATGATTTCTTCTACTTGTTTATTGCCCAGCTCAAAGATTGCATGAAGCATAGATGTTTTTTCTTTGTCCATTAATCCTTTTTCATTAATATAATCAATGAGGAATCTGATTTCTCGTTCAGAGGTTACTGATTCGGTAGGGTCTTCTGGAGTGCCAAACAGTCTTGCCGTGTATCCTGAAAGTTTGATAAGCAAATACACAAATGGACGCATTACTTGAAAGGTTAGATTGGTGATCCAGAGTGTTGATTTAAATAGTTTTTCCCCGTGCACTTTGGCAATGCTTTTGGGGATGGCTTCTCCAAATACTAATATGAACGCAGTACTTGCAACTACGCTAATAAGAATTCCCAGTGTTTTAGAAAATTCCACTTGAGCAAGTAATGGCTCCACAATAGCAGAAAGCAAAGTGGCAGCACTAGTACTTGCCAAACTGCTTGCAATTAAAATACTTAAAAGCACTTCATGTGGGCTTGCTTCCAGCGTTGCAAAAAGCCTTTGAAATTTAGTGGTGGAGTGCGACATTTCTTTGAGCTTAAAAAGTCGTATTCCCGTTACACTTGTTTCCAAGAATGAATAGATTGCATTAATTGCTAATGAAACAATAAACCCAACAGCGAGGGCTAGTAACACACCAGACGAAATAGGTTCACAATTCATAATCGTTTTTCACTTCTTATACTAGGGTACATGCTTTATTACAACTATCTTTTTTATACTCTATAATTTACTCTTTTGTAAATTATTCTAGTTCATCTGCTTCCATGTCATCGGCTATTATAGTATCTGCTGCTAGCGTATCATATTCTTTTTGGAAAAACGAGCGCAATTTATCGCTCTTTGATGGATGGCGTAACTTACGTATTGCTTTGACTTCAATTTGACGAATTCGTTCACGTGTAACACCAAAATCTTTACCAACTTCTTCCAAAGTGTGTTCAGAAGCAACATCAATGCCAAATCGCATTTTGAGAACTTTTTCTTCTCGTGGAGACAGATCTTTAAGCACTTCACGTACACGTTCTTTCAAGTCGTTACTTGCAACTGATTCAGCGGGAGAAAAATCGTTTTCGCTTTCAATAAAGTCTTTAATATACGCATCTTCACCATCACCAACCGGTGTTTCAAGTGAAATAGGTTCTTTTGAGATCTTAATAATGCTTTTTATTTTCTTTTCATCAAGATTAAGTTCTTTTGAAAGTTCTTGGTTATTAGGTTCTCTGCCGTGCTCTTGCATAAACGTGCGTTTAATTTTGTTCATTTTGTTGATGGTTTCAACAATATGTACCGGCACGCGAATAGTGCGTGATTGATCGGCTATAGCACGTGTAATAGCTTGGCGAATCCACCAAGAAGCGTAAGTTGAGAATTTATAACCTCGTTCAAATTCAAATTTTTCAACAGCTTTCATTAAGCCAATATTGCCTTCTTGAATAAGATCAAGAAAATGAAGGCCGCGATTGATATACTTTTTAGCATTATTTACCACAAGCCTTAGATTGGCGCGAGCCAAATCATCCTTGGCTAATTTATCAATACGAATGCCTTCTTTTAGTTGTTCAAGAAGCCGCAACGTGTCTTTGAATGGTAACCCAACTTCGCCTTCAATATTTTTAATATTTTTTTGGTTGGCACGCACTATGCGTTCATAGAACTCAACGGCTTCGGTGTGTTCTTCTGGGCTGCCTAATTTATTTTTTTGTAATTTTTTAAGTTCTTTGTTTGCTTCTTCTATTTCACGTTCTTTCTCATTGATCTTACTGATAATACGATCAACAAGTTTGGCTATGCGTTTAATGAATTTATTAGCAAATTTTATACTTTGAATAGTCTCGCTGATTTTAGCTTTATTATCTTGAACTCGCTGGAGCATTTCCTTTTTGAGCTTAGGATCTTCAAGTTTGCCACGATATTCATGATAAATTTTTTCTTCTTGGGCAGCTAAATCTTTAATAGATTTAATCGTTGCAATAAGCGCATCTCGCTCGCTCTCAATTTTTGGTAAATTTTCTTGGTCAAAATCGGAAAACTGAATAATATCTTTAAGTGCATTAGAGTCTTTCTCAAGCCGCTCAGCCATAGCATAGAGTTCTTTTTGTACAAAAGGCATTAATGATATTGCATGAGTACTTTTAAAGCGGCCCCGAATGATATTATCTGCAATAACTTTTTCAGTTTGTTTATTGAGAAGTGGAATTTTACCAATGTCGCGCAGGTAGCTTTTTACGCCATCGGCAAGGCCGCTTGATTCAGAAGTAACGCGCAGCATTGATTGGTCGTCATCATCTTCTTCGTCGTCGCCTCCGTCATCAAGACCATCTTCTTCATCGGCTTCTTCTTCGCTATCAAGTTCACCAAACATTTGTTGTGCTGCTTGGCTACCATCTTCATCGCTGCTGCTGCCTATAGAACTTTCAAGTTCACTTTCGATGATTAATTCAATGTTTTCTTTTTCAAGTTGTTTAATAAGAATGCGAGTATCGGCTTTGTTAAAACCATATTGTTTAACAAAATCAATTACTTCTTCATAGGTCACAACGCCAGCGCGTTGCGCTTTGTCTACAAAATTGTTGATGATACTTACTTTAGGGTCGTTTGCACTGAGTTCGGTTACTTCTGCTACTACTTTTGATTCAAGTTTTTTCTTCTGCATAGATGTTATTACTTTAGGGGTTAATTTTTAATCACTAGAATCTGAGTCTAAATTATCATCGTTATCGTTATCTTCGTATGCTTCATCTTTGCTTTTTTTAGAAGCATTTGGTTGCTCATTTTTATTAAAGAATTCACGCAGGCCGTCACTTTTGGATGGATGCCGTAACTTGCGAATAGCTTTTACTTCAATTTGGCGAATTCGCTCTCGTGTTACGCCAAAATCTTTACCCACTTCTTCCAAGGTATGTTCAGAGGCTACATCTATACCAAAACGCATTTTGAGTACTTTTTCTTCGCGTGGGGTAAGCCCTTTGAGCAATTCGCGCACTCGTTCTTTCAAATCGTTGCTTGCAACAGAGTCGGCAGGTGAGTATTCATCTTCATTTTCAATAAAATCTTTAATATACGCATCTTCGCTATCACCAACCGGTGTTTCAAGTGAAATTGGTTCTTTAGAGATCTTAATGATATTCTTTATTTTCTTTTCATCAAGATTTAATTCTTTAGAAAGTTCTTGATTAGATGGTTCTCGCCCATGCTCTTGCATAAAGGTGCGCTTAATTTTGTTAATTTTATTAAGTGTTTCTACCATATGAACTGGCACACGGATAGTGCGTGACTGATCGGCAATAGCACGTGTGATTGCTTGTCTAATCCACCATGTTGCATACGTTGAAAATTTATACCCACGTTCAAATTCAAACTTTTCAACAGCTTTCATAAGCCCAATATTGCCTTCTTGAATTAAATCAAGAAAGTGAAGGCCACGGTTTACATACTTTTTGGCAATGTTAACTACAAGCCTTAAGTTTGCTCTGGCCAGGTCATCTTTTGCAAGCTTATCGATGGTAATACCTTCTTGAAGTTGTGCAAATAGTTTTTGGGCTTCCTCAATGGGCAATCCAATTTCTGCTTCAAGAGTGCTCACTGTTTTTTGGGCAATGCGCAATGTGCGTTCATAAAATTCAAGAGCTTCTTGTTCTTGTTCTTCAAGAGTTTTGCTTTTTTGCAATTTTTTTAACTCTGTGGTTACCTCAACAATTTCTTGTTCTTTTTCCTGCAGTTTTGAGAGCGCTTTTTGGATTCGTTTTGCCATTCTTTTAATAAACTTATTTGCAAATTTAATACTTTGAATAGTAGCAAAAACCTCTGCTTGATGCGTTTCTATTTTTTTTGTGAGCTCTTTTTTTGATTTGGCATCAGAAGCTTCATTGAGCGCTTGTTGTAATTTTTCAACTTCCCCAGTTTGTTCTTTAAGTACTGCAATAGTTTTAATAAGCGCATCGCGCTCAGCTTCCAGCTTAGGCAGGTTTTCCTGATCGAAGTCAGAGAATTGAATAACATCCTTTAAAATGAGTGGATCTTTTTGCAACCGTTCAGCAACGCTAAAAAGTTCTTTATGCACTAATGGAAAGAGAGCAATAGCTTGAGTACTTTTAAATTTACCTTTTGCTATGTTGTCTGAAATAACTTGCTCGGTTTTTTTATTAAGAAGTGGGATTTTACCAATATCACGTAAATAGCTTTTTACGCCGTCAGCAAGCCCAGAAGATTCAGAAGTAACACGCAACATTGATTCATCGTCATCTTCTTCTGCCCCTTCTTCTTCATCTTCGCTCAGCTCTTCATCTTCTTCTTCAGAAGAAAATGAGCCTATTAGGCTTTGTGCGCCTGCGCTGGCATCTTCATCGCCGCTACTGCCAATACTGCTATCAAGTTCGCTTTCGTTGATAAGCTCAATATTTTCTTTTTCAAGCTGTCGGATGATAAGGCGTGTTTCATTTTTGGTAAGCCCGTATTGCTGTACAAAATCTTTGACTTCTTCAAATGTTACAACGCCAGCGCGTTGGGCTTTATCAATAAAGGCATCAACAATAGTTTGGCTTAATTCATCAGTAGGGGCGGCAACTAACGCAGCTGTTTCAGCGGCTTCAACTTTGATTTTTTTCTTCGCTACACGTTTTGCGGGAGTAGATTTTTTAGGAGTTGTTTTAGACGTGCTTGCTTTTTTTGTAGTCGTTTTTTTTTGAACTAATTTTTTAATCATATCAACCCCTTATGAAGTAACTTTTTTTTCAATGCTTGAAAGCGCGCTAAAATCGTTGCAATTTCTTGTGTGTTATTCTGTTGATTGGCGCTTTCTAACTTGTGCTTTACGTCAGTGACAAACTTTTTCCAATGGTTTTTTTGAAACTGTACAAATAAATGCTGCAAATTATGTTGATGTTCATACGGGTGAAATTCAATAGTAAGCTGGCTAATAAGCTGTTTTTCTTGTGCGGTTAATCGTGAGAAAAAATCATTAAAGTAGGTGGTTTCATTATCACGTTTGCAGCTCAAAAGTAAATTCAGCAAGTTGGGTAATGGCTCAGTTAAATAAGCAGTAAGATATGCCACCTCTTCATCCCGCAATTGATCAACGTTATTTATTATAACAGAAAATAACTTTTTTTCCAACTCTGGAATTTCTTTCAATGGCTGGTTATTTTGGGGCTCAAGCACTAGTGCTACCGCTTCGTCGGCTTCTTGAAACACAGGTTCAGCGTGCAATTTTGGGTGTTCTCGAGAACGCGCAAGCTCATTTTTTACCGACTCAAAAGGCATATTGAGAGTTTTTGCAGCTTTTTGCAGTAATATATCTTGCTTTAACTGGTCATTAAGTTCCCCAATAAGGCCTATTAATTTTCGGGCTATTTTCATCTTTTGCTGTAGCGGTTGCCCTGCAAAATTGGCTGTTACTGAATTAATGTAATAGCTAAAAATATCTTGAGCTTGCGGTAATAATGCATCAAGCGTGCGGAATTGATTGAGGTAGCTTGCAGGATCCATTCCTTGGGGGAGTGGTATTTGCATGAGCTCCATATCGGCATGCCAGCAATTTTGCGCTAAGCGCAGCATTGCTTGCTGCCCTGCAGCATCCCCATCATACACTAAATATAGAGTTTGGGCGTAGCGTGCAAGCACTTTTACTTGTGTCATTGAGCAAGCTGTTCCTAGCGTTGCCACCGTATTGGGATAGCCATGCTGTACCATTGCTATGCAATCGGTATAACCCTCCACTAAAAACACTGAGCCAGAGTCGCTAATAGGTTTTTTTGCGCTATCAAGGCCAAATAGGAGTGAGCCTTTATCAAAATGAGTATGCTCACGTGAGTTATAATATTTTGGCCGTTCATCATCTTTCTTGAATATTCTGCCACCAAAACCACATATGTTACCCATATAATCTTTGATAGGGAACAGGATGCGATCTTCAAAGGGGGAATATATATGCTGTTGTTTGCCTTGTGCAAGAATATTGGCAGAAATAAGATCGGTGAGCAATATATTTTCATCGGCTGCTTTTTTAAGGAGCGGTTGTAAGGCATGTGCCCCTGACGGAAAATAGCCAATAGTAAATTGAGTAGTGCTGCTTTCTGAAATATTTCGGCTGCGTAAATAGGATAACACGGCGGGATTTTTCAGTGCATTGGTATGGCACCAATTTGCCACTAGTTTGCAAATAGCCCAATAGAGTTTGCGTTCATCAGTGTGGGCTGTAGTATTAGTTTTGTTTCGCTCAAGCAGTTCTGCGGGCACGTTTAGTTTATAGCGATCAATTGCAAAATGAGCAGCTTCAAGTTGCGAGCAGCGTTCAATGGTGCTAATAAATGAGATTACGTCACCACCCGAATGACACCCAAAACAATAATAAATTTCTTTGTGTGGGCTAACGGTAAATGAGGCTGTGCGCTCTTTATGAAAAGGGCATTGGCCTTTATAATAGAGGCCTGCTTTTTTGAGTGCAACAAAATCTTGCACCACGTCCAGGATTGAAAGATGATTTTTTATATAACTAAATAGAGTCATATTTATATCGTTCGTTTCTTGCTTCGTTCACTGCGTTTCACTCAGAACGAACGAGTTTATCTGTTTATATTTTAGAATAAATATTGCTATCGCTTTTTTATCAGCTTATTTGCAATAAGTGCAATGAGTGCCATAATCACTATACCACCAGAAAGCAGTTGATGTACAGAGAGCCCTCCTACGTCTGTTGCTAAAAAGGTGCGATCACCACGCCAAAAATCAACGATAAATCGTTCAAGGCCTACAAAAAGAAGGTAAAGGAACGTTAATTGCCCGGTCTTAATGGTACATTTGCGGGATAGCACCAAGAGAAAAATAAAAATACAAAAAAGTATGCATGCGCTATATAATTGCGTGGGGTGCAGTGGAACATAGAGTGGCGCAAATACGTCACGATGCGTATAGGTAATAGCCCACGAATGCTGGCAGAACGTGCCATAACAACAGCCTGCTATAAAACAGCCCAGTCTTCCAAATGCTTGAGCAAGCGGAGCATAGATTGCAAACCGATCAGTAACAGGCAATAGGGGAATACTATGTGCAGAAAGGTAGAGCCATGCGCTGATAAATACGCTCAAAATAACGCCAGTAATAGAAAGGCCACCTTGCCAGACTGCAAAAACTTCATACCAATGAGTAAGATCGCTCCAGTTAGTAACCAAATATAATGCTCGCCCCCCCACAATGCCGCTACAAATACCAAGCATAATAAGAGCATAGAGTTGATCGGCATTCAGATATTTTTTAAGAGTCTTGTCTTTACTTGTTTGTAAAACAAGTATTATTAAGCCAATGGCAATTGCAATACCATAACTATTAATAAACAATGGGCCATATACATGAAATAGTTTTGGTTGCATAGTTACTCAAGTTGCAGTTGAATTGATTCCCATTCAATAAAGGTCTTTTTAAGTTCCTCTTCAAGTTGAATGAGTTTTCTGTGGTTAGTATCAAATTCTGGCGTGCCATATGCTAGGTCAAGGAAACTTTGTTGTGTTTTTTCAATGTTCTGCTCAAGTTGAGTGATTTGACGTTCAAGTTTCTTTGATAATTTTTGAAGCTCGTAGATATTTTTATGAACGAGAGGTTCTTTATGTACTTTCTTCTGCTGTTTATCTTGTGGTTGTACCACCGGTAGTGTTGCGCTTGCTTGTGCATTGAATGCGTTAACTTGCGCTAAATAATCATGGTAATTGCCATGGTAATTTTTAGTGCCATGTGCATCAAGTGCAATAATATGTGTTGCAAGATCATTAATAAAGTCATGGTCATGTGAGACAAATAAAAGTGTGCCTTGATAATTTTTAAGTGCTTTCACCAAAATATCTTTTGAAGGAATATCCAAATGGTTGGTAGGTTCATCAAGCAATAAAAAGTTGGCATCTTGCAACAATACTTTTACCATGCTCACACGATTCTTTTCACCACCACTCAATACACCAATTTTTTTGCTAATATCTTCATGCCCAAATAAAAAGCAGCCAAGTAACGTGCGTGCTTGCTCAGGAGTTTTATTAGTAGGCGCATTATTGAGCACTTCTTCAAAAATGGTGTTGTGTTTATCAAGCCATGCGTCTTGGTCTTGATGAAAAATGGTAGCATCAACGTTATGACCCATTTCAATAGAGCCAGTTTGCAATTCGTAATGTTTGGTTATGATATTAAACAATGTTGTTTTGCCTACACCATTAGGAGCAATAAGAGCAACTCGTTGCCCGCGTTGTATCATAAATGAAGCATTTTTAAAAATTTGCTTTTGCCCAAATGAATGCCCCACATTTTTGACCGTGAGTATTATTTGGCCAGCACGTACTTTTGGCGCTGGTAAATTGATAGAAATTTTTTTAGGTGAAGGCGGTAATTCAATTATTTCTATGCGATCAAGTGCTTTCTCCATACTCTTTGCCATGCGTGCTTTGTTTGCTTTGGCACGAAAACGGGCGATAGTATCTTTTTTGCGATCAATTTCTTTTTGTTGCAATTTTGCAGCTTGTTCAAGCTCAATGAGATTATGTTCTTTTTGTTCTTCATAGTGAGAGTAATTGCCTTTGTAACGCGTTGCATTACCAAATTCAAGCTCAACAATCTCAGAACACAATTGATTTAAAAAATATCGCTCGTGGCACACTAAAACAAAACCAAAATTGGCTTGTTTAAGAAATGATAAAAACCAATCTTTGGCAACAATATCCAAGTGGTTTGTTGGCTCATCGAATAAATAAAAATCTGCTTTTTGCAGGAGCAACTTGGCAAGAACCAAGCGCATTTTCCATCCTACACTTAATGCACTTACCGGAGCTTTAAGATGCTCTGGTGTAAAACCAAGGCCAAGCAGTGTTTCTTGTGAGGTAGCAAATGCTTTATGGGCTTCAAGCGCAAGAAGTTGCTCCACAAGTTCTGAAAAACGAAGGCCTTCTTCTGGGGTTATATTTCCCTCTTTTTTTTCAAGGGCGCGCCGCTCTTCTTCAAGCGGCCATATTTCCTTATGCGCAGTATGAGCTTCATCGAGCACATTTTTAGAGGATTCAAGGACTACATGCTGTGGTAAATACGCAAACGATTTTGACCCAATAATAGTTATTGAACCTTCATCAAGGGCAGTATGTCCTCCAACAGCTTTTAAAAGCGTTGATTTGCCCGAGCCGTTTAGGCCAACCAAGCCAATTCGATCAGTTTCATTAAAAGTAAGGTTTATATCGTCAAAAACGGTCTGAGAGCCGTATGATAACGAAGCATTGCGTATCTGTATCATATATTTTAGTATATCAGTAAAAAGGTGTATGATATATGATTTCTTGCATATTTTATATGATCTGGTGTAGAGTAGAATGCGTAATGGTGTTTTTTAGCGGAGACTCTTATTATGAAGCGTCTAATATTTATATATATTTTATACTCATCTTTTCCCCTTATTTCCATGGATAGAGCAGAAAAAAAAGTGCAAGAACAGGGTAGAATTGCACGCGAATTATTAGTGTATGATTATCAAGCACACGGTGAACCACGCATAAGGTTTAGAGAGAAATTGCAGGCATATATAAAGGATAATCCTGGTACTATATTATGGTCGGCCTCGCAAGCACGTTTAGGAGATGTCTTTAGGGACGAACAGAGGATTGTCCCTGCTAAAGAGGCGTATATGGCAGCATATAACCACAAACAAGGGCTGCCTTTTGCTCGCGGATGGGCAGCTCTTCAACTTGGGTATATATCCTTGAGTGAAGCCCAGTATGAGGCCGCAAAAGAGTTATTGTTATTTTCAGAACATAGATTAAGTGAAAATTATTTTTATCATGTGCAGAACGGCTTGGGAGTTGCCTATTATTGTTTGCGCGACATGGATAACGCACGAGCTTGTTGGCAGCGGATTATTGAAACAGCAGACAAAGCAATAAAGGCATTACCAAAAAAAGAGGTTAATGTTGAAAGAAAGCGTGCATTTTTAAATAAATTTTTAGGGCGCGCGTGCTTGAATTCTTCTGTATTGTTAGAAACAAGTGGTGAATATGAGAGAGCAGCTGAGTATTTGACAACATCTCAACGCTTATCGCCTTCACTAACACCAGAACAATATAATGAGCGCCTTTTACATTTGCGAGCATCAGCAACTAAAGCTACCCCTAGCTCTGAGAAAGAACAGCTTGCTTTTTAATAGCTTTTGCGTGTTCAAGTATTACGCGGTAATCATTATCCCATGAAAAAGTAAGATTAAGATTATCTTTATGCTCAGGGACTTGAAAAGTGACCTCATTAGTTCCTTTTTTATAACCCATCATAAATGAATAACTAAATTGTACTGGTAGCGTATCATTTTCTATGGCAACAGTGATTGATTTGCCTGGTGCGATTTCTTTGCCATCAATGACAATTTTAAAAGGATCAGGCACTTTATTGCCACTCCAATGTTTATACGTCAGCATTTTTGGTTCGATAGTATTTTTAATAGTGATCGTTCTTTTTGGTGAAGATGGTTTTATTTCAGCACTAGTTGTTTGAGTAGGTTGTGCAGTGAGAGCATTTATAAGTTTATTTGATTTAGGTTCAGCTGTTGCACCTTTTAAAAGAGACGTAAAAAAGAACAACGTAAAAGTTATACATTTTTTCTGCATTAAAGACCTTAATTTTAAATAATGAGATTAGATAGTAAAAGTATACCTAATTCTTGTGATTAAATGCAATATGATATTGAGTTGTGGTATAAATTTGACTTACAGTATCAATAAAAATTCAATCATGAATGTTCTGATTGTTCATTTTGCAAGAAGTGTGCAAGCTGCAAGTATACCAACAAAGGAAATCACTTTAAGAGTGTTTACGGCCTGAGGAGAGAAGGCAGAGGTACCGCTTGTTATTGTTGGATCATTGTTGTCGAGCGTAAATATTCGGGTAATAGATTCAGTGCGTAAGGGAACGTTGCCTAGATGGTGCGTGTCACGAGCCATTACAATAGTAATTTGATTATTTTTTTCAATACGTTCCGTGACTTGATATTGTCTGGTATGCCAGGTGATTGATTGCCCTGGCTGAAGATGCATGGCAATTGTTGAGTAACTTACGCTCAAGAGAGCAAATAATAAATATGTATACATGGTATACTTCCTTTTTATGCGAAAAAATCGTGGAGTTATTTGTAGACCCTTTTAGTATACCGAATATAAGATGATTGGAGCAATAAGTGATTGTAAAGTGCACGTAAGAGCAACGAGCTTAGCTACAACCGCTGTCTGTGTTTTCTATGCAATTATAACTTTTTTTGCGCACTTTAAAGATTAATAATGAGATTGCAGCGGGGGTCATGCCAGGAATTAACGCAGCTTGCGCAATGGTTGCTGGTCGCACTTTGTTGAGCTTGCCTTGTAATTCTTTGGAAAGACCTTGCATGTTGGTATATTCAATATTACTTGGAATAATAAGTTCTTGATATTGCTCAGAACGCTTTACTTCTTCAAGTTCTCGCACAATGTAGGGTGCATATCTAATTTCTGACCATACGGTGTGGAGCACGCGTTCGCCGACTCGCATGCCAATAAGCTCGCGCAGTTTTGAAAGATTGCCCATATCATTGGTGAGTAACTCAAGTAAATTCTGTTTATTGCATTTTTTGCGTACGTTTGCAATAATTTCTTGTACGAGCGTATTTTCTGCTTCAATGGCATCAAAGAGCTCTTTGGATATTAAACCTAATTCATAACTTTTTTTGCCAAGACGCGCAAACACGTTGTCCTGACGCAATAATAAACGCCGTTCCGCGCGTGACGTAAACATACGATATGGTTCATCGACACCCATGGTTACCAAATCATCAATCATTACGCCAATATAACTCTCTTGCCGGCTTAATACAAAAGGAGGTAAGTTTCTGCTTTTTAATGATGCATTAATTCCCGCTATAATTCCTTGACCTGCAGCTTCTTCATAGCCAGTTGTGCCATTAATTTGGCCTGCCAAAAAGAGGCCTGGTATTGGTTTTAATTCAAGCGTATGGTGTAATTGATGTGGCAATACAAAATCATATTCCACCGCATAGCCAGGGCGAATGATTTGAGCGTTTTCAAACCCTTTAATAGAACGAATGTATGCTTCTTGTACTGATGCAGGTAATGATGTTGAAAGTCCATTCGGGTAAATTTCATTAGTATCGGCACCCTCGGGTTCCACAAAAACTTGGTGTGAAGTTTTATCAGGGAATCTGCCAATTTTATCTTCTATGGAAGGGCAGTAACGCGGGCCTATGCCGGTGATGTTGCCATTATACATGGCAGAAAGATGCAGATTATCACGAATAATTTGGTGTGTTGTTTCGTTGGTGCGCGTAATATAACAGGGATGAGTGCTTACAGCTTTATGTGGTTCAAATTCAAATAAATATTCAAGCTGATCAGGTTCTTGATATTCCATTTTGGAAAAATCTAAACTTTCACGCGCAAGGCGTGGTGGCGTACCGGTTTTTAGTCTGCCCATTTCAAGATTGAGGCTATATAAAAATTGCGCTAGTTTGGTCACGGTTTGCTCATCCACGCGGCCTGCAGCTTTTTGCACGTTGCCAATGTGAATGAGGCCATTTAAAAACGTGCCGGTAGTCAATATAACGCTCGGTGCAGTAATACTAGTGCCATCAGCAAGCTCTACGCCGGTCACGTTTTTTTGATCATCAAGCAAAATGCGGTCAACCATGCCTTCAACAAGCGTAAGGTTATCCATGTTTTTGAGCATTTCAATGCTGAGCTTATTGTATTTATATTTATCAATTTGAAGTCGTAAGCCGTGAACAGCGGCACCTTTGCTTGTATTGAGCATACGCGCTTGAATATATGATTGAGTGCACAATTTGGGCATTATGCCGCCCAATGCGCTAATTTCAAACACTATATGGCCTTTGCCAACGCCACCCACCGCTGGGTTGCAAGGCATGTGGCCAATTTTATCAATTTTAAGTGAGATGAGAACAGTGCGTGAGCCCATGCGAGCGGCAGCGCTTGCAGCTTCTATGCCTGCGTGCCCACCACCTACTACGATAACGTCTACTTGTATGTTTTTGTTCATGATTACTTTGCTGGCTCGATCCTACTACGCTAAAGTTAAGAATGATTATATTCGCCAATTGTCTTACATAAATTCTTGGGTATTTTTTTATGGCGCATATAAAAATCCCTAAGGAAGAAAATCTTCCCTAGGGACTAGTTTACCGTGTAATAAAACGTATCGCAATTAAATATCGCGAAAAAGACCTCCAGATCCCCGTCTTAACCTTTATTAAGACCTACGTGATAGTTTAGTGCTGCTTCCGCATCTTTATCAGTAGGGATTTTGGTGTTTTTACGTACAAACTTGCTTATTGGTTTATAGACAATACTTTTAATGACAATAACGTTTCTCATGTGCTTTGCTCTTTCTAAAGCGGCACGAAGTGCTATAATGACTTCATCTTTATCTGGCGTATCGTCTCTGAGTGCATGCTCAAATAAGAGCGCTTTAAAGAACTCAGGATTTTCGTCTATAATTTGCGTAAATTCATCAACGTAATATGAAAAAGGTCTCATATTGTTGGTATCCAAAAAGTCATCCACAAGGAGCTTTAAGCGCCATTCAGTGGCTTCGGATAGAGTTGAATAAGTAGTAAGCGTGCCTGCAATGTGTTTTTGTGCACTTACAGGGAGAGACATTAAGGTTTTTTTAGCCAAACCAGTGAATGTTTCACGCCATGATCCTGCAACGGCCGGATTGCATACTGCTGTTGTGGCCAATACAAGGATGGCTACTGCCAGCTTGTAGGAGTTATTCCAGATAGCGAATTTCATGTTTAATACCTTCCGTTAGATTTGTGAGATTTTGGGTTAGCCAATTTCTCTTTGTCTATACCCAGTGTACCATTTTTGAGTTTTATGTCAAAAAAAGGGGGGTTTGCAGGGTTAGGTGGCTGCTTTTGTATAAAACCTTTTAAATATGCCCTGGTAGAGTGATGAACTCTCGGCTACACTGTAATATGCCGGATTTAGACCAAAATTTTATACCCTTATGAGATTTTTATGATTTACCACGTATCACTTGTTCTCAAGCACTATCTTTCCTGGGCTAACGCCTTTCACTATGTCAGCTTTAGGGCAATGGCAGCTTTACTTACCTCCTTGTCCCTTTCTTTTTTATTTGGTGATAGGTATATAAAGGCTTCAGGCAAGTTTTTTAGATCCAAGGCTCGTGAGTGGACTCCAGATTCTCATCGAGCAAAAGATAATATGCCAACCATGGGGGGCTTGTTTATTTTGGGCACTGTTTTTGCATCTTGTTTGCTGTGGTGCAACCTCCAATCTGCTTACGTTTGGATTGCACTGTTGTGCATTTCAGGCTTTGGTGCGATAGGATTTTGGGATGATTGGTCAAAGATTAGTCATCGCAAGGGAATTTCTGCCAAACTTAAATCAAGGCTTCAGATTTTAGTGGCACTAATAGTGGCTATTTTATTGTATATTTCTGGCATTTCAACAGCGGTTAGCGTGCCTCTTTTTACTTCTTTTTCTCCGGTGCTTGGCATATTGTTTATTCCATGGGTGATATTTATTCTGGTAGCGTTTAGTAACGCCGTAAATTTAACAGATGGTCTTGATGGGCTTGCAATTGGTTCACTTATCATAAATTATTGTACTTTTGCGATCATCGCATATCTTGCAGGGCATGCAACTATTGCTGCTTATTTACATATGCCGCTTGCAGCTTCTTCAGAGGTAAGCGTGCTTGCAGCATCTTTGGTGGGAGCATCAATAGGATTTTTGT
The DNA here is from genome assembly GCA_050179755.1 of Candidatus Babeliales bacterium. GTDB lineage: Bacteria > Babelota > Babeliae > Babelales > JBFXEV01 > JBFXEV01. Next base: position 118,510 of record JBFXEV010000001.1, on the reverse strand, counting down.
GGTATAACGCATATCCTGCGCAAATTTTTATGGGAGACGTTGGCTCTTTGGCATTGGGAAGCGTGCTTGCTTTAATTGGCATCATGGCAAAACAAGAATTATTATTACCTCTTGCAGGAGGTCTTTTTGTGGTTGAAGTGCTTTCAGTTATCTTGCAAGTTGCTTCGTTTAAATATTTTGGTAAACGTCTTTTTAAGATGGCGCCCATTCACCATCATTTTGAATTACTGGGTTGGCCTGAAGCTAAAATAGTAACGCGCTTTAGCATTATTACGTTAATTTTATGTATTCTAGCGTTAATGCTTTTGAAGGTCCAATAAGGCATGTTCTTTTTTGGTTGCTATGAACATAACAATGCCCAATGCGATTAAGCCAAAAAAAGCATAGAGTGCGGTAGGTCCGTGAATGAGTAAGTTGCGTACGCACATAGTTGAAAGCCCTAGGCAACTCAGGATTGCAAGCCACGGCAGTAGTGTAGAATGCGCAGTGTCTTTGTTTTTGCATTGTTCCTGTTGATACACTTTCAGTAAAGCAATAATGGTAAAAGCATAAGAGATTAAGCATCCAAACACACTAATTTGTTGTAACACCGTAGTTTTGCCTTGCGCAAGAGCCAAATAGCTAATACAAATAACAGCTTCTAAAATAACACCCCAAAATGGTATTTCGTATTTATTCATGCGCGTGAGAGCTTTTGAAAACCACGTATGCTTGTGTTGTGCGAGCGCGTATAAGTTCCAATGATTACTAAATAAGATGCCATAAGCACCGCCAAGTGCAGAGGTTGCTGCAATCAAATGAATTAAGTTTTTGGCGTGCATGGCAATAATCGGCCGTGTAGGCATGAGTTTATGTAGCAAAGCAGGAAATGCTCCTAAAAAATCTGTTTGTGCCATAAGATCGGTACCTACAGCCAAAAAGAAAAAAAGTTGATAGACGATGGTAAAAGTAATCACGGTAAAATATGAATAAAGAATTACTTTTGGTGCATTTTCACGTGCATTTTCAATATTGCGGCTAATAGACGTTGCAACTTCAAAACCAATAAACGCATAAAGTACTAACGGCAACGTGGCGGGTATGCCTTCCCACAAGAATGTTTCTGGCGGCATGCTCCAATAATTGAATAGATACAAGCAACTTAAAATAGCAAATAGTATAGGCATAAGTTTAAGAACCATAAACAAATACATTATCTTTCGGCCAGTTTCTGCTCTATGTAAATTAAGCCATGCAAAAAGAATGAGTATGGCGCTATTTAACAATAGGCTGTTGATCGCAAGAGCAGGGAATATGTTTTTTAATAAAGTTACAAATACGTTTACCAAGAGAGCAGCAGAAGCTAGTTTGCCCACAAAATAAGCCCAAGCGCTCACAAACCCTGCAAAAGGGGAAATGGTAGCAGCAGCATATGTATAAAAACCACCGGAAGGGTAATAGGCCAAAATTGCCGCCATAGAGAGCATAAGGGGTAGGGCCAGCAGTGCAATGAGACAATAACTAAAAAATCCGAGGGCGCCTGCTTCTCGTGCAAGTGGGACGGTATTAATAAATACTCCGGTGCCAAACATGACGTTCATACAAATGAGCATTGCGGTGGTTAAAGAAAGTTTATTGGCGTGTGACATGATGTCCTTTAATTACAAATGTGAGTCGTGGAGGTGTTATGATTAACTGAGTATAGCAGGAATGGCGGCTAGCGCCAATTAGGCCATACCACGAGCACTAGAAGCTTGTTGTTTTAGATATAAAGCTTCCATCATCTTGGCAATTTTAAGTCTATCGCTTGGCCGTGGATGAGAGGCGCAATAATTATCGCCATTTCGGTCGAGTACTTCGTGAAAAAACATAATGCCGGCTTTAGTGTATTCTAGGCTTTTGAGCATAGCGTCCATATCAGCCCGATGTTCATGTGCATGGCATAAATACGTTACGCATGGTTTGGTATCAAAATATGCAAAATGCATACGTGATAAGTCGCCCAGAGCTATATGAAGTGATGAGTCTTTATTTTTAAAATGTGCAATTTCATGGGCAATAATAAACCGCTGAGCTTCATAGCTATAGCGATTAAAATTAGTTTCATTGATATAGATTGCATAGGCATCGGCAGCAGCACTACTCTCTAAAGCGTTATCTGCAATAATATCAATTGAGTTGGGACTGATATTAAAATCGACAAGTACTTCTTTTATCAAAGCTGCCGTTTGCCGGCTTAGTGAAGTCTGTGCCTTTTTTTCTCTTGTACTTTTTTCTTTCATAAATTTCATGATTGCCTCATGTTCGGTAACATAGTCTTGGCAATCATTGAAAGTAATTTTTATTTGGGCTTCAATGTGGTGCCAACTGGTAGTCACCAGATGATCGACAACATGATTATGAAATTCTTGTGGGGTTTGTGTGCAAGAAATAGTAGTAAGAAATGAATAATCAATGACTTGCTTAAGGCGATTTTCTAGAGCCAGAAAAATAAGTAAGATAAGCGCTGTGCTGAAACATAATGCTGACAATACTGAAAAAAAATTATTTTTAAGTTTGTTGATCATCATGACATCCTCAAGCGGTTATTAGGCCAGTTATTGGTAGTTTTTGTGCTTGCATTGCATGCATAGCTTGTATGTCGTGCGCCACTTTAAGTCGCTCACTGGGCCGTGGATGTGTAATGCCTCTGCCATCACCATTGCGGTCCAGCAGTGCTTGGAAAAAGCTAATGCCCCCTTGTGCATAATCAGGGTGTTTAAGCATAGCATGTATATCAGCGCGTAATTCAGTGGCTCTTTCAAATGCGTGGAATGCTGCAGGTCTGGAATTTGATTCACATTCGAGCAAACTTGCTAGCGCGCTCGCAAATGTGTGATCCCTATTTTTCATATGAGAAATTTCATGGGCAATGATAAATCGTTGAGCTTCAGGACTATAACTTGCAAATGCATTCTCATCTATATGCAACGTATAATCATCAGCGCCTGCCGGTGAGCCTTGCCCATCATAAGAAATAATAGAAATTGAACGCGGATCAATGCCAAAATCATTTAAAATTTCATATACTATTTCTAATATGCTTGCAGAGATTTTTGGTGATTTTTTGGCAATGCGTCGATTGTCGCGCAGTATATCAGTTTTCAGTTCGTTGCCATACTCGTCAATAAAGGCTTTGCATGTGCTGTAATCAATATGTAGGTCTTGTTCCAGTTGCTGCCATGTTGTTGTCATAAGCGTATCTATGCGATCTAGGAATGGTTGGGCACTCGATGCGTAAGGGGCTTGTGCTGTTGGCACAAAATCTGTTGTTTCTAGTGAGTGCGGATCAAGACCGTAACGTACGCCAATAAGCAAAGTAATGAGTGACGCTAAGGTAAGTAGCCCTAACGCGTAGCATATATTATTTTTTACCTTGTAGAGCATAGCGCAGTCTCGTTTTATGCCGTTTGTACTTTGTTTTGTTCTTGTGCTGTGTGCATAGCTGTTATTTCTTGTGCGATTTTTAGGCGATCGCTTGAGAGCGGATGGCTATGGCATGGTTCATTGCCATAACGTGCAATTAATTCATTAAAAAAATGTATACCAGCGGTTGCGTATTTTTTATCTTTGAGCATGGCTACGATATCTGCTCTTGATTCTGTAAATTGTGCAAACGCATTCAGGCAATGTTTGTCTTTTTGAGATTTATCATCTACCAGATTAAGAAGAGCGCTTTCCATTGTATAATCTTTATGCGTATAGTGAGATATTTCATGCGCAATAATAAATTGTTGTGCTTGAGGAGAGAATGTGCCTAGAAGTTCCTCATCAATGTACATGGTGTAATCATCTGCGGCGGCAGGTGATCCTTTCCCATTATAGGGAACTATTTTAATATTGTTTGGTTGTATATTAAAATCTTTAAGAATTCCCTGTACTAAAGAAATCGTGTCTTGCTGCAGGGGTTTACACATCTTTGCTTTAGTTGCTCTTGCTTTTTCAGCATTTTCTTTAATGGTGTTCCCATGTTCTTTTAAAAAATGATGGCAATCTTGCATGGTTACATTGCTGGTGTTCTTAAATTGATCCCAGGTATTTGTCATGAGTGTGTCTACGTGCTTAAGGAATTGCTCGGGGCAAAGTTTTTGCGCAGTATCGTCAGTAGCAACATTAGCTTGATGAGGCTCATTGCTTGAGTAAAATAAGCATTTAAAAGTAAATAGAAATGCTCCAAGCGCAAGAGCGCCCAAGCTTAAGAATAAGTAATTTCTGAATTTATTAATCATGGCCACCTCCAATAGCATGTAGATTAGTTATAGACAGTATACTTGCAAAATCCTATTTGTCAATAATTGTGGCATTTTGCTGATTAATAGGGCTATCTAGAAGGGGCTGTGGGCTGAAATTTTACTTTTTAATTGGATAGGTTACACTGAAGGGCAATTTCATACTAGATATACCTACATAAGCACTCACAGCAGCATATGAATTACCCAAATCCGCAAATCGCATTCCAATCATTATCGCCTGACTATTTTACTTGTTACGCAGAGCTCCTCATGGCAGATACGTGGCAACAGCTTGAGATTTATGCAGGGATCACGCCTGCAGATTGCACTGAATTTTTAGGTGAATTTGGTGCAAAATTTAAGCTTGCAGCCGAAAAAAGTAATAAACGTAAGGCCAAACAGTTTGCGCCGATTAGCCAAGAAACTATGGCGCTGGTGCATGAAATAGTGCAAGATTTTGCGCTTGATCGAGACTCAATTTCTCTGGTGCCGTTTAATGGGCAGGGTTCGCCAGCTGCTGCGGATGATTACACTATATATCTTGATGAAGAGAATTTAACTAGCTTTTCTCCAGAAGCGCAACGATTTGTTATTGCGCATGAATTAATTCATTGTAAGTTTAAAGATCATTCGCTTGAAAGCGCTTTGAGCAATTTAGTGGATTATAAAGATAAAGTCCAAAAAAAATGCATGCATATGTTTGCTCGATCTACAGAATTTAGAGCAGATATTAATGCTATGCTTAAGAGCCTACATTATACCAAAGGCGCGATTTGTTTTTTTAAAGAGCTGATTGAGCGTTATGGAGACGATATGTGTGCTACTCATCCGCGTCCAAGTGACCGCCTGAAAATTGCGCAGGATATGCTTGCTATGCATATTGAGCAAGAACAATTACAATTTTGTTCTAAGGCTCTGCCCCTATAAATGAAAAGGGCCCCGTGTGGTGAAAGGGCCCTTAGTAGGTTGGTTGTGGTGTTTGGATGTAATTTTTCTATTTGATCTTAATTACGTGCATCGAAGGCTGTTTGTTTATTCATATTCTAATTACATAATATCATAATAGAATTATTAAATTAAATAGTTTAATAAAATGTGGCCCATTTAAATGAGCCACACGTATTTTTGATAAGAGGTTTTAAGAAAAAATTAGAAAGGCTCAACAGTAATTTGCTCGCCAGTTACGCCTTTGAATTCTTTATGGCGCAACAGATCTTTTTCTTTTGGACTTAAATCTTTATCTTTGATAACGTAGTTAGTGTTAATTTGAATGTCGCTTGTTTGTACATTCTTTTCCAGTGGCAAGATTCTATCATTATAGCCCAATTTACCTTGCAGAGGCCCAGTTTGTGGCCCTGCTATATAGGTGCGCTTATCATTTGCAAATAATGCGATGCCTGTAGGATCTTCTTTCACCCGTATAATAATATGCTTTTGAGGATTGATTGTAAGCATTGTTACTGATGATCCTTCTTTAATGTTTGGTGTGCGGGAAAGTAGAATAAGTACTTTGCTTTGATTGTTTACGTGACCTTGATAAAATGTTCCTTTATCTTCAGTGCTTGGTGCTTTGGTGATGCTATAACGAACAAAGTTAAAAAGACGGCCTAATGTGCCTATTCCTTGTTTTTTTGATGCATTGAGTAATTTAAGATCCCATCCCTTTGGCGGATTTGCTTCTGTGCCAACTTCAAAGTAGAGTGGTTCGGTGGTGTAGTTTGCGATATCAAAGTTTATGTCTTCTGTTGCAAACGCGCTTGCAGTGCTTACGAGTGCTAGTATGAATAATGATTTTTTCATGATGTTTCCTTTTTTAAAATACAAGAGGGGAGTATTGTTCTCCCCCTCTTGAGTTATTTTCAATAACTAATGGTGGTTATTCAATATCAGCACCGATGCCAAGTTCTTGCAATGTTCCCTTAAGTTGCTGCTGCTGCGCTGGTGCATTTACGTCATAATTTGGATTAACGGTAATGTCATCCTGCCTTATGATATTAGCAAGCGGTTTGCCGCGCTCTGTATAACCAGTCCAGCCACCAACAGGGCCAGTTTGCGGGCCAACTAAATATTTGTTGGGGCTTCCTGCAAATAAAGCTATACCCGATGGGTCTCTTTTAATGCGAAGAAATACATTTCTGCCCTCGGGGTTTACTGTAACAAGTGTAACTGGATGTCCAGGGATTAAGTTCTTAGTAGTTGAAAGTAAAATAAGTACTTTGTTATTAGTGTCTACGTTTGTTTCATAAAACGAACCTTCTTGTTCTAAGCCGATTGTTTTTGAACCAAAGTATTTGCCTGCTGATTTCAAGCGGCCCACTAAGCTTGCATCTTCTTTACTAGCAGCTTTTAAGTCTTTAAGATTCTTACCTGTTGGTGGATTTGCTTCGGTACCTAACTCAAAATAGAGTGGTTGGTCAGTTTTATTCATGATATCCAAATTGGCGTTAGCACCGGCAACTCCTAGTAATAAACCAGTAAGTAATAGTTTTTTCATGATATTTCCTTTTTTTAGTATTAACTTCCCTGCTTTTACGGCAGGTTTCTCTACTTAAAGAATACCATATTTGTAACTAAAAAATAAATAGTTTTAACTAATATTTTCTACCAGTCCAGAGTGCATAGAGGCCTATCGAACCTGCAACTCCTGCATTAAGGCTCTCTGTGCCCCCTGGCATAGGAATAGTAACCTTGTGCTCGCAGTCAGCTTGCCATAAGGGAGGAACTCCATGGGCTTCGCTGCCAATCACCAACAGCCCTTCAGTGATTTTGAGTTGTTCCGGCGGCATGCCTCCTGCGCTTACCAAGCAAATAAGTTCAAGTGATCCTTTATGTTGCAAAAGTTCTTGCCACGTCCATTCAAAAATGGTTACGTGAGCAATGGTGCCTGCAGTAGATTGAATTACTTTGGGTGCAAAGGGGTCACACCCCTCAATTACTACTACCGAATGTTTATCAAACGCTGCACAGGAGCGTATGAGTGTGCCCATGTTGCCAGGATCAGCAATGCCTGCAAGTACTATGCCTGCTGATAACTTTTTAGGGTCAGGAATGCCGGGCAATGGAAACACGCCAAGAATGCCACTTGGTGTGGTAGCCGCACTTATCTTGTTCATAACCGTGTCAGAAACTGCAGTAATAGGTATATTTTGAAACTTATCAATGGCGTCATGATAGAGTGTACTTGTGGCATAGATATGGTCTGCGCGCCATCCTGCACGAATCATTGTTTCAAGTGTGCGCATGCCTTCTGCTATACAACGCCGTTGTTTTTGTCGCCCTTTTGCACTGTGTAAGGCAGTAATTTGTTTAATGAGAGGATTTGCAGTAGATGTAAGCATTATTCATGTTCCTCAATTTCTTCATCTCGTGTAACAATAACTTCTTGATCTGAGCTGCTAATATCAACATTATTTTCAGCGCTGTCACTAAATTCAATATCGTCACTTAGATCGTTTAACTCCTGCTCCGAAAAAGAGACTTTAAAAATTATAGTGTCTTCTTGGCATTCAAGCATGTTAGCAACAATTTCGTCAGGAGCATTGAGCAGTAATTGAATACGTTGTTGATCATCAGGATTACTAGGGTCAAGAACGTAGCTGGTATTCATAGCGGTATTTTCAAGCACTATCTGGCCATTAAAGCACGTGGCACCATTTCTTAAGAGCATTGCAAGCATGCGTTTGCGCTTTGCACTGGATTTAGTGGTTTGTTTTACTAAAGCTCCTACGGCAACGCATAATGGATATTCCGTTTCACCCTCTGGTTGTTCGATTAGTAGGTTGGGATCAGCATTACGATCTATTAATTGTTTTGCAAGCTCCACATTTGCGTGAACAATGGCTGCCATAAGTGGTGTGATTAAAATGGTATATGGTTTGCTATCTTCATCGGTCATTTGTAGCTCAATCGCGCGATTTGGATCGGCTCCGTGATCAAGCAATAAATTGCATAAATTCCTGTTACCAGCAGTCACACAATAATGAAGCATGCCTGGTGCTTTATTTGCTGAACTAGTTAAATCTCGAGGATCTTTTATTTGTGTTAGTAAACTGCGGACGATTATTTCATCATTTGCATGTAGTGCGTGCCATAGTGCATGGATAATTTGTTCAGTTGTTGGAGTATCTTTACTTTCTAAAGCTAACAGACTACTTAATTTTTCAGGTTCTGCCATAAGTTGAATAACCTGGCTCAGGCAATTAATTTTTTTGGTAGCAAGTAGCATAAGTGGTAAAGCTTTTCTATGTTTTTCATTTGTTAAATCTATGGGGGTATATCTTTTGCCCACATCATCATATAATATTATTTTTTTGCACGGAGTCAGAGCTCCAAAAAGTAATAAACAGCGGATTATTTTTTCTTGAGCTTCTGGCGTATATTTGGTTTCACCTTCACCTATTGGTGTTGCCGCAAGACAGAGAAGATGTTCGTACTGTGTTGGTTTAGTTTGATATATAATTAAGTTATTGGGATCTGCTTTTGCTTCAAGAAGCATCACAACAATTTCCACAGAGCCTGTTTGTATTGCAAGGCCAAGTGTGGGCATTTCAAAGGGAGTATTTCTTGTAGGAAGAACCATAGGGCAGCGTGCGTCAGGGTTTGCCCCAGCTGTAAGCAAAGCTGCACATGTTGGTGCATCTTCCCCCATTACAGCCATTTGCAAAGCTGTATGCTTGAGCGGTTTGTGGCGCATATTTACATTAAGTTTGTGGGCATGGAGTAATTGAATTGCTTGTCCAGTTTGCTTACTAGTTACTGCTGCCCAAAATTTTTGAGTGGCTTCCTCTTGTTGTTTTTTTGCATCGCTTTGCTGAGAGAGCTTTGCTACCTTTTCCTTTTTTTTCGTTCCTTTATTTATTCTATTTATTCTCCCCTTTTTTAAAACTGATCCTTTTTTAGAAACAACTTTAGTTGGGTTTTGAACGGGTTTTGGTGTGATGATTTCAACCCATTTTGCATATGATTGTTTCTCGTCATGGGCTAAAGCAATTAGTTTTTTTACCAGCCGTTTATCAGGATGCAGTTCAATGGATTTATCCAAGGGCAGTACTTTTTGAATTTGTTCCCAATGTGCACTATCTGGTTGTTCTCGTTCTTGAGTGAGTAGAGCTATAAATGCAGTTTTTATTTCAGGTTCATAATGAGCAATGATTGTCTTGGCAGCTTCACATTGGCGCAACCAGAATTCTCGCTTAGGGTGTTCTCTTGATTCAAAATATGTAATAGCATTTTGTAAAAGATGCATATCTTGCGTAGTTGGTCCCTTAAACCCTTTTAAAGATTTTTCGTGTAGTGCAGCAAGTTCTGGATCATGCGGGGCAAGGTTTTGTAGCGATCGGTCCATGCACCATAATGAGCAAATGTTAGCCAAAAAAAAGGTTATAATGAGTTGTTTTAACAAAATGAGACCTCAAGTAATAATAAGAGTTTAACGTTTTGTTTTATTTGATTCAATCTTATGCTGCATCGCGCCCTAATTTACAAAAGGATATTTAAATTTCATTATTAAGAATCTGTGTGCGATAGTGCTGCATGAGCTGTACCATAAAATGAACGTTATGTATGGTTGCCAAAGTATATCCTGTTAATTCGCCAGCTTTAAATAAATGATGAATATATGCTTTGGTATAGTGTGAGCATGTGGGGCACGTGCAATCGTGCTCAATGGGCTCAAAGGCTTGTTTGTATTTGCTTTGAACAATATTAACCGTACCTTGTTTGGTGAATAAATGACCATGGCGCGCACAACGTGTAGGGTGTGAACTATCAAACGTATCAATACCAAGTGGCACGCTTGCCTCTAATGAGGGCAAATCCCCAATGCCAAGCAAGTGAGTGGGTTTTTCGGGAGCAATGCGTGGCATAAGATCGCCAAGCATGTGTATCATTTCAGTGCGATTTTTGCCAACGCTTCCACCAATTGCATAGCCATCAAAATCAAGCCCGCTCAAATAAGCGCAGCTTTTTGCGCGCATTTCCGGATCAATACCCCCATGAATTACTGCATACATGGCCTGTTGCTGCGGGTTACGTTTATGTTCTTCTAGAGAGCGTGTTTCCCAACGGTGTGTGCGTTCAAGAGATTTTTGCAGTGTTTTAGGGTCAATATGATATGGTGGTAATTCATCAAACGGAATAATAATATCGGCACCCAGTGCCTTTTGTGCTTGCACAGAAGTTTCTGGGGTTAGCAATAGAGGAGCACCATCGCGGTATGAGCGGAATAGCACGCCGTCTTCAGTTATTTTTAATACCGAGTTATTGTGCTGTGTTTTACCCTTACTTTTCAGTTCATCTTTTACTGTACCATAGGCCAAGCTAAATACTTGAAAGCCACCGGAATCGGTAATGATTGGGTTTTTACGGTTAATAAAGTTGTGCAATCCGCCAGCATTTTTTACTGTTTCGGTTCCTGGATGCAACATTAAGTGATACGTATTACAAAACATAAGCTGAACGCCAAGTTGATCAGCAAGAGTGCTATCAGTAGCTTTTAATGAACCATTGGTGCCCACAGGCACAAAGTTAGGCGTATCAATGATGCCGTGAGGTGTATGAATCTTGCCAACACGTGCGCGTGATTTTTTTGATTGATGGAGTATTTCAAATTTAAAGTATGTCACGTGATTGGTTCCTTAACAATTTTTTTACTTAATGCCATAAAGGGCGTGGAACCAACAAGTACGAGCATTTTAATGGTATAACTGACTATGATTAATTGGCTTATATTATCAACAATGCCATAGAGCCCAAGAAAACTAAAAAGTACCGTATCAAGTAGTTGTGTAAGTGCTATGGTGATCCATAAGCGTGCTATCAAATAGCGAGAGCCAAAGATTTTTTTGAGTGCTCCAAAAATATAATAATCGGTAATTTGCACAAGCAAGTATACAAAAAGTGAGGCAAGTACTATACGGGGAACTGGCGTAAGCAATGCAACATACGATGCATGATACATATCATATGCGCTGGGTGCATAGCAAATATGGAGTATCCCCAACAGAGCATAAAGAATTGATGCTGCAAAGCTTATTGCGATTGCCTTACGCGCAATTGGTTTGCCAAAGTATTCTTGCAGCAAATTAAGGCCCAATACGGTACCTACCATAAATGCATCAGTGCAGGTAACCTGGAAGGAACAAATAGTCATTTGTTTGAGAACAAAGCTATTTGCAAGGATGCAATAGAGCGTTATGAGCGCAATAAGCGCTTCTTTGCCAAAGCGTAATGCGCCTAATAAACAAATGCTTATAAGCGCAATATGGATAATAAATAAGAGTTCGTTTATCATGCGTTGCTATCAAAAATTAATGTAATGGATAGGAGCTAAAGCCAATAAGTTGGCATTCAGGTTGTGGAGTTATGCCAAAGTTTTCACGGGTAAGCTCTTGCATGCGCCGCGCGAGCTGCACAATATTAGTACTTGTGGCATTTCCTTGATTTACAATCATATTTGCGTGTTGGTGTGAAACAACAGCATCACCATAAGATAGTTCGCCTTTAATGCCAATTTTATCAAGATAAAAAGCAACCCAAATGGCCTTTTTGCCGTTTTTTTCAAGCGTTACTTCATGGGGGTGAAAGTTGCGGAAAAAGCTTCCACATGTTCCTTGGTAAGGATAGCGGTGTTTGCGATGGCGTGTTATTTCATCTGCTCTGCCCTGTGCGTATGCAGCTTCAAGTTCAGTTATTTTTTTAAGCTTAAAAGTAGCCGAAAGCACATATTCTTGTTGTGCAAAAAGGCGTGAGTGATCATAGCCAAACTCAAACCAATTCAGTTCCACCATTGTTCTAGTGCCTGTTGATCGTTCTATAATTTCGGCAGAAAGTACAAAGTGAGCAAGCAAATGTTTAAAGTAATGCAGGTTTATGTACATGGCGCCGCCAACGGTACCTGGAATACCACTAAATTCCTCCAGCCCACCAAGTTGATTCTTTAAACAATAAGTAATTAAATTTTCAATGGTTACACCAGCCTCTGCGGTTACTGCAACATGATCAGGATCATCTTTGCATGGTGTATGAGATATGCCTGTTAATTGCGGACGTATTACCAAACCATTAAAGCCTTCATCAGCAATTAAAATATTGGCGCCAGAGCCAAGCACAAAAATATCATGCTTATGTTCATGTGCAAATGAAAGCGCCTGTGCAAAAGCCTCTGTTGTTTTTGGCTCAGTAAAGTAGAGCGCAGGCCCGCCGGTGCCAAACCAATTTTTATCATGTAAAGGAACGTTTTGCAGAATGCCATTGGGCAACGTGGAGCGGGAATTTGTTTTACCGGTCTGAGTATTAAGTGTCATGTTTAAGCTCTGTTCGAGCGCGACTTACGCGTATTTCTACAAGACCGTTTTTTACCAGTTCTTGGCATTCTTTGCTGCACGTATTTTCAAGCTTTGCAATGCATGTTGGGCAGCTTAAATGTTGGCGGTTACAGAGTACGTTGAGGCAATTGGTATAATCGTCCCATGGTTTTGCGCAGATATAGCAAGAACCAAGTACATCCTCATTTACTTTCATGGCAATTCGGCCGTCAAACACGTAGTTTTTACCACGGAAATGACCTTCGGGAAATTTATCTGCATAACATTGCACGCCACCAGTAATTTGATGCACGGATTTTGCTACATTTTCTCGCTCAAGAACGGCAGTTGCGCGTTCACAACGTACACCGGAAGTACAATACATAAGTACTTGCTTATCTTTGAACTTATCAAGATTGTCTTTAATGTATTGAGGAAAGTCTCTAAAATTTTCTATATCAGGAATCACTGCGTCTTTAAATGCGCCGATCGCAGACTCATACGTGTTGCGAGCATCCAGAATCACTAAATCTTCTGGTTTGTTGTTTAAAAGTTCGTGTACTTGCTCGGGAGAAAGGTGCGTGCGCTCACCAGTCGCTTTAATTTCATCAGGGGAAAGGCCCAAGGTAACAATTTCATTACGGACAGCAACTCGTAATTTAGGAAAATGATGGGCGCCACCCTCGCTTGACTTAATGGGCATATCAGCAAATAGCGGGTGTTCGGCCATGGCTTTTTTATAGGACTCTGTGGCTTCATCAGTGCCGCCTACGGTGCCATTAATACCCTCTTTGGCCAATAAGATTCGGCCTGTTATGCCTAATTCTTTGCAAAGTGTTTGTTGCCACTGCATAATGGCGTGTGGATCTTCTATATCAGTATATTTGTAGTATATTAAAATTTTGCCCATAAAAATCCTTAAAAGTGCTGTGTAAAAGCCTAAAGAGACTCTATAAGAATAGCATTAAAGGGCTATTTATTCAAATTTGAGCAAGATCTCGCTTTGCGTAGGGCGGCAGATATTTCAAAAATTGCTGGGCCTTTGAGCGTTTGTAGAAGAGAGCCTTTTGGCACATATATAGTGTAATTTCCAGGTACCGTAGGCCTTATGGTAATGGTTTCTTGGGTTTGATCCTGCAGCCATGGATAAAATATGACTTCAGCATAGTATCGTTCTTGCAGCTCTATATCTGCAGTATTTACTTCCGCGTGAATTTCAATTGTATCGTGCGGCCAGGTTTGAACTTTTATGTATGCTTTTTCTTGGCTTGTGTGTAGTGCGTGAATCACTATCAATGCAGTGCCTGGGTTTTCAATTGTTGCTGAATAATTTTTAGTGGCGTTCATGGCAGAAAGATATTGTGGAAATACGAGTGCGAGTAATATAAAATATTTTTTTTTGTACATATTAAAACCCTCCCTTTGATATTAGTATTGCATAGCGGCATTAGGAGAGTCAAAGGTTTTGTTGAGGAACCGTTAAGTTTGCTTGAACATTACTTTTGGCGTAAACTATCACTATCTTTTTTTAAACTTACTTAAAAAGTGCAGCTTTTTTATGAAACTATCTCTTGCTTGGATTTTTGACCATATTGCAGCTTCAATGACCGATTATGATATTAATGATTTGGTGCATAAGTTAGCGCTCACTACCGCAGAAATTGATGGCGTTACTCGTATTACTTTTAATGCAAATAATTTTACCTTGGCGCGTGTAACTAGTTTAACAGATGAATCAGTTACGCTTACCTGTGGTCAATTTGATACTGATATAGTATTGCCAAGGCGCTCAGATATTATTGAAGATGCAGTTTACTTTGTAACTAAGGAAGCAAAAGCTACCTATAGATGGTCTACGCTCCTAGATTTCCATGCGAATAAAGATGGTCTAATGCCTGCAATTACCTGCTCACAGAAAGAGTTTGAAGGTGCATGGCAAAAAGAAATTGATGCGCACGATTATATTCTGGATGTTGATAATTCAAGTATCACTCATCGCCCTGATTTATGGTCGCACCGTGGATTTGCGCGAGAAATTGCTGCAATCCTTGACGTATCTTTAAAATCAGAAGATCATTTTTTTGCCCAACATCATGTGCAAGAGCATAATGGGTATGCTTCCTCTACTCAAGGAAATTCGTTTACGCTTGAAATTCAAGATCCAACGCGCTGCAAAAGTATTGCTGGCATAAGTATACCTGGCATAGGTCATTATGCATCGTGGGTATGGATGGTAAGTAGGTTATGCCGCGTTGATGCGCGGCCAATTGATGGCATTGTTGATGCTACCAACTATGTGATGCTTGATATAGGGCAACCACTGCATGCATTTGATGCTGATGTGGTTGCAACTAAACAACTTGTTGTTCGTACTGCAAAACAGGGCACTCCATTAACGCTTCTTGATGGTCAAACAATAGAACTATCTTCTGATGATTTAGTAATATCCAATGGCATCAAGCCACTTGATCTTGCAGGTATTATGGGTGGTAAAAGTTCTGCTATCTCACATCAAACACGTTCAATAATAGTGCAGGGAGCAACTTTTGAAGCTGCAACTATACGTAAATCATCGCAACGCCATAAATTGCGCACAGAAGCATCAGTGCGGTTTGAAAAATCTCTTGATACGCAATTGAACGTACTTGGCATACAAAGATTTATTAAGCTATTTGAAGATCAAAAAATTTCACTGGTTGCGGCAAGTGATATTATTTCGCTTGGTAAGAAACCAGCTCCAATAACTATAATGCTTACGCATGACTATATTGAACGCATGCTCGGAGTAAAGCTTGCCTCAGAGCAAATAATACAGATTCTTACACCATTAGATTTTACGGTTTATAGTGAGCAACTTGAAGGTAAGCTTGCTTACAAAGTAATAGTTCCTTCATTTAGAGCAACAAAAGAATTTGCACATCCGCAAGACATTGTGGAAGAAATTGGCAGGTTTTATGGCTATGGTAATATTCCACTTGAATTGCCATTGTTCACGATGATGCCAAGTGATCTTACGCCTGTTGATCGTCGACGCGCTGTAACGCAGTATCTTGCAAGTAATCTTCGCGCTCATGAAGTTAAAAAATATCCTGTATTTGATGAGCAATTTTTAAAACAACTTGGGTATCAGCCAGATAAAGGGGCCGTAACCATTAAAAACCCATTATCTGATAATTGGTACCGCATGGTTACTTCTCTGGCGCCGCATTTATTCCATTGTATTCAAGAGAACGCGGTGGGCACAACTCAGTTACGTTTTTTTGAATGGGGCAGACAATGGCATTTGGACCAAACGGGTAACGTACTTGAGCGAAAAATGCTTGCAGGAATTGTATATGATCAGCATAATCTGATTAATTTCTACGAAATTAAGAATCAGTTGCAGCAAATGTATAAATTTTTAGGTTTTGATGTTGTGTTTAACAAAACTAAACCTGAGCTTCCTTGGTATCACCCTCATCAAACAGCAACGCTTCATTGTGGCACCTATATTATAGGTATGATGGGCATTGCGCATCCAACCATGCTGGCTACTGTTGCACAAGGTCATGCGCTTGTTTTTGAATTAGATGGTGACTTTATTACTTCTGCAAAAACGAAGGAAAAGCGTTACGTGCCATTGCCTGTTTATCAAGATAGCTCTCGTGATGTTAGTTTTTTTGTGCCGAACACGGTAACAGTTGCACAACTTGAAAAGGTTGTGCGTCAGGCAGATGCGCGTATATTTAATGTTGCATTAGTTGATTATTTTGAAAGGCCTGAGTGGGGCAATAAGCGGTCAATTACTCTACGTTTTTCTGCGCGCGACGCGGTTAAAACATTGCAAAAAGATGATATTGATGCAATTGGCCAGGCAGTCATGCGTGAGCTTGCAACCTTGGGAGCAACAGTACGATGAAGCGAACATGGCGTACGTATCTGTTACTATTTGTTTCAACAGTGCTGTGTGATCGCTTAATAAAATGGTGGGTCATGAGTGCTGGATATCATGGCTTTGAGCTTTCATCATGGTTTGCATTTACGCAATCACTTAATAGAGGTATTTCATTTAGTTTGCTTTCGTTTCACTCCAACTATTATTACGTTGTTGTTTCGTTGGTAGTGAGTCTGCTATGGCTTGTTTTATTGCACTATGCTTATCGCAGATGGCGTGATGGTTATGATATTGTTGCCGAAACGGTGGTACTTGCGGGCGCATTTTCTAATTTAGTAGATCGCGTGTGGTATGGTGGCGTAGTTGATTATATAGAGATTTCATATGGTGGCTGGACGTGGCCTGCGTTTAATTTGGCAGACATGCTTATAGTTGTTGGGCTACTTGTAATGTGTATAAAGGGATACTATGAAGAATAATTTGCAAGAATCCTGGTGGCTTTCTCTTGCAACGCTGGGTGACGTTCGGTACTCGTCGGCTCCAGGGAGCGTTGCTTCTGCGCTTATGCTACCGGTGGTGCTTGCGCTTTATCATTTTGAAGTGTCTGCGAGCGTGTATGCACTTTTGATAGGGGGGCTTGCTCTTGCAAGTTATATGATTATACAAAAAGTGTTACCAGCATTTGATATGCATGACCCTAAAGAAATTGTGCTTGACGAATGCCTTGGTATGCTTATTACTTTTTGGACAATACCAGTTTCAGCATTTTCTATAGTGGTTGGATTTTTGCTTTTTAGGTTATTTGATATTTCCAAATTATTTGGCGTTCGCGCGTTTGAGAAATTGCCTGGCGCCTGGGGCGTGCTTGCTGATGACGTGGCTGCAGGGTTGCTTGCTCTGATATTATTGAAATTCTTGGTACCTATCGTTTGTGTAGGTAGATTTTAAATGCTTCAGGCTTTGCCGCGCATATATGCTGAATTTAAATATTTGTTTTGGCCCAATTTATGTGCCAGTTGCAAGCTATTTTTACGCAATGATGAACTATTGTGCATACAATGTGCGCGCGCTATTACGCCGGTAGTATCAGTGCCTTTAGAAGTGACGGCTAATGTAATCATGCAAGTCTATGCTGTAAGCGCATATCAGGGCACGTTAAAGCGGCTTGTTTTAGCAAAAGCATGGCATGATGAACGTGCAAGCGTAGTGCTTGGCAAGCTTTTATGGCATAACACCACGTTGCCGCATATACCTTTTGATCTTATTGTGCCCATTCCGTTGCATTGGCGGCGTTTTGCACAGCGCGGGTATAATCAAGCTGAACTTATGGCAAAAGAATTAAGTGGGTTGAGTGGCAAGCCTACATATCTGGCATTAGAACGAATACAATCTACGGTATTTCAATCAAGCTTATCAGGGGAGGAGCGTAGAAAAAACGTTAAAGTTGCATTTAAGTTGCATGCTGAATATAAAGAGCTTATTCGCGGTAAACGAGTGCTTTTGGTGGATGACTTAATGACTTCTGGTGCCACCTTGCAAGCGGCAGCCCGACTTATTGTAAAATGTAAGCCAGAGAGTATTAAAGCAGCAGTAGGTGGTAGAGTAGTCTAGACTTTGCAAGAACTTGCAAGTTGTGCTATCATACCTCTATGGTAAGGAAAGTAACAGTATTGTATATAAATTGTAAAGGATCACAATGAACGTAAAACAGTCTCTTAGTCTCTCAGTAGCAGTTTTTGCCTTGCTTGCGCTTGCAGGTTGTGCCGATTCATGCAAACACGATGATGGTCATGGCCATAGTGCTGATAATGACGTATTATTACGCATTAATGGTAAACCTGCGGTAACTGTTGCTGAATTTGAAGAATATAAAGCTAAGATTCTTGAAATTCAACCTCAATATAAACAAATGATGGCAATGATGCCAGAACCAGAACGCGTCAAAATTGATCAAAACTTGTATGAAAATATGGTAAATCAAAAAGTCTTACAAGCATGGGTAGAAAAGAATAATATTAATGATTCTGCTGAATATCAAAAAGATTTAGCGCTTATTGTTGATTTTGCAAAACAAAATTTAAGTGTTAAACATTTCCAAGAAAAACACCCAGTAACGGTAACAGAAGCTGATTTGCTTGCGTTCTATGAAGATAATAAAGGTAAAATGCCAGGGCTTTCTCAATCACTTGGCGGTGTGCATGCAAAGGCAGTAAAGTTTGAATCGCGCGATAAAGCAAATGATTTCCTTGCAAAAGCAAAAGCACCTGGTGCAGATTTTGATAAACTTGCAAAAGCTTCTAATCTTAAAGTAGAAGAATATAAAGATGTTAACAACCGTAGCTTTAACTTAGATATGCAAGTACGCAAGTCTCTTCTTGCAATGGAATCGCTCCCTCGCACTGAGCTTGTAGAAGCTGGTAAAACTGCATGGGTAGTGAAAGGCATTGAAAAAACAGAAGCAGTATACGTTGCTTTTGATGAAGTAAGAGAAGGTCTTGAAAATATGCTTAAACAACAAAAGCAAACTGAGATCATCCAAGCTGAACTAGAGAAGCTTAAAAAAGAGTATGATGTAGATATTAATTCTGGCTATTTTGATGCAAAAATAAAACTTGCTCAAGAAGCAGTGCAACAAGAAGCTGAAAAGCTTGCTGCAGCACAAGAAGCAGATAAAGAAGTTGCAGTAGCACAAAGCGATGTAAAAGCTGAAGAAGTTGCTCCAGCTGCCAAAGCTGCTTAAGTAAGACGTTAATTAAAAAAAAAGGGATGTGCTTAAAAGTACGTCCCTTTTTTGATTATGGCTTACAATAGCCCTCATTTTTTCAAAAAACTCGAGTGCGTGGGATGAAGTTTGTTCTACAACATTAATTAAAGAAAAATTTTAATCATCGCTCATCCCGAGTGTTTTATAGAGCGTTAGCGAAAATAGAATGTATCGAGGGACAGCAGTTAAAAATCAAACACTTATAAAGTAACTAGCAATGAATCGGGGAGTTTTTATAAAAGTTTTTAAGGTAAGAGGTGTTGAGCTTTGAGTAACAATTTTGAATTATTAAGCTTTGTATGCTGTCTCTCGATATATTCTTCATCGCCTAAAAGGCTCGAAGAACACTCGAGATGAGCGGTTTCAGTAATTATTAGCAGGGGATATATGTTTAAGAAAGTTTTTTTATCACTTCTATTATTAATTGTTATTTCGCAAGACCGTCAGGTCTTAGCAATTATGCAAACCAAACAAGTAACAGATACGTTGGTAAGTACCTTGGAGCCAGGTCAATTTATTATTGATGAAATTATGGTGACCGCCTACGGCCCTGAACGAACGCGCGTGATTTGCAGATCAGAAGTTGAGCGCATGAGTATTGATGGTCGCAAAAGAACGGTGGAAGATGTAGTTTTTGAAGAATTATTATTCCAAGAAACGATTCGTTATAAGATCCCTATGGATGATACCGTGATCGATAAATACATTTCATCCTTACGCCAAGAGCATAATTTAACGCTTGATGATATTAAAGGTATATTCAGAAGTTCAGGGTATTCCTATGAAGAAGGGCGTGAGCAGTTAAAATTAATGCATGCTGCAAATTCAATGCTTGAGCATAAAGTAACGTCTCGTTTGATTGTGCCACGTGATGATATTTTGAAATATTATAATGATCATCCTGAACGCAAAGATGCTAAATATCAGATTGAAATTGCGCATATTGCGTTAAATCCTGATGAACCTGTGGAAAAGCAAGCGCAGCGTGTACAAGAAAAGATTAACAAAGGGCAGTCAGCTCAGCTTGATTGGCGAGCGTGCATTTGGCTTAAGGAATCTGATATTGCGCCAAACATTGCGTTCGTAAAAAATATGAAGCCTGGTGATATTTCAGCGCCGCAATTTGTTAATGACGGTTTTGAAGTATACCGCCTAAAAGAGTTTGTGCCAGAGCGCATTGTTTCACTGGAAAAGCGTTATAAACTTATTGAAGATGAGCTGAGAGCTCCACGGTATAATCAGTTGCTTGCAGAATATAAAGAACAAATATTTAAAGACGCAACAGTCATAGAGTTTGTGCCGGCTGTTGCTGCATAGACTAATTAAATTTTTATAAACAAATGGCTATTCTTAGTTGGATAGTTTTTTTTATATCAGCTAGAACGGCTTTAGCTATTTTTTTTAAATTGATTTCTACTTCATTAAAATTACGAAGAGCATAAGGATAAGCGATGGAATTGCTTATCCTTCGATTTCTTCTTGCTGAATCTCTTGCTGTAGCATCAATGCCTTTTCAATCAATTCACTCGAACGCTCGCATAATTCTGGTTTATCTTTAAAATACGTGGCAAGTAATGTTTTTAAATCCATATCCACTTTTATTGCTGGCCTGCGCTCGCGCACTTTAAATTGCATCACCGGAATAATGCCCACTACATAGAGTGCTTTTTCGCACGCACGTTGGACTGCTTGCAGATCAACCATGTCACGCCGCTCAATCGGTACATGGTACACAATTTTTACCACCGCGTCGGTAATATCATGTTCACTAATAGCTTTGATCACTTGCTCGGTTTGATCGCCTTCAAGCGCAAGTTTGCACGTTATTTGCAAGAACGGCCGCATTGGCCCCTTAATAAATTCATGCGTGGTACTATTTTTCTCATGAATTGTGACGAGGCAAAACCCTTTATCTTCTTTACGTTCACCAAAATCAACACGTTCAATGGAGCCAGCATAAACGATGGCAGGATAACCGTTTGGGTTGAGATTTTGGTAACGGTGCAAGTGACCTAATGCCACATAATCAAAGGGGGCGATTGCAAGTTGGGATGGCATAAATAATGGATCGGTGCCATAGATTGCTCGTTTCTCTGAACCAGAAAATATGCCGTTACTTACCGTTAAATGCCCTGCAAGAACTGCAGGAATATTTTGATCAAGTTCGCGTGCATAATGTGCAATAAGACCACTTACCTGTTTTGATATGTGTTGCGTGAGTTCAGTAGAACTTGCGTGCTTATATGTATCATCAATGGCAATGTTTGTGCGTGATGGCCAGGGGATGCCCACAATATTGACTGGGCCGTGCTTAGTTTTAAGATTGAGTACTGTGGGCTTTGCAATCACGTGAAACCCAGTAATAGGTAATTCATCAAAAATATCAAGTGCGTGAGCTTTGCCGAAACTTAATGGGTTATCATGATTGCCAATTACGAGTATCACCGGAATATCTGCTTTAAATAATCTGAGCAAACATTGGAATAATAATCGTTGTTGCGTGGGGCTTGGATGTGCTGTTTTATATGCGTCGCCTGCAAACAAAAAGAAATCAACTTGTTGTTCAATTGCGTGATCAATACAGGCATCAAGCGCTCGTTTGAAATCAAGCAAGCGCGTGTGTATGCCCGTTTTTGGGTCGAGCCGACCATAATTTTCCATACCAAAATGGATGTCGGCCGTGTGGATAAATGTTATTGCCATATCTATTGAAAGTGATGATGATTGGTATCTTTAAACGCGCCCATAAAAGCCGTGGGTTTTTCTGGAGTTTCATCGCTCTCATTTTTTAGATCACGATTTATTAATTGTTCTACATAATTTTCTTTATTTGTTTGACGTTCACGTGCAATGGCAAGTGCTCCTGCGGGCACGTCATTTGTGATCACTGAACCTGCAGCCGTATATGCGCCTTTGTGCACGGTAACTGGCGCAATTAATGTGTTATTGCTGCCAATAAAAGCGCCATCTTCAATAGTGGTTACATGTTTATGCGTGCCATCGTAATTACAAGTGATGGTACCGGCACCAATATTTACGTTACTACCAATTATTGCATTGCCTAAATATGCCAAATGTTTTGCTTTGGAGCCTTGGCCAATAGTACTTTTAGATACTTCCACAAAGTTACCAATCTGAGCATTTTGTGCAATTTTAGATTCTTTTCTAATATGTGCAAAAGGCCCAATCAATGCGCCACTTTCAATATCAGAATTATCCACAATGCTATTTTGAAAAATAGTTACAGTATCGCCAATATGCGCATCTTTAAGCGTGCTGCCAGATTCAATTCTGCAGTTTTTGCCAATGCGTGTGCCATTAAGTAAATGTACGCTACATCCAATTACGGTGCCTGCGCCAATTTGAACGTCAAGATCAATGTGCATAGTTTGTGGTGCACTAAAACGTACGCCATTGGCCATATGTTCAGAAATAACATCATAACGAATAATTTGTTCAAGCGTCCACAATTCTTTGAGTGTATTTACACCACGAATACGGTCAAAAGGGGCATCAACTGTTTTTACAATGCGGCCTTGCGCGCACGCCAAATGCACTAAATCGGTTAAATACCATTCGTGTGTTACTTCATTTTCAGGGATAGTGTCAATAACTTCCCGTAAAAAATCTGTGCGTACAATATAAATTCCTGCATTTAAACAGCAATGTTCTTGTGGATCACCGGTAAAATGTTTTTGTTCTACAATTTTAACGCTATTGCCAGTAGTAATGACTCTGCCATAACCAACCACGCTCGGGTCAGGATTGTGTGCGGTAACAAATGAAATAGCAGCATCTGATTCTTGGTGCACTTTTGCTAAATTTTCAATAATATCTCTGGTAACTAAGGGGCCATCGCCATTTAAAATAAGTACGTGATCTTTATGCCAGAATTCTTTAGAGCATTGCACCGCATGACCAGTGCCTTTTTGCGGTGCTTGTAAAGCAAAATTCACTGTATCGCCATGTGCATACTTTACTACCTGTTCAACTTGTTCTCTTTGATAACCCACTACCAGCGTTGTGGGAATTTCTAATGATTCAAGAAGTTTAGTACAATAGAGAATCATCTCTTGGCCACAAATTTTGGTAACCAACTTACTTTTTTCAGTTTTAAATCGTGTAGATTTTCCTGCTGCAAGTACAACACCTTGTAATGATATTTTTGACATTATGCTACCCCGAGTATTTTCTATGTGAGCAAAACTTGCAATTAAAGCGCCTGCAATAATTAATTTTTTTTGTATCATGACAATCTCCTTTTTAGTGCTTCGAGAGATTTAATATGGTTGATCATTGGCTTAATTTCGCATGTATTCTCTTTGTTTGAATAGTGCGATTAATACCGATGGATTCCCTACAAGCTTATTCCGAGCGAGCGCTTATTGTCAATTAGTTGTACTAAAAAACTTTAAAAAAATGGAGAATACAGTATCTTAGAAGCTATCATTTGATGACTTTCATATACAACACAGGATTTTTTATGCCAATCATGACACGTCGTCTGCTTGCTCTCTTTACTTTAGTTTTTTTAACAGGGCAGCAGCTTAGTGCCTATATTTATGACAATCGGTTTTTTAGAATTTTAGAAGTACCTTATTCTCGCGAACGTTTTTTTTATGATCCAAATTGCGATGCAGAATCAGGCCACTGGGGTGAATCACGCTATAGGAATGATTTTTTCTTTCTCACGGCAAATAATGCATGCGGCAGGCATGGCGATGTTGGGTTTCCTGAAATTTTTGGTGATTTTAGTCTTACTAGCATTAATAACGCATTAAATCGCGTAAATCCATCACGGATTTCACCGCTTTTTGAGGGCACAAAGTTGCCTGGCCGCGGTAAACTTGAAGGTCAGGGTATTTCCTTTGCTTACGATCAACAGCTACTTGATTGGCTTGCGTGCGGGGTTTCATTTTCATTTTTGCATATGAACACTGCCTTAAAATTCTTGCTGGCAGAAACAACGGCTGGCAGAATGGAAGATGAAGTCCGCAGAGCATTTAATCGAGAACTTGGCCTTGCGTCGACTACATGGAGGCATTCAGGTATTACTGACGTTGATGCGTATATTCGCTTTGGTAACGTATGGAATTACATTCTGAAATGTCGCCGCGTTGATGCTGGGGTTAAATTTGGAACATTGTTCCCAACGGGTGTAACAAAGGATCTTGCAAATCCTGCTTCAGTTCCTTTTGGTGGGAACGGCCACTATGGATTTTACGTTGGCTTAGATGGTCAATTTGAACTGAAAGAAGATCTTAAAGTCGGTCTTATTTCTCGCCTTATTAAGCGCATTCCAAAGACTGCGTTGCACCGCGTACCAGTAGCAGGGGAAAACGAATTATTTGGTGCGCTCGTGGCGCCATTTAAAGTAAACCCTGGTATAACATTTGTATTTGCGCCATATTTGCGATTAGAAGGAATACGCGATGGGTTAGGAGTGATGGTGAATTATACTTTAGTGTGGCATGATAATGATGAATGGAAAGATAGGCGACCTTTATTAAATAGAATTCCACCAGTAGATACTGGACTATTGTTTAAAAATTCAAATTGGGCAGCAGAAGAAGTGACTCTTAACTTTTTCTATGATTTCTCTAAAGTAGAAGGATGTAATAGATTCTTACCACTTGTTTCTCTTTCATGGGATATTCCGGTATGTTATCTCATTGCTGAGAATGTGGTGCAGACAAATAATATTGCTCTTGGGATAGAATTTACGTTTTAGTATGGGTCATTTTAACTGATTAAGTAAGGTAGCTATGTCACGTTTTACCAGATTTTTTCCTGCCAAAAAATTATTTAGTTTTTTTTCTAACGATATGGCCATTGACTTGGGTACAGCAAACACGTTGGTGTTTGTGCGTAATCAAGGCATTGTGCTTGATGAACCATCGGTTGTTGCAGTGAAAGCCGGCACCAATCAAGTGCTTGCAGCAGGGCGTGAGGCAAAGGAAATGCTTGGTAGAACCCCAGAAAGTATTGTGGCGTGCAGGCCAATGCGTGACGGTGTGATTGCCAATTTTGAATTAACTGAAAGTATGTTGCGTCATTTTATTCGTACTGTGCATAATAATCGCACGTTTGGTGCAAGCCCGCATATGATAATTGGTGTGCCATCTGGTATTACACAAGTAGAGCGCCGCGCAGTGCGTGATTCTGCGCTTCAAGCTGGAGCGCGCAGCGTATACACAATTTCTGAGCCTATGGCAGCCGCTATTGGTGCAGGCCTTCCGGTGCAAGAGCCATGCGGCAGCATGATTGTAGATATTGGTGGTGGAACTACCGAAGTTGCCATTATTACGCTCAAAGACGTGGTGTTTTGCCGCTCAGTGCGTGTGGGTGGCGATGCTATGGATCGTGCGATCGTGCAATATATTAAGCGTAAATATAATTTACTCATTGGTGAACGCACAGCAGAAATTATTAAAATTGGTATTGGTACCGTGATGCCAGAAGTTAATTCTAAGAGCATGTCGGTTAAAGGTAGAGATTTGGTGACTGGCGTTCCTAAAACAGTTGAACTTACCAGTGTTGAAGTGCAAGAAGCGTTGCTTGAAACAATTGCTAACATTGTTGATGTAGTGCGTGTTGCTCTTGAAAATACTCCGCCAGAATTATCATCTGATTTAGTTGATAAGGGTATTGTAATGGCCGGTGGTGGCTCGCTCCTTAAGGGTCTTGATAAATTGATTAGCAAAGAGACTGGTCTTCCCGTGCGTATTGCTGATGAACCGTTGCTTTGTGTGGTAAAAGGAGCGGGGATTGCGTTGGAACAGATTGATATTTATCGTGAGGCACTTATTGAGTAAATTTTTGATTTAGATATTTTTCGTAAGAGCGCTTCTTTAACGAGAGGCGCTTTTTTGTTGTCGTACTTAAGATTTTCCTGGACAAGTCGTACACTCATATTCCAATTGTTTACTTTGAGGCGCTGCCCCGCTTACGCTTATCCGGGCCTCCAGGCTCGGCAAGCTACGTCGGGCTGTCGCCGCACTTTAGTTTTTTTCCCTGTCCGCCGGAGCCTTGGCGTAGGAGGATTGCCAAAAAGGTTTTTGAATTAAAAGGGCACATAAGACTTCCAGTCTTATGTATCCGGCATTTAGATCCTCCTCCGGCGCACTTTTTTGGAATGCAAAAAAGATGCTAAGAGTCCGGGCTAAATGGCCAAGGAGTTATTCCAATAGATTTTAGGTATGTCCCAATTTGTTTAGCTATTTGAGAGGCGGTGTGTCAAAACCCGAAACTGGGAACGGTTTATTTCGTAAGTTAAGGACTGAAAGAAGGTATTGCTTAATGTATGTTATAATAGCTGTCTTAAGCATAAGGCGGGGTTAAATACAGGGGTTGCCTAAACCCCTTATTTGTCCTTTTGGTTAAACTGTTTTTGACAAGAAAAACAGTTTGCCCCCGCCGGGTAGGCGCGCAGCGTAAGCGATAATCCATGAATAAGCGGCCGAGAAGGAACGAAGGAAAGAACTATCTCTTTCAACTTTAAACTAAATTTGCCATCACCTTGAATGACAGTTACAATAAAAATATTACTTTTAAGCCTTAAAATAACGAAAAAATACCCTTTCATGGTAAAAACCTCCCACAACATAGTCATTAAAAAACAATACGGCCAACATTTCTTGCGTGATCAAGCGGTCCTCAATGTAATGCTAGATGCCGTAGCAATAGATAAAAACACGTCTGTTTTTGAGATCGGCTGTGGTGACGGCTTTTTAACGCAAGCAATCTTGCAAACTCCTATAGCCCGTTTATGGGTATTTGAAATTGACCCTGAATGGGCGGGTTTTGTGCGCAATAAATTCAAAGATCAGCGTCTAACGGTTTATCAGGAAAACTTTTTAGATCTTGATATGGCGCGTTTAGAGCCTCATGCTCCTTGGACGGTACTTGCTAATTTGCCGTATAACGTAACGTTTCCTATTTTACATAAGTTCCAAGAAAGCAGACATCTTTTAAAAGAAGGTGTGGTGATGCTTCAAGAGGAAGTTGCGCAAAAGCTTGTTAAAAAGTCTGGCAAAGGGTATGGCTTTATATCGCTTTATTTTCAATACTTTTTTGAGCTTAAGTTACTTACTAAGATTCCTCCTTCAGCTTTTTATCCTGCACCAAAAGTATTCTCTCGCTTAATTTATTTTAAGCCTAAAACTGACTTGGTGGAAATTCCAAATGAGGAACAATTTTGGAAATTTATAAAGGTGTGCTTTCGCCAGCCAAGGAGAACTTTGCGCAATAATTTAGCGCAAACGCATTATGATCTTTCACGCTTTGATGATGAGTTGCTTGGCAAGCGCGCACAGCAACTTGCAATGGGTGATTTTTTGAAAATATGGTCACAACTTTCCCACTAATTACTCGTTGGTTGTATACAGTTCTCAATTTATAGTACTCTGTACATATGATTAGTCATATTAGGGGAGATGCTATGAATACTTTAAAATATTACGTATGGTGTATGTTATTTTTTTATTGCACTGCCAGTCAGACCTTGCAGATTAATCTTACTCCAGCACAGAAAAAGGAAATTGCTGAGCGCATTTGGTTTAATGAGGCAAGTGGACATTATGACAAATTGGTTTTTTGGAATCAGAATGAAAATTTCCCCTCACTTGGCATATGCCACTTTATTTGGTTTCCAGAAAATTGTAAAGAACAATACACACAAACTTTTCCCGAATTATTGCAGTATTTTAAAAAAAATTTAGTTCATATGCCTGCTTGGTTGCAAAATGCGCATTATGCTCCGTGGTCAACACGAGCAGAGTTTTTAAAGCCTGAGCATCAACAACAAATTGAGGAGCTTAAGGCACTGATGTATAGCACTATGCATGTGCAAGTAGATTTTATTATTGATCGATTTGAACGTATGTGGCCTGATATACAAAAGCAAGCTCTTGCATCAGAGCAACAAAAGATAACTGCAAATTACACCTTACTTATGCAATCACCACAAGGAATCTTTGCATTGCTTGATTACTTGAATTTTAAAGGTGCGGGTATTGATCCTAAAGAACGGTATAATAACGTGGCATGGGGTTTATTGCAAGTGTTACAAACAATGGAAACTACTCATAAAGAAGATGCTGTTGCGCAGTTTGTGCAAGCGGCTAAAGCAGTGTTAACAAATCGTGTGTCACATGCTCCTGTTGACAAGGCTCATGAAAAACAATGGTTACCAGGATTTTTTAACCGTTTGGATAGATATCAAACGGCTTTGTCTTGATGTTTTAATTCTTCATTTGCTTTGCGTATGGCAATTTTTAAATGCTGTTCATAGGCTAACGCTCCGTATTCATAAGGGCAGAATTGCAATGCGTCTTCTTTCATCTGCTCAATAAGACTTGTATCAAAGCCGGGTAGATCATAGGTTATATGCGTATCATGGCATTTGATTTGTGTATGCTCAGCATATGGATGCATGGCGATAGAAATATGGCGTGAGCAATCGCTACATTGTTTTGAAAGCTCAATGAACCAGGGTATAAAGACGCCTATTGGCAATGGGTATAAGGGATAATATTGGCGATAGCCGCCAGCCCATCCAAATGACCATAATTCTGTATGGCCGGGGTGTGCAGGGCGCACGTGGCGTGGTGGCGCTGGCCACGCATGGCCATACTTACATTTTGCAGTACATGATGATGAAAGGCGGTATAATTTTATGCCGATTTGATGAAAATTATCGGGTAAGTTTTTACCACCAAAAAAGGTTTTTCTGCTAAAGACTACATTGAGAGAAAAAAAATCAAGCGTTTGCACGCGATCACCATGTGAATAAATTTGATATATTTTTTTAAAAAGTGGGCTTTGTATTAATTCTTTGGCTTCAGGTACGCCGGGCATGCCAAGCAAAATGAGTTCATCAACGTAAAATGCGGTATTTTCTTCGTTATACGCATTGGCAAGATGTGCAGCAATAGTGCCACCATGACTGTAGCCTATAATGCGAATTTTTGGCTGAATTCCTTGTGCGCGGTAGGTTTCAATTTCTTGTAACAATGCTTTGTAAAATAATTCACCTTCATCTTTCCACAATTTTTTGCTGAGTAATGCCGACCAGCCATAAGTATAATATGTGTTGTGTTCATGCGATGAAATTGAGTGTGCAACACAGTCATATGAACGAGCAAAAGCAGTTGCTGCACGAGATTTTTCTATAACATTAAGATCTATTTTTTTAAGACCTATTTGTTGCATAGCATGATAATGTTCAAAAAAAGGATCTTTGCGAGCATGGCAAATAGTGTGCGCATATACTGATCCGTGAATATCATCTCGCATTAAAATATAAATATTATAGGGCGAAAGAAAAGGTTTTACGCTAATGATGCCATGTACAAAAATGGTGATCCATGGTTGCTCATTGCAAGGTGTAGGATGGGCGAGAGCCTTCCAGGGTGCCCAACATATAATAATAAACCATAGGTACACAAAGCGTGTACGAATGAGCATGAGCGCCTCTTGATGCTGTTTTTTGCCTTTTGAATCAGAATACACTGTTAGTATACCGCCATTTATAGCGTTAAGTTAAGATTTTTGCAGATTAATTAATAAAAAAATGTGCTATTTGAGCTGTATTAGAGTAGAGAGGTGTATAAAAAAGGCAAGCATAATTATGCTTGCCTTGAAGATTATTTCTATTTTTATCTGCGGGAAAGATCATGTTCTCGGTGTGCAAGCTCTAATGTTAAAAGTGATAACACGAGCGCACCAACGACAAGGCCTACATCGCGCACTGCAATATCAAAGTATTGGCCGGTGCTTAGTAAGTTGAGTATAATCAGTCCAAACCATGCGGCAATTAAAAGACCACCGTAAAATGGCCGTGCAAAAACCAGAAGGCCTGCAAGAATTTCAATAATACCTACGCCATACATAAATTGTTGTGCTGACATGTTAAATAAAGCAGGAATTTTAGGGTTTAAATATATTGGCCAATACACAAGCATATCAAAAAATTTGTCCGCCCCTGCTGCAATTGCCAGCACGCCATACGTAATATATAGCAAATACCACGCGGTATAGAGGTTTTTACAATTATGCATCATAGGATCTCCTTTTTGTTGAGATATTCAATTTTAATCTTCTTGTAAACAATCGTTACAAGCTTGTGCACAGTTTTCACACGCGGTCATTGTTTTAAAGCTCGTGTCCATGCAATCTTCATATTCAGCATCACACGCTTCAAGAAGCTCCTCACATGATTCAATACATTCTTCTGCTGCTTCAATGACTGCTAAGCATTTCTCTTCACAATCGTCTTCATCGCAGATGCCCATATGATCAGAACATTCTTCAATAGCTGCATGACAAGAATCAATGGTGTTTTGGCATGCTTCTTGGCATTCACCAAGTTGTTCACCACATTCTACAATGTCGGTTGTGCTGCATTTTTCAGTTAACACTTGGCACGCATCAATGCAGCCTTCGGTCGTTGCGATACAATCGTTTAAAATTGCAATTAATTCTTCATTTAAATGGCTTGCCATGACATTCTCCTTTTTTAGATAGTCAACATCCCTATTGATATTAGAGTAGCAGGAGATAAAAGTTAAGAGCAATAACTAGTGCCCCACTACGCTAAAGCTTCGGAGGGCAGGGGGTCTGGCGGGAATTATCAAGAGATGAAGGATGGTGGCATTTTAGGGTATTTTATTACCTAAGTACGACAAGTCTCGCGCAGATGAACAGGGGGAGGCAGGGGTATGAAGTAATATTAAAAGTAGCTTCATACCCCTGCAAAATTTGATGGAGAGCTGTTCTGTAACTATTTCTCTCTTATTTAGTATACCGTTTTCAGTGCTAGAAAGTATACAGTACAGGGAACAGTGCCGTATCTTTATCGACTTTTTTTAAATGTCTTTTTGGAATGATAAGGAAACAAGATAATCAATTTTATGAGTACCGAACTTACGGTGAGCAATAGGAAATTGGATTCTGAGTAAATATTGGCAGTCTGCTATATCATAGGAAAGAATTGGGCC
The DNA here is from genome assembly GCA_050179755.1 of Candidatus Babeliales bacterium. Taxonomy (GTDB): domain Bacteria; phylum Babelota; class Babeliae; order Babelales; family JBFXEV01; genus JBFXEV01. Next base: position 87,320 of record JBFXEV010000001.1, on the reverse strand, counting down.
AAATAATAATAAATGGCCGTCACTTTTTGGAATTGATTCACCGTATGCCTTACTCTTAAAAAGATGAAAGCCTTGAAGTTCGAGAAATACATAAAAATAAGAATCTTTTACAAAGCGCAAGGGGAATTTTGGCCCCAGAGTAATTTCATAATCAAGAATAGTTCCTGCTTTTTTATGGTTACGGGTTGTGGTGATAGTGCTTGCAAGAATAAGGCTTGCAAAAAAGCGATCAGGCGAATAATATGCTTCAAAATTAACAAGTGGGTTAAAAGAGCCAGAACCAAGCGCTGGGCGTGTGTTGGTGTCTCCGGTGGGAAATTGCATGCCAGCTTTGAATAGCACCAGAACATTCTCTGTACGGTGCATGTGAAATTGCATAAAAGTTGAAATGTCACCTAGTCCCCGAGAAGTGTAAGGATTGTCTGCATGTTGTAGAAAAAATGGAACGGAGAATGTTATACCGAGAAACCTGTTGATGCCATAGGATATGCTACAGCTTAAACCAATGTCAGCTTTATTATTTTGTTGCATAAGATAGGGGTTATCTAAATTAAGAAGACCATAGCCATCACTGGTTATAATATCTTGACCAATATTAAATTTTCTGTTCATGGGGAAGGGATCGCGGCCATGCAGTATGCACGGTAGCATTGCAGCAAAAAAGAGTGCAAAAAAATGTATAATAAAGTGGTTTTTCAAAATCTTCTCCCAAACCAAATTTGAGCAAGAAAGTCTGTACGCGGTTGTATGCCTTTGCGATGATCAAGTACGGTCACACCAATACTTGCAAGTATTTGGAAGAAGTCGCTATCATAAGAAACGCTGGGGCCTAAAAATAATAAATGCTCACCGGTGTTAGGCACGCGCACATTTCTAAATTTTGCTGCAAAAAAATAATATCCTTGAAGTTCTAAAAAGGCATATAACTGGCTATGGTTTTTTGTGTCCAATGGAAATTTGGGCCCTACGCTTAGATGATAATCAATAAAGCCGCCTGTGTTACGGTGCTTACGTGTGGTAGTAATAACGCTACCAACTGTCGCATTAGCGTACAAGCGTTCAGAAGAATGTGCTGCAATCAAATAAACTGTTGGATTAAATGAGCCAAAGCTGAGTGGCGGTCGAGCCAATATATCGCCAGTAGGAAACCACATGCCCGTTTTGAGTACTACAATTTCATTTTCACTTCTATACAAATGCCATTGCATGTTAAAACGAAGATCAAAAAGACCACGAGACACGTCTTTATTTTCTCTGAAATGTAAAACTATAGGCACGGTAAATGTGCAACCTACACGTTCTGAAATACCATAAGAAAATGCATTAAAATAAAATAGTAAGTTTGCTTCATGACCTATAAACATGAGCGAGCCGGTAACATAAGAACCGTAACCTTTACTTGTGATGGTTTCTCTGCCAATGCTGAATTTACCGTTGATGGGAATCGGTTCATGTGCCGCAGCATGCGCAAATAGCGTAAGAATTTTAAAAAGCAAAACTAAAAAAATTGATACTGTTTTCATCACGTGTTCTCTAGAAATAATATTGCACGGTAGCTGCTGCTATGTAATTAAGTTTTTCCTGCGTGCCTCTATAGCGTTGCAAAATAGGAAATTGTACGCGCCCTTGAACTATCATGCGGCCAGTGCGCACTGAAATAAACGGACCAAGAATTACTACGGTGCCTCCAGTGTTAGGCACGGTCAGTCCATTAATTTTTGCGGGTTTTCGGTAGGCCCCATCTAATATCAAAAGTGTTGCAAGCGGCAACTTTGAGTTTCCTAAGATAAATTTGGGACCAAATAAATATTCAAAGTTAAGTATTGAGCCTGCATATCTGCCATGGCGTTTAATCGCGCCCACAGGCCTTAAGAAAAAGGAACAATACCAATGGGGAGAGGAATGGATCCATTGTGCAGTAAAAATAAGATTGTAATTACCCGTGCCAAGATTTGGGCGAGACTTAATGCTACCGGTTGGAGCAAAAAAACCAAGACCAAGTATACCCGCATTGTATGGTTGTAAGAATTTAATAAGAAGCGCTTCTAAACTAATATCACTTAATCCGCGAGCAATATCATTGCCCACTTTTCGTTTTAAAAAGACTGGGATAAATAAGCGCAAGCCCAAATGTTCACTAATGCCATAAAGAGCAGTGTTTCGCCAGAGAATGCCCGATCCATCATCGCGTACGGTAGTTTCAAGTTCCTCCTCTACAATAACAGCTCCTTTTATCGGAACAACCCGTCTACCTATATTGAAGTTTAGATGCACTGCAGGAGCGCGGCCATTAATTGGTATGATAGATAGCAGAGTGCTGATTAAAAAAGAAAGATACAAAAAGTGCTTCATGTTCATTACGTATTTTCTACTAGAATGTACTTGCTCCAATGGTTTGCAAGTCAGGTTATTTCTTGGGGCTTATGGCTTTAATATCAGGCAGTTTAAGGGTAGCATATTCACATATTGATGCAAACTTTATCAATATGTTTATTTTAATGCTCATAAAAGAGTAAGGTTAATATGAAGAGAGCAGTGGCAAAAAATCTAAGACACAAAGATAGCTTAAAAAACAACAAATACTCTGTCCTCTTTTAAGGTAAAAGACTAGTCCGGTCATTTGATAGACAGATGAGACAGAATATTATTGCACTATTTTTTAAATAGAGTATTGTGAATAAAAAATAGTTCACTTTAACCTAGGATTTTATGCGAAGTAGACAATCAATAATTAGGGGGCGCATATGAAGGACGTGTGGATACCACTTGGTATAGTTTCTGCATTTAGTTCAGCAATGGTTGTAATCTGTGATAAAATGGGAACCCGTTACATTGACAGTACGTTGGTAGGGGTCATACAAACATCTGCAACGCTAGCAGTCCTCGTGGGCATGCTCTTTTATTCTAATAAGCTTTCTACATTCTCTACCATTGATATGCAAGTAGTACCTTATATTGTGGCAAGCTCGCTGTTTGCAGCAATATATTATGCTTCATATTACCTGGTAGTAAGCAATGCTTCAGCTTCTCGTGCAGCATCTCTTGATCAACTTTCAATTGTTTTTATCATATATTTGGCTATGGTTTTTTTGGGTGAAGCAGTAACCTGGAAATCTATTATCGGTTCAGTACTCTTGCTTATGGGCATGGGGTTCATGGTGCTATAAACTTATTTGACTCTATAATTTCTAAAAATAGCTGCGATGAACAAAAGGAGTTCTTGGCAATGTTATCTATTTTTAAACGTATTGGTTTTTGCTTGAAAGTTACCTGGCAATTAGGTACTGTTTTTGTGCAAATGCTCAGAGGCGCTTGGAGATTAGGTAAACTTCCAAGGCCGGTCGTGACCATATTTGGAGGTCACCTTTTGCCGCATAACAGTACGTACGCTCAGCTTGCACATCAACTTGCTCATAGATTAATTCAAGAAAATATTTCCGTTATTACGGGGGGAGGACCAGGCATCATGCGCGCAGCAGGATGTGGTGCAACGCATCAAATACGAGAGGGTATAACAGCCCGTTCTATTGGTATTACTGTGGAAGGTTTGGGAGAAAAGATGGCGCAGGAATGTGCCCAAGAATACTTTATTATGCCTGAATTTTTTGCGCGCAAATGGCTTATGATTAATTACTCAGTGGCATTTGCTGTGTTTCCTGGGGGATTTGGCACCTTAGATGAGTTTGCGGAAGTTATTACGCTAATTCATACAAAAAAACTGCCTGGTGTACCGGTTGTGCTGTTTGGCAAAGACTATTGGAAGCATTTTATAGAATGGATGCATAAAAGCGCTTTGCATGAGGGGCTCATTACTAACGACGATATTAATTTAATCCATGTGACTGACGATATTGATGAAGCACTTTTATTGCTTAAAGAGCGCTGCCAAACGTGCAATATGCCAGTCGAAAAATTAAAGAAAAGGGATGAGTAATGTACGGAAAAACAAGGCATGCAGCACAGTATCTTTGGCAATGGCCTCAATTTGTACGCGGACTATGGCATTTATATCGCTTAAAAAAGCCAATCGTTACCGTGTTTGGCGGCCATCATGCAGATTATAATTCCCATTTTTATAAAATAGCTTTTGAGTTAGGCAAAAAACTTGCAGATGCTGATCAAGCGGTGATTACTGGCGGTGGCATGGGCATTATGGAAGCGGTATTATGTGGAGCAGTAAGTACTGGCAAAAAACCGTTTGGCTTTGGCATTAACGTGATTGGTATAGATGAGCCGGCTTCGTCTCGCTGCGAACGTACTACTATATTTTTAAGCAATTTTTCTGCGCGCAAATGGCTATTGATGTATTATTCTGATGCATATGTGATTTTTCCCGGAGGTGTTGGCACGTTCGATGAACTAGGTGATATTATGAACCTCATTAAAATGAAACAAATAAGGCGGTCTCCTGTTGTGTTAGTAGGAACTTCATTTTGGGCAAGTTTTAGTGAGTGGGTAGACGTGGCATTTACGCATGGTTTTATTGACGCCGAATTTAAGAATTTATTTGTGATGACAGACGATCTTGATGAAGTGATTAGATTAGTTACTAAGCAGATTCATACGTAGAATAAATTTTATACAGTATCTAAAGAATAGTTCTCATTCAAGTGCGCTGCAGTATTGTTTACCTAAAAAAAATCGATCGTAATTACTTAACTTGAAGTTTCTGCATTTTAAATTTGTAAACTACAAAAGGTAGGCTTGCAAGACCGAAAGTAATTAAAATATGGGGCACAGTAGAAGGCAGCAAGAATGCACCAAGCAGATAACTACAACCGCCTATAATGCAAGATGCCCATGCACAATTTGTTGATACGGGTACCTCGGGAAAATATAAGCATATAATACTCGGTATAAATAATACGCTCAGTGCCAATTCATAACTATGCAGTATAAGAAATACAACTCTCTCTTCAACATAATACGAAGCCACAAGGCTCATCAATCCGGTGAGTGCAATAAGCAATCGAGTTATAAGAAAGTTATACTTATATTTTGGCATTATATCGTGAATAATAAAAGAACTTGCACCCAAAAGTAGGGCGTCTGCAGTTGATATGATTGCGGCGCTGATTGCCGCTATACCAAGAGCAAGCATCCATGTTGGTGTTAATGCTCTCATCACCGCAACGATTACGTGAGTAGATGCATCAATATGAGGAGTCATTTTTTTTGCGATAAGCCCGCCCATAAATGGTACAAAAGTGAAGCCTATTAGTAAGAATGAGGAAAGTGAGGTTGCAGCTTTTGCAACTTTTACTGTTTTAGCTTTAATTATGAATTGAATAATTGTTTGTGAAATAATAACATAGAGTCCAGGTAGAATAAATAATGAAAGGGTTTGAGTAAAGGTAAGTTCTTTGGGTACGATTGGACGCCTGACAGCTTCAGCAGCTAATTCAGCAATAGAAAAAGGTGTTGTGATCAGAACGGTGACAATAAATAATCCAAAAAAACCGTATAAAAGAATGCCTTGCAAAAAACCAGTGTTGATAACGGACGATAGTCCACCAAGCATGGTGTAGAAGACTATACAGAGCCATGTGGCTATAAAAAGACACATGTTGGCAATTGATAAATAGGGGCAAATAACAAACCGCAAGGCGGCAACTTGTGCCACAAGAATGCCAAACAGGCTTATCAGACCTATGCATCCTGCCAATTTATGTAAATAGACACTTTTAAAGCGATTTATAAAGAGCTCTGCAGTAGTATTGATGTTCAACGTGCGCCATCTTTCTGCTAGTGTACTTGTAAGTAGCAATAATCCTACTGAGATGCCAAGAGGATAGAATATTCCGTATACTCCGTACTCAAATCCTTTTCGCGAAGTATCTAGAATCATGTTACTCCCGAGTTGAGTAACTACTAGACTTGCAGTGGTTTCAATCAGCGATAGTGAGCGTGATCGTATAAAAAAATCATTGAGTGTTTTTACATGCCGGCTATTCCATATACCAATGCATAGATAGCACACAATAAATGTTATAAATACAATAAGTACCATATTAATTTCGTGCTTTTACAAAAGATTCATGAGATTTAATGATATTAGCTCACATGTTACGTAAAAAGGGGTCGGGCGTCAACCACCCCCCCTTTTTACTAGTTATAATATTTAAGAAACTTTAATAACACTTTATTGAATTTCTTTGTATTTTGTAATGGTGGAAAGTGACTACCCGGCTTGAATGCTTTTAATTTTGCTTTTGGAATTACGAGAGCAAGATGTTCTTTTGCGGCAAATAATATACATGATCATTTACGCCATGAATTACTCATGTAGGCACTGTTACAGCTGCCCATACAGGATCATTCATGCGTAAGTAATCATTGAGGAAAAATGCGCCAGCTGAATGTGCAACGAACACAGGTTTATTAAGATCTGTAAGGCCCAATCGTAGAATTGCTTGATGAATATCATTGGCATAATTTTGCCATGGGCGGTAAACAGTGTCAGTACCATCTGGCGCAGGTGGCGCAGAAGGTGCAGGTTTATCAGATTCACCTTGACCACGAAAATCTAATGTGTATAAGTTATGTTTAGTGCGTAACTTAGATCCAGGTCTCAGTTGTGCTCCATAACGAGTGACAGTGTGGAAATCCGTGTAGAAAGAGCACGTTTTTCCCGCTAGTATTTTGACTTGCAATTTTTGCAATAAGATTAATGGTTTGGCCATTATCAGGATAGTTTTCAGCTACGGTAATATTTACGGGAGTGAGATCGAGTTGGGTTATGTTTGCACCTTCTTTGCGAAATTTAGAATTATGATGTTCTGGTTTGTAATGTTCTTTTATAACGGGGCAACAGCAATCCTATTTGTTTGTTGCACCAATTGAGGTTGAGATTAATGAGCAAAGCACTACGGCAACGCTCAATCATCTTTTATATTTGGTAACCATTTGGTCTTGGTTAATAAAATTTAAGATCTATTTTCTCACATCATTTAATGTACACAATAGTTAAGTTGAATCCTAAAGATTTAAGCAGAAATTAGTTAATTAACTCCATTATTAAGTTTATTGTAGAAGTATTTTAATATTTCAGCAGCAACAAAATAAGGTATGGGATTATTAAGGGATAGCATGCCCTTAATTACTTTTTGCACCCTTTCCGTGTCCTTTTTAAGCCTTTGCCAAGTAGGATGCACCAAAAAGGGTGCGCTTGCCGCGGAGGAAGCGGCGCCAGAGATAATTGCTTGAAAATATTTAGTGAACTTCTATTAAAGACATCTACTCTATTGTAAACCGATGGGTCGGCCTAAGTAATCTTTCCCTTTTTTCTTACTTTGCTGTATTCTTATTACTACAAATATATTTTGTTCATAAGCAGTCTTTAAAGGGTGACTTACAATGAATCGTAGATTAGCAAGCATTATTACTGTGGTGGTAGGCTTTAGTATCCTAGAATTACTTAGTTTATTAAAAATAAATGTGCTTTTAGGAGCAAAAACCGCAGTTTTTTCGGGATTCTCTCTTGGTGGTCCATTAGTAAGTCTCTATACAGGCATGGGCTTTGGAGCAGGTCTTTTTTTGCTGCGCCGTATGGTGCATTGCGTTTTTATGGGAACAAGTTTATTGTCTCCTTTCTCATTGTATTTGCCCACTTTTGCGGCAGCACTCTATTTTAGATCAACTTCCTTTTGGATTCGTGTGGCAACGCCTCTTTTGTGTATGGTCCTTTTTATAGCGCATCCGGTAGGCGGTCAAGCCTGGTTCTATGCCTGCTACTGGTTGATTCCAGTGGTGCTATATTACACGCAACAAACGCAATTTACCACCGCGCTTGGCGCCACATTTGTGCAACATGCAGTAGGCTCTGTGCTATGGCTTTATATAATGCCAACTACTGCTGCAATCTGGTCAGGGTTGCTACCTTTTGTGGCGGTTGAGCGATTAGTATGTGCATTAGGCATGGTTATAATAATGCATGGTGTGGCCTTTATACAGGCTGTTGATGTGAGAGTGCTTTATGGAGCAAAACAGCAGGTTTCCAAGATATAACTATGTTGCAAATACCGAGCGAACGCAAAGAAATTATTAAAAAAAAGCATCAGATTGTTATTAAACATTTAGATGCATTGCATGCGGCACTAACAAAATTGAATCAAGCTTATCAAACGTCTCCAACCTATCCGCATGTGCGCCTTTCAGCGGTGCGTGCTTTTGAAGTAGCTTTTCATGCGCTCTGTAGTTATATGGCAGAGCGAGTTGGCATGATTTATGAATTTGAGCAACCAGAAACTTCCGCGGGCATGATTTTTGAAGCTGCATTCCAAAAACATATTTTATCTCAGGAAGATTATGTTGGTTGCTTGGAGCTTGTAGCAGTATATGGCATGACCGGGCAAGTATTTGATGGTGATATTGCAGAAGAAATATGTCATGATATTGATGAATTGTTTCCGGTTATGTGCACTGCAGCAGAATATACGCCCGAAGATCTCAGTTTATGATCAAACATCTAGCATTGATAATGGATGGAAATCGCCGTTGGGCAAAAAAACGCTTGCTTACTCCTTGGAAGGGGCATCAAGAAGGCGTGCAGGCGGCACAAAAAGTACTTAACTATTGTCTAAATAAACAGATTAAATATCTTTCACTGTATACGTTCTCACTTGAAAATTTTAATCGCAGCCCTGAAGAGAAAAGTTTTTTGTTTGAGATCTTGGCGCATGAAGCTCATAAGCGATTATCTGAACTAATTATCAAGGGTATACGCATTTGCTTTATTGGAGATAGATCATTATTCCCAGCCAGCGTGCAGTCTACCATTGAAGAGGTTGAGCATGAAACAAAACATTTAGACACTTTGCAAGTTAATTTGCTTTTTTGCTATGGTGGTCAACAAGAAATTGCGCATGCATGTAAGGCAATTGCACAAGATGTGCAGGCAGGTATTATAAAACTAGATCAAATTAATGATACATTAGTTAATTCTTATTTATGGACTGGCGCTATCCCCGAGCCAGAACTTATCATTCGCACTGGCGGCAGAAATCGTTTGAGCAATTTCTTGCTCTTTCAGGCAGCCTATAGTGAACTTTACTTTCTTGATTGTCTATGGCCTGATATACAAGAAAATGATCTTGATACAGCATTAGGTTATTTTGAAGAAGTCACGCGCAATTTCGGCGCATAATCTTGCTTTATTTCATTGATTTAGCAGTCTCTTTTTTGGTATACCTAAAGTATGAAGGTATGGTAAAAAGGAGCTGGAGTGGCATATTCTTTTTGTTGTTATGTGCTTCTCTTATTTTTGGGTTTTTTTAATGTCATTGCGATGCAAACTGATTTGTTTGCATTAGTCAGAAAGGGCAATTTACCCGAGCTTAGACAAACATTTAGTACAGCATGTAATTCAGAGCTATTTTTGCAATGCCGTGATAGTGATGGTAATACTTTGCTACATGTAGCTCCTAATCCTATTATAGCGGCCTATCTTTTGCAACATAAGGTACCAGTTGATGCGCGTAATAAACAATATAAAACACCACTTCTTTCAATGGTTTGGGATACCATACCAACAGATTTTAAACTAGCAGCTCTTTTACTTGATCATGGAGCCGATCTCTCTGCATGTGATAGTAATCAACATAATACGATGCATTTGAGTGCGTCAAAGAGCCGTGAATTTGTTAAAGGATTATTAACATATGTGCCGTACAGTTCAATTAATTTGCGACGGTTAAAAAATAGTGGATTTATCATAATGCTGTGTTTTAAACGTCCAGAAAACCCACGGAGGTTGGTAACAGACGTCTGTAAAATTATTGCAAGTTATTGTTTATTGCCACCGTTCTATTTTCCAAAAGAAGATGAGCTTAACGCCATTAATGCATTAGTGTCTGAAAAATTAGATGTAGTATCTCGTGCGTTGACGGCACAAGATAATGAAGAGATGACTCCTGAGGCTCTGGAGGAACTTTATTATGCGCATGATGAGCGGGCAAGATTGCTTAATCCTACACAAATTAAGCTTTATGTGCCTGATATTATTGCGTCTATAAATAGATTAGTTACTTTTAGAAATACGTATGCGTATCAAGATGGCATGCTTACATGCAGTGAGTCACCTTCAACTGTACAGTCAAACCTTGATGAAGGTCAATAATAGTTCCTGCAAGGGGTTGTTGATTGAGTACTACGCAGTTTGCACATGAATGATTATCATACATTGTATGTGCATGATATACTTCGGGTGCTATATTATATGTTTCTAAAAATTGGGTTACCTCTTTAACCGTTTTGCCAATAAATTGGGGGCATAAAATTGGCTTATTATTTCCTTGCGATACATAAAGAATCATGCTGTTTTGTTCAAGAGGTGCGCCTGCTGCAGGCAATTGTGCAATAATAGTACCCATTGGTTTTTTGCTTGCAAGATCATATCGTTTATGTTTTATATGAGCTTTGGTAAGTTGTTCCACAACTTGTTCATATGTTTTGCCTTGCACGGATGGTGCAATAGTTTTTTCTGCTTTTTTGCTAACCGTTAAAAAAAGCTGTTGATAAGGTTTAATTTTTTGGCCAGCAAGCGGGGTTTGGCTCAAAATGGTACCAGCAGGCACATCATTATCAACTTGCTCATGTAAGATGCGTGGATTTAAATTATGGTGCGAAAGAATGGTAAACGCTTCTGGCAATTGTTTGCCAATAAGTGATGGTGCTGGAATTGGAGGTGCGGTAAAAATAAGCGTGAGAATAGTATAAGTGCTTATAAAACAAATGAAGGGTAATGCCCAGAGGAAGTTTGTTAGTTTCATCGAAGGTATGAATTTCATGTACTGAAAATTTAAAAGGCCTGTCCCCGTAGCTTGCCGAGCCCGTCCTTCGACAAGCTCAGGATGAGCGTGCCCGGATAAGCGTAGGAGGATCAACAACAATTAATAAGCCGGATTCTGTTATTGCACATCTTGCGATGCGTAATATGGTAACCATTTATCTATGCAACGTACCCGCACGTTTTAAATCGGAATAAACAACCGAACGCACTGTTTGTCTTGCTCCCGGAGGGTTTGCCCAAACAAAACATTGCTGCTTTGTTTTGTGCGCTCTTACCGCACATTTTCACCCTTACCTGATCCGCTCAAATCCTTCGACAAGCGCAGGATGAGCGGGTTAAGGTGGTTATTTTCTGTGGCACTTGCCGTCAGGATAGTGTTTTTTTACCCTGCCCATGCTTGAAACAAGTTCTTGCATGGTACCGTGTTTATTTGGAGTCCGGACTTTCCTCTTTCTCTCAATTTTTAAAAGAGAAAGCGATTACCTAAACTGCTGTTGATCTATATATTTCAAAGCTATATATCCCTAGTACTATAGCACAAAAAGGCCAAATTGTACAGGCAAAAGGTGGTAAAACCCCGGTAGTTAAGGGTTCCAGGGTATAAATCTGTACCAAATAGGCACTAGAAAAAAAAGCGTAAGGTAGCAGGCTTCTTGCCCTGGGCATTAATAGTTGATTAAGGGCAGGGGCAAGTAGATAAAGAGGGGCTAAATAAAGCAGAGGGGGGCCAAGTTGGTCAAGCCAAACGAAATAATCAAAGCAAACAAGTGCAATGGCATATATTTTAAGCATAGCAGAGTTTTGAGGTTGTACTAAGATAAACGTAGTTACGCCTAATAATAATGCGCTAGGTATTCCAAATAAAGTATGCAGCGTATTATTTAGAAAGAAAACCAAGGTGATAATCAGATAATAATGCCAGCTTTGCATGCAGTAAATTGACAATTTTAAGTGGTTAAGTAAGATGTCTTCTATAACAATAGTGTACCCAAAATTGCAAGGAGTACTATGAAAAAAATTTTTACGTCAGTTTTTACAGCTTCGCTAGTATGGAGCACGTTGTTATCTCATACGCACGTGCCAATAAATAATTCAGTTACTTTTTCTAAAAGTTTACTGCAAAAAAATGGCATTTCATTTGCTGCTACGCAAGAAGAAATAGCAACGTTTGTTGTACATTATAAAAAGGAACTTGCTCTTCTTGCTGTTGCTATTACGATTGGCTTATCATTAAAATACTGTCCTTGGATGCAAGGGTTAGTGGGAATAGATACAGAAGCCGAAATAGACGATTGGCGTGTATATATTCAAGAGAATTAATTTTACCTATGTTATTATACTTTTATTATGTAGCATAGCAGCTTGCATGGGGGGACTTTTTTTTGTTTCTCACTATCACATTGTAGATCTTTCTGTTTTAGAGCATTATGAGCCAGGAACACCTTCAGTCTTGCTTGATTGCCATGGTGTTGAATGGGCAAGATTTGCACGCGATAAACGAAAACCTATCTCACTTAATGAAATGCCACAACATTTGATACAAGCGTTTATTGCAGCAGAGGACCATGATTTTTTTCATCATCCAGGTATTTCTATTAAAGGGATTGTGCGTTCCACATTGGTGAATATATACCATGGTCGCAAAAAACAAGGCGCAAGTACTATCACGCAGCAACTTATTAAATTGCTCTATGTGGGTGCTTCCAAAACATTTACCCGCAAGTTTAAAGAACAGCTGATGGCACTTCTTATTGAGCGGCAATTTAGCAAAGAGCAAATTCTGCAAACCTATTTAAATCATGTTTATTTTGGGTGTGGAATTTATGGCGTGGAAGCTGCAAGCCAACGGTTTTGGGGAATATCTGCACAACAACTTTCTATTGAACAGGCTGCTACTCTTGCAGCCGTTGTAAAATCACCGGGGCTTTATTCGCCATTGTTATGCCCATTATCAAGTGAGCAGCGTCGCAATGTAGTGCTCAGATCAATGCGAGAACTTAATTTTATTGATAAAAAAGTATGTGCTACATGTCAACAACAACCGCTTGGTATAGTGGAGCATCAGCAAGAATTCTTAGCGCCGCATTTGCAGGAAGCAATTAGGCAAGAAGTAGAAGCTTTAGTGGGCAAGAGTGCGTTATATTCAGAAGGATATCGCATTCAAACTACACTTGACATAAATATTCAACGCTGTGCGTCTCGTGCTTTTGCAGAGCATATGCGTTTGATGCATAAAGAAATTTGCTCAGATATTGATGGTGCATTGGTGACTCTTGATGTGGCATCTGGTGCAGTTCGTGCACTTGTGGGTGGTTTTGATTTTACAAAATCTAAATTTAATCGTGCAATGCAAGCGCAACGGCAAATGGGTTCCATATTGAAACCACTCATTTATGCTGCAGCAATCGAGGGAGGATTGCGCTTTGATGATACGTTTATTGATGAACCGTTATCGCTTACTTCTGGTGGCACGGTATGGCAGCCGCGTAATAACACATTAACATTTGATGGTCAGATGACGCTTGCACATGCATTATCTCGTTCTAATAATATTGTGAGCATTAAAGCATTGCTTACCGTAGGGCCAGAAAAAGCTGCAGAGATTATAGAAAAAGGCCAATTAGGCTTGGTGCCTGCTTATCCTTCGCTTGCGCTTGGTTGTATTGATCGCACATTAATTGATGTTGCATGTACATTTAATATTTTTGCCAATCATGGCGTATATACAAAACCGCATTATATTGTGTGGATAAAAGATGCATTGGGTAAAAAAATATATAAGTCATTGCCTGAACAAAAGATGGTAGTAAAGCCGCATGTTGCCGATCAAGTTAATAGTGTTTTGCAAGCCAGTATGGAACGTGGTAAGAAACGACGCAAAGAATGGATTGATAGTGAAGCGATCGGCAAAACAGGGACAACTAACGATTGGCGCACTACGTGGTTTGCAGGAGCAACACCAGAATTAACCACTGCAATATACATTGGCTGCGATGATAACCGGCCAATGGGTGTAAACTGCTATGCATCGCGCATGGCGTTCCCTATTTGGTTTGGTTTACACAAAGATGTTCCATGTAACAGCAAGCGATTTACGTTTGATCATTCACTTAAAGCGATGACAGTTGATGCAAAAACTGGCATGGAAGTTGCACAGAATGCGCCGGGTGCAATGACTATCTTGGTCCCAAAAAATGGATTTGCACAATCAACAAATGGTATTGTTTCTTGATATTTTCATTGTTGTTCAGTTACGTGGAAGTCTTCAAATTGATATTCACGGATCTTCTGTGCTTCATCGGGCGATAGTTTAATCTCCCCACTCCAAATCTCTCCCCAAAAAGGACTTGCAAGTTCCAAGATTTCTCGATGGTCAATATCATCAGCCATACAAATACCTACATTGGGATGGCGCAACGCATAAATTGCAGAAGCTACAAAACTTGACGCAACTTGCAACGAAGTTGCATTAATTTTATTTTTTTTAGGGTCAATAATGGCACGCGCTTCTTCAATACTCAATAAGCTACCTACCCACCACACACCAAAATCACCCATTAAGAGACAACCTAATTCATCAGTGCCTGATATAATGTCATTATATAAAATTCGTTGTTTTTTTTGCCGTTCATAATTATGCATTCTAAATTCGTGTAAAGATGCGAGTGCGCTATCGCTGGGGCAATACACATAATGCACGGTAGGGCGATAGAGTGCTTGCAGTTTGCGGTCATGATGCCGTAAAGGATGATGTATATAACTTGTCTGTTGTTCGTCAGGAAAAACGGCCAGTCGATCACTAATACTGTATGATTCACCATGTCTGATCAGCATGCCAATAATAGGACCACTTTTGATCCAACTTTTCATTAGGGTATTCATGCCGCGTGATTTTAAAAAGATTTGATTTCTGTTGCCCTTTGGATGCGTAAATGCGTCCGGTGGTAATGCTTTTTCATGAGTTCCCCAACCAAGTTCTGCCGGCGCTAAGCCTTCTTCAATCAAGCCTTCAACAGACCACGTGTTTACAAACTCATCAGGTTTTTTGGGATCATTGGAAATTTGTGTATCGCGCTCAGAAATATGAACTACTTTTAAACCAATTTTTTGCGCCAACAGATTAAACTGATTATTTTTAATGTAAGACAGCATTGAATCTTTTTCGTGATCCACAAGCTTTTCTGATGGAATAAGTTTTTGCGTAACAATGTCACAGAGTCCTTTTTTGACCAAATGAGATATCATGCCGGGATTTGCGCCGTGATCAAGAATAGCGGTTGGTTGGCTTATAGTGTTGTGCCAATTTCCAAGCAATTTACGGATGACTTGATGGCGATAGTAGAGCGTTGATTCATGGAGCGTTGCAAATTGTTGGTAAGGATTCCATTCTTCAATGCTCGTATTTACATAAAGAATTCCATGCTCATGGCAATATGTTAGTAGATCACACGTATCAATGTTCCAGGATAAGTCTAGAAGCAAATCGCCTTTAGTAAGAGTTCGTGACAGTATACTTTTATAATTTTCTGGGGTTATTTTTTCTTGTTTAAAAATCACGCCTTGGTTTAAATAGTCAGTTATCGTGTTTCTGGTGTCTGCAAAATCAATTATGGTGAGCTTCTTGGGGTCAAAATCAATAAGTTGAAAAAGTAATGGCAATGATGCTCGAGCGATCGCGCCGCATCCAAGTAAAAGTATGTTGCCTGCGTGTTTAACTTGTTTTTGCATATCTTTGGCATATGCTATTCGATTGTTCATAGCTTCTCTTTTTTATAGTGATTCTAATATTGCCTGTATTTCTTTCGCAAGGGCAGCATGGTGAGTATTATCTTTTTGGCGCACTACTTTTACAAGTTTTGGGTACTTGCGTTCCATTGCCACAGCATTTGTCACTTGGTGCTGCGTTGATTTGGTTTCAAGCGGAATAGTGATATACTGCTTTTGGAGTGCTTCAAGTTCAAAAAGCGTTCCTGCACCGGATCTACAAATGACCACATCAGCTAATTTATAATATGGTACACATGTTGGTTCATAGGTAAATAGATACGCCGGAATATGATGTTCTTTATACCATGAACGCCAAGTTTCAAGGTTAGTTTCATGCCCACCAATTTGGTGTATTATATTTACGGATCCTGCAAGTTGTTTATTATGTGAAAGTATATTTTTGAGGGCTTGATTAAGTTTTTCGGATCCTTGTGAACCACCTAAAAGAAAAATAGTTTTTTTATTCTTATCAAAATTAAGATCGGCATATGATTTTGCCGCAGTATTTAATGAAATATAGAGCGGGTAATGTGCTTTGCGTCTTTTTTTAGCTGGCAGCGCATGTGCCGTTTCGTCAAAACAATAATATACATGAGTTGCAAGTTTTGAAAGCCAATTAATTGCCATGCCAGGTTCAGCATTAAGCTCATATAAATCAATGGGAATATTGAGCCACCAACCTGCAAGACAGGTTGGTAATGCAATAAGGCCACCGGTGGAAACAATGGATTTAGGGCGTATACTTTTGAGTAACATATAATTTTGATATGTGCATTTTATTAGTTGCCACAAAAATATTGGTAAACGCCAAGGTTTGTAATACGGGATATTAGGGAGCATAAAAGGGATATGCCTCGTAATATCTTGATTACGGTTTAATAATTTCTGATCAAGCAGAGTGTTTGTAGAAATAAAAATTATTTCAGCGTTTGGGTTAGCCTGTTTGGTCTGTCTTGCAAGAGCAAGAGCGGGTAAAATGTGGCCTGCAGATTTGGCAGCTACAAAGCAATAGGTGTTTATCATAAGAGTTCTTTTATACTACAACCCTTCGATACATTTTTTCTACGAAAAAACACTCAGGGAGAGTGGGGTTATAATCTACTAAAGTATATCGTTTTTTCTGTTTGATAAAAATTATTTGATTGTTTTTGCACTTGCGGTATAAATTTACGCAAGGCAGATTGGGTCATATTCTTTGCCCCACTTTTGAGTATTTCACGCTCTATATTATCAAGAAGTTGCAAAAACACTGCCGCTTGCTCAAAGCGTGGATTCATTTCCAATGTTTTGAGAGCAAATTCACGTGCTTTTTCAAGATAATGTTGCACGGCAAATATTTGTGCTTTTAAAAAATAAAATAGAAAGTCAGTGTGCTGTTGGGTTGAATGTTTTAAATACGTATCAATAACATCCATTGCTTTGGTATATTCTTGAAGTCGTGAATACGATTCTGCTGCAAAATATGCAGATTCTGCATGTGTTTTATTTTTTTCATATATGCTTGAAAATTTGGCGTGAGCGTCTTTAAAGTTTTTGGTATAAAGGAGTGCTTGCGCAAAAATTAATTGCATGTCACGATCATTTGCAAATTGTTCATCAAGAGCAGGTAATACGTTTAATATGGCAGGATAATTATGAGATTTATAGAGTGCTGTTACATAGCCATGCAGTGCATAGGGCGTGGGATTATCGCCAAGTATTTTAGAATACCAATTGGCAGCTTGTTTAATGTTGCCTTGCCTATATTGATAGTTGCCCCATAATGACCAATGATAATGATTTACTTCATCGGCTTCTTTTTTTATGTCTGCAGGAGTTAGTGCTTCTGGGTTAGCATAGGCTGCAAATTCCCCTGCAAGTAGAAGTATATATACTCGCTTCATTCTGGCTCCTCGCGGCAAGTAAGCAACAGTTGTTTAAGAGATTCACGTAATTCCGGATCCTCAACTCGTTCGAGCGTTTCTTGCTGGAACTTTGTTACATGTTTTTTTATGAGTTGTGGTGGCAGCGGTTTTTTCTCTTTAGGCTGGGGAGCCCGTGTCTGTTGTGTTTGTTCACCATCCCCTACATTCTTAAAATGTAGCTTATTAATGTAGGGTTTATCAAGACTTTTATTAATTGTCTCAATTAAAAGCGGGGACAACAGGTACATCTCTTGCAACCAACTTGAATCTTTTACACCAAGGAGTAATGCGTTCTCATATACTTTGAGTAATTGTACATGAGTGGCCAAATGGCCCACAATATGGTGCCAGTTTTGTTGTAGCTCAGTTTTCCATGAAGTTTGATGTGGGACTATATTTTGTAATAAGTCTTTGAGTGATGTAGCCATGCATATAGCGTATAGTGACTTATTGCATCTATCAAGAAGATTTGTTTGTTTCTTCTTCGCGTAATCTTTTGGATTCAGCAATTCGACCATACTCCCAATAAGATGACGATCCCTTATTGATGGTGCTTATAGATTCAATAGGCGCGCCCTGAACAATATTTAATAATGATAAAACCCAAGGACTAATGTCTGTAGTTGCTTCCAAAGGTGAAATGCCTAAGCATAAAGCGCTTGCTAATGAATCATTGCTATAAATAGTAAGTACAAAATAATAAGTTTTGATATTTACTAAAATACCCAGGATATTGGGCTCCCGGTTTAATGGATTACTGAGATATTCTGCAGCAGTTTCTAATGAAATTTTATTTCTTATTTCAGGGCTTTTCTCTTTCTCAGAAAGATGAAAAAAGAAGCAATTTACGTTATGAAGACGTTTTAAAATAAGTGTAATATATTCTTCACTGAAGCTACATGCTAATTGTATTTGTATTAATGGTATATTATGCATCTTATTACATTTCGAATTCAATTGAGATAGTGTGCAATGGCACTTGCTGAATAATTTTAAGTAAAAATCTAATATATCTTTCGTAGTCACAATCATACTCAAATTGGGGATGTTCCCAATAATCTACTTCAAGGAATATACTCAATGTAGCTTTTTTGTTTTTTTGTTGATATATGGAGAGCATAAAATAACTAGAATCAATATACACAAAAAGGCCTCCACCAAAGTCCCCGTTGTTATTTTTTTGATAGAAGTGTTCTACAATATCCGTTGTAGAAAGAAGATTACATGCAAATTCTTCTTCTGGATAATTATAAAATACAGAACCTAAGTCTATGGTTTTGTAACAATACTTCTAATGTGATTTTTTTCTAATGGTTCTGTGAATGTTAATTTGATTATGCGATCTAAGCCCATTTAGCCCTCATAAGTAGCTTGCTCATTTTAATATCATCCGAAGGTTGGGGTTAGTGTAAAATTTCTATATTAATAATGGGAAAATCTTGAGTAATTAATAATAGCAACGAAAGATATCGTGCAAGGTCAATTTGATATTCGCCATTCAAGAATGTTTTTTTCCAATGATTAGAAAGGGGTGTTATATCGACTAGCAGATCTGGTAAATTAGATTTAAAGGATAATAGCATCGTGGTATTTTCAACTTTTACAATGATTGTGCCTCCTTGATTAGTTTCGTTGTGCATTTTAAAAATAAACTGAGTTGCTATTTGTGCAGAAGCAAGGTGGTTATTCTGTTCTTCTAAGATATATAATGTACAGTGATCTTCTAGTGCTCTTTTTAATATTAATTCAACTGATTCTTTTACTAAGTAATCATTAAGGATGATTCTAGCAGTAGGTATTTTTTCCATAGTGTTTCTATTTAGTAAGTATTATGTTTTAAGTTTTAAACATTATAAATTAATTTATTGGTACAGTATTTCTATATCTATTAATGGAAAATCTTGAGTGATAGTCAGCAACAAAGAAATATAGCGGGCAAAATCTTTTTGAGATTCGCCATTGAGAAAATCTCTTTCTGAGCGGGATACTAATGGAGTTAAATACGCAACAAGATTTGAATCATCATGATTAAATGATAAAGCAATTTCTGTATTGTTAATTTTAATAATAATCCCTTTAACATCATCCGTTTCGTGGTTTGTTTTAAAAATTTTTTTAGTGGCTATATCAGCAGAAATAGCATGATTTTTTTCATCTTCAAAAAATATGTAATCTTCTGATATATATATACCGCAATTAGCTTCAATTGCTCTCTTTAATATTGATTCAACAGATTCTTCTTTTAGGTAATCTTTAAGGACTATCTTAATTGTGTGCATGATTCCCATTTAGCCCTCAAATATAATTAAGCTTAAAGGTATTTAATTTCCAAATTGCTTATTGGGAAATCCTGTGTGATTTTGAGCAAAAAGGAAATGTAACGGGCAAAATCTTTTTGACTTTCGCCATTTGGGAATTCCTTTTCCCAGTCATTTGAAAAAAGTGTTATTTTAACTATAAGGTATGGATTTTCGAAATTAAAAGATAAAAGAACTTCCGTTTCATCAAGTTTTGCAATAATCGGGCCACCATAGTTAGTTTCCTGATATATTTTGAAAATTGTTTTTGTAGCAGTTCGAGGCGAAATTATTGAATTTTTTTCAGGCTTGAAATATTCATAATCTTCTGCAATATACAGTTTATACCGAGCGTCTACGGCTTGCTGTAGTATTAATTCAATTGAGTTTTCTTGAAAGAAGGCATGAACTTTAATTTTCACGCTATGCATGATTCCCATTTAACCCTCGAAATATTCTATATTTTTTTTAATAAACCAATTTTTTAATTCTTGTGGTAGCGGTTCTTTTGAAAAGACTGTAAGCCTTTTGCCTAATTCTTCATGAATATGTTTTATTTGTTTTCCAATAGTATTCTTACAATCATTAATTGCGTCAATATTATTTTCCCATTTAATATTTTTACATTCAATAAAACGTGTCGTTGTAATAATATCAATTTCCCCGCTTGGCACTTTTCTACCAAACTCAATTATTTGCTCTCGATTTGTGTCAACCCGTAATGCCGTCTGAATTTCATAAATAAAACCTTTAATTTGATGCCAGTTTTTAATTGGCTGTCTATAGCAATAGCGTATGATTTGTTGGAATGCACTATTGTTGGATAAGAAACCAGGAATATTTTTAAATATTTCTAAAGCGTATTCAAAGTCTTCAAAGGGAATACCCATTGCTGCCAAGCCCGTGCGCAAAAATCCTTGCCCAAGAAATTGCAAATAAGCCTTTGCTTGTTCAGACTTCCAATTACTTGAAGGTGGAACCCAAGGTTTTATTCCATTCTTCTCTTTGGCCCAATCCTCAGGATCATTAGGTAGTTCACGTGGAATATAATATATTGAGGGTTCATTTTCAAGAGGTGGAGTTCCATTGCTTGGATCTAATAAATTACTTCCAGAGCTTGAAGGGGTCGATTTACTTGGCTTAGTTGGTTCAAAAACTACTTCTGGAGCAATTACCTCTTCTTCTGAATCTGGCTTTGTTTCAGGCGTTGGTGCATCTTCCTCAAAAGGAACTTGTTCGCCAGGCGGCGGCTCATTCTGTGGCGTTGGTTCAGTATTTTCATTTGCAAGGAATAAAGAGGGTGCAATATCCAGAATAGCATTGCGCACTGATTTATACATTGTATTAGAATAATCAGCAAGGTAGTGACTCACTGCAAGGGCTCGTTTGAGTATTTGTTCCTTAAAGTTTGTATTCTCTTGGTCAAATGGCCAGTATTCGCTAGTTTTTGCTTGTGGAATGTTACTTGAGAATCTAGTATCATATATCGCTTGAAGTGTATTTAATTTAATAGCAGCATTAGTTCCCTGCTCACTTCCAGCAAATATATGTTGCTGATAAAATAACGTATTTATTTTCTTTAGCAATTTTGGTTGAGTAAGAATATCTTTTGGAAAATGATACGTATCAATTGCAGAAAAATGGCTAAAATCTTTTAAGATACCGTTTGGTAAAAAAAGCGCTTCAATTAATGCATCTCGTTTAAATTTATCTTCTTGTGCGATTAATTCATGAACTTTATCAATAAATTCGGTACCTGTTCCTAGAAGGTCTATAAGACAATAGACCGCGTTATGCACACACGTAGGTGCGTCTGATGCTATGCCCCAAGACTTTTCTATAGACTTTTTTTGAATTGAGCGAACTGCAAGCGCATTATTAAAGGTAGTGACATCCATTATGTTTCTTGCAAGTTCAGCTTTAGCTTCGTTAGTGGCATTCGCCCAGAGAGGATCGCTTAGATACTCGATTAATATGCCATAACTATCACAGTATTTACTTTTGAATGCATGATAACATTGTTGGTAGAGTTCTTGCCACGCAAGAACTTCAAGCCCCGCGGAGTTAACAATATTTTGTGCTTCTACAAATTTATTTTTACTACAGAGCGTTAAAATTTGTTCAAGCCCATGATTAAAGTTGTTGTGGCTGATTAATTTTTTAATATCGCGAGGATACCAAGTGAGGCTTGGCAACCAAGCCCCAGTTGCCGTATGTTTGACCCCATTCCAAAGATAAGACCCGAGGTTTTCTTCATGTTCAAGGACTTCCTTAAAATTGAAGGTTTTAAGAAGTTGTAGGTACGTGGATCTATTGATACCATTTTTAAGAAATTTTGCGATAATAAAATCATGAGTTACTTTGTTATGCGGAAACAGCCTTTCCAATTTTCCTTCAGTGTCAAAGTAGAAGGGAATGAGCTCATGAATTACATTTTGCAGCGTATAGTTAAATGGCCCTTCAATACTTATATGAGGAAAAATAAGGCAAGCATGTGTGCGTTTATAGATATCCTCACTTACTAAATCATGAAAAACTAAGATGATCTCGTTAAGCTGCTCGGTAAAATTAGCCAGATAACCTGGAATATGTTTGCACCGTTCATTGAAAAGAAATTCATCTAGTGCATGTTCATGGCAATTGTTAATGATTTGTTGACGAACTGAGGATAGTGGTCTTTCCTCAGTTACCGCTATTGATCCATATGTATTGATATGTGGGACTTCAAAATGGATTGCATTTGGTTGATAGGTAAATTGTATTGGTGAACTTGGTAATGAGGGTGTAAGTGGCGTTGTACTTAATTGTTGTGAAGGTATTGAGTTAATATGCTTATTACGTGCGATAGCAGGATGGACTATATTTGTATTGATTGTGTTTATTAAAGATTGCTCTTGGATTTTAGTGAATTGGCTTTTATAAGCTTTTTTATAGGAAGCCTGACCAACAGATTCTTCTAAAGCCTGTGCGATAAAATCTGGCGAGTGAGGGACATGAGAAGGTGTGCTTGGGAAAATTTCTTTTAGTTCTTGAGCTATAGTTGGCAATGTTTGACTATGAGTGCGCAAGACAGGGTCTGAAATTTGTGTTAACAAGTATGCACTATAAATTGAAGTTGCTGCAGCAGCACTGAGTAAGATTGTTTCATAGGCTATTGGTGCTAACGCCACAGCAGGAGCAATTGGTTTACATTTTTGTATAACTATTTCATCGAATAGAATTAATATCAATAAACATAAAGCTAATTTTCGTAATCGAGGTCTTTGTAGCATATGGCTCCTGTGATGTACATACCGACCTACTATTTGTACTATAGTTTTCTTATTTAAGCAATGGTTAAGAAAAATTACTTATGATATATGCAATTGCCTTCTTAATCGAAGTATAGGTTGTTGTGTAATATGGCATGCGATTTGTAATTTTCTCTATTCTTGATTGCATGCGTGTAAAAAAGCTGGGATTTTGCATCGTCTCTAAATCATAATCAATCAATTTGGGCATTTTGTTAAGTTGCGGATCATAGAATGCATGCAGTTGATCTAAGGTAATACGAGCAATAATACCTTCATATGAATTTTGATGCATATGCTGAAGATAGAAAAGTTTATTTATTTCAAGAAGCATATCTGGTTCAGAAAAAAGTTGCTGCGGGAAAGAATAACGTGAAGAATCGCTAAAAAGAGCAAATTGTTTAAGGATCCCGTTTTTGAGAAAGAGAGCTTTTTGCAATTCTTGCTGTTCGTCAGCGGAATATTTTTGCATGATTTCAAATATATGGCCTATACAATAACTGGTTGTTTCAAGAAATTCAAGGAGTTCAAAAAGCGTTGCATGCACATAGGTAGGTGCATGTTCATCTATTGCCCAATTTTCTTGGAGTTTCCTTTTTTGTTCGGATCGCTTTTTTAATGTCGTATTTAGCGCCATAATTTTTTCTAAATCATTGCTATAGTGCGCTTGATCTTCGGGTGAGAGCGATGCCCAATAAGGATCATCTTCATATTCTTTGATAATGCCGCAGGCATTACAGTATTTTTGCGTATAGTCTTTATAACTTTCAGTAAAAAGCTCGCGTAATACTGGGTGTGAATGCGTAGTAATAAAACTATGAGCAACAATAAAGTCAGTGTCTACGCATAAAGTAAGTAATTCTTCAATGTGCCGATTGTGCGCGTGCTCAGCAATACGTTGTTTAATGTTATGTGGGTACCAGGTAATAGATGGCAGCCAGCCGCCTGTAGCAAAATGATAGAGGTTTTCACTTATATATGAGCTTGTTTTTTCTTCATAGCACGCCACATCATTGAAATTAAAGATATGAAGAAGCTTTTTATAAGTATCATTATCTATGCCATTTTTTAATAACTGTGCAATGCAAAAATTACGTGTTTTTGTGTCTTGTGCGTCAAGATGCACAAGGCAACCATGGGAATCAAAATAGAGAGGGATAAGTTCATTAATTACTTTTTGCAGCGTACCATTATAGGGTTCTTCAATCTGAAGTTTGGTAAAGATAAGGCATGCGTGCGTGCGCATACAAATATCTGCGCTTACGAGATTAAAAAAAACTTTAATGATAGCATTAAGACGATCTGCAAAATCTTGAGCATACTGGAGATTATTTGAAAATAGATATTTAAAAACAATTGGGTCCATTGTTTGGTCAAAACAAAAAGAACTTAGTAAGTGGCGTTCATACGCCAGTTCTTTTGAACGCGCTCTGGGTAGTTTATTTTCGTGTGCGTTTAGTGAAGCAAATATAAGCATAAGGTACATGAAAGAGCAAAATTTGTTCATAAAAATCCCTTTTTAAAAATAACTTATACTAGGTGTACTCCAGATTTAGGTAATTAACAAATGGTCTTTTTTAAAAAAATCGTTCGACACGCACATAAGATCTGCTACACTAATCAAGAGTTTTATGCGGCATATGCAATAAAATTAATATTATTTTCAAACAAGGATGTTTTATGCTCAAACGTTCGTTTTTTTTCGGGTTGGTTTTTTTCGGATTTTTTGATGTGGCACAAGGAATGCTGCCCAGCGTAGCTATTCCTGGTACTGTTACTAGAATACCATCAAGACAAGAATTGGCAGATTTACCAGACCAAGGCCGTACGCAGCTTTCTTCTTCTTCCGATAGTAATAAAGTTCCGCTTAAAGATATTACCAATCTGCATGCTCAAGCACCGTCAGCTGTTGCGATGACAGATGCTACAGACCATGTCGCCACTGCACCTCAAGAAAGAATGGATGCGGGCAGCTCAGGATTAGTGGCAAGGGTTGCGGCTATTGGCGTGGCTCGAGTAGCATCTCAAGAACAATTAAATGCTGCTGCAAGAGTAATGGTAGCAGAAAAGCCAACGGCAGAAGGAGCTTCAACTCGACCTCAAGAAGATGAATATGAGATAAGAACAGAAGAAATTATATTTCCAGGTTATTGGAAAACAGTTCTTGTTAAAGTTCCAAAAAGAGTAGTTGCTGAGGCTTGCGGTGCATCGTGTTGGTCAAGTGGTTGTGGTAATTACTAGATAAGATATTCATGAGAGATTTTGAAGCGTTGCCCCATACAGCCGATTTAAAAATTCGGGTTTATGGGGCATCATTGTCTGAATTATTTTCTAATGCTCTTATTGGTATGTTCCAATCTATTGAGCCCGTTGTTCCTCAATGTAAGATTATAGATGAGCGAGTGGTTTGCCAATTATTACCTGCGCATCACACTATTAAAATAGCTTCATCTGAAGTTGATTTGCTCCTTATTGATTTTTTATCTGAAGCGTTATATTTAAGTGATGTGCATAATGAGGCTTATCTTGCGGTTGATGTACACATATTTAATGAACGCGCATTAGAAGCAACGATTAAGGGTGTGCCAGTTAAACGGTTTGGCATTGAAATTAAAGCGGTTACTTATCACGATCTTAAAATACTTAAAACTAATGATGGGTATCAAGTAGATATTGTGTTTGATATATAGGTTTTAAAATGGAACAAGAAGTAAAGAAAAAAGATTTAATAAAACTTGATGAAACTGTTTATGAAATTCCAAGAGAATTCAGAGCAGATATGCAAGTTCCCGCGCGTTTATTTGCAAGTGAAGCAATAATAGATGATATTTTAGAAGATCGTTCATTATGGCAGCTTGCAAATGTAGCAACGCTTCCTGGTATTGCAAAGCGTGCACTGGCCATGCCAGATATTCATCAAGGATATGGTTTTCCAATTGGCGGCGTAGCAGCAACAATTGTTGATCAAGGTGGTGTTATTTCTCCTGGTGGCATTGGCTATGATATTAATTGTGGCGTTCGCTTGCTTGCGGTAAATATGAATGCTGATGAACTCAAACCGTATTTGCCCAAACTTGCTGATGAACTTTTTGCACGCGTGCCCTCTGGCGTGGGGCAAGGAGGCAAAGTTAAATTATCTCTTGGTGAGCTTGATAACGTTATTAAAGGTGGTGCGCCATATATGCTTACGCAAGGGTATGGCCAGCTCGGTGATATTGACCGTTGTGAAGAAAATGGGTGCATGCCTGATGCTGATCCGCGTTCTATTTCTGAGCAAGCAAAAAAAAGAGGGTCTGATCAACTTGGAACTTTAGGTTCAGGTAATCACTTTCTTGAAGTACAACGTGTTGATGAAATTTTTGATGCAAAAATTGCACAAGCCTTTGGCTTAAAGCTCAATCAAGTCGTTGTGATGATTCATTGTGGCTCCCGTGGACTTGGTCATCAAGTATGCACTGACTATGTGCGTTTGATGATGCCAAAAGTAAAAGAATGGGGTATTGAATTACCTGACCGAGAGCTTGTATGTGCGCCCTTTCAAACGCGTGAAGCGCAAGAGTATTTTAGTGCTATGAAAGGCGCTGCAAATTTTGCATGGGCAAATCGGCACTTGATTGGCCATTGGGTGCGCGAAGCATTTGAGGCTACAGTGGGCAAAGATGCTAAAGTGTCTATGGTGTATGATCTTTCACATAACATGGGCAAATTAGAAACACATATTCTGAATGATAAACCAACAAAATTATTAGTGCATCGCAAGGGCGCAACGCGTGCATTCCCAGCAGGGCATCCTGAGGTTCCGGAGCAATACCGTGCATACGGCCATCCAGTTCTTATTCCTGGAACCATGGGCACGTCTTCATATGTACTTGTGGGTACAGAAGAAGGTATGCAAGTTGCATTTGGATCATCATGCCATGGAGCAGGGCGTAGGCTTTCGCGGGCAAAAGCTAAAAAAACTATTCGTGGTACAGAATTACGTAAAGACCTTGAAGCGCATGGCATTCTAATTCGTTGTGATTCAGATGCAGGCCTTTCTGAAGAGGCACCTATTGCTTATAAAGACGTAGAAGATGTGGTTGATGTGGTGCAAAAATCTAAAATTGCGCGCAAAGTTGTGCGCTTGACACCTTTAGCAGTAATTAAAGGTGGGTAAATGCGCATCTTTGTTGCACTGGAATTTCCTGAGCAAGTTAAAGATATATTAGTTGCTATTCAAAGAAAAATATTAGACCTTGGTTGTGGTGATTTGCGCTTGGTGCTACGGGATCAGTTGCATCTTACGTTGCACTTTTTTGGCGAAGTTCCTGAGAATAAAGTTAGTGCGCTACGACTTGCATTAGATGCAATTAAGTTTAGCCCTTTTACTGTCAGATTAGGGCAATTAGGCATTTTGCCACAAAATAAAGACTTAAGAATAGTGTATATTGATTTACTTGGCCAGGAATTGCTTGAGCTTGTGGCGCACATTCAATCCATTGCAAAAGAATATGCTGTGGTGGAAGATCGTGCTTTTTTAAGTCATATTACCATTGCGCGTGTGAAATTTATTAAAGATCAAATTAAGTTTTTAGAAAGACTTGAACGTATTGATATTCCTTCATGCACTTTTAAGATAAATTCTTTTGTGCTAAAAGAGTCTAAACTTACTGCTGAAGGCGCGCAGCATCGCGTATTAAAAAAATATATATTATAGTTTTCCTTTAATCCGCTTTATAAACACTAGCTGTATTGGCCTTGGCAAAGATTGAAACCCCTCTGTGGCAGTAATACAATGGGCAGCATGGTGGCTATCTAATGCACTGGTATTTTTATGTGGATTAAGCACACTTTTTGCAAGCCAACATACTGATAGAAGTTGTGGTAATGACATTGCACCATATTCATATGGTGCATGGGTGGTAGTAGTGCCATCTGATTGCAATATGCTCAGGTTGCTCTGCTTATCAAAGGTCATTCTGCTTGGAAGAAATTTACTAAGAATCCAATATTTATTTAGTTTGCTATCAAGTATTACTGTTCCAACTGGCGAACTATATGCAAGATATTTTTGGCATGGGCTGTGCGCCATCACATGATCATGAATAAGTGGAAAGCGCGTGGTGAGATTTTGCATAGTATCTGTGTAGGGGCTCCAATAAAGATTGGTATTTGCTTCTTGTATAAGCAATTTGGTGCCACAAGGCATCCAATGAAATCTATTATTAAGAAAATTAGATACAAATCTGGAGATTAAATAAGGTGTGCCATTGGCATATGAATAAATATCAATAGTGCCTCCATATTGACGTGCTGCAAGATGGTAACTGGTAGGGCTTATCATCACATACGCATAATCTTTTTTGATGGTGCCAGTAATTGGCACAATCTCAGAGTGTTTCATTTGGTCACTTAATAAATCGCTGATTGTTACTTTATGGAGTGAACGAGTAATTAAATATCTCTCATCAGGGCTGAAATGCACAGAATAGACATGTACTTTTTTTAGTGAAGGCATGTGGAAACGCCGTTTTTGCATGTAGCCTGGAGCGCATTGTATAATGGGAATAAGTACATGTTCAAGGCGATGGTTAGGTTCACCATAAGCTACTGCTACATATGATCCACGAGGGCTAAATTTAATACTATGTACATTATTATACGTACTTAGATCCATGCTTACTAACGAGATTAAAGCTTTCTTTTTAAGACTAAAGAGCTGTAGAAGAGATTTTTGTTTTTGTGTTTTAATAAAAGCTGCAAGCAGTTTTTGGTCTGGTGCATAATCATAGCAAAACGTTGGATCATTAAGAAGAGAAGCTGTCGGGGTTAGCGTTGGTTTTACTTCTTGCCAGGGGCAACCTTCAAGGTATGCATGGTAACATTCAAGTATAAGTGTTTTAAGTTTTATTCTAAGATCTTCACAGGTTTCTTGTTCAAGAAGTGTAGCATTTTCTTGTTGCAGTTTGCCTATGTGGAACTCGCGGTCACGGCAAAATTCTGGTTTATGAGAGCTTATGGCTTTTACAATATGGCGCATGCACAGTTCGTGAAGTTGAGGTACTTGATCTGTTAAGAGAAAAGGTTCCATCGTAAAGATTGGCATGGTGATGGTGAAGATGCAGAGAGTGAGGTGATGCTGCATTGGAGCCTCTTGCTTTGTTGTTTGTAGTATGCCAAGAAGAGGCACTTAAATGCAAGAGTTACAATTATTTTTATATAACAGCTCCTTTTTGTAGATTGTAAAGAGTTTCTGCTTCTTCATAGGTAGGAATAATTGAAGCGTTGATATTTGGTGCGTGTACTAAGTTGTTTGCATTTTGACCTGGTAAAATATCTATAAAATAGGTGAGATTAATGCGGCGGCTAGTGCTGCTTGGTTCTTCTTGCATTCTATGTTGATAACGATTATTTACATCAGGTGAAAAAATAAATACGTCACCTGAATCCATTACAAACGATGCAATTTGAGCTCTAGGATCATCAGGCACAAATTCTAATGTTCTCGGACCTCCAAAACTTAAACCAATAATCCATTTTTTATATTGGTCACGATGTGCTGGTAACGGGATGTTGCCGTTTTCATATAAATTAGCAAATGCTCCCACTACTTTTACTTTTACATTAAGAACTCGTTCACATAAAAGCTCTACCCATTTTCCATAAATTCTTGTAGTTTCAGATCGTTTATCTGCATGATGGCATACTAATCTGCCAAGCGTTCTAAATTCACGCCATTTATGTTCATTGAATAAGGTTTCAATCATTTGCGTATGTTTGGGTATTATACCTTTTAGATGATTGGCTTCTATCTGGTAATTTGGATCAGGAAGCACAAATTCCTTATAACTGTCATGCGTATCAAGCATGTAACTATATTTATGCGCTGGCAAACCAGACAAAATAGCAGTTTGCGATGCATCAATAACTTGCCCATCAACATCATAGGCAAAAATTCCTTCTGCATGGCCACTTGAAAAAATATCAGTGATAAATATATCGGAAACTAATGCGTTTGATATATCAATGAGGCTTATAGCATAGGCTGTGTTTTTGCCTACACAGCCATCAATAGTGCAACCTTTAATCGTTAGGTCATGTACATGGTAAGCAAGTACTGCACCACAATCTGATTCAAAAACTTGTTGACCTGTACGCAGAATGCCGGATTCTGCAAAAAGGCAATCAACTACCTGTGCATTAACAATTGGCTTGCCATGGCCTCCATCAAATAATATGCCTTGCGTGCACGCTCGTGGTGCATTAAAAGGTAAATTTTTTGAATCTAGTTGTGTGTTGCCAAAATAGCCGCAATTAGTAAATTTGCAGTTTTTAATGATAATATTTGTGTTGTTGCCACGGCACCATATGCCGCCACCGGAAAGAGAATCAAAAACAACGTTACTAATTTGTATATTCTTACAATTTTCTTGTATTTGAATAGCAATAGCGTGTTTAATTAAAGAATCCATTTGTTTAATACGTGTATTTGTACCATCGAGCTGTACATTGTCTGTTGCAATGGTTAAAGCAAAATTGTCAGGCTTTGCTACATTCCAATTAACATTCTCCAAAATATATATGCCAGGCTTGTTAATAACATAGCCATGAGCGTTCTGTAATGAAGCTGCGTTAATTTCAGTTTCGGTAATGTATATAATTTTGGAGGATGCTTCATTTTTTTGTGTATAGACGTGGGCAAGGCATACGAGAGTAAAACTAAGAAGAAAAGGGAAAAATATATTTTTTTTGAGGTGTATGTTCATAATATCTACGAGCTCTTAATTAATAATATCTAGGTGCTCGTAGTATACTGTAACTCTATGTGTACTACAAGTACTTAAAGTATTAAGATGCCAGTTAAAAAAGAAAGGCCACAGCAATGTGGCCTTTCTTTGTAAGGATTTTGTATTACATTAGTTATGTACAGAAACGTTTGCCAATACGGGCCCACCCACCGGCGGAGCTGCAGGCACGCCATTTAGTGGCCAATCTTGAATTAAGGCTGCACTGCTTGGCGCAAGGCCAACATAGTTTGGTCCAGCTCCTAAAAATCCGTTCAATGCTGCATAATTACTGTTTACGATATTGTTATTTAAGGTACTAATGTCCAAAATTCCAGTTGTCGAACAATTAGTGATAGTATTTTCTGCAATGATACACGCTCTTGCTTGGTTGCCATCACCTAAATTATCGAGTAAAACACCATACGCTGCAGGATTTGGTCGTTCATCCAAAATACGATTTGCTGAGCAATCGCGTATAATATTTCTTTCAGCTGTAAGAATATATCCTGCTGCGAAAATGCCTGAACCTGTAATAGTAATATCCTCCGCCATGCAATTTACATACGAAATATCGTTTTCAATTGCAATAAAGTTTGGTTCTGGTGAAGAACCAAATCCATAAGCCCAACCAACTTCTGCAAAAATGCCTGAAGCTGAACAACCTTCATAACGTAAATTATTCATTTCTTCTTGGATAGTTCCAAAGAGAATTGCTGAGCTATTATTAAAGCCGGCAGTATACGAGACATTACTTGCGACTTTGCCACCATCACTGCGCATATCTACTGCTGTACAATCTTCTACAACGATATTTCTAATAGGACCAAGGCCGGAAAGCACATCATAAAATATGCCGCAGCAATCTACATAAGCAGTCGGCGCTGTCAAGGCAGTTGGCACCTGTGTTTGTACGCGACTACGGCTAAAGTTGATGCGGCGGAAAATACAATCAAAGCTCGATCCACATTTGATACCTTCTGCGCCATGGCCAATAGCAAAGTTATCTGCGTCAGGTGTAAAATTCATAGTTAGATTAGTTATATCTATGTCTTGTGCAATGACATTATTGCAACCCGCGAATTCCATACCCTTGCATAGTACAAAAGTAGTTGGGCTATTTATTTTTACATTAGAGATGTTGATAAATTCAGATTTTACAAAGAATAAAGCAAACGAGAAAAAATAACCAAAGTTACCAGAGCCAATGCAGTTTTCAACGGTAATATTTGATGCAAAAGCTACATACATAAATGAAACATTGCCAAACGGAATAAAGGCACCATTTGGATCAGTTACGGTCATGGCCACTGGCCCGATATCTGACGTTGGAGAAATAGTAAATGTTGTTGGTGATTCTTGTGAAACAATTGTGCCAAGTATAGTTCCACCGCTTGAAAGAATAAAGCCGGGCGTCACAGGATATAACGGAGGCTCTGTTAAAGTTAACGTAGTGCTATTAGAAACTGTTCCTGTGAACCATACGGGAGCCGTACCAATTATTCCATTATCACAGAATCTGCAATTAGTAATAATAACGTCTTCTATCAGGGCATCTGGAGATCCATTAAATAACAGTGCCGAAGCAGCATTATCTAGTCCAGGAAGCGGAGGAACCACCGCAGTTTGACCATTGTAGCAACACTGATTACAGGTGATTGCGTCAATAGTAAGACAATGTGCTCCGGCATTCACAAGAATCCCGCCACCAGAAATTTGTTGTAAAGTTCCATTTTGTATAATCGTAAAATTTGTGGTGCCTAATACGTTAATGGCAAAGCTGGCAGCTTGGGTTATATCTTGTTGTTTTATAGTATGACCGTTAAGATCAAGAGTTACGTTATCAGCAGCAATGGTAATAGCAAAACTATTAGGTCTTGAAGTTGTCCAGTTTACATTTTCGCACAGCTTATAATTAGTATTTGGCTTATCAAGTACCAATCCTTGTGCGCTGTCTTGTGATGCTTGGTTAATATCGTGCGCAGTAATGTTGATGAATGTTTTACATTGTTTTTTATTTGGACAACATAATCGATTGTTGTTTCTGTTTAGAGTTTCTGCAAATATTTGTTCATTGATTAATGATGCGCTAAAAAACAACATGGCCAGATATAACAAATTTTTCATAGTTTCCCTTTAGTGTATGGGCCACTCGTGTGAGTGGCCCATCTTGTAAAAATAGTCTTTAGGAACTACGAATATCGAGGTTATCAAGTTCTGGATCAAGAATACCAAACTGATCTACCGGGTCTGGGGCACCAGTAGTACTCCAAGCACGAACTGGGTTGACTGTAAAATTAATTTGGTAATTATTGTTGCCAGCAATGCCATTTAAGTATGCATAGTTGCTATTGAAAATGTTATGTGAAACATTCCAATTTGTAGCATCAACGATCCCGTAGGTGTCACAATGAGTTACTCTGTTATTGGCAATAATACAACGAGTACCTTGGCTAGAATTTGTAGAACCTAGAAGAATGCCATAAGCTGAGCTTCCTACAACTTGGTTTGCAGAGCATCGCACCACTTGGTTTTCAGTACCATTAATTAAGAATCCTGCAGCGTAGATACCATCATTTATGGTTCTTACATTGTGAACCACGCAATCTGAATATGTAAGATTGCTTGGATCGCCAAGTGCCTGTGCTCCTGGATTGCAACCAAAGCCCCATGCATATCCTGCTGAGGCAGTAATATTAAAGGCAGTGCAACGTGAATAGTGCAAGTTTTGAATATTGCCAAAGAATGTTGCTGCGTTAAAACCTGCAGTGTATGATGGATTGCTTGCCACTCGGCCACCATCATTTATCATATTTTTAGCAACACAATCTTCAATTAAAAGATCAGATAATCCAATAAAATCAGTGATTAATCCAACACAATCATAGTATGCTGTAGGGTGAGTGAGCGTTGTAGGTATTTCAGTTTGCACTGTGCTTCCATCATAAGTAACTCTGCGCAAGATTGTATTGGATACTCCAGATACTTTTGTTCCTTCAGCTCCATGGCCAATTGAAGTGTCTGAGAAAAGTGGTATGGCGTTGCAAACCAGATTATCTACTGCCAAATCTTCTACTAAACAATCTTGCATAAATACCAAGAAAAGACCTTTTGTTAAACCAAAGGTGGTGAGATTGTGTACAAGATTATTTGATACAACAAGTCCACGGCTACCAACGAATGTCAGTGCATATGATGCTGTATAGCCAAAGCTCTTATTTACAATGTTATGTTCTACCGAAACATTTGAAGTGCCGAGTGTACTAATGGCAAACGTATACCCAGTGAATGTAGGTCCAAATGGTGAAACAATTGGTAATGCTGGAACAAATGCGCCATTCGGATCCGTTACCGTCATAGTGGTAGGAACTCCAATGGGTGCTGTTGGCGTAATGGTAAATGTAGTTGGAGAGAGTTGTTCAACAATGTTGGCGATAACCATACCAACTGAAGTTGTGCCATCAGAAAGTCTTAGCTCAAAACCTGGAGTAAGTGGATAGAGCGGAGGTTCAGTCAGTGTTAAAGTAGTGCCTGCTATTGTTGCTTGGAACCATACTGGTTCTATGCCAATGATTCCATTATCAGTAACATTACAATTTGTGATCACAGCATTTTGAATTGGTGCAGTTGAAGTTCCAAAAAGAGTTATTGCTGATAAGAATGGAATAGGGAATATGTCATTATTAAGTTGGCCCGCATAGCAGCATCTATTGCACTCTATTTGATCAATAGTTATGCCACGCGCACCCCCTTGCACGATCACACCGCCACCGGAAATTTGCTGTAATGTACCATTGTGGATAAGGGTATATTGTGTATCACCAGTAACTTGTATTGCGTAATTATTTGCAAGCGTTGTATCGTGTTGTTTAATAAAATGTCCATCTAGATCAAGCGATACGTTATCAGCCTTAATCGTTATTGCATAACTTTCTGATCTTTTTGTTTTCCATCTTACATTCTCACAAACTTTATAGTTACCAGGATGGCGAAGAACTAAACCCTCAGCGCTATGCTTTGAAGCTTCATTAATATCGTGTGCTGTAATGTTAATAACTGATTTACATTTATGTTCGTGTTTTATTTTTGGACAGCAAGTAAATTTGTTTGTATCAGACTTTGCAAAAAGTGGAGTTGCCACGAGCGACATGCTTAAAAGCATTATACTCAAAGTAATGGGGCTTTTCATATACGTTTTCCTTTAAAGAAATTATGAGATTAGTTTTAAAATTATTTGAGATTTTTGAATCGTGTGAATCAAGTATAAGATATCAAGACGCTCCTTTCTTTTTTACCATAGATGACTACAGTCAATTCTAAAGAGGTGTAAGCTATATGTCAATGGCTTAAAAAAGATGCTGCCAATAAGCCGAAAAAAAAGGGAAAAATGTTTTATTATGAGGTATAAAATTGTAAATATACATTTTTCCAAAATAAAGCAGTACCACCAGGCATTGGTGGGTTCAAAAGACATTCATTTAAGATCATAATAAAGCGCTGAGCTTGATTGTACCGTGGAGATTCTTGTAGAGAAGCAGTATGTTTAAATTCTTTAAGCCAAAAGTTAAGTAATTGATTTACAAGCGCATTGCTTTCTTGTTCGGAAGGTTTATGCTCTTCAAGTAATTTTAATAATATGCTGGGATCTTGTTTGATACTTGCTTTAAAAAAAGTAACAAGTGGATGAGTTGACGTATCGCCGGTAGAAGAGACATATTTAAGAATACAACGTGACTGTATGGTGGGTAAAATTGCATCTTTGTGTGTAGCAAGTAAAATAAAATGATAACCTGTTGGCGGTTCTTCTATAATTTTGAGTAAACTATTTTGGCAAACAACTGATAATAGTTCTGCTTTATTGAGTACAAAATAGAAATGTTCATTAGCTTCAAGTGTATAAGCACATGCTGTTTTAATTGGTTCAAGTGATTCTAGCGTATAATTTTTTTCTGGTTCTAACCATAAAAGACCATGATGCTGTTTATCATATACCTGCGTGCACGGTGTGCATAGCCCACAACCATTTTGCATGCAGAATTGTTGTTGTAAATAACTGAGTGTTTCTAAAGCAAGTTGTTCATGCGAGCCTAACCACAACTGAGCAGGGTGTAGATGATTATGCATACGTATCGTTTGTACTTGAGCCGGCTATATATAAGGTAAATAATGCATCATAAACTTGTTGTGCCATTACTTCACGCGGTTGTCTACCATCGATCACGAGTACATCGCTGCGATCTTTATAGAGCATAGTATAGCCATTAATTAATTTATTAAAAAAATCCTGTGCTTCTTTTTCAAAAGCGGTTAATTCTTTGCCACGCTCTATAACACGTTCAGTAGCAGTTTGTCCGTCAATATAGACATAAATAGTAAGATCGGGTGCAACGCCATCAAGCGCCCACGCGTTCACTGATTTAATCATAGTAATGTCAAGACCTCGGCCGTATCCTTGATAGACAATAGAAGAATCGGCAAGGCGGTCAGAAAGAACTAACTTTCCTTGTGCAAGCGCTGGTTTAATAATTTCTTGCATGTGTTGTGCGCGATCTGCTGCAAACAATAAAAATTCAGCACGATGGTCAATTGGAACTGGTTGTTCTTGCAGTAAAGCACGTAATGTTTTGCCCAGTTGCGATCCCCCTGGTTCTTTGGTGAGTACAACGGGTATGTATTTTTGTGAAAGTGCTTGCGCCACTGTTTGTATAAGTGAACTTTTGCCAGAACCATCAATGCCTTCAAAGGCAACCAGAAATCCACGTGATTGTTGCATGTGTTATGAGTACCTAGATTTTGTGGTAATATAATTAGCATCTAGTATATCTAATTTTAAACGAATGATATAGAAAAAAAGGATGAGGTCGCATGATTTCAGCACAAGAACAAGAACGGTTTAATGCCTATTGGCAGTCACTGCATCAAGATGGCACGCTCATGTTTGCCGGTAAGTTGCTTGAGCGTGCTGCAAAGCAATGGCCCAAGCGTATTGCCTATATATGTGGTGATGAAAGTATCACTTATCGAGAATTATTTAGACGTGCATGCTTGGTGAGTAATCAATTACGTGCTCTTGGTGTGGGGTCTGAAGAAAAAGTGCTTATTTGGTATGAAAATTCAATAGAGTTTTTTATAGCTTATTATGGCGTGTGGCATACAGGTGCCGTTGTTGCTGCCCTTAACGTTTTTTTACATCCACGTGAATTTGAGCATATTATTACCGACGCCCGTCCAAAAGTAGTTATTATTTCTGATCAACTTCTTGCAAAATTAGATGATGCAATTAAGAATAACTTGCCTCTACGTATTGATCAAGCATATATTGAAAATACGCGCGAACTGCCAGGGCCCAGCCGTTGTGACATTGCAAAAAAAGATCCTGATGCTCTTGCGGTATTGTTATATACTTCGGGAACCACGGGCATGCCGAAAGGAGTGATGCTTAGTTCACGTAACCTTTTAATGAACGTGGTCCAGGCTATTTCATTGTTAAAATTATCACCACAAGATCGTTGCTACGTGCCGGTGCCGTTGTTTCATAGCTTGGCGCAAAATGCAGCTGTATGGTCAACTATATTCATGGGTGCGTCTTGTGTTGTGGTGCCTAAAATAGATCGGCGTGCATTGCTTGACGGGCTTAAGCATAATCCTACGGTAATTCTTGCAGTCCCATCATTGTATGCTATTTTTTGTTTAATGAAAACAGCACCATTTAAGAACGTGCGTTATTTCATTTCTGGTGGGGATGCATTGCCTGATAAGATACGTGCTGCGTTTGCCTTGATCTATGGACGAAAAATTTGTAATGGGTATGGTATGACAGAAACATCACCACTCATTGCAGCGCATGTAATTGATGAACGAGTGAGTGCCGATACCGTTGGTGATCCGGTACTTGGTATGCAATGTTCTCTACGCAAAGATGATCAAGAAGTAGCACAAGGTGAGGTTGGCGTGCTCTGGGTTAAAGGTGATAATGTAATGCTTGGCTATTATAATGCTCAAGAAGCAACGCACGCTATTCTCAAAGATGGCTGGTTAAATACGGGTGATTTGGCGCAATTTGATAGTGCGGGTCGCTTGCATATAGTTGGTCGTGAAAAAGATTTGATAAGTAACAAAGGCTTTAAAATTTATCCACAAGAAATTGAGAACGTGCTACTATCTCATCCGAGCGTGCTGATGGCTGCAGTCATTGGTGTAAAAGATGGTGGTAGTGATGAAATTCCCGTGGCATACGTCACTCTCAAACATGTGTTAAAAGATGCACAAGCTGAATTACATGCACTTTGTGCACAACAACTTGCAACCTATAAAATACCACGTATGTTTATAGTCAAAAGCGCATTGCCAATAACCGCAATGGGAAAAATTGATAAGAAGCAATTAAGGGCAGAGCATGACAAAAAAGATTAAGTTAGTGCATATTATTTCTATTTTGCAACTTGGTGGTGCAGAATCGGTGCTTGCCAGTTTAATTGATCAGCTTGGTGATAAAGACTTTGAGCATCACGTGATATATTTTCATAGCGGACCAAGTGTTACGCGCATACAAGAACGAGGCATTCCTGTATATCACATTAAAGGCGCTATTATGTTGTGTGATCCCGTATTTTGGGTGCGTTTATTTACCTGTATTAAGGCAATCAAACCGGATCTTATTCATGCACACTTATGGGCGGCAAATTTATCAGCGCGTATTATTGGTAAGTTGCTTGGCATTCCCGCGGTCAATACCATTCATAATAAATTAATGTTTCAAGGTGCGTTCAGAAATACGATTGATTTTGTGTCATTACCGCTTGCAGATGCGGTAGTAGGCATAGGATCGGTAGTGGTTTCTAGCGGAAAGCGCTTTCCCTATGATGAAAAAAAGATGGAATGCATCCCTAATGGCATTGACGTGGATGCTATTCAAAAGCGTGCACACAGCCAACAGCAGTCTCGAGAACAATTTGGTTGGACAGATAAAGAAATTGTATTTGGTAGCGTAGGCAGGTTTGAAGAACAGAAAAACTATCACACGTTATTGGAAGCGTTTGCAAGTTTAAACGCTCTCTATCCACATACAAGGTTACTTCTTGTGGGCAGCGGTTCGCAAGAAGAGGCATTGCGCGTGCATGCGCAAGAACTTGGTATTAAAGATGTTGTACAATTTGTAGTAGGAAAGACAGCATATGGTTACTATTCACTGATGAACGCATTTGTATTATCCTCTCATTATGAAGGACTTTCGATAGCATTGCTTGAGGCAGTTTCTTGTGGTGTGCCGTGTATAACAACGGGTAATCATGGCCGGCATGAAATAATAAGCACAGAAAGCACAGGTATTTTAATTCAGAAACCGAGCGTAGAAGCGGTTTTTTATGCTCTTAAAGAATTTATGTTACTCAAAGATCAAGGTAAGGCTTTCGCAGCATGTGCACAAGCTTTGGTGCGTGAGCATTATTCGCTCACAGCTATGGCAACCGCATATAAAGAGCTCTATAAGCGATTAATGATATAACAATACGTAACTTACGAAGGAGATTGATTATTATGAAACAAAAATTGAACGAACCGTCATCATCTGAGATTCGTCAAGAATCCGTGTACTCTTGGTGGCAAATTAGTAGTATCCCTTTAGGGCTTGTTGCGGCAACTGTTGCCAGTTACTTTTCATCACTTAGTTATGGATTTCAGTTTGACGATATTGCAAACATTAAAAAGATGTTTGATATTCGTCATGATACTTTTGCAAAATTATTTTTCCAGCGACCGCGTTGGATTAGTCAATGGCTCAATACCATTTATTATAGCCATGTACAATTTAATCCTATGCTTTATCGCATTGGCAATGTTATCATACATTCGGTAGGTGGAATTTTAGTTTTTTATTTACTCTACACATTGCTTTCTGGATTGCGCAAAGATAGTTTCTTTAAGCGTAATAGCTTGTTAATTGCAGCGACAACTGCTGGGTTATTTTTATTGCATCCGGTGCAAACACAAACTGTTTCGTATGTCATTCAAGGTCAACTTGAAGGCTTGGCAGGAGTTTTGACTATCGGCATTGTCCTTTGTTTTGTTAAATGGCTACAAGCTAAAACAACTTTTGGTAAGTACGGACTTGGTGCGTTATTAATATTTATATGTGCACTTTCTATTGGTGCAAAAGAAATTACTGTTGTGGCGCCCGTACTTGTGCTACTAACAGATTGGTTTTTTATTGCACAAGGTGATGTTAATGAGATTAAAAAGCGTTGGCTGCATCATGCAACAGTGTGGGCTGCAATTCTTGCAACCTATATATATTTTAAAGCAGATTTTATGCTTAAGGCTGCCACATTTCAGCTTGAATCGCGTAACAATATAGGTAATCAATTAACACAAGATCCGCAATCCAAAATTTATCCGGTTCATTTTGCAATCTCACAATTTAAAGTGATGCTTCATTATATGGTTATGTTCGTGTGGCCATTTAATATTAGTGTAGAATACGATTGGATGTTATCAACAAGTTTTTTTGCTGCTGATTGTTTTCTGCCTTTTATGGCGCTTGCTACATTGTGGAGTTGTCTGGCGTATGCGCTTAAAAAAAATAGTGCCAATGTTATAGCATTCGGGTTTGCATGGTTTTTTGTTGCAGTTCTTCCACGTAGCAGCATTATTCCATCATCTGAATTGTTGGTTGATTATAAAACATATCTTGCTTCCATGGGAATGTTATTTGTTCTTGCATGTGCGCTTGTATGGCTAGTACAGTTTTTTATTGCAAAAATAAAATCAACCAAAGCATCCATGCCGGTTACCTATGCAAGCCTTGCGTGTATATTATTACTCACAGGATTTGCCACGCATGAACGTAATAAGGTGTGGCGCTCAGGGCTTGATTTTTGGGGCAACGTTATGCAAAATGCTCCAGGCAAGGCGCGCGCATATAATAATTTTGCCGTAGCGCTTTCTGATCAAAAGAAATATCGAGAGTCGATTCCGTTTTATAAGAAAGCCGTTCAAATGGATGGCAAGTATCCAGATCCTTGGAATAACCTGGCAGTTATCTATTCTTTGCTTGGTGATCTTGATGGCGCAATTGAAGCAATGAAGCAAACGATTAGAATTCAGCCCTATTATCCAGAAGCTTATAATAATATGGCTTCCTTTTTACTGCAGAAAAAAGAATACGATGAGGCTGAAAAGATGATTAAGATTGCGCTTAAACTGCGCAAACATTATGGCAAAGCCTATTTTAATTACGGAAAGCTCTATTTGCAGCAGGATAAGCTTGAAGAATCGTTACCATACTTTAAAAAAGCGTGTTTAGAGGCTGATATGGATAATGAGGCCGGATTTAAAATTTACGCGCAAGTGGCCTATAAGCTACAAAACTGGCCAGAAGCAATTTTAGCCCTCTCTAAGTTGTGCTATTTTTGCCCTAATAGCTTGGAATATAAGGCGCAGCTTGGCCAAGCGTATTTACTCGATAAGCAATATGATAAATCACTTACTCTTTTTGAGTCTCTTGCTCAGGCAAATCCAGGTGAATGTAAGTATTGGTTTAATGCTGGCGAGTCTGCCTATCAATTAGAAGCGTATGAAAAGGGCGTTACTTATTTGATCAAGGCACAAGAAACTGGCTTTAAGGGGTCTAACTTGTTCTTGCGCCTTGCAAGTTGCCATGACGCGCTTGGCAATAAAGTGAAGGCACGGGAGGCTTTATTAACGGCCCAAGCATTGCCAGATTTATCTGCTGCCTTAAAAAAGCAGGTGGCAGTAGAACTTGCGCAATTGTAGGGTTTCTTGTTGGCAACTTTATGGCTTAGGGTGATGTAAAAAATTTCTAGTATGCTATAAAAAAATAAACATATGAAACTAGTTGCTTTTTCTGATTACCTCCTGTAAACTTCATAATGAACTTGCAAAATAAAGTAAGTTCTTTATACAAGATAACCTCCATTTCCCCTGTCCTTGACTTTCTGTCTGGATAGGGGTTACTTTTTAGTACCAAACTCAAAGTTTGCAAATGCAGAATAAGCCTAAAACTCGTCCTCACGTGCATAATGATAGGTTTTATAATAAGCCTAATGAATATGTGCATCATGTTTTGCTACCTTCCGCATTAATGTATGCAGGTTCTTGGATACGCAGGTGGTTTGGGCCTAAGATAAAAAAAGAAGATTGGGTTATCAAGCAATCGCCGCTTGAGCGTAGCGATCAGCCGGTAATTACCTGGATCGGCCATGCAACATTTTTGATACAAATTGGCGGTATTAACATTCTCACTGATCCTCTATTCTCTAGTCCGTCACTCTTATTTAGAAGAATTTTGCCGCCTGGCATAGCTCTTAAAAAATTGCCTAAGCCAGATGTGCTTTTGATTTCTCATAACCATCCTGATCACATGAGTGCTTCTTGTTTGCGCGCTCTTAAGAAAAGACAGCCGCGAGTGCTTGTGCCTTTAAAGCTTGGCAATTGGTTTAGCTCTCGAGGATATAAAGCTGTGCACGAGCATGATTGGTGGCAATCGTATTCGATACCTTCAAGGCAAGAGGGCGAACCTATAACGTTTACATTTTTACCCTCATGGCATTGGTCACAACGAAATCTTTTTGATCGCAATAAAACGTTATGGGGCAGTTGGCTTTTAACCTTTAAAGATCATTCTATTTATTTTGCAGGTGATACGTCATATGCAGGACATTTTAAAGAAATTAGCGAACATTTTCCTAATATCCATACAGCCTTATTGCCTATTGGGCCGTGTGAGCCAAAGCGTTGGATGGAG
This sequence comes from Candidatus Babeliales bacterium, assembly GCA_050179755.1. GTDB lineage: Bacteria > Babelota > Babeliae > Babelales > JBFXEV01 > JBFXEV01. The sequence goes on along the minus strand of JBFXEV010000001.1, from coordinate 44,749 downwards.
CATGTGCATATGAGTGCGCAGCATACGGTACAGGCATTTAAGGATTTAAAAGCAAAGCGCATGATCCCTATGCATTGGGGCACATTTCATTTTGGGGTTGATCATTTTGCAACGCCACTTGAGCATTTGCAAGAAGCTTGGCAGAAAGCAGGGCTTGCACTTGAACATCTTATTATCGCTAAAGTTGGCCAACGCATTTAGCGTTTTTTAACTTTGGTTTTTTTTGTAGGAGATAATAGATTTGGTCTATTAAAACCTGTTATTGATATAACTTCAGGAAGTGGCTCCTCCCAAGAAATATTATCGCTTTCAGTATATTCTAGATGTACCTTTTTCCTTGATCCAGATTTTCTTTGTGGTTGAATTTTTTTTGATGTTTGTACAAATTCCGGCGGTGCAGACTCTTTTGCAAGAATTTGGGTACACTCTATGAGAAAGTTATTTGCTAACGCTTCATCATCTGCTGTTGATTCCCTATACTGTAATGGTATTTTATTCGAGCTAAATCCGAGAGATTGTGTGATAGTTTTTTGTAAGTCAGCAGGGAATCCATTTCTTGCATAATCCAGAGGAGTGCGTGCGGCATCATCTATTGCTTGTGTGTCTACTCCAAATTCCAATAGTGCATTTATAACGCCATATGCATTATTTTGTATTGCAAACATGAGTGCCGTTCTGCTTTTTGTGTCTTTGGCATTCGGAGAAAGACCATATGCAAGGCATGTTCTTGCCAATTTTTCATTATCAGTCTTAGCAGCGACGAGCAGAGGCATCTTGCCTGCAAGGAGTTCGACTATTAGTATTTCTTGTGAAAAGGGAAAACGAGCGCGATATAAAGCTATTATTTTTTCTAAAAGTGTATTATTATCACCCATTTCAAATCGCCTAATACCAAAAAGAGCGTGCAGAGGTGATGCAAAATGACTGTCGCTACAGTCAATTGCAATAGGGTGTGCAAGGAGCCATTCAGTTAAAGCAGGATCATTAAGAGAAGCAGCGCGCATTAAAGGAGTCGTCTCTGTGCCATCCTCATGTCTGATCGGTGCACCCGCGAGAAATGCTGCTTTAACTGCCTCACTTTTAATATACGTAAGAGATTTTTGTATACTTGAACTGCTCGCATTTGTTTGTGGTTGATTTACGCTATGCTCCATAGGCTTGCAAGAATATATTGGGCAGAGCATTCCACAGAACATAATGTAGAGTAGTGAGCTTAACCGGGCGTGCATATTAATCGTAAAAACCCTTGCTCAAATACGCTTGGCCAGCATCACCAAAAACCATAACAAGAACGTCATGTGGTAAGAGATTTTTTGCGTATTCAAATGCGCCGTGAGCAACAGCGCCAGAACTAGGCCCTACAAGAATACCAAATTCTCGTGCAAGACGTTTAGTCATGGCAAGCCCATTTTCATCAGTTACCGGAATAATTTGATCAATCGTTTTTTTATCAAGTACCGGAGAATCAGCGTCAATGCCAAGGCCTTCAATCTTATATGGTTTTGGATTGCCTTTTGTTGAATACCATGAATTTGCAGCATCTAATGCAATAACTTTTACAAGTGGATTTTGTTCTTTTAAATACCTGCCTACGCCACTTACGTGACCACCTGATCCTGCTGCACCAAAATAATGTGTAATCTGACCATGTGTGCCATGCCACAGTTCGGGCCCAAGTGACCAGTAATGGCCATCTGCATTTACCGGATTATAATATTGATTAAGCATAATGGAGTTTGGCGTGTTTCTATGAATTTCCCATGCTTTACTTTGATAGCTATCAGGGTGTTCAAGCGTTGGTGCTGGTGGAAACATAAGCACTTGTGCGCCAAAAGCTTTAATGGTGGCTAATTTTTCAGCACTAATTTTTTGAGACACGGTAATAATTACGTTATAACCCTTTAAAGCTCCTATCATGGCTGCCGCAATACCTTGATTACCTGATGATGCTTCAACAATAGTGCCACCTGGTAGAAGAGAACCATTTTTTTCAGCTTGTTCTATCATGTAGAGTGCGCATCGTGGTTTTAAACTACCACCGGGATTCAAGAATTCGAGTTTTGCAAGAACGGTGCATGGTACGTCAACATTCAATTTTACCAATGGCGTATTCCCAATGGATTCAAGAAGAGTTTTATAGTGTATTGGTTCGTGATGAGTACTGGGTGTTTTCTTGTTGATTTCTTGAATGGTAGTGTTTTGCATTGTCGCCTCGTAATGATTATTATCAAAAAATTGATATCAGTATTAAGATAGCAAAAAAATCAGTGATTTGTCACTTATTTTTATAAGCTTATTTTATTAATTGATATAGTTTTCGATGTCGATCAATCATATCTTCAATATAAAATTCATTAAGGTTATCAGCATGAGATTGTAATTTGGTATGTAATAAAGCATTTGTGCTTAGTGCAAGCATGCCATGTGAAAGTTGTTGCCATTGTTTTTGAGGATATAAAAAACCATTTTTACCATGTATTACAACGTCTTTAATGCCACCAGTATTATAGGATAGTATTGGTAATTTAAGCAGACGCGCTTCTACTATTGCCATACAGATTCCTTCCCACAATGAACTTAATACAAAAGCATGCCACGAGCTCATGATAGCCGCCACGTTATCTTGCCAGCCATGCAAGGTGATTACTTCTGTTAATTGATGAGCTTGAATCCAATCTTCAATGGCAGGTCGCAATGCGCCGTCACCAATAAGTTCCAAACGAGTTTTTGGATTATGGATATGTACTAAGCGAAATGCTTGTAGTAGATCAAAAATATTTTTTTGTGGTTTAAAGCATGCCACACAACCAAAAACAAATAATTCTTTTTCTTGAGGAAAAGATGCAGCTTGATGAGCTGGGATAAATTGCTCTACACTTACAGCAGGGCGAATTATTGAATGGCGAGAACTAAAATGTGGTAATAATCGAATTCCTTCTTCTACATCGTGTGAGGTAGTACAAACATAATGAGTTGTTACAAAACTAGTGATTAGTTCACATAGATAGGTAATAGTCCAAATAATAATATTTTGATTTTCATGAAACGCATAATAACCATGTACGGTATGTATGCGTGTTTGTATGCCCGCAAAGAAAGCTGCCCATCTGCCAAGTAAGCCAGCTTTGGTGCTATGCGTGTGTACGATTACATTGCCATGCATTCGCTTTAATTGTCGTAATTTTTGAGTAATCGCCCAGAGCGCACTGAGTTCATTGAATACGCCAAAAAAAGAAATCTCACGCGTTAACTGTGGTAATAAATATACATTTTGTTTGTCTTTAACAAGTTCAGTAAGCGGCCCTTTAGTTCCAGAAATTAAGGAAGTGCAAGATGGGTCTGCGTTATTAAATAATGCAAGACAAATTTTTTGAGCACCACCAAGTTCAAGTTTGGTGATAATGTAGATGATATGGGGTTGTTTTTTCATTGCTTGCTCTCTCATTCATTTTTTCTACTTCGCCTAAAAACCTCGTTGCTTAAGTTGCCGATGAAAGGCAAGTAGAACCCTTGGTAGCTTTAGCCAAGTAGGGTTATCTATTTTTTATCTTAAGAATATCATTAACAAGGCAATAAGCAAAGCATATATAGCAATCGCGTCAATAAGCGCTTGTGCTACCAAACTTGCTTTAGAGATTAAAGAAGTTGCATGTGGATCTTTGCCAATGCCAATACATGCAGCAGTTGCTGTGCGTGATGAGGCAAGGCCAGCGCCGAGTGCTCCTAATCCCATACACAAAGCTGCCATAAACGGAATTACTATCTCTACAAATGAATTTTCAAATGTTGTTTGGGTAACTAGTAAGGCAACAATAAGTGTAAAAATAAGCGGCGTTTCAATAATGGCACCACTTATAAGAGTAAACGGTACAATCTTGCCATATGCTGAGCGATTGATTCCTGCAGTATAACAAGCTTCATACGTAAATCTGCCAAGGCCAATAGTTGGACCAATGCTGCCAAGGCCAATACACAGGCCAGCAGCAAGTAGTTGAGTGCCTTCTGCAAGCATTTGAGCGGAGCTGATAGATGCGCTAATAAGTAATGAGACAATGAGCCCAAAAATTACTGGTGTTTGAATGAGTGATTGGGCGATGACCATCAAGTTAATAATGCGAGGAGCAAAAAAGGGCTGACGAGCAATCGCTTTAAAGGCTGCTTGCGCAGGCAATGATGAATAAATGCCCGTTACAAATCCTGCAATCCCAAGTCCAAAAGCAATACCAAGCGTGCCAATACTGCCAAAAAAATTGGGCACTTCTTTATTAAAAAGAAGAATAAATGCCATAACAATACTAAAAATACCGGAGGTTTCCACAAGAGCTAAGCTGATAAATGAAGCTTTATAAAGATCAGTTGCGGCACCAGGCTGGCGATATAAATTGCGCACGGTAGCTTGCCCGGTAAATCCCGCTCCAATGCCCACACCAATAGATGTTAATGCTACTACTAGTCCAATGCTTATAAAATGGAGAAAGTATGCATATTGTTCCATGTTTTTATTCTTCCCCTTGAAGCGCTATTGATAGATAGGTAAGTGAGAGCATTGCAAAAACAAAGGCTTGAATAAGTCCTTCAAATATACCAAAAAATAATAGTACTATTAAATTGAGACCACTGAATAAGCCAGCAAGTTGATAGATAATCGATGATGTTATAAATCCTTTATAGATGGTGGAAATAATTGCACCACCAAAGATGTTTCCAAAAAGCCGAAATGAGAGTGAAACAACTTTAGAAAGATGACCAATTACATTCAGTGGAAACATTACAGCAAATGGATGTGTAAATTCTTTTAGATATCCCAAAAAGCCGTGTGCTTTAATAGAAAAATATTCTTTATATAAAAAGGAAATTGCTCCAAGGGCGATTGTAGTATTTAAATCACGCGTTGGCTCATCTGCGCCAGGAATTACCACAATACAGTTACATATGAGAATAAAAATAAATATGCTGCCTATAAAGACGGTATGATTATAATGGAATGCGCCAAGAGTTTCTGTAGTTAAATCAATAAATGCCGATACTATAGAAATAGCAATAGACCTGCCAATGCTCCTTTTTTTTCGTGTATAATACCGTAAAACAAGCACCAGTAGTAGTATAATGAAAAGAACCAGCCACGTATTAAGAATTATTTCCTCATTAACATAGAATAATTTGTTGTCTATGCCAAATGGGGCAAGAAGATTGATTGTTTTAGGATCTAAAAGGTGGTCAAACGATTCCATAGATTAAGATCCCTACCTAATAATAATGACCAGAACGCACACATAAACATTATTACTACTAGTATAGGGTTAATGTGTGGTAAGCGCAATATTAGATAGAATAGACAAGATATTATGAGTATGCGAATGGTAGACATATAAAGGTAAGAAAAGGGGAATGTTGTTGGCCTAGTTTTTTGGTGAGAATAGAAACGGCCGTTCCTTTGTATTCCTACAAAAGAAAGGCCGTAATAAAATATTCCTGTTACTATACCAATCAACATGGATAGTAGCGTAGGGCCAAGTATCATGCAATTAGAACTTCTTGATGCCTTTGTGATGCCAGAATTGTGCAATGATTGATTTAGAGCCGGTAATAACCACCAGTCCTTGCCGTTCATCTACAGATTTCTTTGCCATTTCAAATGCATCATCAAATGATTTTGCAGAACGAGCCTTGATTTTTAATGTTTTTACATCATTAGTTATTTGCTCAACGTCCCATGAATTTTCGTGTACACCAGCAATTTGGTTTTCAAGAGGGCAAAAGACCACATTTGTAGTATTCTTTTTTGCAAAGTAACGTAACGCACGTAAAAACTCTTCCGTATGCATGCTGTCTTTATCGCAAGCCAAAATAAAAGTAATACCTTTAAGTGGGCGTTGATAATGGAGCAAGCGAATGCCTAAGAATAAATTTTTGAGCGCATCAATATTGCATGCGTTATCAAGTAATATAGTTGGTTTTTCTTTTGAAAGAATTTGGAATCTACCTGGCAACGTGCTCACCACGTCACGCCAGTATTGATCAATAGTTTTCTTTGGATTCAATTCCGCTTGGCGTTTTGCCTCAAGCGTTGGTCGACCACGGCGGCCTTTTTCTTTTGCAAGAAGGCTGTCCGATACAATAATTGAATCATTTGTTACATAGTTATCGATGTACAATTGGCAAATTCGCTCAGCAAGTGCTGCACAACGGCCATGTAATTGTTCAAAAGGATAACCTAAAGGTGCTAATTTTCTAATTGGCATGCCCCATTGGCCGCCACGTTCACTTACATTTTTAAGGACCACTTGTAAGTTCAATTTGCTTTGATCAGCAGATGCCACCCACGTGCCTGGTTGCACCATTTCAGTTAAGCGGTCAATCCATGCAGCAACGCTCAGATCTTGTAAATCTATTTGATCATCAGTAATACGCGTAATAGCAAGAACTTTTGGAGCGCAAATATTAACCGGATCGCATACACTGTTAGCTGCTACTTCTAAGAAGGCAACATCAACTTTTTGTTCTTTAAAATAAAGCAAAGCAATTGCAACGAGCATATCTTGTGTATCTGCAGCAATATTATTAATATGTGCAGCTGAAATGACTTCATTTGCAATATCAGTAAATTGTTTATTGGCAATAGATTGGCCATCTACTGCAAATCGCTCGTTATAGGTAAGTATGTGTGGTGCATAAAGCGCACCTACTGAAAGGCCTTCTTCTTTTAGAAGCTGTGTGGCAAAGTTAATAGTTAAACTTTTACCATTGGTACCAGCTACAAGAATTGCATTGGTAGCTTTTGAGGGATAACCAAGTGCTTTATCAAGTTGCTTGATAGTAGTTAATTTTTTATCGGTACGTTCGGCCGACCAATTGGCATTCAGAAATTCAACAACGTCGTTATAACTACGTTGCGAGCCAAGGTCAGAGGTACGCGTTGATTCTTTACGCTTATTTGTGTCGATCATGTCCATCTCCAGTTTGATGCTTTTTCTTCAATTGAGTACCTTTTGTTATGATAACTGGGTAACATGCGCTTTGCTGTTTTACCCTGGATCATAGTGCAAATAGGCACCAGATGACTTACTATTAAATATACGTTATATTATAAAAATGTCAATCATTGAATAATAGCGTATAATCTCTATCACTTTATTTACAAAAGATTAAAAATGTCTCCAAGATTTCTTACCTGGTCTAAACCTGCATCTAGAGCCACTTTGGCACACTCTTTGGCTCATGGCAGCATTGCGATTACCTCATCCGATACGGTTCTTGGTTTTTTAGCGCCTGTAACCCTGGAAGGGTTCAAAAAACTTGACAGCCTGAAACAAAGGGAGAATAAGCCTTATTTAATAGTAATGGCAGATAAGAGCAAGCTTAATCACTTTATTGATCTGCCTTTAAGTGCAGGGCTTCAGCGCATGATAGATTCTTGCTGGCCAGGGCCAGTAACCTTAATTTTTAAGGCAAGGGAATCATTGCCTTCTTATGTAAAGGGGCCCGATGGCACTGTGGCATTGAGAGTGCCACAACATGCAGGATTATTAGATATTCTTAAAGATATGTCGGGCTTATTTTCAACGAGTGCTAATTTACATGGTCAACCAATTCCAGAAACGGTAAGCGATATTGATCCCAAGATTCTTCAAGCAGTCGCATGCGTTGTGACAGACGAATCAGAAAAAAAACAAGTAATCCCCTCTACTATTCTTGATTGCACGCAAGTTCAGGTACGTGTAGTGCGCGAGGGCGCGTATGCAATTAATGAACTAGAAGCATTATATGGAGCGCCGTTTCTAAAACCCTTGACCAAGTAGAGCTTCTTATGCTCTACTAACAGATGGAGGGGTTATAGCAAGGGGAGATGGGTTATGAAGCAAAAAAGTGTATGCTCAGGTTTTACATTAATTGAATTAATGATTGTTGTTGCCATTGTGGCGTTCTTATCAATGGTTTCTATTCCAAGTTTTTTTAAATTTCTTGCCAAAGCAAAACGTGCAGAAGCATACATGAACTTAGGCTCACTTTACGTTGCACAAAAATCGCATTGGGCAGAAACTGGCGCTTATTCTTCTGTGCTCAAAGGTGCTGGGGGCATTGGCTGGGCACCAGAAGGGTATACTGGCGGCGGTGCTGATGAGCGTTTTTATTATACGTATGGGTTTGCGCAAGGCCAAGAAGGCTCGCATCATTTTACCGGTAAATTAGAAACGGCAGCATCAAGCTTGCAAGGTACCACGGCAAATGCTACGCGTTTTGTTGCAGCGGCTGCAGGTGATATTGATGGTGATGGAGAGGCTGATGTGATTACCGTGAATGATCAGCATGATATTAAAATTTTAAAAGATGATCTAAGTTAATACTTTTTTATACCATAATATTCGCTTGTGACCTAAAGATGAGAATTTTTCTCACCTTTAGGTCACGTTTCATTTTTCTTTTAGAAGGTTAATATTGTCTAGAAGGTGAAATTATTTTGATTTGGTAATTTTGCTGATTCTTAGTACATTATTTGAAAGCATGTCTAAGTCAATTTATCATATGGGAGTGTTCATTTGATTAAAAAGTTATTGTATGTGTTGCATATATGTTTATTGTGCCAACTATCACTATTCCAAGCCATGGATCAAGTTCCTCAAAAAAAAGAAGAATTTGTGACCATTTGGCATGATGGTGATTGGTGGCCTATACGTCAAACAACAATCGATGAAGCGCAGGAATTTGGTGTATCAATTTTTGATGCTCAAGCGCTTAGAAATGCAAAACGCAATCAGCCACCTAAAGACAAGATGCGGAGATTTTTGCGAGTGCGTAAAGAGGATTTTTCGTGGAAATCAAATAATGAATATGGAACCGTTTTCCATTTGATGGCATGCTATCGAAAAAATAAGCATGTTGAAGATATGCCCCTTGAATGGTTAGATGAATACCGTAAGATGGGTGTTGACCCCAAGGCGGTCGATAGGCAAGGCCGTACCGCGCTTCATGTAATGGCACGCAATTCTAACAATCATTGCGTCAATTATATACAAGATTTTACCACAAAGCTTATTGAATTTGGTGTGCCTACAGAGGCAAAAGATAATGCTGGATACACTTTTTTAGATTATTTTGCACAAAGGGGATGTAGGCCTGATGTTTTACGCAGAATGCTTGATTCATCACTTGCAGAAAAAGTGATCCTGCTGCAGAGCCAAAAAGAGGTGAGTAAACTTAAATAGCAGAGAAAATAATTGGTTTTTTTAAGATATAATTTCTCGATTTATTATCCGCTAGAGAGTGCTTGATGATTTTCTTTAAAAAGTAGGGAAAAGCAACGCAAATAATATATCACCCCACAAGGTGTAGATCATTGCGCCCAGTGCCAAGAATGGACCAAATGGAATTCGTGTTTGTTTGTCTTGTTTTGTAATTAGTAAATAAGGAATGCCAATAACAGACCCCACGCACGATGCGATCAGTAAACTAATCCACCAACCACCAACTCCTAGAAATGCGCCAATAAAACAAAGTAAATCTATATCACCTTGCCCCATGCCTTGTTTTTTCATAAGGTGCGAAAATATATAAGAAATTCCGGTAAGTACAAAATAACCAGAAAGCGCACCAAGCATTACTTGATGTGGTGTAAGTGGTAGAAGTTTTAAAAGACTTAAGAGTACCGGAATTGGTAGTAAATATACTGTTACAAATCGAGAGATGAGCATATAGCGTGCATCGGTAAATATGGTAATAAGTAAAGCAGCATAAAAGAAGCTATAGGCGCCTTGATAAGGTGCCGGTATATAATGCAGTAACAGATAAAAAGCCGCAGTAGTTATGATAGGTATTAGTAAGTAAAGGAAACTCAACGGTTTTTTGCAGTTTGAACAAATACCTTTTTGTTGTATCCATGAAAATAGAGGTATGTTATTTAATAAAGAGCAAGGAGTTGTGCAATTATCACAAAGTGATAGTTCTTTATAGGATGCGCCCGTAATAAGTGAGTTGCCAAATCGAGTAAGTAACGATCCCCCTAATGTTAGTACGTAAGGTGCTATAAAAGTAAGAATTATAATTCTCCTTTTTCCTTTAACGTTTCAAAGAGATTGTTAATTTCCATCTCTTTTTCATACTGAGAATCAAAGGCAAAGGTAAGATCCGGGGTGTATCTGAATTTTAATGCGTCAGCCAAAGACTTTCGCAGAGAAGGTTTAAATAATTTGAGGTATTTGAGTTTTTCTTTAAAAGTAGCAAGGCCACCATCAACATACATGTATATATAGCACATGCCTTTATCGGGGGTAAGCTCTACGCGCGTGACCATAATGCCAGCAAGTTCAGGATCATCTTGCGCTGCTTCCATAAAAAGGGTTGCAACTTCTCGTTGGATGATTTTTTCTTTTTGAGCTTTTTTGATATCGCTTACTGGCGTTGACATAGGGTATGAGAACCAAATACTTAAATAAGGTGCTGGTTTGCCATACGGATATAGTTCAATTTGATAGCGCGCATAAGGCGTTTGCGCTTTTTCTGAGTCACAGGTTCAAAGTAAACACCGCGTTTGATATCACGAGTAACGCCTTCGCGTTCAAGCATTTTTTTGAATTTACGGATAGTTCGTTCAATATTGTCTGAAGTTACCTGAACTTGTACGTTCGGTTTACGTTTACTCATCAAATTATAGCCTTATTTTAAGTTAATTTACACCTATACTATAGATACCATACGATTATAGCCTAATTCCTGGGGAAAATCAATTCTCTTATGCATCCCTCCAAATTCCATCGCTCATCCCGAGTGACCCGAAATTTTCGAAAGAAAATGACGGGTTGTATCGAGCTACGCCGGACAGGTTCCTACTACGCAGGTCCAGGCCTTCGGCTTGGCATGCTCCCAGCCTTTGCATAAAGCTACGGCGGGCGCGGCCAGCGGACAGGTCAAAATATCATTCTCAGTGATCCCATATACGTAGTGCTACGGTATGCATTACGCTGTGCTACAGGCCACTGCACCAAGAAGCCAAGGCTAAAGTTATCGCCAATTTCGTAATTTAACCCAGTATTAAATACCTGTGATTCAAACTTAGAAAGACATTCTGCCTGACGAACCCTAAATATATCACCTGGGTTATTTACCTCGGGATTTGGTATAAAGAGCTTGTCTTCTGCGTGTGAAATAAACACATATTGAGCAAAGCCTGAAAGGTTACATAGGAACCTAAAGGCGCTTAAGACTATGCTAAAATGGTAGTTAGTGCCGGGTTTTCTCTGCACAGTAGTTGCAAAAGGAAACACGCCGCTTTGTAATTGCTGGGTTGGCAAACGCATGCCTCTAAACCAACGGTTTTCACATTGACCATTTTCCGAACAATTAAGTAAGGAACTAATTTCACGGCAATCCCAATACATCACGCCTGCTTCCATGCCAAACTCTATTGTTTCATAAAAGTCAAAATCAAAGCCTGCATCCATACCAATACCTTTATGGCCATCATTGCCAAAGGGCAGCGCAAAGAGTTTATTGCGGTCTAATTTTTTGGCGGTAGGCAAGCTCACGTTAAATGATACAAACGGTATAAATAAGAATGCAGAATAATCATAACAATAAGAAGTATCGGCACATAAATCACCGCATCCATAATCTGCATGATATGAAAGTGGGTCTCGCGTATCAACATCTTGCGTATAGATAGCATCGCTTCTATTACCCGAACAGGCGGTACAGTTTGTTAATCTACCATTGCCATAGGCATCTGCTTGGCCGTTTCCCCAAATATTTATGGGGAACGCATGGCGGAACCATACACTAATATAAGTGTCTTCCACAGAGGTATCGCGGAAGTTGCATGGATCAAGACAAATTTCTTCAAAGATGCGTTCAAAATTTTCTTGCGTCATCAGTTGTTCATTAATGGCAGCATAACGTGGTGTGCATGTTGCAAGTGTAGAGCATCCATCATTCGGTTGTAGGGCGGGGATGATAGAAATACTTTCAAGAAATTCTGGAGGGATACGTGCTGTGTCAACACGAATAGGGCAGCATTCAACGGTGCGCACTACACGTGATGTTGTGCACGTAACATCAGTACAACAAACATCAGTATGTGGTATGCGATTGAAAATTTTTGTGTATGTTTGTTTTATTTCAGCAACACCACCACGTATGGTGATTCCAAAATCAAAGAGTGGTTGTAATTGAAGTTCAAAGCGTAAACCTGTTTTGCGGTAACGGAACGGAACAGAAAGATAGCCAACGCGTTTACATACATCATCAAGTAAATACCGTTGTGTGTTAGGATTTCTATTATCAATGATAGTATTGGGAAGCGCGGGCAAATCACTAAATATTGCAGCTTTTGCATTTCCAAGTTGTAGAGGGCTTGGCACGCCGGTACCAAGTAATGCACTTACTTCTGCCGGTATGCCACCATATAATAAACCAAGCATGTTCCATCTGCCTTCAAGATCGCTGAGCGGTACGCGTTCGTTTTGAAAGGTTCTACCTCTACTTGCTTTTTGATAAAAAGGTGAAATCGCTAATGAAAATGTTTCTGGAAAATTTTCGCGTACTACGCCTTTATAATATCCTTTACGGCCTGCAAGTAAAAAATCGAGTGGAAAATAAGTGCTCCATAATGGCGCAGGGTCATTCTTTTGTAGTGTGGTAATAATTTCTGCAATCAATGGGCTATTGAAGGCGATAAAGAATCCCAACACTATAATTGCAAGTCGTTTCATAAGTATCCTTTTTTGCTGTCATCACAAATTTGCAAAGTAGAAATAAGTTGCTTGTTTAAGATATACCATTATTCTTCAAAATACACAATCTGGTTGTGTATTTAACAAATGGCTTCTATTACTCCTTCAATGGCGAAAGCCATGATTACAAAGGCCGTTGCAATACCAATGATAGTAATAATTGTTTCTTTATCCCACCATGATTTTGTATGCTTTACAAGTAAGGTGATCATGGAGCTTACAAATGCAAATACAATCCCTAAAGCCGTTAAGCTAAAAAATAAATTTGGTTTACTTAAGACTAAAAAACTAACTGCAATACATGAACCCATAAAAATAACCGCTTCGCGTGCGCCAAAACGTCCACTTGTGATTAAGCGATGTACGGTAGGATTTTTAAAATGTTTCATAAAAGCAAGTAATAAAGCGCCGGAAGACCAAATCATAGAATGCAGCGTACCAATGGTAGCTGAAAGTATTGCAGCATGAATTCCATAGAGTAGCCACGTATTGTTGGGGAACATGTTGGCAAGAATTTTAGGTAATGGCATATTCGGATCGGCAAATAGGTGCAATGGCACTGCAAGAATGAGCGATGCTACAAACAAAAGATATAACGCGCCAACAATTACAATAGCATACGTAAGAGCTTTCGGTACATTACGCTGCGGATCTTTAACAACTGCAAAGAGCGATGCTGCGCATTCAAAACCAAAGAATCCAAAAATAACAGCGCGCGTTGCAGAGAATAAGTTTTTAATACCATATGGCATGAAAGGGGTAAGATTATCAAAATTGGCATGATTCAAACATAAAAGCGTGGTAGTTATAATAGGGAATACGGTGCAGCAAATCAATATTATTTGACCAATTTCAGAAAGCACTACGCCCATACTATTAAGTAGCACAAGTAAAAAGAGCGCGAGAGCTCCCCACTGCATGCAGGTCAAAAGAGGGAATGCGTGATGCAAATAAGCGCCTACTACTTGCGTTAGTAGGCCCATAGCAATTGTTAAGCCAAGCAAGTAAGCACCAGTGGCAATAAGGCCCATAGCATGGCCGCCCCATTGCTTTGCATAGACGTAAAATGATCCTTCTTCTGGGTAGAGCGATGCAAGCCGTGCAAGTGAATGAGCCATACACCAGACAGCTGCAATAACAAATGCATAGGTAAGAATCCCTGCTGGGCCAACTGAAGTAGCAAGAGCAGCAGGAACGGCAAAAATACCGGCGCCAATCATGGCATTCATGCCTACAATAATGGCAACTGCTAATCCTATTTTTTCAGTTTGTGTTCCACTCATGGGATTCCTTTCTGGCCCTATTTAGGGTATACTTTTTCTATAATTTTTTAATTTCACTCATAGCTATGGAAACTTTAGTGTATGCATTATTGCGTTTATTATCAAGTTACTATTGACCGACCAGCAGGTTGGTTTGTAGGAGCAACCATGCACAGTTTTGAACATCTTGCCTTTGAACGCACTATTGATGCGCATGCGGGTATAAATGAATATTTTGTACCACCAAAGTTAGAAGCACTTTTTTTAGAATGCATGCAGGGTCTTGAGCTTTTGGGTGTAGTAAAAGATATCAAAAAGTTGCCAAATCGCTTGCTTGAGCCCGCTAGTAAGGTTTAAGTGAGTCTCTTCTTTGCTTCCGGAACGCCAATTAAATTAATAATATCATGGAGCTGCGGCCCTTTGGTGCTACCAGTCAGTTTTAATCTTAAATAGGTAAATAGTGTTTTTATACTTATTTTATGCTCTTGGGCTTCAGCTTTCACTGATTGAACAAATTGTTCTGGCTTATCAAGCAGGTCAAGATGCTTTGCGAGTACATGACTTAGTTTTGTTGCATCACTGCCTACTAATTCATGGAGCTCTGTATCGGTAACTTTGGGAGCTTCAAAATAGAACCGCGTTGCAGTTTCTACATCCGCTATCGTTTTCATTTCTGATTTTACAATTTGCAGTAGTGCCGAAATTTGCGTGTCAGGCAAACCTTGCGCTTGTGGGTACGCTGTAAGTAAAAAGGGTTTAGCATATGCCAATAATTTTTCTGGTGAAAGTCGCTCAATCCATTTATGGTTAACCCATGTTAATTTTTCAACGTCATATTTGATAGCGCCAGTAGAATTAATGTTATCAAATGGCATGAGCTTAATAAGTTGGTCCATGCTCATAATTTCGTCTTGGAATGAGCCCCCGCCAATAAGCATTAAATAATTTGTAATGGCTTCTGGAATGTAACCTGCTTTTTGCAAATCCTCTAATGAGAATCCAAAATCTCGTTTGGAAAGCTTTTTACCATCGGTATTGCATAATATTGGTAAATGCCAGAATAAAGGTAATTTAAAGCCAAGTCCCTCATAGAGCACTGCTTGATTTGCCGTATTTGATAAATGGTCTTCACCGCGTAAAATATGGGTCATGCGCATTACCATGTCATCTACCGCATTTGCAAAAATAAAGGTAAAAGTACCGTCTTGCCGTGTTAAAGGAAAGTCTGAAAAATGATTTAAATCAAAGGTTATCACGCCTTTTGCAAGATCAGTAATGGTAACGCTTGTATTAGGTTTAATAGCAAAACGCCATACAAATGGCAAATGAGCAGCCTCTTTTTTTGCAACGTCCTCTTTACTCAGTTTAAGGCATGTTTTATCGTAACGTGGTGGTTGTTTGAGTGCAATTTGGCGTTCACGTCTTTTTTCAAGCTCTTCGGACGTGCAAAAGCATTTATATACTAATTTTTTATCTTGCAATATAGCAAGATGTTCCTTATAAACATTATTACGTTCCGATTGAAAATAAGGGGCATATGGTCCTTCAACGCCAGGACCCTCTTCAAAAAGGAGACCAAGCCAAAGTAAATCGGCAATGATTTGCTTTGCCCCCGGATCAAAGTTACGCTCACGGTCCGTATCTTCAATACGTAAGACGAACGTACCCTCTTTTTGATGGGCAAATAGATAATTAAGCAAAGCGGTTCTAACGCCGCCAAGATGCATTCTCCCGGTGGGTGATGGTGCAAAACGAACGCGTACTGAGCCTGCGGTCATAGAAAGTCCTTAAATAGTTTCGCTCGCGCCCTTGCGCTACATCCGTCATTTACCTATTTCCCATAACATACTTATGGTCATAGAAACTTAATGTACAACACATAAATGTAGGACTACTCAGGGCGATCGGCCTTAGTAAATGTGTGAAGAGTTTGAGGCATTAATGTTTACAGTATATTAATAAAAGATACTCTATATTTGGTTTTTTACCACACTTATTATGAAGTTTTTGACATTGCCCCCCCGGATCTGGTAACTTCGTGCATGGAGTATTAGTTGTTCAAAAAAAGGGAGCAGGCAATGAGCCAATGTCTACGCATCGTAGTAACGATGAATTTACCAGAAGACTTCTTGCATAATTTCATAAAAAAAAGTGCTCGAGATTTAGATCTTGAAGGCACAGTACAGCTAGAGGCAGACGATATCATATGCATTATTGCGTGCGGCAGTAAAATATCAGTAGAAATGTTTTTAGATGCTTTGCATGCAGCAGGCGCTAAATATTTTAAGGATGCAGTGGAAGTTGAGCCCTTTATTAAAGATAGAGATTATAGAGGCGTGTTTCGCGTTATAGAATAATTATTACTGGTCGCATCCTATCGTTATGATACACTAGATCACGTTGTGAAAGCTTCGTGATGTAGGGTAAGGTGTGACCACAAGAATATTTATATTTCAGCTTAGTGTACTACTGGCCTCTTTTTGCTTTGTGCGATGCATTGACGAACAAGCAATGCCCGCATCATTAACCACTTGCGTTATTGATGTAACATTTGATAATTCCGTCATTGCACAGCAACTACAGGCACAATTTCCACTTCCATTTATTGCCGCAGAAATTACCTGTACGGCGGATTGTAAAATTGATCAAACAGAATTATTTTATTTAATTGGTTTGCAAAAAGGCGCAACTGTTACGTGGTCCGATTTACTTACTGCTTGTACGGCCTTTCAGCTTAAACGCAAATTTAAATTAGTAACTATTGCAATAACTGATACGCTGTGCGGCAAGCATCTTGATTTTGCATTTGAGTCACTGTGGACGTTTGGTCGCGTAACCTTTTCAGGGTTATTACTTGGCAAAGATCGCTATAAGCACTTATATGCAATTGAATCTGGCGAACCATTTTTTATAGATCATCATAAGCAATTACTTGATGCCATTGAGCATTCTTTTAAGGCTGAAGGCTTTTATAACGGTACCATATCCGATTATCTTGAGTATCAATCAGACACTAAAACCGTAGACGTGCATATTGTTCTTGATCATCAAGAACAATTTAGAGTGCAAGATGTTGATATTCAACTTAATATGCCAGCCACGTGTGATCAAGAAAATTGTAATCAAATTAAACATAAATTGCGCAGTGTGATTAACACTCGAGTGCATAATAAACGCTATACAAAATTATTAGTTGACCAAGCCGGTGCTGCAGTTCGTAGATATTTGGCAAAAAAAGGCTACTTAGAAGCTACTATTGCTATGCGCGAATGTATTAATTATAACAAAGCTGCTATTAAGTTAGAATTTATGATCACGTTGCATGATAGACGTGAAATTGAATTTTTTGGAAATCATTATTTCACTTCAAATCAATTGCTTGATCTTATTGCAAGTTTTGGCCGTACTGCATGGCTGGTGCCTGCAGAAGTGCTTGCGCAGGAGTTTGAAGCTGCCTATCGCGCAAAAGGGTTTTGGCAGATTGCAATTGAAACCGTAACTGAACACGATCGACTTATTTTTGTCATTCGAGAAGGGACTCGCTCTTGTTTGCGGCACGTTCGGCTTGAAGGAGTTACTGTTGAAGATGCAGATAAGATGCTAAAAAAATGGTTTTCTCATCTTATTAAACAGCCCTACATTGATCAAGATGAGTTGCAAGAACAACTGAGTAAGCTTCTTGCATGGTATCAACATCAAGGATATGCAGAGGCCCAGATTTTGCGGCAAGAATTTTTATCAACAGGCAAGCCAGACACTTTTGAGTTGGTCTTAATGATTGATGAAGGTGCGCAGCGCCTCTTATCCTCTGTAGATATTGAAGGCCATCCTGAACTCATGGATTGTGGTCCTTTTGCTTCATGTAAGGCGCAATTGCCAGTCCCTTTTGATACGGCCATACTTCATAAACAACGGCTTTGGCTTTTAGATCATTTTCATGAACTAGGGTTTTTGCAAGTGCGCGTAACGCCCCGTTTGACATACGATGGTATGTGTGCTTCGGTAGTGTGGGTTCTTGAAAATATAGAAAAGGCTGCAATATTTGGTAAAACAATTGTGGTGGGTAGAACGCGAACCAAATTTGAATATATACAGCGCCAGTTGCGATATAAGCAAGGAGATATTTGGGATCAAACAGCGCTAGAAGATTCGCTTGCTGCATTGCGGCATCTTAATGTTTTTGAATCAGTATACGTTTCCCCTCAGCAAAATGGTGAAGCTCATCAAGAGCGTAATATATTACTCAAACTCGTAGAATACGATCCTTTTGAAGTGAGATTTCGGGTGGGCTTTCAGCAAATAAGTAAAAATTTTACATTTCGCAGTGGAAGTACGTACAAGATTGGTGGTGCGTTGCTATGGCGTAATCCATTTAAAGTGGGCGATTACTTTTGTTTTGACGCAGATGTTACTAAGTTCTTTAGAAATGTTTCGTTGCGTTATTATCGACCATGGCTAGGCAATAGCCCCTATCAAACGCAGTTTAAATTATATAGTAATAGGTATATTCAACCGGTATCAAAAGGGTGCAAAGAGCCGCTTTATGAAGTTTTGCAGCAAGGATTTTTAGTTGGGCTTTCACGTGCTTTTTCACGTGTTGATACTGGTGGTAATATAGGCATTGAGTTAATGGAGACAGGTAATTTATCGCCTGCGATGGCGCATGCGATAAATTTTAACCAAGAACTGCGAGACCGTCAGATACCATTGGCTTTCTTTGAAGGAAGCATGCTCGTTGATTTTCTTGATGATCAAGTGAACCCAAGCCGAGGTTCATTGACTGCGGTTTCTTGTAAAGGTATGTTTCCTTGGAAGCATCATGCCGTATCATTTTTTAAGATATTGTTTGAACAATCAGTTTTTTATGATCCGTACGCTCGGCTTATTTTAGGGGCAAAAATTAGGTTTGGGTATATTTTTGCCAAGAATTTTTCAAGTATTATGCCACCTGAGCGATTCTTTCTAGGGGGTGAACATTCTTTACGTAGTTATTGGGCAGACTTTGCGCCACCTCTTGGTAGCTTTATAAATGACGACGGTTCTCGGGTGTTTGTACCTCAAGGTGGAAAATCAATGGTAAATGCGTGCTTTGAGGCTCGCTTTCCAATCTTTAGAAATCTTGGTGGTGTGGTGTTTCAGGATCTTGGTATGCTCGCGCAAAATGAACTTGCAGAACTTAAAGGTGGCAGGTTATTGGCTGCCACCGGATTTGGTTTGCGTTATTTAACGCCCATTGGCCCTGTGCGCTTTGATATAGGCTTTAAATGGCATCGCGACACTGAAGAAGAAGCCCGCTTTGCATGGTTCTTGACCCTAGGCGAATCGTTCTAGGAATTTAGTAAAAAATGCTGGGTGTAGGCGATTCGTTCACCTGACCTTGGATGCGTTAATGGCGGGATAACGTCACCACTTTCATCATATAAAAATGTATTTATAGGGTGTAGGTTGCGCTGTTTTTTGCCTATTTCTTGTAAATGCTTAAAGCATTCATGAGCACCTTGGTATGACCCCATTTGTTTGACCGCTTGTAAATCAGCTTGTTTTTCACAGTAACGGGAATACGCATAAAATAGTTGCCATGCAACGACGCATTTTGTCAAACAAAAGGTGGAAAGCCAATGATTAACACTATTTAATTTCTTAAGAAATTGCTCAGCTCGGCTATTATCTGCTATGCAGAAAGTTTTTTTGATACCCTTCAGTGTGGATTTTACAGCAGAATCCCAGGCTTTTAATCCAAAATGCGCAATACACGGTAACGCAAGAAGCATCAACCCTTGTTTGAGGTTATGACCATGTTCAAGATGTGCAAGCTCGTGACGAATGATGAATTCCGATTCGCGCGCAGAGGCATTTTCCATTTGACTAGGATCAATCACAATGGCATTATTTCCTATTGCTGCCGCCACGGCACCTTCAGGCAGCTGTGTAGATTTAAAAATAATGTCTTGTGCATGGGGGCTTGCTTCGCCAATAATTGCTTCAAGCGAAGCTTTTAACTCTGGCGATAACGGTTTTTCGGGCAGCGAATTCATGAAATTTTTAGTATTAAAACAAGAATACAAGCGTGTACCACTCAATGTTAATAAATCACCGCAGGCAAAAAACCAGTGTAGCCCTTGACGCCATGATGGCATTTTTTGATCTTCGATTTCAAAGCAGCTGTCTGATGTGGTATCCTTTGGAGATTCTTCATGTGCTTGTAAGTTAAAGGTAGAAACATTGCTGAGCACCATGGCCAGCATAATGATTTGTAAAGAAATCTCGGGCTTGCGATTCATGAAGCTTATCCTTAAGTTGTTTTGTACAAATAGAAAATTAAGGGATATTTTATATATTTATTATGTAATTTATAGTATTACAATATAGTACATATATCAAGAAAATATGCTATAATTAAGTCTATTCTGGCCCTTTTTGCTATTTTGCCAAAAGGCGCTATGTTATTTTATTATAGAAAATTAAACAATTCATTTTTAAGAAAGATTTGAAAAGATGGAACATAAGCACGAATTTGCATGCCACGGGTATGATGAACATCCAAGTTGCTCGGTGTGGCAAGAAGTAATCTGCCACATGCCCTATGGTATATTTTCAGTGGCCTTGAGCTTGATAGTAGTGGGCTTCTTATACTTTATTGTGGGCAATACACCCGCAATGTACAAACATGCGCACGTTTTGTTTCATGTATTTCACTTCTTGCATATTATTTTTGCAACCACCGGTTCATATATTGCATTTATGCGATTTACACGCAAACCTTACTTTGCAATTTTTATGTCATTATTTTCCTCGATAGTTTTTTGTACGCTTTCCGACATTCTGATGCCCTACGCTGGTGGCGTGTTGTTGGGCTTTAACGTTACGCTTCATTTATGCATAAGAACAGAAATCTTTAACGTGCTTACGTTTTGGGCAATTGGGTTAGTCAATGGTCTTGTTATGATAAGAAACACCAGTACCAATCGCGAATCATTTACTGCTCTTACCCATTTTAGTCACATTTCAACAAGCGCAATAGCTTCATTATTGTATTTAGTTGCCGAAGGTTTTACCACGTGGTATGATCACATGGGAATCTTGTTTGTATTGTTAATGGGAGCAGTGGTACTACCGTGTACACTCTCAGATGTTATTGTGCCAGTATTGTGTGGCAGGCTAGGCAAAGTTAATGAAAAGCATACGGCTTGAAGGTGTCTATAAATCATATAATGGTGATTCGGTTCTTGAGAACTTGAATCTTTTTGTGCCGGCAGGCCAATTTTTTGCCTTGCTGGGCCCGAGTGGTTGCGGCAAAACAACCATTTTGCGCCTCATTGCAGGTTTTGAACAAGTAAATGCTGGCCATATTTATTTGGGTGACACAGAAATTACAAATGTGCCAGTCAATGAACGCAAGGTTAACACCGTGTTCCAAAATTACGCATTATTTCCTCATCTAAATGTATTTGATAATGTGGCATATGGTTTGACGTTGCGTAAAGTTCCGGCAGATGTTATTGCACAAAAAGTCGAGCGCATGCTCAAAGCTGTGCATTTGGAAGCGCATATTTATAAATCAATTGGGCAACTTTCAGGAGGCCAAAAGCAACGGGTGGCTCTTGCTCGCGCTATGATCAATGAACCTGAGGTTCTTTTGCTTGATGAACCATTGGCAGCGCTCGATGTTAAACTGCGTGAGCGATTACTTATTGAACTCATTGAATTGCAAGATGAGCTTAAAACTACTTTTATTTATGTAACTCATGATCAGTTTGAGGCGCTTACGGTGTCTGATAAAATGGCAATCATGAATTATGATGGCAAGATAGAACAAATTGGAACACCTAAAGAAATTTATGAGTTTCCTGTTTCTTCATTTGTTGCGCGGTTTGTAGGATCTACAAATATTTTCTCTGGTATTCTTACGTTCACGGATGAGCATCTTGCACAAGTTGCAGTTGCTCAACTTGGTATGTTTACTATTATGGTACCCGAGAAAAAAAGTTGGATGATTGACGGTCATGAAATTAAAATGAGTATTCGGCCAGAAAAAATCTTAATTTCTAAAAAAGAAGTTGAAGGTTTTTCTAATCACACTACTGGGCAAGTAGAGTCTATAGTATATTACGGTAGATCTACGCAATACAATGTAAGAATTTCTGGAGAACGGCTGGTGCACGTCTTTGAGCAAAATGAAGAGCATTTTCAAAAAGAAGTGATAGATTACGATGATCACGTTCATTTGTATTGGCAGAAGGAAAATGCTGTACTCCTTGAAAGGTGAGTAATGAATCGTTTACGAGAGTTTTTCTTACAAGAACAAAAGTTTTTTTGGACTTTGCCAGCGTTGCTTTGGCAAATCTTATTTTTATGTATGCCGTTTCTATTTGTACTTGGTGTTAGCTTTATCTCTGTTACCGATACCGAGTCTCTCAGTTTTACACTTGCTCACTATAAGGCGCTTGCTTTACCAGTATATGCATATATAATACTACGCTCGTTGGTACTTGCGCTTACTACCGCAACTTTATGTTTATGTATTGGGTATCCAGTAAGTTATTATCTTGCTTTTTATGTAAAGCGATGGAAAAACCCTCTATTATTTTTACTCATTTTGCCATTTTGGACCAACATTTTAGTGCAAGTATATGCTTGGTTTTTTATTTTGGAAAAAGAAGGGATCATTAATAACGTATTACGTGGCCTTGGTATTATTCAACAGCCGCTTGCGTTATTGAACAGTATATTTGCGATAGCAATAGTTATGTTGTATTGTTTTTTGCCCTTTATGATTTTTCCTATTTATACGGTACTTGAAAAAATGGATCGCACACTTATTGAAGCGTCAAAAGATTTGGGTGCAACAACATTTCAAACATGGCGACGCGTAGTTTTACCACTAAGCATGCCAGGTATTAAAACTGGATTTTTTTTGGTGTTTGTGCCTGCATTCGGGGAGTTTGTGATTCCTTTATTAATGGGTGGTGATAAATATTTTTTTGTAGGTGGGTTGATATCGTATGAAGTATTGATTGCACGAGATTGGCCTTTTGCAGCAGCTTTTACTGTGGTGGCCTGCCTAGTATTATTAATTGCGTTGTATAGTATTAATCGTTTGCTTTCACGTAGCACGCGTTTGGTATATGGAGGCTCTAAGTGAACGCATTACGCACATTTATCTCAAGATATGCATTATCTTTTTTTGTAGCAGTTGTGTATGCATTTTTATATATACCTATTATTATTTTAATTGTCTTTTCGTTTAACAGCGTGGCATTTCCTTATCGATGGGTTTCGTTTACGTTTGATTGGTACAGACAGCTATTTCAATCGGTGGATATTTGGCCAGCGGTAGTCAATTCGCTGCTGGTGGCATCATCTGCAGTAGTATTGAGTATAACTTTTGCCGTGCTATTTGTTTTTTATAGTAGTAGAACGTCCACAGGACGTTTTATGCCACTATTCTTTGTGAATGTCATTATTCCTGAAATAGTACTTGCAATAGGGCTTTTAAGCTTGTTTGTATTTTTTGCTATACCCTTGGGCCTTACCACTCTTATTGCAGGGCACACTGTTATTGGGTTAGGGTTTGCCATTCCCATTATTAAAACAAGATTTGAAGAATTAGATCAAAGTATAGTAGAGGCTTCACTCGATTTAGGAGCTACCATTCATCAAACTCTTCTGCGTGTAGTTATTCCTTTTTTAACGCCTGCCATTGTGGCAGCTTCGCTTTTGGTATTTATTATATCATTTGATGATTTTTTTATTGCTTTCTTTATGGCAGGCCCAACATCACAAACATTATCATTATATATATTTAGTAGCATTCGCACGGGCATTACTCCTACTATTAACGCCTTATCTGCGTTTATGATCTTATTAAGTAGCATTTTGGTTATACTGTTTTGTTCGCTACGCACTCGCGCAAGGATTTGGTAACATGCAAATTAGTTCTTTTTCAATCAGAGCCCTTATGGTTGCCTTTTGGATAGGGATCATACTGCTCTTTTTGTGTTTACCATTCCTATCAAGTTTAGTAAGCACAGAAAAAGCCATTAATATAATGAGTTGGACTGAGCTTATTGATCCGCATATTATTAAGGAATTTGAAAAAAAAACTGGCATAAAAGTGCATGTAAGCTATTTTGAAAGCAATGAGGAATTGTATGCGCGAGTTAAAGCAACAGGTGGAGCGGGGTTTGATTTGCTGGTACCTTCTGATTATGCAATGCCGTGGTTACTTAAGGATGATCTCTTAAAGCCGCTAGATAGAACAAAAATTACGCTATGGGATCGCCTGGATCCAAGATTGCTGGACCATGAATATGACCCAAAAAACAAATATTCTATTCCTTATTTATGGCAGTTGTATGGCCTTGCGGTTGATACTGCATTGTTTTCTCATAATAAAGTTCCACAAGCTACATGGGGATTATTATTTGATAGATCTTTTGGAGCAAATTGTGTAGTGATGCCAGACGTGGCTCGCGAAGTGCTATTGATTGCAGCACTTTATTTGTTTGGCAGTACAGATAATTTAGATCAAGACAAATTGGAAAAAATAAAAAGTTTGTTGCTTGAGCAAAAGCATTGGGTAGCTGCATATTCTGAAATGCGTGCAGATTTTTTGCTAACGTCGGGTGTATGCTCGGTTATAGTATCGCAAAGTCCATTAATGTGGCGCATTACTCGGCAGCATGATAACATACAATTTATTATTCCCCAAGAAGGAACTTTCGTGGTGATTGATAATTTTGTGATACCAAAAAACAGTGATAAAGAAGATTACGTTTATCAATTCATTAATTTTTTATATGAGCCGCAAAACATACGATATCATTTTTCTACCTATAGATTCTTTCCAGCAACTATTGATTTGTTATCTTTGATGCAAGAAGTTCCTGGTGGGCAGTCGGTTAAAAATGCTATTGCACAGGTGACTCGAAATATACATTTTTTTAAAAATACGATTTCGGAAAAGCAAATTAAGAATATTTGGGTTGCATTAAAAGGATCTTAAAAATTTTTTTTTAAAATTCTTGACAAAGATGTTAAGATAATATAATCATTAGAGTGTATTGAGCAGTCTCAAAAAAAATGAAGAAGGCTGTAAAAAAAATGTGGTAGCGGTGTTGTTTAAAAAAAGGGATGGTGTATGAGAAGCTTTTTAATTCCTTCCAATATAATGCGTTGTATTATTTTCGGAGGTATACTCACCTGCATAGTACAATTACAAGCTGGTAATTGGAATGGTGGGACGATTACTGATAATATAGATAATGATTTTACTATTTCTGGTGCCAACGTAGCAATAGGGCCAGTACATGTTGCGGCTGTTACTCGTAATGTAACGGCAACAGTGCTTTCTAATGCCAGCGTTATGAGCTCAAATAGCCCCAAGCCAGGGCAGATTTTTATTTCTGCAGCAGCAGGCCAAACGGTCTTTTTTGATTTAACAAGTGCTGATCTTACTTTTCTTGGTTCTACTGATAAAATAACACGATTACTTATTAGCTTTTCAGGTGAAGGTCAATTAGTATTTATTTTAGGTAACGGTCATCGCGTTGCTTTTGCCTCTGATGAATTATCTCAAACTGCAGGAACAAATTTCTTTGTAGTGATGAATAATTCTACGCAAGGTTCCACAGTAACATTCACACGTGCAGATGATAGTTCTGCCGAGCATGTGGAAGTTCTGGTAGGTAGAGATTCGCTCATGACCTATCTTGCAAATGCAAATGATCCTAATAATAATTTAGCTATAGGCTCTCTTCAGTTTAGTCCAGCAAATGCAGTGCCCGCAGGTTCTATGAAACTACGTGTGCTAGATGCAGCAGGCATTGATATTTCTGGACATTTTGCAAATATCAATGCCAATGGCGAATTCAGCAATGAAGATGTTGATTTTGCATCACTTGGTGGTCGCTCGGCGCTCTTTACTATCTTTAATAGTGGAAGTGACTTGGATGATTTTGTTGCCAACTTGCAAGTAATTAATTTGAATACAGTATTTCCACATTTACGTGCAGAACCATTCTGCGATGGTTCATTCACCGGCCATCTGACTGGTTTTGTATTAGGTGCTAACGGTATTTTAACTATTGATAATTTGAGTTATCTAGATTACGTTGGCGCGGCAATTAATACGTGCCTTGGAAGTGAACTTGATTGTGGCTGTGTGTCTACTTGCACGCTCATACCAGTGAGATCTCAAGAAAAAGCAGCAACACGAGCATCGTGCTTGGTGGATATTAATGATGAAGATTATGATATTGATGAACTCATTGCATCACTTGATCTTAATATTCCAATATGCAACGTCTGCAGCAATACTGATGGTGGTTGTGATTGCGTGCAATTTACACGAGCGGCAGGATGCTTAGTAAAAACGCGTAACGCCTCAGCATTTTTTGTGGATGGTGTAAATCATGCAAGTTGTTTAAACCCAGCTGATTGTGTGCATGCACAAATTAACATGCTCGGTTGTTCTGGCCTTTATTTTAGATCTGGGGTTGATCGTTGTGGTGAAGTGAATGAAGCTGGAGGCTTTATTATAAATCCGTTAGGCAGTTTTGATGTGCTTGCGGCTTGTGGTGCTGGCAACGTGGTATTAGATGTAGAAGGAATTTTAGTTGTTAACGGTGATTCTGCCAACAGTAATGCTATCCGCATATTATCTGATGAAGTAGTAAATGCTGGTTGCCCAGTAATTATTGCTGCAGAAACTTCATGCCCTGAGAATTTAGTATTCCCCGCACTTACGCATAATACGAACTTTGAAGGCGAGTTCTTGCGTTATAATAAAGCAGTATTCTTAATTAATAATAGATTTGAAATTCGTAATGCATCATTAGTACATACTGATGACAACCACCATGTGCTTGAGCGTGATGATCTGGATAGAGGTGATCCGCGCATATTCTCAGAGCCTACCTATATTGGTGGTGAATTCCATGTTGCATGTAAAACTGATGCGCCTCGCCCAACTATTGCGCTGTATAACTCAATTATTCGATTCCATGAAAGTGCAGGATTTACGGGCGTTGATATTCAAGTGCCAAATTTCTTTGAAGCTCCTGATGTAGGAAATGAAAGCTTCTTACGCTTCTATAGTAACGGATTCTGTGTAGATCGTGGTAATGGCCGTATTGTAATATTAGGAACTGATCATGGCGATCGTTCATGCAGAGGTGGTCAAGTTGTTGATCACAACTCGCATTTAGATGTGTTCCAAACATCAAATCAATTTGCACCAACACCACACGTGTTGCGCCTTGATACAGCACCAAACGATCCGTGCTTTACGGTATCTGTAACGGCAACGGCGCCTGTCGATCAAAACTCAATTCAAACTATTTTCTTAGGAAATGAAAGCAATATTTCTATAGGTACTGCTCCTGGGCTTCCGCCATTTACACCGGCAACTGAACCAACAGTCATTATAGATGGTGCGTTCTTCTCGTTTGAAACACATGGCGGTTCGGCACACTTACCAGAATTAACAGGAACTCTTGGTCAAGGTGCTATTTTTGTGGATACTAACGGTGTGTTTGAAAATGCAGACCGTAATCGTGCCAACATTTCTACCATGGTAGTGCGCAGTGGCAACGGCCAAGTTATTTTACCTGAGACAGAAATATTCTTTGATTCTCGAGTTGGTGTAACTGATTGGCGACCAACTATGACGGTTGACAATATATTAGTAAAACAGGGAGAGCTTTTCTCTGACTTTACCATAGATTGGATGCAAGTTATAACTGACTGCACAGCATTTGTGCCATATGATCCTAAAATGACGCCGCTTGCATGCCGTGTGCCGCCGGTAACTGAAGCGAACTTAACACTTGTACCAACAATACTTGGCACCGTAGATCAATTGCAAGTCAAACGTTCACGCCTTGGTGATCAAATTACGCTTCAAATAGGTTCATCTGAAGCAGGACCAGGTGGTTTTGTGCGCGAGCTTGTATTCTTAAACGGATTCAATTCAGCAGAAGCTGCAATGGGAACTATTGTTTTAGATAATTGGGGCCGCGTGGGGCTTGGTTCTGCAAAACGTAATTATGATTCAAACGATGCTAATATTAAACTTGGTATTAATGGTATTACCGTTATTGCAAAAGGTGATGGTGTTGTTGAATTAAATGAAGATATTATTATTGATAACGTATGCCATATTATGCCGGGGCCAGACTTTGGTGCGGATGGGACACAAACATTAGTATTCTTCTCAGATGACGCAAAAGAATTCCGCATTAAATCAAATGGCGTGCTTGATCTTTCTGAATTTAGAGGACCAAATCAGGTGGTTGAATTTGGCGGTAACATGCGTTTGGTATTTGAGCCAGGTGCTAAGTTGCTTCTTTCAAGTGTGCCAAATGGAATAGAGCCATTTGTAGATAATCGTACGTATGTGCGTTTCACTGATACCATGTCAATTAATTTTGAACGTGTGTTTGATACTGATATCTTACAAAACTTGGTACCAGGTGCTATAGAAGATCGTTTGGTTAAATTCATTGGTAATGGTGCAGTGACTATGAATGAAGGTTCAAGTTTATTGTTACCAAATGATACGTTCTTGGGAATAGAGACTGATCCTGAATGTACTAACTTTACTGATATTGTATGGACACTTACTGACCAAGCTACATTTAATGTTGGCGATATTAATGATCTTGGTGGTACGTTCCAAGTTGGTAATCGTGCAGATATTGAAGATGCTACTATTAACTTTAGTTTGGTTATTGCTGGCGTTGGTGCTGAATTCCAAATTAGACGTCAAGGCCTCGTGTTATTTGGTATTGGTGGTGTATCGGTATTTGGTAACGTGCCAAATGAATATACGTATCAATGTTTGAGCAATGTGGGTAACGTCTCAATAAGTATTCCTCAAGGAACATTTACTCATAATCAAATATTTAGTGGAGATAATTCGCTTGCTTCCTTGATGGCTTTTGGGCCTGCGCAAAGCTATGGATTTAGCTTTAATGTGAATAACTCAATCATTAGAGGTGGTGGTAATCTTGCACTTGTTGATGGATGTCAACTTGCAACATTCCCTATTATTGTAGAAAATACGACTGGGCGTTCAATTACAGGCAATTCACTGGTAGGCTTGTTTGCTTCTAAAGATCTATTAAGAGATGGGGCAGTTACTGATGCATTCTTAAATATAACGCCTCCGCAGAACGGATCTCAAACTGCTGCTGGCTTTACGCCATCTACTATGTATCAATATTTAAGAGTTCAAACATATGATGCATATTTGGCTCCTAAATCTACCATTGCTCTTAATCGAGTTACTATACCTACACTTGGTTTTGTGACTAGTAATACAGTAATTAATAGACAACTACGCGAACTTATAATCAATACGAGTGGTATTGATACTGATTATGATCGTTCAGTGCGTAGGGGAGCAGTTAATATAGCTGTTACTGATAGCACTGGCCAAGTTATAAGTGCGATAGAAATAATGGGTGTGGCTTAGCCGCACCCCCCTTTTTGGGTAGTAGGTTTGTAGGAAGTAAAATTTAAAGGATGCATATGAAGAAACAAATACTGAGTCTGATTGCCATAATGGCATTGATTCAAATTCTATCGGTGAGCGCGCGTGAAATGCGTGCTCCTCTTCCATTTAGAAATGGATTTCAACGCTTTGAGCATTATCCCTATATATGTGAGAACTTAGATAAATGCTGGGATTTTGATGTATGGGCTGGTGCATTTCATAGACAAGCCTCCGATGCTTTGAGCAGTGGAACAAACAGAGAAACCCTTGCAGGGTTATATTTTGGCGCTGACAATTTTGCTTTGAGCGAATTGTTTCCGGTAGGTACGCCGTTGCCAGCAGAGTTTAGCATTGTGCTTTCACCACGTTTTAATTACGATGCAAGTGGTGCAATGTTTGGTTTTAATATTAATCACCGTATGTGTTGCGGCACGTGGGATGTGGGTATTCGTACAAATATTCCATTTATTACACAAACGGTTTCGCTTGAAAATTGTTGCGATCTTCTTGAATCAGTTACGACGAGTACTCTGATTAATCCAGTTGATAGGTGTTTGATTAATAACCCAGCAGCTGAGCGTATTATAACGACTACTGCGCCTGTGCTGGGTTTTGATACAGTGCCGCTCTCTTTTGCCTATCGATTAGATTGTCTTACTGCACTTGCGCAAGTTGTTAATCCTGAGGGCCCTAACGATGCGATGGTGCGCTTTGATTATCCAAAAGCGGGTTTAAATGGTCGGCCTATAACAGAGCACGTTGCAATTAATGATAAAGTAATTGACGATTTGCAAAACAATCCCGTATATGTGGTTGCCGTAGAATTTGGTCAAACGCCTGCGTTACCATTTTCTATGACGCAACAACAAGTTAACCAATTGCCATTTTTACCAGGTAATGGTGAATTGGCTGTAGGTCAGAGGGCTCGCTTTAATGCAGCTACTGATTATGGAGATCTAGCATTTAATAGAGATAATCAACGTACATTATGGGTCGTTCCAACAGTAGATGATGATGGCGATATTTCAGTTATTGCGGCAGATATTCGTGGTGCTGTAACTCCTTGGATTGAAGATGAAATTAGCCAAATTGCGCAAACACTTGTTACACCAATTGATTTCTTGCGCGAGCGCGGTATTACATTTAATACGGTGCATTTAACAGGTGCGGGTGATTTTGATTTAGATTTCTATGCACGTAGAAATTTCTGCAGCGAATGCCATGGTGATTGGTATGTTGAAGGTATTACTGGTATTCGGTTCCCAACAGGCAAACGAGTAAGTAACCCTGGTCTTCTATTGCAACAACCTCTTGGCAATAACCGTCACTTTGAATGGAAACTTGGCGTGCAAATGGGAACGCAGCCATGTGATTGGTTTGCATTTAAAGGTGATGTTCAGTTCTATCACGTGTTTAGCCGTACAGAACGAGTTGCTGCTGCATTTACGGGTTCTAGAATTCGTAACATAGGCCCTACAGTGGATGCAAAAGTATCATGGAATTATTTCCTTGGTAACTTTGACTTTACGTTTGTGGTACCGTGTGCGAAAAATTGTTCTGGAGTTGATATTGGGTATCAGCCATATTTTAAATCAAAAGATAAAATACGTTTTGAGCAAATAACTGCTTTAAACCTGATTGGTCAAACAGCAACGCTTGATCCTGACGTTCTGGAAAATGATACAAATCGTCATGGTCATCGCATTAAAGTAGAATTGTTCCACAAAACATGTAGTTGGGAAATATTTGGAGGTTGGTTGCATACGTTTGCTGGTAAGAATATCCAACGCGACAGTGATTGGTATCTTGGCTTTGGCATGTTCTTTTAAAGGATTATATGATTGAAGGCTACAAGGATTGTAGCCTTTCAACTATAAAGGTAGTTGGTTGTGGTTGTTTAATGTAGTGGTAGCCCAAAGAGGAGACTGTATGAAAGTGATTAAAAGGTTCAAACGCACACTAGGCAAATGCTTATTTGCCTGTATGGTGTTCAATAGCGTAGCACCAACCGTGCTGGCTGTTGAAAGGTCAATGCGTGATAGTAAGATGCAGCTTGAATATATGGAGTCGCAAGAAGCTGGTCTTGATAGATTAATAATAGAAATGGTGCAAAAAGCTGCATCGATGGATTGTGATGCTATGCCGTCGCAAGCTTTGATGCGTTGTTATGAAAGAATTGTAAACGGACATACAACGGTGTTGGTTGCAGACGTTATGGAAGCAATGCCTGAGTTACTGAGCTATGCGATTGCAAAGCATGAGGACATGGTTAACGCAAATACTATGCGTACTAACCGCCCTCAAGCAAAAGCTCCAAGACCATCAGATCCGTTTGCTCCAGGAGCTCCGGTAGGGCCTATTCTTGAAACATTTAGAGATGATGGCTGTGATTCAGTTGCGGCAGGCATATGCCAAATTATTAAATTATTGTTGATTATTAAAAAACGTATTGGTACTGTAGAAGATGCTGTTTGTGATGATTCAGTGTTAGGCATACTTGGGGATGCATGTGAAATCCTTGGGCCAGATACCAGCATTTCTCAAGCGCTTAAAGATATTTTAGATGCAGTTGTAACTCAATCAAATTGCTGTGCAGAAACTATTGCAAAATTAGATTGTATTCTTGCAAAACAAGGTCCTTATACCGATTGTCTTACAGCAGACCAAGTTCGAGCAATCACGGATCCGTGTAATCCAGATTATAGATTTCCAAATGAACATGAAGCAGATCGCTTAATTTATTGCAAGCAATTTGAGATTGAAGCAACAGTGAGTGCCTGTTGTGAAGAACTAACAGATGCAATTGATGCATTAGAGCAAAGTGTACGAGAAGACTTTGAAATTACCTGGAGTTTGATTGAAAATATTCAAACTGGTTCAGCATGCTGCAATCAAATACTTGATGCAATTGCACAGCAAACGGCACATCTTGATGAGCAATTTGATGAGCAAGAAGAGCTTATTAATGAACGCGCAGATGAACTTGCAGCATCACTTTCTGCGTGTTGTGCAACAATTCAAGATAACTTTGAAACTACGTGGTCATTGATTACAGCGATTCAAACAGGCTCAGTATGCTGTGATGAAATACTTAATGCAATTGATGAACAAACAGTACTTATTGAAAATGAGTTTGATTTAACAAGGTCACTTATTGCCAGTATTCAAACAGGCTCAGTGTGCTGTAATCAAATATTAGATGCAATAGCAGATCAAACTGCGCATGTTGATGAGAACTTTGTAATTACCTGGTCACTTCTTAATGATAATACCACCGTAAACAATGAAATTCTTCAATCTACAAGTATCATTATTTGTAAACTAGATGGTTTTACTTGTGGATCATCTGTGCTTAGAAATAGGGCTCAAGAAGATTGTGTTTGGGAGCCTAATACGCTTTCACTCTTTGAAGCTTTAAATTTAGTTTATTGTAAACAATTTGAAGACACTGCTTTCTTAGCTGATTTAATTAGAAGCATTAGCTGTGGTGGCACGGTTACTGGCACATGCTGTGACGTATTAGTGCAAAAAGTGAATGACCTAGAATGCCTCTTAGAGTGCAAACTTGGTGATTTCAAAGATTGTAATGATTGCGATAATGCATCATGTCAATGTGATAATTGCGAGTGTGTTGATTGTGATTGTAATGATGAAAGATGTCCAAAGTTTGATAATGTTTCAGACGGATTATCTGAAATCTTCTGCCAAGTAACTCAATGTTGTGATTCAACAGGAAGTAACTTTATACGCACATGGTCCCTCATTGAAGCATGTTGTGAGCAAACACAGTCACGCATTGAAGCATGTTGTGAGCAAACACAATCGCTAATTACTGAATGTTGTGAGCAAACACAAAGTAACTTTGAATTTACCTGGTCACTTATTGAGCACTTAAATGTGAGCTGTAGCTTGCAGTGTGATCTAACTGATGTGCTTACCACACTTGAAAGAGACTTTGAAATCACGTGGTCAATCCTTGCTGATATCAAGCAAACATTAACTGCATGTTGTGAACAAACGCTTAGCTTACTCAATGAACTTATTGAAACAGTAACGCAATGTTGTGATGATCTTGCAGATGATATATTTGATACGCAAACAATATTGTGTTGCGTAGTGAGAGATCTTAAAGAAACAATTACCGAATGTTGTGATGACCTTGCAGATGATATCTATGATACACAAACAATCATTCTAGAATGCTGCAAAGAAACACAATCGTTAATTATAGAGTGTTGCAGAGAAACTCAATCACTTATTATTGAGTGTTGTGAGCAAACACAAAGTAACTTTGAATTCACGTGGTCATTAATTGAACATTTGAACTGTGATTGCACATTATCGTGTGACTTGACTCCAGTACTTTCAGCAATTGAAGAATGTTGTCAACAAACGCACTCACTATTGTTTGAAATTAACTGTAAATTAGGCGAGTTTGCATGTTGCCCAGATAGCGGGTGTGGTCCAGTAAGAGCGTTTAATCCTACATGCACCACATTCTGCACCGTAGCAGATGGTCTAGAAGCTATTTTCTGTCTTGTTGATGACTGCTGTGAACAAACACAAAGCAATTTTGAGCATACATGGTCGCTCATTATTGAGTGTTGTGAAGAAACACAATCACTTATTAATAACCTTAAACTAACATGCAGCTTAGATTGTGATTTAACTCCAGTGCTTTCAGCAATTGTAGAATGCTGTGAACAAACACAAAGTAATTTTGAGCATACATGGTCGATCATTATTGAGTGTTGTGAAGAAACACAGTCACTTATTAATAATCTTAAACTAACATGTAGCTTAGATTGTGACTTAACTCCAGTGCTTTCAGCAATTGTAGAATGCTGTGAACAAACACAAAGTAATTTTGAGCATACATGGTCGATCATTATTGAGTGTTGTGAAGAAACACAGTCACTTATTAATAATCTTAAACTAACATGTAGCTTAGATTGTGACTTAACTCCAGTGCTTTCAGCAATTGTAGAATGCTGTGAACAAACACAAAGTAATTTTGAGCATACATGGTCGATCATTATTGAGTGTTGTGAAGAAACACAGTCACTTATTAATAACCTTAAACTAACATGCAGCTTAGATTGTGATTTAACGCCGGTTCTTACGGCAATTGCAGATTGCTGCGAGCAAACACAAAGCAACTTTAGAGTTACTTGGAATATCCTTGGTGATATTTATACAACAATCACCAATCTTGACTTTGATTGCACATTAACGTGTGACTTAACTCCAGTACTTTCAGTAATTGTAGAATG
>JBFXEV010000001.1:0-9983 GCA_050179755.1 Candidatus Babeliales bacterium | reverse complement strand
AAACACAAAGCAACTTTAGAGTTACTTGGAATATCCTTGGTGATATTTATACAACAATCACCAATCTTGACTTTGATTGCACATTAACGTGTGACTTAACTCCAGTACTTTCAGTAATTGTAGAATGCTGTGAGGAAACACAAAGCAGGCTTAATCAACTTGAAGAATGTTGTTTAGAAACACAATCAATGATTCGTAACCTTAACTTTGATTGCACATTGACATGTGATTTGAGTGAAGTGCTTACCGCAATTGTAGACTGTTGTGAGGAAACACAAAGCAACTTTAGAGTTACTTGGAATATCCTTGGTGATATTTATACAACAATCACCAATCTTGACTTTGATTGCACATTAACGTGTGACTTAACTCCAGTACTTTCAGTAATTGTAGAATGCTGTGAGGAAACACAAAGCAGGCTTAATCAACTTGAAGAATGTTGTTTAGAAACACAATCAATGATTCGTAACCTTAACTTTGATTGCACATTGACATGTGATTTGAGTGAAGTGCTTACCGCAATTGTAGACTGTTGTGAGCAAACACAAAGCAACTTTAGAGTTACTTGGAATATCCTTGGTGATATTTACACAACAATCACCAATCTTGATTTTGATTGCACATTAACATGTGATATGACAGAAGTTCTTACTAAGCTAGAAGATCTTCTTGACTGTTGCCAGGATAATTGTTCTAAACTTGCTTGTATTAAAGAGCTTCTCACTGATGGCTGTGATGTTGCCCATACAATAAGTGCTCCTACAACTATTACTGAAGCTGGTACTTATTGCGTGATAAATAACATTACACAGGCAACAGAAGGTTCGGCAATTACTATTGCTGCAAGTGGGGTAACCTTAAACTTGAACGGCTTTACGGTAAGTGACGGCACTGCAATTGCTGTGAGCAACGTTTCTGATGTTATCATTTATAATGGTATCGTTAGTGGTGCTGCTGCAGGTATAAGCATTGCGCCAGCTGCTGCTAATATTCAGATACGTGACGTTACGTTCCAAGCATGTCGTGGCGAGGGACTTTCTGCAACAAATGTTGTTGGCTTAACGGTTGATGATTGTATGTTCTACAATGGTAGAAAAGCAATACAATTCGTGTCAGTAAACAGTGCAGCCATTCGCAATACTCAAATTGTGAAGAACGCTCACGATGGCTTGACTCAACCAATCGTTGATATATCTGCTTCTACTAATGTGAGCATTGAAAACAGCGTGATCGCTTATAATACAATGACAGGTGACGCTAGTGCAGTTTATGTACATGGTGATTCAACTGGCTTTAACTTAATAAACACTGAAGTTACTGATAACTATTCAACTGGTTCATGTGCTGGTGTTAAGATTGAAGCATCAAGAAATAGCTTATGCCAAAATTCTAGTTTCAACAATAACATTAGTTTTGCTGGCGAGGCGTATGGCTTATGGCTTTCAGGAGAGTTTGCAGCACGGGTTGAGAACTGTAATGCAGCAGCTAACGCTGCACTTGCTGAAACTGATGGCGCTGGCTTCTTCTTGGAGGGAGGTGCTAATTGTACCTTGATTGGTTCAACAGCAACTAACCATATACTAACGCCAGCCAATAAGGGTATTAAAATAGTTGGTGCATCTAATTGCTATGTTTCAGAGAATACTTTACTTGATAATGCAATCGGTATTGATGTTGCTGCATCAAGTGTAGGAATGCTTAAGAACTATGCAGATAACACAACAAACTATGTTGGTTTTGCTGCACCAATTGTAACCTTTACTAAAGCAACTGGCGTCTTTGCACCAGCGGTATTTAGTGCGTATGATAACGTAAGTGCTGTATAATACGACGAACTTTAACAGAGGGGCAGGCAACTGCCCCTCTGTCCAGTGATTGACTAAACGTGGTGCAAAAGAAGGGTTGATAAAATGATAAAATTTAATAAAAATATTCTGGCAGTTATCGTGGCGTTAAACGCTGCCATAACTACAGTTTGTGCTCCAATAGCGCTGAATGATGCGAGTACTCTTGCTAAAAATACCTCAGTAGATATAGCGGTTTTGGCAAATGATTTGGCAAATGGCTCACCTTTGGTTCCAAGCTCAGTAGCACTTGTTGATGGACCGTTTTTTGGCTCTGCCTTGGTTTCCGTCTCGGGTGTGGTTACGTATGAACCATATACAGATTTTGTGGGGACCGATTATTTTGAATATAGTGTTTCTGATGAAGCGGATGAAAGCGATGAAGCCACTGTTTATATAACTGTATATGATCCTGATAAGCCGTGCCCAACTGTTTGCCCGGACGCATGCTGCAAAAATCAATGTTTTGATAAAGTGTTTGAAGGCGGTTGGTCTTTGGCTAATTTTACACAAACTAATGGAACTTGGTCATCTGTTAATGGTCACTTTACTACCACTGGTGCACCACGTAGTTTTTTACAGTATAACAATCCTGTCTCGCAGACGTATCAGATATTTGAAGTGCTTATGGAATTTCCTGATTCACAACCTGCAAATACCAATATAGTTGGGGGAATGCTTTCAAAATGGAATGGCAGCGATGAATCTGTACCTGGACCAAATACTTTTTATATTACATTTGACACGGATGGCGATGGTCAAATAGGTTCTACGCCGGTGATTGCAGCAGAAGGATTTAGGCTTGGTGGTGGTGCAAGTTCTACGTATCCATCTCTTCAGTTAGGTCAATATTATAAGATAACTCTTGTGGTAACTCCTGTGAATGCGATGTCTGTATACATTAATGATGTTCATGTACTGGATGCAGATCCTGTAGGTGGAACTCAGAACGGTGACTTTATAGGATTGTGGGCCGCACGAGGAACAGTTAATTATAAGAGCTTTAGAAGTTGTTCATATACTACAACCCCTCCATACCCCCCTGCGTTTTAGTTGTAGATAAAGATAGATCGAGCCTATGGTATCATAGGCTCTTTACCTACTAGAGCGTTATGGTTTTCACACTCTCGCAAAGGCATGGCATGATAAAAGTTTATAAAAAGATTTTCGCAATTTTTATGGCATTCAGTGCCCTATACGTTGCAAATATAATAGCAGATCCTTCAGGCTCGCCTGCTACTATATTAGTGGAATCTCTGAAAATGATAATGTATGATGGTGAGCCCTTTTACATAAAATTCATAGTTAATAATCCAACAGGTCAGGCTATTAATAACATAGTAGTTAATGTAAATTTGCCCGCAGGGTTTACGGTATCCACTACTACCGTTGCTGTAGGTACATCGTGTCCTCCTCCTTATACAACCTGGACTTTTAATACTCCTCTAGCGCCTAGTGCAAGTGTCTATATGACTTTGTCGGGTACATATAATGGACCAAGTGGGGGTGTTGCGACTGCTAGTGCTACATTTACTTCAGGCAGCACAGGGACCTCTCAGGTAAACATATTATTAGGTTGCCCTGTTATTAAATGGGGCGATCCAGATGTGCAAAATTCAGGTGTTCTAATTAATAATGGTAATGTTGTGCATTTTAATAATGCAATGGCTATTTATGGTCCTGAGGATTTAGCTGTGCAAGGGGTTGCGGCTGAATTTACAGGTTTTAGAAAAAACGAGAATCCGCCACCTGGGCATCCAGAATACACAGCCCGTATCCTTAATTGGGTAACTAATCTTTTTGGACCAGTGTTGCAATTTACTAATGGAAATTATAATAATCCCTATCAAATAGTAAATCCTAGCACTGGGATAATTAATGCAGCAGCAATTACTGATGATCCACCTAATTATCTTGAAGGCAAATTTACTTTTGATGCAACTACTTACCCAAATGGATTAAATGGTGTTTCATTTGAAATCTATAGCATCACTTCATTCCAACAGCAATCACCACCTTTCAATGGCTGGCAAAATTCTGTCATTGTATTTGCCACAGATATTCATGGCAATCAAGTTCCTCCTATTACGGAACTCTCTTACTTTACGACGCTTTACAAAGTAAATAGCACGCCTTATAGCTTGACCATTGCCGGCAAGGGCGGTGTTAATGTAAATTATGACTGGATACAAGTGCGTGAAACTTATTATTTTACCCAGCCGTTGCGTAGTATAGATGTACGCTTTTTCAGAAATGCAATAATAAACTTAGAGCAGATTATATTCCTTTCAAATATATATCTTGGCTGTGAAGTAGACTTAGCGTTAGCTTTAGCAGTAGAAGATATGTATGAGTGTGAGCAATGCTTTACGTTTACCGTGTCCGCAATAAACAATGGGCCCAATGATATACCAGTTGCGCAAGTGACAGGCGTTGTGCCTGACGGTTTAGTTGTTACGGCTGCCACGCCAAGCAAAGGAGCATTTGATGCTAATACTGGTGTGTGGACCATTGGCTCCTTATACTTAGAGCAAGAAGAAACATTGGTAGTAACAGCGTGCGCATCACAAGATTCCATTACGTGGCATATGGTATTAACGGGCGGTGGTCAAACAGTACCTGGAAACAATGTAGTTGATAAGACTATTGCGGTCAGTTATATAGTGGTCAATGACGATATGGCAATGACGCTAGAGAATACACCAGTGTTTATCGACTGGGCAGCAAATGATTATGCAGTGCCTGGCACATTGGATTTGACTTCTTTTGAGATAATACCACCTTTCACCACAGATGGTGTAGTGGAGATAGATTCTCCAGGAGTAATCAAATTTACACCAGATATAGGATTTTTAGGCACTACATTTATTCATTATAAAGTGTGTGATGATTCCACCCCAACCCCCTGTTGTGGGCAAGCCGTTATTAAGGTGATCGTTGAACAGAATCTTATAATGCCTCCTCAAGCACTTAATGATTCAGCTAGTACGCCACTCAATACATCCGTAAATATAGCAGTGCTGAATAACGATCTTACTGGCAGCGTGCCACTTGACCCATCAACAGTTCAAATTATCACTGCACCAAATAATGGCAGCATAACTGCGATTAATCAATCCACCGGAGTTATAACCTATCATCCTACTCTTGGTTTTGTAGGAAATGATAGTTTTGTATATGAAGTATGCGACGAAATCGGTCAATGTACACAGGCTTCTGTTTATATAACAGTCTTTGATCCTTATGCGCCGTGCCCTCATACAAGCTTATTAGAATGCCATGGTTGTTTTAATGTAATAGATGAGTGCTTGTGTACTCCAGTTTCTTTTGGTCACTTTAGTGCAATTACGGGCGCGTGGAGCCAAGTGGGCGATAAAGTTACCACCTCTGCTGGGCTTAATACGTTTAACTTTTTAAAATATCTTCAACCTGTATCTCAAACATTTGAGGTTCTTGAAGTTGATATTGAATTCCCGTCAGGTCAATTGCTCAACGAATATGTGTCTGCAGGACTTGTGACCCATTGGGATGGTTCAAATCAAGTGAATCAAAAAGGTGCTTATATTTGTATAGACAATAGAACAGGAGTCCCGGTTAACCCACAGCTAAAGATTGGCGGTATTAATTCTTCCGAGATGGCATTCTCTTTGCCATTCCCAATTAACTTAAATCAAAGTTATACTTTGCGATTAGTGCACTGTGAACAAACAACATATGGTTATGTAGATGGAGTATTTATAGGAAGTTCAAATACCGGAGCTGTAAACGGCAATTTAATAGGTATTTGGGCATTCCAGGCAACACCGTATTTTAGAAATTTAAGAAGCTGTTCTTATCGCAAAGTAGTGCACATACCGTGTACATCATTGCATATATAACTAAGGAATAAAAATCGCATTTTAACATTAAACATAAAAGAGGTAAATATGATAAAATTTTACAAAAATCTAATGAGAGCAATTGTGGCATTAAGTTGCCTCTATGCTCCAAATATATTGGCGGATGTTTCTGGATCGCCGGCTACTATTTTGGTAGAGGCTACCAAAACGGTAATGGGTGTTGGTGAAACAAATAATATATATGTTACTGTTTCTAACCCAACCGGATCGCCTATTAGCGGTATAGTTGTCTCTGTAGCATTACCAGCAGGGTTTACGGTAGATTCTACCGTGGTGCCAAGTGGTACTTCGTTTCCTAGCCCATTCACTACGTGGACTTTTAATAGCTCTTTGGCGGCAAATAGCAGCAGAACATTAATCATACGCACAGATCCTTATATGGGAGCCAGTGGTATAATTGTAACACCTACAGCCACGTTTACTGCAGGAAGCACTGGTAGTTCCGATATTGATATTTTAATCGGATGTACTTTTATTAACTGGGGTGGTAACACGCCTGTAAAAATCAACAATCGAGCTATTGTGCAATTTAATAATGCAAACATATTGTATGGTGAAAATTTAGCACCACAGGGGGTTGATGCTGTTTTTAATGGATTCAGAAAAAATACTCCTCCCGATGGCACTCCGCAATATACTGCGCGCTTTCAGAATCTCGATATTACTAACTTAGGTTGGATATTGCAATTTAACAATGCAAATCCCCAAAACGATCCTTCAGGTAATAGTCCTTATACAATAGTTGATCTTGCAGGCGTTGTTGATCCAATGAAACTGACAGATAACCCACCAAACTACCTTGAAGGTAAATTCACGTTTGAAGTTGCAGCCTATCCTAATGGACTTGCAGGTATATCATTCTTTATTTATGATATCGATTCGGAACCAACTGATGGCTGGCAAGACGCTGTAATTGTATATGGCACAGATCTTGATGGTAATCAAGTAGCTCCCATAACGCAATTTTCAGCAATTACTACTGTTTATGATATTAATGCAATGGTTTCACCATTAATATTGCCATATGCTCTTAGCATTGGTGGTAAATGTGTTGGTGGCGCTACAGGTCTTAACTGTTTGGTAGGCTATGATAGCGACAATCCGCGCGGTCGTGTGACCTATACGTTCCCGCAGTTTATACGTAGCTTTAACATTCGCTATTTTAGAAACTCGCAAGTTGATAGTCAGCACTTTGTTTGGCTTTCAAATTTGTATCGTGGTTGCGGTACCGTATTAGATTTAAATCTAACTGTTTCAGACGAGATTGTTTGTGAAGAATGCTTTACCTTTACAGTTATTGCTGAAAATGAAGGGCCAAGTGACGTATTGCTTGCACTAGTATCTGGAGTGGTGCCAGAAGGCTTAACGGTACAAACATATACAGCAAGTCAAGGAACCTTTGATCCTGAGACTGGTGAATGGCAAATTGGATCATTAATGGTTGGTCAAACTGAAACGCTTGTGGTAGAAGTGTGTTCTACATTATCCTCTATCAGTTGGGATCTTTTATTATTGGGCGATGGTGATAGTGATCAAGTACAAAAAACAATCTCCGT
The DNA here is from genome assembly GCA_050179755.1 of Candidatus Babeliales bacterium. GTDB lineage: Bacteria > Babelota > Babeliae > Babelales > JBFXEV01 > JBFXEV01. The sequence continues at coordinate 2,684 of JBFXEV010000001.1, read as the reverse complement.
CACGTATGCAAAAGCATTAGATGATATGGCAAGCACACTTGAAAATACTGCGGTGATTATTGATTGGGCTTCTAATGATTATTCAGTTGGTGGTACGTTAGATTTGTTTTCCTTCAACTTTACGCCGCCGAGCGTATTAGAAGGCGTGGTGACGGTGCCAAATCCGGGTTCAGGACTGTGTACATTCACACCAGCAAATGGTTTTACTGGCACTGTATCAATACCTTATACGGTGACCGATAGCAATGGTTGTGTGGCGAGTGCAACTATACATGTGATGGTTGATCAAGAGGTAATTACGGGACCAACTGCGCTTAATGATTCTGCCATAACCCCGCTCAATACGCCGGTGAATATTAGTGTACTTCTTAATGACTTAACCGGTAGCGCGCCACTAGATCCAGCGACAGTGACAATTATTTCTAACCCAAGCAATGGTATTATTACTAATGTTAATCCGTTAAACGGAGTAATAACGTATCTACCAGATTCAGGATTCCTTGGAACTGATAGTTTTGTATACCAAGTATGTGATACTAATGGTTTATGTAGCCAGGCTACTGTATATGTAACAGTAGTTGATCCTAATGCACCATGTCCGAACATATGCCCAGAGGAATGCTGTGGTGGCTGCTTTAATAAGGTAAACGAATGTTTATGCACACCAGATCACTTGCTAAATTTGTGCAAGCATCGGGTACATGGACTCAAATTGGTGATCATGTAAACACGATATCAGGTAACCTTGGGTCTGATCCGGTTTCCAGCTTCTTGCGTTATCATTTGCCGGTAAGTCAAGCATTTGAAGTTATAGAATGTGATATTGAGATACCGTTTCCGCAGGCAGCAAATCAACCGGATTGTGCGGTGGGGTTAGTGTCACGTTGGAATGGAAGTCCAAATAATAACAATGGTGCGATCGTTATGTGGTTTAGCTTTGCAACAGATGGAACTGGCGCGCTTACAGGTACTTCATTTGTGAGAGTGGATACGTACTTTGGTGGTTCACAAACTAACGTGACATTCCCACTAGTATTAGATCAATACTATAAAGTTCGTTTGGTTAAAATTGGGCAGCAAACTGCTGTATTTGTTGATGATCAATTTATTCTATTAAATCCTAGTTCAGGGTCTGTAGCAGGTAACTTTATTGGTATGTGGGCATTTAGAGCAGAGGCGAACTTTAAGAACTTTACTAGTTGTTCTTATAAGAAAGTGCCACCAACATTAACATTATAACTATATAGCTGATTAACAAATAGGCCAGAATGCTTTTGTGTGTTCTGGCCTACTGTTTTTTAATCCTTATTACTCCCTTGACAAACAAAAGCGAGGTTATAATCTTGAAGTGTAAGAAGCACTTTTGAAGTAAACAAAAAGGGATCATAATGAACGCACTATTTTCTATAAAAAAAGGTATTAATCTTTGCAGTATTATCCTTTTTTTATGTATACATATATTGCCTGTGAGTGCGCAAGATTCATTAAAATTACAATCAGCATTACGTCCTACTAATAATTCATCGGCAATTTTAGATTGCTGTGATGATTTGGCAGACGATATTTTTGATACGCAAACTATTATTATTGCTTGTTGTAAACAAACTCAAAGTAATTTTGAATTTACGTGGAGTTTAATTGAAAATTTAAATATTTCTTTTACCGCCTGTTGTGCTGATCTTCAAGAAACGCTGAGTGATGGCTTTGGCTCATTGGGTGATAAGGTGGATCGTTGTTGCAAGATAACACAAAGTAATTTTAAACATACGTTTAGTTTACTCAATGATCTTAATAATACCTTGACTACATGCTGCGCACAAACGCAAAGCAACTTTGAATTTACGTGGAGTTTAATAGAGAGAATCTGCACAGGTTCTGGAGCATTTTGCTGTGATGAAATTTTAAATACGTTAAGCAGAGATTTTGCTATCACCTGGAGTTTGATTGATGATCTCAACACCACGCTTACTACGTGTTGTCAGCAGACACAAAGCAATTTTGAATTTACCTGGAGCCTCATTCAGCATATGTGCACGGGATCAGGTATAATTTTTTGTTGTGATGAAATACTATCAACATTAAGTAGAGATTTTAATATAACATGGTCTAAAATAGATGCCTGTTGTAATAGTACTGAAAGTAACTTTGACCGAACGTTTAGTCTCATTATTGATCTAAACAAGACGTTGACTACATGTTGTGCACAGACACAAAGCAACTTTGAATTTACTTGGAGCTTAATAGAAAATATTTGTAGCGGATCCGGGGCTTTTTGTTGTGATGAAATTTTAAACACGTTAAGTAGAGATTTTGTGATTACCTGGAGTTTAATTGGTGATCTTAATACTACGCTTACTACGTGTTGTGCGCAAACTCAAAGTAACTTTGAATTTACTTGGAGTTTGATTCAGCATATGTGTACGGGATCTGGTATAATTTTTTGTTGTGATGAAATACTTAGTACATTGAGCAGAGATTTTAATATCACGTGGTCCAAAATAGATGCATGTTGCCAAAGCACTGAAAGTAATTTTGAATTCACCTTTAGCTTAATTATTGATCTTAACAATACATTAACTACTTGTTGTGCGCAAACACAAAGTAATTTTGAATTCACCTGGAGCTTGATAGAGAATTTAGCCACCGGTTCAGTAGGATTTTGCTGTAATGAAATATTAAATACG